>NZ_JBYSYH010000002.1:587435-1011523 GCF_058783025.1 Caulobacter sp. FW305-C-30-S16 | reverse complement strand
GTCTTGCCGTGGTCAACGTGACCAATCGTGCCGATGTTGCAGTGCGGCTTGTTACGTTCGAACTTTTCCTTGGCCATTTTCTTTCCAATCCCTGGCGCCAGCGACGTCTGTGTAGATGTAGGGAGCGCCTGGAGCGGGTAGCGGGAATCGAACCCGCATCCTCAGCTTGGAAGGCTGCTGCACTACCATTGTGCTATACCCGCCCTGCGGCGGGATCGCGATGGACTCCCGTTCGTTTCAGATCGGGGCCCCTGTCGCCTGGAGGAGAGCCTTCAGCTGCGTGGTGGGGGAAGCAGGACTCGAACCTGCGAAGGCTGACGCCAAGGGATTTACAGTCCCTCCCCTTTGCCACTCGGGACATTCCCCCGCACGCGGTCTAAAGGCTTTCTTCCTTGGCGGCTCAAGCCCTCCGCAACGCGCGGAAAACCGTGGGGCCCCAAATCGGAGCGCGTCTTATAGTGTCGTCCCCCAAACAACGCAACGACCGGAAAACAGGCTTTCGTCCGCATCTCGATAAAGGCGGAAAAGCCCGTCCACAAAGGGTTTCCGGAGCCGACAGCAAGGATTGGCTGTGGGGCGTCCACGCCGTGGAGGCGGCGTTGGCGAATCCGAACCGCGGCCAGCCGCGCCGACTCCTGGCCACAGCGGACCGCGCCCAGGCCCTGACTCGCCAGTTCGGTCCGCAGAAGGTGCTCGACACGGTTGAGGCCGTGGAAATCGCACGCGCCCTGCCCGCCGGCGCGGTGCACCAGGGCCTGGCCCTGAAGATCGATCCGCTGGAGCCACTCTCTATTCAGGAGATGGGGTCGCCGGCCGAAGGCGTGATCATCGTGCTCGACCAGATCACCGATCCGCAGAACGTCGGGGCCATCTTCCGGTCGGCGGCGGCGTTCGGCGCGCGCGGCGTGATCCTGCAGGACAGGCACGCCCCGGCGCTGAGCGGCGCCCTTGCCAAGGCCGCCGCCGGCGCCATCGACCGTATCCCTCACGGGGTCGCCGTTAACCTTTCACGAGCGCTGGAGACCCTCTCAGACCTGGGGTGGCGCACGTTGGGGCTGGACAGTCATACGACGGTCAACCTGGCAGACGCGATCGATGGCTCGCCGACCGTTCTGGTCCTCGGATCCGAGGGCGAAGGCTTGCGCCGCCTCGTTTCCGAGCACTGCGACGTCCTGGTCAGGATCCCGATGCCGGGCGATTTCGAGAGCCTGAACGTGTCCAATGCGGCGGCAATCGCGCTCTACGAGGCGTCCAGAACTCGCGCGTAGGGAGAAGACGTTACGAGAATCTGAATTAAGCGTTTTGATTTCGTCGCCAAGGCGTGTTTTTCTTCCGCCTTGTGAAGGGCGGGACCTTGTTTTCCCGCCGTTTCGGCATGGGATCGGGGGTTCTCTATGTTGAAGGGCTTTGTGCGTTTGGCGGCCTGTACCGCCTCTGGCGCGGCTTTTCTGGCTTTGACGGGCTGCGGCGGCGCCGCGCCCGACGACGGCTACGCGGGTCCTCCGCCTTCCAGCTACGACCGCGGCGGCTCCGCCCCCGACCTGATGGGTCGCCCCGCTCCGGCGCGGTCCGGCTCTGACGGCCTGGCCGGCGGCCCGCGCACGTTCACCGGCATGGCGCCGATCCCGAACCCGGGCGACCTGAGCCGCGCTGAACGCGTGAAGTTCTATGGTCACAAATACGACCATCTACCTGAACCCAAAGGCAAATCCAGCTACACCTCGGGTGATGCCCCGCGGTTCCAGCTGGTCACCCGCCGCAAGGCGGACGGCACGCTGCAGATCGCCATGCGGCCGATCGCCAATCCCGAGGACATGACCGCCGCCGAACGGCGTCAGGTGTATGGCAACCGCTATGCGCCGCGCGCCGTGGCTGCCGCTCCGCGCCGCACCTGGCGGACCGCCGCCGCGCCTGCTCCGCGTCCGGTGACCGTCACGCGTCCAGCGGTCGCTCGCCCTGCCCCTGCCCCGGCGCCGATCGCGAAGGCCGCACCCAAGCCGGTCCCCGTGGCCCCGATCAAGCCGGCTGCGCCCACTCCCGTGATCGCGCCCGCCGCCCCGGCGGTCGTCGCCGCGGCGCCTGTCGCCAAGCCCAATCCGACGCAGCAGCTGCAGACGGCGGTGTCCGCCTCGATCAATCGCGGCGCCGCGCTGTCGGTGCCTGCGGATCTGAAGGCCGGCAAGGAAGCCGACGTCGTCCTGTCGCTGCCCGGCGATCTGCTGGCCATGGTGCAGGAGCAGGCCGCCAAGCTCGGCCTCGCCAAATCCGCCCGCAAGGTCAGCGCCTACGCCAACCTCCAGGGCCAAGGCTATGAAATCAGCCCTCCGGGACAGCAGACCGCGCCCGTCGCCGCCGGCAAGCCGACCACCTTCACCTGGAAGGTCAAGCCGACCGCCGCCGAAAAATCCCCGCTGAAGGCCGACTACGGTCTTGAGCTGAACGGTTCCAGGCCGAAGACCGCCTTCTCGGTCGGCTCGCTCGAGGAGGCCGTCGCCGCGCCGGTCGAAGCGGCCAAGGACGCCGCCAAGGGCTTCAAGCTGCCGTCCTTGTCGCTCAAGGCGCTGGCCTTCCCGTGGGTGCCCGATGAACTGCCGCTGGTCGGCAAGGTCGCGCGCGAAAATGTGGTCGGCGGCGCCCTCGCCCTGCTGGCCCTGCTGCTGCTGGTCTTCCTGGCCCGTGGCGCCAGCGCCAACCGCGCCCGCGCCGAACGTCGCCGCAAGTTCCGCACGATGCAGGACTACGGCGTCAACGAGCCGGAGCCGGAAGCGCACCACGCCAGCTACGTCAATCCGATGATCGCCGCCGCCGCGGGCGCCGCGGGCGGCTACGCCCTCGCCTCGCACGGCCACGACGATCACGGTCACGGTCACGACGACCATGCTCACGGGCATGACGATCACGCCGCGCACGGCCACGACGACCATGCCGCCCCCGGCCACGGGCACGACGATCACAGCCACGGCCATGACGGCCACGGACACGATGACCACGGCGCGCACCACACCTCTCATGACGCGCACGGGCACGACGACCATGGGCACGGCCACGGCCATGACGACCATGCCCACGGTCATGACGATCACGCCGCCCCCGGCCACGGACATGACGATCATGGTCATGGCCCGGCCGACCATGGACACGGACACGACGACCACGGCCACAGCGCCCATCCGGCGGCTCTGACCTCGCATGGTCATGACGACCATGGTCACGGCGGCCATGATGACCATGGGCATGGCCATGACGACGGCCACGGCCACGGCCATGAAGCGCCCGGCCACGGCGATGGGCACGACGATCACGGCGCGCACGGTCACGACGACCACGGCCACGGTCCCGCCCAGCATATCTCCCACACGCCGGTGAGCGGCCACGACGATCACGGGCACGGGCACGGGCATGGGCATGACGACCATGGCCACGGCCATGACGACCATGCCGCCCACGGGCACGACGACCATGGGCACGGGCACGATGACCACGGCCACGGCCATGATCACGGCGCTCACCACAAGGAACCGGAACACGCCCACTAGCGGCGGCCGAACCTGAACCGAGCCAGAACAGCCGTCGGCGCCCTTGCAAGGCGGCGGCGGCTGTCGCATTGAGAGCCCATGTTGGAAAGTCTGTTTGGCGCTGAAATAGCCGGTGCGGGCGCTGCCCTGCTCCAGGTCCTGATGATCGACCTGGTCCTCGCGGGCGACAACGCGGTGGCCGTGGGGCTGGCCGCCGCCGCCCTGCCCGTGGAACAGCGCCGCAAGGCGATCCTGATCGGTCTGGCCGCCGCCGTGGTCATGCGCATCGGCTTCGCGCTGATCACCGTGCAGCTGCTGGCGATCGTCGGCCTGATGCTCGCCGGCGGCTTCCTGCTGCTGTGGGTCTGCTGGAAGATGTGGCGCGAGCTGCAGGAACAGACGACTCACGACCAGGCCGAGTCCGGCGTCGAGATGGACCAGGCCCTGGCCGCCCATCACGGCGGCGGCGCCACGCCCGAAGAGCTGGGCATCAAGCGCAAGACCTTCGGCGCGGCGCTGCTGCAGATCATGATCGCCGACGTGACCATGTCGCTCGACAACGTGCTGGCCGTCGCCGGTGCGGCGCACGAGCACCCCTGGATCATGGTGTTCGGCCTGATCCTGTCGATCGCCCTGATGGGCGTCGCCGCGACCTTCATCGCCCGCCTGCTGAACAAGCACCGCTGGATCGGCTACGTCGGTCTGGTCATCGTGCTGTACGTCGCGGTGCACATGATCTGGGACGGCTATCGCTCAACCACGATCCGGGCGCTGCAGGTGAGTCAGCACAATGCCACCGCGCCAGCTTTCCTCGATATCGACGCTGACGAGATCACCAAGTTCTGCCGCGCCGAGACTGAAGAGGCCGCGCGCAAGACCTGCCTGGCCCAGGCGACGCCCGCGACGCCCTGAGCCTCGCGGGCCGACGGCGTCAGGCTTCGTCAGAGCCGCCGAAGCGTTCGGTCCACTCAGCGATCTGGTCGTCGGTGATCTTGGGGAACAGCACGTCCGGCACGCGGACCTGCCGCCCCGGTTCCAGCCGTGAAAGCTCGGCGGTCACGTCCAGCGAGGGCCATTGCGGCGGCCAGGGCTCGCCGAACGCCGCGCAGATCCCCTCCGCGGCGAACGGAATGAACGGCGCGCTGACCCGGCCGTAGAGGGCCGCGAGATTGAGGGCCGTGCGCACGACCACAGCGGCGCGGTCCCGGTCGGTCTTGATCGCCGTCCAGGGGGCGGCTTCCTGCAGATACTCGTTGCCCAGCACCCAGAGCGCCCGCAGCGCCTGGGTCGCCTTGCGGACCTCGATGGCGTCCATCTGGGCAGTCAGGTCCTCAAGCCGGGCGGCGACGTCGGCGCACAGCTTCGCCTCCAGCGGGCCGGGCTCGCCGCCCGCCGGGACGACGCCCTCGAACTTGCTCTCGTTGAACTTGCCGATGCGGTTGATGAAGTTGCCCAGGACGTCCGCCAGGTCCTTGTTCACGGCCGACTGGAACTGCTCCCAGGTGAAGGCCGTGTCCGAGCCCTCCGGCGCATTGGCCGAGAGATACCAGCGCCACAGGTCGGCGGGCAGCAGGTCGAGCGCCGCATCCATGAACACGCCGCGCTTGCTGCTGGTCGAGAACTTGCCGCCGTACCAGTTGAGCCAGTTGAACGCCTTGAGCCGCTCGACCTGCTTCCAGGGTTCACCGGAGCCGATGATCGTCGCGGGGAAGCTGACGGTGTGGAAGGCGACGTTGTCCTTGCCCATGAACTGGACGTACTCGACGTCTTCGGCGCCTTCATCGTTGCGCCACCAGCGCTTCCAGTCAGCGCCGGTCGCCTCGGACCATTCGACGGTCGCGCCGATGTATTCGATGGGCGCGTCAAACCAGACGTAGAACACCTTGGTCTCGAAGCCCGGGCGCGGCGCGCCGTCCTTGACGACCGGGATGCCCCACTCGAGGTCACGGGTGATGCCGCGATCGATCAGCCCCTCGTCGAGGTGCTTGTAGGCGATACCGCGGGTCAGGGCCGGCCAGCCGGCCGACTTCGAATCGACCCAGGCGCGGATCTTGTCGGCCAGCTTCGTCTGCAGCAGGTAGAGGTGGCGCGTGTCGCGCACCTCGATGTTCCGCGAGCCGCTGATGACCGAATACGGGTCCTTCAGATCCACCGGGTCGAGCAGGTTGCCGCAGTTGTCGCACTGGTCGCCGCGCGCCTTCTCGAAGCCGCAGTGGGGGCAGGTCCCCTCGACGTAGCGGTCCGGCAGGAACCGGCGGTCATCGATCGAGTAGACCATCTTGTCGGTCCGCTCCTCGATCAGGCCGTTCTTCTCCAGCGCTTCCGCGAAGTGCTGGGTCAGGCGGTGATTGGGCGCGTTCGAGCTGCGGCCGAACCAGTCCCAGCTGAGGCCGTAGCGCGCCGCCAGAGCTTTCTGAAGGTCGTGCTGCTCCGCGCAATAGGCGGCCACGTCCTGACCGGCGGCGGCGGCGGCCAGTTCGGCCGGCGTGCCGTGCTCGTCGGTGGCGCAGATGTAGAGGGTCTCGTGCCCCCGCGACCGCTGGAAGCGCGCGAACACGTCCGCCGGCAGCATCGAGCCGGCCAGGTTCCCCAGGTGCTTGATCCCGTTGATGTACGGCAGGGCGGAGGTGATGAGGATGCGGGCCATGGCGCGGGCTATAGCCGCCGTGCCCGGACTTGGGAAGTTGGGCGACGGCGCTACCGCGGAACGGTCAAGGGCTTTCGCGGCGCGCCCAAGGCCCTATAACGGTTTCCAGCCTTTCGGGGATATGTGGGGATGACGGGAATGACGGGTCTGACACGACGGTGGACTGTCGGCGTTCTGGGCGCCGCGGCGCTTGCGCTCAGCGCCTGCGGCGGGGGCGACAAGGAGCCCACGCTGCGGATTTACAACTGGTCGGACTATATCGACCCGGCGCTGCTGGAAGAGTTCACCAAGGAGACCGGGATCAAGGTCGTCTACGACACCTTCGACTCCAACGAGGTGCTCGAGACCAAGGTGCTGACCGGCGGGACCGGCTACGACATCGTCGCGCCGTCGAACCACAATGTGCCGCGCTACATCACGGCCAAGGCCATCGCGCCGCTCGACTTCGCCCGGCTGCCCGGCCGCAAGAACCTGTGGCCGGACCTGATGCAGCGGATGGAGCCGTTCGATCCGGGCGGCAAATATACCGTGCCCTACATGTGGGGCACGATGGGCATCGGCTACAACACCGCCGAGATCGCCAAGCGCCTGCCCGGCGTGACGGTCGACAGCTGGGACGTGGTGTTCAAGCCCGAGAACCTCGCGAAGCTGAAGGACTGCGGCGTCTATTTCCTCGATGCGTCCGAGGACATGTACGCCGTCACGCTGAACTACCTGGGCAAGGACCCCAATTCGCTGAACGTGGCCGACTATGAGGCCGCGACCAACCTGCTCGTCAGCCTGCGGCCGCACATCACCAAGATCCACTCCTCGGAGTACATCAACGCCCTGGCCAACGGCGACGCCTGTATCGCCATCGGCTACAGCGGCGACATCCTGCAGGCCGCGACGCGCGCCGAAGAGGCCAAGAACGGTGTCGAGATCAGCTATGTCATTCCCAAGGAAGGCAGCCAGGTCTGGTTCGACGTGTTCGCCATTCCCGCGGACGCCCCGAACAAGGACGCGGCCTACAAGTTCCTCGACTTCATGCTGCGTCCGGCGGTGATCGCGCGGGCCTCGAACTACACCGAGTATGCCAACGCCAACCTGCCCGCGACGGCGCTGGTCGACGAGGAACTGCGCACCAATCCGAACGTCTATCCGACGCCGGAGGTGTTCAGCCGGCTGTTCGTGACCACGACCAAGGAGCAGACGCTGCTGGAACAGGTGAACCGGCTCTGGACCCGGGTGATGACCGGACGATGAGCCGTCCGCCCGCCTCCAGACCGGTCCGCAGCGAAGCCGGCCGGCGCCCCAACATCGGGGCGGTTCGCTCCAGCTTCGCGCCGTGGAACGATCCCGACGCGACCCCTCTGGTGCGGTTCGAGTCGGTCACGAAGCGGTTCGGCGACCACGCCGCCGTCGATGACGTCTCGCTGGATATCTATCCGGGGGAGTTCTTCGCCCTGCTCGGACCGTCCGGCTGCGGCAAGACCACGCTGATGCGCATGCTGGCCGGCTTCGAAACGCTCGACGCCGGCCGCATCAGCCTGGCCGGCGAGGATCTCGCGGGCGCGCCGCCGCACAAGCGGCCGGTGAACATGATGTTCCAGAGCTACGCCCTGTTTCCCCACCTGAACGTCGAGCAGAACATCGCCTTCGGCCTGAAGCAGGAGGGCATGGGCAAGAAGGACATCGCCGCCCGGGTCGCCGAGATGCTGGCGCTGGTGAAGCTGGACGCCTTCGCCAAACGCAAGCCGGACCAGCTGTCCGGCGGCCAGAAGCAGCGGGTCGCCCTCGCCCGCGCCATCGCCCGCAAGCCGCGCATGCTGCTGCTCGACGAGCCGCTCGGCGCGCTGGACAAGAAGCTGCGCGAAGAAACCCAGTTCGAGCTGATGGACCTTCAGGCCGAACTCGGCGTGACCTTCCTGATCGTCACCCATGACCAGGAAGAAGCGATGGTCATGGCCGACCGGATCGCCGTTATGCGCGAGGGCAAGATCGTCCAGATCGGCCGGCCCGAAGAGGTCTACGAGGCCCCCAACAGCCGCTACGTGGCTGAGTTCCTCGGCGACGTGAACCTGTTCGAGACGACCGTCGAGGCCATCGAACACCCGATGGCGCATCTGAATCTCGCCGAGGCCCAGGCCGGCTTCTATGTCCTTGACGACGACTGCCCCGGGCCCGGATCGACCGTCTGGCTGGCCGTCCGGCCGGAGAAGATGCGCATCAGTCTCGAACCGCCCGCGGCCGATGCGCGCAATGTGCTGGCCGGCGAAATCTGGGACATCGGCTACACCGGCGACTGGACCAACTACATCGTCGAACTGCCCGGCGGAAAGCTGGTGCGGGTGGCGCGGGCCAACTCGCGGCGCTTCGTTGATCGGCCGATCGGCTGGGACGACAAGGTCTGGGTCAGCTTCGACCCCGACGCCGGCGTGGTGCTGACGGCGTGAGCCGCCCAAGGTCCAGAGCCGCCATCCTGCCGGGGCTGTGGCTGGCGATCCTGTTCGCCTTTCCGTTCCTGCTGGTGCTGCGGCTGTCGCTGTCCGACACGGCGCTGGCCATGCCGCCCTACGCGCCCCAGATCGACTGGTCGCGGGGACTGGACGGGCTGAAGGCCTTCTTCGCGGCGCTGGACTTCGAGATGTACGGCCGGCTGGGCTCTGACCGGCTGTACTTCGATGCCTTCATCTCCAGCCTGCAGTTCGCCGCCACTGGAACGTTCCTGGCGCTGCTGGTCGGCTATCCGATGGCCTACGGCATGGCCAAATGCCGGCCCGGGACGCGCAACATCCTGTTGATGCTGGTGATCCTGCCGTTCTGGACCAGCTTCCTCATCCGGGTCTACGCCTGGGTCGGGATCCTCAAGCCGCAGGGGCTGCTGAACGCCTTCCTCGGCCTGTTGCACATCCCGCCCGTCGACCTGCTCTACACCCCGGCGGCGGTCCAGATCGGGCTGGTCTACAGCTATCTGCCGTTCATGGTGCTGCCGCTCTATGCGGCGCTGGAGCGGCTCGACCAGACCCTGCTGGAGGCGGCCGCCGACCTGGGGTCGCCGCCGTGGAAGAGCTTCTGGCAGGTCACCTGGCCGCTCTCGATTCCGGGCGTCATCGCCGGCTGCCTGCTGTGCTTCATTCCGATGGTCGGGGAATTCGTCATTCCCGACCTGCTCGGCGGGCCGGGCTCGCTGATGATCGGCCGCTCGATCTGGATGGAGTTCTTCGCCAACCGCAACTGGCCGTTCGCTTCAGCGGTGGCCATCGTCCTGCTGGTCACGCTGATCGCGCCGATCCTCCTGTACCAGCGCCAGCAGGCGAAGGCGCTGGAGGCCGGGCAATGAGGCGCGGTCCGTCCTGGTTCAATCTGGTGTCGCTGACGCTCGGCTTCGCCTTCCTTTACCTGCCGATCGTGCTGCTGGTGATCTGGTCGTTCAACGCCAGCCGGCTCGTGACCGTCTGGGGCGGCTTCTCGACCCGCTGGTACGTGGCGCTGCTGCAGGACAGCCAGTTGCTGGACGCGGCGTGGGTGACGCTGCGGATCGCGCTGATGTCGGCCACGATCGCGACCGTTCTGGGCTCGCTGGCGGCCGTGGCGCTGGTGCGCGGCGGCCGGTTCCGGGGGCGGACGTTGTTCTCGGGCATGGTCTATGCCCCGCTGGTCATGCCCGAAGTGATCATGGGGCTGTCGCTGCTGCTGCTGTTCGTCGCCATGCGGTTCGACCGGGGCTTCTGGACGGTGATGCTGGCGCACACGACCTTCACCCTGTCCTACGTCGCCGTCGTCGTGCATTCGCGGCTGGTGACCTTCGACAAGTCGCTCGAGGAAGCCGCCCAGGACCTGGGCTGCACTCCGGCGCAGAGCTTCCTGAAGGTCACGCTACCCAATATCTTCCCGGCCGTGCTGGCCGGCTGGATGCTGGCCCTGACCCTGTCGCTCGACGATCTGGTGATCGCCAGCTTCACCAGCGGACCCGGGGCGACGACCCTGCCGATGCGCATCTACAGCCAGGTGCGGCTCGGCGTGACGCCCGAAATCAACGCGGTCTGCACGATCCTGATCGCCATCGTCGCCACCGGCGTGATCATCTTCTCGGTGGCCCAGAAGTGGAGAACGGCAGGCGTCGCCAAAAGCTGACGCGGCCGCGCGACTAATTACCCCCGTTCCGGGTAGCGGCAGGCTCCAGCTAAGGGATCAGTCACGCTTCCCGGCGTAGGCAGGGGCCATGTCACGGTCACGGTCCAGTCTATTACCTCGCGTTCTCCTGTTGAGCGCGGAAGCGTTCGAAGCGCGCATCAAGGCGCACGAAGCCTTCACGCGCGGTCGACCTGGCGGCGCAAGGGGTGACCTGCGCTACGCCGTCGCGCGCGGCATGCGATGCGACCGCCGCCGCCTGGCCGACGCTGACTTCACCGGCGCCGATCTGACGGGCAGCACCTTCGTCGGCAGCGATATGGCCAGGGTGAGCCTCTATTGCGCCAACCTGACCCGCTGCGATCTGCGGGGCGCCTCCCTGTTCCGGGCCGACCTGCGCGGCGGGACCTACTCCGGAGCGAAGCTCGCCGGCGCCAACCTCGACCAGGCCGACATGAGGGCCGCCGTCCTGTGCATCGCCGACGACGCGCTGGGGTTGAAATGGGTCGGGCCGCGCACCTCGATGAACGGGACGACCGCGAACGGCGCGGACATGAGCGACGCCGTGGCGGTCGGCGTGGACTTCACCAACTGCTCGATGCGCGGCGCCCTGTTGCGCAACGCAAACCTGAAGAACGCCAACTTTACCGACGCCAATCTGGACGGGGTTGATCTGGCCGGCGCCCGCCTGTCCGGCGTTCAGCTTCAGGGCGCGATCCTGACCAACGTCGACACGGGCATTCTGGAACGGTCCGGCATTCGCCTGACAGGCTGCGTCCTCGACCCCGGGGCTGCGGCGATCGCCCGGCTGGGAGACATCCGCAAGGAGCTCGACCGGTCGGAGGTCTGGGCCAAGACCAACGGAAAGGACGGTGCGCCGGCTTGTCTGGACGGTTTCGACCTCCGGCCGGCCAAGTCGCTGTTCACCAAGCAACTGCTCGCGGGCATGACCGCCCGGGCCTCCCAGGGCATCAGCGTCGACTTCTCGGGCGCTCAATTGCAGGGCGCCATCTTTGACGACGCCGACCTGCGCGGTGCGAGCTTCAAGGGCGCCGACCTGCGCGGCGCGTCCTTCCTGCGGGCCCGCCTGTCCCATGCCGTGTTCGAGGGCGCCGATCTGTCGGCCCTCGAAGGACAGGGTGGGAGCAGCCGGGTAGCACGCTTCGACGGCGCGGAACTGACAGGCACGGGCCTGGTCCACAGGCCTGCGCGCGAGTCCGAATTCATATGAGGCCGCGCGCCGGTTGACCCGGCGCCCCTTCTGTCAGAGGAAGAGCGCTCTGCGGCCCGGACGACCGGACCGTCGTCGGCCGGCTTAGCTCAGATGGTAGAGCAGCGGTTTTGTAAACCGAAGGTCACGGGTTCGATTCCTGTAGCCGGCACCACGCCCCACCCGGAGGGCCCTGTGACGAACGCCCGGTCCTCCGACATCCAGATCGAGGCCTGCCGCCTGTTCGCCGAGGCCGCCGATCGTCAGGACGAGGGCCGTCTGGTCGAGGCCGAAGCGCTCTACACCGTCGCCGCCGAGCTCGGCTATCCTCTGGCGATGAACAATCTGGCGATCCTGCTCGAGGACGTGATCCCGACGCCGCGGCCCGCGGAAGCGGTCTACTGGCTCAAGCGGGCCGTCGAGGCCGGTTACAGCGACGCGGCCTGGAACCTCGCGATGCGGCAGCGGCAGGCGGGCCGCAAGCGCTGGTATGTCCACTGGCTTGAGATCGCCGCGGGCATGGGCAATGACGACGCCCTCGCCGCCCTGCCGGCCGCCCTCGGTGACGGGCCCTGGTGGGCCCTCGGCGATGTTCCGCCGCCGCCGTTTGTGAAGGAGCCCGCGCCTGGCCAGACTTAGCGAAACCCTCGCAGACCGGATGACGGCGGAGACCCTCAAGGGCGTCGCGCGCGCCCGCAAGGCGGTCGACTTCATGCTGTCGCGTCGTGACCGGGCGTTGCCGCTGCTGGCGGAACTGCGCAACTTCACCGTCGAGGGCGCGGCCGGCCCCCTCGCCGCCCGCCTCTATGTGCCGCAGGGCGCGGAGACACCCGGGCCGATGCTGGTGTTCTTCCATGGCGGCGGCTTCGTCCTGGGCGACATCGAGACCCACGACGCCTTCTGTGTGCGGCTGGCCGATGCGGCAAAGGTGCGGGTGCTGGCCTGCCGCTATCGCCTGGCGCCCGAGGCGGCCTATCCCGGACAGCTCGACGATGCGCTGGCCGCGTTCCGCTGGATCTCGGCGCGGGCGGAAACATTCGGCGCGCGGCCCGATGCGCTGGCCCTTGGCGGAGACTCCGCCGGCGGCTACCTGGCCGTGGCGGCGACCGCCCGGATCAACGCGGAGACGCCGGGCGCGGTGACGGCGCAGGTGCTGGTCTATCCGTTGCTGACGCTGGACGACGACATCTGGGCCTCGTCCCTGCTGCAGGACAGCCGGATCGTCGGGCGACTGGCGGTCCAGTTCATCCGCGCGCAGTTGGCGACCACCGAGGCGCCGTCACTGCTGGGGACCCTTACGGAAAAGGCGCCGCCGACCCTGCTGGTCGCAGGCGGGCCGCTCGATCCCTGCCGGCCGGACGCCCTGAGCTATGCGCAGGAACTGGCCGCGGCGGGTGTCGACTTCGAGGAGCGGTACTACACCGCCCTGCCCCACGGGTTCATCAACCTGACGCACGTCTCGGCCCCGGCGCGCGAAGCGGTCGCCGAGATCGGGACGATGGCTGGCCGGCTGCTACGGCGCGTGTCCGCTGGCGGCTAGGCCCCGGCGGTCATCCTCCAGATGAGGGCGTCGATGTCGGCAAAGAAACGCTTCAGGAACAGCGGCATGGTGAATATCTCCCCAATGCTCATAGACCTCGCGTTAACGATTGTTGGCCGATTCGGGTTCCGGCGCTAAACGCGGGCCCATGACCGCCCCGCCCAGCCCCATCCGGATCTATATCGACGCCGACGCCTGTCCGGTGAAGGACGAAGTCTACAAGGTCGCCGCGCGGTACGGCCTGAAGACCTTCGTCGTCTCCAACAGCTTCATGATGATCCCGCAATCGCCGCTGATCGAACGGGTCGTCGTGGACGCCGGCCCGGACATCGCCGACGACTGGATCGCCGAGCGCGCCGCGCCGGGTGACATCGTGGTGACCAACGACATTCCGCTGGCTGACCGGGTGCTGAAGGCCGGCGCAGCCGCGATCAAGCCGAACGGCCAGCCCTTCACCGCCGACTCGATAGGCTCGGCCTTGGCCCAGCGCTCGATCATGGAGCACATCCGCTCGACCGGAGAGATCACCGGCGGGCCGAAGCCCTTCGACCGCAACGACCGCTCGCGCTTCCTGCAGGCGCTCGACGAGGCGGTGCAGAAGTCGAAGCGGATGCGGCGCTAGACCTTCACCCACTCCATCAGCCAGTTGTAGTCCCACGTCGCGCCGCCGTCCTTCGAGACACCCTGGCGCCAGCGGTGCGACCGGCCGGTGATCTGGTCCCAGACCCCGGCGTATTTGACCGGCTTGCCGTCAGCGTCCTTGTCGTCGGTGGTGAACATACCCACTCCGCCCACGAATCCGCCGGTCAGACCGGCCGCGCCCAGAGCCCCGCTCTTCGCGTTGACCCAGAAATCAGACCAGACCTTCGTCTCCAGATCGAGAAACCGCAGGCCCACGCCGCTGAAGTCGCGCGCCGGGATGCGCAGTTCCTCGACATGGCCGACGCCGCCGATGATCGACCAGCAGGTCGCCTCGCCCTCGAACACGTCCCACTCGCCCGGCGCCTTGAGGCGGCGATGACTGATCTTCCATTCTCCCGTGAGGAAATCGAAATCGCCCGGCTTTCCGACCACCGGCGCGGACGCGACGGCCGCCGGCGCGCCGGCGGCCACGGCGAGACCGGCGGCGGATTGCAGAACGCGTCTACGGGGAAGTCCCGGGGGTTGGATCGTCATGCGATGCACTCCTGTCGGCGGATCAACGGTCGTTCCCCTGTAGGCCAGGCCTCCTGACAGCATCTGTCAGCATGGCGCCGCGGGTCCGGTGCGGGTTAGAACTGCCGCGATGATCGAGATCACGCCCGCCATCGCACTGGACGACTCGGAGTTGGAGTTCGCCTTCATCCGCGCCTCCGGCCCGGGCGGGCAGAACGTCAACAAGGTGGCCACGGCCGTGCAGATGCGGTTCGACGCGCGCCGCTCGCCCTCGCTGCCCAACGACGTCAGCACCCGGCTGCAGAAGCTGGCCGGGTCGCGGTTGACTCTGGACGGGGTGATCGTCATCGCCGCCAACCGTCACCGGACGCAGGAGCGCAACAAGGCCGACGCGATCGAGCGGCTGGTCGAGCTGATCCGCAAGGCGGCCGAGCCACCGCCCCCGCCGCGCAGGAAGACCAAACCCTCCAGGGCAGCCAAGGCGAAGCGGGTCGACGCGAAGACGCGGCGCGGGTCGGTGAAGGCCATGCGCGGGCGCCCCGGCGGCGAGGACTGAGGCCGTTCGCGCGACCTCCCGGCAACGCCGCGGACTGTCCTGAATCAATTTCTGTCGCCGCCGTTGCATCGGCGGCAAAGGGGCGTAGCGTGCGGCCGCGTCAGTCGGGAGAATTTGCGATGCGTAGCGAACTCAAAGTCATGATCATGGTCAGCGCCGCAGCGCTGCTGACGGCCTGCGGCAAGGCTGCCGAGGCGCCTGCCGCGAGCGAGAATGCGGCCACGCCCGCCGCCGCTTCCACGCCCGCCCCGGCCGCGACGCCGGTTGCAGACGACGACGACGCCGAAGACAAGGCCAAGGCCCTGGCCGCCCTGCCCGCGCCGTACAATGTCGCCGACCTCGAGAACGGCCAGCGCAAGTTCGCCCTCTGCCGCTCCTGCCACACCATCGTCGAGGGTGGGGCCAACATGACCGGCCCGAACCTGTACGGCCTGTTCGGCCGCGCCGCCGGCTCCGTCCCGAAGTTCAACTATTCGGACGGCGTGAAGGCCGCCGGCTTCACCTGGGACCCCTCGCACCTGGACAAGTGGCTGGCCGATCCGCGCGGCTACATCCCGGGCAACCGGATGACATTCGTCGGCGTCAAGGATCCTAAAGACCGCACGGACCTTATCGCGTATCTTATGGTCGAGACGTCGAACAAGTCTGATGACTGACGGGGGTCAATGGGCGACACCGAAGCCCTGCTGACGCGCCTTTACGAGGCCTTCAACCGCAAGGACATCGAAGCGGTCGTCGCCCTTCTGCACCCGGACGTCAGTTGGCCCAACCTGTTCGGCGAGGGGCGGCTGCAAGGCCGCGACGCCATGCGCCTCATGTGGCGGGAACAGTTTTCGGCGATCGATCCCGAAGCCACGCCGGTCGCCTTCACGACCCTTCCGGACGGCCGACTGAAGGTCGACATCGCCTACGTCGTGCGCACGATGGACGGGAAGCTCTTCACCGAAGAGATGGCCACCAACATCTACCGCCTCGAGGACGGCCTGATCATCGGCATGGAGTGGGCCTGACGCCCGGCTCCTAGACCAGAAGATCGGCGCAGGCGTCGAGGATCGCGTCCGCGTCGAGGCGGTACTTCGCGTAGAGATCCGGCAGGTCGCCGGACTGGCCGAAGGTCTCCATGCCCAGCGCCCTCACCTTCTGACCCCGAACCGAGCCGATCCAGGACAGGGCCGCCGGCGAGCCGTCGATGACCGTGACCAGGGCGGCCGACGGCGACAGCGCCTCCAGCAAGCTTTCGATGGTCGCCTTGCGCTGTTCCCCGGTAGTCCAGCGTGCGCGGCCGGCGGCGGTCCAGTCAGTGTGCAGCACGTCGGGCGAGGTCACGGCCAGCAAGCCCGCGCCGGGCTCGTCCTCCAGCAACTGTTCGAAGGCGGCGAGCACCTCGGGCGCGATCGCGCCGCTGTAGACCAGCGCCAACCGGGCGTCCGGCGTCGGCGGCTTCAACCAGTAGGCGCCCGCCACGCAGCCGGCGCGCCAGGCGTCGTCGGCTCGCACCGGCTGGTCGATGACCCGCGTGGAGAGCCGCAGGTAGGTCGAGCCGCCGCCGCTCGCCTGGATGCGCTCGAACGCATGCGCCATGAGCACCGCCGTCTCGTCGGCGAAGGCAGGCTCGTAGCTGTCGAGACCGGGCTGGCTCATGCCGATCAGCGGGGTGCCGATCGACTGGTGGGCCCCGCCCTCCGGACCGAGCGTCAGGCCCGACGGCGTCGCCACCAGCAGGAAGCGGGCGTCCTGGTAACAGGCGTAGTTCAGGGCATCGAGCCCGCGGGCGATGAACGGATCATAGAGGGTGCCGACCGGGAACAGCCGCTCGCCGAACAGCGGGCCTGACAGCCCCAGCGCCGCCAGGGCGATGAACAGGTTGTTCTCGGCGATGCCCAACTCGACATGCTGGCCGGTCTCACCCATGGCCCAGACCTGGGCGGAGGGGATGCGCCGGTTCTTGAACACGTCCTCGTGGGCCCGACGGTGGAATACGCCGCGCCGGTTCACGAAGCCGCCGAGGTTGGTTGAGACCGTCACATCCGGCGAGGTGGTCACCACACGGCCGGAGAACTCGTCGGCGCCCTTGGCGATCTCGAACATAACCTTGCCGAAGGCGGCCTGGGTCGACTGCTCGCCGCCGCCCTCGACGGCTTTCAGCAGGGTGTCGGCGGAGGGTGTTGCGACCAGCGGCGCGACCTTGTGGCCGTCCTTGCGAGCGGCGAACGGCGCGGTCTCGACCAGCCGCTTCATCGCCTTCAGCTCATTGTCGGCGAGGCCGGAGAAGACGTCCCACTCCTCCCCTTCCCTCACGCCCAGCCGGCCGCGCAGCTCGGCGATCTGGGTCGGGGTCATCAGACCCGAATGGTTGTCCTTGTGGCCCGCGAACGGCAGCCGCCACCCCTTGACGGTGTAGGCGATGATGAACCGCGGCGCGTCGTCCTCGGCGGCCTTGGCGAAGGCCTCAAGGATCGTCTCCAGGCAGTGGCCGCCCAGCTCGGTCATCAGCAGCGCCAGGTCCGCGTCGTCCACGCCGGCGATGAGCTTCAGCGCCGCCTTGTCGCCGGCCAGGTCCGTCGTCAGCCGCTCGCGCCAGGCCGCGCCGCCCTGGTAGGTCAGGGCCGCATAGAGGTCGTTCGGAGCGCTCTCGATCCATGCCTGCAGCGCCGCGCCGCCCGGTTTGGCGAACGCCGCCGTCTGGCGCTTCGACCACTTCAGCGTCTCGACCGTCCAGCCGGCGGCCTCGAAGATCTCGCCGTAGCGGGTGAACATGCGGTCGGACGTCGTCGCGTCGAGGCTCTGGCGGTTGTAGTCGACGATCCACCAGGTATTGCGGACGTCGTGTTTGCAGGCCTCGATCAGGGCTTCGTAGATGTTGCCTTCGTCGAGCTCCGCATCGCCCAGCAGGCTGATCATCCGGCCCATGGCGTCCGGCTTCACCGCCCCGCGCGCGGCGAGGTAGTCCTGCGTCAGGGAGGCAAAGGCGGTCATCGCCACGCCGAGGCCCACCGAACCGGTCGAGAAGTCGACGTCGTCG
The DNA here is from genome assembly GCF_058783025.1 of Caulobacter sp. FW305-C-30-S16. NCBI lineage: Bacteria > Pseudomonadati > Pseudomonadota > Alphaproteobacteria > Caulobacterales > Caulobacteraceae > Caulobacter > Caulobacter sp. FW305-C-30-S16. The sequence continues at coordinate 993,765 of NZ_JBYSYH010000002.1, read as the reverse complement.
ATGTCCTTGGTCCGCGAGGGATAGGACTGCGCGCCGCCGAGCGAGCGGAACCGCTGCAGCTGGTCGATGGTCTGGCGGCCGTAGAGGTGCTGGATGGCGTGAAACACGGGGCTGGCGTGCGGCTTGACCGCGACGCGGTCCTGCGGCCGCAGCGCGCTGAAATAGAGCGCCGTCATCAGCGTCGTCATCGAGGCGCAGGACGCCTGGTGGCCGCCGACCTTCAGGCCGTCGCGGCTGTCGCGCAGGTGGTTGGCGTTGTGGATCGTCCAGCTGGCCAGCCAGAGAACCCGTTCCTCCAGACGGCGCAACAGCGCGATATCCTTGCCGCGAACAGCGAAACCGGCGTCGTCCATATGCGCCCTCTGGCAGGATCACGGGTCAGGTCTGCCCGTGCGGGGTGTGTCAGGGTTCATAGGCCGGAAGGCGGTCGAGCGCATCCGGAATGTACGATCGAGCGCCTGCATCCCGCACCGGGTCGCCACGGCCATCGAGACTGGGGAAGCCGAAACGGCCGCTCAGCCGACGGGATCCAGGTCAGACAGCATCTGGGTGATCTCCGCCCCCAGGCGCGCGACGGCGGCGGCCTGCGCGATCGCCATGTCGTAGACCATCAGGCTCTCGCCTGGGACCGTGTATCCCTGGCCGGTGTTGGCGACGAAGCCCGTCTGTTCCAGCTGTGCGACATACCGGCGGACTGTTTCCAGCGGCATATCGAGCACGACCGCGAGGCGTCTCAGCGAGACCGGCGCCCTCGTCGACTCGGGCGGCACCGGCATGTAGTTCGCGTACTTGAGGGACAGGGCGAGATCGGCGTTGAAGGCCCGGATATTCTCGATCAGGACGGCCAGCCCGACGAAGGACATCACCTTGGACGAGTCGATGACCAGATAGCCCTCGATGGTGAACTTCGAGAGGAACCGGATGAAGAGCAGGTGCAGACCGTGCCGGATGTCACCCGCCCTCGGCGCAAGGTCCTCGACCGTGCGAAAATTGTACTGGCTGTTCAGTGAGCGGAGATACCTGTCGACGGTCTCGAACTGTTCGAAATACGGGAACAAATCCATAATGGCCCGGGTCGACAGGGAGATCAGGTCTTCGTAATCTTGGCTCTGCTGAAAGGCGGTCGACAGCACGTAGCCCGCGTCAGACCGCTCAAGAAAACCCGATGCGACCAATGACATGAGGTAGCGGCGGGTCGTCTCGTCGTCGAAGCCGGACGTGGTCGCCACATGCGATGCAATAATCGGCTTGAACCGGTCGGCCGTCAGGCCGTCGCGGCGACTGATCCGCAGCAGCTCGGGGTCCTTCAGACTGTATTCGACATTGGCCACCCAGACCGCCAGGGCGACGCCCCCCAGGTTCAGGTTGCCGCCAAACGCACGCTTCCAGATCAGAGCCGTGTCGAACAGGATCTGACGCATATGGCGCCCGATGAGGCGGATCGGCGGGTTGGCGACGGGCTCTGTCATCGGAGAGGAATTGGACCAGCCGCGGCGCATCGCCGCAATCCCGAAATTCAGGGTGTCACGGCGGGTGCGGCGGCCGTCATGGCCCGGTTTTCCGGCCTCCGGACCGTCACCGGCGGCGGGTGTCTCATTCTGAGCAGTCGCGGCCGAGGACCGACGGGTCGCGACATACGCGCCATGACGAGACGCAAATGAAATCCTATATCTTGTTTTAAAATCAACGGTTACGTCGGCATTCTTTAGCATTCATGCTGCTCTCCGAACCGGCTCGCCGCAAGGCGATCCTTCATCTGGCCGCACGAGCGCGTCTCATTTTGAGCAGTGGTTGAATTGATGGCGCGCCGGCCGATCGCCAGCCTCGCAAGCGCGTGCCCGGCGCTGGTGCCGGGTCCGACAAGCGCTCAGGCAGTCAGACAACGAGAGTCTTGACCGCCGGCGCGCTGACCCTGGGGGGACAAGACGATGGCGACGCCCACGCTTACCGGCCTGACCGGTCCGACGTTCAACGAGAACACCGTCAACGGCACGCCCCAGGTGATCGACAGCGATGTCGTGCTGGAAGATGCGGACAACGACTTCAACGGCGGGACCCTGACCGTCAGCGGTCTGCTGGCCGAGGACACGGTCTCGATCCTCAATGGCGCGATCATCAGCCTCGCGGCGGGCGTGGTCTACTACGACGCGGACGGAGTCGGCGGCGCAGCAGCGGTTGCGATCGGCACGGCCTCCGGCGGCGTGGGCGGGGCGTTCACCGTGACCTTCAACGCGGCTGCTACTTCAGCGGCCATCGACGCCCTGATCGAGAACCTGACCTATTCCAACAGCAGCGACGCGCCGACGGCCAGTCGGACGCTGACGATCAACGTCCTTGACGCGGCTGGCCATGACATCCAGGGCACGTTTGCAGTCACCCAGCTGACCGGCGCCGCCGACCCGTTCGATGCGGGCGCCGTGAGCGGCTACAACCGCCCCACTGTGGCGGACATCGACGGCGACGGCGACCTTGATCTGATCGTCGCCGATGGCGGCGGGTTTGTGCACTATTTCGAGAACACCGGCTCCGCGACCTCGGCGGTGTTTGAGGAGCGTACGGGCGGGGCAAGTCCGGTCGACGGAATGGTTCTCGGCGGCTTCGCGACGACCACGCTGGTCGATCTGGACGGCGACGGGGACTACGACCTGTTCGCGGGCACCTACTTCGGCAATTACCGCTATTTCGAGAACACCGGCACCACCGTAGCGGCCGCATTTACGGAACAGACGGGCGGGGCCAATCCGTTCCACGGTATCAGTGTGGGCGTAATCCCGAACGGGGCGTTCGCTGACCTGGACAATGACGGCGACCTGGACTTCGTGTTGGGCGTCGTCGGCGCCATCGCCTATTTCGAAAACACGGGGTCGCCGGCGGGAGCGATCTTCACACAGCGCACGGGCGGGTCGAACCCGTTCGACAGCATCACCACGGTCCGGGCGGCGCCGACCTTCCATGATGTCGATCAGGATGGCGACCTGGACATGCTGGTGGGTAGCTATGTCAGTGGCACCCAGTATTTCGAGAACACGGGAACGGCCGCGGCTCCGGTCTTTACGGAACGCACGGGCGCGGCCAATCCCTTTGATGGCGTCAATATCGGGGGCAACATGTCGCCCGTGTTCGCCGATCTTGACGGTGACAACGATGCTGACGTGATCGTCGGCACGAACAACGCAATCCGTTACTTCCAGAACACCGCGAGCCACGGGGCAGCCGTGACCGTCAATGTCACCGCCCAGACCGACGTCTTCACCGGCGACGGCGGAGACAACACGATCAACGGCACGGCCGGCAACGACAACATCGACGGCGGCTCCGGGACGGACACGATCATCGGCGGGGCCGGCGCCGACTACCTCAAGGGCGGCTCCGGCGCTGACGCCATGACGGGCGGGACGGGCGACGACACCTATGTCGTCGACGACGCCGGCGACACGACCGACGAGACCGGCGGCGACGGCATTGATCTCGTGATCAGCCGGATCAGCTGGACCCTCGGCTCAGGTCTGGACAACCTGACCCTGGGCAATGCCGGGGCCCTGAGCGGGACCGGCAACGGTCTGGACAACGTCATCACGGGCAACAGCAGCGCCAACACCCTGAACGGCCTGGCCGGCGCCGATACGCTGAACGGCGGCGGCGGCGACGACATCCTCAACGGCGGCGACGACAACGACATCCTCGACGGCGGCATGCAGAATGACACCCTGGACGGCGGCGCCGGCGACGACCTGCTGACAGGGGGCGGGGGACACGACCGGCTGAGCGGCGGCATCGGCGCCGACACGATGCGCGGCGGCGTCGGCAACGACACCTACGTGGTTCAGGACGCGGGCGATGTCGTGGACGAAACCGGCGGCGGCGGCGCCGACGTGGTGATCAGCCGGATCAGCTGGACCCTGAGCGACGGCGTCGAGACCCTGAAGCTCGGCAATGGCGGAGCAATCAACGGTACGGGCAACGCGCTGGGCAACACCATCACCGGCAACAGCAGCGCCAACACCCTCGACGGCCTGGCGGGCGATGACACGCTCAACGGCGCCGGCGGAGACGACATCCTCAACGGGGGCGACGACAACGACACGCTCGATGGCGGGGCGCAGAATGACGACCTCAACGGCGGGGACGGGAGCGACAGGCTCCTCGGGGGCGTCGGGCACGACACGCTCAACGGCGGCGGCGGCACCGACCGCATGACGGGCGGGGCGGGTGCGGACACCTTCGTGTTCACCGCCGCCGACGTTCAACGCTCGGGTCCGGGCTTCGGCCTGACGGCCGACAGGGATGTGATCCTCGATCTGGGCTTCGCCGCCAATGACCGCATCGACCTCTCGGCCATCGACGCCAACGTCAACCTGGCGAACGATCAGGCGTTCACCTTCGTCAGCAACTTCACGGGCTTGGCAGGCGAGGCGACCCTGAAGTTCGTCAGCGGCAAGAGCGTCCTGCAGCTCGACGTCGACGGCGACGGCGTGGCGGACCTGATCGTCGAGATCAACGGCAACATCACCGGAACCACCGCCAACCTCTACACCGGCGGCGGGGACCTGAACGGCGGCTGGGTGCTGTAGCCTTCGTCGTCAGGGCGCGATCAGGAGGCGATGGCATGGCGGACCTGACCCTGATCCCCAACGGCGACCAGCGCGCGTCACAGGCTGACGTCAGGATGGAGATTGACGGCTGAAGGACCTACTCGGCCGGCGCGGCGGCGGCCGCGCCTTCCTTGTGTTCGAAGGCCTCGATCTGTCTCGCCGTCCATTCCGGCGACTTCGTGAAGCGCGCCAGCATGTTGTAGAACACCGGCACCACGAACACCGTCAGCAGGGTCGCGAAGATCGCGCCGAAGAAGATGGTCACGCCGATCGTCTGGCGGCTGGCCGCGCCGGCGCCCTGCCAGAGCATCAGCGGCAGCGCCCCGAAGGCGGCGGTGATCGATGTCATCACGATCGGTCGCAGCCGCAACACCGCCGCCTCGATCACCGCCTCGCGGATCGAGCGGCCCTGGTCGCGAAGCTGGTTGGCGAACTCGACGATCAGGATTCCGTTCTTGGCGGCGATGCCGATGAGAATGATCAGCCCGATCTGGCTGTAGGTGTTGATCGACTGGCCCGTCAGCAGCAGGCCGAACAGACCGCCGAGGGCGGCGAGCGGCACCGTCAGCATGATCACCGCCGGGTGGATCCAGCTTTCGAACTGCGCCGCCAGCACCAGGAAGACCAGCAGCAGCGCCATGCCGAAGGCCAGACCCACGGCGCCGGACGCCTCAAGGTAGTCCCGCGCCTGGCCGCCCCAGGTGTAGGTCACGCTCGGCGAGGGATTCTTGCGGATCTCGTCCTGGATGAAGGCGACCGCATCGGCGACCGTGAAGCCGGGCGACAGCTGGGCCGTCAGCTCGACGGACCGCTGCCGGTCCGTGCGTTCGCGATCCGGCGTGTCGCCCCGCAGCTGGGTCGTCACCACCGAGGACAGCGGGACGAGCGCGCCCGAGGCCGTTCGGACGTAGAGGGTGTTGAGGTCGCCGATGGTGCGCCGCTTCTCGAGATCGGTCTGGACGATGACGTCGTATTCCTGGCCGCCCTTGACGTAGGTGGTCACCCGGCGGGAGCCGAACATCGACTCCAGCACCCGGCCCACGGCCTGGGGCGTGACCCCGAGAGACGCAGCCTTCTCCCGGTCGATCTCGACCGACAGGCGCGGCGCCGTGGGCTCATAGTCGAGACGCGGGCGCGAGAAGCCGGGATTGCGCTGCATGGCGTCCCGGATCGGCTCCAGCCAGCGCGCGATCTCCGCGTAGTCATTGCCGAGGCCGACCAGGTCGACGTTGGTGCCCCCTCCCCCGCCGCCGCCGCCGCCGCGCTGGAAGGGGCCGCGCACGCTGGCCACGGCCCGCACGCCGGTGATGCCGCTAAGGCTCTTGTTCAGCTCGTCAGCGACCTGGTCGGAGGTCTTGGTCCGTTTGCCCCAGTCGTTCATCACCACCACCGAGTTGGCGGTGTTGAACTGGGTCGCGCCGAAACGCGGAATGCTGAGGATGTACCGGCTCGCCTCACCCTCTTCGTAGTAGCGGCGAACCTGGCTCTCGACGGTCGCCGCCGCCTTGTAGGTGTAATCGTAGCCCGCGCCTTCCGGGCCGCTGATCGAGATGTCGACCCGGCCCCGGTCTTCGGCCGGCACCAGTTCCTGCGGCAGGGTGACGAACAACACCGCCGCCAGGGCGGCCAGGGCGGCCACCAGGCCGAGCGCGCCGAAGCCCACGACGCGTGGCCCCAGCAGCATTTCGAGCGAGTTGCGATAGGAGGCCTTCACCTTGTCGACAGCGACGTCGACGCGCCGGGCGAGCCAGCCATTTCCCGAGGCCGGTCGAAGGAGCTTCGACGCCAGCATCGGCGACAGGGACAGCGCCAGGAAGGCCGAGAAGGCCACCGCCGAGGCGATCGCGACGGCCAGCTCGACGAACAGGCGTCCAATGTAGCCGGGCAGGAACATCAGCGGCGCGAACACCGAGATGAGCACGATGGTCGTGGCGATCACGGCGAAGAACACCTGACGGGCGCCACGGGTGGCCGCAACGGTCGGCGGCTCGCCGTCGTCCACCCGCCGCTGGATGTTCTCGACCACCACGATGGCGTCGTCGACGACCAGGCCGACCGACAGCACCAGCGCCAGCAGCGTCAGCAGATTGAGCGAGAACCCCAGCGGGGTCAGGACGATGAAGGTCGCCAGAAGGCAGATCGGCGCGACGATCGACGGGATCACGGCCGCTCGCCAGCTGCCGAGGAACAGCAGATTGACCATCGCCACCAGGGCGATGGAGATGCCCATGGTGATCCACACCTCATGGATCGCCTCCGCGGTGAACTCCGAAGAGTCCACGGCGATGATCACCTTTGTGCCTTCCGGCAGCGTGGCGTTGATCGCCTCGACTTCCTTGCGGGCGGCCTTGGCGATGGCCAGGTCGTTGGCCTGCGACTGGCGGGTCAGAACCATGCCGACCTGATCGACGCCATTGCCGCGGAATACGCGACGGGGTTCGGCCGCGCCCTCCTCGACCCGGGCGATGTCGCCGAGCCGGGTGACATAGGCGCCGGCGGCGGCGGCCTGGCCGGCGACCTTCACAGGCAGCCTGGCGAAATCCTCGGGCCTGGCGTAGCCGCGATTGACCCGAATGGTGAAGTCGCGGGCCGTGCTTTCGAGCGCCCCGGCGGGCAACTCGACGTTCTGGGAGCTGAGCGCGGTCTCGACGTCCTCGACGGTCACGCCGCGCGCGGCCATCCTGTCGGCGTCCAGCCAGATACGCATGGCGTAGAGCGGACCGTTCAGTCCGACGGTCGCAACGCCCGGGATGGTCGACAGGCGCTCCACGAGGAACCGGTCGGCATAGTCGGCCAACTGCAGCGGCGACAGCGTTGACGACGCCATGTTCAGGATGATGATCGGCGCGGAGTCGGCATTGGCCTTTGCGATCTGCGGCGGATCAGCCTGGTCGGGCAGCTGGTTGACCACGCGGCTGGCGGCGTCGCGCACGTCGTTGGCCGCCGTCTCCAGGTCGGTGTCCAGCTTGAAACTGATGTTGATCTGGCTGCGCCCGTCTCGGCTGGACGAGTTGACCCGGTCGATGCCCTGGATGCCGCTGACCTGGCGTTCCAGAACCTGGGTGATCCGCTCCTCGACGATTTCGGCGGAGGCCCCGCGATAGGTGGTCGTGATCGAGACCACGGGCGGATCGACGCTGGGCAGCTCGCGGATCGAAATGCTGAGGAAGGCCGCGAGACCCACGACGCAGAGGATGATCGCAGCAACCGCGGCGAAGACCGGCCGCTTGACCGAAAGGTCAGACAGCATCAGCCGGCCTTCCGCGCCGGGGCCGCTGCCGACGGGCGACGGGCGGGTCCGACCTGCACCGGCTGGCCGTCCTGGATCCTGTTGAGGCCGTCGGCGACAACCTTGTCGCCGGCCTGGAGACCGCCGGTGATCTCGACAAAGCCGCCTGCGGTCGAGCCGGTCTGAACGGCCTGTTTTCGGGCCGAGGCGCCGCCGCCGCGCGGGGTGATCACGAACACGAAAGCCTGGTCGCCCTCGAACTGGACGGCGGCCTCCGGCACGGCGAGGCCCTGCCGCGCGCCGTTGGCGATGGTGACGCGCATCAGCATGCCCGGCTTGATCCGGCCGCCCGGGTTGGCGAACTCGGCGCGGGCGGTGATGGCGCGGGTCGTCGCGTCGATCCGGCTGTCCAGCCGGGCGATGCGGCCCTGAATGGTCTCCGTCGGCCAGGCGTCCGGTCGGGCGGCGAGCGCCGCGCCCTCGGCGAGCATCGGCAGGTAGCGGTCCGGCACCTCGAAATCGACGCGCACCATGGTCAGGTCATCGAGGGTGACGATCGGCGCGCCGGGACTGATCAGCGCGCCCGGCGCAACATCGGTCAGACCCACGACGCCGGCGAACGGGGCGCGGATCACCCGGTCGAGCTTGCGGGCGCGGGCCGCCTCGACTCCGGCGCGGGCGGTATCGAGCGCCGAGCGGAACTGTTCCGCCGTCGCCCTGGGGGCGATGCCCTGGTCGGCCAGGCTCTTCCAGCGGGCATAGTCGCGCTCCGCCTGCGCCAGACGGGCCTGGGCCTCGATCAGGCCGGCGTCTTCCTCACCGGCCTTCAGCTCGACCAGCACCTGGCCCTTGCTGACCTGCTGGCCATCGCGGAAGCGGACAGCGGTCACCAGTTCGCTGGTGTTGGAGGTGATGGTGACGGACTCACGGCCCTTGGCCACGCCCAGCGCCTCGATGTTGTCAGCGAAGGGCCGGAGCGCGACCACGGCCTGGGCGACCGAAGCCGCCCGGCCGCCCGGACCGCCCGGTCCGCCTTTGCCTTTGGGTTCGGCTGTCGCCAGCTTCAGTCCGCCGCCGATCAGCATCAGCACCAGAAAGGCCGCGGCGGCGAACAGGAAGAAATGACGGCGGATCACGAAACACTCCCGGCGCCGGTCCGACCGACGGCATGCAATGGCACATATAGGGGCATGGCCGTTCACGTAAACCGTATTGAGGTGGCGGTAGCGTGACGGTGCGTTGCGGGTCTGAAAGGGAGGTCAGAACGAACGCCAGACAGCGAACACCGGTCCGGCTTCGGCGGGGCTGTCGCGGCCGGCCACGGACTGTCGCCAGCCGGCCTGCAATCGCCAGTCGCCGATACGCCTGACGGCGGAAACTTCCAGCTTCAGCCAGCGCGGCGGAACCGGATCCCGGTCAGCCTGACCGGCGTAGGCCTGGGCCAGCAGCAGCCAGCGCGCATCAGGCTCGAACCCCACGGTCAGGTCGAGATGGGTTTCATCCGGCAGGCCGGTCCGTTTCAGCCGCGCCACCTGCGCGTCGATGAAGGCCGCACGGCCGGCGACCGTGGCCGAGCGTCCGGTCAGCAGGCGAATCTCGAGATCCGCCCCACCCTCGCCCGGAGAGGCGTAACCGGCGTTGCGACCGTCGCCCGCATAGGCCCCGCCGACGTAGAGACTCACAGCCGACCGCTCGTCCTGCAGAAGCGCCAGCCGCAGGCCCAGCTCGAGCGGACCGCGACCGGCGTAGTCGGCGAAGCCGTCCTCGCCGCGCGTCCAGCCAATCCGCCCCTGAAAGGTCAGACGCGGCGTCAGGCCATGCTCGGCGTACAGGCTGACCGCGTCATCGGCGCGCGGGGGCATCGCGACCTGTTCGCCCGCCGCGTCGAAGAAGGCGTCGGCGCGCGAGCCTTCATACTTGAGGATCGCCAGGGTCTCGCCCGGGGGAACCGGCCAGGCCCCCGCCCGCGCAGACTGACAAACGAAGACCGCCGCGAGCGCCAGGCCCGCGGCGGTCCACTGAAGTATCGCCGTGATGCCTAGGCGTCGTAGCCCGGCAGGTTGCGATCCAGCTGACGCAGGCAGCCCGGCCAGGCCAAGCCGCCGATGCCGCCCATGCCGCGGCCCATCTGGCTGCGGACTTCCGCCTGGGCCGCGTCGGGCGCGTTCAGCACCCCGTCGCGTCCGGCCGAAAGCGCCATGACCTGCTGCTGACATGCACGCTCCAGATAGAACATGTTGAGCCAGCAGGCGGCTGCGGTTTCCCCCACCGTCAGGGTGCCGTGATTGCGCAGCAGCATGGCCGACTTGTCGCCCAAGTCAGCCACAAGTCGCTCACGCTCGTCAAGATTGAGTGCGATACCTTCATAGTCGTGATAGGCGAGTTGCGGCAGCACAATCAGCGCATGTTGCGACAGCGGCAGCAGCCCGCCCTTCTGGGCCGAGACAGCGACGCCCTGGTCCGAGTGCAGGTGCATCACGAACATCGCGTCCTCGCGGGCGGCGTGAACCGCCGAGTGGATCGTGAAGCCCGCCGGATTGATGAAGTACGGCGTATCCTGCAGCACCTTGCCGTCGAGATCGATCTTCACCAGCGAGCTGGCGGTGATCTCGTCGAAGAACATGCCGTAGGGATTGATCAGGAAATGGTGCTCGGGTCCCGGGATCCGGGCCGAGATGTGGGTGAAGATCATGTCGTCCCACCCGTGCAGGGCCACGAGACGGTAAAGGGCGGCGAGATCGACCCGCGCCTTCCACTCCTCTTCGCTGACCTTGCCCTTCAGCGAGCTCGCGCCCGCCATTGATCCATCGGCCATGGCGTTTCTCCTCCCGTGCCTGTCGTTGCCCACGAGAGTCGCGCCGCATGACGCCCGCGTCAAGCGGGGGGGCCGCTTGCGGACCCGCGTTCGACCGGTCAATCTGAACGCTGATCACGGACGCGACCAACGACGTCCGAGGGAGGGCTCCATGACCAATCTTACCCGCCGCGGCCTGATGGCCGCCTCCGCCGCTGCATCCGCCGCCGCCGCAACGCCGGCCGCCGCCCTGGGCTGGCCGGGCAAAAAGGTCGCGCCGCCCGCCCCTGCCGCCTGGACGCCCGACGCGACCACCCTGGCCGGCATGATCCGCAACAAGGAGATCAGCCCGCTCGAAGCGGTGGAGGCGGCGATCCGCCGGACCGAGGCGTTGCAGCCGACGCTGAACTTCATGGTCAATTCCGACTTCGACCGCGCCATCGACGCGGCGAAGAAGGGCGGCCAGACCGGCCCCTTCGCCGGTGTGCCCTTCCTGATCAAGGATCTCAACGACTACGCCGGCATGCCGACGCGCAACGGCTCGGCCGGCAGCCTTGGCGCCCCGCCGGCGACCGCCAACGATCCCTGGGTGGACGCTGCGTTGAAGGCCGGCTTCATCGTCATCGGCAAATCGGCCTCGCCCGAGTTCGGCTACCTGCCGACGACCGAGCCCCTCGCCTACGGCCCGACCCGCAATCCCTGGAACACGGGCCGGTCGACCGGCGGCTCGTCCGGCGGCGCGGCCGCTGCCACCGCGGCGGGCGTGGTCACCATGGCCCACGCCAGCGATGGCGGCGGCTCGATCCGGATTCCCGCCGCCTGCTGCGGCCTGTTCGGCTTCAAGCCTTCGCGCGGCCGCCTCGCGGGCAACACGGACATGCGGGTCATCGCCCTGTCGGTGAACCACGTCGACAGCCGTTCCGTGCGCGACTCGGCGGCGATGTTCGCGGCGACTGAACGCACCGACGTCGATGCGCCGTACCGTCCGATCGGCTTTGTCGAAAAGGCCTCGCGCAAGAAGCTCCGCATCGGCGTGCTGAGCGCCAGCGGCAACGGGCGCGAGCCGGACGCCGAGGTCCGCGCGGGCCTCGACGGCGCGGTGAAGCTGCTGCAGGCCATGGGCCACAAAGTCAGCGAAGCCGCCTGGCCGATCGACTCCGCCCGCTTCGGACAGGACTTCCTGACCCTGTGGTCGGCCGGCGCCGCCATGGATATCGCCGCGATGAGCAAGGCCCTTGGCCGGGCGCCGGACACGAAGATGGCCGAGCCGTTCTCGCTGGGCATGGCCGAACTTATCGCCAAGGCGCCGGAAGGCGCCGTCGACGCCGCGATCGGCAGGCTGGCGCAGGATTCAGCGGCCTATGACGGCTGGTTCTCGAAGTTTGACGTCATCGTCTCGCCGGTTCTGACCAAGCCGCCCGTGCCGCTGGGCTTCGTTTCGGGCGACGTGCCGTTCGCCGAGTTGTCGGCGCGGCTGACCGACTATGTCGGCTACACGCCGCTGCACAACATCGCCGGCGCCCCGGCGATGAGCGTGCCCCTGCACTGGACGGCCGACGGACTGCCGGTCGGGGTGCATTTCGCGGCCAAGGCGGGCAACGACGCGATGCTCTTCCAGCTGGCCTACGCGCTTGAGCAGGCCCAGCCGTGGGCGGGGCGCAAGCCGGGCGTAAGCGCATAGTTTGAAGGGGACATGTACCGCAGGTACGTGTCCCCTAAACCTGCCGCTCGATTGGGGGACACGTACCTGCGGTACATGTCCCCTGGCCCCTACTCCTCCTCGAACACCTTTTTCAGCTCGTTCTTCATGATCTTGCCGTTGGCGTTGCGCGGCAGGGTCTCGTGCCAGAACACGACCTTTTTCGGCACCTTGAAGGCGGCCAGACGGTCGGCGACGAAGGCGCGCAGTTCCTGTTCGGTGGCGGTCGCCCCCTCCTTCAGGGTCACCACCGCGCCCGGCTCTTCGCCGAGCGTCTTGTGCGGGATGCCGACGAGGGCCGCGTCCATCACGGCGGGGTGGTCGTAGAGGACGTTCTCGACCTCGATGCAGTAGATGTTCTCGCCGCCGCGGATCAGCATGTCCTTGGCCCGGTCGATGATGAAGCAGAAGCCTTCTTCATCCAGGCGCGCCAGATCGCCCGTGCGGACCCAGCCGTCGACGAAGGTCTGGGCCGTCGCCTCGGGCTTGTTCCAGTAGAGCTTCACCACCTGCGGGCCCTTGCACCACAGCTCGCCGACCGAACCGATCGGCAGTTCGGTGTAGGGCGCCTCGACCGTCATGATCTTCAGGTCGGTGACCGGCACGGGCGGGCCGCAGCTGTCGGGACGATGTTCGTAGTCCTCGGCCGAGTTGGAGGTGGCCGTGGCGCTGGTCTCGGTCATGCCCCAGCCGTTGCCGGCGTGGGATTTGGGCCAGACTTCCTTGATCTTGCGCACCAGTTCAGGCGCCGAGGGCGCGCCGCCGTAGGCCATGCTCTCGATCGAGGAGAGGTCGTACTTCTCCCGGGCCGGATGCTCGATGAGCTGCCAGGCGATGGTCGGCACGCCGCCGGCGCTGGTCAGCCGCTCGCGCTCGATGATCTGCATCGCCAGCTCGGGATCCCAGCGGCGGATCATCGCCAGCTTGGCGCCGGCGTAGAGGGTTGGGTTGAGCACCGCGAAACAGCCGGTGGCGTGGAAGAACGGCACGCTGAGCAGGCTGCCCTTCTGCGGCAGGGTGGGATCGGGCGCCGGCGGCATCTCGCCGCGACGCAGGAAGGCCCGGGCCCCGGCGCAGAGGGCCGAGAAGATGTTGGAGTTGACGTTGCGCTGGGTCGCCAGCGCGCCCTTGGGCTTACCGGTGGTGCCGGAGGTGTAGAAGATGGTCGCGTCGTCGTCCGCCTCGATCGGAACGGTAGGCAGGGGCCTGTCCGGCAGGCTCGCCCAGCTGTTCGGATCGCCGATGGCGTCCTCCAGCTTGCTGACGAACGGATGGGTCACCTCGTCGACCATCCGGCTGACGAAGACGTGCTCCAGGTCCGGGCAGTTGGGGAAGTGCTCGGCCAACCGGTCGAACCGCTCGGCGTCGACGATGCAGATCTTGCTGCCGGAGTCGGTCAGGCCGTACTCGAGCTCGGGCCCGGTCCACCAGGCGTTCAGGGGCGTGAGGATCGCGCCCAGACTCATGCCCGCATAGAAGGCCACCGGCCATTCCGGCAGGTTGCGCATGACGATGGCGACCCGGTCGCCCTTCTTCACGCCCTTGTCGGCCAGGGTCTGCGCGAAGGCCGCCACGGCGCGGTGGAAGGCCTCGAAGCTGACGCGCTCGTCTTCGTGGACGAGGAAGATCTTCTCGCCGTGCGCGCGGCCGATGGTGACCACGTCGCGCAGGGTGGGCGGAGCGTTCTTCCAGATCCGGGTCCTGATGCCGCGGATCTCGATCTCTTCCATCTCGGTCGGCATGCCGGGCGCGGTCAGGGCGGCGTAAGCCTCCCGGACGGTCATCGCGGGCCAGGACGTCTGGGGCTGGGCGGCGTCGGTCATGCAAAACTCCCTGGGACTGGACGGGCGTTCTTGCCGACGCCTCGCGTCGTCAAAAGCACAGGGTGGCCGGGGTTGCAAACGCCTGTTTGATCCCGGTGGCGGGCGACGCGCCATGCGCTGCGTGCATGAACATGATGCCGGGCGCCGGGATTACGCCGTTCAATGGAAACGGGCACCCTTCGGCCATGACGTCCTTCCCGCTGCACACCCGCGCCACCGCGCCGTTCGAGGCCAAGCCGTTCCTCGAGCAGGCGACCCGATCCATGGGCCACATCCCGCCGCTGCTGGCCCAGATGGCCGAGGCTCCGGCCCTGCTGGAAGGCTACGCCAGCCTGTCGGCGATCTTTCGCAAGAGCAGCCTGACGCCGCCGGAGCAGCAGCTGGTCCTGCTGGCCATCTCGGTCGAGCATGACAGCGCCTATTGCACGCCCGCCCATGCTGTCCGGGCGCGGCATGCGGGGCTCGATGAGCGCCTGATCGGTGATGTTCGCACCGGAGCGCCGATGCCGGACGCCAGGCTCGAGGCCCTGCGCGCGTTTGTCATCCAGATGGTTCGCGGCCGCGGCGTTCTGGCGCCGGACGCGCTGGAGGCCTTCCTCGCCGCCGGATTCACCCGCGCCAACAGCCTGGAGGTGATCCTGGCCGTCGGCCTCAAGACCCTCTCCAACTACGTCGCCCACGTGGCGCAAACCCCGCCTGATCAGGGACTGCCCGCCGATCTCCCGGCGACGTCCCGACAGGTCGCCTGAAGGACCCTGAGATGAAACGCCTGATCCTCGCGCTCGCCCTGGCGACCGCCGCCCTCCCCGGAGCCGCCCTGGCCGCCAAGCCGCCGGTCTATACCGCGCCCTTCTCGCAGGTCGCCGCCGGCGGCTACGACGTTGTGGCCTATTTCACGGTCGGTCGGCCGGTGAAGGGCGATGCGAAGTTCGCCACCGAATGGAAGGGCGCCAGCTGGCAGTTCTCGTCGGCCGCCAACCTCGCGAAGTTCAAGGCCAGCCCGGCCGCCTACGCCCCGCAATACGGCGGCTACTGCGCCTGGGCCGTGGCCAACGGATACACCGCCAAGGGCGATCCGCTGAACTGGAAGATCGTCGGCGGCAAGCTCTACCTCAACTACAACGCCGAGATTCAGTCTCGCTGGGTCAAGGACGTTCCCGGCTTCATCCGCAAGGGCGACGGCAACTGGCCGACCGTCCTGGGCAAGTGAGATCATCATGAAACGCTATCTGAAATACGTTCCCGACCTGATGGCCGTCTTCATGGCGGTGATCTTCCTCGACAGCCTGCGCTTCAAGTTCACCGACCATCCCAAGACGCAGCAAATCTTCGGCCTCCTCGACGGCTGGGCCGGGACCATCGGCGCGCCGGGCCTGTTCGGGCACACCGGGCTGTTCTCGCAATACGTCATCGGCTCGATCGAGCTGCTGGCGGCCGGCCTGCTGCTCGTGGGTCTGCATCCCCGCTTCAAGCACCTTCAGGCCGGCGGCGCGCTGGCCGGTCTGCTGGTGATGACGGGGGCGGTCAGCTTCCACCTGTTCACGCCGCTGGGGATCGACCCGAACAGCGACGGCGCCGGCCTGTTCGTCGCCGCCTGCGTGAACCTGGCGTTCGCGGCGCTACTGCTCGGCGTGTTTCGGCGGGCGGGGCTGCTTGAGCTGGTCCGGCGGGTAGCGGGAATTCCGAAACCCTTCTGACCACTTCTTTCGCTCCTCTCCCGCGAGGGAGAGGGGGACCATGCGGAGCATGGTGGAGAGGGAAGCATAGCTCCCGACCGTAGAATCTCTGGCGTTGAGAGACGGCGGGAGACCTGCACCATCGGCGCATCCCTCTCCACCAGCCTCCGGCTGGTCCCCCTCCCCCTCGCGGGGGAGGAAAGATTCAGCCCACGCCCTGCAACCGCCCCAGCGCCGCTTCCAGCTTGGCCTTGGCGGCTTCAGCCTCGGCCAGCTTCTCGCGGTTTTCCTCGATGACCTCTTCCTTGGCCTTGGCGAGGAAGTCGGGGTTGCCGAGCTTCTTGTTGACCCGCTCGATATCGCCGACGTGGCCCGCGATCTCCTTGGTCAGGCGGGCGCGTTCAGCGGCGAGGTCGATGAACTCCGCGATAGAGATGGACGCCGTCGCCTCGCCGATCGTGAAGGGCGCCGAGCCAGCCGGCGCGTCGCCGGCCTGGGCGCTGCCCAGACGGCCCAGCGTCAGGATCAGGTCGTTGTGACGCGCCAGCCGATCCAGCGTCTCGGCGCTGGCGCCGGAGAGGGTCAGCGGAATGCGCGCGCCAGGCGGCACGTTCATCTCGGCGCGGATCGAGCGGATCTCGGTGACCAGATCGACCAGCCAGCCGATCTCCGCCTCGGCGCCGGCGTCGATCCAGTCGGCAGGCAGGTCCGGCCAGCGGGTCGACATCAGGAAACCGTCGCGCGCCGGGCCTTCCTCGGCCGTCTTGTCCCACAGTTCCTCGGTCAGGAACGGCATGACCGGATGCAGCAGCAGCAGACACTGGTCGAGCACCCAGGCGGTCATGGCCTGGGTCTCGGCCTTGGCCGCTTCGTCCGACCCGTTGAGGATCGGCTTGGCCAACTCGACGTACCAGTCGCAGAAGACGTTCCAGATGAAGCGGTAGAGGGCGCCGGTGGCGTCGTCGAAGGCGCAGGCCTCCAGCGCCCGCGTGACCTCAGCCGCCGTCTTCGTCGCCTCGCCGCGGATCCATTTGTTGATCGTCTGGGTGACGGTCGCCGGCTCGAAGCCCTCGACGCGGACGCAGCCGTTCATCTGGGTGAAGCGGGTCGCGTTCCACAGCTTGGTGCCGAAATTCCGATAACCTTCAATGCGCTGTGTCGACAGCTTGATGTCGCGCGCCTGGCCCGACATGGCCGTCAGGGTGAAGCGCACGGCGTCGCAGCCGTACTGGTCGATGAGCTCCAGCGGGTCCATGACGTTGCCCTTGGACTTGCTCATCTTCGCGCCGGACGCGTCTCGCACCAGGGCGTTGATGACCACCCGCTGGAACGGAACCTGGCCGGTAAAGTGCAGGCCCATCATCATCATCCGGGCGACCCAGAAGAAGATGATGTCGAAGCCGGTGACCAGGGTGTGGGTCGGGTAGAACCGCTCCAGATCGGCGGTCTTCTCCGGCCAGCCGAGGGTCGAGAAAGGCCACAGGCCGGAGGAGAACCAGGTGTCGAGGACGTCCTCGTCCTGGGTCAGCGTCTTGCCGCCCGCCGCCGCGATAGCCTCGGCCTCGGTTTCGGCGACATAGACATTGCCGTCGGCGTCATACCAGGCCGGGATCCGGT
Organism: Caulobacter sp. FW305-C-30-S16; assembly: GCF_058783025.1. Lineage (NCBI taxonomy): Bacteria > Pseudomonadati > Pseudomonadota > Alphaproteobacteria > Caulobacterales > Caulobacteraceae > Caulobacter > Caulobacter sp. FW305-C-30-S16. Next base: position 976,335 of record NZ_JBYSYH010000002.1, on the reverse strand, counting down.
GGCCCCACCAGAGCTGCCGGCTGATGCACCAGGGCTGGATGTTCCGCATCCACTCGAAATAGGTCTTGTCCCAGTTGGCCGGCTCGAAGACCGTCGCCCCCTCCTCCACCGCCTTGATGGCGGGAATGGCGAGGGTCTCGGCGTCGACGTACCACTGGTCCGTCAGCCAGGGCTCGATGACCACGCCCGATCGGTCGCCATGCGGGACCATATGGCGGGTCTTCTCGATGCTCTTCAGAAGCTCAAGGGTTTCAAAGGCTTCGATCACCATCTTGCGGGCGACAAAGCGGTCGTGACCGCGAAACTCGGCCGGCGCGTTCTCGTTGATCCTGCCGAAGGCGTCGAGGATGTTGATCGCCTCGAGCCCGTGGCGCTTGCCGACCTGGAAGTCGTTGAAGTCGTGCGCCGGGGTGATCTTCACCGCGCCCGAGCCCTTGGTCGGATCGGCGTAGTCGTCGGCGACGATCGGGATCGAGCGGCCAACGATCGGCAGCTTCACGGTCTTGCCGATCAGGCCCTTGTAGCGCTCGTCATCCGGATGAACCGCGACCGCGGTGTCGCCCAGCATCGTCTCGGGCCGGGTCGTGGCGACGACGATATAGTCGCGCGTCTCCCACTCCGTCGCCGCGCCCTCGTCATCGAAAGCAACGGGGTACTGGTAGGTGACGCCGTTCTCCAGCGGATAGGCGAAGTGCCAGTAGGCGCCGTCGACCTCTTTCTGCTCGACCTCCAGATCGGAGATGGCGGTCTGGAAATGCGGGTCCCAGTTCACCAGCCGCTTGTCGCGATAGATCAGGCCCTGGCGGTGCAGATCGACGAACACCTTGCGGACGGCGGCCGACAGGCCGTCATCGAGGGTGAAGCGCTCACGCGACCAGTCGCAACTGGCGCCCAGCCGGCGCAGTTGGTTGACGATGGTCCCGCCGCTCTCGGCCTTCCATTCCCAGACCTTGGCGACAAACGCGTCGCGGCCCATGTCGCGGCGGCCGACGTTGCCGGCGGCGGCCAGCTGGCGCTCGACGACCATCTGGGTGGCGATGCCGGCGTGGTCGGTACCCGGCAGCCACAGGGCCGCCTTGCCGCGCATGCGCTGGAAGCGGATCAGCACGTCCTGCAGCGTGTTGTTCAGCGCATGGCCGATGTGCAGGCTGCCGGTGACGTTGGGCGGCGGGATGACGATGCTGAACGGCTCGGCGTTCGGATCGTCCGTCGGGGCGAACGCGCCCGACTCCTCCCAGGCCTTGTAGAGGCGCGGTTCAACGGTCTTGGGATCGAAAGTCTTGTCGAGCATGGGAAGATTCACGAACGAAAACGGCGGCGCGCTGGCTGCGGCCGCCGGTCTCTATCAGGGGTGATCGGGATCGCGAAGCGGCCAGGCGTCGCTCCGGCTGAAGAGCGCGTCCTATCTGGAGAGCTTGTCGCGTACGATCTGCTCAACGAGACGGGGCAGGTTCTGATCGGCCCATTCGTTGAGCTTGGGCTCGAGAATGCTGCGGACCAGCTCCTCAATGGTCGTGCCGCCCGAGATCGAGGCGGCGCCCATCGTGTAGCTCGGGACCGGCGCGGGTTCGGGCGCGGCGGCGTAGACCGGCGCGGGTTCCGGCTCGGGCTCAGGTTCCCAGACGGGCTCGGGCGCAGCCCTGGGCGGGCTGTAGACGTCAAGGTCGCCGACCGTCTCGAAGGCGCTCGCCTCGACCGTCTCGGTCAGCTCGAGGACGTCATCGTCCTCGGGTTCAGGCTCGACGGGCGCGGGCGCCGGGGCGGCCATGACGACGGCCGACTCCTCGACCGGCGCGGCGGCTTCGGCGGCCGGGGGCGCGTCGTCCTCGGAGATGATTCGCCGAATGGAGGCGAGAATCTCCTCCATTGTCGGTTCCTGGGCGGTCTGTTCGGACATGATCGAGCCGTACCTGCGAGAGGCGATTCCAAGGTCCTAGCGTAAGCACGCCCCGCCGTTCGTGCAAACGGCGAACACGCGCTTTTGCTCACCCTTTTGAGGGGACGTGGTTAATTCGAGGTCGCGACGGGCGTATCGACCGAGCCGGCGGCCGGCGCAGCAGGCGTCGGGAACGAAGCCACGCCATCGATGAAGCCGAGAACCGGCTCCCACGGCGTCCATCCCAGCTTGTGGCTGAACTTCTTGCCGTTGGCCGTGACGTCGTACTGCTCGACGCCCGGGACCAGGTAGCGCGCCTCAAGCTTGCCCATGGCGGACAGCAGCACGGTCGCGGCGACGTATTCCTCGCGCCGGGCATTGACCAGCGACAGCTCGGCGCCGCGCAGCTCCTGCTCGGCGTTGAGCACGTCCAGCGTCGTCCGCAGCCCGACCTGGGCCTCCTGGCGGACGCCCTCGAAGGCGATTCGGGCGGCCCGGACCTGTTCTTCGTTGGCGGCGAGGTTGGCGCGCGCGCCGATCAGGCCATTCCAGGCCTGGGACACCGTGCGCAGCACGCTGCGGCGGGTTTCCTCGATGGCCTGGCGGTCGGCGCTGTTGCGCTCCTCCGCGGCCCGGACCTGCGAGCTGATCAGGCCGCCGGTGAACAGCGGAACGCTGACAGAGACCCGGCCGCTGACGCTGCGCTCGTAGTCGTCAAACGCGCCGCCGGCGCCCGTGGGCGGAATGAAGGACTGCTGGGCGGTCGAGCCGCTGAAGCCGAGCGAACCGGTCGCGGTCACCGTCGGCAGGCGCGAGGACCGGGCGATGGCGACGCGCGCGGCGCTCGCGCGCTCGGCGTACTGGGCGGCCAGAATTTCGGCATTGTTCTGTTCGGCGGTGTCGAAGGCGTCCTCGACGGCCGGCGGCAGGAAGCTTTCCAGCGAGGGCTCCGCCTCCAGGTCGCCGGGGTTCTGACCGACAACGGCGGCGTAGGAGGCGCGGCTGATGGCCAGCTGGGCCTGGGCCGAGGCCAGCGAGGCCCTGGAGCCGGCTAGGCGGGCTTCCGCCTGGGCGACGTCTGTGCGGGTGATTTCACCGACCTCGAAGCGCGCGCGGGCCTCGTCGAGCTGGCGTTGCAGCACGGCGACGTTTTCCTGGCTGATGCGCAGACGTTCCTGGTCGCGACGGATGTCGACGTAGGCGGTGATGACCTGCTGGATGACGCCGGCCTCGACACTGCGAAGGCCTTCACGGCCCGTCAGGATGTCGGCTTCGGCGGCGCCGATCTGCGAGGACACGCGGCCGCCGGTGTAGAGCGACTGGCTGACCGAGACGCCGGCGCTGCTGCCGCGCGCCGCGTCGCCGTCGTTCTGACCGTCCGAGGTCGACGCGCTGGCGGAGGCGTCGATCTGCGGGCGCAGGCCGGTGCGGGCCTGAACGATGCTTTCATCGAGCGCCCGTTGCGAGGCGCGCTGCCCCTGCAGCGTCGGGTTGGTCTGGTAGGCCAGGGCGATGGCGTCAGCCAGGGTTTCCGCGGAGGCCAGCGAGGCGCTCCCGGCGATCAGACCGAAACTGCAAACCGCGGCGAGAAGGCCCGCGCGACGACTCTTCAACATGGATTATCCCCAAGGACCCGCCAGCCAGGCGCGCCTTATATGATCGCCTGTAATGTCCGCCGCCAGTGGCGACCAGTTAAGCTTTTTTCACATGCCCTTTGCGGGCTTATTTCACTCTGTGCCGATTAGAAGGCGAAACCGTGAACGGGCTCGAAACCCGAGAGGTAGGGCGGCGCCGCGTCGAAGGAAGCCCGGCCGCCGACGCCGTCATCGGCTCGCAGATAGACAAACGCCTTGCCCATCGGGCCATTGCGCTCGACCACGCCCAGCCGGCCGCCGCTCTTCAGGGCGGCCTTCCAGCTGTCAGGCGCACGGGCGACCGAGCCTTCGCTGATGATCAGATCCCAGGCGCCGGCCGGAAGTGTCGCCAGATCGCCCTCGTCGAGCCGCGACACCTTGACGCCCATCGTCTCGAGAATCGCGGCGGCGTAGGGCGCTGCAATCGCCAGCGCCGTATCGCCGGCCCGGGGCTGAAGCGCCTGCAGCAGCTTGGCGGTGTCGCGCGGCCGCATCAGCCAGCGGCCGGGTGCGTATTCGACCTCGGCGTCGGCGTAGGCGGCGAAGGCCTTGGTCGCCGGCAGCAGGGTTTCACGCGCCACCACCCGGATGGCGTCCTGGATTCCGAGATCGGTGACGTCCGAAGGACGGACCTGGCTCTCGACCATGTTCAGCCGGGCGGCGGCGAAGTCGGCGCTCATGCGGGTTCTCTGGCGGCGTGAATGATGACTCTACAGGCGCGGCTTATAGGTCCGCCGGTAACGGGAACGCAATGCGAGCGTGGCAAGCCATTGAAAGCGTCCGCCGCCTCTGGTAGCGAGACGCCCCTTCCCGGCGCGCCGCCCGCGCCGGTGATGATGAAGACAAGGCCCGGTGGCGGAGTGGTTACGCAGAGGACTGCAAATCCTTGCACCCCGGTTCGATTCCGGGCCGGGCCTCCATCCGTCTTCGCCCCTTGGGCTTTGACGAGACACCCCTACCCCTCTGTCGGCGCGCTCAGACCGTCGATCCAGTCCGCCAGGACGCGTGTCAGCTCCGGATTGTACGGCTGCGGCGGCAACGCCCCTCCAGCGGCTCGCGTGGACTCACGGGCGCCCTCGCGCGTGCCGTCGAGGCCAAAGCCGTGGCCGGTGCCGGCCAACATGACGAAGCGGCCGGCCCCGGGGCGGTAGTGATTGACCACGTCGGCGATCAGGCGGTGGTCGCGGTCGTCGATGGCCGCAAAGTCCGCCTCGCCGTAGACCGCCAGCACCGGCGCGCGCGAATCGCGCCAGGCCGCCGTCAGCGGCTGCGCCGCGATCTGACGCCAGTAGGCCGCCGAGCGTCCGAGGATCTGGTCGTCACCGTCCCACTCCAGCGCCTCGCGCAGGAGCTGGGCCTGTTGCGGACTGTCCGCGGCGATCTGGCGCAGCGAGACGTTCTCGTTGAAGATCCGGTCCAGCAGCGGGCGCATGGCCTCGCCCAGGGTCGCCAGTTCGACCGGATCGGCCCCGGAGCTGTAGAAGCCCTGCACCCGGAAGATGTCCTGCATGTAGTCGCGCCAGTTGCGCAGCACCGTGCCGTAGACCGCCACGCCCCGGACAGGATCGCCCTCCGCGGCCAGCAGCGGAGCCTCGAGCCCGCCCATCGAATGGCCCAGCAGGACGACCCGCCCGGGGTCGACGCCGTAGTCGCGGGTCAGGGTCGCAAGGCCGGCGCGGAACGCGTCCAGTTCGGTGGCGAAGTCGCTCTGGAGGCAGGCCGGACCGCCCTGACTGTCACCCATGCCGGGCTTTTCGACCCGATAGGTGGCGATCCCGCGATCCGCCAGGCCCTGGATCAAGGCGCGGTAGGGATGGTCGGGCGTCGAGCCCTCCATCGTGGCGCAATAGTAGCCCTGGATCAGGAACACCACCGGGCCATCCCCCTTCGCCGCCGCCGGGGTGACGAGGATGTCCCGCAGCAGCCCGCCCCTGAACGGAACCGCGCCATATCGGGCCGTCGCGCCCTGGTAGGTCTCCTGGGGGCGCGCCACCGCCGCCGCGCTGCCGCGCGCCGCGGCGCCGGCCCTCAGCCAGGTGATGTCCACGGGCTGCCCGGCGCGGAGCTTGCCGGCCTGGGCGACAAGCGCCTGGTTGTCGCCGACCGTTGCACCGTTGAGGCCGGTCACGACATCGCCCGACTGCAGCCCGGCCCTGGCCGCCGTCGACCCCGGCGCGACCGACAGGACGCGCGCGCCGCCGCCGCCCGTCTCCACCGCGACGCCCAGCGCCGCCCGGCGTGCGAGCTCCGGCTGCGCCGCCGCCGACGCGGCGGTCGCTCCTGTGCAGATCATCAAGGCGGCGCTCGCCGCCGCGAACATCATCCCGTGTCGTGTCATCTGTCCCGCCCCGGCTCCGCGGACGCCAAGGCGTCCGCCATCCCATCCCGGTGACGATCTGGATGTCGAATTGTGGCGTTCGCTGGACACAATCGACGGCTAAGTCGCGGAAAACACGCGTCTTTGACTGAACTTTTTGTAATGAATCGCGCCGACCGCCGTGACCTTCACCGCGGCGGCGTGGTCTCCAGCGACTTCAGGTAGGCGATCAGCCCCTCGACCTCGTCGGGCGCGAAGGCGCGCGACGGCATCGCCTCGTGGCCGACCATGATTCCCTCGGCGAGCGCTTCGGCCAGATCGGCGACGTCGAATCGGCGATGCAGGTCGCGCCAGCGCGGCGCCCCTTCGAACGGGCTTTCGCCGGTCGGGCCGATAGCGTGGCAGGACGAGCATTCCGCCTCGGCGATCCCGCGGCCCCGTTCGACAGGCGGCACGCTCCGCGGCGCCGCGACCTGCGCCAGCGGCGCCGACGTCTGGCCGATGAGCGTCGCCAGGGCGATGGCGCACAACAGGCCTCTGGAAGCGAATCTGCGGTGGGTCATGGCGGAGTCCTGCACGGGTTGCAGTTTCTTCCGCGCCCCGACCACGCGCCTTGATCCGCGTCAAATCCGGGACGGGCGATCCTTAACCTTCGATTCACCATGCGGGCGCACCCTCAGGCTGTCTTCCATGAAGGCACCCCACCATCACCGACTTTGAACAGCCCGGCCTCACCCGCCGGGCTCTTTTTCGTGCCCGTTGCGGATGCAAGGCGCTTGCGCGCCCTGCCGGCCAAAGCTATAGCCCCCGCTCTTCCTGAGATGCGTGATCCGCGGTAGCTCAGTGGTAGAGCAGCCGACTGTTAATCGGCTGGTCGTAGGTTCGAATCCTACCCGCGGAGCCATCTTCCAGGGGCCCTTCCCCCACTCCCCTACTGCAGCGGCCGCGCCGCCGCATCGCCGGCCTCGATGGCGAGGATGCAGGCGATGATGTCGTCCCATTGGGCCAGGCCCGCAACGTCGCCCAGCGCGGCCAGTTCGGCGGCGCGCATGATCGCCATGACCTCCGCGTCTTCGCCGTACTGACCGATCAGGGCCAGGGCGGTCGTTCGGGTGGCATCTGACCAGGCTTTGGGAACGCTCATGGAGCCTCGCTGCGGTTGTCACGCGCGAGTTAGGCCGGGGCCGGACGGCGTCAATCGACGCGCGCCCCTCAGTCCTTGGGCTTGAGATCCGGCCGGGAGGCCAGGAAGGCGGCCTTCTCGGCGGGAGTCAGCACCTTGCCGGGCTTGCGGCGCGAGACCTTGGGCGTCGGTGGGGCGAAGGTGCCGGGCGGCGGCGGCGGGGCCTTGAGGTCGGAGAATCTCTTGATCGGCGGTTTCATCGCGGCCCCCGGCGGCGCTTCAGGCCCAGGACGACGGGCGAGTCCTGTCATGGCAGGTTCCGGCGACAAACCCAAAACACGGTTGTCGCCGCTTGGCGTTCGACGCGGAGGGCGCCACCCTCGCCCGGCCATGACTGCGCGCGCCTTCATCCTGTTCGACACCGCCATCGGCGCCTGTGCGCTGGTCTGGGGACCGGACGGCGTGGTCGGGGCGTTCCTGCCGGAACGGAACGCGGCGGCCCTGCGCGCCAGGATCGCCCGGCGCTTCCCGGACGCCGTCGAGACCCCTGCCCCGGCCGCGATCATCGCCGCCCGCGACGGGGTCGTTGCGCTTCTTGCCGGCGAGAAGCGCGACCTGCGGGACGTGAAGCTCGACATGGCCGCCACGCCGCCGTTTCACCAGCGGGTCTATGACCTCGTCCGCGCCATTCCGCCCGGCGAGACCCTGACCTACGGCGACGTCGCACAGCGGCTCGGTGCGCCGCGGGAGGCCGCCCGCGCCGTCGGCGAGGCGATGGGGCGCAACCCCTTCCCGATCATCATGCCCTGCCACCGGGTGCTGGCGGCCAACGGCAAGCCGGGCGGATTCTCGGCGCCTGGCGGGGTCGAGACAAAGCTGAAGATGTTGCAGATCGAGGGCGCGACGGTCGGCGAGACGCCGACGCTGTTCGGCGACCTGCCGCTCGCGGTGAAGCCCGCATAGGGGACATGTACCTTCGGTACGCGTCCCCTGCGGACCTAATCCACCGCCACCGTGTAATTCAGAGCGAGGCGGCCGCCGTCGGGATAGATCGTCTGGCCGGTCATGTAGCTGGCGTCGTCGCTGGCGAGGAACACCGCGACCCGGCCGATCTCGCGCGGCTCGCCGATACGTTTGAGGGGGGTCCGCGCCAGAACGCCGCGTTTGGCCGCCTCGTCCTTGAACACGCCCTTGAGGATCTCCGTGGCGATGGTGCCCGGGCCGATGGCGTTCACGCGGATGCCGTGTTCGGCGAGGCCCAGGGCCATGGTCTTGGTCAGCTGGTTGATCGCGCCCTTGGACGTCACGTACGGGACCTGTCCCGGGATCGCGAGCACGGCGTTGACCGAGCTCATGTTGATGATCACGCCCGGCTGCCCGGCCGCTACCAGCGCCTGGGCCACAGCCTGGCCGATGACGAACACGGCGCGGACGTTGACCGCCATCACCGCGTCGAAGTCCTCAAGCCTGGTGGTCAGGATATCGCCGGGCCGCAGGATGCCGGCGTTGTTCACCAGCACGTCGATGAGCCCCAGCGCCTCGCCGGCCTTCGCGACCGCCGCCCGGGCGGCCTCCGCGTCGGCGACGTCGCAGGCGATGCCGATCGTCTTGCGGCCGGTCTCGGCGGCGATGGCCTGCGCGGCGGCCAGGACGCCGGCTTCGTCGCGGTCGAGCAGCGCCACGTCGGCGCCCTCGCGCGCAAACTCCTGCGCGCAGGCCAGGCCGATGCCCTGGGCGGCGCCGGTGACCAGCGCCCTGCGGCCGACGAGCTTCATCACCAGACGCCCGTGTTCGGCATCGAGGCCCAGGGCTCGGCCGGCGGCAGGTTCGGGCCCTTCTGCAGCAGTTCGATGGAGATGTTGTCCGGCGAGCGGATGAAAGCCATGTGGCCGTCGCGCGGCGGCCGGTTGATCGTCACCCCGCCGTCCAGCAGGCGCTGGCAGGTCGCGTAGATGTCGTCGACCGCGTAGGCCAGATGGCCGAAATTGCGGCCGCCCTGATAGTCCTCGGTGTCCCAGTTGTAGGTCAGCTCGATCGTCGGCGCGCGCTTCTCGCGGGCGGCCTCAACGTCATCCGGCGCGGCCAGGAACACCAGGGAGAACCGGCCGGCCTCGACGTCGACGCGCGACACCTGGGCGAGGCCCAGCTTGTTCACATAGAAGTCCAGCGAGGCGTCGAGGTCCTTCACCCGGACCATGGTGTGCAGGTAGTGCATGAGCGGACTCCTCAGGTGACTTTTGCGCGGACCTTGAACGCCGGATCGTCGTAGGCGCGCGACGCGATGACTTCCACCAGCAGATCGGCCGCGCGGGCGACCTCGGCGAACGACAGGGGCAGTGGCGAGAGGCCGAAGCGCATGACGTCCGGCGCGCGGAAATCCCCGACGACGCCCCGCGAGATCAGGGCCTGAACGATAGCGTAGGCCTCCGGATGGCGGAAGGCCACGTGGCCGCCGCGCGCCGCGCCGTCTGCCGGGCTGATCAGCTCCAGGGCGCCCCCCGTCCGGGCGATGAACAGGTCACCCAGCGCGCGCGTCTTGGCCGCGATGGCCGCCGCGCCGGCCTGGACCGACAGGGCGACGCCGCCCTCGAGCGCGGCGAGGCTGAGGATCGGCGGCGTGCCACAGGCGAAGCGCTCGATGCCGGGCGCCGGCTGGTAGTCGTCGACGAAGGCGAACGGCGCGGCATGGCCCATCCAGCCGGAGAGGGGCGAGACCAGCGCGGCCTGATGTCGCGCGGCGACGAACAGGAACGCCGGCGCGCCCGGCCCGCCGTTCAGGTATTTGTAGCCGCAGCCGACCGCCAGGTCCGCGCCGCAGCCGTTGAGGTCGACATCGATGATGCCGGCGCTGTGGCTGAGATCCCAGATCACCAGGGCGCCGACGGCGTGGGCGGCACGGGTCAGCCGGGCCATGTCGCGGACCGCGGCGGTCTTGTAGTGCACGTGGCAGAGGACCAGCACGCCGACGTCCTGGCTCAGCGCGGCCTCGATGTCGCCGGCCTCGCGCAACTCCAGACGCCGCTCGCCGCCGAGCGTCCTGATCGCGCCTTCGAGCATGTAGAGGTCCGTCGGGAAGTCGCCAGGCTCGCTGAGAATGACGGACCGGCCGGGCCTGGCCTGCATCGCCGCCACCGCCAGCTTGTAGAGGTTGGCCGAGGTGGAGTCGGCGACGATGACCTCGCCGGGGGTCGCGCCGACGAGGGCCGCCAGTTGGTCGCCGACCCGCCGGGCGGCGCCGAACCAGTCGTGGCTGTTCCAGCCGCGCACCAGGCTCTCGCCCCATTCCTGCGCGACGACCCGGGACATGCGGTCACGCGTCGACAGCGGCAGCGGCCCCAGCGAGTTGCCACACAGGTAGGTCAGCCCATCCTGCCGCAGGAACGCATCGCGGAAGGGCGCCAGCGGATCCTGGGCGTCGAGCAGCAGTGGGTCCTGGCCGGCGGTCATCTCTGCCTTATCGGGCGCAGCAGGCAGCGAAACCAGCCCACAAAAACGGAACATTTCCGGAATTTCATTTGCGGGCCACTCGCAGAGTCAGCATATGGACAGTGTTCAGATAGGCTCCCGGGGATGGGTTTACGGACGCGCCTGGGCGCGCCCGACCACGGGTTGCGCTCCGGGGTCGTAGATGAAGATCAAACAATCCTACCTGGTCGCCGGCGGAATCGCGGCGGCCGTCGCCCTGTTCTTCATCATCGGCGGCATCGTCGGGATGTTCGGCAAGGACGACAAGAAGGCCGCGGCCGACGCCGCCGCGCCGAAGGGTCCCGCCGCGCCGCTCGTACAGGTGGCGACGATCCCGGAGGCCCTGCGCCCCTACATCGTCAGTGTCCGCGGCCGTACCGAAGCCAACAAGACGGTGATCGTCCGCGCCGAAACGGCGGGCCCGGTCGCCGCCACGCCGGCGCGCGAAGGCTCGTTCGTCACTCGCGGCACGGTGCTGTGCCGTATTTCCACGGACGCCCGTCAGGCCAGCCTCGACCAGGCCCGCGCCCTGCTGCGCACGCGCCAGCTGGAAAAGGAAGCGTCCGACCGGCTGGCCGCCCAGGGCTATCGCTCGCAGACCCAGGTGCTGCAGGCGCAGGCCAACCTCGACGGCGCGACCGCCCAGGTGCGCCAGGCGCAGGTCCTGCTCGACCAGGTCAACATCCGCGCGCCGTTCAGCGGCGTGTTCGACCGCCGCGAAGCCGAGGTCGGCGCCTATCTCGCGCCGGGCGGCGCCTGCGGCACCATGATCCAGCTGGATCCGCTGGTGATCGTCACCGACGTCGCCGAGCGTGACGTCAGCGGCATTCGCGTCGGCGCGGTCGCCACCGCCACCCTGGTGTCCGGCGAGGTCCTGTCCGGCCGGGTGCGTCTGGTCGCGCGGGACGCCGATCCGGCCACCCGCACCTATCGGATCGAGATCGAGGCGCCCAACCCTGGCGGCCGGTCGCGCTCCGGCCTGTCCGCCCAGGTTCAGATCACCACCGGCGCAGGGCCCGCCCATCTGGTTCCGACGACCGCCCTGGTGCTCGACTCCGCCGGCCGGCAGGGCATTCGCTACCTCGTCGAGGGCGACCGCGTCGCCTTCGTCGCGGTGACGGTGCTCGAAGAGACCCCCGAAGGCGTCTGGGTCACCGGCCTGCGCGGCGACGCGCGGGTGATCACCGCCGGCCAGTCCTACGTGTCCGAAGGCCAGAAGGTTCGCGTCCCGGCCAGGTAGCCGGAGCGTATCCAGGGGAAGCGAACAGATGAGCGACGCCCAGCACGATGGTCCGACCCCCAAGCGCGGACTGATGGACGGCCTGATCGACGGCGCGATTCTGCGCCGCAAGGTCGTGCTCGGCATCGCCGCCATCGCGACCGTCTTCGGCCTGATCACCTATCTGAACCTGCCGCGGGAGTCCGAGCCGGACATCACCGTGCCGTTCGTGATGATCCAGGTGCCCTACCCCGGCGTGTCGCCCGAGGACTCCGAACGCCTGCTCGTGCGCCCGCTGGAGCGCGAGCTTCAGTCTCTTGAGGGGCTGAAGGAGATGAACGGCGTCGCGATGCAGAACGCGGCGATGATCTACCTCGAGTTCGAGGTAAGCTTCAACAAAGACAAGGTCTTGCAGGACGTCCGGGCCAAGGTGGACATGGCCCGCGGCCGCTTCCCGCCGGACGCCGAGGAGCCGTTCATCCAGGAGGCCAACGTCAGCGACGATCCCTTCATCGGGATCATGCTGTTTGGCCCGGCTCCTGAGCGGACCCTCTATCAGACCGCCCGCGAGCTGCAGGACCGCTACGAGGCGCTGCCCGGCGTGCTGCGCACCGAGCTGAGCGGCGGTCGCGAAGAGTTCATGGAAGTGACCATCGATCCGGCGCGGATGGAGGCGGCCAACGTGACCGCCCCCGAGCTGGCGCAGGTCATCGCGCGCAACAACCAGCTGGTTCCGGCAGGCTATCTGCAGACCGACCAGGGCAAGTTCGCCGTCAAGGTCCCCGGCGTGGTCGAAAACCCCGCCGACATCCTCGCGCTGCCGATCAAGCGCAACGGCGACCGCCTGATCACCATCGGCGACATCGGCGAGGTGCGCCGCACCTTCAAGGAGCCGAGCCGGATCTCGCGGTTCAACGGCCAGCCTGCCTTCTCGATCGACGTGGTCAAGCGCTCGGGCGCCAACATCCTCGACTCGGTCAAGGACGTGCGCCGGATCACCGCCGAGGAGCAGGCGCGCTGGAAGGCCGCCGGGATGAACACGATTGAGGTCGACTACACCTTCGACGAAAGCGAGTTCATCGAGCGCAGTCTGACCATCCTGGAAAGCGGCCTGATCATCGCGACCATCCTGGTGATGATCATCATCGTCGCCAGCCTCGGCGTTCGCCAGGGCCTGATGGTCGGCATGTCGATCCCCATCTGCTTCATGATCGGCTTCCTGCTGCTCAAGGCGTTCGGCCTGACGCTGAACCAGATGGTGATGTTCGGCCTGGTGCTGGCCGTCGGCATTCTCGTCGACGGCGGCATCGTAGTCGTCGAGTACGCCGACCGGAAGATGGCCGAGGGCATGGACCGGGAGAAGGCCTTCGCCGCCGCCGGCAAGCGGATGTTCTGGCCGGTGGTCAACGGCACCCTCACGACGCTCTGCGCCTTCATCCCGTTCCTGTTCTGGAACTCGATCCCGGGCAAGTTCATGAGCTTCCTGCCGATCACCCTGATGATGGTGCTCAGCGCCTCGATCTTCGTGGCGCTGATCTTCACGCCGGCGCTGGGGTCGATCTTCGGTCGCAAGGCCGGCGTCGACGAGGAGCATCTGGCCGAGATCGAGAAGTCGGAGCGGGGTGATCCGCGCGAGATGAACGGCTTCATGGGCTGGTACGCGCGCACCCTCTGGGCCGCCGGCCACCACCCCATCCGGGTCACGGTCGCGGCGCTCGCGATCGTCTTCGGCATCATGTTCGCGTTCGGCGCCAAGGAGCACCGGACCGAGTTCTTCCTCGACGAGGATCCCGAGTACGTCAGCATCTGGGTCAAGGCGCGCGGCAACCTCGCCGCGCCGGCCGCCGACCAGCTGGTCCGCCGCGTCGAGCAGCGGCTCGAAGGCGTCAAGGGCATCGACAGCGTCTACGTCAGCTCTGGCCGCTTCAGCGGCGGCGGCGGCTTCGGCGCGCCGCCCAACGACGCCATCGGCCGCATCTCCGTCGACTTCCTCGATTTCGAGGGTCGCAAGGAGCTGGGCCTGCGCGGGGCCGACATCGAGGCGGAAATCCGCAAGCGGATCGCCGATGTGCCCGGCGTGCTGGTCGAGATCCGGCCGCCGCAGAACGGTCCGCCCCAGGGCAAGGACGTGCAGGTCGAACTGCGCGGCCCCAACCCCGACGCGCTGAACAAGGCCGCCGACATGGTCAAGACGCGCATGATCAGCGACCGCCAGCTGATCGAGCTGGACGACAACCGCGCCTCGCCTGGCATCGAATGGAACGTGAGCGTCGATCGCGAGGCCGCCGGCCGCTACGGCGTCGACGTGCTCAGCGTCGGCCAGGCGATCCAGTTCGTCACCGACGGCGTGCTGGTCGGCCGCTTCCGGCCTGACGACGCCGAGGACGAGCTCGACATCCGGGTCCGTTTCACGCCGGAGAGCCGCAACCTGGCGGCCTTCCAGAACCTGAAAATCAGCACGCCGATGGGCGCCGTGCCGGCCAGCTATCTGATCAGGCAGACACCCGGCCAGCAGGTAACCTCGATCCAGCGTCGCGACGGCCAGCGTCTGGTGATCATCCAGGCCAACGCTGCGCCCGGCGTCGCGGCCAACCTCAAGATCACCGAAATGCGCGAGTGGCTCGAAAAGGCCCCGCTCGATCCTTCGGTCCGCTGGAAGTTCACCGGCGCCGACGAGGAGGGCGCCGAAGCGGCGGTGTTCTTCGCCACCGCCATGGCCGCCGCCCTGTTCATGATGGGCATCATCCTGCTGTGGCAGTTCAACAGCTTCTACGGGATTTTCGTCACCCTGTCGGCGGTGGTCCTGTCGACGATGGGCGTGCTGCTCGGCGTGGTGGTCAACCTTTTCGGGACGTTCGAATACATCTCGGTGCTGATGCTGGGGACCGGGATCGTCGCCCTGGCCGGGGTCATCGTCGGCCACAACATCGTGCTGGTGGACACCTTCTACCAGCTCCGGCGTCAGGGCTATGCGGCGGACGAAGCGGCCATGCGCGCCGCCGTCCAGCGCTTCCGGCCGGTCATGCTGACCACCGTTGTGACCGTCATCGGCCTGCTGCCTCTGATGTTCCAGCTGCACCCGAACTTCCGAGGGGCGCATATGGAGTACAAGGCGCCGGGTTCGGAGTGGTGGGTCCAGCTGTCGGGCGCCGTGGTCTGGGGTCTCAGCTTCTCGACCCTGCTGACGCTGTTCCTGACGCCGGCCGCGCTGGCCGCGCCGGGCACGCTGGCCCGCCGCTTCGGCAACATCTACCGGCTGGTGCGCCACCGTGAGCGCTGGAGCGATCGCCGCCGCCATGGCGACGCGGTCCGGACCTCGCCGCCCAAGGCCTAGGCGTTCGGGGCTACTTCCCGCGCGTCTGGCGCTTCCACAGGGTGGCGTACTCGCCACCCGCTGCCAGCAACGCGTCATGCGCCCCGCGCTCGACGATCCGGCCCCGCTTGAGGACCAGGATCTCGTCGGCGTCGGCGATCGTCGACAGGCGGTGAGCCACGACCAGCGTCGTGCGGCCCTTGCGCGCCTTGCGCAGGGTCTCCTGGATCGCCGCCTCGGTGCGCGAGTCCAGCGCGCTGGTCGCCTCGTCGAGGATCAGCACGCGGGGATCCGCCAGCAGGGCGCGGGCCAGGCCGACCCGCTGGCGCTCGCCGCCGGACAGCTTCAGCCCCCGCTCGCCCACGCGGGTCGCCATGCCCTCGGGCAGGCCCTCGATGAAGGACGACAGTTCCGCCGCCTCGGCCGCCGCGGCCACCTCCTGCAGTGAGGCATCGGGCCGCCCGAAGGCGATGTTGACCTCCAGGGTATCGTTGAACAGCGCCACATCCTGGGGCACCAGCGCGACCGCCCGACGCAGCCCGGCCATCCGCAGTTCGCGCAGGTCGACGCCGTCGATCAGGATCCGCCCCGACTGGGGGTCGATCAGGCGCAGGGCCAGCCGCACCAGCGTGGTCTTGCCCGCCCCGGAGGGACCGACCAGCGCCACGGTGGTTCCCGGCGCTGCGCGGAAGCCGACGTCGGTGATCCCCTCGGACCGCGCGCCGTGGCGGAAGGAGACGGCCTCGAACACCACCTCCCCGCCCTGCCCCGCCGGGGCCGGCGGCAGATCGCGGGCGTCCGGGGCCTCGGCCACATCCGGGGCCTGGCGGCGCAGGTCGAGCATCGCTTCCATGTCGATGAACGACTGGCGGATTTCGCGATAGGCGAAGCCGAGGATGTTCAGCGGCCCATAGAGGTTGATCATGATCAGGACCGCGGCGGTGACGTCGCCCGGCCCCATCCGGCCCGCGGACGCCTCGTAGCCGGCCATCACCGCCATCAGGCCGAGGCCGAGGCTCATGATCCCGGTCTGGGCGGTGTTCATCAGGGTC
Organism: Caulobacter sp. FW305-C-30-S16; assembly: GCF_058783025.1. Taxonomy (NCBI): domain Bacteria; kingdom Pseudomonadati; phylum Pseudomonadota; class Alphaproteobacteria; order Caulobacterales; family Caulobacteraceae; genus Caulobacter; species Caulobacter sp. FW305-C-30-S16. Next base: position 960,336 of record NZ_JBYSYH010000002.1, on the reverse strand, counting down.
AGGGAGTTGGTCGCCAGGATCTGGGCGGCGCTGTACTGCCGCAGGGCGACCTCGTAGGTCGCCACGGCGCGGCCCTCGGCGCCGAAGGTCTTGACCGTCTCGTAGTTCATCAGCGCGTCGACGGCGCGGCCGGCCGCCTCCTGGTCGGCCTCGTTGAGCGCGCGACGATGGGCGATCCGCCAGTCGGAGAAGGAAAAGGTCAGCACGACATAGACCGCGACGGTCGCCACTGCGACGGCCGCGAAGCGCCAGTCGTAGGTCACGGCCAGCACGCCGGCGGCGATGAACAGCTCGATGACCGTCGGACCGAGGTTGAACACCAGCGCCCGCAGCAGGAAGTCCATCGACCGCGCGCCGCGATCGATAACCCGCGACAGCGACCCGGTGCGCTTGCTCTGATGGAAGTCCATCGACAGCGACAGGGCGTGCGCGAAGGTCTCCGAGGCCGCCTTGGCCTGGGCGGCCTGGGCGACAGGGGTGACGATGGCGTCCCGGGCCTGGGGCGCGGCGGCGGACAGGAAGCGGATCAGGGCCCAACCCAGCGCCATGCCGGCGAAGGCAGCCCCGACCTGCACGCCCGCGCTCTGGCCGGCCGCCAGTCGGTTGACCGCCGCGCCCAGCAGCAGCGGCGCGGTCACGCCCAGCACCTTGCCGGCCAGGGTCAGAATCAGCGCCGTGGTCAGCCGCCAGGCCAGGCCCGGCGCCTTTGACCGCAGCACAAGGCCGGCGAGATCCTTCAGCGCCGTCAGCGGCCGGGCGCGGGGCCGCTCGGGCGGTTCAGACGGAACGCCGGAGGGTTCACCGCGGCGGGCGCGGGCGGCCTGAGCGCGCATCAGCGGCTCCCCGTCGCAGGATCGAACAGCAGCGTCGACTGCACGCCGCCGCCGGGCGTGCGCCAGTCGATCCGCCAGGCGCCGGTGAGCCGCGAGGCGCGATAAAGACCGCCCAGATCGGCTGGACGCGACGTGGTCACAGAGATCGTGTCCTCGCCCCCCTCACCGGAGATTTCCAGGTCATGGCCGGCCTCGCTCACCGGTCGGCTGAGCGCGAAACTGAAGCGGCCCTGCCGGTCGATCATCGAACCGCCGGCCGCCGCACGGTCGAGTCGCAGCCCGACCTCCGCATTGATGGTGCCGACGCCCGACACCATCGCCGCGCCGTCGCGGTCGAAATCCAGGGCCAGAATGCGGGGCCGTCGCGAAGGCGCTGACAGCACCAGCGCGCCCGCCCCGGGCCGCAGCTGGGCCAGGCGTCCGTCCGGCGTCAGGGCCAGGAACCCTTCGGCCTGTACGGACCGCTCGCCGACCATCATCGCCAGGCCATACAGCCGCAGGGTCGTCGCCGGCGGCGCCACGATCATCCAGGCGCCCTTGTCGTCGGCGCGAGCCTCTTTCTGGCCCCCATCGGGAGCCACCAGCAGCACGCGCGCGCCCGGCGCCGCCACACCGGCCAGGGCCGTGCCGCCGCGCCCGGCCCGCGCCGCCAGAACGCTGGGCGGCTTCACATAGCCGGCGACGGCCTCGGCCTTCGCCGCCTCGGTCTTCCAGGCCGGCCGCCCGCCTTCGTCACAGGCGGCGAGGGTCAGGAGCGGGAGCAGAGCCGCCAATACGCTCAACCGAACAGACACGACTCTTGCAACCCTGTCCCCAAAACCCGATCATGCAGAGCATAGTCCCACGGCGCGCCGGCGAGCGCGCCTTTTTCATCCCCGGAGCCCTCAGGAGATGCCCAGCCCGTCCGATCGCGTGGAATCCGTCTGCGTCTACTGCGGTTCATCGAATGATGCGGACCCTGCGTTCCTGTCCTCGGCCTACGCCATCGGCGCGGAAATCGCCAAAGCGGGCCTGACGTTCGTCTATGGCGGCGGCGGGGTCGGTCTTATGGGCGCCAGCGCGCGCGGCGCCCACGATGCCGGCGGCCGGGTCCTGGGCATCATTCCCGACTTCCTCCAGGGCCGCGAGCAGCCGTTCGATGACGTCGAGACCATCGTCGTGACCTCGATGCACGAGCGAAAGATGATGATGTTCGATCGGTCCGACGCCTTCGTCGTACTGCCCGGCGGCATCGGCACGCTGGAAGAGGTCGTCGAGCTGCTCTCGTGGCAACGGCTGGGCCTGCACGCCTGCCCGGTCGTGTTCTACAACCCGCGCGGCTTCTGGGACCCGCTGTTCGAGCTGCTCCACCACACGATCCGCGAGAATCTGTCGCCGCCGGAATTCGCCAACTCCTGGCGGTCGGTGGATACCGTCGAGGCGCTGATCCCGGCGGTTCTGGCGATGGGCGCCGATCTGGCCGGCGCCCGCACCAATCCCGACGTCGCGGACCTGACCTAGGCGGCAAGCCGTCAGGCGGTCTCGCCGGCCAGCCGGCGGGCCGCCTTCTCCCGCCCGATCAGGGGCAGCAGCGGCGCCATTTCCGGACCGTGGTCCATGCCGGTCAGGGCGCGGCGAAGCGGCATGAACAGGCCCTTGCCCTTGGCGCCGGTCTTTTCCTTCACCGCATTGGTCAGGGCGCTCCAGCTGTCGCCGTCGAGCATGGCCGGGAGAAGCGCGTGCGCAGCCGCGATGACCGGGCGATCCTCCTCGGCGATCAGCGGTTCGACGGTCCCGCCGACGACCCGCGCCCAGTTCGATGCGCCGGAGAACAGGCCCAGGTTGGCGCGGATCGCCAGCCAGAAGGGCTCGCCCAGATCGGCGCCGAGGTCGGCCAGCCGCGGCTGGGCCTCGCTGTAGTCCATGGCGTGCAGGACCGCGGCGTTCAGACGGGCCAGGTCGGCCTGGTCGTAGCGGCCGGGATGACGGGCCATCTTGCCGAACGTGAAGGCTGCGGCGAGCGCGGCGATGCTTTCGCCCGGCTCCAGCGGGTCGGAGGTGCCGATCCGGGCCAGGTGCGAGACGATCGCCAGCGGCTCATAGCCCTGCTCGCGCAGTTCCATGATCGACAGCGAGCCCAGCCGCTTGGACAGCCCCTCCCCGTCGGCCCCGACCAGCAGGGTGGTGTGGGCAAACTGCGGCGACTTCGCGCCGAGCGCCTCGAAGATCTCGATCTGGGCGCCGGTGTTGGTGACGTGGTCCTCGCCCCGGATCACGTGGGTGATGGCCATGTCGATGTCATCGACCACCGACGGCAGGGTGTAGAGGAACGCGCCGTCCTCGCGGATCAGCACGGGGTCGGACATCGAGGCGGTGTCCACCTCGCAGGCGCCGCGCGCCAGGTCCTCCCACTTCACCCGCTTGCCCTCGAGGCGGAACCGCCAGTGCGGCCGGCGGCCCTCGGCCTCGAGCGTCGCGCGTTCTGCTTCGGTCAGCTTCAGGGCCGCGCGGTCATAGACCGGCGGCTGGCCCCGGGAGAGCTGCACCTTGCGGCGGCGGTCGAGCTCCTCGCCGGTCTCGTAGCAGGGATAGAGCCGTCCGGCGGCCTTCAGCCGCTCCATGGCCTCGCGATAGAGCGGGAAGCGCGCCGACTGGCTGTACTTCTCGTCCCAGACCATTCCCAGCCAGGTCAGATCGGTCTCGATCCCCTGTTCGTATTCCTTGGTCGACCGCTCCAGATCGGTGTCGTCGATACGCAGCACGAACTGGCCGCCCTGCGCGCGGGCGAACAGCCAGTTGATCAGGCCGGTGCGAATATTGCCGACATGCAGTCGCCCGGTGGGCGACGGCGCGAAACGGACCCTGACGGTCATGGGAAAACGTCCTTCTCAGAGCCGGGCTAGGTCGGCTTTGGGAGGCCAGAAGTCAAGGTCATGGCCTTCCTCTCCCACCCGCGAGCGGTCAGACGGAAAGCGCCCGGTCGATGAACGCCGGGTCCGCGTCGTGCACCCAGCATTCCGCCAGCAGGTCCCCCTCCACCCGATAGACCAGCACGCGTTCGACCTCGCGGGTCTCGTCGCCGGCGGTGATCGACTCCCGGGCAAGGATCACGGCGCGGGTCGCGCCGGCCATGACGTCGTCGACGGCGATCAGGCGGCGGTTGGTGCGGCGGGTGAATTCCATCAGCGCCTCGATCGCCGCCGCCTTGCCGCGCTTCGTACCGGCCATCGGGTTGTTCCCGGACCAGTGCACGACAAAGTCGTCGCTGTAGGTCGCCAGCATCGCCGGAAAGTCGCCGGCAAGCCAGGCGTCGGCGTAGCGCTGCGCCGGGGCGAGGTTGGCCGCGCGGGCCGTTTCAGGGGTGCTGGTCATGATGCGCTCCGCCTCCTGCTGAGGCGCGAAGCCTGACCGCCAGGCACACCGGCGGTCAATTACCTCGCCGGTCATGCCCGCTCGATTGGGGGACGCGTACCTTCGGTACATGTCCCCATAAGATCAGTCGTCGCGATGGACCCGTTCGCGGCGCTCGTGCCGTTCCTGGGCCTCGACGCTCATCGTCGCCACCGGGCGGGCCTCCAGCCGGGCCAGGCCGATGGGTTCCCCCGTCTCCTCGCAGTAGCCGTAGGAGCCGTCCTCGATTCGGCGCAGAGCCTCATCGATCTTGGAGATGAGCTTCCGTTGCCGGTCGCGCGTGCGCAACTCAAGAGCTCGATCAGTCTCCGACGTGGCGCGATCGGCCAGGTCAGGATGGTTCTCGGTCTCTTTCTGGAGGTGGGTGACCGTCTCGCGAGATTCGCGAAGGATCTCATCCTTCCAGCCAAGCAACTTCTTCTTGAAGTACTCGAGCTGTCGCTCATTCATGAACGGCTCATCGTCCGAAGGACGATAACCGCTCTGTTCAGCAAGAACCGTAGCCGTCGTCATTGACGCCTCACGCCCCCATTTACGCCATGCTCACAAGAGCGAGGCCTTATAGCAAAAGCTCTGCAACGTTCAATGAAGCTCGCGCTCAGCGGGCGTTCATGCCGCGACCCTAGCCTGTTCGAGCTTTGCCAGCTCGACCGCGGCGCGGGTTTCAATCTCGTTCAGCACGCCTTCGAGCGCGCTGTCGTCCGTGGCCATCCGCTCCTCGCGAACCGCGCGCATCAGCCGGTCCAGGTCGCGGTGCGAGACCTCGCCGTCGATCAGCGCCAGCTTGACCTCGTCCAGCACATCCAGAATGCGGCCGGCCCGCCCCATGGCGCGTCGACGACGCTCCAGTGGCCCGCCGACGTCCTGCAGGGCGATCAGCGCATCAACCGAGCTGACCCCGGCCACGCCCATGCTGCGCGCGACATCGGCGGCCGCGCCGGCGCCGGTGGTCGTCGGCAGGGCGAAACTCCCCTGCCCGCCCGCCGGACGCGCCGCGCTTCTGGCGCCGCCAAGCGAACCTGCACTGCTGGTACCCGTGACTTTCATGGAGGCGATACGCCGCTCCGAACCCTTGTTCTGCAGCGAATGTCGGGCCTGAGGCTTGCGGCATGGTTAATGCCGGGCAATTTCTGCCGTCCGCCGGAGGGTGGGCGCGCCGATGCGGCTTAGCGCATTGCTTTTACTATCTTTTTTTCTGGCGCGGTTCTCGCAGGGGTGCGCGGGTGAGTGCCCAGCGTCCCGGCGGAGCGAAATGCGTCCAACTCTCGTAGGAAGTCTGATCCTGGCCCTGACCCTCGCGCTTGCGGGTCCGAGCTACGGCAAGTCGCGGATCAAGGACGTCGTCGCGTTCGAGGGCGTGCGCGAAAACCAGCTGACGGGCTACGGCCTGGTCGTCGGCCTGAACGGGACGGGCGACAATCTTCGCAACGCGCCGATGACCCGCCAGAGCCTCGAGGCGATGTTCGAGCGGCTCGGCGTCAACGTGCGCGACACCAATCTCAACACCAAGAACGTCGCCGTGGTGATGGTCACCGCCAAGCTGCCGCCATTCGCGGCCGCCGGCTCGGCCATCGACGTGACCGTTTCGGCGGCCGGCGACGCCAAGAGCCTGCTGGGCGGCACCCTGCTGGTCACGGCCCTGATGGGCGCGGACGGCCAGGTCTATGCGGTGGCCCAGGGCACGGTTCAGACCGGCTCGGTTTCGGCCTCCGGCGCCTCGGGCAGCTCGGTCAGCAAGGGCGTTCCGACCTCGGGCCGGATCGCCGCGGGCGCGACCATCGAACGCGAGACCGGCTTCCAGATGGCCCAGATGGGCCAGCTGCGTATGACCCTGCGCAATCCGGACTTCACCACCGCCCAGCGCATCGCCACGGCGGTCAACACCCGCTTCCCCGGGACGGCGATCGCCGAGAACCCGACCATCGTCACCATCCGCCCGCCCGCCGGCCAGAGCATGGTCGGGTTCCTGACCGCCGTCGAAACGCTCGAGATCGAGCCCGACTCGCCGGCCAAGGTGATCGTCGACGAGGTCAGCGGCGTCATCGTCATGGGCGACCAGGTCCGGATTTCCACCGTCGCCATCGCCCAGGGCAACCTGACCATCTCGGTCCAGGAAACCCCGCAGGTTAGCCAGCCGGCGCCCTTCAGCCGCGCCGGCGAGACGGTGGTCACCAGCCAGTCGGCGGTGAATGTCGAGGAAGAGCGCGGCCGCCAGTTGATCACGCTGAAGAGCGGCGCGTCCCTCTCCAGCCTTGTCGCCGGCCTTAACGCCCTGGGCGTCACGCCGCGCGACATGATCTCCATCCTGCAGGCGATCAAGGCCGCCGGCGCCCTTCAGGCCGACATCGAGGTGATGTGATGACCGCTCCCCTCTCTGTCGCCACCGACGTGCTGATGGGTCAGGCCGGGACGCCGACCGCCTCGACCGCCGACCTCGCCCGCAAGCGCAAGGCGGAGGAAACGGCCAAGGCCTTCGAGGCTTCGTTCCTGTCGACGATGATGCAGCCGATGTTCGAGGGCATCTCGACCGAGGCGCCGTTCGGCGGCGGCCAGGGCGAGTCGATGTTCCGCTCCTTCCTGACCGACGCAATCGCCAAACAGACGGCCAAGCGCGGCGGGCTGGGCATCGCCGACAGCATCCAGCGCGAAATGCTCAAACTCCAAGGTCTCAGTTAGAAAGACGCATTCCATGGCCCTCGACGCCCGCGACGCGACCGATCGTGTCGACCAGCTGATCTCCCTGACCGACCGCCTGACAGCGCTGATGGCCCAGCAGTGCCAGGCCTTCGAACAGCGCCGCCCACAGGACGCGGCCGTCCAGATGGAAGAGCTGTCGAAGCTGGCCAATATCTATCGCCACGAGTCGACGCGGGTGCGTCAGACGCCGGCCCTGATCGAATCCGCGCCGCTGGAACAGCGGATGAAGCTGATGCAGTCGACCGAGGCGTTCGACGCCGTGCTGGCCCGTCAGGGCCGCGCGCTGGAAGCCGCCCGCACCGTCACCGAGGGCCTGGTCCGCGCCATCGCCGACGAAGTCGCCTCGCAGCGCACCACAGGCGCCGGCTACGGCCCCGACGCCGTCAGCCAGGTCGGCGACTCCCGGGCGATCACACTGAACAAGCGCGCCTGACGAACGCGTTCGGAGGGCCGCTGCCGGGCGTCGCCGTCAGGTCCGCCTGGCCATCGCCAGGGCAAGCGTCGACGTCGCCGCCCCGGCGAGCCAAAGGGCCGGGCCAAGCAAGGCTTCGGGGCCTGACATGTGCCCGGGCAGAACGATGAAGAGCACAAAGGGAATGTCGGCCGCCGAGACTGCCAGCAGGTTGATCCAGTACCCGGCGCGGCTGTTCCGCCAGTTGAAGCCCAAGGCGACCACGACCGCGACGACGGCGAAAATCGCGACGTAGAACGCGCCCTGGAAGAGCCGCCCCTGGATGAGCCCGGCGTCCAGGCCGGCAGCGAACCGGAATGAGCCGGCGGCCGCAAGCAAGTGAAGAGCGCCCCAGGCGAAATAGAACGCCGCGCCAAGCGCAGCAAACAATCGGCTCATTTCGCTCCCCCCTTTGTGCGTCAGCCCGATCCGCCTTGCGGCGCGGGACAGCGGCTTGTCCGCGGAGTGTTAAACGGCAAATCAGCGTTCGACCAAGCGCCGCGCGCCGGTCGGTCGCCCGGAAGCGACAATCCCCCTTCATCCTATTGATCTGAATCACGGACGGAACGGGCGGTTCGCGGCTTCGTGAGACCATGTCGGTTGCCTGCCTCGCCACTCCGGACGCTGATCCTGACACGGCCTTCCTCGCCGAGGTTCGCGCGTTTCTCGCGGAGGCCCTGACGCCGGACCTGCGCGAGGCCGGTCGCCGCACACTGGGCGTCCATTCCGACATCGCCGCCTGCAAACTCTGGCACCAGCGCCTGCACCGCCGCGGCTGGATCGCGCCCGGCTGGCCGACGGCCCACGGCGGGGCCGGCTGGACCCCGCGACAGCGTTTCCTGTTCGACCGCGAGTGCGCGCTGAACGACGCCCCGGTGCTGTTCGCCGGCGGCATCCGCAGCCTCGGCCCCCTCATCATCGAGATGGGCACGCCGCTACAGCGCGCCCGCTATCTGCCGGCGATCCTGTCGGGCGACGACCTCTGGGCCCAGGGTTTTTCGGAACCCGGCGCCGGCTCGGACCTGGCGCGGGTCGCCACCCGGGCGGAGCGGGTCGGCGAGCACTACATCGTCGACGGCTCGAAAATCTGGACGACCGGCGCGCACCTCTCCAACCGGATGTTCGCCCTGGTCAGGACCCAGACAGGCGAGCGGCCGCAGCAGGGCCTGACCTTCCTGCTGCTCGACATGGCCTCGCCCGGCCTGACGGTCTCGCCGATCATCACCATCGACGGCGAGCACGAGCTCAACCAGGTGTTCTTCGACCAGGTCAGCGTGCCGATCGCCAATCGCATCGGCGAGGAAGGCCAGGGCTGGGCGGTCGCCAAGCGGCTGATGCAGCTGGCGCGTTCGAACAACACGCCGGCCGCGCTGGTGCGCCGCGTCTACCAGCGGGCGCGCAACGCGGCGCTCGCCAGCGAGGACCTTGAACCTGGCCTGATGACCCGGCTGATCACTGCCGAGATCGAGCTGACGGCCTTCGAGCAGACCGAGCTGAACCTGCTGCCGGGCGGGCGGCTGAGGGATGGCGATGCGACCAGTCCCTCCGTCCTGAAGCTCATTGGCAGCGAACTGCACCAGCGGGTCGCCGAGCTGGCCATGGAGATCGCGGGAACCGCGCGGAACCTGGCGCTCGAGCCCTTCCGCGATGAGGACGGCCCGCTGGCGGACGGCGCGCGGGCGACGGCCAAGCACTTCGCCACCCGGGCGGCGAGCATCTATTCGGGATCGAGCGAGACCCAGCGTAACGTGATCGCCCAGGCCCTCTCGCCGACGACGCGCTAGAACGTCAGGGACGCCGGGGTTTCCGTCGCCGCGATGAAGGTCGGCATGCGCACGGCCGGCCGCTCCGCGTGGAGCCGCGCATCGACCCAGTCCCACAGGGCGGTGATCTCGCTGGCGGCGGAGCTGGACGGCTCCATGTCCTGGGCGGTCGAGCCGCCGGCGACGCTGCGCTGATAGGCGACACGCGTGCGAAGGCCGATCGGCGCGACCGGGAAGCCGAGCCCGCGCAGGGCGGCGACCGCCTCCATCAGCACCGGGGCCTCGATCGACTGCTGGCGATGGGGCGCCTGGTTGAGCACGAACACCACCGGCCGGTGAAAGCGCGCCGCCAGCGCGGCGGAGTCGGCCACGGCGCGAATGTCGAAGAAGTTGGGACGCGCCACGACCAGACACAGGTCGGCGCAACGCACGGCCTGTTCGACCTCCTCCTCGATCGACGGGCCGGTGTCGACGATCATCAGGCCGACGCCGGCGCGGGCGGCGTCCTGCTGGCGCGCGAACAGAGCGCCGGGTTTGACCGCCTCGACGACAGGCTGGGCTTCGGCGCGCATACGCCGCCATTCGACGGCCGAGTGCTGACGGTCGGTGTCGGCCAGCAGTGTGACGTGGCCGGCCGCATGGGCCGCCGCGGCCAGATGCACGGCCAGGGTGGTTTTCCCGGTCCCGCCTTTGCGGGCGATGATGGCGAGTGTTTTCAACGCCGTGTCCCCGAACGAAACGATCCGGGGGTTGCACAGCAGGAACCATGCCCGGGCGACGGTCAGAGTCCTGGGGCCAGCACGACCTCGCGGGTGACACAGATCGCCCGGAGGAAATCGGGATCGTGGCTGACTACCAGCAGGGCGCCGTCGTAGGCCGACAGCGCCGCCTCGACAGCTTCAATGGAGGCGAGGTCGAGATGGTTGGTCGGCTCGTCGAGGATCAACAGCTGTGGCGTCGGGGCGGACGACAGCACGCAGGCCAGCGCCGCGCGCAGTCGCTCCCCTCCGCTGAGCGCGCCCACCATCTGCCGCGCGGCGGTGTTGCGGAACAGGAACCGCGCCAGCGCGGCCTGGGCGTCATTGACCGTCGCGCCGGGATTGAGCCGGCGGAAGGCGTCCAGGACGGTCTCCTCGTCCCGCAGAATTGCGGTCTTCTGGTCCAGCAACACCGCCCTGGCGCCGAATATCACCGTTCCCGCCGTCGGTTGCAGCTCGCCGGCCGCCAGACGCAGCAGGGTGGTCTTGCCCGTCCCGTTCGGCCCCGTGAGCGCGACCCGCTCCGGACCGGTGATCCGCAGGGACAGGCCTTCGATCACCGGCGTCGGCCCGTAGCCGAATGTCACGCCGTCGAGGGCCAGCACGGTTTTGCCGGCCGCCAGCCCGGAGGACGGCAGACCGAAGGCCAGCGTCCGCACCTGCTCGACGCGGGTCCGGGCGGCGTCCAGCGCCTCGGCGGCGGCCTCCCGCTGTCGTTCCGCCAGACGCTCGCCGCGACCGCCGCTCTGCTCCGCGCGCTCCGCCATGGCGCCCAGCAGGATCTTCGGCGCCGAGCCCGACGCGGCGTAGCGCCGGCCGGCGGAGTCGCGACGGTCCTTGCGTTCCCGCGCCTGCTGGGCGTCGCGTTCCATCCGGCCCTGCTCGCGCTCGGCGTCGCTCAGCGCCCGCTCGGCCGCGGCGCGCTCGGCGGTCTTTCGCTCGACGTAGAGATCGAAGTTCCCGCCATAGACCCTGGCGCCGAGGCCGGAGAGCTCGACGATCCGGTCCATCCGGCGGAGCAGCGCCCGGTCGTGGCTGACGACGACGGCGCCGCCCTTCCAGCGCTCGAGGAACGCCGCGAGGAAGCTCCGGGCCTCGACGTCGAGGTTGTTGGTCGGCTCATCGAGCAGGATGACGTCGGGCCGGGCGACCAGCAGCGCCGCCAGGGCGACGCGGGTGAGCTGGCCGCCGCTGAGACTGTCGGCCGGGCGTTCCGGCGCGAGCCCGCCCAGGCCGACCTCGGCCAGCGCCGCTTCCACCCGCACCGGCAGGGTCCAGTCCGCGACGTCCAGATCGGCCTCATCGCCATCGCCGGCCTCGATCCGCGCCAGGACAGACAGCGCCTCGGCGACCTCCAGCAGGTCGGCGACGGTCGCGCCGGGAGGCGGCTGCAGCGTCTGGCGCAGGACGCCGACGCGGCCCGACCGCGTCACGGCGCCGGTCGCCGGCGCCTGCTCACCGGTCAGCAGCCGCATCAGGGTGGACTTGCCCACGCCATTGCGACCGACCAGGCCGGTTCTCTCCCGCCCGATGGCCAGGGTCAGGGTGTCGAAGAGGACGCGGCCGTCAGGCGTGGCGGCGGAGACGGCGTCCAGGGTGAAGTACGGCAGGGTCGACATGAAGGCTCTCGAGCAGGTCAGCGGAAGCGGCGAAGCGGTTCTGCGTCCTGTCGATCATGGGAGCCTCCATCGGTGACCGGGCCGGTCCAGGAGCGAGCAATATAGGCCCTTCCCCTCCGCGACGGAAGCGCGCGGCCTTGATGCAGCACAGTGGCGGCCGCCGCCTCGGGAGCCTATCTGCGATCCGTGACCAGGAACCGACCGTGACCAGCCTTCCCTTCCCCGATGCCGGACCGCGTCTGTCGCGCGAAGAGGCCGAGGCGCGCCGGGCCGAGGCGTCGGCGCGAATCCGCGCCGCGACCGGCATTGATGAGGCGCTCATCTCCGACCTCGTCGAGGGCTTCTACGACCGGGTCAGGGCCGACCCCCTGCTCGGTCCCGTCTTCGCCGCGAGGATCGCGGACTGGGGTCCGCATCTGGCGCAGATGAAGCGGTTCTGGTCGTCGGTCGCGCTGGCCACCGGTGTTTATGACGGCCGGCCGATGCCCAAACACATGCGGCTGCCGGTCGATGCGCAGCACTTTGACCGCTGGCTGGCGCTGTTCGAGGAGACGGCGCAGGCGCTCTGCACGCCGCCGGCCGCCCGCCACTTCGTGACCCGCGCCCGCAACATCGCCGAAAGCCTCGAACTGGGCGTCGCCAACCACAACGGCGTCATGCTGGGCGTGGGCGAACGGTACCGTCGGGACGACTGATCGCGGAACAGCAAGTTCCGGGTCGCGGCGACCACGCGCTTCGACGAGGGTCCCGGCGAACACTTTCGCAGGAGCCCCCCATGTCCTTCGTTGTCACCGGCCTCGCGCCCGAACCCTTCGCACCCCTCTTCGGCGCCGACGAGGCCACCCTGGCCGCCGCAGGCGCGATCCGCTTCCGGGTCGACGCCAAACCGGGCTTTCCCTGCCGCATCTCCCTGGTGGACGCGGAACCCGGCGAAACGGTCCTGCTGCTCAATCATGAACACCAGGCAGTCGACACGCCCTACCGCGCCTGTCACGCCATTTATGTGCGCGAGGCGGCGGACGCGCCGGCGCGCTTCGAGAACTGCCTGCCGCCCGCCCTCGCCGACCGGCTGCTGGCCCTTCGCGCCTACGACCACCGGGACATGATGATCGACGCGGACGTCATCGAGGGACGCGACGCCATCCCGCTGATCGAGCGGATGATGGCCGCCCCGGGGACCGCATACCTGCACGCGCATAACGCCCGCCGCGGCTGTTTCGCCGCCCGCATCGATCGGGTGTGACCGCGAAGCGCAGCGCCTGCTGACACCGGATGTCACCAGACGGCCCCCGACCACGACCTCCCGGACCGACGTTCGCACATTGTTCTTGTGTTAATCGCGAGTCTGCGCGCTACATATGACGGTTGCCGCCGCGCCCTTCGGCCGGCTGAAGCGTTCCCGACAGGTCATGGCCGAACAACAGAACTTCATCCGCGTGCGTGGCGCGCGCGAGCACAATCTCAAGGACGTCAACGTCGACATCCCGCGCGGTGAGCTGGTGGTGATCACCGGCCTGTCGGGGTCCGGCAAGTCGTCGCTGGCGTTCGACACCATCTACGCCGAGGGCCAGCGCCGCTACGTCGAGAGCCTGTCCGCGTACGCGCGCCAGTTCCTGGAACTGATGAGCAAGCCGGACGTCGACCTGATCGAGGGCCTGTCGCCGGCCATCTCCATCGAGCAGAAGACCACCAGCCGCAACCCGCGCTCGACCGTCGGCACGGTGACCGAAATCCACGACTACATGCGCCTGCTCTGGGCGCGGGTGGGCGTGCCCTATTCGCCGGCCACCGGCCTGCCCATCGAGAGCCAGACCGTCAGCCAGATGGTCGACAAGCTGACCGCCCTGCCCGAGGGCGAGCGGCTGTATCTGCTGGCCCCCGTCGTGCGCGGCCGCAAGGGCGAGTACCGCAAGGAGATCGCCGAGTGGCGCAAGCTCGGCTTCCAGCGGCTGAAGATCGACGGCGTGCTGTATCCGATCGAGGACGCGCCGGAGCTGGACAAGAAGTTCAAGCACGACATCGACGTGGTCGTTGACCGGCTGGTGACGAAGAACGGCCTGGAGCAGCGCTACGCCGACAGCATCGAACAGGCTCTGCGTCTGGCCGACGGAATCGCGGTGGCGGAATGGGCCGATGCGCCCGCCGAAGGCGAGGAGCCACGGCGCATCCTGTTCTCCGAGAAGTTCGCCTGCCCGGTCAGCGGCTTCACCATCAGCGAGATCGAGCCGCGGCTGTTCTCGTTCAACAACCCGTTCGGCGCCTGCCCGGTCTGTGACGGCCTCGGCGCCAAGCTGGCCTTCGACGCCGACATGATCGTGCCGGACAAGGACAAGAGCCTGCACAAGGGCGCGGTGTCGCCCTGGGCCAAGGGCCCCTCGCCGCTCTACACCCAGACCCTGCAGGCGCTGGCCCGCCACTACGACTTCTCGATGGACGCGCCCTGGCACAGCCTGCCGGAGCAGGCGCAGAAGGTCGTGCTGTACGGCACCGGGACCGAGAAGATCCACTTCGTCTACGACGACAACGCCCGCAAATACGAGGTCAACAAGCCGTTCGAAGGCGTGTTGCCGAACCTGGAACGGCGCTGGCGCGAGACCGATTCCAGCTGGGTCCGCGAGGAACTGGGCCGCTACCAGTCCGACACGCCCTGTGACTCCTGCCACGGTGCGCGGCTGAAGCCAGAGGCGCTGGCGGTCAAGATCGCAGAGCGCAACATCGCTGAGGTCTCGGCTATGGCGATCCGCCCGGCCCGCGACTGGTTCGCGGCCCTGTCGGACACGCTTTCCGACAAGCAGATGGAGATCGCCCGGCGGATCCTGAAGGAGATCACCGACCGTCTGCGGTTCCTCGTCGACGTCGGCCTGGACTACCTGAACCTGTCGCGCGGCTCGGGCACCCTCAGCGGCGGCGAGAGCCAGCGGATCCGCCTGGCCAGCCAGATCGGCAGCGGCCTGACCGGCGTGCTCTATGTCCTCGATGAGCCGTCCATCGGCCTGCATCAGCGCGACAACACCCGCCTGCTGCAGTCGCTGCAGGGCCTGCGCGACCTCGGCAACTCGGTGCTCGTCGTCGAGCACGACGAGGAGGCCATCCTGACGGCTGACTATGTGATCGACATGGGCCCGGCTGCCGGCATCCACGGCGGCCATATCGTCGCCGAGGGCAAGCCCGCCGACATTCTGGCCAACCCGAAGAGCGTCACCGGCATGTACCTGTCCGGCGTGCGCGAGATCGCCGTGCCCGAACAGCGTCGGCCCATCTCGACCAAGCATGTGCTGCGCGTGACCGGCGCGACGGGCAACAACCTCAAGGGCGTGACGGCGGAGATACCGGTCGGCACCTTCACCTGCATCACCGGGGTCAGCGGCGGCGGCAAGTCGACCTTCACCATCGAGACCCTCTACAAGGCCGCCGCGCGCCGGTTGAACAACGCCAGCGACGCCCCGGCGCCCTACGAGAAGATCGAGGGACTGGAGAATTTCGACAAGGTCATCGACATCGACCAGAGCCCGATCGGCCGCACGCCGCGGTCGAACCCGGCCACCTACACGGGGGCGTTCCAGCCGATCCGCGACTGGTTCAGCCAGCTGCCGGAGAGCAAGGCGCGCGGCTACGGGCCGGGCCGGTTCAGCTTCAACGTCAAGGGCGGCCGCTGCGAGGCCTGCCAGGGCGATGGCCTGATCAAGATCGAGATGCACTTCCTGCCGGACGTCTACGTCACCTGCGACGTCTGCAAGGGCAAACGCTACAACCGCGAGACGCTCGAGATCCTGTTCAAGGGCAAGAGCATCGCCGACATCCTCGACATGACCGTCGAGGAGTCCGCCGACTTCTTCAAGGTCGTGCCGCCGGTGCGCGACAAGATGGAAACGCTGAAGCGCGTTGGCCTCGGCTACATCCACGTCGGCCAGCAGGCGACCACCCTCTCAGGCGGCGAGGCCCAGCGGGTGAAGCTGTCCAAGGAGCTCAGCCGCAAGGCCACCGGCCGGACGCTTTACATCCTCGATGAACCGACCACGGGGCTGCACTTCGAGGACACAAAGAAACTGCTCGAGGTGCTCCACGAACTGGTCGACCAGGGCAACACCGTGGTGGTCATCGAGCATAACCTGGACGTGGTGAAGACCGCCGACTGGCTGATCGACTTCGGGCCCGAGGGCGGCGACGGCGGCGGCGAGATCGTCGGCGTCGGCACGCCCGAGAAGGTCGCCGGCATCGCCGGCAGCTGGACGGGGCGCTACCTCGCCGAGGTGCTCAAGCGCCACCGCGACCGCGCCGGAGAGAAGCGCAAGCGCGCCTAGCGCGCGACCGCGGTGAGGCGTCGATAGATTTCCGGCGCCGGACACAGCAGGATCATCGACAGGAACGGACTGGCGATCACTGCGAACATCAGAAAGATGATCATGGGGGGCGTAAGCAGCGCCGTAAGCCCGCCCGCATTCGCCGGCTGCACCGGGCCGGCGCCGCCGGCCAGCAGGGCGGCGGCCAGCATGGCGATCGACAGGACCGCGACCCAGACGATCGCCGCCAGCACGATGGCCAGGACATAGGCGCCCAGCATCGGCCAGACGTGACCCCTGGTCATCCGCCAGGAGCCGAGCAGGGAGATACGCCCTGTCGCGAATGTCTGCGCCTTGGCCAGCGACAGGCGCACCGAGACGAAGATCGTAAAGCAGGTGACCAGAACAAATCCGGCGAATCCCAGCGCTCCGCCGAGGACCGGACTGATGGCCGCGCCGCCCGCCTGGAGACCGTCGAGCGCAACATTGCCGAGGAGGTTCAGGGCGGCCGATACGAGTCCCAGCAGAAGCAGGACCGCCAGCTGGCGAACCTCGTCCATGCCCAGCCGGATATAGCCGAAGGCGCTGTCCTGCGGCCGCAGCATCATGCGATTCACCGCCGCGCTCTGGACCGCATTGAGCAACAGGGACGGCACGATGACGGGCGCCACCGCCACCCAGAACTGGCCCGAGATCTCGAGCGCCTGCGCCTCGCTGAGTTGCGCCCCAGGCCCGCGGGCCATGAGGTCCGTCACGACGGGCCACAGCTTGGTCAGCACCGCCAGGAACATCGCAAGCGAGGTCAGACCGAACGCCACCATCCAGATCAGTGCGGCCCGGGCGTGCTCCCGCCCTGCCCTGAACCCGCTGAAGGCCGCATCCGACGCTGAAAACATGAATCCCTCACACCGCTTGTCCCGACTGGACGGTCACAAGGGGAGCATTCCGCGCGGCGCGAGGCAAGCGAGGCTCCGGCGCCGCAAGGTTGAGCAAAATCGTCGCGCTCGACCGCCGAGCGACATCAGAACGATGACACAGCCGGCCAGTCGTGCTCTTTTGTTGATCATCTGGGTTGGTGACGAGATCCCGATCCGCTTGCTTCTTCCCCAAGGGGGTCCCTGTGAAGGTTCTTCTTCTTACGCTTTTCGCCGCCGCCTCCGTCGCCACCGCCGTTGTCGCGGCTGAGGAGACGACGCCGGCCTCGACGAACCCGACCGCCGTGCCCGCCCCCACTGCGCCGCCTTCGTCGAAGAAGGACCCGAACGCCCGCATCTGCAAGACCAGCCCGGTGATCGGCACCCGCGTGCCCAGCCGCATCTGCATGACCCGCGCCGAATGGGAAGCCCGCGCACGCCAGGACCGTCAGGACCTGGAAGCCTCGCAGCGCGGCGGCCTGACCACCTGCGCGACCAACCCCTGCGGCGGCTGATCGTCTGACATGATCCTGTATGGAGAGCGCAACCCAGCGCCGAATCCGCGCCGGGTGCGCATCTTCATCGCCGAGAAGGGCATCGACCTTCCCGAGACGCGCGTGAACATGCGCGAACGCGAGCACAAGTCACCCGAACATCGCGCCCGAAACTCGCTCGGCCAGGTGCCGACGCTGGTGCTCGACGACGGCGTGTCGATCTCCGAAAGCGTCTCGATCTGCCGCTATCTGGAAAGCGTTCATCCGACGCCGGCGCTGTTCGGAACCACCGCGGTCGAACAGGCCCTGATCGACATGTGGATCCGCCGGGTTGAGTTTCAGCTGATGACTCCGGTCGGCATGTTCTGGCGTCACGCCCATCCGCTGACGGCCGCGCTGCTGACCCAGTTCAAGGATTTCGGCGAGTCGAACCGCGAAACCTATGCGCGGGTCTGTCAGTGGCTGGACAGGGACATGGATGACGGCCGGCCCTTCCTGGCCGGCGACACCTATTCCATGGCCGACATCTGCGCCCAGTCGACGGTCGACTTCGCGGCCTTCACAGGCCTGGAGCTGCCGCCTGAAACGCCGCACCTGCACGCCTGGCACGAGCGGGTGTCGACCCGGCCAAGCGCCTCGGCCTAGTCGGCGGCCGCGGCCTTGAGCTCACGGTAGGCGGCCGCCGGCGGCGCATAGAAGATCACGAACACCAGCACGATCAGCAGGGCCTGCAGCGCCATCTGCAGCAGCAGTTCGGCCAGCAGCCGGACCGCCAGCATCGGCGTGATGTTGGTCAGGTCCGGGCTGGCCAGCGCCCCCATCAGCGACAGGCCGCCCGTCAGCCTGGCCAGGATCAGCCCGAGTGTCAGGGCCGCGATGACCATCAGGATGGCGTAGAGGATCGTCAGGCCGAGGGTCATCAGAAGCCGCCAGAACTGGCCCTTGGTCAGCCGCCAGGCCTCCACGAGCCGGAAATGGTGCTCGGCGAAGGTCATCACCCCCGCCAGCGCGAGCCGTACGGCCAGCCATCCCAGCAGCGCGACGCCGCCGAGTGAGCCGACAAAGGTCACGGCGCCATGCAGGCCGCCTGAGGCGTTCGCCGCAATCACCACGGCGGCGCCATACAGGCCGCTTGCCAGAGCGAAGATGAAGATCACCAGCAGGCTGACGAGGAACATCCGCAGTTCGTCCGCGCTGATCTTGAGGTGCGCGAAGCCCTTGTCGTCCGGCGTCAGCACGGTGCGATAGACGGCCGTCACCAGCATGATCTGCATGACCACGGCCATCGGGAAGATGATCAGGATCGGCGTCCCGAACCGCGCGAGCAGTTCGCTGAAGTCCCGTTGCGCGCCCGTCGCCTCGACAGCAGCGAGGTTGCCGAGGTTCGGCAGCAGCAGGATCAGGATCATGGCCAGCAGGGCCAGCAGGTAAAAGCCCGTCCAGGCCAGCACGAGCCCGGGTCGCGCCCGGATGATGCGAAAGCCCTCGAAGGCCGTATCGGTCGGCGACAGCTTCATTCGGGTTCGCCCTCCCGCAGGCGCAGGTAGATGTAAGACATCATGCCGACCGAAATTGGAAGGTAGAAGCAGGTCGAGACAACACCGATCCCCAACTGGATCCAGTGCATCGCACCCGGCGCGTCGGCAAGATCGACGTAAAGCGTCGCCAGGCTCTGCATCGCAATCAGGGGCGCGCGGATCACCAGGGTCGCAAAGAGGATGCGCAGGACCGAGCCGCGCGTCCGCCTGAAGCTCGACAGGAAGCGCAGGCGGCCATCCACCGCCGTCGATGGCGCGGCCAGGGCAAGCGCCGCATCCAGGACCAGCAGCACGCCCAGGGTCATCATCGCGGTGACGATAAAGGCGCCCTGCCCTGCGGGGCTCATGACGCTGAAGAAGCCCTCCGGCGAGGAGGCCACGGCCGAGGCGAGGGAGAACCGGGCGAACACAAAGTCTAGCGTCGCGCCCGCCATCAGGACGATCGGCGCGAACAGGAAGGTCGTCATCAGACCGATCGCGACGAGCCGCAATTCCAGCCCACGGACTTGTAGTCCCAGGGGGCCGCGCTGCCCCTCCAGCGCCGGCGCAGGTCCGACCAGGGCGATGCGATAGCAGGCCGCCGCCGTCACGGAGCCGGCAAGGCCATAGATGATCCAGGCCAGCAGTCCGATCGGGGCGTTTCCGGCCGTGGTGATCGCCGCCAGGGCCGCGACGGCGATGATCAGCGGGCCCGCCACGTTCAGGACGTTGGCGCGCCAGAAGGTCAAGCCTGCGGAAACCGCCGACTGAACCGAAAAACGCGCCTGCGACATGCGACCCCTCGCGCCAGGAGCGCGGCTAGTTCCTGACCGGGTTAAACCCTGCTTCGCGCCGTCTGGCGACCGGATTTGCGGCCCACGGAAGAAGGCCGGCCGGCGTGTCCCTCAGGCCACGCCGTCGGGGCTACCACGCAGCTGCCGATACGCATCCGCCCAGGGCGCGGTAAAGATCACCGCCATCAGCACCGTGAGGATACAGGCGATCACACTGCCGCCGATGATCCACGGCAGCAGTGACTGGAACCAGACCGACGGATCCTGGCTGAAGAAGGCGACGATCCGCTCTTCGCTCCAGTCGCCCTTCATCGCGCCCGCGCCGATCACTGCCGCCACCGCGGCCAGGATGATGAGGCCCAGAATGATCTCGGCGACGATCACCAGGGCGACCAGCAGCAGGATCACCAGCACGAGACGCCAGCTGTTGCCGCGCGTCAGCGACCACGACTCCATGAGGCGGAAGTTCGAATCCGCGAACGTCATGGGGAACGCCAGGCAGAACCGGACGAAGAGGAAGATCATGACGCCGTACACCGGCAGCATCGCGACGCGCAGCATCACCATCTGGACCAGCGGATCGGCATTCTGGCCGGCCACGAAGATCAGCGGCACGACCACCGCCATCATCACCATGCCCAGGGCGAAGCCGACGATGCCGACAACGATGAACAGCAGCCCCAGCCACAGTTCACGCGCGCCCAGACGCAGATAGAACCAGCCGGAGTCCTTGGGAAACAGCACCGCGCGGTAGATCGCGCCCGTCAGCACGACCCGCATGACCAGTCCCGACAGCATCAGCACCGGAAGCAGGGCGAAGATCGAGCCCAGCATGGGCATGACCATCTCCGGCGTCGGCTCCACACCGCGCTGGTCAGCGGCGATGAGCTCGGTGACCGTACTGAAGATGCCGCCGAAGAGCGCGAACGCCGGCAGGAAGCCGACAACGCCCACGAACAACGCCCAGACCAGAACGGCCATCGGGTTGCGCCCGATGACGCCGAACCCTGAAAAGGCCGCCTTAACAACATCAAGTCTGACCACGATACGCCTCCCCGCGCCGCGTTAAGCTTGAAGACCATCACAGTTTCCGCATCCGCGCCACCTTGGCCGCTTTGCCGGCGGCCCGCTTGGGCCTATCTGTCCGCCATGACCATGAAACCTGTTCACGTTATCGGCGGCGGCCTCGCTGGATCCGAAGCCGCCTGGCAGCTGGCCGAGGCCGGCGTTCCCGCCATCATCCACGAGATGCGCCGCGACGGCGTGCGCACCGACGCCCACCAGACGGACGGGCTGGCCGAACTGGTCTGCTCGAACTCCTTCCGGTCGGATGACTGGCAGTACAACGCGGTCGGCCTGCTGCACGCCGAGATGCGCCGATGCGGCTCGATCATCCTCTCAAGCGGCGACAAGCATCAGGTGCCGGCCGGCGGGGCGCTGGCGGTGGACCGCGACGGCTTCTCGGCCGAAGTCACCGCCCGCATCGAGGCCCATCCGCTGGTGACCATCGTGCGCGAGGAAATCACCGGCCTGCCGCCGGCGGACTGGGACAGCGTGATCATCGCCACCGGCCCCCTCACCTCCCCGGCCCTGGCCGAAGCGATCCTGACCCTGACGGGCGAGGATGCCCTGAGTTTCTTCGACGCCATCGCCCCGATCGTCCACCTCGACTCGATCGACATGAGCAAGGCCTGGCGGCAGTCGCGCTATGACAAGGAAGGCCCGGGCGGCGACGCGGCGGCCTACATCAACTGCCCGATGGACCGCGAGCAGTACGACGCCTTCATCGACGCCCTGCTGGCCGGGCCAAAGTCCGAGTTCAAGGACTGGGAGAACGTGCCCTACTTCGACGGCTGCCTGCCGATCGAGGTGATGACCGAGCGCGGACGTGAAACCCTGCGCCACGGTCCGATGAAGCCGGTCGGCCTGACCAACGCCCACAACCCGACCGTCAAGCCCTGGGCCATCGTCCAGCTGCGCCAGGACAATGCGCTCGGCACCCTGTGGAACATGGTCGGCTTCCAGACCAAGCTGAAGCACGGCGCCCAGACCGACATCTTCCGCATGATCCCGGGCCTGGAGAACGCCCAGTTCGCCCGGCTCGGCGGCCTGCACCGCAATACCTTCGTCAACAGCCCGCGCCTGCTGGACGAGAAGCTCCGGCTGAAGGCCGACACGCGCCTGCGCTTCGCCGGACAGGTGACGGGAGTCGAGGGCTATGTGGAAAGCGCCGCGCTCGGTCTGCTCACCGGACGGCTCGCCGCCGCCGAGCGGCTGGGCCGGCCGATCGATCTGCCGCCGGCGACAACCGCCCTGGGCGCCCTGGCGACCCACATCACCGGCGGCTTCCTCGAAGGTCCCAAGGCGAGCTTCCAGCCGATGAACATCAACTACGGCCTGCTCCCGCCGATGGAGGCGCCGCGCCAGGACGCCGAGGGCCGCAAGCTGCATCCCCAGGATCGCGGCCGGGCCAAGAAGCGGTTGATGAGCGAGCGGGCGCTGAACGATCTCGAGGGCTGGCTGACGGGGAGCGTCCTGGCGGCCGCCGAGTAGATCCGGCCCCGCGGAAATTGCTGCCCCCGCTACTGGCGCGGACGGCATGACGCCCGTAGGGTGCCCGCCCTGTTGAGCAACGATCCGCCGGGAAACGCCCCTATGAAGACCATGCTTCGCCTGATCGCCGCCGGCGTCCTGGCGCTGTCGATCAGTTCCGCCGCAGATGCGCGCCCGTTCACCGCAAAGGACATGGTCACCCTCGACCGTCTGAGCGATCCGAGGGTCTCGCCGGACGGCCGGTTCGTCCTCTATTCGCGCCGCGTGGCCGACTACGACGCCAACAGGGCCAAGAGCGAGCTGTGGCTGATCGACCTGTCGGGCAAGACGCCCGCCGCGCCGCGCATGCTGGACGCCTCCACCGGCGGCGGCGTTTCCAGCGCCCGCTGGGGCGCCGACGGCCACAGCATCTATTTCCTGTCCTCGCGCAGCGGCTCGATGCAGGTCTGGCGCGCCGACGTCGCCGCGGCGGGCGCCAGCCAGGTCACGAAGCTGCCGTTCGATGTGGGGGGCTTCAAGACGTCGCCCGACGGCAAGACCCTGGCCGTCGCCATGGCGGTGTTCCCGGACTGCCCGACCCTGCAATGCACGGCTGATCGCGATGCCGCCCGCGCCGCGAAGAAGACCACGGGCGTGGTCTACGACAAGCTGTTCATCCGCCACTGGGACGAGTGGGCGGACGGCAAGCGCAATCACCTGTTCGTTCTGACCTTCGACGAAAAAGGCATCCACGCCGACAACCCCGTCGCCATCATGCAAGGCTTCGACGGCGACGCGCCGTCCAAGCCGTTCGGCGATGAGTCAGAGTTCACCTTCTCGCCGGACGGCAAGCAGGTGACCTTCTCGGCGCGTCTCGCCGGAACGACCGAGCCGTGGAGCACCAACTTCGACCTGTATGTCGCGCCCGCCGACGGGAGCGCCGCGCCGAAGAACGTCACCGAGGCGAACAAGGCCTGGGACACCGGCCTGGTCATTTCGCCGGACGGCAAGCTGGGCGCCTACCGCGCCATGAAGCGCCCCGGCTTCGAGGCCGACCGCTGGCAGATCATGATCCGGGACGAGGCGACCGGTCAGGCGCGCGCCCTGGCCGCCGACTGGGACCGTTCGGCTGACACGCTT
This sequence comes from Caulobacter sp. FW305-C-30-S16, assembly GCF_058783025.1. Classification (NCBI taxonomy): domain Bacteria; kingdom Pseudomonadati; phylum Pseudomonadota; class Alphaproteobacteria; order Caulobacterales; family Caulobacteraceae; genus Caulobacter; species Caulobacter sp. FW305-C-30-S16. The sequence continues at coordinate 937,154 of NZ_JBYSYH010000002.1, read as the reverse complement.
GCCTGGTCGCCGGACGGCAAGACCCTCTACGCCACGGCCGGCGACGTGGGTCAGACGCGTCTGTTCGCCATCGACGTAAAGTCCGGCAAGGTCACGCCGCTGACCGGCCCCGGCCATGTCAGCGCCTTCGACGTCAGCAAGAAGGGCATCGTCTACACTCAGGACACCCTGGCCGGTCCGGCACAGGTGTTCATGATCGGCCTGAAGGGCGGCAAGCCCGTCCAGCTGACCAACGCAAACGCCGACAAGCTGGCCGGTGTCGAGTTCGGCGACTTCGAGCAGTTCAGTTTCCCGGGCTGGAACGGCGAGACCGTGCACGGCTATCTGGTCAAGCCGGTCGGCTTCGATCCGAACAAGAAGTACCCGGTCGCCTTCCTGATCCACGGGGGCCCGCAGGGCAGCTTCGGCAACCTGTTCCACTATCGCTGGAACGCCCAGACCTACGCCGGCGCCGGCTACGCCGTGGTGATGATCGATTTCCACGGCTCGACCGGCTACGGGCAGGCCTTCACCGACTCGATCAGCCAGCACTGGGGCGACCGTCCGCTGGAAGACCTGCAGAAGGGCTGGGCCTACGCCCTGCAGTCCTACAGCTTCCTCGACGGCGGCCGCGCCTGCGCGCTGGGCGGCTCCTACGGCGGCTTCATGGTCAACTGGATCGCCGGGAACTGGAAAGAGCCGTGGAAGTGCCTGGTCAACCACGACGGCATCTTCGACAGCCGCTTCATGGCCTATTCGACCGAGGAGCTCTGGTTCAGCGAATGGGAGAACGGCGGCACGCCCTGGACGCCCGGCACGACCTATTCGACGTTCAATCCGGCCGACCATGTAGCGAACTGGACCGTGCCGATGATGGTCATCCACGGCGGTCGTGACTACCGCGTGCCGCTGGAGCAGGGCATCGCGACCTTCACCGCCCTTCAGCGCAAGGGCGTGGAGAGCAAGCTGCTGTACTTCCCGGAAGAGAACCACTGGGTGCTCAAGCCGCAGAACTCGGTGCAGTGGCACGACGAGGTGCTCGGCTGGCTGAACGCCCACACCGCGCCGTAGTCACCGCCTCAGCGGGCAAGAAAAAGGGCGGGCGTCGCAATGCGGCGTCCGCCCTGTTCGTTTGTGAGGCGGGTCAGGAAGGGATCAGACCGAGCCCCTGCCACATGGCCACTGACAGCCCGAGGGCACGCATGTCGCCCGTGGTCGTGCCGGCCATGCGGTTCATCGCGTAGCCGAAGGTCGTACGGGCATCCATGTCGATGATCACCAGCGAGCCGCCATAGCCGCCCCAGAAGAAGCTGTTGGGGCTGGGCAGCGGCACCATGCCGCCGGCCAGGCCAAAGCCCATGCCGAACCGCACCGGCGTGCCGAGGATCAGGTCCGTTCCCTCGATCTGCAGCTCGAGCGCCTTGCGGCAGCCGGCCTCGGACATGAAGCGCTTGCCGCCGGAAACGCCGCCGTTGGCGAGGATTGTGTGCACCTTGGCGATCGAGCGGGCGTTGCCCGTTCCGCCGGCCGCCGGGATCTCTGCGCCGCGCCAGGCGCGCGTACGCGTCGCCCGGACGTCGATCCCGGGATTGTGGGACATGTTGTTCTGCAGCTCGGTCTGGACGCCGTCCGAGATCCCCACGCCGGGCGGCGGCGGAATCAGATCGGCGACGCGACCGTCTTCAGATGCGGGCAGGCCGATGTGGAAGTCGGCGCCCAGCGGTCCGGCGATCTCGTCGTGGAACACGGCGCCCAGCGACTTGCCGGCGATACGGCGGACAACCTCTCCGACCAGATAGCCCTGGGTCAGGGCGTGATAGCCGGGCGCCGTACCCGGCTCCCAGTAGGGCGCCTGCGCCGCCAGCAGCGACGTCGCCTTGTCCCAGTCGTAGAGATCCTCGGTGGTGATCGGCTCCTTCCAGCCCGACAGCCCCGCGCTGTGGCTCATCAGGTGGCTGACCTTGACCGCATCCTTGCCGTTGGCGGCGAACTCCGGCCAGTAGCGGGCGACGGGCGCATCGAAGTCGAGCTCGCCGCGATCGGCCAGCAACAGGGCGGTCAGGGCGGTCATCGTTTTGGTCGTCGAGTAGACGTTGATGATCGTGTCCTGCTCCCACGGCCGGGTCTTTTCCTCGTCGGCAAAGCCGCCCCAGAGGTCGACGACGGCTTCCCCCTCCAGCGTCGCGCAGAACGAGGCGCCGACGTCGGTCCCGTTGGCGAGGTTGGCCTCAAAGGCCGTCCGGACCGCGGCGAACCGGTCCTGTGCAAATCCTTCGGCCATATCGTTGTCGCTCCCCGTTTGCTTGTTGCGGAGAGCTTATGCCGATCCCGGCGGGCCGCGCCAGTTCACCCGGCGGCAGCCTAGCCGACCGTCCCGCGCAGAACGGCGAGGAACAGGCGCAGGCGTTTTTCCAGATCCCCCGGCTGGCGGCCTCGAGCGTAGGGCCCCGCCAGCGTTGCGTGCGCCACGGCGGGAAAGGCCGCCACGGGCAGACCCGCAAGCTCGGCCCGGGCGGCCTTCAGGGCCGTCAGGGCGGCGGGCGCATCCGCCCGGGCTAGCGCCGTCGCGCGGGCGGCCTGTTTCACCTGGTCGGCCGTCGCGGCCTTCGACAGCCGGCGGGCGGCCAGGGCCATCAGCAGGCCCTCGGTGGCGTCGGCGTGAGCAAGGGCCGCCGCCCCGGTCTTCGCGCCGTCCAGATCGCCCAGACGCGCCTCGGCCAAGGCCGCCAGCGCCGCAGCGGGGATGGCGCCGTCAGCGACCGCCTGCAAGACGGGATGGGAGCGCGGCGGCTTGCCTTCCGCGATTTCCTCAAGCCCTTCGCGCCACCAGGTCATGCGGATCTCACCCATCAGCGGGTCGCTGACGATCTGCGGGATACGCGTCAGTTCATGGTCGAGGGCGTAAAGCGCGATCAGGTCCGCGCGCGCCGCTTCATCCGCGACGAAGCGGCTGGACAACCAGCGGTCGGGATCAACCCGGCGGACAAGGGCGTCGAGATCTTCGGTCATCGCCTCAAACGAAGAGGGGCCCGCCAGCCGGCAGGCCCCTCCCCTCTTTTCGTCGCCCGGAGACTAGCCGAACAGCGTCTGGTTCATGGTCATGGCCGTCAGCATAGGGATGCTGAGCAGCGTGTTGATGCGCGAGAACTGCATCGCCGTCTTCGCCGCCTTGGCCTTGGCGTCGGCATCGGCTTCCTTGATGCCGAGGGCGATCTTCTGGTTCGGCCAGATCACGCCCCAGACGTTGATGAACATGATCGTGGCCAGCCACATGCCGATGCCGATCATGATGTGGCTCGGAACCTCGAAGCCTTCCGTGGCGCCGAGCGTGAAGGCCTCGACCAGATAGCCGCGGTTCCAGGCGAGGATCACGCCCAGCACCCACGTGGCCAGCGCGGCCCAGCGGAACCAGAACAGCGCCTCGGGGGCGATGTACTTGGAGACGGCCGGCTTCAGCTCGGCCGGGATCTCCGGCATCTTCCGGATCTGGACGAAGTTGAAATAGTACAGCAGCCCGATCCACAGGATGCCGCAGAAGGTGTGCGCCCACCGGAGCACGGCCTGCCAGAAGGTCGCGTCGAGCGCGCCATGGTGCTGGAAGAACACGAAGATCATCACCAGCGCCAGTGTGACGCTGAGGATGATGGTGTTGCGGAAATTGGAAAGAAGTCCGGCGATCATCGAAAAGCCCCTCAGAAGAGTCCTACCCTGGCGGTCAGCTATAGGCCGGTTCGGCCCGGCGGGTAAACCGTTTGCCGATCATACGGCGATGAGCGCCGCCGCCACCCGCCGGCCTTCGGAGGCGACGATGTTGTAGGTGCGGGCCGCGGCCTCTGTAGCCATGAACTCCAGCCCGACGCCCGCGGCCTTCAGGGCGTCGCGAACCTCGCGGGACGGCAGGCCGGGCGTGAGCCCCGTGCCGAGCAGCACAAACTCGACCGCGTCACGGTTGGCCAGCACATCGGCGAAGGCGTCGGGCGTCAGGGCCGCGAGGCTGGTCGCTGACCAGTCCCGCGCCACGTCGTCCAGGATCAGCAGCGAGCCCGGCCGCCATAGACCGGCGACGCGAAAGCCGCCGCCGCCCCAGGCGTCGATGGACGGAGGCTGCCTCACACTTGACCTCAGGGCCGCGAAGCCGCGCCGAACTTGATCGGCGTCGCCTCTTCCTCGCCGCGCTTGACGCCCCAGAGCAGGATCACCGGAGCGGCGACATAGATCGAGGAATAGGTGCCCAGCGCGATACCGAACATCATGATCACCGAGAAGCCGAACAGGGCCTCGCCGCCGAACACCGCCAGGCCGCCGAGCGCCAGCACCGCCGTGAGGCCGGTGATGATGGTCCGCGACAGGGTCTCGTTGATCGACAGATCGATCACCTCGCGCAGGGGCATCTTCTTGTACTTGCGCAGATTCTCGCGGAGGCGGTCGAACACGACCACCGTGTCGTTCATCGAATAGCCGATGATCGTCAGGATCGCGGCAATGGTCGTCAGGCTGAACTCCATCTTCGTGACGGCGATCAGACCGAATGTCAGCAGCACGTCGTGGAACAGGGCGACGACGGCGCCGAGACCGAACTGCAGCTCGAACCGGAACCAGATGTAGACCAGCATCAGCGCGATCGCGACCAGCAGGGCCAGGATGCCGCTGGTGAACAGCTCGCCGGAAACCTTGGCGCCGACCGTGGCGTCGTTGGTGAACTTGACCGACCCGAGCGCCCGCTCAATCTCCTGGCGGATCTCGGATTTCGCGGCGTTGGCGTCGCGTCCCGGCGGGTTCTGGAAGCTGACCATGGCGCCGGTGTTGTCGCCGAAGGCCTGAAGGCGGAACTCACCCAGCTCCCGCTCGGCGAGGGCCGCGCGCACCTTCGCCAGGTCGACGGTCTTGGGGGCGGTGCTGAATTCGAGGACGGTGCCGCCCTTGAAGTCGATGCCGCAGTTCAGGCCGCCGCAGGGGCCCTTGAACGGAATCAGCACCAGCGCCAGCGAGGCGATCGCCGCCACGATGGAGAGGGCGCCGGCGTATTTGGCGAAGTCCACGAACCGGAAGTTCGTCTTCACCGGCAGGATCTTGATCAGAGGCCAGAAGGTCATTGGGCGCTCCTCACGCGATCGGCAGCGTCTTGGGACGCGTGTATTTGAACCACATGGCCAGCAGAAGCTGGGTCACCACGACCGCCGTGAACACCGAGGTGAACACGCCGATCGACAGCGTCCAGGCGAAGCCGCGAACCGGACCCGCGCCGAAGAAGAACATGATCAGCGCCGCCAGCAGCGTGGTCAGGTTGGCGTCGATGATGGTCTCCATGGCGCGCGAGAAACCCGCGTCCATGGCGGTGACAAGCGGTCTCCCCGCCCTCACCTCATCCCGCATCCGTTCATAGATCAGCACGTTGGCGTCGACGGCCACGGCAAGGGTCAGGATCAGGCCGGCGATGCCGGGCAACGTCAGCGTCGCCTGGGTGGCGCTCATCGCCGCGATAATCAGCAGGCCGTTGACGATCAGCGCGATCACGGAGATCCCGCCGAACAGGCCGCCGTAGGCGAGCAGCATGAACACCAGAATGGCGGTGAAGCCGACCGCCGTGGAGATCTTGCCGGCCTCGACCGCGTCCGCGCCGAGTTCGGCGCCGACGGTGCGTTGTTCCTCGACCTTGAGCGGGGCCGGCAGGGCGCCAGCGCGCAGCAGGATCGCCAGCTCGTTGGCCGACTCCACCGTGTAGCTGCCGGTGATCACGCCGCTGCCGCCGGTGATGGCCGACTGGATGTTCGGCGCCGAGATCACCTTGCCATCCAGGACGATGGCGAAGGGCTTGCCGATATTCTTGCTGGTCACCTCGGCGAAACGCCGGGCGCCCTGTCCGTTGAAGCGGAAGGAGACCTGCACGGCGCCCGTCTGCGGATCGTTGACCTGCTGGGCGTTGGTCAGCATGTCGCCCGACACGTCGACCCGGCGGCGCACGACGTAGGCCTGGGCGTAGCGGTCGGTGCTGGGCAGGATTTCGGAGCCTGGCGGCAGGCGGCCGGCCATGGCTTCCTGAACCGTCACGCTGGTGTCGACCATCTGGAAGGTCAGCTTGGCCGTCTGGCCGATGACGGCCTTGAGTTTTTCGGGGTCGCTCTCGCCCGGCGCCTGGAGAACGATCCGGTTCGTGCCCTGGCGGGTGATCGCCGGTTCGCGCGTGCCAAGTTCGTCGACGCGGCGACGGATGATCTCGATGGACTGTTCCACCGCCGAGGCGGCCTGTTCCGACAGCGCCGCTTCCGGGAAGACCAGCTCGATCTGCTGGTCATCCCTACGGGTCAGGCGAAGGTCGGGCTGGTTGCTCTTGGTCAGCTGGACCAGCTTGCGCGTCATGACGCCGTAGGCGTCCGAGATCCGGGCCGGGTCGGTGATCCGCACCGTCGCACCGGCCGGGGTCGCGACGAGGTTCGTGAACGCGATCTGCTCGTCACGGAGGGTCTTGCGGACGTCCTCGAGGAGGTTGGTGACCTTTTCCTTCTGCAGCGCCCCGGTGTCGACCTCGAGCAGCAGGTAGGAGCCGCCCTGGAGATCGAGTCCGAGGTTCAACGTCTTGCGCGGCAGGAAACCCGGCATGGAGTCCCGCACGCTGGCGGGCAGCACGTTCGGGAGGGCGAACAGCAATCCAAACAGGACCGCCGCCGTGACGAGGACGAACTTCCAGCGCGCGAGCTGCATCATGACAGGTTAGGCCTTGGCGCTGTGGATCAGGACTTGGTGTCGTTGGCGATGGCGGCGGGTTCGCCCTTGCCACGCACCTCGGCGATCATCGACTTGATCACCTTCACCGTCACGCCCTGGGCGATCTCGACGCCGACTTCCTTGTCTTCGACGCGCACGATCTTGCCCGTCAGGCCGCTGTTGAGAACGATGTTGTCGCCGCGCTTCAGCGCACCGAGCATCGCCGCATGGTCCTTCATGCGCTTCTGCTGCGGGCGCCAGATCATGATGTAGAACAGGCCACCGATCATCAGCGGCAAGCCGACCAGCTGGATCAGGCTATTGGGATCAGTCATTTCGTCTCCGGAGAGGCATAGGGACAGGCGCGGCCGAATAGGCGCGCCAAAGGTCGGCGGAAACTAAGGTGTGGCCCCTCGCTTTGCAATGCGCGGCGCTGCCGGTAAGGGCGGGGTATGGACGATAAGACACAGACCCTGCTGACACGGATCGCCGAGGCGCTCGAGCGGCTGGCTCCGCAGGCGCCGCGCGAGCCGGATTTCGCGGCGGCGAGGCTCTTTCGGCATGAACCGGCGAGCAACACGTTTCCGGCGGCGCCGGATTATCCCCTGCCGCTCGATCTGCTGGTGGGCGTGGATGGCCAGAAGGCGCGCTTCCTCGAGAACCTCAAGCGGTTCGCCTGCCATCTGCCCGCCAACCACGCCCTGCTCTGGGGGGTGCGCGGCACCGGCAAGAGCTCGCTGGCGAAGGCGGCCTTCATGGCTGTCGCCGCCGACCATCCGGCGCTGAAGCTGATCGAGGTCGACCGAGACGAGGTCGCCGCCCTGCCCCCGCTGTTCGACAGACTGCGCGGCCGGCCGGAGCGATTCGTGGTGCTGTGCGACGACCTGTCCTTCGAAGACGGCGCGGCGGCGGCCAAGGCGCTGAAGTCGGCGCTGGAAGGCGGCGTCGCCGGCCCGCCGGAGAATGTGCTGTTCGTCGCCACCTCCAACCGCCGCCACCTGATGCCGCGCGACCACGCGGAGGGGCGCGGCATGATCGCCGCCGCCGAGGACGCCGAAGAAGAGGTCAGCGTTTCCGATCGCTTCGGCCTGTGGATCGGCTTCCCGCCGATGGACCAGGCCGGCTACCTCGACGCGGTGAAGACCTATGCGACGCGGTTTGGACTGACCGCGCCCGACCTGCACGGCCGCGCCCTGCGCTGGTCGCAACTGCGCGGGTCCCGCTCGGGTCGCATCGCCTGGCAGTTCATCCGCGACCTGGCCGGCGAGATGGGCGTGAAGCTGCCGAGCTGATCCCGAGGAGATACCTGCATGGGCAAGCCCTGGTTCAACCCCAAACGCTACGGCTACGGCGCCGGCCTGCCATGCAGTTGGGAAGGCTGGGCCGTTCTGGCGGCCTTTATGGCCATCATGCTCGGCGGACCGTACCTGCTGATCGACGTCGACTGGCGCCTGAAGGCCAGCGTTGGCGTGCTGGCCATCGTGGCGCTGGTGGTCATCGGCGTCGCCAAGACACGCGGCGGCTGGCGCTGGCGGTGGGGTCAGGACTAGACGAATCCCGGCCTACCCTGCCCGCGTACCCCGCAAGGGCGGGGAAGCGGATTCAAGACTACCGCATGCGCGGCAGAACCAGCCCCGGATCGACGGCCTTGGCCTTGAACTTCGGCGACGGCGAGTAGCGGATCTCGAAGTGCAGCTGAGGCTGGCTGACGCCGCCGCTGGAGCCGACCTGACCGATCTGTTCCCCGGCGCGGACGGTCTGCTGCATGCGCACGTCGGCGCGCGCCAGATGGCCATAGACCGTCACCCAGCCGTCATCGTGCTGGATCAGCACGGTGACGCCGAAGCCCGGGACGTCGCCGCCGGAATAGACGACCTTGCCGGCCGCCGCAGCGCGAACCGGCGTACCGGCGGGCGCGCCGACATTGACGCCGTCATTGCGCTGGCCGCCGGCCTTGGGACCGTAGCCTGACAGGATCTGGCCTTCGACCGGCCAGCTGAACCGGCCGCGGCCGAGCGCGGTGATCTGGTCGTCCGAGAGCACCGGCGGCCGGTCGTCCGGCACCACCTGCGGTGCGGGCGGAAGCGGCCTTGGCGTGACCGGCGGCGTCACCGGGCGGACGACCGGCGGCTTGACCGGCGACGGCGCGGGCGGGGTCGGGGTCGGGGTCGGACGGACGGGGGCCGGAGTCGGGCGAACGGGGACCGGCGTCGGCTGCACCGGCGCGGGCGTGGGTGTGGGCGTGGGCGCCGGAGTCGGACGAACCGGCACGGGCGCGGGCGTCGGAGCCACCGGGGCCGGCGCGTCGACCGTCGTGGTGATCGTCTTCTTCGTCGGACCGCTGTCCTTGTAACCCGCCGGCAGCCGCAGCTTCTGGCCGGGACGGATAGCGGAGTTGACCGTCAGGTCGTTCTCGTCCGCCAGGACCGACGCCTTGACGTTGAAGCGCTTGGCGATCGCGAACAGGGTGTCGCCCGGCGCGACCACATAGGCCTTGGCCCGGCTGGCGGGCCCCTTGAGCACCTGGCCCGGCTTCAGGCGGTAGGGTTCGGAGAGATTGTTGATCTTGGCCAGTTCGGCGCGCGACGAGCCCATGGCGCGGGCGACCGCGTCGAGCCCCTGGCCCTCCTTGACGGTGTAGGTCTTCGGACGTCCGTCGATGTCGACGACCTTGCCGGGCGCGAGGGTGATCACCTTGGTGACGGTCGTCGGGACCGGCGGCGGCGGCGTCGGTACGGCGCGCTCGGTGCGGATGACGGGCGGCGGCGCGGCGTCGGGCGTGACCGGACGCGGCGCGGGCGGCGGCAGCTCGCTGGCCTGGACCGGCGCCGGTCCCGGAACCGGCCGGGCCGGCGGCAGCGGATCGGACGGCGGGGCGGACCGGCCGGCGGGCAGCGGGTCGCCCATCTCGTCGGCCTCGGTCGGCGGCAGCCGCTCGGGCTCCGCCTGGGCCTGCACCGGGAACGACGGTCTGGCCAGCTGCGGCCCCGTGCCGGGGGCCGCGCCCTCGACGGTCGGATAGGCCGGTGTGGAGGCGCAGGCGGTCGTCGCGGCTGCAACGAAGGCCACCAGGGCGGTGCGGGAAAGGAAATGCGTCATCGCCGGTCCGTTTCTGTATCCGGATGGTGTCGTCCCGGCGGCCTTAAGCCCGCGTTAACCGCGACCTTGATCCGCCAGTCGAAAGGGTTGCGGAAATCAGCGCCCGTCGTGCTCAAGTCCCGAGATTCGGGGACCTTTGAGCCTCAATTGAGGCGAAACGAGGCATGCCGCCAGTGACGAAATTGTTAGATCACAGTTCGCGGGCGACGCCGTCGAGCAGGGGCACGAAGCGCACATCGCCCAGCAGTTCCACCTTGAAACCGCCCTGCCCGTCGCCGGCGTAGCGGCGCAGGCTCTGGACCGGCCCCTTGCCGATCGGCGCGACCAGCACGCCGTTGGGCTTCAGCTGGGCCAGCAGCTTCTTCGGCTCTTCCGGCGCGGCGGCGGTGACCATGATCCGGTCGAACGGGGCCTGTTCCGCCCAGCCTTCGCCGCCGTCGCCGAATTTGGTGACGACGTTGATCAGGCCCAGCGTCTTGAACCGCTCCTCCGCCTCCCGCATCAGCGTGCGATAGCGTTCCACGGTGTAGACCAGCCGCGACAGCCCCGAGAGGATCGTCGTCTGGTAGCCCGACCCGGTGCCGATCTCGAGCACCCGGGCACGCGGTTCGAGCGTCAGGGCCTGGGTCATCAGCCCGACAATGAACGGCTGGCTGATCGTCTGGCCACAGGCGATCGGCAGGGCCGAGTCTTCGAACGCCCGCTCCTTGAACAGGTCCGGCGTGAAGATCTCCCGCGGGGTCCGTTCGATGGCGTCGAGCACGCGCGGATCGGTCACCCCCTGCGAGCGGAGGGCGAGGATCAACCGCGCCATGCGCGTCCTGGAGGTTTCGGGCTCGTCGGTCATCAGCTCTTCGGCGGGACGCCTCCGATGAGGCCCTTGAGCTTGTTCACCGATTCCCTGTGCGTGAGGTCGATATGCAGCGGCGTGATCGAAATCTTGCCCTCGTAGATCGCCTTCAGGTCAGTGCCGTCCTCCGGCCTGGACAGTTTTCCGGAAAAGCCCATCCAGTAGTAGTCGCGACCGCGCAGGTCGGTGCGCTTGTCGAACGTGCGGATGTGGGTGTCACGGAAGCCCTGGCGCGTGACCTCGATCTCGGTCACCTCGGCCGGCGGACGCGAAGGGAAATTGACGTTCATCACCACGTCGACCGGCCAGCCCACCTCAAGCAGACGGCGCACGACGCCGGGGCCGAAGTGCTCGGCGGTCTCCCAGTAGGGAACGACCTCGTCATGGAAGGCGAGCATCGACTGGCTGAGGGCGATCGACGGGATGCCAAGAGCCATGCCCTCGATCGCGCCGGCGACCGTGCCCGACAGGGTCACGTCCTCGGCGATGTTCTGGCCGCGGTTGACACCGGACAGGACCAGATCAGGCCCCACGCCGTCGATCAGCTCGCGCACGCCCAGCATGACGCAGTCGGTCGGCGTGCCGGCGACGGCCCACTTGCGGTCGCCCTCCTTGCGCACCCGGATCGGGTCGGCGAGCGTCAGGGCCCGGCTGGCGCCGGACTGCTCGTATTCCGGCGCGACGATCCAGACGTCATCGGTCAGGGCGCGAGCGATCTTCTCGAGCGATTTGAGACCTTCGGCATGGATGCCGTCGTCGTTGGTGAGGAGGATTCTCATGCGTGATCCGGGGGCGCTCACGCGCCCGGCTCCAGGTGGGTCAGGCCGCCCATGTAGGGCTGCAGGACCTCGGGAATGGCCACCCGGCCGCCCTCGTCCTGATAATTCTCAAGCACAGCCACCAGCGTGCGGCCGACGGCGAGGCCCGAGCCGTTCAGGGTGTGGACGAACCGCGTGCCCTTCTCGCCGCGCTTCTGGCTGCGGGCGTCCATGCGCCGGGCCTGGAAGTCGCCGCAGTTGGAGATCGAGCTGATCTCCCGGAAGGTGTTCTGCGACGGCAGCCAGACCTCCAGGTCGAAGGTCTTCTTCGCGGTAAAGCCCATGTCGCCGGTGCACAGCAGCATGGTGCGGTAGGCGAGGCCCAGCTTCTCCAGCACCATCTGGGCGCTGGCGACCATGTGGTCGTGCTCGGCGGCCGACTGCTCGGGCGTGGTGATCGCCACCAACTCGACCTTCTGGAACTGGTGCTGGCGGATCATGCCGCGCGTATCCCGTCCCGCCGAGCCGGCTTCCGAGCGGAAGCACTGGGTCAACGCGGTCAGCCGGAGCGGCAGCTCCTCCTCGTCGGTGATCTGCTCCCGGACGAGATTGGTCAGGGAGACTTCGGCGGTGGGGATGAGGTAGTGCTCCCCCGTCGTCCTGAAGAGATCTTCCTCGAACTTCGGCAGCTGGCCCGTGCCGAACAGCGCCTGCTCCTTGACCAGCACCGGCGGGCTGACCTCGGTGTAGCCGTTCTGCGTCGTCTGCAGATCGAGCATGAACTGGCCGATAGCCCGCTCGAGCCGCGCGACGCCCTTCTTGAGCACCACGAAGCGCGAGCCGCTCATGCGGGCGGCGGCCTCGAAGTCCATGCCGCCGAGGCCCGCGCCGATATCGACGTGGTCGCGGGCGTTGTTCATCCGGCGCGGATCGCCCGATCGACTCTGCTCGACGTTGCCGGCCTCGTCGGCGCCGGCCGGGACCATCGCGTCCGGAATGTTGGGCAGGCCGGCCAGATGATCGCGCAGGGCCTTGCCGACCGCCGCTTCCGTCTCGGCCGCCGCCGCCATCTCGGCCTTCAGCGCCTCGACCTCGGCCATCAGGGCGGCGGCCTTCGCCTCGTCCCTCTGCGCCTTGGCCTGGCCGATCAGCTTGCTGGCCTCGTTGCGCCGCGACTGGGCGGTCTGCACCGCCGTCTGGGCCGCGCGGAGCTTCTGGTCGAGATCGAGCAGCACCGGCGTCTGCGGCTCAAGGCCACGAGACTTCCAGCCGGCGTCGAAGGCCGCCGGATTGTCGCGTATGGCTTTGATGTCGTGCATGGGAAGAACGCCGTCTGGAGTGAGGCGCTTTGTCTAACGGGCGTCGGGGGCGTTGCAAAGCGGCCCTGCGTGGTTCGAGACGCTCGCTTGAGGCTCGCTCCTCACCATGACGAATAGAGGTGCGATCCAACTCTGCCCGTCATCCTGAGGAGCGATCCCTCAGGATCGCGTCTCGAAGGACGCAAACTGTTGAATCGCGACCCTGCGACGTCAGACCGGAACCACATCCGTTCCGGCCGCCGCATCCTGCTTCTTCCGCCGGCGTTCGATCAGCCAGACGCACCAGATCGAAGCCTCGTAGAGCAGGCAGATGGGGATCGCGAGCATCAGCTGGCTGATCGGGTCGGGCGGGGTGAACAGGGCCGCGACGACGAACACGCCGACGATGGCGTAGCGGCGTCCCTCACGCAGCATGCCGCTGTTGACCAGACCGGCCAGGCCCAGCAACGAAACCACCACGGGCAGCTGGAAGCACAGGCCGAACGCCAGCAGCAGGGTCGTCACCAGCGTCAGGTAGTCGGAAACCTTGGGCGTCAGGGCCACATCGACCGCCGCGGTGGTGACCTCCTGGCTCAGCGAGAACCACATCACGAACGGCAGCATGAAGTAGTAGACCATCGCGCCGCCGATGATGAACAGGATCGGAGAGGCGGACAGGAACGGCAGGAAGGCCATCCGCTCCTTCTTGTAGAGCCCCGGCGCGACGAACGCGTAGACCTGCCAGGCGAGGACCGGGAAGGTCAGCACCAGCGCCCCGAAGCCGGCCATCTTCATCTTGGTGAAGAAGAACTCCAGCGGCGCGGTGAAGATCAGCTCCAGCTTCTGGGTGTCGGCGACCGGCAGCTCCTTGAGCCCGATCATCACCTTGATCAGGTCGAAGGCATGCGTGAGGTCGAACGGGTTGTGGTTCGGCATCGCCTTCTGCGCCTCGATCAGGGCGTTGGCCTTGACGAACGGCTGGAGCAGGAAGGTGTAGATCTCGTTGGAGAAGGCGAAGCAGATGCCGAACGCGATGATCACCGCGCCGACGCAGATGATCAGCCGCCGGCGCAGCTCGACCAGATGATCCAGCAGCGGCGCGCGGGAGGCCTCGATCTCGGCGTCATCAGGGCTCAGATCGTCGCTCACGAGGGCGTCTCCGCCTTCTTGCGCGACGCGCGCGGCTTGCGGGCCGGGGCGGCCTCCTCGACGATCGCGGCGGCGGCCTTCGGCGCGCGCTTGCGCTTCGGCTTGTCTGGCGCGGCGACGGCCTGCACCGCCTCTTCCGGCTCGGGCTGATAGCTGACGGGCGGGAACTGCACCGCGCCGCCCTGCATGCTGGCGTCGATGTCGGCGAAGACCTGTTCGCTCGCGGCGTCGCGCAGCGGGTTCATGTAGGCGCCCGAGCGCAGCGCCTCGACTTCCTTGCGCAGGTCGTCCAGCTCGGACTGGCGCGCCATCTCGTCGAAACTGGCGCGGAACTCGTTGGCCATGCTGCGCATCTTCGACACGAACTGGCCGAGCTTGCGCAGCATCCCGGGCAGGTCCTTGGGACCCACCACGATCAGGGCGACCAGGGCGATGACGAAGACTTCGGACGAACCGATACCGGGCAGCATGGAGGCGGCCTTAAGCCCGCGCGCGGGGCGCGATCAAGGGCGAAGTTCCAGGACCGTCAGTTGACGATCTTGTCCTTCTCGGTTTCGGAGCGAGGCAGCGGCTTGGCGGGGTCTTCGTCGACCTTGGCGCCGTCGCCTTTCAGGCCGTCCTGGAAGGCGCGGATGCCCTTGGCGGCGTCGCCCATCAGGCCGGACAGCTTGCCCCGTCCGCCGAAGACCACGGCGACAACCGCGATCACGATCAGCCAGTGCCAGATACTCAATCCACCCATCATGGCGGCGCTACTCCTTGAGGCGGGCGAGCCGATGCCCGCAGCGTTCGATTGTTGGAGCCAATATAGGCGGTTGCGGGGCCTGTCGCCAAATTAAAGGGCGGACACGGTCGCGCGTGGTTCGAGACGCTCGCCCGAGGCTCGCTCCTCACCATGACGAGCAGGGGTCGGCGCAAATGTTCGTCATCCTGAGGAGCGATCCCTCAGGATCGCGCCTCGAAGGACCCTACCCCGGCTCTTCCTCGCCGACATAGTCCTGCACGAACTCCGGCGCCTCGGGCCCGGCGCCCTCGAAATCGAGGGCGTCCTCGTCCTCGCTCGGGCGGGAGGGATCGGGCACGGCGAAGCCCGGCGGCAGGTCGAGACCGAGAAGGCCCGCGGCCTTCATGTCGGCCATACCCGGCAGGTCCGCCAGATTGGCCAGGCCGTAGTGTTCGAGGAAGGCGTCGGTCGTGCCGTAGGTCACAGGACGGCCCGGCGTGCGGCGGCGGCCGCGCATCCGCACCAGACCCAGCTCCAGCAGGATATCGAGCGTGCCACTGCTGGCCTGAACCCCGCGCACGGCCTCGATCTCCGCCCGGGTGACCGGCTGGTGATAGGCGATGATGGCCAGGGTCTCCTGCGCCGCCTTGGACAGTCGGCGCGGGGTGTCCCGCTCTTCGGTCATCAGGAAGGCCAGGTCGCCGGCCGTCTGGAACCGCCAGCGCCCGCCGACGGCGACCAGCTCGACGCCCCGGCTTTCGCACCGCACGCGCAGCCCCTCCAGCCCGGCCGCGACATCGGCGCCTTCCGGCAGGCGGCGGGCCAGATCGTCCAGGCTCAGCGGCTCGGCGGCCGCGAACAGCAGAGCTTCGATGCAGCGCTCCAGGTAGACGGCCTCGAAAATCGTTTCACTCACGCCACCGCCTCCGGCCGTTCCTTGCGCTTGCGCAGATAGAGATCGGCGAACGCCTCCAGCTGGCGAGCCTCGAGCTCGCCCTCCTTCACCAGCTCCAGGCTCGCCGCCAGGGTTGAGGCCAGGTAGGAGGCGCGGCTCGGCCCGTCGGACTCCACGGCCACTGGCGCGACCCCGGCCAGCGCGGTCCAGGCGGCGAGTTCGGGGAGCATCCCGCGCAGGCGATGGCGGGCGTCGTCGAGGGCGTAGGCCGTTGGAACCATCGGGCGGTAGCTGCGGTCGTGCTCGCGCTTCCGCTGGCCGATGTAGGCGCTCATCAGCTGGTAGAGGTCGCCCTCGATCCGGCCGGACGACAGGATCACCACCGCCTCCGGATCACCGCGCGTGAACACATCGCGGCGCAGCTGCGGCCGGGCGTTCAGGGCGTCGACCGCCCGGCGCATGGCGTCGAGCTTCGCCAGCCGGAAGGCCAGCTGGGCGGCGATCTCCTCGGCCGGCGCCTCGTCGGCTTTCGGCCGGTCAGCGCGAGGCAGCAGCAGGCGGGATTTCAGGTAGGCCAGCCAGGCGGCCATCACCAGATAGTCCGCGGCCAGCGAGAAGCGCAGGCTGCGCGCCTGTTTCACGAAGGCCAGATACTGGTCGGCCAGCTTGGTCACCGACATCTGCAGCAGGTCGACCTTCTGGCTGCGGGCCAGCGCCAGCAGCACATGCAGCGGTCCTTCGTAGCCGTCGATGTCGATGATCAACGCCTCGCCGTCCTCGGCCGCGTTGGCCGCGGCGTCGAAGTCGAGGTTGGGCTGGAAGGTCGCGTCGGTCATGCGGCGAGCCGCCCGTCGAAGGCCGCGTCGAACCGGGCGACGCCCGCCTCGACATCGAACGGCTCGGGCGACCGGGCCAGCCGGGCCATGGCGGCGTCCGCACGCCGCTTCGCCTTGCCGGCCAGGGTTCTGGCGCCGGCCACGACGGCCTGCATCTCGTCCATGCGGCCGTTGCAGTGCAGGATCATGTCGCAGCCGGCCGCCAGCGCCTTGCGGGCGCGGGTCCCGAAGTCGCCGTCGAGCGCCTTCATCGAGAGGTCGTCAGTCATCAGCAGGCCATCGAAGCCGATCGAGCCGCGGATCACCTGGCGGATCGCCGTGCGCGAGGTGGTAGCGGGGTTGCGGGGATCGACGGCGGTGTAGACCACATGAGCGCTCATCGCCATCGGCATGTCCGACAGAATCCGGAACGGCTCGAAGTCGACGGCCTCCAGCTCGGCCAGCGACGCCTCGACGACGGGCAGGTTCTCGTGGCTGTCGGCCATGGACCGACCGTGGCCGGGCATGTGCTTGAGGATCGGCAGCACGCCGCCGGCGATCAGGCCCTCGGCGGCGGCCCGGCCGAGCGTGGCGACCTCCGCGACGGTTTCGCCATAAGCCCTGTCGCCGATGATGTCGTGGGCGCCGGGAACCGGCACATCCAGCACCGGCACGCAGTCGACATTGATCCCGAGCGCGGCGAGATCGTGGGCCAGCAGGCGCGCCCCGAGACGGGTGATCTCCCGACGCAGCAAAGGGTCGTTGGTCGGCAACGTCCCGTAGGCCCGGCCGGGCGGATACCGTCGCCAGTGCGGGGGGCCCAGTCGTTGAACCCGCCCCCCCTCCTGGTCGATCAGGATCGGTGCGTCCGGATCGTCGACGGTGTCACGCAGAGCGGCGGTCAGGGCACGGACCTGGTCCGGCGTCTCGACGTTGCGCTTGAAGAGCACGAAGCCCCACGGCCGCACATCCCGGAAGAAGGCCGTCTCTTCGGCGGTCAGGACCGGTCCGAGGCAGCCGAGGATGGCGGCGTGGCGCGTCACTTCACAAAGCAGCTCTTGCCGGCGCCCTTGAGGCGTTCGCAGAAGGTCTGGGCCTCGGCGCGGCTGGCGAAGCCGGTCACCGAGGTGCGGTAAAGAATCTTGCCGTCGCGGTCGATTTCCTCGACCCGCTTGCCCTTGCCGGCGGCGAGGCCGGGGGCCACCGAGGCGGCGTCGTTCCAGCCGCGGTCGGCCATGGCGGCCGAGGAGAAGGCGCCGATCTGGACCATGGCGGGACCGCCCGCCGCAGGCTTGGGCGCGACCGCCGGTGTGGTCGGCTTGGGCGTGACCACCGCCACCTGAGCTGGCTTCGGCGCAGGCGTCACCGGCGCGGCGGCGACCGGAAGGGCCGGCTTGAGCGCCGCGGTCTCGACCGGCGCGACCGGCTGCGGGGCGGGACGCGGCTGCACGGGTTCGGGTCCCGGCGCGAAGGTCGGCTCGCCCTCGGCGAACTCGTCCTGCTTGTAGATCTGCAGACCGGCGCTGTCGTCTTCAGGCTGGGCCTGGACCGGCGGCGGCGCCTTGGTTTCGGCCACGACGGCGCCGACCGGCTGCGGCTCGTCGTTCGCGCCGCGTCCGCCGTCCTTGTAGAGCCAGAACCCGGCGCCTGCGAGCAGCAGCACCAGGATCACGGCGCTGATCATCAGGGTCGAGGAATTGGGCCCACCGCCCCGCACGGGACGCCGCGCGTCGAAGGTCAGCGGCGAGTCGGTCGGGGGCGTATAGGCGCCGCGGTCAGGATCGGACATCAAACAGGCTCCAGGGAGCGGCGGACCGGTCGTCGCGGCGAATCGCGCACCGACGCCGTCCAGTCTACCGAAGCGCGGCCCGAGGCCGCCAGCCGCCCAAGATCGCTACCGAACGGTTAATTTGAGGTTTCCGAAGGGTTAACCCGCGACCTCAGCTCCAGGCTTCCAGCTGGAACAGCCGCCGGTGTTCCTCGATGGCGAACCGGTCGGTCATGCCGGCGATGTAGTCGCAGACCACCCGCGCCCGGGCGCTGTCGTCGCAGTTCTGCGACAGCACGAACCATTCGCCGGGCAGCACCTCCGGCTCGGCATGGAACAGCGAGAACATGTCGGCGAGGATCCGCTTGGCCTGGCTGCGGGTGCGGTTGACCTTCCAGTGACGGTACATCCGTTCCATCAGGAAGGCGCGCAGCCGGGCGAGGTCTTCCAGCATCTCCGGCGAGAACGCCACCAGGGCGTGGTCGAGGCCGCGGACGTCGTCCGGCGAGGCGACGCCGGTGGCTTTCGCCCGGCGCAGGGTCTCGCCCATGACGTCGTCGATCATCGCCCCGATCATCCGCCGCACGGCCTCGAGCCGCGTCAGATGGTCATCGAGGCCGGGGCGCTCGGCCTTCACGCCGTGCAGGATCGGGCCGATCAGCGGCACGTCGAGCAGTTCGTTGAGACCGAACAGCCCCGCCTGCACGCCGTCATCGACGTCGTGGTTGTTGTAGGCGATGTCGTCGGCGATCGCGGCGACCTGGGCCTCCGCCGACGCCCAGCTGTCGAGCCGGAGCGGCCAGTCGGCGTCAAACGCGCTGACCATGCCCCAGGAAGGCCGGTCCAGTTTCCCGGTCACCGGCCCGTTGTGCTTGATGACCCCTTCGAGCGTCTCCCAGGTGAGGTTCAGCCCCTCGAAGTCGGGATAGCGGTGCTCGAGCTTGGCCACGACCCGGAAGGTCTGGACGTTGTGATCGAAGCCGCCCCACGGCTTCATGCTGTCGTCGAGCTGGTCCTCGCCCGCATGGCCGAACGGCGGATGACCCAGGTCGTGCGCCAGCGCCACCGTCTCAGCGAGATCATTGTCCAGCCCAAGCGCAGTGGAGATCGACCGGGCGATCTGCGCCACCTCCAGCGAGTGGGTCAGGCGCGTGCGGTAGTGATCGCCTTCGTGCGCCACGAAAACCTGGGTCTTCTCCTTGAGCCGTCGAAAGGCGGTGCAGTGGATGATCCGGTCGCGGTCGCGCGCAAACGGCGTGCGGGTGCGGCTCTCGGGACCCGGGTGCCGGCGTCCCTTGGAGTACAGGGGATTTTCGGCATAGGCCGCGCGCGGCGGCGGCTGGAATGGTTGCGGCATTGAGCAGCCTGAATTCGATCGCCCCTTTCCCCGGGGCGCGGGGTTGCACATATAGGACCTGAGGAAGTTTTCCACAGCCATGACCGACACCGCCGTAACCCTGTCCGAACAAGCCGCCCGCCGGATTCGCACGATTGGCGAAGCCGAGGGCCGCGCCCTGATGCTGCGTGTCGCCGTCGACGGGGGCGGCTGCTCGGGCTTCCAGTACCGCTTCGACCTGGTCGAGGGCGGCGACGCTGAGGACCTGCGGGTCGAGCGGGACGGCGCCACCGCGCTGGTCGACCCGATGTCGCTGGGCCTGCTCAAGGGCTCGGTGATCGACTTCGTCGACGAGCTGGCCAGCGCCGAGTTCAAGATCCGCAACCCCAACGCCCGGTCCAGCTGCGGCTGCGGCGTGAGCTTCTCCATCTGATCACCAGCCCCCGGGGGAAATCGACATGCTGGCAGCCCTGTTGATGGCCGCGGCCGTCGCGACCGCCCCCGTCCAGACCTTCGTTGACGTTCCCGGCGCGCCCGGTCCCCTGAAGGGCACCATGCTGGCGCCCGCCGACGGGCCGAAGGGCCCTGTGGTGCTGATCCTGGCGGGCTCGGGACCGACCGATCGCGACGGCGACAACCCGCTGGGCGTCAAGGGCGCGACCTATCGCCTGCTGGCCGAAGGTCTGGCGGCGCGGGGCGTCACCACCGTTCGCGTCGACAAACGCGGCATGTTCGCCAGCGGAACGGCGGCGGCGGATCCCAACGCGGTCACCGTCGAGGACCTGGCCCGCGACGCCCATGACTGGGCGACGAAGATCCGGGCAGAGACCGGCGCGCCCTGCGTCTGGCTGCTGGGCCACAGCGAAGGCTCGCTGGTCGCGTTGATCGCCGCGCAGACCCCCAGGGATATCTGCGGCCTGGTGCTGGCCGCCGCGCCCGGCCGGCGGCTGAGCGAGGTCATCCGCGAGCAGCTGACCTCGAACCCCGCCAATGCGCCGGTCCTGCCGCAGGCGATGGCCGCGCTCGATGCGCTCGAAGCCGGCAGGACGGTCGACACGACCGGCATGCATCCCGGCCTGCTCGGCCTGTTCCGGCCCGCTGTGCAGGGCTTCCTGATCGTGATGTTCCGGCAGGACCCCGCAAAGCTCGCGGCGGCCTACAAGGGGCCCGTTCTGATCCTGCAGGGCGACGCCGATATCCAGGTCCAGGTGGCGGACGCCAACCTCCTCGCCGCCGCAAACCCGGCCGCGAAGCTGGTTATCCTGCCGGGCATGAACCACATCCTGAAACAGGGCGCACGCGACCGCGCCGCCACCGTGGCCAACTACGCGGACCCGTCATTGCCCCTGGCCCCGGGCGTGGTCGACGCCATCGCGACCTTCGTGAAGGGTCAGCCGGGAACGAACTGAAGCACGACGATAATCGCGACGGCCCAGATCAGCGGGGCGCTCATCAGCGCCCAGGCTTGGGTCTCCTTCTCGCGCCGCCAGTAAATCCAGGCGACGAACGGCGCCACGATACAGACGATCCAGAACCCGATCATCAACAGAAACCCGATCCATGCCAACGGGTTGAGCAGGTTTCCTCGACCGTCGAAGATCAGCGGCGAGAACAGGGCCCCGATCGCGCCGAGCGGCATCAGACCGGCGCACAGACCCGTCGCCACGACCAGCAGCGCCTGCCGGGTGCGTCGATCAATCACCTCGTTGGTCTTGAGCGCCTTCGCCATGAGCCCTAGCCTCCCCCGCCGCAGCCGGAGCCGTCAATGCGACTCGCCACCTGGAACGTGAATTCGATCAATGCTCGCCTGGAAACGGTGCTGGGCTGGTTCGAGGAGGCGTCGCCGGACGTCGCCGTCCTGCAGGAAATCAAATGCATCGACGATAAGTTCCCCGCCGAGGCGTTCGAGCGGCTGGGCTACAACGTCGCCGTCCACGGCCAGAAGACCTACAACGGCGTGGCGATGCTCTCGAAGACGCCGATGGAGGATATCCGTCGCGGCCTGCCCGGTGACGACGCCGACGAGCAGGCCCGCTACATCGAGGCGGTGATCTCCGGCCCCAGTCCGGTCCGGGTCGCCGGCATCTACCTGCCCAACGGCAATCCGGTCGGCACCGAGAAGTTCGCCTACAAGCTGGCCTGGATGGCGCGGCTGCAGGCGCATGCAACCGAACTGCTGCGCTACGAAGAGCCGCTGGTGATCGCCGGCGACTACAATGTCATTCCCCGGCCGGAAGACGCCGACAAGCCCGAAGGCTGGCTGGGCGACGCCCTGTTCCAGCCGGAGAGCAAGGCGGCCTGGCGCGCACTGCAGAACCTCGGCCTGACCGACGCCTTCATGCAGATGGACGGCAGCGCCGGCGAATACACCTTCTGGGACTATCAGGCCGGCGCCTGGCCCCGGAACCACGGTATCCGCATCGACCACGCCCTGCTCTCGCCCCAGGCTGCGGACCGACTGACCGGCTTCGAGATCCATCGCGACGTCCGCGGCCGGGAAAAGCCGTCGGACCACGTTCCGGTCGTTGTGGAGTTGAATATCTAGATCCTCCCCATCGGGGGAGGTGGACCGGCTCAGCCGGGCCGGAGGGGGTCCGCTCAGATCTCGGCCGGCGTTTCGGATGACCCCCTCAGTCGGCTTCGCCGACAGCTCCCCCGATGGGGAGCATCCAGATAGGACTCTGCCCTGTGATCAAGCTGACCTTCTGCCTCACCCGCCTGCCCGGATTCACGCGCGAGGCCTTCCAGGACTACTGGCTCAATACCCACGCCCCGCTGGTCGCAAGCGTGAAGGCGCCCCTGCGAATCCGGCGCTACGTCCAGATGCACAGCCTGCCAGTCGAGATGAGTGCGGACACCCGCGCCTCGCGCGGCGGTCCGGAGGGCTACGACGGCGTAGCTGAGCTCTGGTGGGACAGTTTCGAGGATCTCGCCGCCAACGCCGCCGACCCCGCCGCCCGCGAGGCCGGGCGGATGCTGCTTGAAGACGAGAAGCGGTTCATCGATCTGACAAGGTCGCCCCTGTGGTGGGGCGAAGAGCGCGAGATCATCGCCACGCGATAATGTGAGCGACCGCTCACTTTTTGCTTGCGCGCCGGCCGGCGCCCGGATAGTGAGTGAATGCTCACATTCTGGAGAGATCAGATGCGCTCGTTCACCTACCCCGAGTTCTGCGCCGCCCTCGCCGGCGCGACACGCCCCGCCCGCAGCGGCCGCGCCGCCGTCCGCAAGCCCGCCTCCCGGGCCCCGCGGAAGGGCTGACGCCGTCCGGGACTCCCGCTAGCGTGGCGCCATGACCGACATGGCGCGCCTGTTTCTGCTTCTGGGGATCGCCGGCGCCGCCGTGACCTTCATCGGCAGTCTGGCGCTGTGGTTTCTCGACGAGCCCCGCCGTATCCGCCGGGCGCTGCGCCGGGTGCTGAAGAGCGAACCGGAGGCCATGGTGCTGGCCCAGGGCCGTGGGCGGGGCGCGGGCTTCTCGTTCGAGACCGGCCTCGCCGCCGTCGCCTGGGATCGGGGCGCCTGGTGCCTGATCTACCGCATCGACGAACTGATCGGCGCCGAACTGGTCATCGACGGCCAGGTGGCGGCGCGGGTCTATCGGGGCGAGCCGCGTCGGGCGCTGGAACAGCGGGTGTCCTCCGCCGACCAGGTCACCCTGCGGCTGATCTTCGATGATCCGCGAAACCCCGACTTCGATCTCGACCTGTGGCTCCGGGGCGACGAGGCCCGCCGCGACGACTGGTCGCCGCAGGCCGCGATTCAGGAGGCCAACCGCTGGCTGGCCCGCGCCGAAGCCATCCTGCGCCGACCGCCCGCCGCCCGACCGGCCCCGGTCGTCGCCGCGCCGCCCCCGCCTCCCCGCCCGGAGCCGGCGGAGGAAGACCCGCCCTGGGATGACGACGAAGACGATGACGGCGAGCCACCCCGACTTCTATAATTGACAGCGTAAATTTATGAGCGCACCTTCCCCGGATCGACCCTTGGGGAGGATCGTCATGACCAGTCTCATCGCCGCCGCCGTCTTCTTTGTGCTCCTGCATCTGCTGGTGTCAGGCACCGCCCTGCGTGGGGTTATCGTCAAGGCCGTCGGCGAAGGCGCCTTCATGGGCCTGTTTTCGCTGGCGTCGGTCGCCGGCCTCGTCTGGCTGGGCATGGCCTATGGCGAGGCGCGCGGCTCCGGCGCCCTCTACTGGGACCTCGGTCCGGGCGCGAAGCACGGCGCCATGGCCCTCGTCCTGCTGGGCTTTCTCCTCCTCGTCACGGGCATCCTGACGCCCAACCCGACGGGCGTGAAACAGGAGGGCGCGCTCGACAAGCCAGACCCCGCGAAGGGCATCCTTCGACTGACGCGGCATCCGTTTCTGTGGGGCGTCGCGATCTGGGCGCTGGCGCATCTGCTGGCGAACGGCGACGCGCCGAGCGTGATCCTGTTCGGCGCCCTGCTGGCCCTGGCCCTGTCGGGCGGCGCGAGCATCGACGCCAAGCGCGGCAAAGCGCTGGGCCCGAAGTACGCCGCCTTCGTCGCCCAGACTTCCAACGTCCCGTTCGCCGCGATCCTGGCCGGCAAGCAGAAGCTGTCGCTCGGCGAGATCGGCTGGTGGCGGCTGCTGCTGGCGGTGGTGATCTACGCCGCCCTGCTCTGGGGCCACCCGTTCCTGTTCGGGGTCAATCCGCTCGGCTGAGCCCCTCGGGAATGATCCTGGTCAATGATCGCCTGCCCCCCGCTACGGCAGGTCTCGATCATGGCCAGGACCGACACGATCGAACTTCCCACCGCTTCACCTTACGACCGGCTGGGCGGCGCGCCGGCCCTGCGACGGCTGGTCGACGCCTTCTATGACGCCATGGACCGGGATCCGGCCGCCGCCGGCATCCGCGCCATGCATGAGCCCGATCTGGATCCGATCCGCGACAAGCTGTTCGACTGGCTGAGCGGCTGGGCCGGCGGGCCGGCGGTCTACAATGCCCGCCCTGACCGGACCTGCATCATGTCGGCCCATGCGCCCTACGCCATCGGGCCGGCGGAACGGGACCAGTGGATGGCCTGCATGCGCACCGCCCTGGCCAGCCTGGAGCTCGGAGATGATGTCCGAGTGATGTTCGACGCCGCCTTCAGCCGCCTGTCGGACGGCCTGCGCAACCGCTGAGCGTCAGTCCAGGGCGAAGGCCAGCGCCGCGCGCGCGTGGATTTCCGCCGTATCGAACACGGGCAGCGCCGACTCCTCCGGCGTGGCCAGCAGGCCCAGCTCCGTACAGCCGAAGATGACCGCGTCGGCGCCCTGGTCACGCCTCGCCGCTGCGATCATGGCCAGCATGGTCGCCTTCGATTCCGGCAGGAACTTCCCGACCACCAGCTCGTCGAAGATGATCCGGTGCAGCTCGTCGCGCTCGGCCTTGTCCGGGATCACGGTCCCGACGCCCAGACCCGTAAGGTGATCGCGCAGGAACGGCATCTCCATCGTGTAGCGGGTGCCGAGCAGCAGGGGCCGGGTCGCGCCCGCCGCCTTCAGGGCGCTCGCCGTGGCGTCACCGATATGGATGAGCGGCAGCGAGACCGCCGCCCGAACCTGGGCGGCCACAATGTGCATCGTGTTGGCCCCGATCAGCAGGCAGTCAGCCCCGCCGGCCTCGACCTGCTTCGCAGCGGCGACCAGATGCCTCGCCACATCGTCCCAGCGACCGTCCGCCGCCGCCGCTTCGACCGGCGCGAAATCGACCGAGGCGATCACCATTTTCGCCGAATGCCGCCCGCCCAACCGGTCCCGGACCATGCGGTTGAGCTGCTGGTAGTAGTAGGCCGTGCTTTCCCAACTGACGCCGCCGATCAGGCCGATGGTCTTCATCGTCACAGATCGGCGTAGACGTGCCGCTCCCCGGCGAAGCCCGGATGCGTGACGGCGCCAAGGTGCGCGGGACCGACCAGCTGGGCGAACTTCCAGATCGCGCCGTTGCCATACTGGGTCTCGCGCGGCTTCCAGGCGGCCTTGCGGGCGGCGAGCTCCTCGTCGCTGACCTCGACGTCGATCGTGCCTTTCGTAGCGTCGATGTTGATGATGTCGCCGTCCCGGACCAGAGCGATCGGACCGCCAAGCGCCGCTTCGGGACCCACGTGACCGATGCACAGACCGCGCGTGGCGCCGCTGAACCGGCCGTCGGTGATCAGGGCGATATTGCTGACGCCCTGACCGTAGAGCGCGGCCGTGGTCGAGAGCATCTCGCGCATGCCGGGGCCGCCCCTGGCGCCCTCGTAGCGGATGACCAGCACGTCGCCTTCCTTGTAGTCGCGCGCCTCGACGGCGGCGAAGCAGGCGTCCTCGCCGTCGAACACCCGGGCCGGGCCGCGGTGCACCTGGTGCGCCAGCCCGGCGACCTTCACGATGCAGCCCTCGGGCGCCAGGTTGCCGTAGAGCCCGACAAGGCCGCCGGTGGGCGAAAGCGGATTGCTGATCGGCCGGATAACGTCCTGGTCGTCGCGCCAGACCACGTCGGCCAGGTTCTCGGCCAGGGTCTTTCCGGTGACGGTCATGACGTCGCCATGGAGATAGCCGCCCTCGAGCAGGGTCTTGAGCAGCATCGGCACGCCGCCGGCCTCGCCCATGTCCTTGGCCACGAACCGGCCGCCGGGCTTGAGATCGGCGATATAGGGGGTCCGCGCGGCGATCTCGGCGAAGTCCTTCAGGGTGAAGTCGACGCCGCACTCATGGGCCATGGCCGGCAGATGCAGGCCGCCATTCGTCGAACCGCCGGTCGCGGCGACGACCACGGCGGCGTTCTCGAAGGCCTTGCGGGTGCAGATGTCACGCGGGCGAATGTTCTTTTCGATCAGTCGCATGACCGCCTCACCTGATGCGATGGCATAGGCGTCCCGGTCGAGATAGGGCGCCGGCAGCGAGGCCGACAGCGGCAGCGCCAGGCCGATGGCCTCCGACACACAGGCCATGGTGTTGGCGGTGAACATCCCGCCACAGGCGCCGTCGCCCGGACAGGCATGCTGCTCGACCTGACACAGGCGCTCTTCGGTGATGGTCCCGGCGGAAAACTGGCCGACGGCCTCGAACACGTCCTGGACCGTCAGGTCCTTGCCATCGAGGCGGCCCGGCAGGATCGAACCGCCGTAGAGGAAAACGCTGGGCACGTTGAGGCGCAGCATCGCCATCATCATTCCCGGCAGCGACTTGTCGCAGCCCGCGACGCCCACGAGCGCGTCATAGCCGTGGCCGCGCATGGTCAGCTCGACCGTGTCGGCGATGGCGTCGCGGCTGACCAGCGAGCTACGCATGCCCTCATGGCCCATGGCGATGCCGTCGGTGACGGTGATGGTGCAGAACTCGCGCGGCGTGCCGCCGGCCTTCTTCACGCCCTCCGCGACCGCATGCGCCTGGCGCATCAGGGTCGTGTTGCAGGGCGCCGCCTCGTTCCAGCAGCTGGCCACGCCGACGAACGGCTGGGCGATCTCCCGCGTACCGAGGCCCATGGCGTAATAGTAGGAGCGATGCGGCGCGCGGGCCGGGCCCTCGGTCACATGCCGGCTGGGCAGTTTCGACTTGTCCCAGCTTCCGTCCGGCTTCCTGGCCATGGTCCCGCGCTCCTCGTTGCGGGCAACCGGTTAGCGCAGCAGGCCGCGCGACGGAAGAGGCTCAGGCCAGGAAGGCGTCAGCGATCCGCTGGGCGGGCTGCAGGGGATCGACGTCGATCTGGCCGAGGTTGGTCAGGACCGTCACCGCCAGCGCCTCGTCCGGCAGCATCATGACGATCGACCGGCCGCCGACAATGCTGCCGGCATGCCAGGCGCGGCGACGCCCCTGCCCGTCCGTGTCGACCTCCCAGGCGATGCCGAAATTGCCGCCGCCGGGCGTCCGGGCGCGATTGACCGTGAACATCTCCGCGCGGGCCTCGGGGCCCAGATAGCCGGGCCGGGTCAGGGCGCCGCAGAAGCGCACCACGTCCGGCGCCGCGCCCAGCAGGCCGCCGGCCGGCCACTTGTAGGCTGGGTTGATCGGCGGGCAGCGGATGATGTTGGTCAGGTCCGGATAGACCGGCTGGTAGTCGCTGACCCGGCTCGCCACCGGGACGCCGCGCACTTCCGGCGCGATGCTGGCCAGGGCGAGCGGACGGGTGACCTCCTCCGACAGCAGACGGGGAAACGACTTGCCCGTCGCGGACTCCAGAACGGCGCCGAGCAGCACGTAGCCGAAGCTGGAATACCGCATCACCTCGCCGGGAGGGGCGATCAGCGGATCATTGATGAAGATCGCCAGCCTGTCTTCGGTGCGAAGGTAGGTGCGGCTGTCGATCGCGCCGCCGGGCGCCGCAGGGTCGACGTCCCTTGGAATGTAGTGACGGATCCCCGCCTGATGGCTGGCGAGCTGGCGCAGCGTGGTGTTCTGGTGGGCCGGCGGCAGGTCCGGGCGATAGCGGCTGATCGGGGCGTCCAGGTCGATGACGCCCTGCTCCGCCAGGCGCATGACCAGCGCGCCGGTCATCACCTTGGAGACGCTGGCCAGCCGGAACCGGTCCTCGGACGTCGCCGGCAAGCGCGCCTCGAGATCGGCCATGCCGAACGCCTCGCTCCAGACCAGCCCGCCGTCATGCCAGACCGACACGGACGCCGCCGGGAACGGCGCGCGCGCCATCAGCTCGCCTGCGACCGCCCGCGCGCGATCAGCCGCACCCGTCTGCGCCCGCGCCAGGCCGGGGCCTGCGAGCGTCAGGGCGGCCGGGACCGCCAGAAGGGAGCGCCTGGAGATCTCCACCGCCTACAGCGCGCCCTCGATCGCGGCTTTCAGCTCGGCGTCGTCCGGCGTGGTGCGCGGGCCGAACACGTTGATCAGCGTCCCGTCCTTGCCGACCAGCAGCTTGTGGAAGTTCCACACCGGCTCCGCCGGCTCGCCGACCGCCGACACCGCCCACTTGTAGAACGGGTGCGCGCCGTCGCCCTTGACATCGACCTTGCTGGTCATAGGGAAGTCGACGCCGAAATTGGTGCGGCAGAATGCCTGGATATCAGCCTCGGAGCCCGGCTCCTGCCCGGCGAACTGGTTGCAGGGCACGCCCAGCACCACCAGCCCCTGGTCGCGGTAGTCCCTGTAGAGCTGCTCGAGCCCGTCGTACTGCGGCGTCAGCCCGCAGGCGCTGGCCACATTGACCACCAGCACCACCTTGTCCCTGAAGGTCGTCATCGGCAGCGCCGACCCGTCGATGGCGGTGAAGTCGTAGTCGTAGGCGGTGGTCATGCGAGGGGCTCCGGAAGCTCTATGCAACTATAGCTGCGACCCGCGCGATCACGAAGACCAATGCCCCATCACCTGTTCGCGTGGGGGAGTGCTGTCCGCAACAGGTCGAAAGCAGGCGCTCGATCCGACCGATCTCAGAACCCCGCCGCCTGCTCCACCGCGAGCGCGAGATCCAGCGCCCTCGCCGCTTCCTCGCCCGTCACCACCGGCCGTGGCGACAATCCGCGCACCGCGGCGACGAACCCGGCCACGCTGGTCCCCAAGGGATCCTGGCCGGCAGGCGTCTCGGTGAACGCCTCGTTCAGCGCAAACGGCGTGGAGTTGCTGAAGGCGCGAGTGACGAAGTCGATTTCCAGCACGCCGGAGGGATAGACGATGCGCATGGTCCGCTCGCGGGCCTCGGCGTTGCGGGCGGCGGTGAAGATGGCGGTGAAGCCGTCGCCGAAGGTCGCCTCGGCGCGGATCGCCTCCTCGTCGCCCTCGGCCTCCACGGCCAGCGGCTCGGCGTCGGTCAGCGACAGGGCCAGATCGATGTCGTGGATCATCAGGTCGAGCACCACCGAGACGTCGCGGCTGCGATCGGACCGCGGGCCCTTGCGCACGGCCTCGAGCAGCAGGGGCTTCTCCGGGATATCGAGCAGGCCCATAGCCTGGGACACCACCCGCTCCTGATGGCCACAGGCCAGCACCAGGCCGCGCTTCGCCGCTTCGGCGATCAGCCTGTCGGCGTCCTCGAGCGTCGTGGCCAGGGGCTTCTCCACATAGACCGGCTTGCCCGCCTTCAGGCAGGCCAGCGCCGTCGCCGCATGGGTCGTGCCCGGCGAGGCGACGGTTACGATATCGACCGCCGCCAGCAGGGCGTCGAGATCGCCGAAGGCCGTCACGCCGAGCTTGTCGGCCAGCGCCTGGCAGCGCGCCGGATCGACGTCGAAGATGCCGATCAGCTCGACGCTGTCCATCTGGGCATACTTGTTGGCGTGAAAGCCGCCGAAGACGCCGGACCCGACGACTCCGGCCTTGAGAACCTGTTCCATGCGGCGGTTCTAGCGCGCTTCTTCGCCTTCCGCGAGGTTCGGAAACGCGCTAAACGCCCGTTTGAAATTACAGAGAAAACCGGGAGAAACGCCTATGACGACCTCGCGCGAGATTCGCCTCAAGAGCCGCCCCGTCGGCGTGCCGACCGCCGACAACTTCGAACTGGCGACCGTCGAACTGCCCGCGCCCGGCGCCGGCGAGATCCAGGTGCGCAACACCTGGATGACCGTCGACCCCTACATGCGCGGCCGCATGAACGACGTGAAGAGCTACAGCCCGCCGTTCCAGTTGGGCAAGGTGATGGACGGCGGCGCGGTCGGCGAGGTGATCGCCTCCAATGACCCGTCGTTCGCCGTCGGCGACCTGGTCCAAAGCGGCTTCGGCTGGCGCGAGGCGTTCAACGCCCCGGCCTCGGCCGTGCAGAAGCTGAATACCTTCGGCCTGCCGCCGCAAACCTTCCTGGGTATCGCCGGCATGCCCGGCATGACCGCCTGGGTCGGCCTGCTGAAGATCGCCGCGCTGAAGGACGGCGACGTCGTCTTCGTGTCTGGCGCGGCCGGCGCCGTGGGTTCGGTCGTGGTGCAGATCGCCAAGATCAAGGGCCACACAGTCATCGGCTCGGCCGGCGGCGCGGAGAAGGTCGCCTTCCTCAAGTCGATCGGTTGCGATGAGGTCATCGACTACAAGGCCGAGACGGACCTGACCGCCGCCCTCGCCCGCGTCGCGCCCAAGGGCATCGACGTCTATTTCGAGAACGTCGGCGGCGAGCATATGGACGCGGCGATCGCCAACGCCCGCCCGTTCGCCCGCTTCGCCCTGTGCGGCATGATCAGCCAGTACAACTCGACCGGCGAGATGCACGGCACGAAGAACCTGATCCAGGCGGTCGGAAAGAGCCTGAAGCTGGAAGGCTTCATCGTCTCCAACCACTTCCAGCACATGCCGGAGTTCCTGCAGGACATGTCCGGCTGGATCAACGACGGCAAGCTGAAGTGGACCGAGACCATCGACGAGGGCATCGAGAACGCCCCCGGCGCCTTCCTCAAGCTGTTCAAGGGCGAGAACACCGGCAAGATGCTGGTGAAGCTGAGCTAGCAAGCCCGGGGACATATACCGAAGGTACGTGTCCCCTAAAGCAGGCCGTTCGACTGGGGGACACGTACCTGCGGTACATGTCCCCGACGGCGCCTTCATCACGAACGCGCGGGTTGTGAAGCCCGCGCTTCCTACGGCGGCCCGCGAAGGCTAAAAGCCCCGCCAATCTTTGGAGGGATAGCCCGTGTCGCGCCTTTTCAGCGCCTATGTGATGGTCGACTGGAGCGCCGCCGCCGCACCGCGGACGGGCAAGGATTCCATCTGGATCGGCGTCATCAAGCGCGACATTCGCTTTCGCCCGACCTTCGAGGCGTTCAATCCGGCCACGCGCGACGAGGCGATGAAGGCGCTCGGCGACATCCTCGCCGACCTGCGTCGCCGCAACGAGCGGGTGCTGGTCGGGTTTGACTTCGCGCTGGGCTATCCGGAAGGCACGGCCGCGAAGCTGGCGCTGAAGTCGCCGGACTGGAGCGGCCTGTGGGCGTTCATGGCCTCGAACGTCGTCGACAAGCCGACCAACGTGAACAATCGCTTCGCTGTCGCCGCCAAGATGAACCGGCTGATGACCGACCAGCCCTGGCCGTTCTGGGGCTGTCCGGCCAATGACGCCCAGCGCTGGCTGACGACCACCAAGCCGGAGGCGGACGCCAGCGGCCTGCCGCAACTGCGTCGCGCCGAGAAGCTGACCCAGGGCAAGGGCAAGTCCGGCGCGAAGACCGTCTGGCAGGTGTTCGGCAACGGCACCGTCGGAAGCCAGGCGATCGTCGGCATCCCGCGCGTCAAGGCGCTGGCCGACCAGATGGGCGACAAGGCGAAGGTCTGGCCGTTCCAGACCGGCTGGAAGACCCTGACGCCGGCCGATGTCGAGGGCCTCGAGGCCGTGTTCGCCGAGGTCTACCCGGCGCTGGTCGAGGCCCGGCCCGAGCCCGGCGAGGTTCCCGACCGCGCCCAGGTGCGGGCGCTGTGCGAGCATTTCCTCAAGCTCGACGAGGCCGGCGATCTCGGCGCCGCCTTCGGTCCCGGCGCAGGCGCCGAGCCGGAAGTGGTCGCGGTGGTCGAGGCCGAAGAAGGCTGGATCCTCGGCGTCTGACCCAAATCCAGCGGCGCGGCGATTGACTTCCGCCGGCCGCCGTTCACCCTCCCCGCATCATCGCCCTGGGGAGGCGCGCCGATGACCACCACGACTGAACGCTTCGGATCCATCGACGCCGTGCGCGGCTTCGCGGTGCTGGGCATCCTGCTGATGAACATCGTCGGCATGGGGATGCCGACGTTCGCCTACGTCGATCCGACCTACTACGGCGACCTGACCGGCGCCAATTTCTGGGTGTGGGCGGTCAACTTCGTCGTCACCGACGGCAAGATGCGGGCGCTGTTCACCATGCTGTTCGGGGCCAGCATGCTGCTGATCGCCGACCGGGCGGAGGGGCGGACGCCGGGACCGGCCGGGACCCACTACCGGCGGGTGTTCTGGCTGTTCGTCATCGGCATGATCCACGCCTACTTCCTGTTCTTCGGCGACATCCTGGTCTGCTACGCCATCGCCGGCGCGATTGCGTTCGGCTTCCGCAAGCTGGGGCCGCGCGCACTGATCCTGCTGGGCGCGCTCATCCTGGCGGGGCTGCTGGCGTACAAGATCATCGACGCGCAGCACCTCCAGGCCCTGCAGGCGGCGGTCGCGGCGAACACCGCAGACGCCGCCCAGCTCGCCCAGTGGAAGGAGGCGCAGCTGTTCCTGAACGCCCCGGCGGAGATGGGGGCCACGGAAATCGTCAAGATGCGTGGCGGCTTCCTCGACGCGCTGGAGAGCCGGGCTTACGCGGCGCTGATCGTCCAGCTGGGCTATCTGCCGTTCGACGCGATCCCGGAGGCCGTCGGCCAGATGCTGATCGGCGCGGGCCTGTTCCGGCTGGGGTTCTTCACCCTCGGCTGGTCCAGCCGGGCCTACGGCGCGATGATCGCGGTCGGCTACCTGGTCGGCGTCCCGGTGACGGCCTGGCTTTGCTGGTCGACTGTCGCGGCCGACTTCGAACCGGTTCGGCAGCACAGCCTGTTCGTGCTCACGGCCGCCCCCCGCCCGTTTATCGCCCTGGCTCACGCCGCCGTGCTGATGCTGGTCATCCGGACCGGCGCGCTGAAGGTGCTCACCAACCGGCTGGAAGCCGCCGGGCGGATGGCGTTCAGCAACTACCTGATGACCTCGATCATCACGACGCTGGTCTTCTGCGGCTTCGGCCTGGGGCTCTACGGCCAGCTGGAGCGGCATGAGCTCTACTATGTGGTGCTGGGCGTCTGGGCCTTCATCCTGATCTGGAGCAAGCCGTGGCTGGCGGCCTTCCACTACGGCCCGTTCGAGTGGGTCTGGCGGTCGCTGGTGATGTGGAAGCCACAGCCCTTCCTGAAGCGGAGCCCCGCCGCGTGACCGCGATCCGCGCCGAGCGCCTCTGCGCCGAGATGGACGGCGAGTTCGTCGTGTTCCTGATCGGCATGCGGATCAACAAGCTGTGGAAGGTCGCCAGCTGGCTGCCGGTCGTCCGGGCCATGCCCAGGATGCTGATTGAGCTGTCGAAGAAGCCGGAGCTGGGCCTGCTCCACTTCCGCAGCCATTTCGGCCTGCGCAACATCGTCGTCACGCAGTACTGGCGCAGCTTCGAGCTGCTGGAGGCCTACGCGAAGGCCGCGGACGCCGCCCACCTGCCGGCCTGGCAGGCGTTCAACAAGGCCGTCGGCAGCAACGGCGACGTCGGCATCTGGCACGAGACCTACGTCATCCGGCCCGGCCAGTACGAGAACGTCTACAACAACATGCCGCCGTTCGGCCTCGGCGCCGCCGGGACCCTGGTCGAGGCCAGGGGTCACCGCAAGGCGGCGCGGGACCGGCTGAAGGCCACGACATAGGGGACATGTACCGCAGGTACGTGTCCCCCAATCGAGCGCCCCGGGTTTAGGGGACACGTACCTTCGGTACATGTCCCCGGCGATCAGCTCGCCTCGCGCAGGCCGTCGCGGCCGTCCTTGAGCCGCTCGGCCACCAGGAACGCAAGCTCCAGCGCCTGCTCGCCGTTCAGACGCGGGTCGCAGTGGGTGTGGTAGCGGTCGCCGAGCTCGCCCTCGAGTACCGCGCGGGCGCCGCCCGTGCATTCGGTGACGTTCTGGCCGGTCATCTCCAGATGCACGCCGCCGGGGTGGACGCCCTCGGCCTCGGCCACGTCGACGAAGCCCTTCACCTCGGCCAGAATCTTGTCGAACGGCCGGGTCTTGTAGCCGTTGCCGGCCTTCAGGGTGTTGCCGTGCATCGGGTCGGTGGCCCAGACCACCGAGCGGCCGGCCTTCTTGGTCGCCGCCATCAGGCGCGGCAGGCGCTCGGCGATCTTGTCGGCGCCGAAGCGGCCGATCAGCGTCAGCCGCCCGGGCTCGTTGGCCGGGTTCAGCGTATCGATCAGCCGCAGCAGGTCGTCCGGCTCCAGCGTCGGGCCGACCTTCATGCCGATCGGGTTCTTGACCCCGCGGGCGAACTCGATGTGCCCCCCGTCCAGCTGGCGCGTGCGCTCGCCGATCCACAGCATGTGGGCCGAGGTGTCGTACCAGTCGCCCGAGGTCGAATCGATCCGCGTCATCGCCTCCTCAAAGCCGAGCAGCAGCGACTCGTGGCTGGTGAAGAACTCCACCTGCTTCATGCCCGGATGGCTCTCGGGCGTGACCCCGATGGCGGCCATGAAGGCCAGGCTCTCGCTGATCTTGTCCGACAGTTCGCGGTAGCGCGCGCCCTGCGGACTGTCGGCGACGAAGCCCAGGGTCCAGCGGTGGATGTTGTGCAGGTCGGCGTAGCCGCCGCCGGCGAAGGCGCGCAGCAGGTTCAGCGTCGAGGACGCCTGGCCGTAGGCCTTCAGCAGCCGCTCGGGGTCCGGCGCCCGCTCGGCGGCGTTGAAGTCCATGCCGTTGATGTTGTCGCCGCGGTAGGACGGCAGCGTCACCCCGTCGATCGTCTCGATCGGCTCGGAGCGCGGCTTGGCGAACTGGCCGGCGATGCGGCCGACCTTCACCACCGGCTTGCCGCCGGCGAACGTCAGCACCACCGCCATCTGCAGGATCAGGCGGAAGGTGTCGCGGATGTTGTCCGCGTGGAATTCCTTGAAGCTTTCGGCGCAGTCGCCGCCCTGCAGCAGGAAGGCCTTGCCCGCCGCCACATCGCCCAAGAGGCTCTTCAGCCGCCGCGCCTCGCCGGCGAACACCAGCGGCGGCATCCGGCGAAGCTCGGCCTCGACACGCTCCACCGCCCCCGCATCCGGATAATCCGTCGGCAGGTGCTTGGCGGGCTTGGCTCTCCAGGACGACGGGGTCCAGCGCTCGGTCATGATCTCAAACTCAAAAAGTGGACGCCGTCCTTATCGCACTGCGGCATTGAAGGCAAAATAATGCGCCCCAAAGGCGTGAAGGTCGCGTGAAAGGCATGGGCATGCGCGGCGAGAACCGTAGCGGGTTGATCAACGCATTCCAGCCTCGAACTGTTGCGAGGCGAAGCAGACGACACTCAGGGAGGCGGCTTCCGATGATGCCCGGCCGTGGCGTAGTGAAGCTTCAGAAGGTCTTCGCCGAAGTCGTTGGCCGCATCGCGCCATATGCTGTGGACGTGGTTGGCCTCGTTCTGAACGCGGTCGTATTCGATCAGGAAGGTTGGCCCCATGACCCGGTAGTATCGCCCGGAATTCGGGTCAGTTCCGCCAGCCCAAAGGAACGTCACCTTGTCAAAGCCGGCGAGATGGATCCGGCGGAGTTCGGCGTCCGCGATCTCAGGCCGATGCCTGCGCGCGTATTCCTCGATCAGACTCAGCAGCAGGCCACGTTGCTCAACGGTCAGGTCGCTCGCCGATATGCCTCGTCCGAGGGCCCCCACGGCAACCAAGTCTACCGACCGCGCGCCAAATGTCACAATGTCGGTTGGCGCGGTCGTTGAGACAATCGCCTCGCCGCGCTGCCTCCCGCTCAGGGAAAGGACTAACTGCAATCCAAGATCATCTTCCGCGGCGAGAACTCGCAATCCCTTGCGGGGCCCTTCGAGCACCTCGGCTGGATTGGTCCCGAAGAATGTCGGCGCGCCGGTGATCCCCTTCCCGTCGACGATGGTGAAGTTAATCGACAGATGATGGCCTTCGAAACGCCAACCCCAGGTTCCGGTAGCGGTCGGTTCGCCAAACATGGTGAGGAAGTAGAGCTCCGGGTCACGCACAGCCCCTTCGACACGTCCCGCTTTCAGGTCATGAAGGACCTGTTCCAGGCTCATGATCTGTTGAGCCTTCGCGAAGCCGCGACTGCTGAGCCCCGTCGAAAGGAACGCCCAGAGGAGGTTGCGTTGGGCGGGACTGAGCTCCTTGATGGAAAGACCCTTCCGGGGACGCGGAATGGCATGCCAATTCTGACGCTCGGGATCGTCGAAGTCGAACCTGACCTGCTGCTGCTGTGCTGGCGAAAGAGAATTCCAGAGCGCCATGGCCGCCGCCGCCATATCGGCGGCCACTTGGGTCTCGTCCTGCGCCCGGCCCACCGCGCCATATGGCGCTTCCACAGGACCGTGCGCCAAAGCGGAGACCGGTAGCATCCAGAACGCCGCACCAAAGACTACCGGCAACAGGCAGAGCGCTCTGATGAACACCATGAGCCAAACTCCTCCGACGAACCCATATCGAAGCTATCCCAAGACGTTGCGCTGAGCCATCCTGCACTGATGGCGTGGCGATGCCTTCTCAGCTCCGCTTGGGGTCAGGAGGGAGTCGGCATCCGTCGGCCGCCCCTCCCAGCGAGAGATCGCCCCCCTACCCCAGCTCCGCCGGCACATACTTCTCCCTCATCGTCACCAGTTCCTCCGCCGCCGTGGGGTGAACCGCACACGTCGAGTCCCACTGCTGCTTGGTCACGCCCATCTTCACGGCGATGGCGGCCATCTGGATCATTTCGGGGGAGTCGGGGCCGACGACGTGGACGCCGACGACCTGCTGGGTGTCCTGGCGGACCAGGAGCTTCATCAGGGAGCGTTCCTCGCCGCCGTAGAAGGTGACCTTCATCGGGCGGAACACGGCGCGGTAGACGTCGATGGGGCCGAAGGCCTTGCGGGCCTCGGCCTCGCCCATGCCGACCGTGCCGATCGGCGGCTGGGAGAAGACGGCGGTGGCGACCATGTCGTGGTCGAAGGTGGTCGGGTTGCCCCGGAACTCGGTCTCGGCGAAGGCGGCGCCCTCGCGGATGGCGACCGGGGTCAGGTTGATCCGGTCGGTGACGTCGCCGACGGCCCAGATGTTGGGGGCGCTGGTCTTGCTGAACTTGTCGACCTTGATCGCGCCGCGCTCATTGAGCTCGACGCCCGCAGTCTCGAGGCCCAGGCCCTTGACGTAGGGCTCGCGGCCGGTGGCGAACATCACCTGCTCGCTGGTGAACGTCATGCCGTTGTTGAGGGTGCTGACGATGCCGGCGTCGGTCTTCTCGAGGCTGTCGTGCTGGCAGCCGAGCACCACGGTGATGCCGCGCCGCTCCATCTCGTGCGCCAGGTGGGCGCGGATGTCGTCGTCGAAGCCGCGCAGGACATTGGCCCCGCGATAGAGCAGCGTCACCTTGCTGCCGAGACCGGCGTAGATGCCGGCGAACTCCACGGCGATATAGCCGCCGCCGACGATCAGGATGCTCTCGGGCAGATGGTCGAGGTGGAAGGCCTCGTCCGAGCTGATCGCGTGCTCGATGCCCGGCAGGTCCGCCGGATAGGTCGGCCGGCCGCCGGTGGCGACGAGGATCTTGTCGGCCGTGACGGTGCGGGGGTGCTCGCCGGTGATCTCGATGGTGTGGGCGTCCTTGAGGACCGCGCGGCCGTGCAGCAGGTCGGCGCCGGCCTTCTGCAGGTTGGTGACGTAGATGCCCGACAGGCGGGCGATCTCGATGTCCTTGGCCTGGAGGAAGGTCGGCCAGTCGAAGGTCGGCTCGTCGATGGTCCAGCCGAAGCCGCGGGCGGTCTTGACCTGCTGGGAGACCTCGCTGGCGTAGACCATGAACTTCTTGGGCACGCAGCCGCGGACCACGCAGGTGCCGCCGACCCGGTACTCCTCGGCGACCCCGACGCGGGCGCCGGTCATGGCGGCCAGCCGCGCGGCGCGCACCCCGCCGGAGCCTGCGCCGATGACGAAGAGATCGTAGTCGTAGGTGTCGGCCATGGAGGCTCCGGTCAGATCACAGTGTCGGGGCGGATATGGGGCTACGGGGTCCTGCTGACCACCCCGGCGTCCGTGCCGATCAGCGCCTCGTCGGCAAGATCGAGGAACAGGCCGTGGTCGACCACGCCGGTGACGCTCTTCAGCGCCGCGGCCAGCGCCGCCGGGTCGTCGATGGCGCCCGCCGCCAGGTCGTAGATGACGTTGCCGCCGTCGGTGACCACCACGCCGCGCTCGGCCGTGCGCAGGCGCGGCGGGGGCAGGTCGAACTCGGCGGCGATGTCGGCCAGGTGGCGTCCGGTGTGGGGGTGGCCGAAGCGGACCACCTCGATCGGCAGCGGGAACTTGCCCAGCACCTTCACCACCTTGGCGGCGTCGGCGATGACCACACAGCGGCGCGAGGCCTCCCAGACCAGCTTCTCGCGCAGCAGGGCGGCGCCGCCGCCCTTGATCAGCGACAGGCCCGGCCCGATCTCGTCGGCGCCGTCGACGGTCAGGTCGATAGCCTTGACGTCGTCCAGGCCGATCAGCGCGATGCCCAGCTCGCGCGCCAGGTTGGCGGTGGCCTCGGAGGTCGGCACGCCGCGGACGTCGAGCCCGCGCGCCGCCAGCGCCCTGACGAACCAGGCGGCAGTCGAGCCGGTGCCGAGGCCCACGACCATGCCGGCCTCGACGAGGTCAGCAGCGGCGGCGCCGGCGATGCGCTTCTGGTCGTCGGCGGTCATTTCGCGGCCTTCCGTGCGATCTTCATCGCCCTGAACCTCGCGGCCCAGCCGGGCTTTTCGGTCTGGACGCCGCGTTCGAGAGCCAGGGCGTCGGGCGCGACGTCCTTCGTGATGACGCTGCCCGAGCCGGTGTAGGCGCCCGCGCCGATGGTCACAGGCGCGACCAGCGAGGAGTTGGAGCCGACAAAGGCGCCCTCCCCCACATGGGTGTCGAACTTGTCGAAGCCGTCGTAGTTGCAGAAGATCGTCCCGGCGCCGATGTTGGCCTTCGCGCCGATCGTGCCGTCGCCCAGATAGGACAGGTGGTTGGCCTTGGCGCCCTTCCC
Source organism: Caulobacter sp. FW305-C-30-S16 (assembly GCF_058783025.1). Lineage (NCBI taxonomy): Bacteria > Pseudomonadati > Pseudomonadota > Alphaproteobacteria > Caulobacterales > Caulobacteraceae > Caulobacter > Caulobacter sp. FW305-C-30-S16. The sequence continues at coordinate 898,174 of NZ_JBYSYH010000002.1, read as the reverse complement.
GACCTTGACCTTCTTCACCTCGACGAAGTTGCCGATATGGGCGTCCTCGCCGATGTCCGCGCCGGGGCGCAGGCGGGCGTAGGGGCCGACGATCGCGCCGCTGCGGACGATGGCGCCTTCCAGATGGCTGAAGGCGCGGATCACCGCGCCGGTCTCGACCGTCACACCCGGTCCGAACACGAGGTTGGGCTCCAGGGTCACACCGCCGGCGATCTGCGTGTCGAAGCTGAGGAACACCGTCTCCGGCGCGGTCATGGTCACGCCCTCGGCCAGCAGGGCTGAGCGGGCGCGGGCCTGCCAGAGGGCCTCGGCGCGGGCGACGCCGGCCTGGTCGTCGGCGCCCATCACGGCGGTCTCGGAGGTGAAGGCCACCCCCACCCGCTTGCCGGCCGCATTGGCGATCCCGACGATGCTGGTGATGTAGAACTCGGCCTTGACGTTGTTGTTGTCGACGGCGGCCAGCCAGTCGAACAGCGGCCCGGCCGGCGCGCAGAGGATGCCGGAGTAGCAGGCGCGGACGGCCTTCTCTTCGGCGTTGGCGTCGCGGGCCTCGACGATGCGCAGCAGGCGGCCGTCGGCGTCCTGGATCATCCGGCCATAGAGCGCCGGATCGGCCGCCTCGAAGGCCAGCATGACCAGGTCGTCCCCGGCCGCGCGCCGCTCGAACAGCGGGGCGAAGTCGCCGGCCGTCAGCAGCGGACAGTCGGCATTGGTGACGATGACCTCGCCGGTGAACCCGGCCAGGGCGTCCTTCGCCGACAGCACCGCGTGCGCCGTGCCCAGCGGCGGGTCCTGGATCGCCACGGCGGCCTCGCCCAGGCGCTTGCGCACATGCTCGGCCACCGCCGGACTGTGGGTCCCGCAGACGACCACCACGCGCTCGCACCCGGCGGCCTGGACCGCATCGATGGCCCGGTCGAGCATGGTCCGTCCGCCGATCCTGTGCAGGACCTTCGGGGTCGGGGATTTCATGCGGGTGCCCTGGCCGGCGGCCATGATCACCGCGGCGCGCTGGCTCATCGGATCGACTCGTGACGTTGCATTCCGGTGAGCTTTACCCGAAAGCCTGCGACGATGCATGACCCGACCAAGACCCTCGCCAGCTGGACCATCGCCTTCGATCTCGACGGCACCCTGGTGGAGACCGCGCCCGACCTCGTCGGGGCGCTGAACGTCATCCTCATCGAGCAGGGCATGGCGCCCGCGCCGATGACTGCGGTGCGCCAACTCGTCGGCCACGGGCTGCGGGGCATGCTGCTCCGCGCCTTCGCCATGGCCGACCGGACCATCACCGAAGAGCAGATCGCGCAGCTTCGGCCGCGGATCGTCGACGTCTACCGGTCCCGGATCGCCCAGGAGAGCCGCCCCTTCCCCGGTTGCCTGCAGGCGCTGGCCGATCTGCGGGCGCGCGGCGCGGCGCTGGCGGTCTGCACCAACAAGCCCGAGGGGCTGGCCCGCCTGCTGCTGGACGAACTCCAGATGACCGGCCTGTTCGACGCCATCGTCGGCGGCGACACCCTGCCCGTTCAGAAGCCGGACCCGGCGCCGCTGCTTGAGGCCATCGCCCGCGCCGGCGGCGATCCGGCGCGAGCCGTTCTGGTCGGCGACGCCTCGCCGGATGTCGGCGCGGCGAAGGCGGCCGGCGTCCCCTGCGTCGTCTGCACGTTCGGCTACAACGACCTGCCGCCGGACGAACTGGGCGGCGATGTCGTGATCAGCCACTTCGACACCCTGGCCGGCGTGATCGCCGACATCGCGGCGTCTTGCCCCACGGCGGCCGAGTCGCTATAGACGCCGCCTCCCGGGCGAGAGCCCCAGAGCGGATGCGTAGCTCAGCGGGAGAGCACCTCGTTCACACCGAGGGGGTCACAGGTTCAATCCCTGTCGCATCCACCATTCTGCTTCGTCTCGCGAAGCCGGGCCGACCGGCTGCTCAGCGAGGCGGCGGCGCCTTCCGCTCAGCGCAGTTCCTGTAGGTTTCCTGCATCGGCACTCGCTCGCCGTTGATCTCCAGATCGCGCCACGGTCGCGACGGGACGAGCTTGAATCGGCCTTCGCGGAGGGCCTCGGGATATCCCGCGCAACCTGTCGGCACAAAGGCGCCGACCTTCGACCACTCCGCCGGACCTTTGGCGAAGACATCCGCATCGCCGGCCTGGATGACGAGGACCTCGTTTGCTCCGTCGCCGTCGACATCGGCGAGGATCGCGTTGCAGGCGCCGTTGATGTCCGCGTTTTCCGTGCCGCAATCAGCCTGCAGGCGGGCTTTGTCAGCCGCAGCCATGGTCAGGAAGTCGACGGGCAGAACGGCGCCGGCCGGCCATACCTTGATCGCCTGCGTCAGGTTGACGGTCTCCGCCGGCGGCCCTTCGGCTTCGCGCTCGCTCTCCCAGGCCAGCGCCTCCGTCGCCCGCTTGCCGACCTCACCGCCCTCCTTCTTCAGCGTCTGCAGGGCCGCCACGCCGTAGCGCTCGCTCTGGAACCGCAGGAAGCGGTAGTCGACCTTGTCAGGCTTCAGCCGACCGTCCGAGATCCGCGCCATCTGGCTGTCGACTGACAGGCGCGCCGGATCCGCCAGCGGCGAGAACAACGCCAGGATCAGGCCGACCGTGACGACCGCCGTGACGACGTTGGCCGTCTCCAGCCGCTTCATCCAGACGCCGGGCAGCACGGCCGCCAGGCTGTAGCCGACCGCGTAGAACACCCCGGCCACGACGCAGGCGGCGGCGATGATCCGGTCCGGCGTCAGGCCGTACTGGCCGATCCGCAATCCCAGCGCATAGGCGGCGACCCCGACCAGCGGGAGCAGCAGCAGCCCGCCGATGCGGCCGGCCCAGCGGAGAATAAAGGGCGTCGGCGTGTCCGGCTCGCCGTCCTGGTAGGCGGCGTTGATCAGCACGATCATCACGGCCGCGGCGCTGAGCAGGATGGCGGCGGCGCTGCGGGTCTTCCACAGCGGTTCCAGGCCCGTGAACGGCAGGGCCAGCATGAAGGCGCCGGTCAGGAACACGAGCACCGGCAGCAGCCAGGACAGCAGCGTCAGCGCCACCGTCCGGATGCCGCGGATCAGGCCGTGGCGGACGTCGGTAAGTTGCACGGCGGCGGCGAACATCGTCGTCGTGGCCGGAATGGCGAACCATGACTTTCGGGTCAGTTCTTCTACGAATTCAATGCCGATCAGCTTGAACAGCGCCGCGCCGAGGAACAGCACCAGCCAGAAGACGCCGACAAACCCGGCCGACATCACCAGTTGCACGCCGTGCTTCCAGGCCTGGTCGAAATAGGTCGGGAACCGCGCGATCAGCTTGCGGTCGCTGTCCGCGGCCGAGACGAGATGGTGGGTGATGAACAGGACTGCGGCGAGGAACACCATCGCCTGGCCGGAAATCCACTCGACGACCTCGTGCGCCGCGCGCCGGTCGATATCGTGGGCCCCGAGCGCCGCCAGGCCGGCCGCCGCGGCGAGGGTCCAGACGACCAGGGTGCGGCGACGCATGTCCGCCAGTCCGCCCAGGACCACGAACGGCGTGAACAGGACCACGGCCGCCAGGACCCCGAACAGCACCCCGTTGGTCGCCGGCCAGACCTTGTTGTCCGCAGCTTCGGTCAGGGCCCAGAGGGCGACGCCCTGCACCAGTCCTGTACCGATCCGCGCCAGCCCGATCGTGCGGGTCTGGCCTTCATCGTCCATGCCGTAGGCCATTTGAGCCCCCCTAATGGGTGAGAGCGTTGCGCAACACAGGGGCGAATACAATCACGCGCAACGCGCACGGGCGCTTTGCGTTAGGATGAACGCGTGGCAGGGTTCTGGCGCGACCCAAAGGACCATTGCGACTCCCGCATGAGCAAGCCCGCCGACTTCAAGCTCCAGCAGGGGGAGACAGGCGCGGCGGTGGTCCTGTCCGGCGACTGGACAGCCGAAGGCATGGGCGACGCCGACAATCGCCTCGCCGGCATTCTGGACGGCTCCAAGGCGATCTCCATTGACCTGATGACCATGGGCCGCTGCGACACGGCGGGGGCCTACGCCATACTCCGGGCGGTTGAAGGCTGTGCGAGCGGCGGGGCGATCGTCGCCAAGCCCGAGACCCGGCGTCTGCTGGACCTGGTCGCCGCGGCCGTCGAGGCGGAGCCGACGCCGACTGTTCGCGAGATCGGCATCTACAACCTGCTGGTCCGGGTTGGTCAGGGCGTCTTCAACATCATCAACGAGGTCATCGAGACCTTCGCCTTCATCGGGCGGCTGACCATGTCCGGCCTGCGGGGCGTCGCACGGCCGAGCAAGGTCCGCTGGGCGCCGATCTTCGCCCAGTGCGAGCGCGCCGGACTGGACGCTCTGCCGATCGTGGCGACCGGCACCGCCTTCATCGGCGCTGTTGTGGCGCTGATCGGGATCAACACGCTGACCGACTTCGGCGCGACGGTGTTCGTGGTCGAGACGATCGGCATCGCCGTGCTGCGCGAGTTCGGCATCGTCATCACCGCCGTCCTGATCGCCGGCCGTTCGGCCTCGGCCTTCGCCGCCGAGATCGGCGCGATGAAGATGCGCCAGGAGATCGACGCCATGCAGGTCATGGGCGTGGACCCGTTCGACGCGCTGGTCCTGCCCCGCTTCATCGCACTGTTGATGATGATGCCGCTGCTGACGTTCGTAGCGGACCTTTCGGGGATGGTCGGCGGGATGCTGGTGACCTGGAGCCTGCTGGACCTGTCGCCGACCTTCTTCATGCAGCGGATCGTCGATAACGTCGGGGCGACCCACTTCTGGGTCGGGATCTCCAAGGCGCCGATCATGGCCGCGGTCATCGCCGGCATCGGCTCGCGTCAGGGCATGGAGGTTGGCGGCGACGTCATCTCGCTCGGCCAGCGGGTCACCTCCGCCGTGGTCCAGGCGATCTTCACCATCATCGTCATCGATGCGATTTTCGCCGTTCTCTACATGAAGCTGGACGTATGAGCGGCCTGGTCGACGAGCATGACACCGAGGTCGCGCCGATCGAGATCATCGGTCTGCGCTCGCAGTTCGGCGACCACGTGATCCACGAGGACCTCGATCTGACCGTCAATCGCGGCGAAATCCTCGGCGTCGTCGGCGGGTCCGGCTCGGGCAAGTCGGTGCTGATGAACTCCATCATCGGCCTCAAGACGCCCGACGGCGGCACCATCAAACTGTTCGGCCAGGATATCGACACGGCCACCCGCAAGAACTGGACGTCGATCGAGCGCCGCTGGGGCGTGCTGTTCCAGCAGGGCGCGCTGTTCTCGTCCCTGACCGTGCGCGAGAACGTCGCCGCGCCGCTGTTCGAGCATACGCGCCTGACGCGCGCCGAAATCTACGAACTGGCCGACCTGAAGATCGCCCTGTCGGGCCTTCCGTCCCGGGCGGGAGCCCTGCGGCCGTCGGAACTTTCCGGCGGGATGATCAAGCGGGCGGCGCTCGCCCGTGCGCTGGCTCTGGACCCGCAACTGCTGTTTCTCGACGAGCCGACGGCTGGCCTCGATCCTATCGGCGCGGCGGCCTTCGATGATCTCATCGCGGACCTGTCGTCGAGCCTCAACCTCACGGTTTTCATGATCACCCACGACCTCGACACGCTTTACGCGATCACCACCCGTGTGGCGGTGCTGGCCGACCGGAAGGTCGTCGCCGCCGCGCCGGTGCGTGAACTGGAGCATTCCAGTCACCCGTGGATTCAGGAATACTTCCTGGGACCGCGAGGTCGGGCCGCAGCAGGGTCACGGGCAATGACGGGACACAGCGTCTGATGGAACGAAACGCCAATTACGCCCTCGTCGGCGTCGCCTCCCTGGCCCTCGTCATCGGGCTCGTGGTGTTCATCGTCTGGCTTGCGCGCCTGCAGGTGAACCGTGACTTCGACGAGTACGACATCCTGTTCATCGGGCCGGTCCGCGGCCTGTCCGAAGGCGGCGAAGTCCATTTCAACGGCATCAAGGTCGGGGAAGTCACCAAGATCGCGCTTGATAGCCGCGACCCCAACCGGGTGATGGCGCGGGCGCGGATCACGTCCGACGTGCCGATCCGCGAGGACTCCTTCGCGACCCTCGAGCCGCAGGGGATCACGGGCGTCAACTATGTCCAGATCACCGCGGGAACGCCGTCCAAGCGGCTGCTGAAGACCACCGTGGAAAGCGGCAAGATCCCGATCATCCGAAGCCAGAACAGCGCCCTGTCGGACCTGCTCCAGGGCGGCGGCACGGTGCTGTCGCGAACCATCGAAGCGCTGGACCGGGTCAACCGGGTGCTGTCGGACGAGAACGTCAAGGTCTTCGGCGCCGCCCTGAACGACGTCCAGGCGATCACCGCCGAGGCCCGCGAGCGCAAGGCGATCATCGCCGACGCCCAGAAGGCGCTGCAGAGCATCGATGCGGCGGCGTCGGAAATCACCGAGCTGAGCCGGTCCACCAAGGGGCTGGTCGACGGCGACGGGCGACGCACCCTGGCCGAACTGAGCGAAGCCGCGGCCGAACTGAAGGCCGCGACGCGCGACGCCCGCGCCATGATCGGCAAGCTCGACGGACCGACCTCGGAATTCGCCGACACCGGCCTGCCGCAACTGACCCGGGCGATCACCTCGCTTCAGGCCACCGCCGAATCCCTCGACCGGCTGGTCGGCGAGGTTGAACAGAATCCGCAGGGCGTCGTCTCCAAGGCGCCTGCCAAGGAAGTGGAGGTTCAGCCGTGAACCGTCGACTGACCGCCGCCGCCCTCGCGCTGACGGCCATCGCCCTGTCGGGCTGTATCTCGGTGTTCCCCAAGGCGGACCCGGCGCAATTGTACCGCTTCGAGGCCCGGCAGCAGCCGCAGTCGGCGCCGGCGGGCGCGCTGTTCGGCGTTCTGCGGCTGGGCACGAGCTTTCCCCGCGCCTCCGGGGGCGACCGGATCCTGACCGTCAACGACCGGGGCGAGGCCGCCTATATCGCCGGCGCCCGCTGGGTCTCGCCGGCGTCGGTGCTGTTCGACGAGCAGGTTTCGACGGCCTTCCAGGGCGCCGGCCGGGCCCGGCTGATCAGCCGCGGCGAGGTGATCAAGGCCGACTTCTCCCTGAAGCTCGATGTCCAGGTCTTCGAGACGCACTACGACCGGGGGCCCAAGGCCGCCCCGGAAATCGTCGTGTCGGTCCGTGGCGTGGTCACCCGCAATCGTGACCGTGCGCTGATCGGCGACCGGGTGTTCACCGCCCGCGTCCGTGCCGGCGAGAACCGCGTCGGCGCGATCGTGCCGGCCTACAACGCCGCCCTGACCCAGGTGCTCGGCGAGATCGTCGGCTGGGTCAATTCGGTGGATACGGCGGACAGCTGAGCGTCGGTGACCTGTACCAAGGGTACGTGTCCCCCAAACCCGTGACCGCTCGATTGGGGGACACGTACCTGCGGTACATGTCCCCTACAGGCCGAACAGCGTCTTCAGGTACGGATTGAGCAGCCGGCCTTCGGGATCGAGTTCGCGGCGGATTTCGAGGAAGTCGTGCCAGCGCGGATAGAGGGCGGCCAGGTCGCCCCCCTTGAGCGAGTGCAGCTTGCCCCAGTGCGGCCGGCCGCCGTAGCGGCGGAAGATCGGCTCGATCAGCTCGAAGAAGAACTGGTAGTCGTCGCGGTAATAGGCGTGGACGGCCACCGACCCGCGCGGCTCGCCCTGGAACGGCGACAGCCAGGCGTCATCCGGCGCGATGCGGCGCACCTCGATCGGGAAGAAGACGTCCGGACGATGCGTCTCGATCGTCTCGACCACCTCCTTGAGCGCCGCCAGTTGGGTCTCGTGCGGCAGGTGGTATTCCATCTCGTTGAACCGCACGGGCCGCTCGGTGGACAGCAGCTTCCAGCCCTCGTCGACCGCCGTCTCGGGCTTTGTGCCGCCGAGCAGCGCCTTCGCGGCCGCCTTGCGCAGCCCCGTCGAGAAGCCGAGCAGATTGCGCAGCCCCTTCAGGGCGTCGAGGAAGGCGTCGTCCGGGCTGGTCTCGCGGACCGTCGCGGCCTCATCCGTCTCGTCATGGGTGATGTTGGCTGCGAGGCCGGTGAAGGGCACCGCGTAGAACTCGAAGTTCCGGTGCGTCGCCCAGCGTTCCTCGGCCTTCGCCATCGCCTCCTCGAACGGCTCCAGCCACACGCGGCGGCGGAGGCGGCGGTTGGCGGTGGTCGTGAGGCGCGCCTTCGAGATGATCCCCAGCGCGCCGAGGGACACCCGGGCGGCGCTGAAGAGCTCCGGACGGGTCTTCGCATCGCAGTCCAGCACCGCGCCGCCGGCCGTGACCAGCGTGAGGGCCGTGACATCGCCGTGGATCGCCTTGAGCGTCCGGCCCGTGCCGTGGGTCGCCGTGCCGAGCGCGCCGCCCAGCGACTGCTTGTTGATGTCGGGCAGGTTGGCCATCGCCCGACCGTTTGCGGCCAGCGCCGGGCCGAGCGCGCCGAGCCTTGTCCCGGCCCGGACCGTGGCCTCGTCGCCATCCCATCCGACGACGCCGCTCATGGCGTCGAGCGAGACCAGCGTCCCGTCGGTGGCGCAGAGGCCGGTGAAGCTGTGGCCGGCTCCGGTGACGCGCACCGGCGCCGCGCCGCCCTTGAGCAGCGCCGACAGCTCCGCCTCGTCCTTCGGCGCGCTGCGCTGGGCCGGATAGCTGTGCTGGATGCCCGACCAGTTGCGCCAGACCGTGTGGCCCTTGCCGTCGGTCGACGGGGGCGCGGGCGGTTCAGGGGTCTCGCGATTGGCGCGGCCGATGGCGACCGCGCCGCCTCCGATGACGGCCGTCGCGGCCCCGCCTGCAATCAGCGCCCGCCGCCTCGAAATCATGGTGTCCCCCGACCTAGCCGGCCGACTCTTGCTGGTCCGCCATGAAGCGTATGAGAGCCTCCAGATCGGCCCGGGTGCAAGCGGTGCACTGTCCGCCGGCCGGCATGGCGTTGAATCCGAGGATGGTGTGGTCAATCAGCACCGGCATCCCCTGCTTCAGGCGCGGCGCCCAGGCGGCGGCGTCATGGACCATCGGCGCGCCGGACTCGGCAATGGCGTGGCAGGCCTTGCAGGAGGTCTCGTAGAGCCCGGCCAGCCGCGCATCGGCGGGCTTGAGGAGAGCGGCCTGCTCCGGCGTCGGGGCGGGTTTGGGCGCGGGGGAGCAGGCGACGAGTGTCGAAGCCAGCAGGAATGCGCTGAGGGTGCGTGCGTGGTTCGAGACGCGGCCTGACGGCCGCTCCTCACCATGACGAGCCGTTTTGCCATCCGCCCATCTCGTCATCCTGAGGAGCGCGAAGCGCGTCTCGAAGGACGCACAAAACTTATGCAACGCCATGGCCCTAGCCCTCCAGGCCATGCAGCCGCCTTGCGGCCGTCAGGGTGTTCTGCAGCAGGCAGGCGATGGTCATCGGGCCGACCCCGCCCGGCACCGGGGTGATCCAGCCGGCGACGGCCTTGGCTTCCTCGAACGCCACATCGCCGACCAGACGGGTCTTGCCTTCGGCAGCGCGGACAGGGTCGCGGGACGGAAAGCGGGTGATGCCGACGTCGATCACGGCCGCGCCCGGCTTGATCCAGTCGCCCCTGACCATCTCGGCGCGCCCGACGGCGGCCACCAGGATGTCGGCCTGCCGGCAGATGCCGGGCAGGTCGCGGCTGCGCGAATGGGCGATGGTGACGGTGCAGTCCGCGGCCAGCAGGAGCTGGGCCATCGGCTTGCCCATCAGGTTCGAGCGACCGATCACGACGGCGTTCAGCCCCCTCAGGTCGCCCAGCGCGTCCTGGAGCAGCATCATGCAGCCGACCGGGGTGCAGGAGGTCAGGGCCGGAAGCCCGCTGGCCAGCCGCCCGGCGTTGGTGACGGTCAGGCCGTCGACGTCCTTGTCCGGCGAGATGGCGGCGACGATGCGGGCCTGGCTGAGATGATCGGGGACCGGAAACTGGACCAGCACGCCGTGAATCGCCGGGTCGGCGTTCAGCCGGGCGACCAGCGCCAGCAACTCGGCTTCGCCGACGTCGCCCGGCAGCTTGTGGGTTTCGGAATACATGCCGGCGGCTTCGGTCTGGACGCCCTTGTTGCGCACATAGACCTCGCTGGCCGGGTCTTCGCCGACCAGCACAACGGCCAGTCCGGGCGTGACCCCGTGATCGGCCTTGAGCGCGGCGACCTCAGCAGCCACCTGCGTCCGAAGACGTTCGGAGAACGCCTTGCCGTCGATGATCGTCGCCTGCGCCATGCCTGGAGCCTCCCGGAACCTCGCTGGCCCCTACCCGTTCACCGGCCTGCGCGCAATCAGGAGGCCCCGATGGACGTCAATCGGCTCTTCACCCGCTTCTCCAACACCGTGTCCAAATGGACCGGTCGCCCCGCCGCCTTCGCCATCTGCGTCGTCGGCGTCGCGGCCTGGGCCGTGAGCGGGCCGCTGTTTGGATTTTCAGAGACCTGGCAGCTGGTGATCAACACCTCCACGACCATCATCACCTTCCTGATGGTGTTCCTGATCCAGAATACCCAGAACCGCGACAACGCCGCCCTGCACGCCAAACTGGACGAGCTGATCCGCGCCGGCGACTCCGACAACAAGTTCATCGGCATCGAACATCTGACCGACCAGGAACTGGAAATCATCCTGGAGGAATGCGAGCGGGCCGCGAAGGACCTGCACGCGGAACTTCATGAGAAGCGCCGCAAGGCCGCTCCGCGCGACAAGGCCTTGGACGACGACAAGCCGGGCCATCCCATGCCGACGAAGAAGCGAACGCCGGCGCGCAAACCGGCCGCGACGCGGAAGGCCGCCTAGTCTTCGCCCGACGCCGTGCTATCTCCGGGACATGGCTTCGCCTTCCGCAACCTCTGCCGATGTCGTCCTGGTGGGCGGAGGGCTGGCCAACGGACTGATCGCCCTGCGCCTCAAGACGCTGCGGCCAGCGCTGAAGGTCATTATCGTCGAGCACGGCGGGACTCTGGGCGGCCGCCACACCTGGAGCCATTTCGCCACGGACGTCAGCGCGGCGATCAGCGCCTGGCTGGACCCGCTGATCGTGCATCGCTGGGAGGGCTATGACGTCCGCTTTCCGGCTCACCGCCGAACCCTGACCACGCCCTATCGCTCGGTGACCTCCGACCGCTTCCACGAGGTCGTCCAGGGGGCGCTCGGCGACGACGCCTGGACCGGCGTCGCGGTCATGGACGTCCGACCTGACCGCGTGGTGCTGGAAGACCAGCGCGTCATCGAGGCCCGCTGCGTGATCGACGGCCGCGGGCCCCGCCCCAACTGGGACCTCGTCCTGGGCTGGCAGAAGTTCGTCGGGCTGGAGGTGGAGCTCGCCGCGCCGCACGGCCTGATCCGCCCGATCATCATGGACGCCACGGTCGATCAGCTCGACGGCTACCGGTTTCTCTACGCCCTGCCCTTTTCGCCGACACGGCTGCTGATCGAGGATACCCGCTACGCCGACGGCCACGACCTCGACCGCGAGACGCTGCGACGGGACGTCGAGGCCTACGCCGCGACCCAGGGCTGGAGCATCGAGGCGGTCGTGCGCGAGGAAATCGGCGTCCTTCCGATCGCCCTGGCCGGCGACATCGACGCCTACTGGCGGGCCTCCGACCTGCCTGAAGTCGGGCTGCGGGCCGCCCTGTTCCAGCCGATCACCGGCTATTCCCTGCCGGACGCCGCGCGACTGGCCGACGAGATCGCCGCGCTTCCGGACCTGACCACGGCGACGGCGCGCGCCTGCGTCGAGGCGCGCTCGAAACAACGCTGGACGGAGAGGGCCTACTACCGGCTGCTCAACCGCATGCTGTTCAGGGCCGCACGGCCCGGACAGCGATTCGTGGTGCTGGAGCGGTTCTACCGTCTGTCACAGGGCCTGGTGGAACGGTTCTACGCCGGGCGGATCACGCTGGCGGACAAGGCCCGCATCCTGATAGGCAAGCCGCCGGTGCCCATCGCGGCCGCCCTGGCGGTGCTGTCCGAACGATCGGTAATTCCTGGGGACGACAAGGCATGAGCAAGCCGCGCGCGGCCGTCATTGGTTCCGGCTTCGGCGGGCTGGCCCTGGCCATCCGTCTGCAATCAGCCGGGATCGACGTCACGGTGTTCGAGCGCCGCGACAAGCCGGGCGGCCGCGCCTACGTCTGGGAAGACGAGGGCTTCATCTTTGACGCCGGTCCCACGGTCATCACCGACCCGGACTGCCTGAAGGAGCTTTTCACGCTCAGCGGTCGCAAGATCGAGGACTATGTCGAGCTGCTGCCGGTCGACCCGTTTTACCGCCTTGTGTGGGAAGACGGCGACGTCTTCGACTACGTCAACGACCAGGCCGAACTGGACCGGCAGATCGCCGCCCGTAATCCCGCGGACGTAGAGGGCTATCGCCGCTTCCACGCCTATTCCGAGGAGCTCTACCAGAAGGGCTATGTCGAACTGGGCGCCGTGCCGTTCCTCGACTTCGGCAGCATGATCGCGGCGGCCCCGTCGCTGATGAAGCTGCAGGCCTGGCGCAGCGTCTATGGCAAGGTGGCGAGCTTCGTGAAGGACGAGCACGTCCGTCAGGCCCTGTCGTTCCACAGCCTGCTGGTGGGTGGCAGCCCGTTCGCCACCTCCTCCATCTACGCCCTGATCCATGCGCTGGAGCGGCGCGGCGGCGTGTGGTTCCCGCGCGGCGGAACCGGCGCCCTCATCCGGGCCCTGGTGAAGCTGTTCGAGGACCTCGGCGGCAAGATCGCGCTGAATGCGCCGATCTCGAAGATCGCCACCGCCGGCGGCCGTGTGACTGGCGTGATCCGCCATGACGGCGAGTTCGAGGCGTTCGACACGGTCGCGTCCAACGCCGACATCATGCACACCTACCGTGAGTTGCTCGTCGACGATCCGCGCGGCAAGGCGGCCAGCAAGGCGCTGGAGAAGAAGCGGTGGAGCCCGTCGCTGTTCGTCATCTACTTCGGGCTCAAGGCGGAACACCCGCAGATCCGGCATCACACGATCTGCTTCGGCCCGCGCTATCGCGAGCTGATCGGGGACATCTACAGCAAGGACACGCTGTCGGAGGACTTCTCCCTCTACCTGCACAACCCCTGCGCCACCGACCCCGGCATGGCGCCGCCCGGGGGCAGCGCCTTCTACGTCCTGTCGGTCGTGCCCAACCTTGAGACCGCCGACATCGACTGGGCGACCGAAGGTGAAGCTTATCGCGACAAGATCCTGAAATACCTCGAGGATCGCTACATCCCCAATCTGGCGCGCGACCTCGTGACCTGCCGCATCTTCACGCCCGACGACTTCACGACCGAGCTGAACGCCTGGAACGGCGCGGCCTTTTCGCTGGAACCGATCCTGACCCAGAGCGCGTGGTTCCGGACCCACAACCGCGACGACAGGATCCCCAATCTCTATTTCGTCGGCGCCGGCACCCATCCGGGCGCGGGCATCCCCGGGGTGGTCGGCTCGGCCAAGGCGACCGCGGCGTTGATGATCCCGGACATGGCCCCGTGAGCGAGGGACTTCCCGGACCGGATCTGGTTCAGGCCAGTCGCGAGACCATCCAGAAGGGCTCGCAGAGCTTCGCGGCCGCGGCGGCCCTGTTCGATCCGCAGACGCGCGCCGACGCGGAGATGCTCTATGCTTGGTGCCGGCATTGCGATGACGTCATCGACGGCCAGACGCTCGGCCACGACCGCGAGGTGCTCGACCCGGCCGAGGTCGAGGAGCGCCTCGTCGGCCTTTACGCCCAGACCCGCGCGGCGCTGGCGGGCCATCCGACCGACGATCCCGCCTTCGCCGCCTTCCGCGAGGTGGCGGCCCGGCGCGACCTGCCCGAGCGCTATCCGATCGAGCTGATCGACGGCTTCGCCATGGACGTCGCGGGGCGTCGCTACGAGACGATCGAGGACACGCTCGACTACTGCTGGCACGTCGCCGGCGTCGTCGGGGTGATGATGGCCATCGTCATGGGTGTGCGGCCCGATGATCTGCAGACCCTGCGCCGGGCGCAGGATCTGGGCCTGGCCTTCCAGCTGACCAATATCGCCCGCGACATCGTCGAGGACGCGCAGAACGACCGCATCTACCTGCCCGCCGACTGGTTGGCGGCGGCGGGCGTGCCGGAGACGGCCGTTGGTGATCCTGCCCACAGGGCGGCCATCGCGGGTCTTGCCCGCCGTCTGGTGGAGACCGCCGAGCCCTACTACGCCTCCGCTCGCTGGGGCCTGCGCGGCCTGCCCTTCCGCTCGGCCTGGGCCGTGGCGGCGGCGCGGGGCGTCTATCGCGAGATCGGGGTCAAGGTGGTGGCGCGCGGCGCGAAGGCCTGGGACGAGCGGGTCTCGACCTCGACGGCCGAGAAGCTGGGCCTCGCCCTCGGCGGCGGTCTGATGGCCGTGCGCGGCGCGACGCTGGATCGCTGGCGCGAGCCGCCGGAGCGGCCGGCGCTGTGGAGCAAGATCTAGAGCGGCGCTTCGGTGCCGTCCGGCGCGGCGGTCCGGAGGTCGACGTTGCGGGCCTCCAGTTGCGCCTTCAACTGGCGAACCGGCGGCGCCATCAGGAAGCCGAACGACACGCAGCCGTCCTTCGTGTGGACCGCATGGTGGAAGCGGTGGGCCTGGATCAGGCGCTTCCAGAATGCCGACTTGCCGCTCAGCGGCACCGGATAGCGGCGATGCACCAGCCCGTCGTGAAACATGAAGTAGATCGCGCCATAGGCGGTGATCCCCAGGCCGACCGGCAACATCCAGCCCAGCATCGTGTTCACGCCCAGCCAGATCGCCACGATGGCCGGAGCGGCGAAGACCACGGCGAACAGGTCGTTGAGCTCGAAGACGCCGTCGCGCGGCTCGTGATGCGATTTGTGCCAGACCCACATGAAGCCATGCATGACGTACTTGTGCATGACGAAGGCGAAGCCTTCCATAAAAGCCAGCGCGCCCAGAAACAGGGCCAGGCTGATCGCGAATTGCAGCATCGGAATCCTCAGCGGACGAGGCGCGTCGCCGTCTGGGCCAGCAAGAGGCCGAGCAGGCCGGTGACCGTCAGCACCGCCCAGGCAGGATACACCGCCGAGAGGCCCGCGTCCCGCCAGAGGATCGACTGATAGGCCTCAATCGTCCAGGCGTGGGGCGTCGCCCAGCCGGCCATCTGCAGCCAGGGCGGCATCAGGAACCGGGGCACCATGCTGCCGCCGATGGCCGCCAGGATCAGGATGATGAAGGTCGACAGCATCTGGCCCTGGTCGCGAGTCTTGCAGAACGACACGATGGCCAGCGCCAGCCCCGCCGCGCAGATCGAGGCGGCCACGACCGTGACCAGCCACGGCCCCAAATGCTGCAGGACCGGAACGCCGTAGATCAGCTGCGCCGTGGCGAAGATGGCGAGGGCCTGGACCATGCCCTGGGCGACCAGGAACAGGAACTTGCCGGTCACCACCGGGCCCATCCCGCGCGTGCCGGCGAGAATGCGGTCGGCGACGCCGCTGCGGCGCTCATCGATCAGCGACAGGGCGCCGGTCATGGCCGAGAACAGGGCGAAGAGGATGCTGACCGCGCCGGCGTAGTAGGCGATCGTGCCGCCGCCCTTCTTGGCGCCGGCGATGTCCTCGCGGGCGAACAGGGTCGGGCCTGCGGGCTTCGCGTCGCCTTTGGCCAGCACGGCGCGCGCCGCCGTCGCCACGGCGATCTGGCCCTGGCTGTAGCCGCCGACGGCCGGGGCGGTCTCGACCAGCGTGCGGGCCAGCAGGATGTCCGGCATCGCTCGCGCCATCGTCTGCTGCACGCGCGCCATGGTCAGGGGCGCCGCGACGGCGCGGCTGGGGTCGGACACGACGAGGATCGGGGCGCCCGGCGCGCCGGGGTCGCCGGCAATGATCACCCCGGCGTCGGCCTTGCCGGCCTTCACCAGGCGGCGCACCTCCGCGCCGGTGTCCGGGCTCGTCCGCTCGGCGCGGACATCCGGGTCAGCGAGCAGGGCGGCCGCGAGGCGCTGCGAGGCGGGCGTTCGGGCATCGTCGGCGATGGCGAGCTTGAGTCTGACGTCCTCGCCGGTGGCGCCGGCGAACACTGCCGAGAAGATCAGGAACACCAGCGGCGGCAAAAGGAAGGTCATCACCAGCGCGCCGCGGTCCCGCCACAGCGCCAGCGCCATGACGCGGAACATGGCCAGGATCATGCGGCGCGCCTCCAGTCGGCGACGAGGCTGAACAGGTTCTGCAACGACGGCGGCCGCACGCGGATCTCGCGCGGGATCATGCCCAGGCTGCGCAGGCGCCGGTCGAGCTGGGCCGCGGCGCTGTAGCCGCCTTCGTCGAGGCGGGCCCAGAGATTGCCCTTGCGCCGCTCCAGCCCTTCGGTGGCGAGGATGCTCTCGCCGTCCATGTCGGGTTCGACGTCCATCTGGACGAGGATCTCCATCTCCTGCCCGAAGGCCTGTTCGATCAGGGCGCGGGGCGAGCCCTCGAGGACCTTGCGGCCCTCCTTCAGGAAACCCACGCGGTCGGCGAGCGCACCCGCCTGTTCGAGATCGTGGGTGACGATCAGCACCGATACGCCGGTATCCCGCAGATTACGGATCACCGTATCCAGCGCCTCGCGCGCATCGATGTCCACGCCGACCGTCGGTTCGTCGAGGATCAGGAGTTGCGGCTGATGCAGGATCGCGGCGGCGATGTTGACCCGGCGCCGATAGCCGCCGGACAGGTGCTTCACCGGCACATGCTCGCGGTCGGCAGTGCGGGTGAGTTGCAGCGCGCGGGACACCGCCTCGCCCAGCGTGCGCCGGGAGACGCCGGACAGCCGCCCGAACACCTGCAGGTTCTCGCGCACGGTCATATGGCCATAGAGCGCGATTTCCTGCGGCACAAGGCCGAGCCGGGCGCGCGCGAGCGGCGAGGTGAAGGGGTTGTGGCCATCCAGCGCCACTTCGCCGGAGGTCAGCTTCAGCCGGCCGCAGATGGCGCCGACGAGGGTCGACTTGCCCGCGCCGTTGGGACCCAGCAGGGCGTAGATCTCGCCGGGCCGCACAGCCAGATCGACACCGCGAAGGACCTTGCGGCTGCCGTACTGGTGCTCGGCGCCCCAGACGTTGAGGATCGGGCGTTCGCTCACGCCGCCGCCTTTCTGGCTTCGAAGAGATCGTGGACGTAGCGCGCGAGGAGCCCCTGCCCCACGCCGGCCCTCGCCAGCCCCGCGTCGGAGGCCTTCAGATGGGCGTCGCGGGCGACCCGGGCGCCCTCCAGCCCGATCGCGGACACCAGCGTGGTCATGCCTGCGTCCTTGCCGACGTCCTTGCCGACGTCCGCGCCGCCCTCGACGTCGAGGATGTCGTCATGGATCTGGAACGCCAGGCCCAGATGGGTGGCGAACTCGCCTACGCCCAGCACCGCCAGCGACGAGGCGCCGGCGATAAGGGCGCCGGCCTCGGCGGCGGCGACCATCAGTACGCCGGTCTTGCGGTGATTGAGCAGGTCAAGGTCCTCGGGCGCACGGGCGCGGTCGCGGTGTTCCAGGTCCATCGCCTGACCGGCGACGAGGCCCGAAAAGCCGACGGCCCGGGACAGCCGCGCCGCCAGGTCGGCCTTCAGCGGTCCCGCCAGCCCCGGCGCAGAGGCGACCACGCCGTAGGCGAGATTGAGCAGGCCCACCGAGGCAAGGACGGCCGTCGCCTCGTCGAAGGCCTTGTGCGTCGTGACCCGTCCGCGGCGCAGTCCCGCGTCGTCCATGCAGGGCAGGTCGTCGAGGATCAGGGACGCCGCGTGGACCATCTCGCAGGCGCAGGCGACGTCGAGCGCGGCGGCCGGATCGCCACCGAATTCACGGGCGGTCAGCAGGGTCAGCATCGGCCGGAACCGCTTGCCCGGCGACAGCAGGGCGTACCGCGCCGCCTCGGCCAGCCGCGCCGGTCGCGCGTCACGGTCCGGAGTCAGCTCTGCCAGGCGACGCTCCACGGCGGCCTGGCATTGCTCGATGAAGGCGGCGTCGTCGTCCATGCCCTGCAGCGCTGTTCGGCTGTCCCCCAAGCGGACGCTCCATTTGAGGGAGGCCGCACGGGAGCGTCAACCGGCGATGCAGTTCCCGTGCAGATGATCCGGCGGCGGTCGCGTTCAGGCCGCGATGGCCTCGCCCCACTCGCTCCAGCCCAGCACTCGCGGCGTACCCGGCAGGTACATGCGTTCACTGCTGGTCACGGTGAAGCCGGCCCCCAGCACCGAGGCGGTGATCGGTCGTGTCAGGTGACAACCGCCGGCGATGGCCTTCCACATCGGCTCAAGTCGGCCCTGCCATTTCGCCACCCCGGCGTCGGGCGCCAGGCCATGCTCGCAGAACAGGAACCGGCCGCCGGGCTTCAGCACCCGCTTCGCTTCCGCCAGCGCCGTCGACGGCGACTGGACCGAGCAGAGGGTGAAGGTGCAGACCACGCAGTCGAAGCTTTCGTTCTCGAACGGAAGGGCCTCGGCGGTCCCCTTCTGGATATCGACCTTCAGCCCTTCCGGCCGTTCCGCCGCCAGGGCGAAGGCGCGCAGCTCGTCCGAAGGGTCGACCCCGGACACGCTCGAGACCTTCGCGGGATCGTAGTACTGCAGGTTCAGCCCGCCGCCGATGCCCAGCTCCAGCACCTTGCCGGCGGCCTTCGGCACCACCTTCACGCGCTGTTTCATGATCGGCTTGCTGGCGCAGGCGCAGCCGATGAGTTTCGGCATGATGTGCCGGTCGTAGAAAGACGTCATTTCAGCCCTGCCCCCGCATCCATTTCGCCACCGCCCAGGCATGCCCGTCATGCCGCAGCCGGCGGATCGCTTCTGTCGGATCAACCCACACCAGCGTGTGGTCGTCCTCGATTTTGAGCGTCTCGTCCTCGGCTGTCACCTCGACCGTGTAGACGCCGGCGATGTTGTTGACCGGTTCTCCGTCGGACAGGACGAAATACTGGCGGATTCCGGTGATCCGGGAGCCGGCGGTCACGACCAGGCCGGTCTCCTCGCCGAACTCGCGGATCAGGGCCTGAACCTCGTCCTCGCCGGGATCGATCGCGCCGCCGGGCAGGTCGAGATAGTCGCCGCCGTCATCCGGCGTCACCCGGACAACAGCGATCGTCCCGGCGCGCGAGACGATGCCGAACGCTGCGGGGCGCTCGCGATGCGTCCGGCCGGCGAGCGGTTCGCCGAACTGCGGCATCAGTCCTTGCCCACCATGGATTCCCAGGGATCGACCTTGCCGGATTCGACATCGGCGACGCTGACTTCGGGCCAGCCGACCTTGGCGTTGGCGCTGGCGCGCCAGCCCTCGACGATCATGTCGCGCAGCTCCGATGCCCCCGCGCCGACCCGCTTTGCCGCAAAGTCCGCGCCGCGGGCGTCGCCGGGCTTGAACTCCCCGGCCTTCCACATGCGGTAGAACGGCAGGACGAAGGTGTTGGTCGTCGCGAGGTAGGCGACCGTCCGCTTCTCGATCGGGCAGCCGCAGCTGACGAAGGGAGTCATCGCCGCGCGCGCCGCTTCCGGCGTCACCGCGCCCTTCACGTAGGAGCCCTCCCAGGGCACGTGAACTCGGTCGGTCGTGAAGCCCTCGGGGTTGGGATAGTCGCCCCAGCCGTTGTGATGGACCGAGGTGTGCAGCGGCTGGGAGCCGTCGCCGATGTAGTGCGCCAGATTGGCCAGGTTGGCGATCAGCAGCGCTTCCCGGCGCGCGCGATCGCGCTTGTACCAGGCCTTTTGCGCGCCCTTGGCCCGCTTGATCATGGCGGTGTCGACCCGCCAGTAGCCGAAGTCCTTCACCAGCTGCTGCCAGGTGTCGACAATCGAATACTGCAGGTAGCCGGCCTTCCATGTGTCGGTCCTGGCCGCGCGCAGCGTGGCTTCATAGTCCGCGCGGGTCTGCGGCATGTCGGTGAACAGCGGCCCGCCCATGACGCGCCCCTCGTCGTCGATGTCGATGTAGTGGGCTGGATCGCGGTTGCTGTCGTGGATCTTGCCGGAGCCCTTGGAGCGGTCCGGCTCGCGCGCCAGCTCGCCCATATCCGCCATCGCCTTGGGTCCGCGCAGGAAGGCCGGAACCTCGTCCGGAAGCGTCTCAACAGCCAGCACCCCGATGATCCGGTGCCCGGTGTTGCCCCAGGACGCGGCGGCGACAGGAGTCAGGCAAAGCGCCGTAACGGCGGCGAAGGCGGCAAGACGGTAGGCAAGTCGCATGGATCAGGACCTCAAACATCCAGGCCCCGGTCTAGGCGATCCCCAGCGCGGCCTCCACGCGCCCGATCCAGGCGACCACTCGCGGATAGTCCGCCAGATCGAAACCGCCCTCGTGCGCCACCCGGGTATAGGCGACCAATGAGACGTCGGCGAGACTAACCTGATCACCGACGAGGAAGGCGGTGTCTTCGAGCCCGTCCTCAAGCCGCTGCAGCGCCGCGCGCCCCCGTTCGACCAGCTTGCTGTCCAGCTCGTGGCGAGGCTTGCCCAGATAGGCCATCTGGAACCGGGCCACGGCGACGTAGGGCTCGTGGCTGTACTGCTCCCAGAACAGCCACTCGAACATCTTCGCCCGGTCGTAGGAATCGGCGGGAATCAGCGCCGATCCCTCGGCCAGATGGACAATGATGGCGTTCGATTGCGCCAGCGCCCGGCCGTCCGGCAGGATGACCAGCGGCACCTGACCGGCCGGATTCAGGGCCAGGAAATCCGGCGTCCGTGTCTCGCTGCGCAGCACGTCCAGTTCGCGCCAACGGTATGGAATCGCGAGCTTTTCCGCCGTCCATTTGACCTTCAGGCAGTTGCCAGAAATGCTGTCGCCGTAGACCGTGAGCATCGCCTCGCTCTCCTATGGGTTGATTCGTTCGGGTTGTTTCTCGCGCCGATGGCGGCTAGACAGCGCCTCCGAGAAACAAACAGGGGGGCGCGTTTGAAACGCATCCTGCCATGCCTCGCCGCGCTGGCTCTGGGGACGTTCACCCCGCCGGCGTTTGCGCAGTCCGCGGTCGATCCGATCGCTGACCTGATTCAAGACGCTCTCCAGGACTCCGCCCCGGCCGCGCCGGAGCCGACGCCGGACTGGGTTCTGAAGGCCAGCCTCTACCACGGCGGCGCGCCGGGGGTCGGCGGACGGGACTCGCTCGGCTGCCCGACGGTGGCGATGCGCACCGCCGCGATCGACCGGGCCATGATTCCCCGCCGCACCATCCTGTTCATCAAGGAAACGGTCGGCATGCCGATGCCGGACGGCTCGGTGCACGACGGCTACTGGTACGCCTCCGACGTCGGCGGCGCGATCAAGGGCAACCGCATCGACCTGTTCACCGGCTCGGGCCGTGGATCGATGGCGCCGATGATGAAGCTGAACATGCGCGCCGTGACCGTCTCGAAGGTCGGCACGTTCGAGGGCTGTCCCAAGGCCGATCGGAAGATCGCGGCCCGCTGAGATGGTCGTCGTCACCGGCTGGATCCTCGCCCGGCCCGGGACGCTCGCCGAGCTGATCACCCTCTGCCAGGCGCACAGCCGTCGCTCCCGCGCCGAGCCCGGCTGCATCAGCCATGACCTGTATATCGACAGCGAGAACGGTCTGAAGCTGTTCTTCTTCGAGCGCTGGGCGGACCGCGCCGCGCTGGAGGCCCATTTCGCCGTGCCGGAGTCGAATGACTTCATGCGCAGAGTGCGCTCTCTGTCTGCGGGTGGCTCCAGGGGGCCGGAAATCCTGGACATCGTTCCCTCTCTCTGAGGGGAGAGGGAAGTTCCTAGATATCCCCGCCCACATTTGGCGGCGATGGCGCGCGGGCGACGTGGATGCCGCACTCGGTCTTGTCCTGGCCGGCCCAGCGGCCGGCGCGGATGTCCTGGCCCTCTTCGACCGGCTTGGTGCAGGGCCAGCAGCCGATCGACGGAAAGCCCTGCGCCACCAGCGGATGGGCCGGCAGATCAAACTCGGCGATATAGGCGTCGAGGTCGTCCTTGCCCCAGTTGGCCAGCGGATTGAACTTCAGCTGGTGCTCGGCCTCCTCGACGACCGACAGGCGCAGACGGTCGCCGCCGTGGAAGCGCTTGCGGCCGGTGATCCAGGCGTCGAAGCCCTCCAGCGCCTTGTCCAGCGGGATCACCTTGCGGATGTTGCAGCAGGCGTCGGTGTCGGTCTTCCAGAGGTCGGCCTTGGGATCGTGCACGGCGATGTCGGCGAACCGCGGACGCAGGTCGCGCACGTCGGTCAGGCCGAGCCGCGCGGCCAGCTGCTTGCGATAGTCGAGGGTCTGGCCGAACAGCATGCCGGTGTCGAGGAACAGCACCGGGATGTCCTTGCTGACCTGGCTGGCCAGGTGCAGCAGCACCGCCGACTCCGCCCCGAAGGACGAGACCAGGGCCAGCCGCGACCCGAACTCCGCATAGGCCGCCTCGATGACCGTGCGCGGATGGGCCGCGCGCAGTTCGGCGTCCAGGCGGGCCGCCAGGGAGGGCGACCGCTCGAGTTGATCGAAGGCCATCAGCCTCGCTCCTCGAAGACCGGCGGACGGGCGTCGACCGCCCGCTGGTAGACATGACGGAACCGGCCGGCGGCGGCGGCCCAGTCCTCCGCCGTCGCGCCGTCGGCTGGCGCGAACGCATCCATGCCGCACCGGACCATGAACCCGGCCTGCTCGCGCAGGACATCGCCGACCGCCCTCACCTCGCCGCCATAGCCCAGTCGCTGACGCAGCAGGGTGGCGGAGGTGTAGGCGCGACCGTCGCGGTATTTGGGGAAGACCACCGCCACCAGCGCCAGGCGCGGCAGGTCGTAGGCCAGGTCCTCGACGGCCTCGTCGGGCTGGACGCGTACGCCAACCGCCCGGCCGGCGCCGATCAGGGCGTCGCCCTCGGCCTGGAACCGGGTCAGCGACAGGATCACCGCACCGTCGGCGGGAATGGCGTCCTCGTCGGCGATATCGGTGAAGACGTCTTCTGCAGACGAGAAGCGGCCGTCGGCCAGCTTAATGAGCGTCGGCATAGACGGCCTCCTTGAACGGAGCCATGCCCAGGCGACGGACGGTGTCGAGGAACCGCTCCTCGCCCGTGCGGGCCGAGAGGTAGGTGTCGACCAGCGCCTCGATGGCGTCCGGCACCTTGTCAGCCGACATGCCCGGGCCGAGGATCTGCGCCAGAGAAGCGTCTTCCTGTCCCGAGCCGCCGAGGCTGAGCTGGTAGAATTCCTCGCCCTTCTTGTCGACGCCGAGGATGCCGATGTTGCCCACATGGTGGTGGCCACAGGCGTTGATGCAGCCGCTGATCTTGATCTTCAGCTCGCCGATCAGCTCGGCGCGGTCGGCGTCCTCGAACCGCTGGGCGATGGCCTGGGCGATCGGGATGGCCCGCGCGTTGGCCAGGGCGCAGTAGTCCAGTCCCGGGCAGGCGATGATGTCGCTGATCAGGCCGATATTGGGGGTGGCCAGACCGGCCGCCTCCAGCGCCGCATGCACGGCGGGCAGGTCGTCCAGCTTGACGTGCGGCAGGACCAGGTTCTGCTCATGCGTCGCCCGCACGTCGTCGAGGCTGTAGCGCTCGGCGAGATCGGCGACGGTTTCCATCTGCTCGGCGGAGGCGTCCCCCGGCGTGGCGTGGTGGGCCTTCAGCGAGATCTCGACGATGGCGTAGCCGGGCTTCTTGTGCGGCTTGACGTTGTTGCGCGCGAACCGGGCCAGCGCGGGGCTGGCGGCCCTGGCGGCTTCAAACGCCTCCGAACGGGCGGGCAGGCTGTCGAACGCCAGCGGCGTGAAGGCGCCGCGGATACGGGCGAGTTCCGTGTCGGGCAGATCGGCCGGGGCGGAGTCGATCTTCGCCCACTCCTCCTCGACCTGACGGGCGAACTCCTCCTTGCCGAGGGCCGCGACGAGGATCTTGATCCGCGCCTTGTAGATGTTGTCCCGCCGGCCGTGGCGGTTGTAGACGCGCAGAATGGCCTGCAGGTAGCTCAGCAGGCTGCCGACCGGCAGATGCTCGCGGATCGTCGGTCCGACGTAGGGGGTGCGCCCCTGCCCGCCGCCGACGATCACCTCGAAGCCCAGCGCGCCGTCGCGGCCGCGGCGCAGCACCAGGCCGATGTCGTGCACGCGGGCCGCCGTGCGGTCCTTCGCCGAAGCGGTGACCGCGAACTTGAACTTGCGCGGCAGGAAGCTGAACTCCGGGTGGAGCGTCGACCACTGGCGGATTACCTCGGACCAGACGCGCGGGTCGTCGATCTCCTCGGCGGTGGCGCCGGCATAGGGGTCGGCGGTCACGTTGCGGATGCAGTTGCCGCTGGTCTGGATGGCGTGCAGGTCGACCTCCGCCAGCTGGTCGAGGATGTCCGGCGTATCGCCCAGCTTGATCCAGTTGAGCTGAAGGTTCTGGCGGGTCGTGAAGTGGCCGTAGCCCTTGTCGTAGGTGCGCGCGATGTGGGCCAGCCGGCGCAGCTGGCGGCTGTCCATCGAGCCATAGGGGATGGCGACCCGCAGCATGTAGGCGTGCAGCTGCAGGTACAGGCCGTTCATCAGCCGCAGCGGCTTGAACTGGTCCTCGGTCAGTTCGCCGGCCAGTCGCCGGGCGACCTGGCCGCGGAATTCCGCCGCCCGGTCGGCGACGAATTCCCTGTCGATAGCGTCGTAGCGATACATGCGGGCTACTTCCTGCGGATCAGATCGACACGGCCGGTCGAGCGGGCTGCGCCGGTGGCGGCGAGGATCGCCTCGACGCCGGCGCCGCCTTCGGCCTGCTTGCCGTGCGTGGGTTCATTGGTCGGGCCGAGCGCGCGCAGGCGCTCGCGGTAGCTGACAGGCGCCCAGCCCCCGGGCGCCTCGACGATATCGATCAGGTACGGATCGACGATCACAGTGGGCTGGCCCTTCGCGGTCTCGACTGCTGCGGGGCCGTCGGCGTCGTCAACGGCGAAGAACTGGGCGTCGGCGAAGCGCTCGATCCAGGCGCCGGCCTTCCAGAACACGACCTCGCCGTCGATCAGGCGGTTGGCGGTGAGGGCTTTCATTGACCTGCTCCCGATCCTCCCCGCTTGCGGGGAGGGGGACCGCCGAAGGCGGTGGAGGGGAGTCGGTGCACGGACTCCTCTCCACCATGCTCCGCATGGTCCCCCTCCCCAGCGATGCTGGGGAGGATTGAGGAAGAGAGGGCGAGGGCCATAGCCTCGCCGACGATCAGCAGAGCGGGGCCGGAGAGGCCTTCAGCCGTCGCGGCCAGCGCGCCCAGCGTCGTCGGATAGCGCGCCTCATCGGCGCGGCTGGCGTTGACGACGATCAGGGCCGGGGTGGCCGGGTCGCGGCCGGCGGCGGTCAGGCGCTGCGCGATCAGGCCGGCGGTCGACAGGCCCATGTAGATGACGACGGTCTGGTTGGCGCGGGCCAGATGGTCCCAGTCGAGGTTCGGGTCGCCGTGCGCGGCGTGGCCGGTGACGAAGGTCACGGCCTGGGCCAGCCCACGATGCGTCAGCGGCGCGCCGGCGCTGGCCGAGGCCGCCAGGGCGGCGGTGACGCCGGGGACGACCTCGCAGGCGATGCCCGCGGCGCGGCACTCTTCCAGTTCCTCGCCGCCACGGCCGAAGATGAACGGGTCGCCGCCCTTGAGCCGGACGACATCCAGACCCTGGCGGGCGAAGGCGACCAACAGGCGGTTGATGTCGTCCTGCGGCAGGGTGTGGCGGCTCTTGCGCTTGGCCACGTCGATCAGGCGCGCGCCCGGCGCGGCCATGGCGAGGATGTCGGCTGAGACCAGACCGTCGTGAACGATAACCCCGGCCGCCGCGATCAGCCGCGCGGCCTTGAGCGTCAGCAGCTCCGGATCGCCGGGGCCGGCGCCGACCAGCCAGACCTTGCCCGGCGCGGTCGCGGTCGTGACACCATCAAGCGCGACGAGGCGACGGGGCTGGGATGCGCGGGAGACCCGGGACATGGTGCGATAGTTTCTCTATAAGGACAGACGAGTCGGGGCGGGACGAACCGGAACGGTCCGCCCCGCCACTCGTCCGCTGGCGAAAGGGCCGTTAAGCCACCGGACGGTTGCAAACTGGGTTCGCGGCGCCCACTTCGCAAACCAAGAGTTCTGCCGGGGGCCTCAGGATTTCTATGGAACGATCAAACGAGCGCCGACGGCTTCCACCGCTGAACGCGCTGCGCGCTTTCGAGGCCGCCGCGCGCCACCTGAACTTCAGCCGCGCGGCCGACGAACTGTCGGTGACGCCGGGCGCCGTCAGCCAGCAGATTCAGAACCTCGAGGATTACGTCGGCGCGGCGCTGTTCAAGCGCACGCCCAAGGGGCTGTTGCTGACCGACGCCGCGCAGACCGCCCTCCCCGCCCTGCGCGAAGCCTTCGACCGGCTGGCCGAGGCCGCCGGCCTGCTGACGGCCGCCGTCGACGGACGCCGCCTGACCCTGACCGCAGCCCCGTCCTTCGCCGCCAAGTGGCTGGTGCCGCGCCTGGGCAAGTTCGAGGAGGCTCAGCCGCAGGTCGACGTCTGGCTGAGCGCCGGGATGGAGGTCGTCGATTTCGCCAGCGGCGAGGTCGACCTGGCCATCCGTTACGGCGGCGGCCGCTATCCCGGCCTGGAAGTCACGCGCCTGCTCAGCGAGACGGTGATTCCGGTGATCAGCCCGGCGCTGCTGGCGACCCATCCGCTGGACGATCCCTCCGAACTGACCGGCCATATCCTGTTGCATGACGGTTCGCCCGACGCCGACGATTCCTGCCCTGACTGGGCCATGTGGCTGGCGGCGCGGGGCATCAAGACGGTCGACGGCACGCGCGGCCCTCGCTTCAACCAGTCCAGCCTGGTGATCGAGGCGGCGGTCAACGGCCGGGGCGTGGCCCTCGCCAAGCGCACCCTGGCCCAGGCGGACCTCGATGCGGGACGACTGGTGACGCCGTTTCCCATCGCCACCGCCGTGGACTTCGCCTATTACGTCGTCCACCCCAAGACCAAGGGACGACTGCCGCAGGTGAAGGCGTTCGTCTCCTGGCTTTCCTCGGAGGCCGCCGCCCATGAGGCGGCCCTCCAGACCATGGACAACGGTGCCGGTATCTGACGTGGCCAGAGATGTTTTGAACGCGACGGGCGACCGCATCGCGCCCCTCGAATGCACCACCATGGCCGAGGTCCGGCAGGGTGTTGACGCCCTCGACCGCGCCCTGGTCGCCCTGCTCGCCGAGCGTCAGGGCTATATGGACGCCGCCGCCCGCATCAAGCCGGACCGCAATGTCGTGCGCGACGAGGCCCGCATCGAGGACGTGGTGAGCAAGGTCAAGGCCGCCGCCCGCGAGGCCGGCCTCTCCGAGGCCATCGCCGAGCCGGTCTGGCGCACCCTGGTCGACCGCTGCATCGCCTACGAATTCGGCGTCTGGGACCGCACGCGGGGCTAGCTCCAGCGGCCGGAATCCGCCCACCCTTCGCGTTCGCGGGGGAATTGCGACATGCGACGCTGGACAGCGGTTGTCATCGGTTTGATCGGCGTTGCGCTGGTCGCCTGGGGTCTGACGCGGCGGCCTCCCGCCAAGCCTCCCGCGCCGCAGACGAACGCCGCCTTCACAGTCGCGGACCTGCATCGCATCTCGGACGTCGCCGAGCCGGTGTTCGCCCCCGACGGTGCGAGTCTCGTCTACAGCGTTACCACCGACAATCTCGAGACCGACGCACAGGTCAGCGACCTGTGGCGCGTCGACTGGGCGACCGGCGAGGCCAGCGCGCTCACCAAAACGCCGAAGGCCAGCGAGTGGGCGCCGTCGTTCAGCGCGGACGGTCGCTGGATCGTGTTCCTCGGCGACAAGGACGGCGAGAGCGACACCCAGCTCTGGCGCATGCCCGGCAAGGGCGGCAAGGCCCGGCAGGTCAGCGAGGTCCCCGGCGGCGTCAGCGACTACGCCCTCTCGCCCGATGGCGAGAAGGCCGTCGTGGTCGTCGAGACTGGCGGCCCCGAAGCCAACGCCGCCGGCACGACGCCGCCGATCGTCATCGACCGCTACCAGTTCAAGGAAGACACGCGCGGCTACCTCGACGCCCGCCGCCAGCAGTTGCTGATCGTCGATCTGAAGACCGGCGAGACGACGCCGCTCACCCGCGGCGACTTCGACCACTGGCTGCCGGCCTGGTCGCCGGATGGCAAATCGATCGCGTTCGTCTCGAAGCGCCGGGGTCCGGATCCGGACCGCAATCTGGACTTCGACGTGTACGTGGTTCCGGCGAGCGGTGGCGAGCCACGCCGGATGGGCGACTTCGCCGGCGCGGACTCCGACCCGGGCTGGGAATCACGGCCCGACTGGTCGCCGGATTCGAAGCGGCTGGTCTGGCTGCGCTCGGCCGAGGACAAGTGGATCTACTACAGCCCCTGGCAGATGGTGGTCGGCGATGTCGCCACAGGACGGGCGGCGCCGGTCGCCTGGATCGACCGGTCGGTGAATCACCCGCGCTGGTCGCCGGACGGCAGGAGCCTGCTGGCCCTGATCGAGCAGGACCGCGACACGCTGCTGGCGCGGATCGACCCGGCCAATGGCCGTATCGACTACCTGACCGGCGGCCGGCGCTTCGCCTACGACTTCGCCGCCGGCGCCGACGGACGCATCGCGGTCCTCGATGGCGCCAGCGATGCCCCGAATGAGCTGCGCACCGTGGGACCGGGCTCCCGCCCCCTGACCCGCCACAACAGCTGGCTGGCGGGCCGCAAGCTGGCGACGACCCGCGATGTCAGCTTCCTCAGCGACGGGATCGAGATCCACGGCATCCTGACCCTGCCGCCCGGCTACGACCCCGCCAAACGCTACCCGACGATCGTCAGGCTGCACGGCGGGCCGGTCTACCAGTACAGCCACGAATTCATGGCCGACTGGCAGCTCTATGCGGCCAACGGCTACGTGGTGCTGGGCATCAACCCACGCGGCTCCTCCGGACGCGGCTTCGACTTCGCCCGCGCCATCTACGCCGACTGGGGCAATGTCGATGTCCGCGACATCAAGGCCGGCGTCGACTGGCTGATCGCTGCGAACATCGCCGATCCCGAACGGCTGGGCGTCGGGGGCTGGAGCTATGGCGGCATCCTGACCAACTACGTCGTCGCCAGCGATCCGCGCTTCAAGGCGGCGATCAGCGGGGCCGGCATGTCCAACTTCCTCGGCGGCTACGGCGCCGACATGTACATCCGCGAGTACGAGCTCGAACTGGGCCTGCCGTGGCGCAACACCGAGACCTGGACGCGCCTCAGCTATCCGTTCCTGCACGCCGACCGGATCACGGCGGCGGTCATGTTCCAGTGCGCGGAGGAGGACACCAACGTTCCCTGCCTCGGCGCGGAGCAGATGTACCAGGCGCTGAAGTCGCGGGGACTGAACACCCGGCTGGTGGTCTATCCGGGCGAGTTCCACGGCGTCTCGACGCCGAGCTACCGGGCCGACCGGCTGACGCGGAATCTTGCCTGGTATGACCGGTTTCTGAAGGCGCGGTAGCCCGCCCTACCCCTTCAGCGACCGCAGCGCCCGCTCGTGGCGGTAGGCGGCGATGTCGAAGAGCGCGGCGTCCAGCGCAGCGTGCACGTCGGGCAGCGCATGAATGCCCTGGATCTCCGCCCGCTCGCAGGCGTCGCCCAGCGCATGGGCTCCGACGCCGCGCGCGGCGCCCTTCACGGTGTGGACCGCGTCGCGCCAGGTTTCGGAGGTCGAACTGATCATCGGCGACCACATCTGGGCCTGTTCCTGGAACAGCCCGAGGACCTCGTCGATCACCTCTTCGTCGCCCGCGGCGAACTGTTCCAGATACGGAAAATCGACCGCCCCGGTAATGTCGCGTCTGGCCATCAGTATCGCCCTTGCGTCCCCGGAACTTTCGGCTATGTTCCGCGCCCTCGCCGCCGGGCCTCGCAGAGCCCCGTCCGTCGATACGGGTGCATAGCTCAGTTGGTAGAGCAGCTGACTCTTAATCAGCGGGTCGTAGGTTCGAATCCTACTGCACCCACCACTTTTCCCTCAGAAAAGTAGCGGGATCGCCCAACGGGGCGGCTTTCACAGGCCGCCCCGCCGCGCGACTCACCTAGGCGATGGCGTAGGTGAAGGCGCCGTCGGTCACGCCGACGCTGACCGATTCGACCGAAACCCCGTCCATCTGCCGCCGCAGCAGTTCGATCGACAGTTCCGGCAGCATGCTGTTGGTCAGGATCGCGTCGATCATCCGCCCGCCCGAGGCCAGCTCGGTGCAGCGCGAGACGACGAAGTCCACGACGTCCTGGCCGAACGTCATGGTGATGGCGTGGTTGTCGGCGATCCGGCGAACGATGCGGTTCAGCTGCAGGCGCACGATGCTGTTGAGCATGGTCGGCGACAGCGGCGCGTAGGGCAGCACCACCAGGCGGCCCAGCAGCGCGGGCGGGAACACCTTCAGCAGCTCCGGACGCAGGGCCGTGGCCAGCGCTTCGAAGTCCGGCGCCATCTCCTCGTCCTCGCAGAGGTTCGAGATCAGGTCGGTGCCGACGTTGGAGGTCAGGAGGACCAGCGTGTTGCGGAAGTCGATATGCCGCCCCTCGCTGTCGTCCATGTAGCCCTTGTCGAACACCTGGAAGAACATCTCGTGGACGTCCGGGTGTGCCTTCTCCACCTCGTCGAGCAGCACCACCGAATAGGGCCGCCGGCGCACCGCCTCGGTCAGCACACCGCCCTGGCCGTAGCCGACATATCCGGCCGGCGCGCCCTTGAGGGTCGAGACCGTGTGGGCCTCCTGGAACTCGCTCATGTTGATGACGATCAGCGAGTCGTCGCCCGCGTACATCAGCTCCGACAGGGCGTGCGCCGTCTCGGTCTTGCCGACGCCCGACGGGCCGCAGAGCATGAACACGCCGACCGGCTTGTTGGGATTGTCCAGACGGGCCCGGCTGGTCTGGACGCGCTTGGAGATGGCGTCCATGGCAGGGTCCTGGCCGATGACGCGGGTCTTGAGCGCCTCGGCCATGTTGAGCACCGAGGCGATCTCGTCCTTGACCATCCGGCCGACCGGGATGCCGGTCCAGTCGCCCACCACGGCCGCGACCGCGTCGGCGTCGACCTCGGCGAAGACCATCGGCGAGTCGCCCTGGGCCGCGCGCAGGGCCGCCAGGGCCTCGTCGAGCGCCTTGCCGGAGTCACCGGCGCCTTCGCTGGTCCGGAAGCTCTCCCGGGCGGCGATCAGGGCCTCCAGCGCGGTCTTCTCGGCCGCCCACTTGGCCTCGGCCTCCGCGACGGCCGCCTTGCCCTCTTCCAGCCGCTCCTTGAGGGCCGGAATGCGCTCGCCGGCGCCGTAGCGGGCGGCGGTCTCACGTTCGGCGACGGCGATCTCGACCTCGAGCAGCTCCACCGTGCGGCGGCGATCCTCGACCGGGGCCGGCGTCGCATGCTGCGACACCGCCACGCGGGCGCAGGCTGTGTCCAGCAGGCTGACGGCCTTGTCCGGCAGCTGCCGGGCGGGGACATAGCGTTGCGAAAGCTTCACCGCCGCCTCGACCGCCTCATCCAGCACCACCACCGTGTGGTGCTTTTCCATCATCGGCGACACCGAGCGGATCATGGCGATGGCCTTGTCCGCATCCGGCTCGGCCACATTGACGGTCTGGAAGCGGCGGGTAAGCGCCGGGTCCTTCTCGAAATACTGGCGATACTCCGCCCAGGTCGTGGCGGCGACGGTGCGCAGCCGGCCCCGCGCCAGCGCGGGCTTCAGCAGGTTGGCCGCATCGCCGGTCCCGGCCGAACCGCCGGCGCCGATCAGGGTGTGAGCCTCGTCGATGAACAGGATGATCGGGCTGGCCGAGCCCTCAACCTCGTCGATCACCTGACGCAGCCGCTTCTCGAACTCGCCCTTCACGCTGGCGCCGGCCTGCAGCAGGCCGATGTCGAGAGAATAGAGCGCCACGTCCTTGAGCACCGGCGGCACGTCGCCGTCGACGATCCGCCGGGCCAGGCCCTCGACCACCGCCGTCTTGCCGACCCCGGCCTCGCCCGTGAGGATCGGATTGTTCTGCCGGCGGCGCAGCAGGATATCGATCACCTGACGGATCTCGGCGTCGCGGCCGACGATCTTGTCGATCTCGCCGGAACGCGCGCGCGCCGTCAGGTCGACCGAGAACTTCGCCAGGGCGCTTTCGCCCGACGCCGCCGGATCGCCCGCCGACACGCTGCCCGCGCCGGCCTCGGACGATCGGGCGGTCATGGCGTCGAACTCGGCGACCAGCCGGTTGGGGTCGATGCCGCCGAACTCCCGCGACATGGCGGTCAGGGCGTTGTTAAGCACCGGCGTGATGAGGGCCGCATAGAGGATGTGGCCGGTCCGCACGGCGTCGCCGTGGAACACCAGCGAGGTGGCCTTCCAGCCCTCGGCCAGGGCCTCGCCGAACGCCGGCGAGACATCCGAGAGGGCGCTGGCGCCGCGCGGCAGCTTGTCGAGGAAGGCGGTGATGTCCGCCGACAGACGCCCCTCGTCGACCGCGAAGCGCGCAAGGATGGCCGCGACGTCGCCGTCCGGCGTGCGCACCAGGACATCAACCAGATGGGCGAACTCGACGTAGGCGTTGCCGCGCTTCTTGGCGCCGGCCATGGCCTCGTTGACGGCCTGCTGCCCGGCGGCGTTCAGCCGTCCGACCAGCGTTGCGTAGCTTACACTCAATTCAGCCCCCTCTTGACCCCGATCGCTGCGGACTCCCGCTTCAGGCGGGCGTCGGCGCGATAATTTGAACCTTTTCGTGGCGCCATCCAGCTGGACCAGCCCAGCCGTGCGCCGCGTGACAGACAGGCCGGCGCGGCCCGCCCCTCTTCAATCTCCAGCTCGAGCTCCCACTCCAGGTGGGGCGGCGAGAGCGCGGTCAGCGCCTCGGCGGCGACCGCGAAGCGTGCGCCGGACGGCAGCAGGCTTTCGTACTGCGCCATGTCCGTCGCCCGGACCCTCACCCGGAAGGCGTCGTCGGCGATCCGCACGCGGGGGCCCAGACAGGCTCCTGCGCCCAGGCCGGCGAACCCGCCGCCGGCCGTCAGGCTGGTCTGGTCTTCGGGCAGGATGGAGCGCCAGCGCCCGACGAACTCCTGGACCGTCACCGGAAGCCCCAGGAGGCCGCTAAGGCCGTCTGTCAGGGCCGCGGCGCTGCGTCGGCTGAGGAACAGGCCGGCCGCATGCAGGCGCATGGACGGCGACAGGGCGGACGTCCCGTCAGGCGCGCCGTCGCCGGCCGAGGTCACCGCGGCGACATAGCGGGCGAACTGGTCGTCTTCCGGCCGATCCGCCTGCGCCGCCGGCTGGCTGTCGGCCCAGGCGCGGTAGAAGAACTGCAGCATCCGCCCGGTCAGCAGGTCAAGGAAGCCGCCGAACGGCTGTTCCTTGGCGTAGCGGCGCTCGTAGACCGCGTACTCGGTCAGATGCAGCGGCAGGGCGCCCATGGGGCCGGTAAGGCCGAGGAACCGGCTGCGGATCTTCGGGCGCTTGCCGTCCTCGACCTCGATCGACTCCAGCGTCGCGGCCGGGAAGTCCATCGAGGCGGCATGGGCCAGGGTGGCCACGTCCTCCTGTGGCAAGCGGGAGCGCCCGACACGCGGCAGCTTGCGCGATCGGGTTTCCGCCTGCCGCAACAGCGCGAAGAAGCCGTAGTGGCTCGCCTCGGACGCCGCCTCGCGCAGGAAGATCAGATGGTCGGTCTCAGGCCCAGTCTTGGCGCCCAATGCGCGAAGTCTCCCAGCTCGGGGCTGTCAAAGGTGGTTTCGATGAAGGTGTTGATCGAGGCGAACTCGGACAGGAACCGCTCCAGCACCGAGGCGAACAGATACATCCGGCCATTCTCGAAGGCGGCGTCGTCGAGCGTGATGCGCAGCTTCAGGCCGCGGGCGAAGGCGGCCCGGTCGGCGCCGCCGAGGCGCCGCGTCGTCGGCGACGAACTGACCCGGCGAATGCCGTCGACCTGGCGCTTCATCGCGGTGTCGTCGTCCTGGCCGTACAGAACCAGGTGGTTGTGCAGCCGGTTGGCCGCTTCCTCGGGCGTGCCTTCGGTGAAGGACGAGTAGTTCGGCGTCAGGTGGGCGATCACGCGCCAGGCCGCGTCCGACAGACCCTTCGGCGGGCGGGGACGCGACGGCGGGCGCACCAGCACCGCGGATTTCACAGCAGCGTCGGTGAGGGTCAGCCGGTCGCCCTTGCCGCCCAGCCGCAAGAGCTCGGGCAACTCGCGGTTGGTCACCAGCGCCCGCACCGACAGCTCGGTGATGTTGGCCAGCCGCTCGGTCTGGTTGGGCGCGGTCAGGCTGATCCAGGTCTCGCTGCCGACATAGTCTGACCGCTTGCGGCGGCGCTGCTCGCGCGTGGAGAGCCGCCGCGTCCGCAGCCGGGTCACGTAGTAGACGGCGTCCCGCCAGTCATAGAGCTGGCTGCCCACCGCGTGCAGCGGCGCAACCGGATGGCTCTGGCCCTTTCGATCGAGGGCCTTCACGTCGAGCAGGCGATAGACCTCGTAGTCCAGCCGGCGGGACCGGTCCGGCATGACCTCGTGCTCGTGCTGGGTGCTGTTCACCGGCGTATTGGCCAGCTGCAGCTCGAACAGGTTCACCACCGGCGAGCAGAACAGCCGCAGCGTGTCGGCGTTGACCACGCCGCGCAGGGCCGCGGACTCGCGCGAGAACAGCACCACGATCTCGCACCGGCGGCCGCAGCCGGCGAAGGCCAGCCTGAGGCCCTTCAGCTCGACGAACAGGAACCGCTCGGGGCAGGCGAAATACTCCGACAGGATGCGGTAGCCGCGGAATGAGCGGCCGTCATGCGGCAGCACCGCGCACTCGTCGCCGAAGCCATAGGCCTCTGGCTTCGGCAGTCGCGACAGATGTTGCGCGTCCGGTCCGCCGACCACCGCGGCCACTTCGCCGAGCATGTGCCGGTAGAGCTCGCCCGGCACGGCTTCGGAGCCCGACAGGTAGATCGGCAGGCTGTCGATCGTCAGGCTGGAGAGGTCGGCCTCGCCGGTCGCCTCGAACACGATCCGCACCCCGGCCCTGGCGTCGACGCCGGCCTGGTAGGCGGCGACCATGGCGCGGGTCGGGAGGTACTCGGCCTCGGCGATGCGCAACGGCCAGAGCGTCACGTCCTGGGTGCTGCGGAACTGGCAGGCGGTGTCATGGCCGGGCGTCGGCGCACTCATGCGCGACTGCCGCGGAAGCGTCAGGCCGGCGGCCAGCGCCGGATCGCCGTGATCCGGCTCGAACGCGGCGATCGCGATCGCCGGCGTCGGCGAGACATAGTTGGGTTGCACCGCCTGGAGCAGGTGCTGGGTGAACTCGGGGAACTGGTCGTCGAGCTTGAGATGAACCCGCGCCGCGAGGAAGGCGACGCCCTCGAGCAGGCGCTCGACATAGGGATCTGGCTCGTCCGGGAATTTGGGACCGAGGCGGCCGGCCACAACCTCGTGCTCGTCGCCGAACTCCCGGGCGGCCTCGCGCAGGTAGACCAGCTCATCGTTGTAGGCCTGCAGCAGGCGGGGATCCATCGGCTCAGGTCCTCACCGTGACCGAGCCCGTATCGGCCTCGACGTCGGTCAGGAACTGAACCGGAGACGCCTTCTGCGGCGAGTTCAGTTCAGCCTCGATCATGTAGGTGACCGCGTTCTCACGCAGGACGCCCTCGCGAGGCTCGACCACCAGGGTGGTGCTGTCCAGCCGGGGCTCGAACACCGTCAGGGCCGTGCGGATCTGTCGGGCGCGGCTCTGGATCGAGGCGGTGTTGGTGGCCTTGCCCGCCAGTTCCGGGACGCCGAAATTCAGCACCGAGGTCGCCACCTCCGGATAGGGCGTCAGGTCGATCGCCGCCTCCAGACTGGCGGTGTTCAGCAGCCAGCTGACGTCGCGCCGGATGGCGTCGCGCAGCGGGCCTTCGCCGTACTGATCGGCGTTCGGCGCGATGAACTCGCGCAACGACTCCAGGATGCCCCGCGCGTTGGCGTCCGCGGTCTTGGCGCTGGAGAACTGCGCACCGGCGGTGAGCTTGTCGAACAGACTGGTGTTGAACCGCGAACCGGTCACCGCCGCACCGTCAGGAGAAGGTCAGGTTGCGGAAATCAAGCAGCCCGACATCGCTGTCGCCGCCAAGGGACCAGACTTTCTGACCCAGACCGGTCTCCCCGGCGGGGGACGGGCGCCAGTCGGTGCGCCGGCCGAGCCGAAGGTCCGCGTCCGCGGTTTCGCTTCCCGGATAGCGGGCCGGCAGGAAGCCGGCGGCGGACTGGCCCGACCGCAAGCCGATCTGCACCGGCAGCCAGATCAGGTCGCGCAGGTCCAGCGGACCGTCGCTGGTGACATGGGTCACGGCGGCGAAGGGCACAATGCCCCAGCGGCCGCCGACGATGGCTTCGAAGCTCGGGCCAAAGCGGGGATCGGCGTCGGCGATCCAGTCGAAGGCTGTGCCGTCACACGTGCCGGGCGTGTCCTCTGCGGCGTCAAAGGCCGCGTCCCGCGCAGCGTCGCCGCCGGCGGCGTCTCCCCGGGCATAGGCGCCCAAGGCTTCAGCCAGCTGGTCGGCCCAGGGCGCGGTCGACGCCAGAACAGGAAACGCGCCCTGCCCTGCA
The DNA here is from genome assembly GCF_058783025.1 of Caulobacter sp. FW305-C-30-S16. NCBI lineage: Bacteria > Pseudomonadati > Pseudomonadota > Alphaproteobacteria > Caulobacterales > Caulobacteraceae > Caulobacter > Caulobacter sp. FW305-C-30-S16. Next base: position 861,693 of record NZ_JBYSYH010000002.1, on the reverse strand, counting down.
AAGGCGGCGGCGCGTTGCCGTTCGGCCTCGATCAGCTGGCTGACCACGACCGCGTTCATCTGCATTTCCGGGTCGAGCGACGCCAGGGCCTTTACCTGGGTCGCCGCCTTGTCCCATTCGCCGTTCAACGCGAGGACCTGGAACAGGAAGTTCCGCGCCCCCGCATCGTCCGGTTTCGCCTTCACGGCCTCTACCAGGGCGGTGCGGACACCCTCCAGGTCGCCTGCAGCCAGGAGTTCGTCCGCGCCCGCCATGGTTTGTCGTCCCTCCGTCCGGGACTAGAGGGTCTTGGCGGCGGCGATGTCGTAGCCGAAGGAGACCGAGGCGCCGGCGCCGCCGGAGCTGCCCGACTGCGGCGTGTACTCTTCCTTGATCGTCTTGAAGTTCAGACGCACGCTCTCATAGAGCAGCGGCGAGCCGGGCTCGCTGTAGACGTGCGTGGAGGTGACGAGGATATCGGTCATCTCGATCTTGAAATAGACCAGCTGCTCGCCGCCGGCCTTGCGGACGACAAGCGTGCCCTTCTTGATATGGTCGCCGCGGGCGCAGGACTTGAGCAGCACCGGCGTCGACAGATCGACGCGCTTGATGACCTCGATGTCCTGGAACTTGACCTTGCCGAAGCCCGAGCCCGAGCCGTACTGACCAGTGCCTTCGTTCACCGCGCCCAGGCGAAGGCTCAGGACCTGGATTGCGTCCTTGAACTTGTCGTCGGGGGACTCGCCCTTGATGCCATCGAGCTGAAGGAAGGCGTCAACATCGGCCATGAGTATCTCCACTGCATGCGGGCTGCCCCCGCGTCTGATCCACTACGCGAGGGTAAAGGCTACTGAGATCCGCCGCCGAGCTTGGAGACCATGCTGATGGACACGTCCATGCCCTCCAGCTGGTAGTGCGGAACGAACTGGAACTGGCCCCGGTAGTAGCCGGGGTTTTCTTCGTCAGGCGTGATGTTGATCATCGCCTTCTTGAGCGGCTTGCGGGCCTTCTCCTCTTCGGAGGAGGCGTCCGGTTGGCCGTCAACATACATGTTGATCCAGCTCTCGAGGTCCTTCTGCAGCTGCGGCGCCTCGCGGGCCGAGCCGACCCAGTCGCGGACGATGCACTTGAGATAGTGCGCGAACCGGCAGCTGGCGAAGATGTAGGGAAGCCGCGCCGACAGGTTGGCGTTGGCGGTCGCCTCCGCGTCCGTATAGGCCGCCGGCGAATGAACCGTCTGGGCGCCGATGAAGCTGGCCTGATCGGTGTTTTTGCGATGGATCAGGGCCATGAAGCCGGCCTTCGACAGCTCGCCGTCGCGGCGGTCGCTGATGGCCACCTCGGTGGGGCATTTGGCGTCGATCGTGCCGTCGTCGGTCGGGAAATAGGCCATCGGCAGGTTCTCGACCGTGCCGCCGCCCTCGACGCCGCGGATGCGCGTGCACCAGCCGTAGGACTTGAAGGCGTCCGTCACACGAACGCCGAGCGCGTAGGCCGCGTTGGTCCACAGGTACTTGTCGTGGTCGCCGCCGGTTTCTTCCTCGAAGACGAACTCGTCGATGGGGTTGTCGGAGCCGTACGGGCTGCGTCCGAGCGTGCGCGGCATGGCCAGCGCCAGATAGCGACTGTCGGAGCTCTGACGGAACGTCCGCCAGCCCGCGTACTCGGTCGATTCAAACTTCTGCCCGATGTCGCGGACATTGTTGATCTCGGACCAGTTCTCCATGCCCATGATCGAGGGCGCGGCGCCGGCGATGAAGGGAGCGTGGGCGGCGGCGCCGATCTTGGTCAGGCCGCGCATGATCTCGACGTCGGGCGGGGTGTGGTCGAAGTGATAGTCGCAGACAAAGGCGCCGTAGGGATGGCCGCCCAGCTTGCCGAACTCGTCCTCGTAGATCTTCTTGAACAGCGGGCTCTGGTCCCAGGCCGCGTCCTGGTACTGCCGCATCTGGCGGCGGATCTCTTCCTTGGAGATATCCATGACCCGGACCTTCAGGTCCGCACCCGAAGGCGTGTTCATCACCAGGTAGTTCAGGCCGCGCCAGGCGGCCTCAAGCTTCTGGAATTCGGGGTTGTGCAGGATCGCGTTGACCTGTTCGGACAGCTTGCGATCGATCTCGGCCCGCATCGAGGACACCGTGGCGAAGATGTCGTCGCCGATGATCCTCGCATCCGAGACGGCCTGCTGCGCCAGAGTCTGCACCGCCTGTTCGATCCGCGCCCGCGCGGTATCGTTGGTGGGCTTGAATTCCTTCTGCAGTAGCGCAGCGAACTCGTCGACCGCCTCGGCCGCGCCCGCTGCCTGTTGCTCCACCTGCTGCGCCATATGCTTCGAGCCTTCAGTCAATCAGAGGGGTTACGCCGTATCAGCCTTCGGACGGCTCATCGGGAGTGGACTTGGACGCCAGAGCCTTCATCAACTCGGGGTCCTTCATGACCTTGTCGAGCAGATCCTGGGCGCCGTCCTTGCCGTCCATGTACTGCAGCAGGTCGCGGAGCTGGTCGCGCGCCTCCAGCAGCTTGGCCAAGGGTTCGACATTGCGCGCGATCGCGCCCGGCGAGAAATCATCCATCGAGTTGAACGTCAGGTCGACGCCCAGCTTGCCTTCGCCGGTCAGGGTGTTCTGGACCTGGAAGACGGCCCGGGGGGCCATGCCACGCATCTTCTGCTCGAAGTTCGTCATGTCGAACTCCTGGAAGTCGCGGGCGCCGACCGGCTTGCGCTCGACCTTGGACTGACCCGACAGGTCCGACATCACGCCCATCACGAACGGCAAGGATTCCTTGCGGACGGCGTTGTTGGTCTGGACCTCGTATTCAATGTGCACGCGAGGCGCGCGGTTTTCCTTGATGAAACGCTGACCGCTCTTTGAAGACATATCTGAAAGCCCCCTGATCGACCTGCGCGCTTACGCGGTTCGTCGAACCTCAATATCGACCCTAGACCGGACTGGGCCACCCCTCAACCGCCAACGTTACAAGTCATTCCTGTTCCGAACGCGGTGACAACACCTTGCGCACCTCGCGCAGGGCGTCGGGGTTGATTTCGGCAAGCACGGAAAGGAAATCCATCTTCACCCAGCCCTTCGCCCGGCGCAGCGCAGTGGCTACCGGGCTCGAGGGCTCGCAGCGGTCGTAGTAGTCGCACACGGCATCCAGCGCGCGAATCACATCGTCGCGGTTGTTGATCGCGCCGACCGCCTTTCCGGAGCCAGCGGCCCCGCCGCCGGAGGGCGATGACGTCACGGCCGGGCCGCCCGCCTCGGGCGCGGATTCGGCGGGCGCCTCCGCCGCGTAGCTGGCCAGGGTGCTCCGGAGCGCCGCAATGGCCTCCGACGCGCCGGAGAACGACGGCGCCGGGCCATCGGGAGCGTTGTCGCGGAAGGCCCTGGAGATCCGGGCGAACCCGGCGGTGATGCGGTCGAGCGCGGCGATCGCGACGGTCGGCGCGGACGGGTCTTCGGACAGCCCCTCGAGAAACGCCTGGCGGCGCTCCGCGGGGTCGTAGTCCTCGGTGGCCGGCTTGCGGAAGCTGATCAGGTCCGCGCCGCTGAACGGGCCACTGCGACGACTGTCGAGAATGATCGCTTCCCGCACCGGCGTGATGAAGGAGCTGCGGGCGTCGAGCGCCCGGATCGCGCTGACCCGCTCCATCAGATCGTCGGGGTCCTCGGTCTCCGGCACCGGGTGCACGCCGGCCCAGAAGGTCTCGAGCAGGCCGGCCAGGAGTTCGACGCCGTCGGCGGCTCCGGCAAGGGAGCCGGCGCGGGCGGCCGACCGGGCGACGTAGCCCGCGGCGCGGATGTCCCGGGTGCTCGCCACCAGCGCCTCGGCGTCGCGGGCGAGGCCGCGCCAGTCGATGTCCAGGCTCTCCGGATCGACCAGTTCGTCGTCGGCGCGGCTGAACGCCTCGCGCAGCTTCTCGAAAGAAGGCGAGCCCCACTGATCGTCGCCGCAGGGCGTCTCGTCCGACAGCGGCGTCAACAGCGCCGCGACTTCAATGGCCATCAAGCCCCCGCCTGCAGAAAAGGCCGCGCCAACATCGGCGTCGGCAGTCCGGCCATCGACACGCCGATCAGTTCAGACGCATGAATTCGACGCGGCGGTTGCCGCAGCTCTCGGGATCGTCCGGGAGCGCCAGATGTTCAGCGCCGAATCCGCGCGTCCTCAACCGGGCCTCGGCCACGCCCTGCGCGACCAGGAAGTCCTTCACCGCCGCGGCGCGCTTTTCCGACAGGGGAATGTTCACGTCGTCGGCGCCGGTCGCGTCCGTGTAGCCGGCGACTTCGAACGAAAGCGGCTCGAGCTTGGTCTTGAGGGCCACGGCGATCTGCTTGAGATTCGCACGGCTCTGGGGCGTCAGGTCGGCCGAGCCCAGGGCGAAGGTCAGGCGCATGTCCGCGAAGGACAGGCCGGAGGTGTCGACGGGCTTGGCGGTGCAGGCCGTGGCGACGCGGCGAACCGGCTTGGCCGGACGGGTCACGCGGGTCGGCTTCGAGGCCTGTGGCTTGACGACGCCGCCATCGCCCTCGCCGCCCGTCGCCATCACCCAGCGGCGCGTCTTCTTGCTCGCGCTCGCGGCGGCGTCGCATTCTTCCTGGGTCTTCGGCGCGGGGCACGGCTTGGGGCCGTTCAGAATCGCGGCCACGACCTGATCGGCGGTGTACTCGGGAGCGGGGTCATCAGCTGCGACAGCGATCGGAGCCCATCCGATCAGAATTGTCAGCGCAGCCAGCGAGGAAAGTCGCATTACCGTTCTCCGAACGTCGGTCCACAAAACAATAGCCAAGTGGGCGGGGGGCGGGCAACACTAATAGCGTGTGCGGCGACACAAGAGATTGTCGCTGGTGACGGGGCGCGTTCATGGCGACGGAACGAAGCCAGACAGGACGTCTGGCGACGATAGGCACGAGCCTGCGGCAGGATCAGGTGGTCCTTGAGCGGTTCTCGATGCGCTCGCGGCTGGGCGAACCTTTCCTGATCTCGGCCGAGGTGCTGGCCGAGGAACCCGTCGACTTCTTCGACGCGCTCTATCAGCCCGTGGTCATCAGCACGACCGGCCTGACAGGGGTCGCCCGTCGCTTCCACGGCCTGCTGTTCGCCGTCGAGCGACTCGACGACGGCCAGACGACCATCCGCTACAGGCTGACCGTCCGCTCCTGGCTGGATACCTTGAAAGAGCGATCCAACGTCCGGATTTTCCAGCACAAAACGATTCAGGATATCCTGCAGGAGGTGTTTCAGGACGCCGGCTGTTCCGACTTCGACCTGAGCGGCATCACCGGCCAGTACCCGATAAGGGAGTACTGCACCCAGTACCGCGAAACCGACTTCAACTTCGTCTCCCGGCTGATGGAAGAGGAAGGCATCTACTACTTCTTCCGGCACGAGGACGACCGCCACACCCTGGTCGCCAGCGACGGCCCTGCGGCGCACGAACCGTCGGCGGAAACGCCGACCGTGGATTTCATGCCGCCCGGGTCGAACCGCTCCCGCCGGCGGGTGAATATCTGGCGCTGGGCCGAACGGATCGCGACCGCGCCAACCGAAGTGATGCTGGGCGAGCACCATTTCCTGAAGCCCCGCGATGCGAATCGCGAGTCCGTCGCCGCCTCCGAGGCCCCCAACCGCGCCTCGGCGAAACTCTATGACCATCCGGCCGAGATCGGCGGGTATGTCGAAGGGGGCGTCTTCGAGGGAGGCCAGGCCGGCGCCCAGGCCAAACGGCGTGCCGGCGTCATGCTGCAGGCGGCCCGCGCGGCTTCCCGGCGCTTCGTCGGCGAGGGCGACGCGTTCGGGGTCAACAGCGGCGATCGCCTGACCCTGGCGGCGCACCCCGAGAAGGGCCTGAACGGCGACTACCTGATCGTCGGCGCAACCCATTCCTTCGCCTCGGAGGCCTACCGCTCCGACGGCCCCGACGACTACCACATCGACGTCATGCTCGAGGCGGTGCCGTTCGCCGTGCGCTGGCGGCCCGAGCGCGTCGCCACCCGCCCCCGCACACAGGGACCGCAGACGGCGCGGGTGGTCGGGCCGCTCGTCAATCCCGGCCCCACCGACGACACCATCCATGTCGACAAGCACGGCCGGGTGAAGGTGCAGTTCTTCTGGGACCGCGAGGGCGACTGGAAGGACGACAGTTCATGCTGGGTCCGGGTGTCGCAGGGCTGGGCCGACGGCGGGTTCGGCGCGGTCATGCTGCCGCGCATCGGCCAGGAGGTGATCGTCGACTTCCTCGACGGCGACCCCGACCGGCCGATCATCACCGGCCGCGTCTACAACGCCGACAAAATGCCGCCCTACCCGCTGCCCCAGCGCAAGACGGTCTCGACGATCAAGTCCCGCACCGTCGGCAAGGCCGGCTCCTATCCCGAAGCGGAGGAGCCGCCCGGCTCGGGCGAGCCTGGCTTCAACGAACTGCGGTTCGAGGACGCGGGCGGCAAGGAAGAGGTCTTCCTGCACGCCCAGCGTGACCGCAAGGCCTGGGTGCGCTTCGACGACAACGAGAAGGTCGGTCGCGACCAGGTCGGCAGGATCGGCCGTAACCGCAGCACCGCCGTGAAAAAGAACGTCGCCCTCGTCATCGAGGAGGGCGACGAGAAGCGCGAGATCACCAAGGGCTCGCGCAAGACGACGATCAAGGGCGATGACAACGAGACGATCCAGAGCGGCAACTACAGCCTGAAGGTTTCATCCGGAAAGGCAACGATCGAAGCCGCGCAGTCGATCGAGCTGAAGGTGGCCAAGACCTCGATCAAGCTGACGCCGCAGGGCATCACCATGACCGGCCTGACCATCGCCATCGACGCCAAGACCACCCTGTCGGCCAAGGGCGGCCTGACCACCGAGGTCAAGGGCGGCCTCTCGCTGACGCTCAACGGCGCCGTCGTGATGATCAATTGACGGTTTGGCGATGAACACCTGGATCCGCGTGAAATGGACGGAGGCCGGACAGGTCTTGCGACTGCTCGGCTGGCCCGAGGCTGACGGCCCGGCCGCGACCCTGCCGCCGGACGCCTTCTTTCGTCAGCTGCGCGAGACCGGGCGCGATGACGACGCCGCCGAGTTCCTGGCCCTGGCCCTGCCCCGCTGGGAGGCAGTCGCCTGGGCGGCCCGCGCCGTGCGCGACCTGACCGCCGATGACGACCTCGACCCCGGATCCGAGGAGGCGCTGAAAGCGGCCTTGCTGTGGGTCCAGGACCCGACCGAGCCACGCCGTCGCGCGGCCCAGGCGGCGGCGGAAACCTCCGCGGAAACGGGCGCGGCGCGGCTGGCGGCGCTGGCGGCCTTCTATTCGGGCGGCTCGATCGCGCCGCTGGACTGTGAACCGCTGCCGGCGCCGCGCGACGCGGCCGGTCGCTGCGCCGCGGGCGCGGTGCTGGTCGCCGCCGCCTGCGCCCGTGAGCCGGCCGCGGCCCTGGCGCGCTGTCTCGACGCCGGCGTGGCGCTCGCGGCGTCGCGGGGCGAGGACTGACCGGTGGCGCTGACGCTGACCATCGTCAACCTGGACCGGCTGGACAACGGCGAGCCGACGCAGCTGGTGCTCGACCGGCACGGGGCCCGGATCGGTCGTTCGCCGCATGCGGACTGGTGCCTGCCCGACCCGCGCAACCATATCTCCTCGACCCATTGCGAGATCGAGTTCCGCGATGGCGGCTACCTGCTGTCGGACAAGTCGACCAACGGCCTGTTCCTGAACGGCGCGGCCGAGCGGCTGCCCCGGGCGCATGTGCTGGCCGAAGGCGATGAACTGGCCATCGGCCACTACCGGATCAGCGTCAGCCTGTCGGGCGCGGACCAGGCCAGGACGACGCAGCCGGAGCCGGCCAAGGGCTGGAGCGGCTGGGACTCGACGCCCGGCGCCGCCCCCGCTGCTCCGCCGTCCGCGGGCTGGGGCGACCCGCCGCCCTCGCAGGCGACAGCGCCATTGTCCGGCTGGGGCGATCCCGCGCCGGCCGCGCCCGCGCCCCAAGCCTCGCCGGGATGGGGCGCCGCGCCGCTGTCGCCTCCGCCGGCGTCCGGGGGCTGGGCGGCGGAACCGGCCGGGCTGCGAGGAGATCCGGCGGAAGCCGACAGCCGCTGGCGCGAGCCGGGCGCGGCGATCACCGGTCGCGGTGCCGGATCCGACGCCTGGAGCGCCCCCTCCCTCGCCGGCCAGAGCGCCTGGCCCGAACCCGCCGCGACCGCCGCCCCCTCGCCTGCCGCGCCTCAGGCTCCGGCCTCTGACGCCGTCGACGTCTGGTCGCGGATGGCCTCGGTCAACAGCGTCGACTGGTCGCGGGGCGGCATGGACGGCGCGGCGGCCTGGGCTTCACCGCCGCCGGCCCCTGCCCCTGCTCCGCCGCCCGCGACCACGGCAGAGGCAACGGTCGTCCACCCGACGCCCGCCGCGCCATCCGGTCCCGATCCCTGGACCGAGTTGCTGACCGCCGCCGGCCTCACGCCGGCGGACGTCGACGGCGATCCGGCGGAAGCGGCCGCCCGCGCCGGAGACCTGATGCGCCGCATGGCCGCCGGCCTGGTGGTGATGCTGGAGGCCCGCGCCCGCGCCAAGGCCGAGCTGGGCGCCCAGGGCACGTCGCTCGACCTGTCGGGCAATAACCCGTTGAAGTTCGCCCGCACGCCGGAACAGGCGCTGGGCCAGCTGCTGAACCCGCCGCAACGCGGCTTCATGCCGGCTGATCGCGCCGTCGAGGACGGGTTCAAGGACCTGCAGGCGCACCAGATGGCCACCCTGGCGGCGATGCAGGGGGCCTTGCGCACGACGCTGGACCGCTTCTCGCCCCAGGCCATCCGCGACCGCGCCGAGGGTCGTGGCCTGCTGGCCAAAATCCTGCCCGGCGCCCGCGAGGCGGCGCTGTGGAAGGCCTATGAACGGGAGTTCGAGGGCGTGGTCCAGGGCTCGGACGAGGCCTTCATGGATGTCTTCGCCAAGGCCTTCCGTCGCGCCTACGAGGACGCGGCCAACACGATGCGCCGGAAGCGCTGAGCCATGGCCCGCGCCGCCCGCAGAGCGTCAGCCGTCGCCCAGCCGCGCCAGGGTCGCGCGCAGCTTGAACACAGCAGCGCCCTCGCCGCCGGCCTCCTCGCCACCCTCGCCCAGAATGCGCTTGAGGCTTTCGACGACGATTCCGCGGTGGGCCAGGGTGCAGACCATCGTTCCGCCGGCGAAGCCCGACGCAAACCCCACGAGCCAGCCCGGCACCGACCCGACGCCGGGCACCATCACCGCCCCGACGCCCGCCGTCGCCACCGCGATCCCGCCGCCGGTCGTCATGCCGAACTTCGAGCAGTGCCGCAGGACCGCGGCCATCGTCTTGGCCTCGCTGTCATGCAGGTTGAGCATCTCGCCCAGCGCCTTGAGCGTCTCTTTCTCAGCTTCCGGATCCATGACCTTGCCCCCGTCTCGTCGGGGGGATGGGACCGTGGATGGCAGCGGGGGTCAAGCGGTCGCGGCGCCGTAAATGCCGGCGGGGTCTGCTGATGGCGATCTCCGTCGTCAGCATCACCGAGGCGCAGATGGCGGGCTTCCGCGGCGCCATGGTCAGGCGCATGGCCAGTCACGTCGTCGCGTTTCTGACCTCGCACAAGGCGCCCTGCCCGCCACCCGATCTGCTGGAGGCCTGGGCCCATGACGCGATGGCGGCCGGCTTCGAGATCACGGAGGACATCCTCCGGTTCATGGTCCTGAGAACGCGATGCGAGAAGGCCCTGTTCTCGCGAATCATGATCGAGCCGGACGTCGAGCCGGTCGTGCGACTGTTCCATATGGAGGCCGAGCACGCCGAGCTCTGGTCGCCCATGATCGACGATCTGGGCTGACGGGCATGGCCGGAAACCGCCAGACCAACGCCGCAACAGGCACGACCCGCTGCAAGGCGGACAAGGCCAAGCCCTGCGACGTCTCGACCTTCTCGATGACCGTCACAGACGGGATGGGCAAGAGTCACACCTTCTCGACCGACAAGTCCCTCAAGCGGAACGCCACGCCCGCCAACACGCCGGAGCATGCCGCCAAAGTCCTGCGCACAATGGATTTCTATGTGGAAGTCCTGGGATCAGGCGGAGCGCCAGGCGGAAAGGCGAAACAGGCGACGGTGAGTGCAACCGCCGCCTACGTCGGAGGGTGCGGCAGGGTCGAGCACAGCAAACCCCTGCTGCTCGACTCGCAGCATGCCGGCATCCAGCAGATCACCGGCTCGGTCCTGCTGACCGCCCCGCCCGACTTCAGCGCCTATGAGGACGCCGGTGCGGTACTCGGCTCGGCGAGCCACGGCTATACGGTCATGGCCACCGCCTGCGGTCGGCGTCAGAGCGTCGTCGAAGTGGCCCGCCGGCCTCTCATGGGAAAGGTCGCGGTCTTCACGCCCCAGGACTGGTCGCTAAAGCTCACCTCGCCCGCGGGATGGAGTTTCGGCTTCAGCCGGGAGGGCGGGATGACCTCGTCATCGTCGTACCAGCGCAAGACGCTCGGCGCCGTCCAGATCAAGACATCGGCGTCCCGTGACTCCTTCGGCAAGGTCACGAAGGTCAGCGGCGAGCGGAAGGACGGCCTGTACGGCGAGCGTAGCACCGAGGTCACGACGACCGACGACAAACAGTCCTCGTCGACCAAGTACACCGTGGCGGAAAACGGCTTCTTCACCCGGCGTGAAATCGCCGAGAAGATCGAGCACGAGTCCGGCGGGCCGTTCGAGCGCGGCGACCTGACTGACAAGACCAAGCTCGACATGCGCGGAACCAAGCTGGAGATCCTGCGCAACGGCGAGTCGGTGGTCGACTCCAAGGAAGTCGTCGAAGACTTCACGATGGCGATGGACGCCATCAAGGACGTCGTCGATGTCCTCAAGGGACTGCCGAAGGCCGGCTACTGGATCGAGGGATCGGCGACCTTTCTGGCCATCTCGCTGGAAGGCAACTGGAAGCGCAAGGCGGCCGCGTTCACCGGCCCCAGAACCGTGTGCCTCGGCAACCAGTGGAAGCTCGATCTCACGGGGCAGCTGGTCAAGGCCGACCTGACGGTCGGCGCCGGCGTCAAACTGCAGGCCATGTCGTCCCTTGCGGGCGGGGTCGAGCTTTACGCCTATTTGTCCGGTTCCCTGAAGCTGGCGGTCAGCGCACGGATCCACGAGGCGGGCGAAAAGGATCCTGATCAGTCGAAGCCTTCCGCGCCGGCAAAGGGCACTCTGACGTTCGAAGCAGGCGTCCATGGTCAGGCATCTGTCGCGGGCGCCGGCTGGCGCTACCAGCGGACAGCGTCGATCCAGGGCAAGATCGAAGCGACGCCGAAGATGATCACCGGCGGCGCCGAGGTCACCATGGTCATCACCAGGGGGCAGTGGCGCTACAAGGTCGTCGCGCAGAAGGACTGGCTCGGACGACCGGAAGAATACGAGATCGACGACCTCTGGGCCTGGAGCCCGAACAAGCTCAGCGAAAAGGACATTGCGAAGAAGGAAAACGAGCCGGGCTGGAAGCGGACATCGGTCATCCAGTTCAGGACCGGCTCGCCCTACCTGCAGGCGACCTGGACATGAGCACCCTGTTCTATTTCCAGATTGAGGCCCGCGAGGCGACCGCCGCGGCAAGGGTCAACGACATTCCGGTCTGGCGCGGCGAGGGCGTCGAGATGGAGGGCGCCGGGGTCTGTCTGAACGGTTTGCTCAAGGGCGACGACCGGCTGGACATCATCGGAGCCTGGCCCCGGGGCGCTGAACCCGGCGACGGTCGCATGACCTTTACGCTGGGCGGCTACGCCCCCGGGGAGATCGTCGGCGTGGACGGCGACCCGATCCTGCGGGACGAGATTTCGGATGCCTCGCCTGACCCTCGCATCACCTACCAGCGGCGGATAGCGACCCCGCTGGACGCGCGTTGGGCCTGGATGGACGCGCCACAGGTCGATGCCGCCGCTCCCGGCGCGGTCGCCTTTGTGGAACAGATCGCGGACGCCTTCAGACGCGGAGACGCCGACACGGTTGTCGGCTCCATGGCCCCCCTGCTGGCGGACAGGCCCGGGGCCTTCCCGGATGACAACGTCGAGGCCTATGTCGCGAGACTGCGCGAGGCGATCACCCTGCCGGCCTTTGCGGGCGCACCGGTTCCGACGCCGGTCGAGCTGGTGTTGCGTCCTGCCGCCGATGGCCGACTGCTGGAACCGCTTGACCGCAATGGCGCGCCCTACATCCGCAAGACCCTGCGCGGCGGTGAGTTCTACCCGCTTCCCATCCTCATCGGCCGCCATGGCCCCGACTGGGCGATCTTCAGGTAGCCATGCCCCCAGCCGCCCGCATCACCGACTTTCACGCCTGCCCGATGGTGACCCCCGGCACCCCGCCGATCCCGCATGTCGGCGGGCCGATCATCAAGGGCTCGTTCAATGTCCTGACCGGCAAGCTGCCGCAGGTGCGGGTCGGCGACATGGCCGTCTGCGTCGGCCCGCCGGACACGATCGTGAAGGGCTCCAGCGGCGTCTTCGTCAACAAGATGCCGGCCGCGCGCATCGGCGACAGCACGGCCCACGGCGGCACAATCGTCGCAGGCCTGCCAACCGTGATCATCGGCGAGAGCAAGTCCATCAGCGGCGGCGGGGCGGCGGTCCCCAAGGGCGCGCTGATGCTCGCCTATTCGGATTTCGTCGCGCAGTTGAAGGTCCTGATCGACGCCCAGCGCACGGGCGCGCCGTTCTGTGAGGCGTGCTTCAAGGCGGCGCAGGCCGAGGCGAACGAGGAGGCGTTGATCGCCTCGTTGTCCGGTGGGCTGAAAAAGGCCGACGAGCAGCCTCTCGCCTTCGCGTCACACCCTGCGTCTCCGCCCGCAGCCGGAGCCAGAACCCCGGCCCAGGAGCACGTCGCGTCGCAGAGCCTGCCGGCCGGCCGGCATCCGCCGATGGCCCTGCCGACAAATACGCCCCGCACCTGGACCGTCGCCACCCTGACAGCGGCGCAGGACACCGCGAGAGCTGATCCCGCCTTCCAGCCGGCAAACCATGTCACGCATTGCAATCAGGCGCTCGTTTCCATGATGAATGAGCTCGGCGCGCCGACGACCGGTCTGGTCGACGCCCAAGGCAACGCCCTGCGCGCCAACGCCATGACGGCAAACCTGGCAACGTCGCCAGACTATCGTGCTGTTACGCCTGAAGAAGCCCAGCGCCTGGCGAACAATGGCAGCCTCGTGATCGCGGCCCGGGCCAATCCAGGCGGATCGGGGCACGTCGCGCCGGTGCGCCCAAGCGGCGTGGAGGGTGACGTAATCACCGGAAACTCCGGACCAATCCTGAGCAACGTCGGCAGCAGCGTCGGCGTGATGCGGCAGAGTCTGGTCTTCCGAAGGGACACGCCGCCAACCTATTACGTCCTCGATCAATGACATCCCCCCGCCTCTACGCCGTCCTCGACTGCGCGGCTGATCCGGCGCTGCATGAGCATGTCGCGCGGCTGGAGCCGGAGGGGGCGGCGTGTCTGTTCGAGGGACCGCTGCATCCGGAGCTGAAGGCGGCGTCGCCGCATGTGGTCGAGCTGGCGCCGACCGATCCGCTGTCGAAGCTCTGGCGCGGCGCGGGCTGGGGGCGGTCGTGGGGGATCCTGATCTCGTCGCGGGCCGGGCTGCCTGCGGTGCGGCGGCGCCTGCGCCACTACACCCAGGCGAAACTGCCGGACGGGACCGGGCCGGTGCTGTTCCGCTTCTGGGACCCGCGCGTGTTCCGGGTCTGGCTGCCTCTGGTCGAGGAGAGCGAGCTCGGCGGCTGGTTCAGCGATATCGACCGCTACATCGTCGAGACCGAGGACGGCGCCGGGTCGCTCCGCTATGGCCTGAAGGACGGTCGGCTCACGGTCGAGCCGGGGCCCCGGCCGGCGGCGGGATAGCGCCCGGCGCGGCCGCCGACGGCGCGCCCCCAACCACCTGGTACCAGGTCATCTGGGTCCGCCAGCCGTTGGTCCGGGCCAGTTCGCCGAACCGCGCGGCGAAGTCAGGGCCGGGCAGCGTCTCATCGGTGCTGGAGAGTCCAAGGGAGGCCACGCCAGGGCCGGAGATGACCACGATGCCGCTGACGACGGCCTTTTCGTCGCAGACCGTCAGGTCGGCGCCGTCCGGCCTCAGCTTCTGGCTCGCCGGCGCGCTCGCGGTCAGCTTCTCCAGTTCGCTCCGGCCATAGAAGAACGGCTGCATCGCTCCGTTCGGGCGCAGGCCCAGAACGGTTGGCTCGCCGGGCATCTCGCCGGTCTGCAGCGCGATAGGGATTGCGGCGACCGGTCGGGTGGTTTTGCACTTCCCGGTATCCGGAAGCAGATGGAACGTCGGCAGGCTGACCGAGGTCGGGCCGACGGACACCCACGGCCGCTGCACCTGGGCCGGCGGCATGCGCACGGACCGCAGGGCGTCGATCACCCCGCAGGCGCCCGGATCCAGCCGTACAACGCCACTCGTGTCGATGCGCGAGACCGGATGGCGGGCGGCGACCAGCGCGCGGCTGACGGACTCTGCGGCCGTCGCAGGATCGCCAGCCGAGCCGGTCAGGGTGACCGACAGGCCGCCCTCCCCGCGCGACAGGTCCACGACTTCCAGCCAGCCGCACTGGACCTTCGCCAGCGCCCGCTCCGCCACCATGGCGGGCGGCTGGGACGGGGCGGTCGCCGCGGCTTTCGCCGCCTGATCCAGCGCCGGATCGCGTTTGGGCGCGATCAGCATCGCCACGACGAACGCGGTGACCAGCAGGGCGACGCCGCCACCGATCGAGGCCAGGACCGGCATCGACAGCTTTTCCGGCAGTTTGAAACCGCCGGGCGTCCCGGGCGATTTCGCCTTTGCGCCCTTTCCGGTCTGAGCCGGCGAGTCCAGCGCCGCGATCAGCTCGGCCATCGAGCGGAAGCGGTCCTTGGGATTGGCCGCCAGCATGCGGTCCAGGATGCGGCGCAGGTTCGGCGGCGCCTCGGATGTGTCCGGCCCGGCCCGGCGACGGTCGACGGCGTCCACGACCGTCACGCCCATGTCGACGGGCTTGCCCTTGGCCAGCGCCAGCACCACCAGGCCCAGGCTGTAGATATCGGTCCAGTCGCCGACCTCGCGGCCGTAGTCCCCCAGCTGCTCCGGCGCGACAAAGCCCAGCTTGCCGGCGAAGCCGTCGCCGATGATCGTGCCGCCCGGCGCGTTGCCGTCGCGGGCGATACCGAAGTCGATGATCTTGGCCGAGGCCAGCCCGCCGCCCGGCAGCAGGATGTTGTCCGGCGCGATGTCACGGTGGAGCACGCCGGCGGCGTGGGCGGCCTTCAGGCCCTCGGCCATGCGCCGCGTGAAGGCGATCAGGTCGTTCTCGGTCGGTTGCAGCGTCTTGAGCACGTCGACCAGCTGCACGCCGTCGATGAACTCGGTGACGATGTAGAACGGGCCCAGCAGGCGGTACTGCACGATCGCCGGGTGATGCACCTGGGTCAGCTGGCTGAGGGTGCGCGCCTCCTTCTGGAACATGCGCCGCACATCGTCATCGTCGGCCAGCGAAGCCAGGATGACCTTGATGGCCACCCGCTCGTCGGGGTTGTTGACGTTGAACCCCTCGTAGACCTCGCCCATCCCGCCGCGCGCGAGGAAGCGCTTGATCTCGTAGATGCCGTTGAGCACCTCGCCGGGCGCGAGGCGGCCGCCGTCGCGGTTGCCCGATCCCGATGCAGGCGGCGGGGACGGAGGCGGCTCCATCGGCGGCGGCATGGGCGAAGCGCCCCAGCCGGAGCCGGCGTCGGAAGCGCCGCGGGGCGCGAACACCGTCGGTTCGTGCGCCTCGGGCGGAGGCGGCGGCGGAGAGGGCGGCGGTGCGTCGGGCGTCGGCTCCTCGCCCGAGAACCAGGCGGACTCGGCGTCCTCGCCGTCTGAGGGATCCTTCGGATCGGGCATCGTCAGGCCCCCGCCAGCCGAAGGGCGGTGACTTCCTCGCAGACCACGCAGACCGCCGTCACATTGTCAGGCGCGCCGCGCTGGATGGCCAGGTCGACGAGAGCGGCGCTGGCGGCCGCGGCGTCCCGGCCGGCCAGGATGGCGGCGATCTCGGTCTCGTCGGCGACGCCGTGCAGGCCGTCGCTGCACAGCAGGATCACATCGCCCGGCTGCAGATCGTCGACCACCGCGTCGACCAGCAGCTCGGGCTCCACCCCGACAGCGCGGGTGATCAGGTGGCCCATGGGATGACCCTTGACGTCGTGCGGCTGCAGCAGCCCGCGGTCGGCCATCTCCTGGACCTGGGTGTGGTCCCGCGTCAGCTGCACCAGCAGCCGGTCGCGCAACAGGTAGATGCGACTGTCCCCGGCCCACAGGCAGCCCAGCCGCGCGCCCCGGACCAGCAGGACGACCACGGTTGAGCCGGCCCGGCCGCCGGTTTGCTGGCCCATGTCGTAGATGGCGGCGTTGGCCCGGTGCAGGACGTCCGCCAGGGTTTCCAGATCGACATCGAACGCGCCGGTCAGCGGCGCGGCGGCCATCTGCGAAACGATCAGGCCGGAGGCGACTTCGCCGTCCTGGTGGCCGCCCATGCCGTCGGCAACGACCCACAGCCCGGCGTCGTCGCGCAGCAGCATGGCGTCCTCGTTGGCGCTGCGCACCAGCCCGGGATCGGTCACGCCGGCGGCCCGGCAGCGGATTGCCTGCATCACGCCCTCATCTCCGCGGAAACCGTCTGGGCCATCAAATCGGCCAGCACCTGCGCCGGCGCGGCGTCATCGGCAAGCGGCGCGTCAAGTTCGGCCGCCCACCAGCGGCTCCCCTGCCCTGCCGCGCCGGCGTCAGCCGGACCCGGCGATGCGACCGCGTCGAGCACCGCCGCCGGCGGGATCGCTCCGGTCATCGCGTCGTAGAGCGCCTGTTCCGAGCGGCGCGCGATCTGGTCGCCCCGCTGTCCCGCGACGGCCTCGTCGAGCCCTTCGAGGCCGGCGACCAGCACGAACCGGCGCCCGGCCGCGTCCATCGAGGGCGTGGCCGCCCCGGCCCGCCACCCCGGTCCCAGCTCGCCCGGTCCCGCCACGAACAGCAGTGGCGGGCAGGCCAGATGCGCGCCCTCGAAGTCCGCGCCGAGCCGCGCCTTTGCGGCCGCCAGATTGCCGGTCGCCCAAAGGTCCCAGGCGTCATGGTCGCCGGCGCCCAGGCGGATGAAATCCCCCTGGGACGGGTGCTTGCCGAACAGGAACGGCGCGCCGTCGCTCATAGGCGCGCCGGGCAACGGAAGCTGAACGGCCCGGTCCGGCTGAACGGATTGGCGACGCCCTGGATTTCCATCTTCAGAACGGCCGTCGAGGCGCCTTCGCCGAAGGTCGCCCGGACCACCTGGGACTCGCCCCGGCCACGGTCGAACAGCCGGAACATCGCCCATGGGCCGACGGCCTGGGCCAGCACGCGGGAGCGGCCGTCCACCGTCGCCCGCAGTTCGGCGCGGGATCCGGCCATTGGCATCCACTGGAACAGGCGCGGGCCGTCATCGGGCGACAGTTCCTGGTTGGAGCCGCTGATCGACAGCTCCAGCTTGCTGACCGAGGCGCCCATGGAGTCGACCGAGACCTGGAACGCCAGCCCGCCGGACATCAGGCCGCGAATGTCCGCGGCCTTCTGGAACTGCTCGGGCGTGGTCGGGTCGAAGCTCGCCGACGCCGGCCCCTCCCAGCGCCAGACGGCGCCGGTGGTGTTCATCATGCCCTGCAGCCGGCCCTCGAAGTTGCGGAACGCGCCGCCTTCGCCGAACAGACGCTGCATGTCCTGCAACGGAGCATCGGTCATCGAGGATCGAACGAACGGATAGGCCTGACCGACCACCCGCTGGCAGTCCTGCCGCAGCAGATCGAAGTCGGAGGCCAGCGCGCCGGTGACGGCGGTCGTCTGTGCCGCATCGCTCTGCTGGGCGGACTCGGTGACGAAGGCGCGCATGTCTTCCGGCGCCGCTTCGGTGGCCAGGGCCGCGCCGGCGCGTGCGGCGTCCTGGCGGGCCTGATCGCCCATCATGCCGCCGCCGGACCGCTCGATCGTCGCCTTGGCCTGCCGGGCGGCCTTCAGCTTGTCGAGGAAGTCGTCGATCGCGCCGCGGCCCTTGGGATCGCCGACCCAGGCCGCCATCGGCTGGAAGGCCATCTGGATCTGCTGGCCGGCGTCGATTCCGCCGCCGCCGATGCCCGCGCGCATCGCCCCGCCGACCTGGCCCATTCGCGACGCCGCCGCATCGAGCGCCGCCTTGCGACCCGCGCCCAGCGACGCGAAGTTGGTGTTGCGGTGGATCTCCAGCAGGAACAGCTTGAGCGCCGACGGCGGTCCGAACAGGGCGTTGGCGGCGACGTCGTCGCTGAAGTAGTTGGCCGGCTTCGGTGTCGCTGCGACGGCCTTCCAGCGCTGGATGTATTCCGCGGCGTAGCGCTGGGCGACGGCCGCGTTCAGGTCGTGCAGCTGGTCCATCAGGGCCGGATTGTTGGACTGGGGCCCCAGCACCCAGAGATCGGCCTTCATCGCCGCCTTCACGTTGGGCAGGCCCTTCAGATAGGCGGCGACGTAGCCCTCCGGCGTGAAGAAGTAAGGCACTGACAGCGCCTCGACCTCCGGCCCGTTGGCGAAGGCGCGGAACGAGCCGGGCAGCAGGCGGCTGGGCGTCCAGTCGGCGCCGGCGCGGGCGGCCTCGCTCGAGCGCAGCAACGCATAGGCGCGGTCCGCCGCCGGCATCGCCTCGACCGCGTCGCGGCTGGCCTTCACCACGCCCGCGTCGAGCGGCGCGCCGCCCTTGGCCCAGACCTGTGACATGTCCTCGTCGGCGAGCAGCGCATCGAGGTGCCTGACCATCTGGCCGCGCACCTCGCCGAAGTTCGAACCGGCGAGCGAGGCGGCCTGCCAGTCCTGGACCAGCCAGTTGCGCACCACCTTCGGATCGACCGAATGCTGACCGCCGAGCATCAGGTAGGACTTCAGGGCGTCGTAGAGCGCCCCGCCGTCGCTGGCGTTGGCGCGCTGGAATTCCTCGAGTCGCAGAAGGCTTTGCGGCAGAAGCGTCCGGCGCAGGCCTTCGAGGTAGGCTTGGCGGGCGGCCTTGGCGAGACCGCTCTGGAACAACCCGAGCCGCATCATCAGCGGCGCGCCGCGCTTTTCCTGGTCGCAATAGCCGCGCGGCAAGGCGCAGAGGGCGTTCAGCGCCTCGACGGAAGCGTCAAAGCCCGGCGCGGTTTCATCCATGCGGGTCAGGCTGAGGCCGGACTCGTCCAGCTTGGCCTGGGCCGCGCGGGTGGCGGCCTCCAGCTTGATCTGGAAGTTCCGGTTGGCGCTGTAGCTGACGGTCCAGGCCGTCAGGCAGAGCAGTACGGTCGCCGCGATGGCGCCCATGCCGGCCACCAGGATGCGCGAGCGGCGCTTCAGCGCCTCGGGCGTCGCCTGGACCATGCCGGCTTCGCCGAAGATCACCTCGGTCATCAGCCGGTTGAGGAAGTAGGCCCTGCCCCCGCCGCTGCGTGCCGCCGCCGGCGTGTCGAACAGGGTCGCCAGGCCGCCCAGCACGCGGTCCATCGGCGAGCCTTCCTGCACGCCGCTGGTGAAGTAGAAGCCGCGCAGATGCGCCGTCCCCTCGGCCGCATTGGCCGGGAAGGCGCCGTCGAGGAAGCGGGCCACGCGGGAGCGCAGGCCGGCGAACTGGACCGGGAAGCCGAGGATCAGGCTGCGCCGCCGGGCGTCCTGCTCTTCCTGCAGGCGGGTCGTGGAGCGGTTGGCGATCGACCGTGCCAGCTGGTCAAACTCACGCACAGCGGCGATCTGTCCGGGCGCCGTCTCGGCGACGTCGAAGGTCGCGCCGAGCACGGCCCGCCGTCCGTCGACGTCGAGGTCGTCGAAATACTCGGAGAAGCCGGCGATCAGGTCGGACTTGGTGAAGACCACATAGACCGGGGCCGAGACCTCCAGTCCGTCGCGCAGTTCGACCAGCCGGCGGCGGATCGTCGAGGCGTGGCGGTCGAGGGTCGCGGCGTCGGCGGTCAGCAGCAGGTCCACCGGGAAGGCCACCAGCACGCCGTTGATCGGCTGGGCTGGCCGGTTCTTGCGCAGCACGCTCAGGAAGGTGGTCCAGCCCTCGCGATCGCGCGCGTCGCCGGTGTCCTGGGTCGTGTAGCGGCCGGCCGTGTCGACCAGCACCGCTTCGTCCGTGAAGCAGAAGTCGAGGTTGCGGGTGCCGCCCAGGCCCTGCAGCCGCGCGTCGGAGAACGGGAACCTCAGGCCGGAGTTGGCCAGCGCCGTGGTCTTGCCGCCGCCGGGCGGGCCGACGATGACGTACCAGGGCCGGTCATAAAGATAGCTGCGCCGGCCGCCCGAGGCTGACTTCAGCTGCGACAGGGCTTCGGCGAGCCGTGACGCGACCGCCTTTTCCTCGCCGCCCGTCGCGCTGCCCTGCGACAGGGCGTCGGCGATGGCCGCGGCCGCCTTGCGCGCCTTGAGCACGCGCAGCACCGCCAGCCCGCCCCAGACCGCGATCACCAGCGCCAGCAGCGTCAATCGCCACGGCCAGCGCAGAACCGGCAGCACGAGCGGCAGCAGGAACACCAGCACCAGGGCGACGACCACCGCGATGGCGATCGAGATCACCCACCAGTTGCCCAGCCACTTCTTCAGATTGGCCATCGCCTAGTCTCTCCGCTCGACGATGACTTCGACACGACGGTTCTGGCTGCGTCCTTCCGGCGTGTCGTTCGAGGCGACAGGCTGACTGTCGCCCGCGCCTTCGACGACCACACGGCCAGGATCCCGCAGCCGCTTGCGCACGAGACCCGCGGCCATTTCCGCCCGCGCCTTCGACAGGGCGAAGTTGTCGGCGAAGGCCAGCCTGCGCGGCGGTGTGGAGTCGGTATAGCCGACGACCCGGATCGCGCCCGGCTCGGTGTCCAGCGCCATGGCGATGCGGTCAAACAGGGCCATCTGCTCCGAACGGAGCTGGTCGGATCCCGGGTCGAACAGCTGGCCGACGGTGGTGCGCACGCGCACGGTCGACGGATCCTCGATCACCTCGACGAGGCCCTGCGCCCGCTCGGGCGCGAGGAAGGTGCGGATGCGGCCGGCCTGGGCGCCGGCGTCGGGAACCATCACGGTCTGCTGTCGGGCCAGGGTGAAGGGGCCGGCGCGCGTGAAGGTCTGCAAGGCGGCCATCGCCGGCCGTCCCTGGGTCGCGAGCGCCACCCGGAAGCCGACATAGGCCAGCAGCAGCACGGTCAGCGCCACCGCACCCACGAGGATCAGCGGACCCCAGATGCCCGGTGCGGAGGCCGGCTGGTCGGCGCCGCGCCAGCGCGGCGAGAGTTCTGTGCGGGACACCTGCGAGGCCGCGCCGAGAACCTGGTGCACCCGCAGCATCAGGCCATTGTGCGCCTGACGGCCGTCGGCGGCGACGCGATAGCGGCCCTCGAATCCGGCGGCCATACAGGCGTGGTAGAGGGCCAGCAGGTCGCGGTTCTCGACCGGCTGGGCGATCATCTCATCGAGCAGACGCCAGAACCGGTCGCCGCCGATGGCCTCCTGAAAGAAGCGGACGACCAGGCTGCGCTGCGCCCATTCGGCTGCGTCGCCCTCGTGCCCCGGCAGGTTCAACGCCACGTCATCGGTCGTCGCGGCCATGGCATAGACCGCGCGGCGGAGTTGCTCGGCCGTCAGGAATCCGGTGAAGCGCGTCTGGAAGTCGGCGATGTCGGCGGCGGCCTTGGCGTGCAGTTCGGGCAGCGGCATCCGGACCCGCCCGGCCCTCAATCCCGCCAGCAGCGACAGCAGCGGCGCGGCCTCGTTGGTCAGCGGGTTGGCCGGGTCGTACAGCGTTCCCGGAGGCGGCACGTCGTCGTTCGTCGGCGCGGCCGGACTGGCGACGTAGCCCTCCTGTCCCGCAGGCTGCGCGGATCGCTCGGCCATCGCCTGTTGCAGCGGCGAGGGCCGGAAGACCGTGCGCTGAGGCGGGCGGCGTTCGCCCTCGCTCATCGCCGCACCCGCTTGACCCACCACAGCTCAAGCTTCAGCCCGGGCCAGTCGCCGGACACATGCAGCCCGATCGACGGCGCCGCAGCCAGGTCCGGCCAGTCGGGCGACGTCCGGTCGAGCTCGAAATAGGTGTAGCCCGGCACGATGCGGATCTGCGCCGGCGGGGTCGGCGTCTGGGAAATCCGCACCCCGGCCTGCAGGGCGTTGGAGACGATGTCCCGCATGCGCAGAACCGAGCCGACCTTCACCAGCGAGCCGAACCGCTGCTGGATCATCTCGGGCGGGGTCTTGGCGCTGACCGCCAGATAGAAGTTCGCCGTCTCGAACAGCGAGCGGTCCTGGACCAGGGCGGTGTAGGCGCCCGGCCCGACCGCCTCGAGCGGCAGTTGCCCGGCCGACCGTTCGAACATCGCCGACAGCGACCGCTGCAGCGCCGCATGCACGGGTGCGAAGGTCATCTGAAGGTTTTCGTGGTCGTAGAGCGGGAAGTCCGGCGGCCGCCGTTCGGACAGCGTCAGGGTGGCGAGTTCGCCGGCCATGCCGACGAAGGCTTCATAGAGCCGCTCCGGATGCAGGTTCGGCAGGCCGGCCAGATGGGTCAGCTGCGGCGTCCATTTATTGAGCGAAAGCAGCAGCAGGAAGGAAGCGAACGTCTCGGCCCCGCCGTCCGTCGCCTCGACCGCCCGGTGCGCCAGTTCGTCGATCCGCTGGTTGGCCCGGCCGATCACGTCAGTAAGGAACCCGGGCAGGCACGGCGCGGCGTTGGCGCTGAGCGTCGGCGGAATGAAGTTCTCGTCGAAGATCACCCGGCCGTTGAGCACTTCCCGGACCCGGGCCAGCGCCAGCACGACGCGCCCCTCGATCTCCTTGGGTGCATGGCCGAACGAGAGGTTGGGCCGCGCCAGTTCAACGCCCTCGCCCGACCGCTCCTCGGCGGACGCGTCATAGAGTTCTTCCTCGTCCACGGCGAAACGGGTGGAGGCGACGACCCGCTCGCGGGGCTGGAACTCCAGCGCGCCGGCCTGGGCCGGCGGCAGGGTCACATAGATCACGGCGTCGCGCAGGTCGGACGGCAGGTCGATGGGCCGGGGCGGCGGCAGGTCGCTCGGGATGCTGATCGGCGCGCCGTCGCGCAGGACCGCGATGAGACTTGTGACGCCGAACTTGCCGAGTTGGGCGAGGGTCTCGTCGATGACGAGTGAGCGCACGCCCCACGGATAGGACGTCAGCCCGTCGGCCCGCGCATTGACCAGCGACTCGGTAAATCGATCCTGCTGCTGGAAGTGCTGGGGCCTGAGAAACAGACCCTCGTGCCAGGCTACCCGGCTACCACCCATCAAACGCCCCCGAACCCTGTTCAACGAACAGTATAAGCGCGTCAATTGCGGCGGCGGAAGCGAAACCCTAGGATGACTGCGTCAGGGTGGAATGAATGATCGGCGGCGACGAGAGAGACGACAATTCGCCGGACGACGCGCCCTCGATGGACCCGCGAACCTGGCTGCAGCTGAAGCCTGAGCCTGACGCCGCGCAGGCCGGTGACACGCCGGACGCGGAGGCGAGTTTCAATCCGCAAACCTGGTTCAAACCCGGCGTCGCCCCTGTCGCGGCCAAGGAAAACCCGCCGGCGGGCCTGGACCGTCGCCTGGTGCTGGGCGGTGGCGCGGCGGCCGCAGTGCTGGGCGTCGGCGGCCTGTGGCTGGCGACATCGCGCAAGGCTCCGGCAGCGCCTTCGAAGGCTGCTCCGGTCGCCCCGGCCGACCCCGCCGTCCCCGTCACCGAACGGGCGCAACGCGTGCGCGGCCTGTCGGAAGTGATCACCGCCCTGCGCAGCGCGGGCGCGCCGGCAGGCGATATCGATTCGGCCGCCGGCATGCTGGGGCCGGTGGTGGGGTCCGAGACGACCGACATGCGCCTGTCCTTCGCGGTCTCAACCCAGGGCGCGCCAGCGCTGGTCTCGCTGGTCCTGCGCCGGCCCGACGGTTCGGGCGCGCGCCTCAAGCGGTCCGCCGGCGTGCTGGTTCTGGAGCCGCTGGGCTCGGCCCTGGCGCGCCAGATCCGCGTCATCCCGGGGGAGATGGACGACCGCAGCTTCTATTCGTCCGCCGTTTCGCAGGGGCTGGATGACAGCCTGGTCGAGGAATTCGCCTCGACCTTCGCCTACGACTTCAACTTCTCGCACGAGATCGACCGGGGCGATCGCTTCGAAGCCGGCATCGAGCAGACGGTCAATGACGCTGGTGAGACGATCGGCGTCGGCAGGCTGGTCTACGCCTCGCTCAATACGGCGAAGAACAGCAAGGCCTTCTACCGCTTCCAGCCGCCCGGCGAGACAGAGGCGTCCTGGTTCAGCCGCGACGGGCGAAGCGCAGTGCGCAACCTGATGCGCTCGCCCCTGGCGGTGGCGCGGGTCACCTCGCTGTTCGGCATGCGCAAGCATCCGGTGCTCGACGGCGTAGTCCGCCAGCACAAGGGGGTCGACTTCGGCTGCCCGGAAGGCACGCCGGTATTTGCGTCGGCGGATGGCGTGATCGCCTTCGCCGGGCCGCATGGCGGACACGGCAATTATGTGAAGATCCGGCACAGCGAGACGCTTGAGACCGCCTACGCCCACCTCAGCGGCTGGCCCGCCGGGTCGGTCGTGGGCACGCCGGTCCGGCAAGGCCAGGTGGTCGCGTTCAGCGGCAACACCGGCACCTCCTCGGGGCCGCACCTGCACTATGAGGTCTGGGTCGAGGGACAGGCGGCCGATCCGCTGACCTACGTCTCCAAGGAAACGCGAACACTCACCGGCGAGGTTCTGACCCGGTTCACGGCCTATATGGACGAAATCGACCGCCTCCGACGCAACGTCGTCTAGGGCCTGTCCCCGCGCGCACACTGCTCGCCGAACGGCGTGCTTGACCTTGACAGATAGCAGCGGGCGCTATGATGGGTAGCAATCCCGAATTGCGACAGGTCTGGCTGGTCGCGGGCGGGACGCGTTAGTTGGGAGACGGCTGAGTGATCCGGTTTTTCGCTCTGTTGGCGCTGACGGTGCTGATCACCGTGACGAGCGCTTCCGAAGCCATGGCGCAGAACTCCGGGCGAAAGTTCGCCCTGGTGATCGGCAACGCCAACTATCTGTACGTCGGCAACCAGCTCACCAATCCAGTCAATGATTCCAAGGCGATGGCCGCGCAGCTGCGCAGCTTCGGCTTCAAGGTGACCGAGAAGGAAGACCTCGGCCGCGCCGACATGGTCAGCGAGATCAACGCCTTCATCGATCAGCTGGCCAAGGACGACGTCGTCATCATCTACTACGCCGGCCACGGCATCGAATATCGCGGGCGGAACTACCTGGTCCCGACGGACGCGAAGATCGAGAGCGAGGGCCAGATCGAGGGCTATTCCGTCGATTTCGGCCAGCAGATCCTCGACAAACTGGCGGAGCGCCAGACCAACAACATCATCATCATCGACGCCTGCCGCGAGAGCCCGTTCGCCTTCCGGCGGCGCGGCAACGGCCTGGCCGCGATCGACCCCTCGCCCGGCACGCTGGTGCTGATGTCGGCGGCCAAGGACCAGGAAGCGTTCGACGCCGGCGGCGGCGCCAACAACAGCATCTTCACCTCGGCCCTTCTGAACGCCATGCGCAAGCCGGGCGTGGATATCGACGGCGCGTTCGGCGCGGCCGCCTATGAGGTGTCCACCAAGTCCGACCGCCGGCAGACGCCGACCCGCTTCGGCAATCTGCTCATTCCGCCGATGCCGCTCGACGGCGGCGGCCGGGCCGTGATCACCCCGCCCGTCTACGCCGCCCTGCCCCCGCAACAGCCGGTCTACACCCCGCCGCCGCCGGTCCAGCCGGTCTATGTTCCCCCGGCGCCGCAGCCGACCGCGCCGGTCTATGTCCCCCCGGTCCAGGTGGCCGTGGCGCCGCCGGCGCCCGTCTACACGCCCCCGCCGCCCGCACCGGCGGCCGAGCCTCCGGCCCAGACGCGCTCGGCTCTGCCACCCCAGCTGACTGCGCAGCCCCCGGCCGCCAGCGCGCCGATCTACCAGCCTCCGTCCTACCAGGCCCCGACACCGGCCGCGCCCGCGCCGGCGCCGCAGCAGATGGCCAGCCTTCCCCCGTCGACGGCGCCCTACACGCCGTCCGGCGGCGACGGCGCCGCGGCGATGGCGGCGACCGGCAGCAGCATGCCGCGCCCGGTCCTGCCGCCCGAGCCGGTCTTCAAGCCCCTGCCCGCGATTTCGGCGCTCGGCTTTCCGCAGCGCTTCTGCTCGCAGAACGAGGCCAACGCCTTCAACCGCGACATCCTCCTGCCGCTGCAGGCCGACGCGCGGGCCAACTCCGACGCCGCCCTCGCCTACCAGCGCACCATGAACGCGATGTGGAGCCAGTATCGCCGCGAGAACTCGGTGTTCGTGCCGCTGCTGGTGACCGAGGCGAAGCGCTGGGAAGAGATCGCCAAGAGCATGACCGCCGTCACGCAGCAGTTCGTCGACCAGTTCGATGTGCTGATGTCGATCCCGACGAACAACTGCGGTCGCCGCGAACAGACCACGTTCCCGATGCCCCGGGCCCAGGCGGTCATCGTCCCGCCGTCGCAGCCGGTGCAGATCCAGGCGCAGGCGGAGGCGCCCGCGCCGGCGCCCGCTCCGATCCAGCTGGCCTCGGCCGCCCCGATGCGTCAGGCTCCCATCGCCGCGCCGCCGCCGGTCCAGGTCGCTCCGGCGCCAGTGGCGCCCGCACCGGCCAAACCTGTCGCTGTCGAACCCGCGCCCGTAGCGCCCGCACCCGTGGCGGCCGCGCCCGCGCCGGCGCCCGCGCCCAAGCCGACCTCGCCCCTGCCGCCCGTCACGACCCAGTCGAGCGCGCCCGACAAGTGGGCCGAGCCGCCGCCGGCCTCTGCCGCGCCCGCGGCCCCCAGGACGGTCGAGGTCGCCACCGCGCCGCCGCCTGTCCAGGTTCAGCCTGCCGCGGTCAAACCCGCGCCCGCGCCCGCGCCGGAGCCGCCGGTCGCGCCCCGCCGCACGCCGACTCCCGCCCCGATGTCGACCGGCGCAATCGACGGGCTGGGGGGCATTGCCGCCCCGGTCGTCTCGGTTCCGACAGCGACCCGGATCAAGCCGGCGACGCCCGCTCCCGCCCCCGCCCCTGCTCCGGTGGTCAAGACGCCCGAGCCTGCCCCCGTTCAGGTAGCGACCGCTCCTGCCGCGCCCGTGGTCAGCGCGCCGCAACCGTCCTCCGGAAAGTGGGCTGAACCGCCTACGGCAGGCCCTGCGCCCAAGCCCGTCCAGACCGCGGCGCTGACCCCGCCGGCGACCACGCCGGCAGCGCCGCCCAAGCCCGTTGTGGTCGCGCCTCCTGCACCGAAGCCCGCACCGCCAGTCGTCGCCAAAACCGCACCGGCGCCGCCCGTCCAGACCGCGACGCCGGCGCCCGCCCCGAAGCCCGCCCCGGTGGCGCCCGCGCCCGCGTCCGGTCCGACCGCCGCCACGGTGAAGCTGGCGCTCGCGTTGCCGCCGCCGGCCACGCCGCTCGCGCCTCCGCCCGTCGTTGAACCCGCCGTGACCGCCAAGCCAGGCAAAGGCAAACCGGCCGTCGCGGCGGCGCCGGTCCGACCGTCGGCCTCGCCCGCCGTCCGCGAGATCGAGACCGGTCGCGCCCTGGCCGCCCGGGGCGACTTCGCCAACGCCCTCGCCGCGTTCGAGCGGGCGGTCGCGGCCGAACCCTCCAATCCGGATGCGCTGGTCGGTCGCGGTTACGTTCGGATGCTGACCAATGATGACGCGGGCGCGCAGGCGGACTTCAACAAGGCGCTGACGTTGCGCGCCAACTTCGCCGAGGGCTTTTACTACCTGGGTCAGCTCTACAAGAAGAAGGGCCTGGCCACCGCCGCGATCCAGCAGTTCGACAAGGCCCTGGCCGTCGACGTGAAATACGCCCGCGCCTATGTCGCCAAGGGCGAGACACTCGAGGCCCTGGGGCGGATCCCGGAGGCGTTCGCCGCCTATGACCTGGCCGTGAAGAGCGACCCGGCGCTGATCGGCGCCTACATCGCCCGCGGTCGCGGCTACTTCCTGCAGGCCGACTACGCCCGCGCCTGGGACGACTTCCAGGCGGCGATCGACAAGGATCCGTTCTCCGAGGACAGCTTCTACGGCCGCGGTCGGGCGGAGCTGGCGCTGAAGCGGTTCAACGAGGCGATCTCGACGTTCGAGGAACTGGCCGGACGGCGTCCGGACTACGGCGTCCAGTGCAGCCGCGGCATGGCCTATCTCGAGCGCGGCCTGGCCAACCGCGACAAGAAGGACCGCTCTGACTTCCAGAAGGCCTATGACAGCTTCGGCGAGGCCATCCTGCTTCGCGCCGGCGACACGACCGAGGCGACCAACCGGCAGGGCTACGCCAAGGCCCTGGCCTTCAACAAGATGGCCGGCATCGCCGCGGGCTTCGCCTCGTCTCTGGTGGGGGCGCAAAAGCCCTCGCTGGCGACCCTCGACCCCGCTCGCGCCTGCGCCAGCGGGGCCTGAACCGGGGCCGGCCTACCGGTACTGGAAGGCGCCGTCGTCGAGATCGATCGTCGGGAAGATGTCCTTTTCCGCCCAGTAGTCCTGGGTGTGCTGCCACTCGGGCTTGTCGCCCTTCTTCGGCAGCAGGTGCATCCCGCGCATCAGATAGCCCGGGTTGAAGTTCTCCGGATCCATCCAGTCTGACAGGACCATGTCCTTGTCTTCCGGCCGCAGCGTCGGGGTCATCATGGTCGCCCCCTTCGACTTCATGTGGTTCAGCAGCCGGGCGACGAAGTCGCCGATCAGGTCGGCGCGCAGGGTCCAGCTGGCCCGGAAGTAGCCGAACACCCAGACCATGTTCGGAACGCCGGTGAACATCATGCCGCGATAGGTCACCGTATCGGCGAAGTTCAGCGGCTTGCCGTCGATGGTGAAAGCGATGTCGCCCAGGACGCTCAGATTGAAGCCCGTCGCGGTGACGATGATGTCGGCTTCCAGTTCCTGGCCGGACTTCAGCAGGATGCCCTTTTCGGTGAAGCGGTCGATCTCGTCGGTAACGACGGAGGCCTTGCCCGACACCACGCCCTGGAACAGGTCGCCGTCCGGCACGAACGCGATCCGCTGCCGCCAGGGGCGGTACTTCGGCGTGAAGTGCTTCTCGATGTCGAAGTCGGGGCCGACGAAGGCGCGGACGCCCGCCAGCAGTTCCGCCTTCACCGCCTCGGGCTGCTCGACCGCCAGCTTGGTGAAGGCGGCCTGGTCGAACAGCACCTTTCGACGGACGATCTCGTGGATCCAGGTCTCGTCGATCTGCAGTTCGCGCAGGGTGTTGGCGAGCTCGTTCTCGTTGCGACCCGGAATGAAATAGGTCGGCGACCGCTGCAGCAGGGTCGTGTGCGCCGTGTCGCCGGCGATGGCGGGCACCAGCGTCGCGGCGGTCGCGCCCGAGCCGATCACGATGACCTTTTTGTTCTTGTAGTCGAGGTCTTCAGGCCACGTCTGCGGATGGACGATCTTGCCCTTGAAGGTCTCCATGCCCTCCCACTCAGGGGTGTAGCCTTCCGAGTGGCGGTAGTAGCCCTGGCACATCCAGAGGAAGTTACAGGTGAACCGGACCGGCTGGTTGGTGTCCGACCGGAAGCCCTCGACCGTCCAGCGGCGGTCCTCGGTGGACCAGATCGCGGCGGTGATCTTGTGGCCGTAGCGGATGTGACGATCGAGGTCGTTCTCCTCGATCACCTCGCCCATGTATTTGAGGATTTCCTCGGCGCTGGCGATCGGCGCGCCGACCCAGGGCTTGAACCGGTAGCCGAAGGTGTAGAGGTCGCTGTCGGACCGGATTCCGGGATAGCGGTGCATCCACCAGGTGCCGCCGAAGTTCTCCAGCCCTTCAAGCACCACGTAGCTCGTGCCGGGGCACTGGGTCTTGAGGTGATAGGCGCCGCCGACGCCCGAAATTCCCGCGCCGACGATGAGGACGTCGAAATGCTCGGTGGTCGAGGCGGCAGGCTTCGTCAGGGTGTCGGTGGCGCTCATGGACGTTTCCTCTGCCGGGTTCGTCCCGGACGCTATGGTTCGAAGCCAGAGTTCAACGCCCCGGCTAGGTTATCGTTGATCAGGATCAAGCCGCACTCAAGGACCCGCGGTGATTTTTACGCTCGTTGTCAGACCGGCTCGTCGTTGAACCGGATGTTGCCGCGCTCGAGCCCCTTCAGGACCACCTCGATGCCGCCGGAGCGGATCATCCATTCGAGACGGTGATCCCGGTACTGGCGCTTGAACAGGCCCGCGTCGACGATCCCGGCGACGGCGGTCATCGCCTTGACCGCATCGCGCGCCGCCTCGAACGCCGCAGCGACGGACGGCCGGCCACGGGCCCGGTCCAGCCATGCCGCCAGGGGCGAGCCCGCCGCCGGCCCCATCCCGAACCCGGCCGCGCCCTGGACATAGGGGACCGCGCTCAGGTCGGCCCAGCCGAAGGTCTCCCCTCCGAACCAGGGGCCTGCCCCCAGTTGCTTTTCCAGCCAGATGTTCAGACGGCCGATCTGGGCGCCCGCATTGGCCAGCAGGGTCTCGGCCAGCAGCCCCTCGGCGCGGCGGAAATAGGTGATCTCCGAAAGGCCCCAGTTGATCGCCTCGTAGTGGGTGTCGCAGACCTCCTCGAGCATCCGGGCGCGGGCTCGCGCCAGCGGATCAGCGGGAAGCAGGGCGGGCGTCGGGAACCGGTCCTCGATGAACTCCAGGATCACCGTCGAGTCGAAGATCGGCGCGCCGTCGACAAACAGTACGGGCACCTCGCCGCGCGGACTGGCCACCCGGAAATCGCCCGGCGTGGCGCCCGAGCCGATGGCCTCCGGCGTGCGAACCGTAAAGGGAACGCCCTTCTCGGCGAGGGCGATCTTGACCTTCTGGGCGTAGGGCGACAGCGGATGTTCAAGGAGCTCGATCATCTCGCCATGGGGCGGGATCGTCGGGCGGGCGTCAACGGGGACGCAAGGGAAGCCCGGGCCAAAAAAACGGACCCCGGCTCGATCGCTCGAACCGGGGCCGAATACGGCGGGCGGCCAGGACAGACCGGCCCGCAGGGACCCCGGACCCCCTCCGACAGGAAACCAGGACGCCCTATCCAGCCCGGGGCATCGCCGGCGACCAGCGCCGAAGCGTGGCCGGCCGGGGAAATCCCGCGAATCCCTTCGCACCTGCACAATTTGACGGCGGTCAGTCCGTGCGCTGCGCAAGCGATAACCACTGCAGGGGGCGTTTTCCTGCCCTGACCGCCGGTTGCGTCGTTCCATGGTTTTTGCGATGCAGCGTTCCAGATGACCCAGCCCGCCCCCTCACAGCGCCGCGCTGACCTCGACTGGATCCGGGTGGGGGCCTTCGGCCTGCTGATCCTGTTCCACGTCAGCCTCGTGTACGCGCCCTGGGACTGGCACGTTCACAGCACCCACACTTTCGGCTGGCTGGAAGAGGCGACCGCGGTCACCGGCCCATGGCGCCTGACCCTGCTGTTTCTGGTTTCTGGCGCCGCGCTGCGGTTCATGAGCCGCCGGTACACGCCGGGCGAGGTTCTGAAGGCGCGACTGGCCCGGCTCGCCCCGCCGCTGATCTTCGGCGTCCTGTTTCTCGTCCCGCCGCAGGCGTGGCTCGAAGCGGTCTCGAAGGACAGCTGGGACGACGGTCTGGGCGCCTGGTGGCTCAAGGAGTTCAGCCCTGCGGGGCTGGCCGACGGCGTGCCGCTGAACCACCTCTGGTTCGTCGAGTACATCACTGTCTACAGCCTCGCCGCCGTCGCCCTGATGACGCGCCCCGACTGGCTGGCGAAGCTTGAGACCGGTCTGGAACGCGTCCTGTCCGGATGGCGCCTGCTGGCCGTCCCGATCGTGTTCTTCATCCTCGCGCGCCAGCTGCTGTTTCCCTGGTTCGGCCAGACCAACCAGCTATGGGGCGACTGGTACAACCACCTCATCTCCCTCGGCGTCTTCCTGTTCGGCTTCGCCGTCGCCGGTCGGGAGACCATCTGGAAGACCTTCGAGGCCCAGCGCTGGCGCGCGCTCGGCGTTGCACTGGTCTCGATCCCGCTGCTGATGGCCATCACGGCCTCGCCGGACGGCCTGTTCTGGTTCGGCTGGCCCCGGCGCATCGCCTACGGCCTCGAGCAATGGTCGGTGATCGCCACCATACTCGGCTTCGGAAGTCTGTACCTGCGCAAGACGGATGGTCCGCTGCTGCGTTACCTGACCGACGCGGTCTTCCCCTGCTATCTGGCGCACCAGACGATCCTGGTCATCGCCGCCTTCCTGCTGAAGCCCGCGGGCCTGCCGGCGTTCGTCGAGGCCGGCCTGCTGGTGACGGCGACGCTGGGGGGCAGCGTACTGGTCTATGAGCTGGCGCGACGCAGCGGCCCCCTGCGACCGCTCTGGGGCCTCAAGCGCCACGCCGCGCCCAAGGCCGTCGCCGCCGGATCCCAGAATTCCCGCCCGACGGAGGTCGCGTGACCCCGTTTCGTCGTCGCAGGATCCTGCTGCGCATCGGTATCGCCGCGCCGATCGTTGCGCTGGCCTGCACCCTGATCGCGGTCGCCCTGTTCCCGGGCTTCAACCACGCCACCCAGTTCCTCAGCGAACTGGGCGCCGGCGGGGCCCGACATCCGCAGGTGTTCAACGCCGGGGTGGCCTTTTCCGGCATCGGGGCGGGCATCGCCGGGATCGGCTTCGGCCTGGCGGTCATGGCGCTGGGCGGCTCGCGGATCGCCGCCGGCCTCATCGCCCTGGCGTTCGTGCTGGCGGCGATCGGGCTCGTGGTCGGGAGCATCTATGTCTGGCCCGATCCCCGGCACCTGTTCATCAACCTCGGGCTCGGCATCCAGCTGGCGCCGCTGTTCCTGCTGTGGGGCCTGCGCCGCGCGGCGGGCGTGAGCCGGCTGCGCTGGTTCCTGGTCGCGGTCTTCGTGCTGATGGCGTTCCTGACCGTGATGACCAAACACCTCGTCCTGCCGGGCACGGTGAACCCGCAGAATGTCGGCTGGTGGGAGCGGGCCTTTGCGATCGTGCTGGTCGGCTGGGTCGGGATCGCGGCGTTTCTGCTCGAGCGGCGACTCATCGCGCTGGCGCTGGAGAGCGCGGAGACTGTCCCTGACGACGCGACTCGTCTACGGGACGAGGCCGCGCTGGTCACGGACGCCTCTCAATTGCGTGATGACCGCTCGATCACGAACTGATCACGACCGATTTTGCGGCGCCACTGCGAAAAAGCGCATTTTCTGCACGGGTTATCGACAAAACCGCTTGCGAGGTTGCACCGCAACATAACATAAGCGTGATCGCAATTCCCTGACCCGCTGGCTGCGGATTCTCCCTCTCGATCACGGCGACCAAGATGGACGGTACGAGCAACCTGGCGATCCAGTACGACACACCGGCCTACGCCGGGTCGTACGCCGCCGCGCCCGAGCGCGAACACCTGCCCGCGCCCGCCCCCCTGTCCATGCCGCGCCAGCCGCTGCTCGATGGCGGCGTCATGGCCGACCGCGCGCCGCTGACCTCGCCCGCCGATATCGTGCGCCGCCGCACCATCCTGTTCAGCGCCACCCTGCTGATGACCGCCCTCGCCTCGTGGGAGCCGATCCGGCTCTACGCCAAGGACGGCTTCCTGCCGTTCGAGGTGCTGGGCCTCGGCCTGTTCCTGGTGCTGATCACCGCCATCTCCTGCTGGTTCTGCAGCGCCGTCATCGGCATGACCCTGCTGCTGACCCGCGGCGACAAGGACGAACTGGGCTTTGGCGAGGTCGCGCCCCGGCCGACCGTCCGCACCGCCCTGCTGATGCCGCTCTACAACGAGGACGCCCAGGCCTCCTTCGGTCGCCTCGCGCAGATCGAGCGCTCGCTGTCGAGCCTGAGCGTCACCCAGGCGTTCGACATCTTCGTCCTCAGCGACACCACCGACGACCGCGTGGCCGCCAGCGAGTGGGCGGCGTTCCAGACCTTCCGCCTGCAGTCCAACTGCCGCGTCTATTACCGCCGTCGCCGCGAGAACACCGAGCGCAAGGTCGGCAACCTGTCGGAATGGGTCCGTCGTTTCGGCGGCGCCTACAGCCACATGATCGTGCTCGACGCCGACAGCACCATGACCGGCGAGACCATCCTGCACCTGGTCGACGGCATGGAGCGTCACCCCGGCATCGGCCTGATCCAGACCACCCCGGCGATCGTCGAGGGCAAGACCCTGTTCGCGCGCGCCTCGCAGTTCGGCGTGCGCCTGTACGGCCGGGTCGCTTCGGCGGGCCTGGCCTGGTGGTCGGGCTCGGAGGCCAGCTACTGGGGCCACAACGCGATCGTCCGCGTCCGCGCCTTCGCCGACTGCTGCGGCCTGCCGAGCCTGCCGGGCCGCAAGCCGTTCGGCGGCCACATCATGAGCCACGACGTCGTCGAGGCCGGCCTGCTGCGCCGCGGC
Organism: Caulobacter sp. FW305-C-30-S16; assembly: GCF_058783025.1. Classification (NCBI taxonomy): domain Bacteria; kingdom Pseudomonadati; phylum Pseudomonadota; class Alphaproteobacteria; order Caulobacterales; family Caulobacteraceae; genus Caulobacter; species Caulobacter sp. FW305-C-30-S16. The sequence continues at coordinate 827,307 of NZ_JBYSYH010000002.1, read as the reverse complement.
GGCTGGGGCGTGCATGTCACCCCGACCCTGACCGGCAGCTACGAAGAGACCCCGCCCAGCCTGCTGGAATTCATGAAGCGCGAGCGCCGCTGGTGCCAGGGCAACCTGCAGCACATCGCCCTGCTCCGCGCGCCCGGCCTGCACTGGATGAGCCGCTTCCAGCTGGTCGTCGGCCTGATGGCCTATCTCGCCTCGCCGATCTGGCTGCTGTCGCTGATCGCCGGCCTGTACATCCAGATCCACAACAAGCCCGACTGGGGTTCGTGGTGGTACTTCCTGCACCCCGAGCTGAACCCGATGCTCTGGGCGTCGCTGCTGACCACCGGCATGCTGCTGGGCCCCAAGCTGATGGGCGTGGCCCTGGTGCTGAGCCGTCCGCAGGAGCGTCGCGCCTACGGCGGGACGAAGGTCCTGCTCAAGAGCGTCGCGGCCGAGATGGGCCTCTCGGCCCTGACGGCCCCGATCTACATGATCGGCAACACCCGGGCGGTGTTCGAGATCCTGATGGGCAAGGACGCGGGCTGGCATGCCCAGAACCGCGACGCCGACGGTCTGTCGCTGGCCGACGCCAAGCTCAGCTTCCGCAACGAGTTCTTCGCCGGGATGTTCTTCCTGACCGCCCTGGCGATGCGCCCCGATTTGCTGCTGTGGATCTGGCCGATCTTCGTGCCGATGCTCTTCGCGCCGCGGATCGCCGCCTGGACCTCCAGCCGCGCCGCCGGCCAGAAGGCCTTCAACGCCGGCCTGCTGATCACGCCGGAAGAACGCGCCGCGATGGTGGTTTCTGTCGAGACCCATCAGGGCGCCGACGTCGTCCCGATGCCGGTCCGCACGGTCAACCCGGCGCTGATGGCGGCGGAATAGCCGCCGGCTAGTCGCAAATCGGGAAGCCGCGCCGGTCGTTTCGCAGCGGCAAAGTCCTGAAGTCACCGTAGGGGATGGTCAGCCTGGCCGTCCGTTTGCCGATTTCGCCCGCCAGTTCCGGCGTTGCGGCCGTCTTCGGCGCAGCGAAGTACAGCCGGCCACCCTCGGTCCACGAGCGCGCGGCCACGGGAAGGCCCAGGTCTCCCTCGGCGGTCTGGACGACAACTCTCGGCCGAGCGGACGGCGAGCGCACGAAGACGCGCACGCCGACGACGTCGCCCGTTTCATCGTGCACACAGATGGCCGAGTAGGTCGCGGCGCCGCGAAGATCGAAGGGAGTCGTCGGCGCCGGAACATTGCCTGCCGACGCCGCCGCCGGCGCCAGGAGCGCCAGGGCCAGCCCGGCCCCCAGGGGTGCGCGTATCATGACGATACGCTGGAGCGCTTGTCCAAAACCGCCCCTCAGGCCAGTTCCGCCACCTTCGCGCCGGCGCCTTCGAGGCGAGCCTTGAGGGCGTTCAGCTGGCTCCACAGCTCGGCCGGCATGCGCTCGCCGAACTTCTCGTAGAAAGCCGGGATCAGCGAGGCTTCCTCGCGCCACACATCCACATCGACGGTCTTGAGCAGCTTGATCTGCGCCTCCGTGAGGCCGAGGCCCACGGTGTCGAGCGACCCCGGCGCCGGGACGCGGCCGATGGCCGTATCCACCGCCGCAGCTTCACCTTCCAGACGGTCGAAGATCCACTTGAGCACGCGGCTGTTCTCGCCGTAGCCCGGCCAGACGAAGCGGCCGTCCTCGCCCTTGCGGAACCAGTTGACCATGAAGATGCGCGGCAGCTTCTCGGGGTCGGCGTTGCCGCCGACCTTCAGCCAGTGGCCGAAGTAGTCGCCCATGTTGTAGCCGCAGAACGGCAGCATCGCGAACGGGTCGCGGCGCAGTTCGCCGACCTTGTTCTCGGCCGCGGCGGTGCCTTCCGAGGCGACCGTCGAGCCCATGAAAACACCGTGCGCCCAGTCGAACGCTTCAGTGACCAGCGGCACGGCGCTGGCGCGACGGCCGCCGAACAGGATCGCGCTGATCGGCACGCCGCGGGGATCGTCCCACTCGCTGGCGATCACCGGACACTGGGCGGCGTCGACGGCGAAGCGGGCGTTCGGATGGGCGGCGGGCTCCGGGCTCTCCGGCGTCCAGGACCGGCCGCGCCAGTCGGTGAGGTGCGCGGGCTTCTCGTCGGTCAGGCCTTCCCACCAGACATCGCCGTCGTCGGTCAGGGCCACGTTGGTGAAGATGACGTTCTTGTCGAGCGCCTCGATGGCGTTGCGATTGGTGCCGATGCCGGTGCCCGGCGCCACGCCGAAGAAGCCGGCTTCCGGGTTGATGGCGTAGAGCCGGCCATCTTCGCCGAAACGCATCCAGCAGATGTCGTCGCCGACCGTCTCGGCCTTCCAGCCGGGGATCGTCGGCTGAAGCATGGCGAGGTTGGTCTTGCCGCAGGCGCTGGGGAAAGCCGCCGCCACGAAGCGCACCGCGCCCTTGGGGCTGGTCAGCTTGAGGATCAGCATGTGCTCGGCCAGCCACCCCTCGTCGCGGGCCATCACGCTGGCGATGCGAAGGGCGTAGCACTTCTTCCCGAGCAGGGCGTTGCCGCCGTAGCCCGAGCCGTAGGACCAGATCTCCCGGGTTTCGGGATAGTGGACGATATATTTGATCTCGTTGCAGGGCCACGGCACGTCGGCCTGACCGTGTTCCAGCGGCGCGCCGAGGGAATGGACGGCCGGCACGAAGAAGCCGTCCTCGCCCATCTGGTCCAGCGCCTGCTTGCCCATGCGGGTCATCACCCGCATCGAGACGGCGACATACGCGCTGTCGGTAATTTCCACGCCGAGCGCGCTGATCGGCGAGCCGATCGGACCCATGCTGAACGGCACGACGTACATGGTCCGGCCGCGCATGCAGCCGTCGAACAGCAGCTTCAGGTCGGCCCGCATTTCGGTCGGATCGAGCCAGTTGTTGGTCGGCCCGGCGTCGATCTCATTCTCGGAACAGATGAAGGTGCGGCTCTCGACCCGCGCCACGTCCTTGGGATCGGAGGCGGCGTAGAAGCTGTTGGGGCGCTTTTCCGGATTCAGGCGCTTGAGGGTGCCGGCTTCGATCAGAAGCCCGGTCAGAGCGTCCCACTCCGCGTCCGACCCGTCGCACCAATGCACGCGCGCCGGCTTGGTGAGCGCCGCTATGTCCCGCACCCAGGCGAGCAGTCGTGCATGTTTTGTCGGAGCCTGGTCCAGGCCCGGAACAATTGATTCGCCGCCCATCACCGGCGTCCTCCTTGTAACGGGCGTCTCGAAACCGGCCTTTGATGGCTCTTGTATCGACGCCTTGCGCAGGGGTCTTCGGTAACGGGCGAGAACCGCTCGGGCAAGCTGAAAGCGCGTCCACCCATCGTCCGGACAAGGACTTTGAGCGGGAAATCGCCGTTGCCGTAACGTCGCCCGCCCGAACGTGACGCGCGCAGGGTGATGTCCGTTGCGCCTCGCCGCGCCAGCGAACAGGATTGCTGCCGAACCACCCTGGGGAGTCGGATGCGCTGGATCTGGAGAGGCCTGCTCGCGGTCGCGGGACTGGCGCTGGGCGTTGTCGTCACCGTGCTGCTCGTCAGCGCGGTCAGCGCGCCGCGCAAGGCCGACCTGACGCCGCTGATCGAGAAGGCGCGCAACTACGATGTGGTCATCCGCCGCGACCGGTTCGGGGTGCCGCATATCCTGGGCAAGACCGATGCGGACGCCGCCTTTGGCCTGGCCTTCGCCCATGCCGAGGACGACTTCGAGACCATCCAGACCGTCGCGCTGGCCACGCGCGGAACCCTGGCCGCCAGCGAGGGGATCAAGGCCGCGCCGGGCGACTATATCGTCAGCCTGCTGGGGGTCTGGAAGACGATCGACGCAAAGTATGACCGCGATCTGCCGCCGGACGTGAAGGCGGTGCTGCAGGCCTACGCCGACGGGGTGAACTACTACGCCGCGCGCAATCCCGGGAAGGTGACGTCCGGGCTGCTGCCCCTGACCGGCAAGGACATCGCCGCCGGCTTCGTGTTCAAGACGCCGTTCTTCTACGGCCTCGACGGTGAGTTGAAGCGCCTGACCAACGCCACCGAGGACGGCCTGCCCAAGGGCTCCAACGGCGTGGCCATCGCCCCGTCGCGCTCGTCGGACGGCGCGACCCGCCTGCTGGTCAACTCGCATCAGCCCTACAGCGGCCCGGTCGCCTGGTACGAGGCGGTGGTCGAGAGCGGCGAAGGCTGGCACGTGGCCGGCGGGTTCTTCCCCGGCTCGCCGTTCATGCTGCACGGCCACAACGCGGATCTCGGCTGGGCCAACACGGTCAACAACCCGGACCTCGTCGACATCTACCGGCTGGTGATCAACCCGGAGAACAAGGACGAGTACCGCCTCGACGGCAAATGGCGGAAGCTCGACAAGTCCACGGCGAAGCTGCGCGTAAAGCTGTGGGGACCGTTCAGCTGGACGGTCAACAAGGAGGTTCTGGGCTCCGCCCATGGTCCGGTCATGCGGACGAAGGGTGGAACGTTTGCGATCCGCTACGCCGGTATGGATACCGTCCGCCAGCCGCTGCAGTACTGGCGGCTCGACAAGGCCCGCTCGCTCGAGGAGTGGAAGGCGGCGATGGCGCTGCAGGCGCTGCCGAGCATCAACTACGTCTACGCGGATGCGAAGGGCAACGTCGGCTACGTCTACAACGGGCTGTTCCCCAAGCGCCGCGAGGGGGTCAACTGGTCCGGCGTCCTGCCCGGCGACCGGTCGGATCTGATCTGGACCGGCTACCTGCCGTTCGAGCAGGTGCCGCAGGTCTGGCAGCCGAAGGGCGGGCTGGTGTTCAACGCCAACAACACGCCGTTCGAGGCCACCGCCTTCGGCGACGGTCTGGACCCCTACGCCTTCAGCCCGACCATGGGCATCCAGACCAACATGACCAACCGCTCGCTGCGTCTGGTCGAGACCTTCGCGACCGATGCCCAGATCACGCCGGAAGAGTTCCGCGCCTGGAAGTTCGACACGGCCTACAGCCATCGCTCGTCGGTCGCCGCGCTGGTCGGCGAGCTGCTGGCGCTTGATCCCAAGGGGGACGAGGAGATCATCGCCGCCCAGGCGATCCTCGCCCGCTGGGACTACACGACGAAGGTCACGAGCCGTGGCGCCGCCCTGGCCATCCTGACGGCCCAGCCGGTGATCACCGGCCGCGACAGCCACGATCCGAAGACTCCGACGCCGCGCAAGGCGCTGCTTGAGACGATCAAGCTGCTCAGGACCCACTTCGGGCGTCTCGACCCTGAATGGGGCCAGGTCAACCGTATCCGCCGCGGCCGGGTAGACCTGCCCATCGACGGCGGGCCCGACACCCTTCGCGCCGTCTACGGCAAGCCCGGCGACGACGGCCGCCTGACCGCGCTCGCCGGCGACACCTTCATCATGTTCGTCAGTTGGGACCGCGACGGCGTCCTCTCCAGCCAGAGCATCCACCAGTTCGGCACGGCGACGATGGACGCCTCGAAGGCGCACTACAGCGACCAGGCTCCGCTGTTCGCCGCCATGCGCTTCAAGCCGGTGCTGTTCACCGAAGCGCAGCTGGCCGGCAACGTGGTCGAGACCTATCGGCCGGGTCAGCGCGCGGCGGCGAAATGAAGCTTTACTGGCATCCGGTTTCGCTCATGCCCTGGCGGGTGCGGATCGCCCTCGCAGAGAAGGGACTGGCGTTTGAGGAGGCGATCATCGACCTCCCCGGCGGCGCCTCGCACAGGCCGGAGTTCCTGGCGCTCAATCCCTTTGGGCAGGTGCCGGTGCTGGAGGACGACCGGCGGGCGTTCGCCGAGTCGACGGCGATCCTCGAATATCTCGAAGAGACCCGCCCGGAGCCGGCGCTCATGCCGACATGCCCGTCAGCGCGGGCGGAGATTCGCCAGCTCATGTGCTGGAGCAACGGCCCCTGGATGATGTCGTGGAAGCGCTGGCTGGCGCCCGCTTCGATGGGATTTCCCGACACCGCCGAGCTTCGGGCGCAAGGCCGCGAAGAGCTTGAACACCATGTGGCCCTGCTGGCTGGCCGGCTCGAACGGGGGCCATGGCTCGTCGGCGACTACTCCCTGGCCGACATCTGCTATGCGCCGCTGGTGCTGATGGCGGACCGGACGGGTCTGTCGGTTGGACCTGCCGTGGGCGCCTGGCTGGACCGCCTGCGTGCGCGCCCTGCGGTGCAGGCCGCAATGGCGCCGATTCTCGGCTGACGCCGGGTCACGGTTGCCAAGGCGAAGGACGGGCCTAGGGTCACGCCCAACACGGTTCGGAGCGGCATATGTCTGACTTTCACGAGGTCATCATCGTCGGCGGCGGCGTCGGGGGCTCCGCCCTTGCCGCGAGCCTGGCCGGTTCGGGCGTCGACGTCCTGTTGCTGGAGCAGACGGACGTCTATCAGGACCGCGTCCGCGGCGAGTGGATCGCGCCCTGGGGCGTCACGGAGGTGCGCCGGATGGGTCTGCTCGACACCCTGCTGGCCGCCGGCGGCCATTATGTCGCGCGACACATCACCTATGACGAAAGCCGCACGCCGGCCGAGGCAGAGGCCAAGACCCTGCCGCTCGGCATCTTCGCGCCCGACGTGCCCGGCCCGCTGACGCTCGGCAACCCGCACCACTGCCAGACGCTGTTCAACGAGGCGACCCGTCGCGGCGCGACGACGTTGCGTGGCGCGCTGGTCACGGCGATCACGCCGGGCGCCGAGCCGTCGGTGACGTTCCTGCACAACGACGTCGAGCACACCGTCCGCTGCCGGCTGATCGTCGGCGCGGACGGACGGGCCTCGGCCGTCCGCGAGGCTGTCGGCATCACCCTGCATCAGGACAAGCCGCACCACTGGTTCGCCGGCATGCTGGTCGACCAGGCGCCGGACTGGCCCGATGATCTCCAGGCCATCGGCACCGAGGACGATTTCGCCTTCCTCGCCTTCCCGCAGGGCGACGGCAAGGTGCGGCTCTACGGCAGCTACGCCCTGGAGCAGAAGCGGCGCTTTTCAGGTCCGGATGGCCAGCGTGCCTTCCTCGAAGCCTTCCGCGTCGAGTGCAGCCCGATCAACGAGGCCATCGTCGCCGGCGCGCCCGCCGGGCCGGTGCTCAGCTTCTTCAATAACGACACCTGGACCGACCAGCCGTTCGCCGAGGGCGTCGTGCTGATCGGCGACGCGGCCGGCTGGAACGACCCGATCGTCGGGCTGGGGCAGTCGATCACCTATCGCGACGCCCGGACCGTCCACGAGGTCCTCACCGGCGGGGCGGACTGGTCGCCGGCCGCCTTCGCCGACTATGCCGTCGAACGCACCGAGCGAATGCGCCGCCTGCGGTTCTGCGCAGGCCTGACCTCGGTCCTCGACGCCGAGTTCGGGCCCGAGGCCAAGGCCCGCCGTCGTCATCACTTCGAACGCAGCGCCGAAGACCCCACGCTCGGGATGCACGGCTTTGCGGTGATGGCCGGACCGGAGGCCATGCCGGCCGAAATCTTCACGCCGGAGCACCGCGCGCGCGTACTGGAGGCCGCCTGATGGATATCGCCGACTTCAACAGCCGCTGGCTGGCCGCCTGGACCGCCAAGGACGTCGAAGCCCTGGTCGGCTTCTACGCCCCGGACTGCACCTACAAGGACCCGCAGACGGCCGCCGGCATCGTCGGCCACGACGCCCTGCGCGCCTATCTGACAGCCCTGTTCGCGTCGACGCCGCCCATGACCTACACGCCGGAAACGGTCTGGAGCATCGAGAACGGCTTCTGCGGTCGCTGGTATTGCACCTTCGAGGGACCTGACGGCCCGGCCCGGATGCGCGGCTTCGATCTGGTCGAATTCGACGGCGACCGCATCGGCTGGAACGAGGTTTACGTCCACCCCCTGCCCTGATCGCCGGGTTTGATGGAACCGGCGGGCGCGCGACGGGTTCTCCGGCGGCATGGCCCGCCTGATCATCGTCCACGAAACCCGCTACAGCTACGAGCGCCCGGTGCTCTTCGGGCAGCATCGGCTGCTGGTCCGGCCACGCGACAGCCATGCGATCCGCGTCATCGAGGCGCGCCTCTCGCTGTCGCCGCCGGGCGACACCCGCTGGGTCTATGACGCGCTCGGCAACTGCGTCTGTCTGTATGAGCCCCGCGGAGAGGCGAAGTCCCTCAGCATCGTCAGCCGGCTCGTCATCGAGCGGTTCCCGGCCCCGTTGTCGCCGGACGATCCCCAGACCGCCATGCCGATCCTCTACAGTCACGAGGACCGCCTCGTCCTCGCGCCCTACATCGCGCCGGAGACGGACGAAGAGGGCGACGCGCTGCTGAAGTGGCTGGCCTCACAGATCGGCCCTGCCGGGGAACCGGCGCTCGATCTGCTCATGCGCATGACCCTCGCAATCCACGACGGGTTCGAATACCGGGCGCGTCATACCGAAGGCGTCCAGTCGCCGAGTGCGACCCTGGGCCTGCGCAGCGGCGCCTGCCGGGACTTCGCCTGGCTGATGATCGAGGCCCTGCGGAGACTGGGCTACGCCGCCCGCTTCGTCAGTGGCTACGTCAACAGCGGCGTGCGCAGGGGCGCCGGCGCGACCCACGCCTGGGTGCAGGTGTTCCTGCCGGGGCTGGGGTGGACCGAGTTTGACCCGACGAACGGCCTGGCCGAATCCGCCGATCTGATCCGCGTCGCCGTCGCCCGGACGCCGCGTGGCGCCGCTCCGGTCAGCGGCGCGATCCTCGGCGATCCCGGCCAGTCAGACCTGACGGTGAGCGTTGCGGTTTCTCCCGAAGCACCGGCGTTCGCCGCCTGAAGACCCGTACCAGCCCGCGTAGGAGGGACAGAGATGAGCAAAGGTTTCCAGCAGCAGAACCCCTGGGCCACGTTCAGTCCGCCGCGCACAGATCCCCTGCCGCAGCACGGTCGCAAGGCCGACAGCAGCTGCGCAAAGCCGGACACGCAACGCCGCGCTCCGCCCCGTCCCTGCCACTGAGCACCCGCAGGGCGGCTCACAACGGGCCGCATTTGTGGGCGATTCCGCCTCGCTCGCCTCGCGAGCGGGGTTGCTTGTGGCCGCAGGGACGTTAACCATTGCAACAGAGTGCAGTGGGGAGCAGCGCTGGATGCGCGCACTGACGGCCACGGCGGTGTTTACGGTCACAGTTCTGGGCGCGGCCGCGCTCAGTGCGGCCACGAGCATGAGCGCCGCGACCGATGGATTGACCTCCGACTCGCTCATCGCCGGATCCCGTGTCGGCGACGCCTTCAGCGGCATGCGCGCCCCGATCCCCGACGACCCGGACGCGCCGATCACGACCGGACGCTGGGCGGAAGACGCGGCGCCGGTCGAACTGGCGGGCGGCCCCGCAGCGACCCAGGTCGCGGTCGCCCCGCCCGAACCCATCCGCCTTTCGCGCCCCGCGGCGCAGGCGCCGGCCGGCCAGGCGCAGCTCGCCCTGCTGGACGTCCCCTCGCCGCGAGCGGCTTCGTCGGGGCTGACCGTGCCGCTGTCCCGCATCGCCCTGACCACGCCATCCCGCGCCCCGGATGTCGTTCCTGAACCCCGCATCCAGTTGACGATCAGCGAGCAGGTGCCGTCCGCACCGGGCGCCGGACTGGATGTAACGACGAGCATCTTTGACGAGCCGATCATCGCGCTTCGCCCCACCCGGCCGGTCTTCGACATCAAGCGGTTCGCCCTGCGCGTCGGCCCGAGCCAGAAGGTCGGCAAGAAGGGCCGCTGGTTCGTCTTCGCCGCAGGATCCGGCCAGGCTTTCGGCCTGAACCTGATGCGCGACCCCTTGCGCGGCTGGAAGCCCGCCGGCTGGTCGGTCGAACAGCTGGCCGAGTTCGGCAAGGCTCAACTGGGCATCGGCTGGCGCAAGGATTCCCGGCAGATCGCCGCCAGCGTGGCCCGCAGGGAAATCAGCGCCTACGGCATGTCCCGCGAGGACACCGTTTTCGGCATCAGCTTCACGGTCAGCGGCAAGCCGCCGGCCAAGGCCCGCCACGAGCAGCGGTTGCCGCGCGCCTACTAGCACGGCCATTCTGGCCCGACCGGGCCGATTCCGTTTGAAGCCGCGCCATCAGCGGCGTTAACACCGTCACGTGCCAGATCCAGTGACCGACCCGGCGGCGTCTGATGCGCCGCTCCCGCCGCCTGTTCAGGTCGTGCCGCGGATCGCCTATCTGGCGGTGGCCAGCGCGCTGTTCATGGAATTCATCGACTCCACCGCGCTGTCGACGGCGTTGCCGACCCTTGCGCGCGCGTTCGACGCCGATCCCCTGCATCTGAAGCTCGCGCTGACGTCCTACATCCTCGCCCTGGCCGTGTTCGTGCCGATCAGCGGCTGGGCGGCCGAGCGGTTCCAGCCGCGACGCGTGTTCCTGGCGGCGATGGTGGTGTTCCTGACGGGATCGGCCCTGTGCGGTTTCTCGACAAACCTGGGCGAGCTGGTCGCCGCCCGGGTTGTGCAGGGCATCGGCGGCGCGCTGATGACGCCCGTGGCCCGGCTGATCGTGGTCGGCTCCGCCCCGCGCAGCGATCTGATCCGCGCCATGGGCTGGTTCACCATGCCGGCCCTGCTCGGGCCGCTGATCGGGCCGCCGCTGGCGGGATTCGTGCTGTCGGTGGCCGACTGGCCGTGGATCTTCTTCATCAACATCCCGATCGGCCTGCTCGGGATGCTGGCGGTCCTGCGGTTCGTGCCGCGGCTGCCGAGCGTCTACCCCGGGCCGTTCGACTGGAGCGGGTTCGCCCTGGCGGCGTCGGCGATCACCGGCGTCGTGGTCGTGGCCGAGACGGCCGGCCTCGGCCTGCTGCCCTGGTGGGGACAAGTCGGCGTGGTCGCCGCCTCGCTGGCCAGCGGCTGGCTCTATCTGAAGGTGTCGCGCGCCAAGCTCCGCCCGATCCTGAACCTGGACCTGCTGCAATACCCGACCTTCCGCGCCAGTCTGCTCGGCGGGACCCTGATGCGGCTGGGCGTCGGCGCCGGCCCCTTCCTGATGCCGCTGCTGCTGCAGGTCGCCATGGGCTGGACGCCGCTCCAGGCGGGATCGGTCACCCTGGCCGGCGGCCTGGGCGTGTTCATTTCCAGACCGTTTGCCGCCCCGATGCTGCGCCGATGGGGCTTCCGCGCGACGCTGCTGAGCCTGGTCGCCCTGACCGCTGCGCTGACGGCCGCGCCGGGCTTCTTCCGCGTCGATACGCCCGCCTGGGTGATCATGGCCTTCCTGGCGGCCGCGGGCTTCGCGCGGTCCAGCCAGTTCATCGCCACCAACTCCATCGCCTTCGCCGACGTGCCGCAGCACCAGATCGCCCAGGCCTCGACCCTGTCGGTCGTGGCCCAGCAGATCGGCCTCGCCATGGGGGTCAGCTTCGGCGGGCTGATGCTGCATTTCGCGCGCGGCTCGGGCGGCGATCTGACGCCCGACCGGTTCACCATCCCGTATCTGGCCGTCGGGGGAACCACGCTGCTCTCAGCGCTGGTCTACTACCGGCTCGACCGTAACGCCGGCGCGGCGATCAGCGGCGCAAAGGCAGCCGGGGAGACGTCCTAGTTCAGGCCGCCTTGCGGGCCGCGACGGCCCCGGCGATCCGGGCCTTGGCCATTTCGTCGGCGACCTCATGGGTCGGACGTTTCTCGGCCAGCGACGCATCGAGGATTTCGCCGAGCGTCGCGGTCAGGCGCGTGAGCTTGGCCTCGACCCAGCCGGGGTCGAACGCCGTCCCCGCCTCGATGGCGGCGATTTCAGCGGCCACATTGATGATGCCGCCGCCGTTGATGACGTAGTCGGGCGCGTAGAGCAGGCCGCGCTCGAACAGCAGGGCGCCGATCTCGGGCGAGGCCAGTTGGTTGTTGGCCGCGCCGGCGATCACCCGCCCCTTGATGCGGCTCAGTGTCTCTGCATTGACCGCGCCGCCGAGCGCGCAAGGCGCGAACACCTCGGCCTCGACGTCGAAGATCGCGGCCGGCGGCACGATGGTCGCCCCTGTGCGGGCGGCGACCTGCGCCAGGGCCGCCTCATTGACGTCCGTGATGATCAGCTCGGCGCCGGCATCAGCCAGCTTCCCGGCCAGATACGCCCCGACGTGGCCGACGCCCTGGATCGCCACGCGCACGCCCTTCAGGTCACGGCCGTAGGCGCGCTCGACGCAGAGACGCAGGCCGCGGAACACGCCCTCGGCCGTCACCGGACTGGGATCGCCCGACGCCGCGGCATGGCCTTCAAGGCCGGCGACATAGCGGGTCTGCTTGCGGGCGCTTTCGAGATCGGCCGGCGAGACGCCGACGTCCTCGGCTGTCCAGTATTTGCCGCCCAGCCCCTCGACGGCGCGGCCGAAGGCCTCGAACAGCGCGGGCGTCTTCTGGGTGCGGGCGTCGCCGATGATCACCGACTTGCCGCCGCCCAGCGGGATATCGGCCAGGGCGTTCTTGTAGGACATCGCGCGGGACAAACGCAGGGCGTCGGTCAGCGCCGCGTCGTCTGTTTCATAGGGCCACATCCGGCATCCACCGGCCGCCGGACCGCGCGCCGTGGAGTGAATGGCGATGATCGTCTTCAGGCCGGTCTTTTCGTCAAAGACCGCATGGACGCCTTCGTGGTTCTCGAAGGCGGGCGAATCGAAAACAGACATGCCGGGTTCCGGGGCAATTCGGGGGAGAAACGTGCGCCGGCGATTTACGCTCCGTCAACCGCCCCGACAAGCCGGAATGATCCTCAGGCGGGCCGCCGCGTCGGCGCGGGGATTGGCGGCGGCGCGGAAGGAAGGCTCGCCATCGGGTCGCGAATGAAGGCCGCGATGTCGGCGATCACCACCGCACGCTGAAGGTCGCGCGTCAGCAGATGGTAGCCCTTGTTGTAGTAGGCCGTGCGGCTTCCCGGCCCCAGACGGGCGGCGGCCTCGAAGCTCGGCGCCTTGGGGATGACCTCGTCGTTGGCCCCGTAGAAGTACCCCACGGGCACGCGGATCCGCCCGGTCGACTCCCAGGCCGTCTGCATCAGATCGACCAGCCCGTAGAGGGTGTCATTGCGCGCGCCCCAGATCAGCATCGGGTCGCGGCCCATGGCGACGAGTTCTTCGTAGTTGTCGCTGGGATGGACGCGGTCGGTCACCCAGGCCGGCGGCTTGATCACGGTCTCCCCGGCCAGATGCGCCGTGAACCAAAGCGCCGTCTTGTAGGGCAGCGGCTGGGCTGCCCAGCCCCAGACCGCCGGGGCCATCAGCACGACGCGGTCGGCGGCGGGCGGCCGGTCCGAGGCGAAGGCGGCGATCGCCACGGCCCCGCCCATGCTCTCGCCGGCCACGACCAGCGCGGCGCGCGGATGGCGCTCGCGCAGAAGAGCGACGAACACCCGCAGGTCTTCGGTCATCAACGCCTCGCCGCCCCAGACGCCACGCCCCGGCGATCGGCCAAAGCCCCGCTGGTCGTAGGCGTAGGTAGCGATCCCCTGCTGCGCCCAGACCGGCGCAGCGAAATGGAAGGCGTTGGAATAGTCGTTCATGCCGTGCAGGGCGGCCACGACCACGGTCGGCTCCCCCTCCGGCAGCCAGCGCTTGAGACCCATCCGGCCGCCGTCGAAGCTGATGAAGGTCTCACCCTCCAGCGCAGGCCCGCCGAACCCCGGGTCCGGCGCGCCCGCAACCTGGATCATCGGCGCGCACCCGGTCACGGCGGCGCTGGCGGAGAGCAGGAACAGGCGACGGTTCATGGCCTCAGATTGCCCGCGACAGTCTGGCGATTAAAGGGCGGCTCAGGCCGGCGGCAGGCGCAGGCGATAGACGCCGCGGAAGCTGTCGGGGTCGGCGGGCTTGCCGTGGCGGGTGATGACGACCGTCCCCGCCCGCGCCATGCCGACAGCCGTCGACCGCACCTGACCCAGCACACGCTGCCAGCGCTCGGGCTGGATGATCTTGGCCACTTCTGACGGATCAATGCTCTTGCCCGGCGGCAGGGCCTTGAGCAGGTCGAGAATGGCGTCTTCGATAGGTGAGGTCATGCGGCGCGGTCCAGACTGGCTTCGCGAGGCATACGCCGGGGCGCAGCAGGATCAAACACCTCCCAGCGGCCGTTGCGGCGAATAAACAGCTGATCGCTGACCAGATCGTTGCCGGCGAAGGCCCGTTCGGACTTCAGGATGGCCACCAGCGCATCGATGGACTCCGGATCGCCCTCGTAACCCAGCAGCAAGGCCGTCCGCGAGAAGACGACGACGATCGGGTCGCCCTTGCCCTTCAGCGGCGCCTGCGTCCAGACGTTGTCGAGCAGAAGCAGGCTCGGCCCCAGCCCGCTCTCGGTGGTGACCATCGAGACGCCGTCGCGGAGTGCTTCGGTCCGGATTTTTCCCACGGCGGCGCCGGTGTTGGCCAGCGCCCGCGTCCAGGCGTCCGCGGAGGGAAGCGCCTCCTCGACGGTGGCCCGCGGTGGATAGGAGTAGCTCTGGGGGTGGTCGAGGCCGAGCAGCACCACGAGGTCGCCCGCCAGGGGCCGACTGACCGGCAGGTCAGTGTCCAGAGTCGGCTTTCCGGAACGAGCGCGCATCTTGCCGACCTCGTCGAGGAAGCCCGCCGGGCGGATCAACAGCCGCAGATCGGCCGGCGCGAGCGGAGCATCCTCTGCCTCCGCGGCCGTTGCCGAGACCGCGACACCGACGAACCGCATGATCACCTGGTCGAGCGACGACGGGTCGCTGAGGTACTGCCGATAGGCGTTGCCGAGGTACATCCGCACCTCGCCCTCGCCGACGCCGGTCACCTCAAGCTCGTCCAGGGACAAGACCTTCACCTTGAAGTCCGGGTTGGCCGCCTCGAGCCGCGCAACGACCCGATCACGAAACTGGAGGCGCGTGATCACGCCGTCGGCGGCCATTGCCGCGGGCGACAGCGCCGTCAGCAGCATGCACGCCATCGCGACGCACCACCGCGCAATCCCTGTTCGCATGTTCCCGATCCCCGGCTAAGAACGCCCGACGAAAGGATCACAGCTCATGGACGGCGGCAACGAGGTCTCAAACGGACCGCGACCTGTATCGGAAGGCCAGTGGGCCGGTTGGCGGACCTGGGACGGAGATCCGTTCGAGACCCAGTCTGGCCCCTACTATTTCCGCGTCGAGGACGACGGAACGACGCGCTGCGCCTTCCGCGCCGAGCGCAAGCACATGAACGGCGGCGGGTTCATGCACGGCGGCTGCATGCTGACCTTCGCCGACTTCGCCCTGTTCGCCCTCGCTCACGAACATCTTGAGGGCAGCCACGCGGTGACCGTCAGCCTCAACGGCGAGTTCATCGGCCCGGCCCACGAGGGCGACCTCGTCGAGGCGACCGGCGAGGTGGTCAAGGCCGGCAAGTCGATGGTCTTCATCCGCGGCCTGGTCTCGACCGGCGGCGCGCCGATGCTGTCCTTCTCGGGCGTCATCAAGCGGGTCGCCCGGAGGCTCTGACGTGGCCCTGGTCGACGCGACGCCGGATGACATCCCCGCGATCATGGCGATCGAGCGGAACCCGGCCTACGAGCTGTTCATCGGCCACTTCGAGGCCGAGGAACACGCCGCGCGGATGGCCTCGACCAACGACCACTACTTCGTCTGGCGCGAGGACAGCATCGTCGAGGCCTTCGCCATTCTCTCGAAACTGGCCGAGCCTCACGGCGTGGTGCTTCTGAAACGCATCGGCGCGGCGGCGACCGACACCGGCCTCAGCCGCCGGATGATGCCGATCCTGATCGACCGCGTGTTCGAGCGGTTCGGCGCCAACCGCTTCGAGCTGGACGTGGCGGTGCTCAATCCGCGCGCCACGCACGTCTACCGGCGCGAGGGCTTCGTGCAGGAAGGGACCGTGCGCGAGGTCTACCGCCACCGGAACGGCGCCTATCACTCCTCGCACCTGTTCTCGATGCTGCGGCGGGAGTGGGACGCCCTGCCGCGTCGTCAGTCGAAGGCCTGACCCGGCCCCCCAGGCCGTCCGCGCCACGCTCCGCTTGATGC
Organism: Caulobacter sp. FW305-C-30-S16; assembly: GCF_058783025.1. Taxonomy (NCBI): domain Bacteria; kingdom Pseudomonadati; phylum Pseudomonadota; class Alphaproteobacteria; order Caulobacterales; family Caulobacteraceae; genus Caulobacter; species Caulobacter sp. FW305-C-30-S16. Next base: position 811,410 of record NZ_JBYSYH010000002.1, on the reverse strand, counting down.
AGGTCAACTTCGGCTCGGAGCCGGGTCGCTAGGCTCACGCGTTGGCGGCGCCGGCCTAAGCCGGCGCCTTTGAACCGGGGGCGAGAATGGACCAGGACGAGACGGGGACCGGCGTGCCCGACGTTGTGGAAACCTTGGCGGAGGCCCGCACCGAAGCTGTGCAGGAGGCCGAACTGGCGGCCCTCGCGGACGTCGCCCGGACGAACTCAGGCCCGGACCTTGGCGACGTGCAGGCGCTGCTCGACGGCGCTTCGCCCGATGACGCCGAGCGGATGCGCCGCTCACTCGGCATGCCAAAGGCCCCGCGACAACCGCGCCACGCTGGCGACGAGTTGGCGCCCGACTGGCGCAGCGGCGCCTATCCCTACCGCTACAAGATGCTGCGCCGGGACTACGAACAGCAGAAGTTCGTCCTGCAGACCGAGTTGCTCAAGCTTCAGGCTTGGGTGAAGGATTCCCGCCAGCGGGTGATCATCCTGTTCGAGGGACGCGACGCCGCCGGCAAGGGCGGCGCCATCAAGCGGTTCATGGAGCACCTCAACCCACGGGGTGCCCGGGTCGTCGCGCTGGAGAAGCCAAGCGATGTTGAGCGCGGCCAATGGTATTTTCAGCGGTACGTCCAGCACCTGCCGACCACCGGTGAAATCGTCCTGTTTGATCGCAGCTGGTACAACCGGGCGGGCGTCGAGCGGGTCATGGGCTTCTGCAGCGACGACGAGTACGTCGAGTTCCTGCGCCAGGCGCCGGAGTTCGAACGCAACCTGGCCCGCAGTGGCACCCACCTGATCAAGTTCTGGTTTTCCGTCAGCCGCGAGGAACAACGTCGCCGCTTCAAGGAACGCAAGGTGCATCCCCTCAAGCAATGGAAGTTGTCACCCGTGGACCTCGCCTCGCTCGACAAATGGGATGACTACACCCGGGCGAAGGAAGCCATGTTCTATCACACCGACACAGCGGACTCGCCCTGGACGGTGATCAAGTCCGACGACAAGAAGCGGGCCCGCCTGAACGCCATGCGCTACATTCTCCGCTCGCTCCCCTACACGGGCAAGGACCCGGCCCGTGTCGGCGATGTGGACGACCTGATCGTCGGCCGGGCCAGCGTGATCCACGAGCGCGGCGAGCACCGCTCGGGCTGACGCCCGGCGCGCGCCGGCACGACAGCTAGGGCGCAGCCACCACCGTTACAGAAACCACCTGCCGCACGCCGCGATCAGGTCGCGCGTCCGCGTCGATGACGAGGCGCAGGGGCCCCTCCTCCGCCGCCAGCGGTCCGGCCTTGCGGCGGTCGGCGAGGATGATCGCGCTGTCGCGGAAACTGGCGTCGGTCTCGACGATCGACAGCACGGCGCGATAGCCGTCCTTGCCCGTGACCACGACAAAGGCCTGCATCGGCTTGCCATGCAGACGCGGCCCCTGCGGCACGCCGGCCTCGCGCAGCACGGCCGACAGGCTGACCCCGTCGTAAGCCGTCTTGCCGCCCAGTCGGGCCTCGGCGCGGGGCAGCGCCGCAAGCGCCTCAGGCGAGAAGGTGGTCACCTTTCCTTCGGCGTTGGTCACGGTCAGCGTCTGGGCCAGCGCCGCGACGGGCGAGAGGACCAGGGCGACGGCGACCAGCAGCGCGCGCATCAGGCCGCCACCGTTCCGGCCACGGCCGCCGGCCGGGCCATCATCGCTGCATACCAGCGCGTGGCGTTGGTCATCTCCTCGGGAATGCGGAACCTGGCCATCCGCGCGAAGTCGATGGATGTGGCGGCCAGGATGTCGGCCATGGTGATCCGGTCGCCGGCGATGAACTCGCTCTCGGCCAGCCGACGGTCGAAGAACTTCATCGTCCGGGTCGCCCCGGCCCGATTCGTCTCGGCGATCTCGGGGATCTGCTTTTCCAGCGCGGCGAGCGCCGGGTGGCTGTGGCGGACGGTCATCATCAGCGGCGTGGCCAGCATCATCTCGGTGCGGCGGCACCACATCTCGATGACAGCCACCTCTTTCGGATCGCGGCCGAACATGTTGGGCTCGGGGAAGACGCTTTCGAGATAACGGCAAATGGCCACCGACTCGGTGATCGCCGTCCCGTCGTCCATCTCCAGCATCGGCACGTTGGCCAGGCCGGCCTTGCCCAGATAGTCGGGCTGCTTGTGCTCGCCGTTGAAGATGCTGACGTCGATGATCTCGACCTGATCCTCCGCGCCCTTCTCGGCCAGGAACCAGCGTACCCGCCGCGGATTTGGCGCCCGCAGGCTGTCGTAGAGTTTCACGGCGCTTCCCTCTGATTTTCTTATAGAATTCCGAACAGCTCGCGCGGCATGGCGCCGACGACGGCGGCCGTCATGCAGGTGGCGAGGAAGCCGGCCAGCAGGGCCTTCCAGACCATGCTGATGACCTCGGCGCGGCGCTCGGGCATCAGCACGCCCATGCCGCCGACCGTGATCCCGACCGACCCGACATTGGCGAAGCCGCAGAGGGCGTAGGTCATGATCATCCGGGTCCGCTCGGTCATCTCGCCCTCCGGGATGTTGCCCAGCTGGATGAAGGCGATGAACTCGGTGAGCATAAGCTTCACGCCCAGCAGCCAGCCGGCCTTCGGCGCCTCGTCCCAGCTGATGCCCATGCTCCAGGCCAGCGGCGCAAACACGATGCCGAGCAGCCGCTCGATGGTCACCGGCTCGCCCCACAGCGGCGGCAGCAGGCCCAGCAGGCCGTTGCCGATCGCCACGAAGGCGACGAACACGATCAGGATGGCCGAGATGTTCAGCACCACCATCAGGCCGTCGGCGACCCCTTTGGTGATAGCATCAATCGAGCTGTCGTATTTCAGCAGCGATGTGTAGTCGACCTGAACCCCGGTCTGGCCGCGCTTCTCCGGCACCATCAACCGGGCCAGCAACACGCCGGCCGGCGCGGAGACCACCGAGGCCACCAGCACATGGGCGGCGGCGTTCGGCAGGGCGTTCTTGAGGATGGTGGCGTAGGCGACCATGGTCGAGCCGGCGACGGTGGCCAGCCCGACGACCATCATCATGAACAGCTCCGACCGGGTCAGCTTGTCGAGATAGGCGCGGATGATGATCGGCGTCTCGACCATGCCGACGAAGATGTTGGCGGCGGTGGCCGTGGCCGACGCGCCGCCCATGCCCATGGTCTTCTCGAACAGGAAGCCGAACGCGCGGATGATCAGCTTCAGCACGCCCCAGTGCCACAGCAGCGCGGACAGCGCCGAGATCACGAGGATCAGCGGCAGGACCTGGAAGGCGAAGACGAACGGCCCCTGGGCGTCGCTGAGGACGTAGGGCTGGTTGCCGCCGCCGAGATACCCAAACACGAACTGCGTGCCCTGGGCCGTCGCCGCCGACAGGCCGTCGACGCCATCACTGATCCCCTGGACCACGCCCCGCGCGGCGGGCAGGCCGAACAGCAGGAGCACCAGCCCGACCTGAACCGCCAGGGCGCCGAGCGCGAGCCGCCACGGGAACCGCGACCGGTCCTCCGACAGCGCCCAGCAGACAAGGAGCGTAAGGGCGATGCCCACGAGGCTTTGCGCGTTCTCGAGCCGAAACATCCAGATCCCCCGGCCGGGTCTTGAGTCCCCCGGCCCTTCACGGCGATTGACTACGAAGGCGGGCTGGCGCGCAAGGGCCGGGCGTTCTGCCCGACCCACATGCCGACTATGCCGCCAGCGACGTCGTCGCTACACCGCTGTCGGCGGTCAGCTGCTCGATCAGGCGAGCCAGCAGATCGGACGCCTCGGTGGAGAAGCCCGAGGCGGTCTGGTCCGTGGTCTGCAGGGACGCCAGCAGCTCCGCCATGCTCACTTTGCCGTCGCCGTCCGTGTCGAGCGGGTCCGTTGAGGTTGAGGCTGAAGTTACGGCCCCGCCCTCAGCGGGCGGTGGTGGAGGTCGCGGCCCCTTCGGAGCGGCGCTCTTGAACTCCTCCATCGACAAGACGCCGTCGTCGTCCGCGTCGGCCTTGCTGAGGAAGTTGGCGGCCATCGCCGCCGTGTCCGCGCCGGCTGCTCCTGGTGGTGCATGTGCCGCCATGTCAGCCGCCATTTCCTCGGCTGTCAGGGTTCCGTCACCGTCCGAGTCCGCGCCGGCGAAGACCTCGGCGGCTCGGGACTCCTGTATGGACAGCAACGAACCCATTGTTGCAGAAGCGAAATTCTCGCCGCCGCCGCCGCTGCTGTGACTCGCCCTCGCCGGTCGAGACCTGCCGGGTTCCGGCAGGTTCTGCCCTATCGACTGGAATTCGTCCCTGGATAGCTGACCGTCGGTATTGAGGTCAGCTTTGGCGAACATCGCCTGCAGCTGCTGCTGCAGGGCGGACGATCCGCCTATACTGGTTGGGGTCATGAGGTTCTCCCACTGTCAGGAGGCGCTCGCGGTCAAACCGCAGACGCCGCTCCGGAACGGCCGGAGCGCTCAGGACACAGCCAGAACCATTCCCTGTTTCAGCGCGGATACAAACTGCAGCTACTTGCCGGTCAATTCCTTCACCAGCGCATCCCGGCCGTACACCTTGGTCAGGGCCTCGGTGATGGCCGCCGTCGAGACGACGACGCTGCGGTTGACCGCCTCGTCGTAACCATAGGCGCCGGCGATGCTGTGGATATTGCCGTCAAAGACGGCGCCGATAACCTCGCCGCGCGCGTTCACGACCGGCGAACCGGAATTGCCGCCGATGATGTCGTTGGTGGTGACGTAGTTGAACACCGTGTCGGGGTTCAGACTTTCCTTCGCCGCCGCCCAGCGCGGCGGCAGGGCGTAGGGCTCCGCGCCAGTGGCCCGGGCGAACAGTCCGGCGAAGGTGGTGTAGGGGCCGGTCTCGGCTCCACGCCAGGTCCAGCCGGCGACCTTGCCGTAGGACAGCCTCAGGCTCGACGTCGCATCCGGATAGACGCTGTCGCCATAGGCCGCGAACCGGGCCTGGGCGACGCGCTCGGCGGCCTGGTCTGTCGGCGCGGTGACGTCGGTCTCCCAGGCCTTGCGCGCGGCGCGAGCCGCGGCGTCGATCTTCAGCGCGTATTTGATGAGCGGATCGTCCGACGCCTTGATGGCCTCCGCTCCGCCCTCCCACAGCGCCTTGCGGACCGCCGGGTCGCCGAGTTTGGTGGTCGTGACCAGTCGCGCGGCGAGGCCCTGGGGGTTTTCGGAACCCAGCAGCATCGTCAGGGTCGCGGTGTCGGTCCCGAGATACTCCCGCGCCTTGAGCAGCCAGAACTCGAGATAGAGCTGCTCGAGCTCCGGCTCGATCTTGCCCGGGCTCAGGGCGCGGCGTTCCGCGGCGGCGAGGCGGGCGTCGGTGAACTCCGGCAGACGCTCGGTCGAAGGCTTGGGACGCTCCTCGGCGGCGCGGACCAGCAGGCGCGCCCAGTCGAACAGGCGCGAGCTACGGCCCGCGTCCGATTCGAGCTGCCGGTAGGGCTGGTAGTCGCGGAAATAGGCAGGCTGAACCGCTTCCAGATCCGCCCAGGGGTCGCCGACCCGTGCGGCCAAAGTCTTGTCCGCGGCCACCTTGGCTCGCAGTTCTGCCTCCGCCTTGCGCCGGGCGGCCATGAAGCCGGCGTCGTTCAGGGCGAGCTGCCGGCCGTAGGCGACCTTGAAAGCGTTCTCCGTTCCGAAGATCGCGTCCGCGACCATCCTCTGCGCGGCGGGCGAGCGGCGGCCGAATTCGATCAGTCGCCCGCGCAACTCGGACCGCTGCAGCAGGCTCGTCGGCACGGCGAGGTCACGGGCGGTTTCGAGCTGGCTCATCGTCAGCAGTCGCTCGGTCGAACCCGGGCTCCCGGGAATGAAGGTCACGTCGCCGGCCTTGGGCGCCGCCGCGTTCCACGCCAGATAATAGGGCGTCTTCACCGGCTTGCCGTTGTCGTAGAGGCGCAGGAAGCTGGAATCGAGATTGAAGCGGGGGAAGTTGAAGTTGTCCGGATCGCCGCCGAAGAAGGCTGCCGCGAACTCCGGTGCGAACACCATCCGCACATCGGTGTACCGGCGGTAGCGATAGACAGCGAACTTGCCGCCCCGGAACAGGTTGATCGTCTGGCAGCGGCCGGCCGCAACGGTCTTGCAGACCTCTGTCTCGGCCGCCAGCGTCGCGGCGTCGCGCGCCTGCACATAGTCGCTGCCGGTCCTTCCGGCGGTCGCGGCGGTGATCTTCGCGGTCACGTCGGTGATCGAGACGAGGATCTCGGCGAACATCCCCGGGCAGGTCCGTTCCTCGGTCCGGGCGTCCGTCAGGAAGCCGTCCTTGAGGTGGTCGGCGTCCTCGTCGGACAGGGCGACCAGACAGGACACGATGCAGTGGTTGTTGGTCAGGATCAGACCGTCCTTCGACACCACCGAGGCCGAGCAGCCGGGAATGCGGACCGTCGCCGCCTGCACCCGCTCCAGCCACCGCTTGTCGATATTGACGCCGTAGGCCGCCCGGACGCGCGCTGACGGAAACCCGTCGAACGTCCACATGCCTTCATCCGCAAGGGCCGGAACAGCCGCGACGGCCCCGGACAGGGCGACGACCACGGCCAGCAGGAGACGGTTCATTGCACTCTCTGGAATAGCCCGTTCGGAACGATGACGTTCTTCCGACGTAGCGCGGGCCTCGGAGTCTGACCAGACCCGGAGGCAGGGCCTTACCCCGATTTAACTTGGCCGGGCGCGAACTCCGTTCCAGAACCCTGCTGCGTCCGGGTAACCCGGTTCGGGGAGTTGTTGTTGTCATGTCGCTGGCGTTGGCCACGCTGATCTACGAGTGGCGCCGCTACATGGCGGCCGTCATGGCGTTGGCGCTGTCGGGCCTGCTCGTGCTCGCCATGACCGGCGTGTTCATCGGCATCGGCCAGAGCTTCACCGCCCAGACCGAGCGCTCCAGCGCCGACATCATGGTCATGCGGCCGGGCGTCACCAACATGATGAGCGGCCCGTCCGGCGTGCCGCGCCGTTTCATCCCGCTGGTCTACAACCACCCGTCGGTGGTCGAGGTGCAGCCGTTCGACAATGCCGGCGGGACCTTCCAGTCGCTGGAGACCTTCGATCCCACCCTCAGTCAGGCCGAACGGGCCAGGATGAAGGGGCCGAAGCAGAAGTTCGTCATGACCAGCATCATCGACACCATGCCCGGGTCGGTGACGATTCCCGTCGACTATGCGCCGGAACTGGTCGACGCCCTGCGGCAACCCTACACCGTGGCGATCGACGAGACCGTGCTGCCGGTGCTCGGCGTCAAGCTCGGCGACAAGGCGATCTACAACGGCCAGACCGTCACGGTGGTCGGCGTACTGCGCGGCTACCCGAACATGATGCAGCCGGTCATCGTCATGTCGCGCGACACCCTGCGCCTGCTCGGCCAGGCCGACACCGGCGCCCGGGTCGGCCCCCTGATGGTCAAGGTCAGCGACCCGGCCCGCGCGGCGCAGGTGGCTGACGACCTGAACAAGATGGGCAACGGCCAGTGGAAGGCCTGGACCCGTCAGGAGCTGGCCGACGCCAACGCAGGCGCGATGTTCGAGGAAGGCATTCTGGTCATCATCATCGGCGGCTGCGTCGTGCTGGGGATCATCATCGGCGTGGCCATCACCTGGCAGACCCTGCGCGGCGCGATCATGGCCAACATCAAGGAGTTCGCCGCCCTGCGCGCCCTGGGCGTCGGAATGCCCTCGCTGCGGCGGGTGGTCGTCGAGCTCAGCTTCTGGGTCGGATGCGTCGGCGTCGGCGCCGCCATCGGCCTGACCTGGCTGGTCAAGCTGTTCGCCGCGGCCAACGCGGTGGTCATCGGCCTGCCGATCCCGCTTCTGATCATTGTCGGGGCCGGCCTGATCCTGATCGCCATCGGATCGGGGATGCTGTCGCTCGGCGTGCTCAAGAACAGCCAGCCTGCGGATCTGCTGCGATGAACGCTCACACCAAGGTCCACGGCAAGCACGGCGACTTCGCCATCGAGGCCAGACATCTCGTCAAGCGCTTCAAGTCGGCCAAGTCCTACATCGAGGTGCTCAAGGGCGTGGACTTCGACGCCCGCCACGGCGACCTGACCATGGTCATGGGCCCCTCCGGGTCGGGCAAGTCGACGCTGATCGCGGCCTTGTCCGGCCTGCTCCGTCCGGAGGAAGGCCGCGTCGATGTGCTCGATGTCGATGACCTGTGGACGCTGCCGTCGGGCAAGATCGACCGGTTCCGGCTCGACCATTGCGGCTTCATCTTCCAGGGCTTCAACCTGTTCCCCGCCCTGACGGCGCTGCAGCAGGTCACCACGGTGCTGAAGTACCAGGGCCTGTCGCCGGCGAAGGCGAAGAAGCGCGCCATCGAGGCGCTCGAAGAGGTTGGGCTCGGCCCGCGCCTGCACCAGCGCCCGGCCGAACTGTCCGGCGGCGAAAAGCAGCGCGTGGCCATCGCTCGCGCCCTGGCCAAGGACCCCAAGATCCTGTTCGCCGATGAGCCCACCTCGGCCCTCGACGGCGAGAACGGACAGGTGGTGATCAAGCTGCTGCGGCGCGCCGCGACCGAGCACGGCGCCGCCGTCATCTGCGTGACCCATGACCCGCGCCTGGAGGCCTGGGCCGACCGGGTGATCAAGCTCGAGGACGGCACGATCATCGACGACCAGCGCCGCACACCCGACCCCAACGCCTCTCTGGCGCAGCACTGACCGATCCCGAAGGACTGACCCGATGCCCGCTATCCTGAAGAACAAATGGCTGTGGTTCGCCCTGGTTCTGCTGATCCTGGTCGGCGCCGGCTGGACGATGTCGAACAAGGCCAAGGCGCAGAAGGCGGCGGAAGCGGCCAAGACCGCGCAGACCAAGGTCGAGAGCCCGTACGCGGCGATCGCCAACGCCAAGGTCGATGTCGAAGGCGGCATCATCCAGGTGGCCGCCCGTCGCGGCGGCGTGGTCAAGGCCGTCTACGTGCAGGAAGGCGAACGCGTTGTCGCCGGCCAGGTTCTGGCCCGTCAGGAAGACGATGAAGCCCGTCTGGCGGTTGAACGCACCCGCGCCCAGGTGCTGCAGGCCCAGTCCCAGATCCCCATCCTGCAGGTGAAGCTGGATACCGCCCGCCGCGAACTCGCCAGACTGAACGGCCTGGTCGAGGGCAATTTTGTCGCCGCCCAGCGCATGGACCAGCAGCGCGATGCGATCCGTGACTGGGAAGCGCAGATCGGCGCCCAGCGCGCGGCCGTCGCCACCACGCAGGCCGCCCTGCGCGAAGCCGAGTACAATCTTGAACTGACGGCGATCCGCGCGCCTATGAGCGGCCGCATCGCCCGCCGCTACGCGAACCCCGGCGCCGGCGCCTCGACCCTGAACGTCTCGACGATGTTCGACCTCGAGCCGGACGCGCCGCGCATCGCCCGCGCCGAGATCGTTGAAAGCGACATCCCCAACGTCCGCGTCGGCCAGCAGGTCGAGATCCAGCCCGAGGGCGATCCGTCCAAGGTCTATATCGGCACGGTGCTCCGCCGCGCGGCGGTGTTCGGCGCGCGCAAGCTGGCCTCGGACGATCCCTCGCAGCGGTCGGACGAACGGGTCGTGGAAGTGGTCGTCACCGCCGACGGCGCGCCGCTGCTGATCGGCCAGCGGGTGCTGGTCAAGTTCATGAAGCCCGGCAAGGTCGCCGGCGCCCAGAAGGTCGTCACCCGCGGCGTTCCGGCGGACCGGGCGATGAAAACCCCTGACGCCAGGCCGAATTAGTCAGACGGGCGTCCGCAGCCTCAGGCGCAGGCGCCCTCAACGCTTGACGCCTACCCTGCTGCGCCGCAAAACGCCGCCAAATCCAAACAGGCGTTAGCGCAGAGGAATACGCACATGGCCGATATCCGCTTCGACGGGAAAGTCGCGATCGTCACCGGGGCCGGCGGCGGTCTGGGTCGTCAGCATGCGCTGGAACTGGCCCGGCGCGGCGCCAAGGTCCTGGTCAACGACCTCGGCGGGTCGATGGACGGCTCGGGCGGCAACTCCGCCGCCGCTGAAGCGGTCGTGGCCGAGATCAAGGCGATGGGCGGCGAAGCCCTGGCCAACGGCTCGTCGGTCACCGACGATGCGGGCGTGGCCAAGATGGTCAAGGACGCCATGGACGCCTGGGGCCGGATCGACATCCTGATCGCGAACGCCGGCATCCTGCGCGACAAGTCGTTCTCCAAGATGGAAGTGGCCGACTTCGAGCTGGTGCTGAACGTCCACCTGATGGGCACCATGAAGCCGACCAAGGCGGTCTGGGAGATCATGAAGGCCCAGAACTACGGCCGGATCGTCGTGACGACATCCTCGTCGGGCCTTTACGGCAACTTCGGCCAGTCCAACTACGGCGCGGCCAAGCTCGGCATCATCGGCTTCATGAACACCATCAAGCTCGAGGGCCAGAAGAACAACATCCACATCAACGCCATCAGCCCGGTCGCCGCCACGCGCATGACCGAAGGCCTGATGCCGCCGGAAGTGCTGGAAAAGCTGAAGCCGGAGTATGTCACCCCGGGCGTGGTCTACCTGGTGTCGGAAGAGGCCCCCACGGGCGCGATCCTGACCGCCGGCGCCGGCGTGTTCGCGCTGTCGCGGATCATCGAGACCGAGGGCGTCTACCTCGGCGAGGGTGGCCTGTCGGTCGAGGAAGTCCGCGACAACTGGGCGAAGATCACCGACGAGGCCGGCCAGAAGGCCTATTTCGCCGGCGGCGAACAGGGCCAGAAGTTCTTCCGCAAGATGGCCGGCGGCTGATGCAGTCCGGGACATGCGCGCCGCGCATGTCCCCGCAAGGCGACATGGAGGGGGCGCGCACGCAGGTGAGCGCCCCCTTTTCCATGTCCGCGCCCTCCCCCCCTTCATGGGATGCGGACGACGCTCTGCGGCATGACTCTGGGGCGATCCACAGGAGGGACCGCAATGCGACCATGGCCCATTGTTCTGCTTTGCCTGCTCGCCGCGCCGGCGCTTGCCGCTGATGGCGGCAAGTGGCCCGTCAATCGCGAGAGCTGCGTCGGAGCCTACGGCGCACTGGACAACCAGGGCGCCATTCTCAGCGTCGTCATGCCCGAGCGCCTGAAGGGCAACATCGGCGCGATCGACTGGGCCGCGCGCCGGGCGGCGGTGCTTCGCGGAAGCTCGGTGATCGAGGCGGCCTCGGCGATCTACCTCGCCACCTTCGACGCCGCGCTGGAGGACTTCCAGACCGCCGGACCGCCCGCCGAGGCGGAAGAGGTCTTCAAGCTCGCCGCGCAGTGTGACCGGCAGTTCGGGCAGGTCCCGGCGCTCACGGCCAGGACCCGGTAGCCAGGGACGCGCCGCGGCGGCCGTCCGGACCGGCAAGGCGCCTCAGACGCGGCACTTCGCCGGATCGTCGCTGCGGACAACACAGACGATCCGACGGCCGCGATCGCTGCCGTAGACATGGAGCACGCGCTGCTCGAACCAGGCCCAGCGCATCCGCGTGTCCTCGGCCGCGACGTCCATCGCCAGGGTGTAGACGCCGCCCTGCCCGCGCGGCGCGCCCCGGGTGTCCTTGTTGAGGGTGGCGTGCTTCACCCGCCCCGCGCAGTGCCGGCTTTCCGGAAAGCCTTCATAGCAACCGCTGATGAGGCCGTCGGGAAAGCGTGCGTCGCCGAGGGTGATGTCCAGCCAGTCGATCGGCGCGGCCTGGCCCATACCCGGCGGGTCCTCCAGCCGCGCGCCCGCTCGCCGCAAGGGATCGACCCAGTTGCTGTGGGAGTAAAAGTCCTGCGCCGCGTGAAGCGCGAGACCCATGTTCTCGAGCACGTTGCACTTGGCCCGGCCGCTCCGGCCATTGTAGCGGCAGCCCGGCGTGATCGAGGCCTGCCGCATGTCGATGGCCAGGTCATCGGAAGGGGCGACCAGCGCCCCGGCGGCCTCGACCGCCTGCTCCATCCCCAGGAAGATGAGCGTCCGGCAGGACTCCAGCACGGTCCGGGCCTCCTCGCGCGAGCGCGGGTAGCCCGGACGGTCGAGCCAGTCGCCATTGTCGCAGTGAACCTCGCTGGCCGACATCAGCCCCCGGTCCGGCCGGTCCGGCGCGCCGACGGCGCCGAAGCTGCCGCGCTTGCCGGCGATTTCATCCATCGTCGCCGGGCCGATGCCGAAGCCTCCGAGCCCCTGCCGCGTGACCCGCTCATGCTCGGCGCTCTGGCCCAGGCTGCGGATGGTTCCGAAGGCCTCGGCCTGCACGGCGCCCAGCAGGACCGTCGCGCCGGCCATCGCCAGGATGACACCTGTTCGCATGGAAGCCTCCCCCTCGATCCCGGGAAGCTTGCGGCCGGTCCGCCATCCTGTCCATGGCTACGAATTCATTTGCTCTTCCCCAGCGGCATGATCCGATCCTCCCCCGGACGCACGCAGATGCGTCAGGGGAGACCGACTTGAGCAACAGCAATTCGTCCGGCCGGATCAAGGCCGGGACAATCGCCGCCTTCTCGATGGCGACCATTCCTGTCGGGGCCCTGACCACGCCGCTGCTGGTCCACCTGCCGCCGCACTATGCGGGCCTGCTCGGACTGCCGCTGGCGGCCGTGGGCGGCATCTTCTTTCTGGTCAAGGTGCTGGACCTGATCTTCGACCCGGCGTTCGGCCTGCTGATGGACCGCACCCGCACGCCGATCGGCCGTTACCGGTTCTGGCTGATCGTCGCGGCGCCCGTGCTGATGCTCGGGGTCTGGCAGCTGTTTCTCGCCAAGCCCGGCGTCAGCCAGCTGTACCTGCTGATCTGGCTGTCGGTGCTCTACGTCGGCTTTTCGCTTCTGGTGCTGTCGCAATCGGCCTGGGGCGCCGTGCTGGCGACCAACTATGACGAGCGCTCACGCGTCTATGCCTGGGCCTCCGCCAGCGGCACTTTCGGTGCGATCGCCGTGCTGATCCTGCCGCTGATCCTCAAGCTGCCCGACACCGAGGTGGTCCCGTTCATGGGGTGGATGATCGTCCTGTCGATCCCGATCACGACCCTGATCGTCGCCCTGGGAGTCAAGGAGCCGGTCGTGCCCCGCCGCGAGGCCGAGGACCGCCTGTCGTGGCGCGACTTCCCGGCGCTGATCGCGCGTCCGACCATGGCGCGACTGCTGGGCGCGGACCTGCTGTTCACGCTGGGCCCGGCAATCACCTCGCCGCTATATCTGTTCTTCTTCATCCAGGCGCGTGGCTACACCCTGACCGAAGCCAACGTCATGCTGCTGTTCTTCATCGTCGCGGGGATCTTCGGCGCGCCGCTGTGGGCGATGGCCGCCTATCGCTTCGGCAAGCACCGCACGCTGATGGCCGGCGCGGCCGCCTATTCGCTGGCCCAGGCGGCGATCTTCTTCATCCCGAGCAAGACCTTCTGGATGATGGCGCCGGCGATGTTCCTCGCGGGCGGGATCCTCGCCTCGCTCGGCTTCCTGATCCGGGCCATGGTCGCCGACGTCGGAGACGAGGTGCGGCACCAGACCGGCAAGGACCGGGTCGGCCTGCTGTACGCTCTGGTGTCCAGCACCTCGAAGATCGGCACGGCGTCAGCGGTGCTGGTGACCTTCGCTATCCTCGACTGGGTCGGCTTCAACGCCGCGCCGGGCGCAGTGAACTCGGGGAGCGCCATGAACGGGCTGGTCCTGACCTACGCCATCGCGCCGGTGGTGCTGGTGATGGCCGGCGCGTTCGCTGTCCGGGGCTACAGCCTGAGCCGCGAGCGACATGACGGCATCCGCGCCGATCTCGACGCGCGGGACGCCGCCGCCATCGCCGGACAGTCGGCGGCGGAAGCCGTCGCCGCCGCCCCGACGCCGGCGGCAGGCGCCTAGAGCAGCGCCTTCGCGGCGGCCCTGAAGGCCTCGGCGGCGGCGCTCTGGCCGCCCCCGGCGGTCAACGGCGCGCCGTCGTCGCCGGCCTGGCGCAGGGCGATCTCGATCGGGATTTCAGCGAGCAGGGGCACGCCCAGCGTCTCGGCCTCCGCCCGCGCGCCGCCGGTCCCGAAAATCGGGATCGGCGCGCCGGTCGAGGGGTCGGCGAAGAAGGCCATGTTCTCAATCACGCCGAGGATCTTCGCCCCGGTCTTCTGGAACATGCCGACCGCCCGCCTGGCGTCGATCAGGGCGATCTCCTGCGGCGTCGAGACGATGACCACACCGTCGACCGCGAAATTCTCGACAAGGGTCAGGTGGATGTCGCCGGTGCCCGGCGGCATGTCGATGACCAGGATGTCCAGCGGCGCCTCGGGCGTGGCCCAGCGCACATCGTTGACCATTTGGCGCACGGCCGAAGAGGCCATCGGCCCGCGCCAGATCATCGGCGAGCCCTCGTCGACGAGGAAGCCGATCGACATGACGGTCACGCCGTGCGCCTGCAACGGCTGCAGCTTGCCGTCGATGAACAGCGGCTCGCCGTCGACGCCCATCATCCGCGGCGCGGACGGGCCGTAGACGTCGGCATCGAGCAGCCCGACCTTGAGGCCGAGGCCCGCGAAGGCGCAGGCGAGGTTCACGGCGACCGTGGACTTGCCGACGCCACCCTTGCCGCTGGCCACGGCGATGACGCGTTTGACGTTCTCGGGCCGCTTTACCTCTTTGCGGGGCTTCAGCTCGGCCTTGGGGTCGCCGGCGACCCGCGCGCCCTTGCGCTGGCGCGTGACGCCCTCGGGTGCTGAGGCGGTCAGCACCACCTGGGCCTTTTCGATTCCCGGCAGACCGGCCAGCGCCTTCTCGGCGGCCTCGCGAATGTAGCCGTAACGGGCGGCGTCGGCGGCCGGGACCTCGAGCATAAAGCCCGCCCTGCCCTCGCGCAGAACCAGCCCCTGGACCAGTCCAGCAGCGGCCAGACCCTTGCCGGAACGGGGGTCGATGATCTTGTCCAGGGCCGCAAGGGCGGCATCTCGGTCGGCGGATGTATGAAAGCTCATGTCGGACAGCTTGCCTTGGCGGGCGCGGCGTCACATATCCGCTTGACCGCGCCGGCTTGCAAGCCCGCCGAAACACGACGGAAAAGCGACGCACAAAACATGCCCTGGAACGACAACGGCAATCCCGGACCCTGGGGCGCTCCGCCCCCGTCCGGAGGGAAGAACGAGCCCGAGCGCCCGGAGCGCGGGGGACCGGCTCCGCGCGGTCCTGGCCGCGGCCCCGGCGGGACCCCGCCTGACCTCAACGATATCCTGCGCCGGATCGAGGCGTACCTCGGCGGCCTGACGGGCGGCGCGGGCGGCGGCAACGGCCAGATTCCGCTGCGAAAGCTGGCTCCGCTGGCGGGCGGCGGTCTGCTGGCGCTGTACGTGCTGGCCGGCATCATCGTGGTCGGCCCTCGCGAAGAGGCCGTCGTCACCACGTTCGGCGCCTGGACCCGCAGCTATGGTCCGGGCATCGGCTATCACCTTCCGATGATCGAGCGGGCCGAGAAGCTGGACGTCACGACGCTCCGCACCCAGAGCGTCGGCGGCGGCACGGGCGAGGATGACACGCTGATGCTGACGGGCGACGAGAACATCGTCGATCTGAGCTTTTCGGTAACCTGGCGCGTGTCCAGCCCCGGCCGCTTCCTGTTCAACATCAGCGATCCGGAGGCCACCCTCTCGGCCGTGGCCGAAAGCGCCATGCGCGAGGTAATCGGCCGCAGCGAGCTGGACGCTATCATCAGCCGCAGCCGCGGACAGATCCAGATCGAGGTCGCCTCGCTGATGCAGCGCATCCTCGACAGCTACGGCGCGGGGATCATCATCGACGGCGTGCAGATCAGCGACGCCAATCCGCCGAAGGAAGTCGTCGACGCCTTCCGCGATGTGAACAACGCCAGCCAGAACGCCGCCTCGCTCGCCAACCAGGCCCGCGGCACCGCCGCCCAGGTCCGGAACCAGGCGATCGGCTATCGCTCGCAGGTCGTGCGCGAGGCCGCCGGTGAAGCGGCGCGCTTCAACCAGGTCTACGCCCAGTACAGGCTGGCTCCCGGGGTGACCCGTGACCGCCTCTACATCGAAACCATGGAGCGGGTGCTGACCAAGACCAACAAGGTGATCATCGACAGCAAGGGCGCCAGCGCCCCGATCATCCTGCCGCCGGACGTCTTCCGCCCGCGCGTGACGACGCCGTCCACCAGTACGCTGACCACCCCGGCCCTGCCCCAGCGCGTTTCGGGAGGCGCCCAATGACCAATCCTCGCCTGACGTTCTACGGCATCGTCGCCGCCGTCGCCCTGATCGTCCTCAGCCAGACCTTCTACGTCGTCGACCAGACGCACCAGGCCCTGGTGATCCGCCTCGGCGAAGTGGTCCGCACGGTGAACGCTTCGCCCGATGACGGCCCCGGCCTGAAGATCAAGGTTCCGTTCCTCGAGAGCCGCCTGCTGTTCGACAAGCGCAACCAGCCCATCCAGGTCGTCCGGCAGGAAATCCTGACGGCGAACCAGGAACGCCTGATGGTCGACGCCTTCGTGCGCTATCGCATCAACGATCCGGTCCGCTTCTACACGGGCCTGGGCGACGACCGGACCGCGAAGGACCGGCTGAACTCGGTGGTCAACGCCTCGCTCCGCCAGGTGCTGGGCTCGGTCAGCTCGGAGGACATCATTTCGCGCCGCCGGGCCGCGCTGACCCGCCAGGTTCGCGACAACCTGTCCGACCGGACGACCCGCTCGCGGCTCGGCCTGCAGGTCATCGACGTTCGCATCCGCAGCGCCGACCTGCCGGAGGCCAACCAGGAGGCCGTCTTCGACCGGATGAAGACCGCTCGCCAGCAGGAGGCCGCGCGCATTCGCGCCGAGGGCGCCCAGCGCCAGCGCGAAATCGTCGCGACCGCAACGCAGGAAGCCGAGACCATCCGGGGTGAAGCCGACGCCGAGCGGGCGAAGATCTTCGCCTCCAGCTTCGGCCAGGATCCGTCGTTCGCGGCCTACTATCGTTCACTGCAGGCCTATGACGCGTCGCTGGGACAGGGCACGACCCTGGTCCTGTCGCCGGACAGCGCCTTCTTCCGCTACTTCAGCAAGGGCCCGACCGGGCAGTAGGCTCAATCGGGGACATGTACCGTCTTCGGTACGTGTCCCCTGGAGCCAAGGCTCGATTGGGGGACACGTACCTGCGGTACATGTCCCCGGCCTAAGCGAAGGCTTCGGCCCGGTAGCCCTGGAAGTACAGCAGGGCGGTGAGGTCGGCGTGGTCGACGCGCGCATCGGCCTGCGCCGCGACCACCGGCTTGGCGCGGTAGGCGACGCCCAGACCCGCAGCCTCGATCATCGCCAGGTCATTGGCGCCGTCACCGACCGCGAGCGCGTCGGCGGGCATCGCGCCCAGCGCCGCGACTTCTTCCTGCAGCGCCGCCAGCTTGGCCTCCCGGCCAAGGATCGGCTCGCCCACGCGGCCGGCGAGCGCCGCGCCGTCCTCGATCAGGGTGTTCGCCCGGTTGTCGTGAAATCCGGCCGCCGTCGCCACGCGACCGGTGAAGAAGGTGAAGCCGCCCGACACCAGCACGCAGCGCGCCCCGTGGGCGGCCATGGTCCGCACCAGGATCTCCGCGCCGGGGTTGAGCCGCACGCGGTCGTCGTAGCAGGCCTGCAGGGCGTCGAGCCCCAGCCCCTTCAGCATCGCCACCCGCTCGCGCAGGGCGCCCTCGAAGGCCAGCTCGCCGGCCATGGCCCGCTCTGTGATCGCCGCGACCTGCGCCTTGACCCCGGCGAAGTCGGCCAGTTCGTCGAGGCATTCGACGTTGATGATCGTTGAGTCCATGTCGGCGATCAGCAGCCGCTTGCGGCGGCCCTGGGCGGGCTGGACGCAGACATCGACCCGGCGGCCGGCGAGCGCTGCCTCGGCCTGCTCGCGAACGACAGCCGGCGCCGCGCTCTCGACCGGCAGGTCCGCCGCGTTCGGACCCAGCAGGTCGGCCTCGCCCACCAGCGTCCCGCCGCCGGCGACGGCGAGTTCGACCGCCTCAAGCGCGGCGGGAAGATCATGGGGATCGGCGGCGACCAGGGTGACGACGAGCTGCATCCGCGCGGCCTAGCCTGCTTTCGCGGGGTTGGGAACAGCCGCAGCCGTTCCTGACCCCCTCTTCCTCGATGGACGAGGGGGAAGTCTGGCAGGCTGCCCCCTCATCGCGTAAGTCCGCCCCATGACCCCGCCCATCCTGCTGATCGCCGGACCGACCGCGAGCGGCAAGACCGCGCTGGCCCTGCGCGCTGCGCGGACGCTGGGCGGCGAGATCGTCAATGCGGACGCGCTGCAGCTCTATGCGGACCTGCGGGTGCTGTCCGCGCGACCGAGCGACGAAGAGACGGCTGTCGCGCCTCACCACCTGTTCGGCGTGGCGGACGGCGCGGACGGCTGGTCCGTCGGTCGCTGGCTGCGCGCGGCCTCGCCGATCCTGGACGAGATCCGCGGCCGTGGCCGGACGCCCGTCGTGGTCGGCGGCACCGGCCTCTACTTCAAGGCCCTGACCGAGGGGCTGGCTGATGTGCCGCCCACGCCCGCCGCCATCCGCCAGAGCGTCACGGCAATGTACGACGCCCTTGGCGAGGCCCGCTTTCGCGAGCTGCTGGCCACCGCCGATCCGGACGCCGCCCGCCGTATCGAGGCCGGCGACCGGATGCGCCTTTCCCGGGCGATGGAGGTGCTCGAGGCGACAGGCCGCCCCCTCACCGCCTGGCAGGCCGACACGGCGCCGGCGCTGGAGGCTGACGACTGGCGTGCGGTGGCGATCACGCCCGACCGCGCCGACCTCTACGCCCGCTGTGACGCGCGGTTCGACGCCATGCTGGCGGCGGGGGCGCTGGACGAGGTCCGGACCCTGCTGACCGCGGGCCTGGATGCGGATCTGCCCGTGATGAAGGCGGTCGGCGTGCGCGAACTTCAACGGCATCTGGCCGGCGAGATCTCCCTTGCCGAGGCCGCCGACCTCGCGCGTCAGGAAACCCGGCGCTACGCCAAGCGGCAGCTGACCTGGCTGCGCAACCAGACGCCGGACTGGCCGAAGATCACCGAAACGGACACGGACGCGGCCTGGGGGCAATTCCTTGCGCTGGAGCCAGCCTTGACGCCAAAGCCGTAGCGTGGCATCTCAAACGGACGCGATTTGGAGCAATCTTCGTGCGCAACACGATCATCGTACTTACCAAGCGGCCGACAGCGGCGTGACCTGACCCGTCACGCTGTCGCCGGTCGCGCGCATCCCAGGCCCCTCACGGGCCTTTTTTATTGCCTTTTTCGCCCCACGAACGAGCCCGACAATGACCGCTTCCACGACCCGATCCGCCCCCACCGACGCCGCCAGTCGCGAGATGACCGGCGCCGAGATCGTCGTGCAGGCGCTCATCGACCAGGGCGTCTCGACGCTGTTCGGCTATCCGGGCGGCGCGGTGCTGCCGATCTATGACGCGCTGTTCCAGGACAACGAGCGCAACGGCGACCGCCTGCGCCATATCCTCGTCCGCCACGAACAGGGCGCGACCCATGCGGCCGAAGGCTATGCGCGCTCGACCGGCAAGCCCGGCGTGGTGCTGGTCACCTCGGGCCCTGGCGCCACCAACGCCATCACCGGCATCGTCGATGCGCTGATGGACTCGATCCCGATGGTCGTCTTCACCGGCCAGGTCCCGACCCATCTGATCGGCACGGACGCCTTCCAGGAAGCCGACACGGTCGGCATCACCCGCGCCTGCACCAAGCACAACTACCTGGTGAAGGACGTCGCCGACCTGCCGCGGATCATCCACGAGGCCTTCCACATCGCCACCAGCGGCCGTCCGGGCCCGGTGCTGATCGACATCCCCAAGGACGTGCAGTTCTCCAAGGGCGTCTATCAGACCCCCGACGAGGTCAGCTTCAGCCATGGCTATGCGCCGCGCACCAAGGGCGACGCCGGCAAGATCGCCGAGGCGGCGCGGATGATCGCCAAGGCCCGCCGGCCGATCTTCTATACGGGCGGCGGCGTCATCAACGCGGGTCCGAAGGCCAGCGAGAGCCTGCGCGCGTTCGCTGCGATGACCGGCGCGCCGGTGACCTCGACCCTGATGGGCCTGGGCGCCTTCCCGGCGGCTGACCCGGCGTGGCTCGGCATGCTGGGCATGCACGGCACGTTCGAGGCCAACCACGCGATGCACGACTGCGACGTGATGATCTGCGTCGGCGCCCGTTTCGACGACCGGGTCACCGGCCGGCTCGACGCCTTCTCGCCGGGCAGCAAGAAGATCCACATCGATATCGACGCCTCCTCGATCAACAAGAACGTGCGGGTCGACATCGGCATCGTCGGCGACGCCGGCAGCGTTCTGGACGACCTGATCGCGGCCTGGAAGGCTGAAGGCCTCAAGGCCAACCGCAACGCCCTGGACGACTGGTGGCGGCAGATCGACGGCTGGCGCGCCCGCCAGTGCCTGAGTTTCCGCACCAACGACACGACCATCAAGCCGCAACAGGCCATCGACCGGCTGTATGCGCTGACGAAGGATCGCGACACCTACATCACCACCGAAGTCGGCCAGCACCAGATGTGGGCCGCCCAGCACTACCGCTTCCAGGACCCGAACCGCTGGATGACGTCCGGGGGCCTCGGCACCATGGGCTATGGCATGCCGGCCGCGATCGGCGTGCAGCTCGCCCACCCGGACAGCCTGGTCATCGACATCGCCGGCGAAGCCTCGATCCAGATGTGCATCCAGGAGCTGTCGACCGCGATCCAGTACGACCTGCCGATCAAGATCTTCATCCTCAACAACGAGTGGATGGGGATGGTCCGCCAGTGGCAGCAGCTGCTGCATGGCGAGCGCTATAGCCACAGCTACTCCGAGAGCCTGCCGGACTTCGTCAAGCTGGCGGAGGCCTATGGCGCCGTCGGCATCCGCTGCACCGACCCGGCCGAGCTGGATGCGAAGATCCTCGAGATGATCGACAGCCCGCGCCCGGTGGTCTTCGACTGCCGCGTCGAGAAGAACGAGAACTGCCTGCCGATGATCCCGTCCGGCAAGGCGCACAACGAGATGATCCTGCCCGAGGACGGCGCCGACATCGGCTCGGTGATTGACGACGCCGGGCGGCGGCTGGTCTAGACAACGCCATGACCACCGATCCCCAGCCCGCCTCCGCCTACGATCTCTCGCATGTCGACGAGACCGAGAACCTCGCCACCTTCGCCCTGCTCGTCGACAACGAGGCGGGTGTCCTGCACCGCGTGGTCGGGCTGTTCGCCGCGCGCGGCTACAACATCGAAAGCCTGACGGTCGCCGAGACCGACCGGAAGGCTCACACCAGCCGCATCACCATCGTCACCCGCGGCGCGCCGCACGTGCTGGACCAGATCGAGGCCCAGCTCAGCAAGGTCATCAGCGTCCGCCGCGTGCATGATGTCACCCGCGACCCGCGCGGCATCGAGCGCGAACTGGCCCTGGTCAAGGTGCGCGGAACCGGCACGGACCGGGTCGAGGCCCTGCGCGTATCGGACATCTTCCGCGCCAAGGTGGTCGACACGACCTCCGAGAGCTTCGTGTTCGAGATCACCGGCGCGCCGTCGAAGATCGACAGCTTCGTCGACCTGATGCGGCCCCTGGGTCTGGTGGAACTGTCCCGCACGGGCGTGCTGAGCATCGAGCGCGGCGCCGAGGGGATGTAGGTCCGCCGCCGCCCGGATCATTCCGAACGGCGGCTTTGGCCCTATGCCTTCAACAGATTGAACCGGAACAGCGCGCCGCCGATCACTGCGCCGATGGCCGGGGCGACGATGAACAGCCACAGTTGCGAAACGGCCTCGCCGCCCGCCAGTACGGCCGGACCGAAGCTGCGCGCCGGGTTGACCGACACGCCGGTGACCTGGATGCCGACGATGTGGATCACCGCCAGGGTGATGCCGATGGCCAGGCCCGCGAACGCGCCCTGCCCCTTCTCGCCGGTCACCCCCAGGATCACGATGACGAAGATGGCGGTGAACACGATCTCGAAGATCAGCGCCGCGTGCATGGAATACTCACCGAGGTAGCCTGCCCCCCAGCCGTTGCGGCCGAGACTGCTGGCCGCACCTTCCTTGGCGAGCAGCATCAGGATCGCCGCGCCGGCGAGAGCGCCGAGGAACTGCGCGACCCAGTACAGCCCCATGTCCCTGACCGACATCCGGCCCGCGACACAGGCGGCCAGACTGACCGCCGGATTGACGTGACAGCCGGAGATCGGCCCGATGCCATAGGCCATGGCGACGATGGCGAAACCGAACGCCAGGGCGATGCCCAGCTGTCCGACGTTGTCTCCGCCCAGAACGGCCGCGCCGCAGCCGAACAGCACAAGCACAAGCGTGCCGATGAACTCGGCAATGAACTTGTTCATTGGATTGCCTCCCGTTTCCCCCGCCTTGAAGACCGGCGTTCGCTGAGCCTGCCTCTTTTGCGTGAGTCCGGGAATAGCGGCGTCCCGGCGCGCAGCGTCCTTCCCCCGGCGACGGATCGCCCCTATATTGGGTTTGTCCGGGCTTGCCCGGACTATGGACATAAACGCGCGCGTAATAACCGGACTGGACCCGGGTGCGATTCCCGGCGGCTCCACCATTTCCTTCTTCGGGTTATCGCCGGAAGTATGGGGCCGATCAGCATCGACAGACGTCTAAAGGCGTAGCTTTGTCCCGGCGTGGCTCACCGATCCGGGCCATTAAACTAACTGCGAACGATAACTTCGCTGAAGAGTATGCAATCGCCGCGTAATGCGGTGCTAGCGCACTCAGCCTAAACTCCGGGGGGTTCAGATCCTCCGGCGGGGCCCGGGGGAGCCTGCCAACAGAATCCCCCACCTTCTCCCTGCCTGCTTGCCGAACCTTCGCCAACGTCGTGACTCGGCATGGCTTTGCGAGTCCGTCGCGACACGCTACGCTCGCTGTTCAAACCGGTGTTCGAGTCATGGCCCAGCAGCAGAAACCGCCTGAAGACCTGATGAACTACGAGGCGCTGGCCCAGGACGCGCTGCGCGGCGTGGTCAAGGCCGCCTTGAAAGTGGCGGCGGCGCCGGGCGGCATTCCCGGCGACCATCATTTCTACATCACCTTCCGCACCAAGGCGCCGGGGGTCTCGGGGCCACCCGATCTGCTGGGCAAGTATCCCGACGAGATGACCATCGTCCTGCAGAACCAGTACTGGGACCTGGCGCCGGGCGAGACCTTCTTCACGGTGACGCTGAAGTTCGGCGGTTCGCCGAAGAAGCTGTCGGTCCCCTATGCGGCGGTGACCCGTTTCGTCGATCCGCACGTCAAGTTCAGCCTGCATTTCGAGCCGCCGCCGGTGGATGTCGAGCCGGTCGGTCTCGACGAGCCGGAAGAGCCGGCCGCCCCGGCCCGGCCCGTCGACGACGGCCCGAAGGTCGTTTCACTCGACCAGTTCCGCAAGAAGTGAGGCCGGGTTGACGGACGTCGCTTCGCAGGAGCCGGAAAGCCTCACCGACGAGGCCATCCTGGCGCGGTTCACCAACGCCAAACGCCGCCCGCCGGGGTCCGAGCTGCTCGGCTTCCGGATCGTGCGGGTCAGCCAGGCGGACCGTGAGGTCGAGGTGGCCTTCACCGCCACCGAACAGCTGACCAATCCGATGAAGCAGATCCAGGGCGGCTACCTCTGCGCCATGCTGGACGAATGCATGAGCGTGGCGTGCATGGTCGCGTCCGGCATGACCAGCGTCGCGCCGACGGTCGAGATGAAGACCAGCTTCTTCCGCCCCGCCCTGCCCGGCGAGATTACCGGCGTCGGTCGGGTGGCGCGCTGGGGCAAGACCATCGCCTTCACCGAAGGCGAGTTGAAGGACAGCGAGGGCCGCATCCTGGCCCGGGCCACCGGCACGGCGATGCCGACTCCTTTCGCCCGGTACAAGGGCTGAGCCCCGGTGCGCGGCTGGCTCCTGGCGATCGTCGGCCTGCTGGCCGTTCTCGCAGGTCCCGCCGCGGCCCAGACCACACCCGCCAGCCCGTTCAACAGCTGGGCCTCGGTCGTCATCGCCGGCGACTGGCGCGCCGCCAACGGCAGTCAGGCTGAAGCCTTCGACAATGCGCGCCGCGATGTCGCCGCGACGCTTGTCGGCATGGGCTTCAGGCCGGAGACGATGACGCAGTTCTCGACCAAGCCCGAACGCTATCCCGACACCCGGCCCGAACGCCTGACGGCCCAGTCGATGCTCGACGCGCTCAAGGCTTCCGCCGCGAAGGCTCCGGCGGGCTGCCTGATCTACTACACCTCGCACGGCGCGCCGCGGCAGGGCGTGGTGATGGACGTGATGGGCAAGGCCTACATGTTTTCGCCCAGCGAGATGGCCGCGCTGGTCGAGGAGGCCTGCCCGGCCCGGCCAACGATCGTGATCATCTCCGCCTGCTACTCCGGCGCCTTCCTGCCCTACCTCGTCGGGCCCCAGCGCATGGTGATGACGGCCGCCCGGCCCGACCGCAGTTCCTTCGGCTGCAGTTCGGAGGACAAGTACCCCTACTTCGACGCCTGCTTCCTCGAGACCGTGGAGTCCGTGCGCAACTTCCCGGCTCTGGGACCGGCGATCCAGGGCTGCGTAAGCCGCCGCGAGGGGCGGATGAACCTCTCGCCGCCCTCCGAGCCGCAGGTGTCGATCGACGGCACGCTGCGCCTGCGCCTCGGCATGATGCCGTTTCCGGCGGGCGCGAAGGGTGTCCAGTCACCCTGACGGCGGACTTGCCGCAGACTGACCTTTGCCCGGCGTCCCCGGCGCCCTAGAAGTCGCTGGAACCACCTTTCCCCGGGGATACGCCTTGCGCTCGCCTGTCAAAGCCGCCCTCGCGGCTGCCCTGTCCATTCTGATCGGCATTGCGCCGGCCGCCGGCACGGCCCAGATCGCCGCGGCACCTGCGCAGAGCCTGACGCCCGCAGCGGCCCCGACATTCGCCCGGGGTCCCGCGAGGCCACCCGCCGCGGCGCCCCTGCCCGCACTGGCCATCGCCGGCGTAGCCCCCCTGACGCCCGCCGAGCTCGAGGCCTTCGTCGACGGGATGGTCCGCGACGCGATGTCCGCCGACCACATTCCCGGCGTGACTATCTCGGTCGTTCAGAACGGGCAGGTCGTGCTCAAGAAGGGCTACGGCTTCGCCAAACTGGACCCGGCCCGGCCGGTCGATCCCGACCGGACGCTGTTCCGTATCGCGTCGATCTCGAAGACCTTCACCTGGATCGCGTTGATGAAGGAAGTCGAGGCCGGCCGGATGCGGCTGGACGGCCCGATCAACCTGTATCTGCCTGAGAAGATCCAGGTTCGCGACAAGACCGGCTGGTTCGACAAGGAGTTCGACCGCCCGGTCCGGGTCATCGATCTGATGAGCCATTCCCCCGGCTTCGAGGACCGCGCCCTGGGTCAGCTGTTCGAGCGCGATGCCGCGCGCGTTCGGCCGCTGGACATCTATCTGCGTCAGGAGCGTCCGCGCCGGGTGCGCGAGGCCGGTTCCGCGCCGGCCTACTCGAACTACGGAGTCGGTCTGGCCGGTGCCGCGGCCGCCTGGGTTTCCGGCAAGCCGTTCGAGCGACTGATCGAAACCGGCATCACCGGCCCGCTGGGCATGACCCGGACGACGTTCCGCAACCCCTACCCCGCCCGCCCCGACCTGCCCGCGCCGATGTCGGCCGCGCTCGCGGCGGACCTGTCGGAGGGCTTCCTCTGGACCGGCGCCGGCTGGCGGGAGCGCCCGTTCGAATACACGACCCAGCTGGCCCCGGCGGGCGGCGTCTCGACCACCGCCGGCGACATGGCCCGCTACATGACCATGATCCTGAACGGCGGCACGCTGGACGGGGTGCAGATCTACAGCCCGGCGACCGCCGCCGGCTTTTTCCGCGAGCAGTCGCGACCCGCGCCCGGCGTAGCCGGCTCCGGACACGGCTTCCTGCAGTTCCAGTTGCCGGGCGGACGCACCGGCTGGGGCCATGACGGGGTGCTGCTGTCCTACCGATCCTCGATGATCCTCGTCCCGTCGCTGGGCCTGGGCGTCTTCGTGGCCGCCAACGGCGAGAGTGGCGAGCGCCTGGTGAACCAGGCGACCAGCCGCATCGTGCAGCGGTTCTACGGCCCGGCGCAGACCCTTCCCGAGGCCGGCTCGCCCTGGCTGAAGCAGAACGCCCGGGACTTCGAGGGCGAGTATGTCAGCACCCGGCGCTCCTATCGCGGGCTCGAGCAATTCATCGGCCTGGTCAACGCCCGCAGTCAGGTCGCGGTGACCGACGCCGGCTATCTGCGCATCAGCAGCCGCGACAGCTCATCGCTCTGGATTCCGGAAGGGACCGCGGGTCGCTTCAAGGAAGTCGGCGGCTGGCGAAAGATCACCTTCGTCCTGAAGGACGGCCGCGCCAGCGGCTACTACCCGGCCTCAGGCATGCAGTTGTTCCAGCGGGCCGGCTTCTTCGGAACCCAGGGGTGGCTGGTCAATCTTGCCCTTCTGGCGGCCATCGCCGCCCTGGCGACCCTCGGCGGCCTCATGATGCGCGACCGCAAGGACCATCGCGAGACGCCCATGCAGCGTCGCGCCAGCCTCATGCAGACGACCCAGGCGATCCTCTGGCTGCTGGCCATGGGCGCGCTGGCGATCTGGGCGGGCAAGGCCGGCGACATCGCCGCGATCTTCTTCGACTGGCCGGGCGGCTGGATGCTGACCGCGTCGTCCTGCGCGCTGGTCGCCGCGATTCTATCGCTCGTGACCCTGGTGCTGCTGCCGTTCATCTGGCGCGGCGGACGACGGGTCGAAAGCTGGACCGTCGGCCGCAAACTGCGCTTCACGGCGACGACGCTGATCTATGTCTGCCTGTCGATTGTACTGCTCATGCGCGGCGCACTCGTGCCGTGGGCGAGCTGACTTTCCAGCGCCGCGACCATAGGCCACCTTTCTGGCGCCACCCTCGCATCCCAAGGATGGAAACGGGTGGTTCGGGGTGGTTGTCGTGTCAAAAGAAGACGGTCTGACCTTCGGTCTGGCGGGCCTGCTGGCCTTTCTGGTCTCGACGGGCTGGTACGCGGCCTTCGGGTCAGGGCTGCTGGAGAAGGCGTTCTGGTTCTACGCCGCGAACGCGTTTCTCGTCGGCGGCGCGGTGGTGTTCCTGTTCCATGTGGCCAGCCGCGTGCGCCGGCTGCAGCGTCGCAACCGGCTGCTGGCTGCGGCGATCTTCGCCGCGCCCGGACTGATCGGCGCGGGAATCATGCTGGCGCTGTTCCGGGATATCTTCCCGACCTGGGATCCGGTCAGCCTCGGCCGCTACGCCGCCTTCGTTCTGGTCGGCGACGCCCTGCTGGCCAGCGTGGCGCTGGACCGCTCTAGGCGAGCCGCGTCGCGCGCACGGTGATCCGCTCACGCTCGCCCTGGCGGCGCTCGACCAGCAGCCGGGCGACCTGACTGTCGTCGTGGAAGGCGTGGCCCTTGATCGAGTCGAGGATCGCCTTGGCGAGGTTGTCGAGGTCGAGCCAGGGCGGGTCGCCCTCGTACTCCATGATGATCTCGACCGCGAAGTCGCCCCACGCCGGCCGCGAACCCCGCCACTGCTTGCGGAAGAACTCGTAGATCAGCGGCTTGTAGTATTTCGCCTGGGTCGTCAGCCCGTCGACGACGATCTCCAGCGTCGCCCCGGCCTCCCGCGCGCGCACCTTGCCGAAGGTTGTCCAGTCGTCGGTCATTGGCGTCCATAACGCCTTGCGCGCTTGCAGTCTCCTCCCCCGGCGCTAAACCGGCGCTGCAAGTTTCGCCGGGAAAGATCATGACCGCCACGCGCACCGAGACCGACACCTTTGGCCCCATCGAGGTCGCCGCCGACCGCTACTGGGGCGCCCAGTCGCAACGCAGCCTGGGCAACTTCAAGATCGGCTGGGAGAAGCAGCCCCTGCCCGTCGTCCGGGCCCTGGGCATCGTCAAGCGCGCTGCGGCCGAGACCAACCTGGCGCTCGGCAAGCTGGACCCGCAGATCGCCGCGACCATCGTCAAGGCGGCCAACGAGGTCATCGAGGGCAAGCTCAACGACCACTTCCCGCTGGTGGTCTGGCAGACCGGCTCGGGCACCCAGTCGAACATGAACGCCAACGAGGTGATCTCGAACCGCGCCATCGAGATGCTGGGCGGGGAGATGGGCTCCAAGAAGCCGGTCCACCCCAACGACCACGTCAACATGAGCCAGTCGTCCAACGACACCTATCCGACGGCCATGCACATCGCCTGCGCCGAACAGGTGGTTCACGACCTGCTGCCGGCGCTGAAGCACCTGCACGCGGCGCTGGCGGCCAAGGCGGACGCTTGGGCCGGCATCATCAAGATCGGCCGCACCCACACCCAGGACGCCACCCCGTTGACGCTCGGCCAGGAGTTCGGCGGCTACGCCCAGCAGATCGCCAACGGCATCCACCGCATCGAACAGACCCTGCCGGCGCTGATGGAGCTGGCCCAGGGCGGAACGGCGGTCGGCACGGGTCTCAACGCCCCCGTCGGCTTCGCGGAGAAGGTCGCCGAGCAGATCGCCGCGATCACCGGCCTGGCCTTCACCACCGCCCCCAACAAGTTCGAGGCCCTCGCCGCCCACGACGCCATGGTCTTCAGCCACGGCGCGATCAACACGGTGGCCGCCAGCCTGTTCAAGATCGCCAACGACATCCGCTTCCTGGGCTCCGGCCCGCGCTCGGGCCTGGGCGAACTCAGCCTGCCGGAAAACGAGCCGGGCAGCTCGATCATGCCGGGCAAGGTCAACCCGACCCAGTGCGAGGCCCTGACGATGGTCTGCGCCCAGGTGTTCGGCAACAACGCCGCCATCACCTTCGCCGGCGCCAGCGGCCACTTCGAGCTGAACGTCTTCAACCCGGTGATGGCCTACAACTTCCTGCAGTCGGTCCGTCTGCTGGCCGACGCGGCGATCAGCTTCACCGACAACTGCGTCGTCGGAATCGAGCCGCGCGAGGACAACATCAAGCGTGGCCTGGACAACTCGCTCATGCTGGTCACGGCCCTCAACGGCAAGCTCGGCTACGACGCCTGCGCCAAGATCGCCAAGACGGCCCACAAGAACGGCACGACCCTGCGCGAGGAAGCCGTCGGCGGCGGGTATCTGACCGACGCGGAGTTCGACGAGGCGGTGCGTCCGGAAAAGATGATCTCGCCGGGGTGAGGTGAATGGCCGGCCTCACCCGCCCCTACTGGATCGAAGCGCAGTTCCTGCGCCGCGACGGCTGGGATGAGGCCGCCTACCCCTTCAACCTGCCGGTCGTACGCAGCCTGCACAGCCTGAAATTCCACCCGCGCGTGACCTTCCTGGTCGGCGAGAACGGCTCGGGCAAGTCGACCCTGATCGAGGCGCTGGCGGTGGCCTGGGGGTTCAATGCCGAGGGCGGCTCAAAGGACCACCAGTTCGCCACCCACGCCAACCATTCGGTCCTGCACCAGTTCATCCGCCCCATCCGGGACGGCAAGGCCTACGCCCACGACGGCTTCTTCCTGCGGGCCGAGAGCTTCTTCAACGTCGCCACCTACCTCGAACAGACCGGCGGCAAGCGAACCGGCGAGCGGCCCCTGCACGAGCAGTCGCATGGCGAGGCCTTCTTCGCGCTGTTCGAGAACCGGCTGATGGGCGATGGCCTCTACATCATGGACGAACCGGAGGCGGCGCTGTCGCCACAGCGCCAGCTGGCGTTCCTCGCCAAGCTGCACCAGCTGGTGCAGGCGCGGTCGCAGCTGATCATCGCCACGCATTCGCCGATCATCCTCGGCTACCCGGACGCCTGGATTTACCAGGCCTCGGAGCACGGCCTTGAGCGGATCGAGTACGAGGACACCGAGCATTTCACGGTGACCCGCGGCTTCCTCAACCGCCGCCAGACGTTCCTGGACATCCTGCTGGAGGAGGACGAGGGGCCGGCGCCGCGCTGAGCGTGGCGCGGCTACCGCTTCTCGACCACCGCCAGACCGATCGGCGCGAGCGCGATGCGGGCCAGTTGCAGGTCCTTGAAGGCGAACGGGATGCCGACGATGGTCACGGCCTCGGCGATGGCGATCAGGATGTGCGACAGGGCGATGTACCAGCCGGCGAACAGGAACCAGATGACGTTGAGCACAAAGCCCAGCGGTCCGGTGCCCAGGTCGCTCTTGCCGGTGACGATCTCGCGCGAGACGATCTCCTTGCCGAACGGCCAGAAGGCAAAGCCGGCGATGCGCCAGGCCGCGAAGCTGTAGGGGAGACCGACAATCGTGATCGCCAGGATCAGTCCGCCCAGCAGCCACAGCAGGCCGCTCAGCCAGCCGCCGAGGATGAACCACAGGATGTTGAGCAGCAGGCGCATGGACAGGGTCCCTGGAAGATCGTGACGCTAGACGTGGTGAATATCCTGCGCGTTGTCGAGGCCCTGCCACATGGATTCGACGTCATGTGCGCCGAGGCGGCCGCCGAGGGCGTGCGCAACATGGCCATGCTGGCCAGTGAGTTCGGCGGTCCCGACGACCCCTTCACCGAACCCGGCGCGCTGTTCGCGGCGGTCGTCGACGGCGACCTGGCCGGCGTCGGCGGCGTGACACTGGAAGCCGGGCTCGCCGAACCGGCGATGCGGATGCGACGTCTCTATGTCCGCCCCGGCTTCCGTCGCGCCGGCGTGGCGCGCGCCCTTGCCGGCGCGATGATGCAGCAGGGCTTCCAGTCCGCGCCGCTGCTGACGCTGAACGCCGCCGCCTCACCCGCTGCGCCGCCGTTCTGGGAGGCGATGGGCTTCGAACCGGTCGACTGGCCGCGGGCGACACACGTCCTGCGATTGTAGCTTCTGGTCCATTCCCGCCGATGTAGCGTTTGCGCATGGGCAGGCCTGCCCCCTCCGCAGGCGCGGCTTGTTCTGCGACCAATTCCGCCGCTGGCAACGGGTGCGACAGTTCGACGTCCTGGTGAACCCGCCGCGCGCTGGACACGCTCTTCAGCGGCTTCCGAAACCACCCTTTTGAGGCGAGCGTCCGCCCTGACAGCGGTCAATCCTCGGCCTCTCCCTGGAGGGACGCATGATGGACCGCAGACAGCTTCTCGGAGCCGGCGTCAGTCTGGCCGGCGTGACCGCCCTTTTCCCCGATGGCTCGTGGGCCCGGACGGGGATCGATGCATCGACCGCCACAATGGGCGACCGCAAGATCCTCGCGAAGATGCTCAAGGCTACGCCCCGGGTCGGGATTCTGGCCGCGCGGGTCGCCACCCAGACCGGCAGCTACGTCTACCAGTCCTCGGCGGTCGGCACGGGCGGGTGGCGATCGACGCTCAACATCACCGGGCTCATGGACACGGACCTGCGGGCGGTGGCGGATGCGGGCGTCGAAGACCTGTCCGGCCGCATGGCCGCGCTCGGAAGAACCATCGTGCCGCGCGCCGAGGTCCTGGCCCATCCGGCCATGGCGGAGTTCAGCGTCGTCGAGCAACCCGCGCTGAAGACATGGAAGTACCCGAGCGGCGGCCCGCCCCTCGACCTGGCCTGGGCGTCCGATAGCGGCGGCAGGCTGTTCTTCTATCACATGGAGGCCTGGAACCCCTTCGGGGCCCTGGCGATCAAGAACTGGCAGCGGACCAACTGGGTGTCCAAGGATCTGAACGCCGTCCTGCTCATGCCCACCTACGTCTACACCTTCGGCGACACGTCCCTGACGCTCGGCGAGGTGACGACCAACGGCGCCATCCGCAGCCAGGGCGCCCGCGCCGAGGTGAGCGGCGGCATGAAGCTGGTCGACCATCCCTCGTCGGTCTGGGCGACCCGCGGCCTGATCAAGATCGCCGGCGAAACCTCGGACCTCCGGTTCAAGGGCGACCTCGATCTCGGCATGCCCGGCCGTTTCGAGCAGCTGGGGTCATCGGGCCAGACGGCCAACTTCGCCTTCCAGGTCGATCGGGCGATGTTCCGCGCGGCGGCCTTGCGCGGCGTACAGGCGATGAACCAGTTTACCGCGGACGTGTTCAGCCAGCTGGCCTGAGGCCGCCCGCCGCCGCCCAGACCCGGTCGACGTCCAGGTCCGCCAGGTCCGGCTCGCGGAGGATCGCCACCGGCTGATCCGGACGGACCGGCCGGGGCGCGCTCATGTCGGGGTTACTCTCGGCGGAGAACAGGACGAGGGTCGGGCATCCCGCCGCCGCGATCACATGGACCGGGCCGGTGTCGTTGCCGACGGCCAGGGCGGCCCCGCGCGCCAGTCCGGCGATATCGGCGATGCTGGTCTCGCCGACCAGGCTGACCGCGCCCGGCGCGGCGGTCAGGATCACCTGGGCCAGCGCCGCCTCTTCCGCGCCATGGCCGACGACCACGGGCGTGATCCCCTGGGCCAGCAGGCGTGAGGCGAGCTCGCCGAATGACGGCGCGGGCCAGCGTTTGGCCGGCCGATGCGCCGCACCGCCGGGCGCCAACAGGGCATAGGGTCCGGCGATGGCGAATCTGGCCGCGTCGCCGACCAGCCAGGACAGGTCCGGCGGCGGGACGTCCGTTATCCCGGCGAGCGCCAGCTGCTTCACCCACAGGTCCTGGATGTGCAGCCGGTTGCGGTCGGGCTCGCGATAGGACATGGCCGCGCCCGGCGCATTGCCGGACCACGGCGGCCGGTGCGGCCACAGAAGCTGGAAGTAGCGATTGGTCCGCCCCTGGCACTGCAGGTCATAGACCCGGTCGAACCGCGCCGCGCGCAGCCGGCCGATCAGACGCGCCACCGCCGGCAGGTCGCTCCATCCCGGTCGGCCATCGCTCCAGACCTCGTCGAACCAGCCCGTCGCCTTGCCCATCGCCGCGAAAGGCGCGGTGGTCAGGAGGGTGAGGCGCGAGCCCGGATGCTTGCGCCGGATGGCCTTCATGGCGCCTGTCGCCTGCACGAAATCGCCCAGGGCCGACAGCTTGATGACGAGAATGCGCTCGCCGTTCATCCTGTTTCCGTTCTATCTGAGGCGACTGCCAGTTGGCCCGTCATCGGAGACCTGAATGTTCGCGCGGGAAGCCGCCTGGATTGCTGCGGCCCTCGCGCACCTGGACGCGGGCGAGCTCAGTCCGTTGCTCAACGTCGGCGCCTCGACCCACCAGTTCCGGACCCAGGACCAGCCGTGGATCCAGGAGCAGCTGATCGCGCCGCTGGAAGCCCGCGGCGTCCGCTTCATTCATCTGGACCTCAAGGCCGCAGAGGGCGTCGATGTCGCCGCCGACATCATGTCCGAAGAGGGCTTCGAGACCGCCCGGCAGCTGGGCGCGCGCGCGCTCCTGCTCTGCAACATCCTCGAACATGTGCTTGATCCCGGCGCCCTCTGCCGCAAGGCCATGGCCCTGGTCGGACCGGGCGGACTGGTGGTGGTGACCGTGCCGCGCAGCTATCCCTACCACCGCGACCCCATCGACACCCTGTTCCGCCCGACGCCCGAAGACGTGGCGGCGCTCTTTCCCGGCTCGACGATCGAGAAGGCGGAAATCCTGCCCTGCGGCTCGTACCGCGACAACGTCCGGGCCCGTCCGTGGATCCTGCTGCGGCCTGTTCTGCGGTTCCCGTTCCCGTTTCTGGGCTGGGACAAGTGGAAACGGTCCATGGGCAAGCTCTACTGGCTGTTCCATCCCTATCTGACCACCTGCGTGGTGCTGCGCGCGCCCGGGTGAAGGGGGACGCGGCCGGTCACGTCCGCCGGCTGACCGCGAAGTCCGCCAGATCCTCGAGGGCGGCGCGCCAGGCGTTGGCGTCGGTCTTGACCAGGGCGGCCTTGGCCTCCTCGGCGAACTGATGGGCCAGATCGAGCGTCGCCTCGGCGGCGCCGGTGCGCAGGATCAGATCGCGGGCCCGGCGGAAGTCTTCGTCGGTCTGCTCCCGGCGACCGATGGTGCGCTCCCAGAAGGCCGCCTCGGCCGCGCCGGTACGGGCGATGGCCAGCAGCAACGGCAGGGTCGCCTTGCCCTCCCGGAAATCGTCCCCGGCGTTCTTGCCCAGCGCCTCTGTCGTGCCGTCGTAGTCCAGCGCGTCGTCGACCAGCTGGAAGGCGAGGCCGAGGTTCAGGCCATAGGACCGCATCGCGCGGCGCATGTCGTCCGACGCGCCGGCGCTGACGGCGCCCGCCTCGGCGGCGGCGGCGAACAGCTCTGCGGTCTTGGCCCGGATGATCTCCAGATAGATGTCCTGCGACAGGTTCAGGTCGTGGGCGCGCGTCAGCTGCAGCACCTCGCCCTCGCTGATCACTCCGGCGGCCTTGGCGAGGATGTCCAGCGCGGTCAGGGAGCCGGCCTCGACCATCAGCTCGA
This sequence comes from Caulobacter sp. FW305-C-30-S16, assembly GCF_058783025.1. Lineage (NCBI taxonomy): Bacteria > Pseudomonadati > Pseudomonadota > Alphaproteobacteria > Caulobacterales > Caulobacteraceae > Caulobacter > Caulobacter sp. FW305-C-30-S16. The sequence goes on along the minus strand of NZ_JBYSYH010000002.1, from coordinate 777,277 downwards.
AGGCCCGGGCGAACAGGTAGTCGCCGACCAGCACGCTGGACGGCGCGCCCCAGATCAGGTGCGCCGCCACCTTGCCGCGGCGCAGCTGCGAGGAGTCGATGACATCGTCATGCAGCAGGGTCGCGGTGTGGATGAACTCCACCGCCGCCGCCAGCTTCAGGCAGGAGTCATCCGTCGCGCCGGTCAGCCGGGCGCAGGCGACGGTCAGCAGCGGACGCAGCCGCTTGCCGCCGGCGTTGATCAGATGGTCGGCCAGCGCCGGAATCACCGACACCGGGCTTTGCATCCGCGCCGAAATGATCGCGTTCACGCCCTGCATGTCGGAGGAGGCCAGCGCCACCAGACCGTCGACGGAGCCCGCCGGACGGGCTACGGCCGCATTCGCTGCGTCCAACACCTGAGCTCCTTCATCTTCCGGCCGCGGCCCAAGCGCCGTTGCGGGAAGCCTCACGGGCGGGATAGGTCAGGGAAGAGACGAGGGCAAGGCCGAGATGGCTGACCAGGGCGACACAAGCGAAGATCGGCTGCTGAACGGACGGGTTTTGCTGCGTCAGCCGACCCGCGGCTATCGCGCGGGGATGGACGCCGCCCTGCTCGCGGCGGCCTGCGACCCGAAGCCGGGCGAGCGGGTTCTGGAGGCCGGCTGCGGGCCCGGCGCGGCGCTGCTGGCGGCGGCGGCGCGTCATCCGGGGGCAGGCTTCACCGGCGTCGAGCGCGACGCGGGCGCCGCGGGACTGGCGCGGGAAAACCTTGTCCTGAACGGGTTTGGCGAGCGGGTTCAGATCCTCGAGGGCGACGTTCAGGCCGGCTTTCGCGCGCTCGGCCTGCCGGTGTTCGACGCGGTGATGGCCAATCCGCCGTTCTTCGACGACCCGGACGCCCTGCTCGCCCCTGCGCCGGAGAAGACCGGCGCCTGGATGGCCGACGGCGGCCTGGCGGCTTGGACGGGCTTCCTGATCAAGGCCGTGCGCGAGGGCGGGTCGATCACGATCATTCATCGCGCCGACCGGCTGGGCGACCTTCTGTCGCTGCTGGGCGACAAGGCCGGCTCGTTCCGCATCCGGCCGATTCACCCCTTTGCCGATGCGCCGGCCAAGCGGGTGCTGCTGCGGGCGGTGAAAACCGGCAAGGCCCCACTGATCCTGTTGCCGCCGCTGGTCCTGCATGAGCGGGACGGCGGGAAGCACAGCGTTGCTGCCGAGGCGATCCTGCGGGGTGAAGCGGCGCTGGCCTGGGACTGAGGGGACATGTACCGCGGGTACGTGTCCCCCAATCGAGCCGCCACGGTTTGCCGGACACGTACCTACGGTACATGTCCCCGTTCCTAGTCGTCCGCGTATTCCCGCAGCGCGTCGAGGCACAGCTGCAGCCCCGTCACGTCGCCCAGCACGTCCGGCGTCACGATCACGAACAGTCGCCGCGCTTCCGCCCAGAGCATGATCGTCTCGGGCAGGCCGAAGTCTTCGATCAGGCAGCCTTCACCGTCACGCCAGACGCCGTCCTCGTCGAGCTGGGCGCCGATGTGGGCGTCGACGCGGTCGCGGAACTCGGCCTCGTGTTCGTAGGCGACGTTCATGTAGGCCATGACCGGCTTGCCGAGGCCTGACAGGAAGCCGGCCTCGAACGCCGTGCCGGGGTCGGCCGTCGGACCACGCCACGGGGTCAGGTTGACGATCGCCGCGTCGGCCCGGCGCATCCGGGCGACACGCTCGGCGTAGATCTCCCGCGCCATGATCTCGCCGGGCTCCAGCTCGCGGAGCTCGCTGGTGTCCGCCTGCAGCATGGAGAAGCCGACGGCCTCACACATCGCCTGGCGCAGCGCGAAATGCGCGCCGACGTTCGGGAACCAGACCTCGGGTCCGGAGAGATAGAGATTTGAGATGCGGCGGACCACAGGCGTCAGGGCGCCGCGGGCGTCGGCGCGACGGCCAGGACTTCGATGCGGATGGGCACGTCCTCGCCGATCAGACCGGGCGGCAGGGCGGCGCCGATGCCGAAGTCGCGGCGCTTGACCGATCCGGTGATGGTGAAGCCGGCGGCCTGCTTGCCCGAGCCCGGGGCCTTGCCGATCTTGTTGAGCTTGACCTTGAAGGTCACCGGCTTGGTGACCCCGTTCAGGGTGAAGTCGCCCGTCACGTCGGCGGTATCGGGGCCCGTGGGCGCCACCTTGGTCGATTTGAAGGTGATCAGGGCGTTGGCGGCGGCGTTCAGCCAGCGCTCGCCCTTCAGATGCTCGTCGCGGGTGGGATCGCCGGCGAACAGGCTGGCGACCGTCACCTGGGCCTCGACCCGGCTCGCGGCCGGTGCGGCCTCGTCGATCCAGATCGTGCCGGAGGCGGCCGTGAAGGCGCCCAGGACGGTGGTGAAGCCGAACCGGTCGACCTGGAAGGTCGTCTGGGTGTGTGTCGGGTCAATCGTATAGGCCACGGGCGCGGCCATCGCCGGCGCGGCGGTCAGGGCCAGCACGGCGGCGAGGATCATGCGTTTCATGGGCGAACTCCGGAAGGACCCGACCAAGGTAGTGCGCCTACTTGCGTGTGAACAGGGCCACGACCTGGGCTTCTGCCTGGGCGGTCACGGTGCAGGCGGCGCCGTTGGCCACGGGCTCGCACCCGACCCACTGGACGGACCAGTCGACGCCATAGCGCCCGTTGGCCTGGGCGGTCAGGATGACCGGCGTCCGGCGCTTGATGCGCAGCCAGCACTGGCGGTTCGACTGGGTCATGTACTGGTACTGGACGCCGCCGCAGGCGAGGCCCGGCGGGGCGCTGGCGACATAGGTGGTCTCGCCGATGTCGCCACCGACCGCGACGACCAGGCGAACGTCGAGATCGGCGACCACGGTCACGCCGTCGACGGTCGTGGCGACGGGATCCACCGTCGCCGCCAACCCGCTTCCCGCGACGGCCCAGAGGCCGGCCGCGATCAATCCAGTGAAAACCCGAGACGCCAAGGCGACCCCCTGCCCGCAAACCTGAGGCGGGAGATGGATCAGTTCTTCGCCTTGTCCACCAGTTGATTCTTCGTAATCCAGGGCATCATGGCGCGCAGGCGGCCGCCGACTTCCTCGATCTGGTGTTCGGACGCCCGGCGGCGGGTGGCCTTGAAGCTGGGCTGGCCCACGGCGTTCTCGGCCATGAAGTCGCGCACGAAGCGGCCCGACTGGATGTCCTCGAGGATGCGCTTCATCTCGGCCTTGGTGTCGGGCGTCACCACCCGCGGACCGCTGACATAGGCGCCGTACTCGGCCGTGTTGCTGATCGAGTAGCTCATGTTGGAGATGCCGCCCTCGTAGATCAGGTCGACGATCAGCTTCACCTCGTGGAGGCACTCGAAATAGGCCATTTCCGGCGCGTAGCCGGCCTCGACCAGGGTCTCGAACCCGGCCCGGATCAGTTCGACCAGACCGCCGCAAAGCACGGCTTGCTCGCCGAACAGGTCGGTTTCGCATTCCTCGCGGAAGTTGGTCTCGATGATGCCCGAGCGGCCGCCGCCGATGGCGCTGGCGTAGGCGAGGCCCAGGTCCATGGCGTTGCCGGTGGCGTCCTGGTGGATGGCGATCAGGCAGGGCACGCCGCCGCCCTTCAGGTATTCGCCGCGCACGGTGTGGCCCGGGCCCTTGGGCGCGACCATCAGCACGTCGACGGTGGCCTTGGGCTCGATCAGGCCGAAGTGGACGTTCAGGCCGTGGGCGAACAGCAGCGCCGCGCCGTCGCGAATGTTCGGGGCGATCTCGTTCTCATAGATGCCGCGCTGCAGTTCGTCGGGCGCGAGGATCATGATGCCGTCGGCCCAGGCCGCGGCCTCGGCCACGGTCATGACCTTCAGGCCTTCGCTCTCGGCCTTCTTGGCGGAGGCGGAGCCGGGGCGCAGAGCCACGGCGACGTTCTTGAGGCCCGAGTCCCGGAGGTTGAGCGCGTGGGCATGGCCCTGGCTGCCATAGCCTACGATCGCGATCTTCCGGTCCAGGATGCGGGCCAGGTCTGCGTCGCGGTCATAGTAGACGCGCATGATTTTTCTCCAGTCAGGTCATTTGCGCCGCACCCGCGCAACGGCAGTGCAGCAAAGGCCGGGCTATCGAGCGGAAAATTGCCGGAAGGTCAAGGGTTACAACCCCTCTGAACGCACATCCTCTATGCCGGACGGATCGTCGACCATACGAAAAAGCCCCGGAGTCGCCTCCGGGGCTTCATCGTTGCGCGGTCTGCGGCCTACCAGAAGAGGCCGTAGTAGACGGTCACGATCCGGCCGGTCCAGATGTCGACCAGCAGGGCGTCCTGGCCGACGCGGACCCATTCGCAGCCGATCGGCGGGTACGGCAGGCCGTAGGCGCCGGCGTTCAGGTAGTAGCTGCTGGTGAACCAGCCGAACGGCAGGAAGTCACCGAAGCTCCAGCTGCGGGCGTACCAGCCGCTGGGGTAGCGGTAGGGCGAGACCCGATAGCGCTGATGGGCGCGATACGACCGCTGCCACGACCGCTCGTCGTACCAGCGACGGCCATGGTCCCGGTTGCGCATGCCGCGGCCTTCACCCGGACGACGCCCGTCCCAGCGCCGGTCGCCGCCGCGGCCGTCGCGATCCCAGCCGCCGCGCCCGTCACGGTCGCGGTCCCAGCCGCCCTGGCCGGGGCGACCATCGGGACGCCCGTCGCGGTCGCGATCCCAGCCACCCTGGCCTTGACCCTGGCCGCCCGGGCGGCCGTCGGGACGACCATCACGGTCGCGATCCCATCCGCCCTGACCTTGTCCCTGGCCCTGACCGCCGGGACGACCCGCGCCCGGCCGACCGTCCGGACGGCCGTCGCGATCACGATCCCAGCCGCCCTGACCTTGTCCCGGGCCCTGACCGCCGGGGCGACCCGCGCCCGGCCGACCGTCCGGACGGCCGTCGCGATCACGATCCCAGCCGCCCTGACCTTGTCCTTGTCCTTGTCCCTGGCCCTGACCACCGGGACGGCCGCCCGGGCCCTGCCATTGACCCTGACCACCGCCCTGGCCCTGCCACTGGCCCTGGCCGTCGCCGCCGGGACGACCCGGGCGACCACCCGGCGTCTGACCCTGGCCGCCGCCCTGACCTTGCCACTGACCCTGACCCGGGCCGCGACGATCACCCTGGCCGCCGGCGCCGGCGGGGCCGCGCGGGCGACCGCCCTGCCCCTGCCACTGCGGCTGACCGCCGCCCTGGGCGCCCGGACCACCCGGACGCGGGCCACGGGGTTGCCCCTGGGGCTGACCCTGCGGGCCCTTGGCGGCCGGCGGCGGCGCGTCGCGAAGCGGCGGAGGCGGCGGAACCCGCGACTCCTCACCGCCGTTCTGGCGGCCCGCGCCACGGCGGCCCTCGTCCTGGGCGTAGGCGGCCGTGCTGGCCAGAAGCGTCAGCACGAGCGCGGTCGAGATGGTCTTTTTCATCATTTGCTCCGTGGTTCCGACGTCCGCCGGTCCCTGCTTGTCCCTATGGAACAACGGATGCGCGCGCCAACCTGAACCGTGGTTGAACGGAAATGAACTCTGCGCCAGCCTGTCCGCATGAGCGCAGCACCTATCGACGTGATCGGCTTCTGGCGGATCGCCGGGCCGGCGAAGTGGTTCCGCAAGGACTGGCGGTTCGACGAGGCCATCCGCCTGCGGTACGAGCCGGTCCATTTCGCCGCCGCACGGGGCGAGTACGAGCACTGGATGGCGACCGCGGACGGCTGCCTCGCCCTGCTGCTGCTGCTCGACCAGTTCCCGCGCAATCTCTGGCGTAAGTCGCCGCATGCCTTCGCCACCGACGCCATGGCCCGGCGGGTCGCGAGGCACATGGTGCAGTCGGATTTCGACCAGGAGATCGAGCCGGCGCTGCGGGCCTTCTGCTACCTGCCGTTCGAGCATTCCGAGGACATGGCCGACCAGGACCTCAGCGTGCGGCTCTGCGAGGCCCTGCGCGACGCTACCGGCGACGAGGAGACGCTGAAGTTCGCGATCGTGCATCGCGACATCATCGCCCGGTTCGGTCGCTTCCCGCACCGCAACGGGCAACTGGGCCGCGAGACGACCGACGAGGAGCAGGTCTTCCTCGACGAAGGCGGGTTCGCCGGCTGACGCGAATCAACTGTGGACGGTCGCAGAAGGCGCCTTGGCGAGGCGCTGATTCGGACCGACCTTGGTTGCCATCATGAACGCCATCGCGCCCGTCATCGCCGTACAGGAACAGGCCGCCGCCGATCATCCGGAGCGGCAGTATCTCGGCCTGCTGGCCGACATCATGACCAACGGCGTGCAGCGCGGCGATCGCACCGGCACCGGAACGCTGGGCGTTTTCGGCCGCCAGATGCGCTTCGACCTGGCGCAGGGCTTTCCGCTGCTGACGACCAAGAAGGTGCATCTCAAGTCGATCGTGCTGGAACTGCTCTGGTTCCTGCGCGGCGACACCAATGTCCGGTGGCTGCAGGATCAGGGCGTCAGCATCTGGGACGAATGGGCCGACGAGGCGGGCGAACTCGGTCCCGTCTACGGTCGCCAGTGGCGCAGCTGGGCCGCGCCGGACGGCCGGGTGATCGACCAGATCGCCGCCGTCGTCGAAAGCCTGAAGACCAATCCCAACAGCCGTCGCCACATCGTCAGCGCCTGGAACCCGGCCGACGTCGATGACATGGCCCTGCCGCCCTGCCACTGCCTGTTCCAGTTCTTCGTCGCGGACGGAAAACTGAGCTGCCAGCTGTACCAGCGCAGCGCCGACGTGTTCCTCGGCGTGCCGTTCAACATCGCCAGCTACGCCCTGCTGACCCAGATGATGGCCCAGGTCACCGGCCTGCAGCCGGGCGAGTTCGTGCACACCTTCGGCGACGCGCACCTCTATCTGAACCACCTGGATCAGGCGAAGGAGCAGCTCCGCCGCGAGCCCCACCCCTTCCCGACCATGCGGATCACGCCGCACCGGGACCTGCTGTCCTACCGCTACGAGGATTTCGTGCTCGAGGGCTACCAGGCCCACCCGGCGATCAAGGCGCCGATCGCGGTTTAGTCGACACGCCGGCACACTTGAAAGTTGTTCCCGGTTCGTTCAGGATCGCCGGGTGACCAGCGACCTCCCGCCTCCGGCCCACGATCTGCGCCATCTCGATCCAGAGGTGCGCAAGGAGCGCGTGAAGCTGGCCGCGAACGCCTCAAACGCCTTCGGGCTGGCGTTCCTGATCGGATCCCTCGTCGCGCCTCTGGTAGACCCGACGCGATTGATCGATCTCCGCCGCGCGGTCCCCGGTCTTCTGATCGGTTTGGTCTTCATTCTCGCGGCGACCTTCCTTCTGCGCTATATGAAGGCCAAGGAGCCGAGCTGATGGACCCATTCATCGCAACGGGATTGTTCATGATCGCTCTTGCCGCGATCGTTGTGCCACCTTTCATTTGGCTGCTTCCGAAGCTCGACCGCGCCGCAGGCCGCCTGTCTGACTATCTCGACGCCCGCAAGGCTCGCTGAGCGCGCGCACCTCGCCGCGCAGTCGATGGTCACGCGGCCGCTGGCGGGGTAGTCAGGGGCCATGCCAATGCCCGCCCTCCGCCTCGCCATCCTCTGCGCAGCGCTGCTCGCCCTGCCCGCCTCGGCGCAAACCCCGGCCGTGACACCCGCCGGCGCGGCTGAAGCGCTCGCCTGGCGCGCGCTGCAGGCCTGCGTGGCCATCAGCAAGGGCGCGCCGCTCGAGACCGCCGCCGCCCAGGCCGGCTTCGTCAAGGACGACGCCGGCTGGGCCGCCGAGATCGCCGAACGCTCCCTGACGCTGGAAGTCGCCACGCCCCCCGCCCCGCCCGGCGCCAAGGCCTGCATCATGGTCGCGCGCGGCCCGCTGGCCGACCACGAGGGCCTGCGCAAACGCCTCGATGCCTGGGCGCTGAAGGAAGGCTTCCAGGCGGCCATCGAGGGAACCACGCCGGGCGGCGGACAGTCCGTCCGATACGCGACGCCCGACGAGGCGCGCGCCATCGTGCTGGCCCGCTATCCCGAGACCGGCAATCCCGCCCAGCCGACCCGCAGCGTCCTGTTCCTCGGCTGGGTGGCGCCATGAAAGTCGGCATAACGCTCGGCCCCGTCGCCCGCGGCCGAAATGGCGTCATCGGCGTCAACGGCAAGCTGCCCTGGCGGCTGAAGTCTGATCTGGCCCTGTTCAAGCAGGTCACCATGTTCAAGCCGGTGATCATGGGCCGCAAGACCTGGGACAGCCTGCCGTTCAAGCCCCTGCCGGGCCGCCTGAACGTGGTGCTGTCGAAGGACGGCTCGTTCGAGCCCAACGGCGCGGTGGTCTGCGAGACCTTCGGCGAGGCGGTCGAGATCGCCCGCGAACAGGCGGAAGAGGACGGCGCGGAAGAGGTCTGCGTCATCGGCGGCGCGGCGCTCTACGCCCTGGCCATGCCGCGTGCGACCCGGATGTATGTGACCGAGGTCGACGCGGCGCCCGAGGGGGATGTGCTGTTCCCCCCCTTCGACGAAGCCGGCTGGAAAGAAGTGCGCCGCGAGGCCCACGCCGCCGGCGAAGGCGACGACCACGCCTTTGTCTTCCGGGTGCTTGAGCGGCGCTAACCGTGCGACTTGCGCTGACGCAGCGTCAGGCGGTTCTATCCCTGCAACCAGAAAAGACAGGGAGTGCGCCGCATGAACATCGAACTCGTCGCCGAGGGACTCCGCTTCCCGGAAGGCCCGATCGCCATGGCCGACGGCTCGGTGATCTTCACCGAGATCGCGGCGCAGCGGCTGACGCGCGTGACGCCCGACGGGACCATATCAGTGGTGGCCGAGACCGGCGGCGGTCCCAACGGCGCGGCGATCGGCCCGGACGGCGCGATCTATGTCACCAACAACGGCGGCAGCTTCGAATGGCTGGAGATGGAGGGCCTGCTGATCCCCGGCCCGACCCCGGCCAGCCACGTCGGCGGATCAATCCAGCGCGTCGATATCGCCACCGGCAAGGTCGAAACCCTATACGACAGCTGTGACGGCAAGCGGCTGGTCGGCCCCAACGATCTGGTCTTCGACAAGCAGGGCGGCTTCTGGTTCACCGACCACGGCTGTACGACGCCGGAGGGCCGCAAGTTCGGCGCGCTCTACTACGCGAAGACCGACGGCTCCCACATCAGCCGCCAGCGCGACCACTTCGTCTCGCCGAACGGCGTGGGTCTCTCGCCGGATGAGAAGACCGTCTACATGGCCGACACCAACCTCGGCCGCCTGTGGGCTTTCGACATCGCCGAACCCGGCGTGCTGGCCGAACCGCCGCCGTTCCAGCCGGGGCGGGTGATCTGCAACCTGCCGGGCTACCAGTTGCTCGACAGCCTGGCCGTCGAGGCCGGGGGCAAGGTCTGTGTGGCGACGATCATCAACGGCGGGATCACCGCCTTCGACCCGGACGGGACGACCGAGCACTACCCGTTCCCGGACCTCCTGGTGACCAACATCTGCTTCGGCGGACCGGACATGACCACGGCCTGGATCACCGCCTCCGGCACCGGCAAGCTCTACAAGGCGACCTGGCCGCGACCGGGCCTGAAGCTGAACTTCAACGCCTGACGCGAGGGGACATGTACCGCAGGTGCGTGTCCCCCAATCGAGCTGCTGATTTAGGGGACACGTACCTTTGGTACATGTCCCCTCCGGCTACCGCGACATCCACGGCTTGGACTTGGAGGACGAGGTCTGCGCCGCCGCCTGTTCGCGCTGGAAACGCCCGCCGCGCGGCGGCTTGGGCCGGGCGGCGATGGCCGCCTGCTTCAGGCGCAGGGCCTTCTGCATCGGGGTCTCTTCGGCGGGCGGATCGTCGGGCGTGTCGGTCACAGATCGTATCTCGGCTGCGGGGACAGAGGCTGAAGTGCCTGTCCCCGCCGCCATTGTCTACTTCGGCTCGGGCTTTTCCGCGGCCTTGCCATCCTTGCCGAAGGCGGCCTTGACCTCGTCTTCGGTGATGCAGGCGGCGGGGTTCCCGGGCTGGCCGAGGTTCTGCTCCTCAGTCCCGTCGCCCATCACGCCAGGCTGCGAGCCGTCGTTCTTCTCGTTTGCATTGGTCATCGGGGACTGCTTTCCGTTGGAGCCGCCTGCTGGAGGCGTTCAGGGTCAACGGATTGCCACGGCGCCTGTTCCCGACGGCCGTCCCATCCCCTGTTCGTGTGATAGCCGCCGGCATCGGCAAGGCGGAAACTGGGAAACCGCGACGCTCCGGAACCAGGAGGAGTGGCTTTGGCGGCGCTGACGGATAGTCTGGCGGCGCGGTCGGGAGGACGCCCTGTGGCGGAGGCGAAAAGACGCAAGCGGGTGGCCATCATCGAGGACGACTTCGTCCTGCGCGATGAGTTGGCCCGCGTCGTCGCCCTGGCGCCGGATCTGGAGGTCGTCGGGGTCGCGGACGGCCTGACCCGCGGTCGGGAGCTGCTGAACCGCGACATCGACGTTCTGTTGATCGACCTGGCCCTGCCCGACGGCAGTGGGATCGATCTGATCCGCGAGATCGACGCCCGGCGCGGCAAGATCCGGATCATCGTCATCAGCGTCTTTGGCGACGCCCTCAGCGTGGTGCGGTCCATCGAGGCCGGCGCCGACGGCTACCTGCTCAAGGGCGCGGAGCCGGCCGAGGCCGCCGCCGCCATCCGCACGGTGCTGGAAGGCGGCGCGCCGATCAGCCCTGCCGTGGCCGGCCATATCCTCGCCCGCATGCGAAATCGCGAGCGGACCCCGACCGCGGCCGGTCCCGCTCTGTCGCCCCGCGAGGTGCTGGTCCTGACGGACCTGGCCAAGGGCTTCCGCTACAAGGAAGTCGCCCGGCTGCAGGGCATTTCGCCCAATACGGTCGGCGACCACGTCAAGTCCATCTACCGCAAGCTGGCCGTCAGTTCCCGCAGCGAAGCAGTGTTCGAGGCGGTCCAGGCCGGCTTGATCCGGCTCAAGGAATAGCCCGCTTGGCCGACCCGCTGACGGCCAGGATGTTTCCCCCTACGGCGTTCCGGGCGTGGAGCCTGGCGCTGCTGATCATCCTGCTGCAGCTGCTGTTCAGCGGCGGCCTGCTGTGGGCCAACACGGTGGCCGAGTCCGCGCCCGGCCGGCAGATCGCGCGGGCGGCGCTGGCGGAGGCCGGCGATCGTGACCCGGCCGCCCTGCCCGATGCCGCCTTCGCATCGGAGGCCCTGCCGGCCTGGCGATGCTGCGCCCGCACGCCGCTGGTCTTCCGCACGCGCCTGACCGAGGCGGACGCCCGCCTGTCGGCGCCCGCCGTGCTGGTGCCGAGCGCGCACGACAACGTCTGGCTCTATGTCGACGGCGACCTGATCGCGGGCCAGGGCCGCTTCGACTCGACCGTCACCAGCCGCCGGCCCCAGCTGCTGCGCATCCCCGATCGCTACGTCCACGCCGGCGCCCGGATCGACCTGGTCGTCAGCCGGGCCATCGGCTTCGGCCACCTGCGCCCCTTTCACGTCGGCGAGTATTCCGCCCTCTACCCCTCCTGGCAGGCGCTGCGGCTGCTGCGGTCGGACCTGCCCCTGGCCAATGCGGTGATCGGGGCCTTCGTGGCTGCCTTCTGCCTGTGCGCAGCGCCGCTGTTCGGCGCCCGGGGCCTGCTGTTGTCCCTCGGAGGACTGGCCGGCAGCTGGGCCCTGCAGCACGTCGGACTGATGGCCGAAGACGCGCCGTGGGGCGCGCTGGCCAACGCCGGCCTCTATCTTTGGGCCTTCCTGGCGACCCTGGTCTTCCTCGTCTGGTTCTTTGTCGAATGGACATCGGTTTTCGCGCCGCCCGACCGGCCGCCGGCCCGGACGGTCGGCGGCATGCTGTTCGGCGCCTGGAGCCTGCCCGCCCGCACCCGGCTCGGGCTGGTCTCGATCGCCGTCATCGTCCTGGCGGTCGGCCTGATCGCATTGCGACTGCAGGACGATCCCGCCGTCGGCCTGCAGGACATCGACCGGATCGTCGGCCTGTGCGGCCTGGTGGCCATGGCCTGGTGCCTGCTGCGGCTCGCCGCCTTCTATCTGCGCGGGGGGCGCGCCAACCCGCTGGAGTCCTCGGCCTTCATCTTCGTCCTGTTGGCGGCGGCGGCGGACATCATCACGGTGCGTTTCGTCCACAGCTACGGCATCTTTCTCGGCCCGGCGGCGACCTTCTTTCCCCTCGCTCTGCTGGTGTCTCTGGCCGTCCGGGCCCGTGGCGTGTTCGAGGCCGCCAACGCCACCGCGGACAAGCTCAACGCCCTGGTGGCCGAACGGGAGGGCGAGATCCTGGCCGGGATCAACGACCTGCGCCGCCGTGAACACGAGAGCCTGCTGCTCGAGGAACGGGCGCGGATCATGCGCGACATGCACGACGGCATCGGCGGCCAGCTGCTGGGCCTGGTCATGCGCGCCCGGGCCAATCGGCTGACAGGCCCCGAGCTCGTCCACGGCCTCGAGGAAAGCCTCGACGACCTGCGGCTGGTCGTCGGTTCGCTGGAACAGGGCGACGGCTCACTGGCGACGGCTCTGGGCGCCTATCGCGCCCGGATCGAGCCCCGCTGCGAGGCCGCCGGGGCTACGCTGGTCTGGCAGATCGAGGATGTCGGCGAAGCGCCCGGCTTCGGACCGGACCGCACGCTGCAGGTTTACCGCATCCTGCAGGAGGCCTGCACCAATGCGCTCAAGCACGGGCGGCCGGACCGGATCGCGGTGACGCTCCGCCGGGTGGCCGACGGCCGGGTGCGGCTGTCGCTCGAGGACAACGGCCAGGGGTTCGATCCGGACGCGGCTCCGGCCGGGCGCGGTCTGGCCAACATGCGCTACCGCGCCGGCCGTATCGGCGGGCGGATCCTGATCGAGTCCGGCCCTGCCGGCACACACATCGCCCTCGACATGGACGCGGACATGACAGTCCCTGATCCCGAGAATCTGGTCTAGGTTCGGGCCCGACGTCCGGCAGTACGCCGGGTTGGAGGCGTCGGGTCAGTGCCGAAGAAGACCGGGTATTCCCTGTCGGAGGTTGTGCGCAGCCGCCTGGCCGATGGCCGGCCGGTCGAGGCGCTGATGGACCATTTTCGGACGCTGGAAGCCTCGGCCCTGCGCGAGCCGGAGGCGCTGGCGGCGGTCCTTGAGGACGCGGCCCGTCTCGACCTTTCCGAAGCGCTGTTCACGTTGATCCCGGGTCGGGCGCTCGGGGTGGCGATCGTCGGCTCCGGCGGCCAGACCCTGTGGACCGACGACGCCTTTGCGGCCTGGTTCGGCGATCCGGCCGAGGACGCGGCGGCGCGGCGGCTGCTTCGGCTGGCGATGCGCGGCGGCCAGGCGTCCGGACTGCTCGAGGCGTCCGACGGCGCGGTGATCGCGGCTTGCGCGGCGACCGGCGCCATGGCCCTGCGCTGGCCGCTGCCCGCCGAAGCGCTCGCCCTGCTGGCGGCGGATCCCCGTCGCGTCGCCCTGCTCGGCTTCGCGCCATCGCGGGTCAGCGAACTGGCCGCCCGGGCCGCGGAGGCGTTCGGACTGACGCCGCTGGAATCCCGGCTCGCCGAGGCCCTGCTGGACGCGCCCGGCCTGGACGCCGCCGCCGATCGCGTCGGCGTGGGGCGCGAAACCGCCCGCGACGCCATTCGCAGCGCCCAGCGCAAAACGGGCGCGCGGCGATCCTCGGACCTGGTCCGGCTGTTGCTCGACATGATGTGCGGCGATCAGCCCGAACCGCCGGACCTGGCCGAGGTTTTCGTGACCGCGTTCGGCGCGACCCCGGCAGAGGCCCGCGCGGCCGCTCATTTCGCCCGCGGCCTGACCGCGCGGGAGGCCGCTGAGGCCATGGGCACGGCCGAAAGCACGGTCCGCGGTCAGCTCAAGGCCATCTACGCCAAGGCCGGGGTGAGCAAGTCCCGGGACTTCGTGCGGCTGGCGGCTGAAGCCGGCGTGCTCGTGTCGATGTCGCGCACCGCTGAAACCGTCGCCGAGGTCGAGGGGCTCGCGGGCCGGCTGCGGCTGGTGCTGCGGCCGGACGGTCGGCGGATCGCCTTCTGGGACTACGGCCCGCGCGGCGGCAAACCGGTTCTGGTGACCCACGGCACGATCACCGGCCGCACCCTGCCGCCGGCGCTTGTCGCGGGCCTCCACCGGGGCGGCTTCCGGCCGATCGTGCCGCAACGTCCCGGATTCGGCCTGACGGACATCGCGACGGGGGACTATGTCGAGACGGCCGCCGATGACATGGCCGGGATACTCGACGCCCTGCGGCTCAAGGGCGCCTTCCTGCTGACGAGGGACGACGGGGCCGCCTCCGCCCTGGCCTTTGCGCGGCGCCACGCGACGCGCATCCGGGCGGCGATGCTGGTCAACCCGCGCTGGCCAGGATCAGCCGTCCGCAGCCCCGACACCGTCATGGGTGCGGTGACCCGGGCCTTTGTCGCCCGGCCAGAACTGGTGACGGTGTTCAGCGAGATGATGCGCCGCCAGACCCGCACCGACATCATGGCCGCCATCGTTCAGCGCTCGGCCGACCATGTCCCGGCGGACAAGGAGGTGCTGCAGCGACCCGGCGTGCTGACCAGCATGGTCCGCGACATCCAGGCGATGGCGGCGCGCACCAGTCACGGCTTCGCCCACGAACAGGGCCTGTACGCCCGCGGCTGGACGCCGCCGGCGCTTGAGCCGGGGATTCCCTGGCTGGTGGTCGAGTGCGGCCCGCTGTCGCTGCCCGGCGTCGAGCGGGCGTTCGCGGCCCTGCCCGCCGCGCGTTTCAAGGTCCTGCCGGACGCCGGGCTGCTGTTGTATCACTCACACCCCGACGCCGTGGTGGAGCTGTTCGCCGACCATGCCCGCGGCCACGCGGCTTAGGCGGTGTGCGAGGTCTTCAGGTCGCCTAGAACAGCACGCCCATCGCCGACCGCTCGAAGCTCCGCAGCTCGCTCGTGCGGCCATCGCGGACCTTCACGACCCACTCCGGATCCTGCAGCAGCGCGCGGCCGACGGCGACGAGGTCGAACTCGCCGCGGTCCATCCGTTCCAGCAGGTTGTCGAGGGAGGCCGGCTGGCTGGCTTCGCCGCCGTAGGCCGCGATGAACTCGCCCGACAGGCCGACCGAGCCGACGCTGATGGTCGGCTTCCCGGTGAGCTTCTTGGCCCAGCCGGCGAAGTTCAGGTCGCTGCCGTCGAACTCCGGCTCCCAGAAGCGGCGCTGCGAGCAGTGGAACACGTCCGCGCCGGCATCGGCCAGCGGCTGCAGCCAGGCTTCCATTTCGGCGGGCGTTTCGGCCAGCCGGGCGTTGAAGTCCTGCTGCTTCCACTGCGACAGACGGATGATCACCGGATAGTCCTCACCGACCTCCCGGCGCACGGCCTTGAGGATCTCGGCGGCGAATCGCGAGCGCTCCGGCAGGGTCGCCCCGCCCCACCGGTCGGTGCGCAGATTCACACCGTTCCAGAAGAACTGATCGATCAGATAGCCGTGCGCGCCGTGCAGCTCGATCGAATCGAACCCCAGCGCCTTGGCCGCGCCCGCCGCCTTGCCGAAGGCGTCGACGGCGTCGGCGACGTCTTCGTCGCTCATCGCCTCGCCGAACTGCTTGCCCGGGCTGGAGAGGCCCGACGGGCTGTCGTAGCCGCCTTCGGGGTTCCAGTCAGGGTCGCGCGAGCGCACGGCGCCCACGTGCCAGAGCTGGGGCGCCATCGCGCCGCCCGCGGCGTGCACATCGTCGATGACGGTCTTCCACGCCGCCAGTTCCTTGTCGCCATGGAAGCGCGGAACGTTCCGGTCGTTGAGCGAGGCGGGGCGAGCCACACCCGTGCCCTCCGACACGATCAGCCCGACATCGTTGGCGGCCCGCCGCTCGTAGTAGGCCGCCACCTCCGCCGTCGGCACGCCATCCGGCGAGAACGAGCGCGTCATGGGGGCCATGACGATGCGGTTCTTCAGGGTCAGGGACTTGATCTGGAACGGCTGGAAGAGGACGTCGGACACGGGGGGCTCCGGTAAGGTTTCCCCTCCGTTTAAACGCTTGTTCGACCCGACCGCCACGCAGAAATTCTCGTCCCCGTTATGGGGAATCACCGACTCGGCGAGTCCTGTTCTCCGGGGCCCGAAACAGACTATGATGGTGAGGCATCCGGTCGAGGGACCCGGATGGAGGCGACGACGTGCTGAAGACAGTTGAGTACGGCTTTCCGGAGATTCTCCGCGAACGGCTTGCGCAAGGACGTCCGTCCCAGGCCATCCTGGAAGACTGGGCGGCCATGGCCTCGTCGCTCGACCGCGAGCCGGAGGCGCTTGCCGCGGCCCTGAGAGAGGCGGCGGAGTTCACCACCGCCGACGGCGCCGCCAACGTTGCGCCCCGGTCAGCCATCGGCGTCGCCGTCGTTGAGGTGGACGGGGAACTGGCGCTCGCGGACGAGGTCTTCTCCCGATGGTTCGGCGGGAAGCCCGATGTTTCCACGTTCCGGAGCCTGATCCGCCAGGCGCTGAAGGATGGACAGGCGAACGGGCTGGTCGAGGGTCAGGACGGCGCGGCCATGGCCGCCTGCGCCGGGGTGTGGGAGTCCGCGAGCGGCTGGCCGCTGCCGGAGGCCTGTCGGGCGGCGATGGCGGGGCCCGTGCGGCGGATCGCGCTGATGTGCTTCGCGCCGTCTCGGTCGAGCGATCTGGCCGGCCGGGCGTCAGAGGCGTTCGGGCTTACCCCGCTCGAGGCGCGCCTTGCCGTGGCTCTTCTCGACGCCCCCAACCTCGAAGCCGCCGCCCTGCGGATCGGCGTCGGCCGTGAAACGGCACGCGAGGCGCTGAAGAAGGCGATGAAGAAGGCCGGCGCCCGCCGCTCGCCCGACCTCGTCCGCCGGATGATGGACCTGATGTGCGGCGACCACGCCATGCCGCCGTCGATCGAGGACGTTCTGGCCACTACCTTCGGGGCGACGGCCGCCGAGGCCCGGGCCGCCGCCCGGTTCGCCCAGGGCATGACCGCACGGGAGGTCGCCCAGTCCCTCGGCGTGAAGGACGCCACGGTCCGCGGACAGCTCAAGGCGGTGTTCGCAAAGACCGGCGTGAACAAGGCCAAGGACCTCGTGCGGCTCGCCGCGGAGACCAGCACCCTGGCGGCCCTGACGGGGGTGGCGGAGACGGTCATGGAGCCGGCCGACCCCAACGGCCGGCTGCGCGTGGTCGCGGCCGGCGAGCGGCGCATCGCGGTGACGGACTACGGCCCGCGCAGCGGCAAGCCGGTGATCATCATGCACGGCGCCGCCACGGGCCGCCGCCTGCCCCCCGCGCTCGTCATCGCCCTGCATGCGCGGGGCTACCGGCCGCTGGTGCCGCAGCGCCCGGGATACGGTCTCACCGACATCGCCGACGGCGACTATCTGCAGCAGTGCTCGGACGACATGGCGCGGGTCATGGACGCTCTCAGGATCGACCGGACCCGGCTGATGATCCGCGACTCCGCCACCCCTGCCGGTCTGTTCTTCGCCCGGCAGTACGCGGACCGCATTCTGGCCGGCGTGGCGGTCAATCCGAAGTGGCCCCTGACGGCGGACCACCACCTGATCAGGCGTCCCGGCTCCATGATGGCCGCCCTCGGCAAGGCCTTCATCGCCAATCCCGCGCTGATCGACCTGGTCGCGCAGATCCTGCGCCGCCAGACGCGCACCGACCTGCTGGAAAAGGTCATGCGCCAGTCCGTCGCCCACCTGCCGCATGACCGGGAAGCGCTGCAGTCGCCCGGCGTGCTCGACGCGCTGGTCCAGGATGCCCAGGGGATGTTCGCCCGGTCGGGCGGCGGGTTCGTCGCGGAGCACCAGGCGTTTGTCGCCGGCTGGACCGTACCGGAGGGCGTCGGCGGCGGTTGCTGGACCGTGGCCCTGAGCGACCACCTGACCCTGCCGGATGCGGAAGCGGTCTGGGGCGGACTTCCCAATCCGCGTTTCACCGTTATTCCCGACGCCGGTTTGCTGGTCTATTTCACCCACCCGACGATCATCGCGGATCTGCTCGACCGCGCCTGACAGGTCCCCCCCAATGGGGGACGCCCGCGAGACCGGCGGATCATAGGGTTCGATGGCAAGGCTGAGGATATGATTCCGCGGCGACGACAGTGCGGAGCATGATCGGGGCGACCCGTTCCCCGGCTTCATCAAGCAGTTGGCAGACCCGGATTTCCGCGGCTCGGCCAGAAGAGACGACCTTGGAGGACTACATGCGCAAGATCACCACCGGCGTGCTGGGCCTGGCCCTGGCGGCCCTGGTCTCGGCCCAGACCACCCCTGCGTTCGCGCAGTTCGGAATGGACAAGAAGAAGCCGGCGACCGCCGCGACCCCGGAAATGCCCCGCTGCGACCGGCCGCTCGGCGTTATCGCCGTTCAGGAACCGGATAACCGCTGGTGGACCGAACTGGGCCTTTCCAGCCCGGAAGTCCTGATCAAGCTGTTCGCCCAACGCTCGGGCTGTTTCCGCGTGGTCGACCGCAACGCCGGTCTGGCGATGCGCGGCCAGGAGCGGGATCTGGCCGGCTCCGGCGACCTGCAGCGCGGCGCGAACATCGGCCGCGGCCAGGTTGTCGCCGCTGACTTTTTCCTCGTGCCGGACATCGCCAACTCCAACTCGAACGCCGGCGGCAACGCCATCGGCGCGATCGCCGGCAGCGTCATCCCGGGCGGCTTCGGCGCCCTGGCCGGCCAGATCCGCACCAAGAAGTCCGAGGCCCAGGTGATCATCACCGTGGTCGACGCCCGCACGACCGAGCAGCTCTACGTCGCTGAAGGCACGGCCAAGAAGACCGACATCGGCTTCGGCGTCGGGGGCGGCGCGCTCGGCAGCACGGGCTTCGGCGCGGCGGCCGGCGGCGGCTACAGCAACACCGAAATCGGCAAGGTCATCACGGCCGCCTACTTCAACGCCTTCATCGAGCTGATCCGCTACGCCCAGTCCGGCGCCATGCCGACCGGCGCGGAAGCCTCCGGCAATGCCGGCCAGGCCGCCGTCGTCGCGACGCAGTCGATGCCGATGCGCTCGGGCGCCAGCCCCACGGCGAGCGTCGTGCTGACCGTGCCGACCGGCGCGATCCTCTACCCGACCGGCGGCCGCAACGGCGTCTGGATGGAAGTGGACGACGAGCACGGCAACCGCGGCTGGATTTCGTCCGCCTTCGTGACGGCCCGATAGCCGCACCGGCCTGCTGAAACGACGAAGGGCGGAGCGCCGGGCGCTCCGCCCTTTTTCATTGCGCGGATGCCGGGATCAGAGCCCCAGAACCAGCTTCGCCATGATGTTGCGCTGGATCTCGTTGGAGCCGGCGTAGATCGAGGCCTTGCGATAGTTGAAGTAGCTGGGCGCGACCGGGGCGGCGTAGTCCGGGCCGGGCCGGGGATCGTTGGTCATCGCCCAGGTGTCCTGGACGAACGGCGCGGCGTAACCGCCGACCGCTTCCAGGGCCAGTTCGGTGATCGCCTGCTGGGCTTCGGAGCCCGCGCACTTGAGCATCGAGGAGGCCGGCCCGACGGGCTTGCCCGATCCCATCGCCGAGAAGATCTGCATCTCGGTCGCGTTGAGCGACTCGATGCGGATCTCCATCTCCGCCAGTTTGCGCTGGAAGTCGCGGTCCCGGATCAGCGGCTCACCGCCGTCGCCGAGCTCGGCCGAGGCGATCTTGCGCACCTTCTGCAGCTGGTTCATCAGCCCTGGCGCGTAGGCGTTGCCCCGCTCGAACTCGAGCAGATACTTGGCGTAGGTCCAGCCCTTGCCCTCTTCGCCGATGCGGTTGGCGACGGGGACCCGGACATTGTCGAAGAAGACCTGGTTGATCTCCTGTTCGTTGTCGGCCGGGCCGTCGAGCGTCGGCAGCGCCTTCACCAGGATGCCCGGCGTATCCATCCGCAGCAGCAGGAAGGAGATGCCGTTCTGCGGCTTGCCGCTGTTGTCGGTGCGCACCAGACAGAACATCCAGTCCGCCCACTGGGCGTGGGTGGTCCAGATCTTCGAGCCGTTGAGGATGTAGTCGTCCCCGTCCCGCTCGGCCTTCATCTGCAGGCTGGCGAGGTCGGAGCCGGAGCCGGGCTCGGAATAGCCCTGACACCACCAGATGTCGGAGTTGATGATCGGCGGCAGATGCTGCGCCTTCTGCTCGTCGGTGCCGAAGGCCATGATCACCGGCGCGACCATCTTCAGGCCCATGGGCGAAGCCGTCGGCACGCCGGCCAGGCTCATCTCCATGTTGTAGATATAGGCCTGGCTGGGGGTGAAGCCCGGCCCGCCGTATTCCACCGGCCAGTTGACCGTCGCCCAGCCCTTCGAGGCCAGCTTCTTCTGCCACTTCACCTGGCCGGTCTTGTTGAGATAGCCGTTCTTCGACTGGCTCATCATCCGGCGCAGGTCGTCGTCGTAGTTCTCGGCGATCCAGTCGCGGACCTCGCGCTGGAAAGCCTTGTCTTCAGCCGAAAACGCGAGGTCCATGGGATCAGACCGCGTCGAGGTATTCGATGGTCGGACGGCCGCCGAGGCAGGCGCCGATGCTCGGGCCGGCGGCCTTGAAATACTCGGTCTGGCCGTGCGCCGTCAGGGCGTCCTGCGAGGCATACATCTCCAGCACCTTGTAGGTGTTGGGCTCGGTGCGGCTCTTGGTCAGCTGATACATCAGGCAGCCGGACTCATTGGCCTTCACCTTGGCGGCCAGGTCGCCAAACACCTTCTCCAGGTCGGGGCCCTTGCCCTCGGCCACCGTCAAAGTCGCCACTACGCCGATCATGTTCCGCTCCCGAACGCTTGTTTGAAGGCGCGACAATGCAGCGCGCGGCGGGGCGGCGCAAGCATGACGCTGGGAGACCGGAGCGCCGGCTTGACTCATTTCGACGATTAGCTAATCATCGATCCATGAGCAGTGTCTTCAAGGCCCTTTCCGATCCGACCCGCCGCCGGGTGCTTCAGCTCCTGCGCGGCGGACCGATGACGGCCGGCGACCTGTCACAGCACTTCGACGTGTCCAAACCGACCATGTCGGCCCACTTCGCGGTGCTGAAGGAGGCCGACCTTGTCCACACCGAACGGTCGGGCAAGTCGATCACCTACTACCTCAAGCTCTCCGTCCTCGAGGAAGCGCTGATGGGGTTCGCACACACGTTCGGGCTTGGATCGACGGCGGGAGACTCCGCCGCCCCCGGCATCAGGAAGAAGGCTACATCGACATGAACAAGGCCATCAAATCCGGTCTGTTGCAGGCCGGCGCCACCCTGGCGGTCGCCGTCGTGGCGACCGTGCTCCAAAGGACCGGCGTCATCAGCCAGGACACCACCGTGCGTGTCCTCATGGCGACGATCGGGCTGGTCGTCGCCTGGCAGAGCAACGCCGTCCCCAAGTCGCTGCCCGTCCGGAGCGCCCGGTCCCAAGCCTACAAGAGACTATCCGGTTGGGCCTTCGTCCTGTCAGGGCTGGCGTTCACGGCCGTCTGGGCTTTCGCGCCGATGGACGTGGCGGCCACGCTGTCGATGGCGCCGATGTTGATTGCAATGGTGACGGTGTTCGTCGTCTGCCTGTCGAACCGGATCGGCAGGGCGAAGGTCGCTGACTAGCGCCGCTCGTTCCAGCCGTAGGCGACCCAGGAGTGGCCGCCGACGTTGCGGGCTTCGATGATGTCGGGATCACCGGTCGGGCGTGCGCGGACCGTGCGGCGCGCGCGTACGGCCAGACCGGCCAGCGCCAGCAGCGCGCTCGACATCAGGGCGATGAGCACGACGGTGGCGGCGGCGAACACGGCCAGAACGGCGCCAACGGCCAGCGCCGCGCAGGTCGCCAGAGCTCCCGCCAGCCAAGCCAAGCTCTTCAGAGCCGATCCAGAACCCCCCGCAGAGTCCAATCTGTTCATCGTGTCCTCGACGAGCCGCGAGAGGCGCGGCCACGGCATACTATTTTGTTGTTAACCGCTGAACGTCAACTGAACACGCGCGGAAAGCGTACGAATTCCGGGACTGCCCGATCAGTCGGCGCCGACCAGGGCCATCTCGCGACGCTCCCGCATCACCGAATCGAAGGCGGCGTTGATCGTCGCGGTCTTCGTCTCGGCCACGGCGATGAACTCGCTGGGCAGGCCCCGGGCCCGCGCGCGGTCGGGGTGCGCGGCGGACACCTGCGCCCGCCAGGCCGCATGAACCGCGTCGTCGGCGGCGTCGGGCAGCACCCCCAGGATCACATACGGATCGTCAGGTCCTGCGCCGAGGTGGGTCGCCTTGAGCCGGCGGAACGTCAGCGGCGAGAAGCCGAACAGATCCGACACCGCCTCCAGATAGGCCAGCTCGTCGGCCGTCACCGCGCCGTCCGACCCGGCGATATGGAACAGGCCGTCGAGAACGTCTTCAAGCAGCTGCGGGCAACTTCGATAGCGCCTGGCGAGTCGCTTGGCGTAGCTTTCGAATCCCCGCGTGGTCTGGCGGGCGAGATCATAGAGGCGGTGAACATTGCGCTCGGAGCCCGCATCCGGCTGGAAGACGGTCGCGAAAGCGTCGAATTCACCCTGGTCCGCGCGGCCGTCGGCCTTGGCCAGCTTGGCCCCGAGCGCCGTGACGGCCGTCGTGAAGGCGGGGTCCTCTCCCGGAGGGCCGGGAGGACAGTCGGGGCATTCGGCGTCGTCGACGCGACGCGCCGCGAGGCCTGCTATGGTGCGCCAGAAACTCATTGGATCGACTTGCAGCTTATGATCGTGGCGCTGGCATGACAACGGTTGCTGATGACGCGGCCGGATGGACCTTCTGGATCGATCGCGGCGGCACCTTCACCGACGTGATCGGGCGTGCGCCGAACGGCGCCGAGCGCACGCTGAAGCTTCTTTCAGCCTCGCCGTCCTATCCGGATGCGGCCGTTGAAGCCATGCGCCGCCTGCTCGCGGTTGAACCGGGCGCGCCGTTTCCCGCCGCGAGCGTCGCGGCGATCAAGATGGGCACCACGGTGGCGACCAACGCCCTGCTGGAGCGCAGGGGCGCGAAGACCCTGCTGGTGACGACGCGCGGCTTTCGCGACTCGGTGCTGATCGGCGACCAGTCCCGGCCGGAACTGTTCGCCCTCGATCTGGTCCGGCCCGAACCGCTCTACAGCGGCGTCGTCGAGGCGGTCGAGCGGCTGGCGGCGGATGGCGCGGTCGTGACGACGCTTGAGGCGGCCGCCCTGGACGCGGATCTTCGCCGGGCGCGGGCCGAGGGCTTCACCAGTGTCGCCATCGCCTTCCTGCACAGCGACCTGAACCCCGTCCATGAACTGGCCGCCGGCGCGATCGCCCGGGCGGCGGGCTTCGACTATGTCGCGCTCAGCCACGAGGTCAGCCCCCTGCCCCGCTTCGTGCCCCGCGCCGAGACGGCGGTGGCCGACGCCTACCTGACGCCTGTGCTTCGGGCCTATGTCGAGCAGGTGGCCGGCGCCGTCGCGGGCGCGCCGCTGTGGTTCATGACCTCCGCAGGCGCGCTGGTCCGTGCGGAGGCGTTCCGGGGCAAGGATGCGGTCGTGTCGGGCCCCGCCGGCGGCGTGGTCGGCGTCGCCCGCACCGCTGAAAGCGCCGGAGCCGCGGCCGTGCTCGGTTTCGACATGGGCGGCACATCCACGGATGTCTGCCGCTTCGCCGGCGTGCTGGAGCGGCGCGACGCGGCGAAGGTCGCCGGGGCGAAGCTGCGCAGCCCGATGCTGGACGTGGAGACCGTTGCGGCGGGCGGCGGCTCGATCCTGACCTTCGACGGCTTCCGCGCCCTGGCCGGCCCCGCCAGCGCCGGCGCGGACCCCGGCCCCGCCTGCTATGGCCGGGGCGGTCCGGCGACGGTGACGGACGCCAATCTGATCCTCGGCCGGCTCGATCCGCGCTTCTTCCCCGCGGTGTTCGGACCGAACGGCGACGCAGCCCTGGACCTGCTGGCGGCCCATGCCCGGCTGGCCGATCTGGCGGCCGCCATGGACCTGACCGTCGAGGCCGCCGCCGAGGGCTTCGTCGCCGTCGCGGTCGAACAGATGGCCCAGGCGGTGCGGCGCATCTCTACCGAGCGCGGCTTTGACCCGCGCGGCCACGCCCTGGTGTCCTTCGGCGGGGCGGCGGGTCAGGTCTGCTGCCAGGTCGCCGACGCGCTGGGCGTCACCGAGGTGCTCAGCCCGCGCCACGCTTCGCTGCTGTCCGCCTGGGGCATCGGCCAGGCGCGGGTGGGCGCCATGCGCCAGGGCGGGCTGGAACATCCGCTCGGCGAGGCCGGTCTGAAGGCGGCCGGCGCGCTGGCCGACCGCCTGGAAGCCGATGTGCGCGAAGCCCTGACAGCCCAGGGCGCGGACACCGGCGCCGTCGAGCGTCGCCTGCGCCTGCGCTACGACGGCGCGGACGCGGCCTTGCCGATCGCGCTCGGCGATGCGGAGACCGTGAAGGCCGCCTTCGAGGACGCGCACCAGCGGCTGTTCGGGTTTGTGGAGCCGGAGCGAACGGTCCTGATCGCCAGTGTGGAGGTGGAAGCGGAGGCGAGTTCCTCCCCATCGGGGGAGGTGGCTCGGCGAAGCCGAGACGGAGGGGGTCACCCGAAATCTGAGCGGACCCCCTCAGTCGGCTTCGCCGACAGCTCCCCCGAGGGGGGAGCATCTGCGATCGTTCAGGCCGCCGACCTCACCACCCTCGACGGCCCCGCCCTGATCATCCGGTCCGACACCCAGATCGCGGTCGCCGAAGGCTGGCGCGCCACCAGCGAAGCGGACGGCCTGATCCGCCTGACCCGCGTCGCCCCGCTGTCAGCCGGCGTCATCGCCGCGGATGCGCCGGACCCGGTGACTCTGGAGCTGTTCAACCGCCGCTTCATGGGGGTCGCCGAGGCGATGGGGGCGGCGCTGGAGCGGACGGCCCATTCGGTCAACATCAAGGAGCGGCTCGACTTCTCCTGCGCCCTGTTCGACGCCGACGGGGGGCTGGTGGCCAACGCGCCGCACATGCCGGTGCACCTCGGCAGCATGGGCGCCAGCGTGCGGGCGACCCAGGAACGGCATCCGGTGCTGCATCCCGGCGAGGCCTTCGCGCTCAACAACCCCTACTTCGGCGGCACACACCTGCCGGACATCACCGTCGTGATGCCGGTGTTCATGGCGGACAGCGACGCGGCGCCGGCCTTCTATGTCGCCGCGCGTGGCCACCATGCCGACATCGGCGGCGTTCAGCCCGGCTCGATGCCGCCGTTCTCGACAACGCTGGAGGAGGAAGGCGTTCTCCTCGACGCCGTGCCGATCATGCGCGAGGGACGGTTCCTTGAGGCCGAGACCCGCGCGGCGCTGCTGACCGGCCGGTGGCCGTCCCGGGCGCCGGACCGCAACATCGCCGACCTCAAGGCCCAAATCGCCGCCTGCCAGGCCGGCGCGGGGGCGGTGTCCGGCATGATCGAGGCCTACGGCGCCGACGCTGTCGCCCGCTACATGACCTTCGTGCAGAAGAACGCCGAGCAGGCTGTGCGCCGAGCCCTGACCAAGCTCACCGACGGCGAGGCGCGCGTGCCGATGGACGGCGGCGGCGAGATCGTCGTGAAGATCACCGTCGATGCGGCGGCCGGCGAGGCGGTGCTCGACTTCACCGGCTCAGCCGACCAACTGGGCAGCAACTTCAACGCCCCTTCTGCCATCGTCGATGCGGCGGCGCTGTATGTGTTCCGCAGCCTGGTGGACGACGACATCCCGCTGAACGCCGGCTGCCTGACGCCGCTGAAGATCATCACCCGGCACGGCTCGATGCTCGATCCCGAGCCGCCGGCGGCGGTTGTCGCGGGCAACGTCGAGACCAGCCAGCACGTGGTCGACGCCCTTTATGCGGCCCTCGGCGTCATGGCCAACAGCCAGGGCACGATGAACAACTTCACCTTCGGCGATGACGAGCGGCAGTACTACGAGACGATTTGCGGCGGCGCCGGCGCGACGGCCCACCGCGCCGGAACCAGCGCGATCCACACCCACATGACCAACAGCCGGCTGACCGACCCCGAGATTCTCGAGCGGCGCTTCCCGGTGCGGGTCGAGACCTTCTCCGTGCGACCGGGCTCCGGTGGCGATGGGGCGCGGCGCGGCGGCGACGGGACCATTCGCCAGGTCCGCTTCCTGGCCCCGATGGAATCGGCCCTGCTCTCGTCACGCCGAAGCCACAGTCCGGAGGGAATCTGTGGCGGTGGCGCCGCCCTGCCCGGCCGCCAGCGTTTGAGAACAGCCGACGGCGCTGTAAGGGAACTTTCAGGCTGCTTCTCGATTTCCGTGCGGCCGGGCGACGTCGTCGAGATTGAAACCCCGGGGGGCGGCGGTTTCGGTCGCAAGACCGGCGACCACGCCTGACGCAACAGTTTTAGGACCTTGAATGGCCCCGTATCTTCTCGTCCTCGCCCTGCTGTTCCAGGACGGATCCGCCGCCGCCGCGTCGGATGCGCCCGTCGCCACGGCCGTTCCGCGCAAGCAGGACATCGCGCCGCTGCCGATCCAGGGCGGGGCCGTGACGGCGCCGACGGACGACTACGGCTATGTCGGCTGGTGCTATGGCGCGATCTCGGCCTACGTCGATCTCTACGACCGGGCGATGCCCGAGGTGATCCGCATCGAGCGGGCCTGGCCGACGCCGAGCACCGAAGAGAACATCGCGGTGATCTATCCGGAGCAGCGCGAAGAGGCCAAACGCAACCTCGTGCTCTTCGCCCGCGCCATGGAGGCGGCCGAGAAGGCCAGCCCGACCCTGATCCAGCCCCAGGGCGCCGCCGCCATCAAGCGCGGGCGCGCCGTCTGGACGGGCGCGACCAACGTGCCCAAGGCCCAGCTCGCGCAGTTCTGGATGTCCTGGTCGCCGCCGGCCAAGTGCGCCGAGACGGCCAAGACGCTGGAAACCCGCTCACGGCTGTTCGGCCAGGCCCTGGCCACCGCTGCTCCGATCGTGGCCCCGCCGCCGCCTGTCGCCGAAGCGGCAGAAGCGACTCCTCTGGTCTTGCCGGCGGACGCCGCCATGACGTCTTCTGCCCTCGCGCCCACCGAGCCGGCCTCGGGCGGTATGATCGAGACCACGCAGCAAGCGCCCGCCCCGACGGTCGAGGCGCCGGTCGCGGCCCCTGCGCCCGTCGCCGATGACGTGGTGATTGAACAGCCGGCCGCTGACGGGCCGATGGTCTATGCCCAGCCCGCGCCCAGCGAGGACCCCGAGGTCGACGTCAGCGGCGCCGCGACACCGCCCGCGGCGGCGGCGGTTATGCCTGACGCCGCGGCCCTGTCAGCCGGCGCCCCGGAGCCGGTCGCTCAGACGGCGATTGACGACCTGCTGCCCAGGGAAGACGCCGCCGCAGCGCCGGTCGCTTCCGAGCCTGAGGCGCCGCCGCCCGTCGCAACGCCCGCAGCGCCCGTCGTGAAGCCCGCGCCCGCAGCCACGACCCCGCCTGCGCGCAAGCGCAAGCGCGGCCTGAAGGAAACCCTGCAGGGCCTGCGCGGTCCGCAGTAGGCGCTAGGCCGCCGCGTCCCGGTCCGTCGTGGACGGATCGTAGGCCAGGATCGGCGACAGCCACCGTTCGGCGGTCGCCACATCCCAGCCCTTGCGGGCGGCATAGTCGGCGATCTGGTCACGGTCGATGCGGCCGACACCGAAATAGTGCGCCTGGGGATGGCTGAAGTAGAGGCCGCTGACCGCCGCCGCCGGGCTCATGGCGAAGCTCTCGGTCAGCTTCATTCCCGTCTGAGCCTCAGCGTCCAGGAGTTTGAACAGCGTAGCCTTTTCGGTGTGATCCGGCTGCGCGGGATAGCCGGGCGCCGGGCGGATGCCGCGGTACTTTTCGCCAATGAGTGTGCCCAGATCAAACGCCTCGTCCGGCGCGTAGCCCCACAGTTCGGTCCGCACCCGATGGTGCATGGCCTCGGCGAAGGCCTCCGCCAGACGGTCGGCCAGCGCGGCCGCGAGAATGGCCGAATAGTCGTCGCCGGCGTCCTTGAACCGTTTGGCGATCTCCGGCTCGCCGTGACCGGCCGTCACCGCGAAGCCGCCGATCCAGTCAGCCGGCCCGCCGATCGGCGCGATGAAGTCAGACAGGGCGGCATTGGCCTTGTCGCCTGTCTTGGCCATCTGCTGGCGCAGGGTGTGGAGGCGAGCCAGTTCCGTGGTCCGGCTGTCGTCGGCGTAGACCACCACATCGTCGCCGTCGGACTGCGCCGGCCAGAAGCCGACCACGCCGCGCGCCTCGAACCAGTTCTCCTCGACGATCTTCGCCAGCATGGCCTGGGCGTCCTTCCACAGGTCGCGCGCCGCCTCCCCAACCACGTCGTCATCGAGGATGGCCGGGAAGCGCCCGACCAGTTCCCAGCTGGCGAAGAACGGGGTCCAGTCGATGTATTTCGCGAGTTCTTTCAGATCATAAGACGCAAAGCTTCGCGTTCCGGTGAACGTCGGCTTCGGCGGCGGCGCGGCGGTCCAGTCGATCGCGAACCGGTTGGCGCGCGCCTTCGCGATCGGCGTGCGGGTCTTCTGGTCCTGTCCGCGCGCGAACTGCTCGCGCACCCGCACATAGTCCTCGCGGGTCTGGGCCTCGAACGCCGCCTTGTCGGTCTTCGACAGCAGCTGCGAGACCACGCCCACCGCCCGGCTGGCGTCGAGCACATAGGTGGTCGAGGCCGCGCGATAGGCCGGCGCGATCTTTACGGCCGTGTGGGTCTTGCTGGTCGTCGCCCCGCCGATCAGCAGCGGGATGTCGAACCCGCGCCGCTCCATCTCGGCCGCGACGAACACCATCTCGTCCAGCGACGGGGTGATCAGCCCCGACAGGCCGATGATGTCGACGTTGTGCGCCTTGGCCTCGTCCAGGATCCGGTCGGCCGGGACCATGACGCCGAGGTCGATGACCTCGTAGTTGTTGCACTGCAGGACCACGCCGACGATGTTCTTGCCGATGTCGTGGACGTCGCCCTTCACGGTCGCCATCAGGATGCGGCCGGCCTGCTCGCGCGGCTGGCCTTCCTTCTCGGCTTCCATGAACGGCATCAGCCAGGCCACAGCCTGCTTCATGACCCGCGCCGACTTGACCACCTGGGGCAGGAACATCTTCCCGGCCCCGAACAGGTCGCCGACGATGTTCATCCCGTCCATCAGCGGGCCTTCGATCACGTGCAGCGGCCGCGCGACCGTCAGCCGCGCCTCCTCCGTGTCCGCATCGATGAACTCGGTGATCCCGTTGACCAGCGCATGGGCCAGCCGCTCGGCGACGGGCAGGCTGCGCCAGGCCTGGTCGGCGACCTGGACCTTTGATCCGTCGCCCTTGTACTTCGGCGCAAGATCCACCAGCCGCTCGGTCTGGCTGCCGCCAGACTTCGGCGTGCGGTTGAGGATCACGTCCTCGACGGCCTCGCGCAGTTCCGGCTCGATGTCGTCATAGACCGGCAGATCGCCGGCGTTGACGATGCCCATGTCCATGCCGGCGTTGATCGCGTGGTACAGGAACACGCTGTGGATCGCCCGCCGCACCGGCTCGTTGCCGCGAAAGCTGAACGAGACGTTCGACACACCACCGGAAACACGAGCGAATGGAAGGGTTTGCTTGATAACCCTCGTCGCCTCGATGAAGTCGACGGCGTAGTTGTCATGCTCCTCGATCCCGGTCGCGACAGCGAAGATGTTCGGGTCGAAGATGATGTCCTCGGGCGGGAAGCCGACCTGGTCCACGAGGATGCGGTAGGCGCGCTCGCAGATGGCGATCTTCCGGGCGGCGGTGTCGGCCTGCCCCTCCTCGTCGAAGGCCATGACCACCACGGCGGCCCCATAGCGCAGGCACAGCTTGGCCTGGGCGATGAACTCCGCCTCGCCGGCCTTCATCGAGATCGAGTTTACGATGGCCTTGCCCTGAACGCACTTCAGGCCAGCCTCGATGATCTCCCACTTGGAGCTGTCGATCATCACCGGCACGCGGGCGATGTCCGGCTCGGCGGCGATCAGGTTGAGGAAGGTGACCATGGCCGCCTTCGAATCCAGCAGCCCCTCGTCCATGTTGACGTCGATGACCTGGGCCCCGGCCTCGACCTGCTGGCGCGCGACAGACAGGGCGGCCGGATAGTCGCCCTCCGCCACCAGCTTGCGGAATTTCGCGGAGCCGGTGACGTTGGTGCGCTCACCGATGTTGACGAAGACTGGTCTCATTGGGACGTGGGACTTTCAATGGCCGGTTCGCGGCCCGCGAGGGCCAGACGGCGGCTGAGAATGGCTTGGGGCGCGCCGGCGGCGACGAGGCCGGGCCAGCATTTGGGATCCAGCGTGCGGTGCTCCGCCAGGGTGGCGACCAGCCGCGACAGGGTGGCGATATCGGCGGTGGCGGCGATCTTCACCACCAGTACGCCCGACAGCACCTTGGCCGGCACGGCGGTGGTCGCCGGGACGTCTGCCCGGGCGCAGGCGCTGATGAAGGCCGTGCCCAGCGCGAACAGCGCCGCGTCGCTGACCGCACGACGGTTCAGCCGGCTGCGGATGTCGCGCAGCATCTCGGTCTCGATGGGGCCGAGGGCCAGTACGGTCCGGGGGGCGGTCATGCGTACGACCTGCTGCGCGCGATCGACTTGATGATCAGATAGACCGACGCCTCGCCGGCCGGCGCGCGATAGGCGCCAAGGCCCGCCACCAGCTTCACGGCCGCGGCCGTCAGGCGCCAGGCCAGCGCCTCGAGGTCGGAGTCCGCGACGATCCGCTCGCGGAGTTCGGCCACATCGTGTTTGTCGCCGAGCGCCTTCGCCGCCGCGCTGTCGGTTGTGAACGGCTGCGGCAGATGCGGATTACCCCAGGCCCAGACCCAGTTGCGAGGGCCCAGCGTCCCGGCGATCTGCACCTCGGCGAACACCTGGATGCCCTGCTCGTCGGAAAAGGTCAGCGAGCCCTGACCGAGCTCGGCGTTCCAGACCGGCCAGGTTCCCAGGCCATAGCCCTCCGTCAACGCGTCCTGCTTGATCGCGAGCGCGGCCTCGGCCTCGGCGATCCAGTCCGCATAGACGAACGGCGGCGCCTTGCGCCGCAGCAGGTTCCTGAGAAAGCCGAGGATCGCCATCAGGCCAGCTCGAAGGCTTCCAGCCCGGCCAGTCGCATGGCGGTCGCCCGTTCCGGCAGCGCGCGCGGCGCCATGCCGGCGACCGACTCCGCAACGTGCGCGATGTGGTCGGGCGTCGTACCGCAGCAGCCGCCCAGAATGTTGACGATGCCGCTCTCCGCCCACTCATGGAGGGAACAGGCGGTCTCGTGCGGCTCCTCGTCATACTGCCCCATCGCGTTGGGCAGGCCGGCGTTGGGGTAGGCCGCGACCAGGGTGTCGGCGATCCGCGACAGCTCGGCGATGTGCGGCCGCATCAGGTCGGCGCCCAGCGCGCAGTTCAGGCCGATCGCGAACGGCTTCGCGTGGCGCACGCTGTTCCAGAAGGCCTCGACGGTCTGCCCCGACAGGGTTCGGCCCGAGCGGTCGGTGATCGTGCCGCTGATCCAGATCGGCAGCTCCTCGTGGCCTTCCTCGTCCCGCAGATCGAGGATCGCCTTGATGGCGGCCTTGCAGTTCAGGGTGTCGGTGATGGTCTCGATCAGGAACAGATCGACGCCGCCCTCGTACAGCCCCCTCACCTGCTCGCGATAAGCCTCGTAGACCTGGTCGAAGGTGACGGTGCGCGCTCCGGGGTCGTTCACGTCCGAGGACATCGACAGCATGACGTTCAGCGGTCCGATCGAGCCGGCGGCGAAGCGCGGCTTGTCCGGCGTCTTCGCGGTCCATCGGTCCGCGGCCGCCCGCGCCAGCTTCGCGCCCTCGAGGTTGATGTCGTAGGCGGCGCTTTCCAGGCTGTAGTCGCGCTGGGCGATGGTCGTGGCGCTGAAGGTGTTGGTCTCGCTGATGTCCGCTCCCGCCGCGAAGTAGGCGTCGTGCAGATCGGCGATGACGTCGGGCCGGGTCAGGCACAGGACGTCGTTGTTGCCCTTCAGCTGGCCGTTGTGATCGGAGAAGCGGTCGCCGCGGAAATCCTCCTCGGAGAGGCCGCGACGCTGGATCATCACGCCCCAGGACCCGTCGAGGATCAGGATGCGCTCGCGCGCCGCCTGCTTGAGGGCGGCGATACGGTCGAGGCGGCTCATGGCCGGACTCCTTGTTGGCGGGCCAGTTCGGCCTCGAAGGCGGCGCGGGACTCGGCGATACGGCGGGGCAGCTCGGCGGGATCGACGAACGGGCTGGGCTTGCCGCGTGCGACAGCGGCCCGCTTTTCCGCGAATCCGAACTGATCCGGATGGGGCGCGAGGAAAACGTCGGCCTTCAGGGCGCCCAGACGCACGAAGCTGGCGCGATAGTCGGCCACGATCGTCGGGTATTGTGGTTTCGGCGCGAGACGGTTGGCCGCGACGGTGGTGCTGCACCACAGGATGGCCTTTCGGACGACGCCGTCGATCTTCACCGGGAAGGTCCAGGTCGTGCATCCGGGGGTATGGCCGGGCGTGATGTGGGCGGTCAGCGTTACGCCGCCGAGCGTGACGGTGTCGCGGTCCTTGATCACCGCGTCGACCTTGACCGGCTTGAAGCGCAGGGCGGCCACGCCCTCGGAGCCGGGATAGACGCCCTTCTCCAGCAGCGGCCGGTCTCCGGCGCTGGCCAGCAGGGCCGCGCCCGTGTCCGCCTTCAGCCTGGCCAGGCCCGCAGCGTGATCGAAGTGGGCGTGGGTGTTGAGCAGGATATCGACGTCCGAGAGCTTGAAGCCGAGCGCCTTGATGTTGGCCTCCACGCCGGCGACGTTCTGCTCCATCGGGCCATCGATCAGGATGTGTCCCTTGGGCGTGGTGATCAGAAAGGCCGAAAGGCCCTCACTACCCACGTAGTAGAGGTTGTCGGCGATCTTCACGGGCGGAGCCGGCTTCAGCCACTCGGCCGGCCAGCCCTGGGCGATGGCGACGCCCCCGAGGGCGACGGCGCCCGCCAGCGCGATCCAGACCCGCTTCATGCCGCGGCTTCCCGGGACGGGAGGGCGGTGTCGCGCACGCCCAGCACCCTGCAGATGGCGTAGACCAGATCGGCGCGGTTCAGGGTGTAGAAGTGGAAGTCGCTGAAGCCTTCTTCGGCCAGCCTGGCGCAGGTCTCGGCGGCCACGGACGCGGCGATGAGGCGGCGGGTTTCAGGATCTTCGTCCAGGCCGTCGAACAGACCGCCCAGCCAGCCCGGCAGCGGGATTCCGCAGGGGTCGGCCATGCGCTGCAGGCCCTTGAAGTTGGACACCGGCATGATCCCGGGCGAGATCGGGATGGTCACCCCGGCCTTGCGGACCTTGTCCATGAACCGCAGGAACACATCGGTATCGAAGAAGAACTGGGTGATGGCGCGGGTCGCGCCGGCGTCGATCTTGGCCTTCAGGACATCGATGTCATGGTCGACGCCCGGGCTTTCCGGGTGGACCTGCGGGTAGAGCCCGACGGACACCTCGAAGGGCGCAACGCCCATGATGCCGCGGGTCAGCTCCGTGGCGTTGGCGTAGCCGTCCGCATGCGGAACATAGGCGCCGCCGATCGAGCCGGGCGGATCGCCGCGCAGGGCTACGATATGCCGGATGCCGCTTTCCCAGTAGTCGCGCACAACCTCGTCGACCTCCTCGCGGGAGGCGCCGACACAGGTCAGATGGGCGGCGGGCTTCAGCGTGGTCTCGTCGAGCATCCGCTTGACGGTGCGGTGCGTCCGCTCGCGCGTCGAGCCGCCGGCGCCATAGGTCACCGACACGAACGAAGGGTTCAGCGGCTCGAGCCGGCGGATAGCGGTCCAGAGCGACTCCTCGGCCTGCGGCGTCTTGGGCGGCGAGAACTCGAAGGACACCCGCACGCCGGTATCGCGGCCGCCCGCGCGGGCGACAGGACCCAGAGCGGAGGGATGGGCGGAGGGAGAAGTCATGCGGCGCTCCTTTCGGCCTGGGCGGGCCGACGGGCGGTCCAGATTTTCACAGTCAGGCCCGCCGCTGCCGGCGGCAGGGCGGTCGCGGTTTCCAGCGCCAGGCCGGCGCCGTCGAACCAGCGCCCGATCTCTTCGTCCGAGAAACCGAGACGGCGATGCTGGTGCTGCTCCCGCAGGTTTTCCAGCGCGTGCGGCGCGAAGTCGACGATCAGCAGCCGCCCGCCCGGCGCCACCAGTCTGGCGGCCTCGGCCACAGCGGCGGCGGGGTCGCCCAGATAGTGCAGCACCTGGTGAACGGTCACCAGGTCGGCGCAGCCCGTGGGCAGGCCGGTGGCGAAGATGTCGCCGTGGCGCAGTTCGCAGGTCGCCAGGCCCGCCTCGCTGACGTTCAGCCGGGCGATGTTGAGCATCTGCTGCGACAGGTCCAGGCCGACCGACCGCCGGGCGCGGGCGCCGAGCAGGGTCAGCATCCGGCCCGTGCCGGCGCCGAGATCGACCAACAGGCCCATCGGATCATCCCCGACCAGGCCGTGGATCTCCGCTTCGACGTCGGCTTCAGCGACATGCAGGGAGCGGATTTCGTCCCAGCGGGCGGCGTTGCGGGCGAAGTAGCTCGCCGCTTCCGAGCCGCGCTCGGTCGCGACCCGCGAGAGGCGCTCGGCGTCGAGCGCCAGGGCGGCATCGTCCAGGTCAATCTGCGCCAGGGTGCTGTCCGCCAGCGCCCGACCACTGCCTTCGGTCGCGAGACGGTAGAAGACCCAGGCGCCGTCGGGGAACCGCTCGACCAGTCCGGCCTCGGCGAGCAGCTTGAGATGGCGTGACACGCGGGGCTGGCTCTGGCCGAGCACGGTGCACAGTTCCAGCACCGACAGCTCCTCGCGGGACAGCAGCGCGAGGATCCGCAGCCGCGTCGGTTCGCCCGCCGCGCGCAGAATCTCGACCGCCTGTCCCGATGACACTGTCATGGGGATATAAAGATATCTTTATATGATCAAGTCAAGCGCCGGCGGGCGGTCGGCACGGCGTGGCAGGGTCGCGGCCTGTAGATCCGACCGCATCCAGGTCCCGCACCCGGCGGCGACGGCCGGATGTCAGACTACCTCTAGCCAGCACGAATTCGCTCGTCAAAGTGATATCACTTTGATATTGATTTCGCGAGCGACGGCGACGGGCCGCCGCACGGGAGGACCACGACATGCTTGGCGTATTCCTGAAGTCCCCGCGCAGGCGGCTGGTCGCCTTTGTTCTGTTCGGAGCCCTGCTGGCCGCCGGCGTCGGGATGCTGATTGCTCAGGCCTGAACCGGGGACAGCAGCGGCTCTTCATGGAAGAAGCGCCGCAGGTTCTCCAGCGTCTGGCCGACCATCTTCGGGATGCTCTCCAGCGTCCCGCCGGCCGTGTGCGGCGTCAGCACCGTATTGGGCACATCTGCCCAGCGATCAGCCGGCGTCGGTTCGGTCTCGAACACGTCCAGCGCCGCCATGCCCAACCGCCCGTCCTTCAGCGCCGCGATCAGCGCGTCCTCGTCGACCACCGAGCCCCGCGCCACATTGACCAGGCAGCCGCGCGCGCCGAGCGCCTCGATGACCGGCTGCGAGATCAGGTGATGGTTCACCGCGTCGCCGCGACAGCAGACGAACAGCGCGTCGCTGTCGCGCGCCAGCGCCAACAGCCCCTCGGCCATCGGCCAGCGGCTTTCCTTCGGATTGGGCCCCCACCAGGACACCGTCATGCCGAACGGCTCAACCCGCCGTGCGACGGCCTGGCCGATGTGGCCCAACCCGACGATGCCCGCCCTGCGACCGGCCAGCCCGGGCCGGGGCCGCATGCGGTCCGCATGGGTCCAGCGACCGCCGCGCACGATGCCGTCGCCGGTGACGATCCCGCGCCAGGCGGCCAGGAAGGCGCCGACAGCGTGATCGGCGACGTCCTCGGCGTTCAGGCCCCGGGAATGGGTGACGGCGACACCCTGCGACCGGCACCAGGGCACGTCGACGCCGTCATAGCCGACGCTGACGCAGGCGATGAGGCCCAGTCGGGGCATCTCCGACATCATGTCCACGGACAGTTTGATCTCGCCGGCATGGACGATGGCCTGCACCTCGCGGCCCGGGCCTTCGAGAAAGGCCAGGCGGTCGGGAAACTCCCACAGCCGGATGACCCGATAGGCCGGTTCGAGCGCCGCCTGCAGTGGCAGCAGCATCTCATGCGAGATCAGGACGACGGGCGGAGGCGAAGCATCGGTCATGCCGCGACATTGCGCCCGTCGCCAGGCGCGTCAATCGACGACGTCGTGAGCAACATGCCCCGCTAGACGATCCAGTCGTGATCGGGCAGGCCGCGCGGTCCCCAGAAATGACCGGCCGCCCCCTGCTCGAAGTCAGGCCGCCCGAGGTTGGCTGCAAACAGTCCATCCTCGTGTCCCTCAAGACCGGCGCTCTGACGGTGATCATCGGCCAGGGGTGTAGCGACGGCCGGCTTGTCGGCCGTAAACACGAAGTGCTCCGGCTCGTCCGGCGACGGCCCCGAAAGTCCGACGAAGCTGCCGTTCGTGACCGTGGTCGCGACGACGTTCTTCAGCACCATCGTTCGCCCGTTGGCGAAGGTGATCAGGGTGTTCACCCCGCTCTGGACGATGGTCCCTGTCGCCCCGAACGCGGTGACGTCGATCAGGTCCTGCCCCACAACGAAGCCGATCACCGTATCGGAGCCCGCCTCGAGCGTAGCCACGAAGGTGTCGCCGCCCGCGCCTCCGGTCAGGGTGTTGGAGCCAGTCCCGCCGACGAGAATGTCGGCGCCCTCGCCGCCATCGAGCGAGTCGTTGTTCGCGCCGCCCTCAAGGCGATCATCGCCGCCGAGACCGGTGAGAATATCGTTGCCGGCCAGACCCTGGATGCGGTCCGCCCCGGCCGTTCCGGTAATCGGGCGGTCCGAGCCGGCCGTGCCGACAATCTCGTTGTAGCCCGGCGGAGGGCTCGGCGGCGGCGACGGCGGCGGACTGGGCGGCGGCGACGGCGGCGGGCTCGGCGGCGGTGAAGGCGGCGGAGACGGCGGAGGTGAAGGTGGCGGCGAAAGGCCGATGAAGCTGCTTTCCGTAACCGCGGTCGCGACGACGTTCTTCAGCACCATCGTTCGCCCGTTGGCGAAGGTGATCAGGGTGTTGGCGCTGCTCTGGACGATGCTGCCGGTCGCCCCGAACGCGGTGACGTCGATCAGGTCCTGACCCACCACGAAACCGATCACGGTGTCGGAGCCGGTTTCGGCGGTGGCCACGTACCTGTCGGCGCCCGCCCCGCCCGTCAGGGTGTTGGACCCCGTGCCGCCGACGAGAATGTCGTCGCCGTCGAGGCCCGAAATGGAGTCATTGCCGCCCAGGCCCTGGATCCGGTCGGCCCCGGCGGTGCCGGTCAGCGGCCGGTCAGCGGCCGCCGTGCCGACGATCTCGTTATAGCTCACCGGCGGCGGCGGCGGCGGCGGGCTGGGCGGAGGTGAAGGCGGCGGACTTGGCGGCGGCGACGGTGGCGGCGACGGCGGCGGGCTCGGTGGCGGCGAAGGCGGCGGGCTCGGCGGTGGCGAGAGCCCGATGAAGCTGGCGTCGGTCACGGCGGAGGCCGTCGTGTTCACCAGGCGGAATGTCACGCCGCTGGCGAGGGTGACGATCGTGTCCCCGCCGGACTGGACGATGCTCTGGTAAGCGCCGAACGCGCTGATATCGATCTGGTCAGTCCCGACGACGAAGTCGGTCACCGTGTCGGCGCCGCCGTTCAGCGACGCGACGAACACGTCGGCGGCCGCGCCGCCCGTGAGATTGTCATCGCCCAGACCGCCGATCAGCCGGTCAGCGCCGCCGCCCGCGCTCAGGGTGTCAGCGCCGCCGTTGCCGGTCAGCACATTGGCGACGCCGTTGCCGGTGATGGTGTCGGCGCCCGCTCCACCGATGGCGTTCTCGATCACCGCGCCGATGGCGACGGCGACGTTGCCGACCAGATTGCTGCCCGAACCGTAGGTGCCGACGCTCGAGAACGCGCCCTGGTTCAGGTTGATGATCTGGTTGTTGCTGTAGCCGGAGAAGTCGAACGTGTCGGTCCCGCCCGCGTCCCAGACGGCGAACACCAGAATGGTCGAGGCCGACGACGCGATGAACCACGGCCGGTCGGCATTGGAGTTGAAGCCGTAGGTCGTATCGCCGGTGCGCGTCGCGGTATTGACCCCATAGGTCCGCTGGGCGGCGGCGATGTCGTCCAGCATGATCGTCGCCGGATAGGCCGGGCCGAAATTCCCGCCCGTGTAGTTCTCGGTGAAGTAGCTCATCACCGTGTACTGGTGGCTGTCCTCGAAATACTCCGCGTTGGCGGCGTACGTGATCGAGACGCCCTCGCCGGCGTTGTAGTCGCCCGGGTGCGAGAAGCCGATGGCGTGGCCGGTCTCATGGATCAGCGCCAGCATGGCGTAATTGCCGGCCGTCGGGTTGGCGTAGTCTTCGTTGATCCAGACGTCCCCGCCCGAGGCGCTCTGGCTCGGATAGTAGGCGAACGCCGCCGCGCCGGCCGCGCCGGCGGAATAGTTGGCGTACAGCATGGTGGCGCTGTTGGAATAGGCGTCCTCGCCGCTCGTCCCGGTTCCCACCCGGACAAAGACGATGTTCGCCACGTCCGACCAGGCCGCCAGCGCCAGGATGGTCGCGTTGATCTGGAGCTCGCTGAAGCGGCTGAAGCCCGTCGTGCCGTCGGCCCCGTCCGTGCCGCCGGCGCCGAGCCCGACAGACCGGAAGGCATAGGTCACCACCGACGGAGCGCCGCCCCAGTAGGGATCGTCCCAGCGGTTGTCCACGTCGGCCACGCCCGGCCGAATGTAGAAGTCGTTCCACGACGCGTAGGTGCGGTTCAGCTGAAGGGCCGCCTCGGCGACGGTCTTGGACACCTTGCCGGTGCCGGCCTCGGTGCCGCCGCGCTGGTCGGCGTTCAGGAAGAAGTCCGGCTGGGCCGGCGTTTCCGGCGCCTTGACCGCAATGAACCCGCCCGAGCACATCGGGCAGCCACAAGCGACCGCCGGCAGTGAGTCGTCCTGCAGTATGGCCCGGCTGAGCGCCGCGTCATGCTCCGTCGATGCTGTCAGGGTCAGCTGGCCGTCCAGATCGGGCGAGAACAGGCCCCGCCCCGTACCTGGAATGAAGTCGCCCACGCCGGGATCAGGCTGAGACAGGTCCTCGCGAAACTTGGCCATACTACGGCTGCCTTCCCTGCTCGATCCGTCCTCGTCCCCCGGAAACTAGGCCCCGGGCGGCGGTTCGGCAAGGAACCTGCACCGCGTGAGGTTGCCGCAGCGTTACGACCCGGGCGCCCGACCGGACAGGCCATCCGCAACAGGCTCCATTGCCATTCATGATTTGAGGTTCCACTGTTCTCCGGGGAGGCGCGGATGACTCAGGAGCCGCACATCGAGAGCCTGCGACGGCAGCAGCGACTCGTGTTCCGCTGCGTCACGATCTTCCTGCTCGATCTCGTTGGCCGCCAGATCCGCCGGCACGACGGCGATTTCACCCGCGCGATCGTCTACATGGCCGCGATCCAGGCCAGCCGATCCCCCGCCGGCGGCGAAGGGTTGGACGCCGCGGCTCGCGCCTTCAGCGTTCGGGCCATCGCCCAATCGCTGGCCCTCCCCTACGAGACCACGCGCCGGAAGGTCGCCGACCTTGAGGCCGCCGGTCTCGCCCGCCGCAACGGATTCCGCGGATTCACGGTCGCGCCCGCGGTCTTCGAAAACGAAGCCGGCCGCATGGACAACGAGGCGACGTGGCTGGCCCTCCAGCGGGTGATCGTCGACCTGCGCGCGCTCGGCTTCGACTTCAGCCAGATCCCCGGCGGAAACACCCCCGCCCTCGCCCCCGCGCGCGGCCTGGCCGAGGACGACCTCGTTGATGCGGTCACCATCCTGACCAACGACTTTCTGCTGCGGGTGCTCGAGGCGGGCTCAAGGCCGCACGGTTCAATGCTGGACGCATCCATCATCGCGACGCTCATTCTCGCCAATGCGGAGCTCCTGACGCTCGATCCGGAGCTGGCCTGGACCTATTCGGGCGCGGCGACGCCGCCGCCGGATCATCTGCGCACGCCGGCCACCATCACCAGCCTCGCCGCCTCGCTCGGCCTGACGCACGAGACGCTGCGTCGCCGGATGCGCCACTATCGCGCGCTCGGCTGGGTCAAGCGGGCGACCGGCGGCTATCTGATGACCCTCGACAGGCTCCAGGACCCGGACGTCCTGGCCGCGGGCCTGATGATCGTCCAGCGCTTCCTGCAGCTGCTCCAGTCGGTCAGCCAGCTGGGCGTCGACCTGGCGACGGTCGGCGCTGAGGACTAGAGCACCCACCC
Organism: Caulobacter sp. FW305-C-30-S16; assembly: GCF_058783025.1. Lineage (NCBI taxonomy): Bacteria > Pseudomonadati > Pseudomonadota > Alphaproteobacteria > Caulobacterales > Caulobacteraceae > Caulobacter > Caulobacter sp. FW305-C-30-S16. Next base: position 737,106 of record NZ_JBYSYH010000002.1, on the reverse strand, counting down.
GCCGTTCACGTCGCCGCCGCCGGTGTAGAGGTTCGCCGTGGTGGCGGCGTGGTTGCCGGTGATCTCGATGGCGAGGTCGGCGACGCCATCGCCATCGACGTCCAGCTGCAGCAGGGTCTTGCCGCTGTTCGACTTGATCGTCGCCTGGCCGGCCGTGTTGGTGAACTTCGCGACGAAGGTGAAGGCCTGATCGTCGGCGAGGTTGACGTTGGCGTCGATGGCGCTGAGGTCGATGCGGTCGTTGAACAGGAAGCTGAGGTCGGTGATCGCGTCCCGGTCGGCGGTCTGGCCGAGGTTCGAGCGGCGGACGTCGAGATCGCTGAAACCGAACGTGTCGCCGCCCGTGCCGCCGGTCAGCCGGTCGCCGCCCGCACCGCCGTAGAGGACGTCGCCGTCCTGGCCGCCGTCGAGGCTGTCATTGCCGTTGCCGCCGTAGAGGCTGTCCGCGCCGGCCATCCCGGCGAGCACATCGGCCCCGTCGTTGCCGATGAGGGTGTTGCCGCCGGCGCTGCCCGTGATGGTGTTGGCCAGCGCGTTGCCTTCGCCGGTAACCCCGCCGTTCAGGGTCAGGCTCTCGATGTTGGCCGAGAGGGTGTAGCTGACCGACGAGGTGACGCTGTCGGTCCCCTCGCCCACACCCTCGGTGATGGCGTCGTCGGCGTCGTCGACGACGTAGGAGTCATTGCCCGCCCCGCCGGCCATGCTGTCGACGCCGGTTCCGCCGTCGAGCGCGTCATTGCCCGCCCCGCCGTTGAGCGTGTCGATCCCGGCGCCGCCACTGAGGACGTCATTCTGGGTGTCGCCGTTGAGCGTGTCGTTGTCATCGCCGCCGTTCAGGACATCATCCCCGCCGCCGCCATTGAGCGTGTCGTTGCCCGCCAGACCGTTGATCGTGTTGGCGACGCTGTTGCCGGTGATGACGTTGGCCAGCGCGTTGCCAGTTCCGGTCAGGGTCCCGCCGTTGCCCAGCGTGAGGTTCTCCAGCCCCGACCCGAGGGTCCAGCTGATCCGGGTGATCACGAGGTCGGTCCCGTCGCCGCCGGTCTCGTCGGTCGTATCGCCCGCGTCGTCAACGACATAGGTGTCGTTGCCCGTCCCGCCGGTCATGGCGTCGGCGCCGAGCCCGCCCTTGATGTAGTCATCGCCGTCGCCGGCATCGATGACGTCGTCCCCCTCGCCGCCGTCGACTGTGTCGTTGCCGCCGCCCGCATTGACGGTGTCCGCGCCGGCCTGGGCGCTGATCGCGTCCACGCCGCCCGTGCCGGTGAGGGTGTCGTCGCCGGGTGAGGGCGTGGTTGAGCCTTCCGCCGCGTCCTCGATCGGCAGGATCAGGCTGGTTGAGGCCGTGCCGCCCTGGCCATCGTCGGCCGCCAGGGTGATCGTCGCCGAGGCCGGCGGCGTATCCGTGTCGGCGAGGAAGTTGACGACGCTGGCCGGGTTCGTGTTGAGCAGGGCGTTGATCTGGAACCAGGTCCCGGTGAGAACGACGCTGGCCGTGCCCGAGCCGGAAACCAGAGCGCCGCTGCTGGCCGGAGCGACCGTGAGCAGGCCGTAGTCCGTGGACAAGGTCACGGTGAGCACGTCGCCGGCGTCCGGGTCGCTGATCGTGAAGCCGGTGTTTTTCAGGCTCAGCGCCACCTGTTCGACAGCCGTCGGGCCGACGTTGAAAACCTGCGCCTTGACCGCGAAGCCGCTGGCGTCGCCTGTCGCGCCGAGCACGCCCCGACTATCGTCGCGCCAGGTGACCACGAACCCGCCATTGGGCAGGGCAGCGATCTGGATGGTGTCCTGAGCGTTCGCTACGGCCGTGTTGACGCGGACCTCGGTCCCGACCATTGCCCCGGCAGCGGTGAAAACCTGCGCCTTGACGGCGTAGCCGCTGGCGTCGCCAGTCGCCCCGAGGACGCCCCGGCTGAAATCCTGCCAGGTGACGACAAACCCGCCGCCTGCAAGGGCGGTGACCTGCGGGGCGTCCTGACTGCTCGCAACAGCCGTGTTGACCCGGATCTCGGTCCCGACCATCGCCCCGGCGGCGGTGAACACCTGCGCCTTGACTGCGGTGCTGCTCGAGTCGCCCGTGGCGCCGAGTGCGCCCAGGCTGAGGTCCTGCCAGGTAACGACGAACCCGCCGTTGGACAGGGCTGTGATCTGCTCGTTGTACTGATTGTTCGCAACCGCGGTGTTGACCCGGATCTCGGTCCCGACCATCGCCCCGGCGGCCGTGAAGACCTGCGCCTTGACGGCAAGATTGCTGGCGTCGCCCGTCGCCCCGCCGTCACCCAGGCTGCCGTCTTGCCAGGTGACCACGAACCCTCCGTTGAGCAGGGCGGTGATTTGGGCGGTGTCCTGATCGTTCGCTACCGCCGTGTTGACGCGGATCTCGGTCCCGACCATCGCCCCGGCGGCGGTGAACACCTGCGCCTTGACCGCGTAGCCACTGGTGTCGCCGGTTGCTCCGAGCACGCCCTGGCTGCCGTCTCGCCATGCGACCAAGAAACCGCCGCCTGACAGAGCGGTGACCTGGGCGAAGTCCTGGCTACCCGCGACTGCCGTGTTGACGAGAATTTCGGTCCCGATCATCGCTCCGGCGGCGGTGAACACCTGCCCCCGGACTGCGGCGCCGACGGTGTCCGGGGCTGTCGCGCTGTTGTCCTGCCAGGTGATCACGAAGCCGCCGTTGGACAAGGTTGTGATCTGGGGAGAGCTCTGACCGTTCGTGACTGCGGTGTTGACGCGGATCTCGATCCCGACCATCGCCCCGGCGGCGGTGAACACCTGCGCCTTGATGGCGGTGCCGCTGTTGTCGCCGGACGCCCCACCCACGCCTCCGCTGGAGTCCTGCCAGGTGACCACGAACCCGCCATTGGACAGGGAGGTGATCTGCGGGAGGCTCTGACTGCTCGCTACGGCTGTGTTGACGAGGATTTCTGTCCCGACCATCGCTCCTGAGGCGGTGAACACCTGCGCCTTGATGGCGGTGCCGTCGCTGTCACCGGTCGCTCCCAAGACGCCCGCGCTGTTGTCGCGCCAGGTGACCACGAACCCGCCGTTGGACAGGGAAGTGACCTGCTGGACGAGTTGATCGCTTGCCACAGCCGTATTGACCAGGATCTCCCCACCCGTCCGCACTAACGTCGGCGTGAAGCCCACGGTCGGCCCGCCGGTTCCGGCGAAGACCTGCGGCTGGTCGCCGCCGTCCGTGGGATCGAGCGGCGCAGCTTCGGAGGGCGCGGATACGGGCGGCGTGCCGGTCGCGGGGACGGTGTCGCCGCCAGCGCCGACGCCGGTTTCAGCCACGGCCGTGGTCGATCGCGAAAGGAAATGCTGCACGTTTCGCCCCTGCTCCGCCGGACCAGAGGCGGACTGCAAACAGGGGTCATCACGGCCGGAGCAGGGTCAGCGCAGCGGGTCGTCCCGCCAGACCCGTACGGATACCGCAGGTTCGCGAACCGGCGGGTAACCGGAAGTGCAATAATTAGGGCCTATCCGGGCAATCGTCACCCGGAATGGGCCATCATCGCGCGCAGCGCGATATGTCCACGCGCACAGGGTCGCGGCGGACGAAGCCTTACCGCTCCCGGACCGCCGCTCGACGCCCGCCCTAGCGCGTGAACTTCTGGAACTTGATGCGGTGCGGGATCAGGCTGTCGGCGCCGAGGCGGCGCTTCTTGTCTTCCTCGTACATCTCGAAGTTGCCCTCGAACCACTCCACATGGCTGTCGCCCTCGAAGGCGAGGATGTGGGTGCAGAGGCGGTCGAGGAACCAGCGGTCGTGGCTGATGACCACTGCGCAGCCGGCGAACTCTTCCAGCGCCTCTTCGAGGTTCTGCAGCGTCTCGATGTCCAGGTCGTTGGTCGGTTCGTCGAGCAGGATGACGTTGCCGCCGGTGGCCAGGGTCTTGGCCAGGTGGACGCGGTTGCGTTCACCGCCCGACAGCTGGCCGACCTTCTTCTGCTGGTCGCCGCCCTTGAAGTTGAAGCTGCCGACGTAGGCGCGGGTGTTGATCTCGCGCTTGCCGACCATCATCACGTCGGTGCCGCCGCTGACCGCCTGCCAGACGGTGTCGGTGGGGATCAGGTCGTCGCGGCTCTGGTCGACGTAGGCCAGCTTGACCGTCTCGCCGAGGCGGACAGTGCCGCGGTCCGGCGTTTCCTGGCCGGTGATCAGCTTGAACAGGGTCGACTTGCCGGCGCCGTTGGGGCCGATGACGCCGACGATGCCGTTGGGCGGAAGCTTGAAGGTCAGGCCCTTGAACAGGACCTTGTCGCCGTATTCCTTCTCCAGGTCGGCGACCTCGAGCACGACGTTGCCGAGGCGCGGGCCCGGCGGGATCTGGATGACGGCGTGGGTCTGGGCGCCGCGGGCGTTCTCCTGCTCCGACACCATCCGCTCATAGGCGGCCAGGCGGGCCTTGGACTTGGTCTGGCGGGCCTTGGCGTTGGAGCGGACCCACTCCAGTTCCTTGGTCAGGGCGCGCTGGCGCGACTCGGACTCGGACTGCTCCTGCACGACGCGCTTCTGCTTCTGCTCCAGCCAGCCGGAGTAGTTGCCCTCGTAGGGCACGCCCTTGCCGCGATCGAGCTCGAGGGTCCAGCTGGTCACCTGGTTGAGGAAGTAGCGGTCGTGGGTCACCAGGATGACGCAGCCCGGGAAGGCTTCCAGGTGATGCTGCAGCCAGGCCACGGACTCGGCGTCCAGGTGGTTGGTCGGCTCGTCGAGCAGCAGCATGTCGGGCTTGCTGAGCAGCAGGCGGGCCAGCGCCACGCGGCGCTTCTCACCGCCCGACAGCTTGGTCACGCCGCTGTCGTTGGGCGGACAGCGCAGGGCGTCCATGGCCATCTCGACCTTGCTGTCGATGTCCCACAGGTCGCCGGCGTCGATCTTCTCCTGGAGGGCGGTCATCTCCTCCATCAGCTCGTCGGTGTAGTTCTCGCCCAGCTCCATGGCGATCTGGTTGTAGCGGTCGACGGTCAGCTTTTCGTCGCACCAGGCGATGACGTTTTCCCAGACGGTCTTGCTGTCATCCAGGTGCGGCTCCTGCTCGAGGTAGCCCATCTTGACGCCGTCGGCCGCGCGCGCTTCGCCGCTGAACTCCTTGTCCAGCCCGGCCATGATCTTCAGCAGGGTCGATTTGCCCGAGCCGTTGACCCCGACGACGCCGATCTTGGCGTCCGGGTAGAACGACAGCCAGATGTTCTCGAACACCTTCTTGCCGCCGGGATAGGCCTTGGTCAGGCCCTGCATCTGGAAAATGTATTGCGCGGCCATAGGGGTCGCTCGCTCTCGTCTGATCGTGATCCGGGGTGGCGCGGGATGTAGCGACCGGGGGGCCGAAACGCAATGCGCAGCCGGACTTGCCACGCGCCTCCATCAGGGAGAAGCATCGCCCGGTCGCCCCAGGAGCTCCCATGCGCCCTCTTCTGACCGCTCTGTTCGCCGTCGCCCTCGCCGCGCCCGCCGGCGCCATGCCGCCGCCCCTGCCGGCCGTCGCCGACCGCTCGATGACCGAGCTTCAGGCGGATATCGCGAGCGGAAGGGCGACCGCCGAGAGCCTGGCCAGCGCCTATCTTGTGCGCGCCCGCGCGATCGACCCGCAGCTGCGATCCATCATCGCCCTCAATCCGAACGCCCTGTCACTGGCCAATGCCGCCGACCAGGCCCGGCGACGGGGCGCCGCTGTCGGCCCCCTGTTCGGCATGCCGATCCTGATCAAGGACAACATCGAGACGCTGGATGCGATGGCCACCACCGCCGGATCGCTGGCCCTGGCGGAGAACGTCACCGGACGCGACGCGCCGGTCATCGCCCGCCTGCGGGCGGCCGGGGTTGTGGTGCTGGGCAAGGCCAACCTGTCGGAATGGGCCAACATCCGCTCCGACGACTCCCTGTCCGGCTGGAGCGCGGTCGGCGGCCAGGCGCGCAATCCCTATGACCTGGCGCGCAGCACCTGCGGCTCGTCGGCCGGCAGCGCCGCGGCGGTCGCGGCGGGGCTGGCGGCGGCGGCGGTCGGGACCGAAACCGACGGCTCGATCACCTGCCCCGCGGCGATCAACGGACTGGTGGGGCTCAAGCCGACGGTCGGCCTGGTCTCGCGCACCTTCATCGTGCCGATCAGCGACAGCCAGGACACAGCCGGGCCGATGACCCGCACCGTGCTCGACACGGCCAACATGCTGACGGTGATGGCGGGCAGCGATCCGAAGGACCCCGCCACCGCCGAGGCGGACGCGCGTAAGGGCGACTACGCCGCCGGCCTGCGCACCGATGCGCTGAAGGGCGTGCGCGTCGGGGTGATGCGCTACGCCGCCGGCTTCCACCGCGAGACCGACGCGGTGTTCGAGCAGGCGCTGGCGGCGCTGAAGGCGCAGGGCGCGATCCTCGTCGATGTTCCCGAGTTTCCCGACCGGTCGAAGATCGGCGCCAACGAGCTGGTCGTGCTGCTGACCGAGCTGAAGGTCGGGATGAACGCCTGGCTCGCCTCGACCGACCCGATGAAGGTCAGGACCCGCAGCCTGGCCGACGTGATCGCCTTCAACCGCGCCAACGCCGACCGGGAGATGCCCCTGTTCGGCCAGGAGCTGTTCGAAATGGCCGAGAAGACCACAGGGCTGGCTGACCCGGCCTATCTCAAGGCCCGCGATGACGCCCGGCGCATGGCCGGTCCCGACGGCATCGACGCGCTGCTGGCGAAGCACGACGTGGCCGTGCTGGTCGGGCCGACGCTGGGCCCGTCCTGGCTGATCGATCCGGTGCTCAAGGATCGCTACGTCGGGGGCGGAGCCGGCAATGCGGCGGCGGTGGCCGGCTATCCGCATCTGACCGTGCCGATGGGCCAGGTCGGCGGTCTGCCGGTCGGCCTGAGCTTCGTCGGCCCGAAGTGGAGCGAGGCGCGACTGCTGGGCTACGGCTTCGCCTACGAGCAGGCGACGCAGTTGCGCCGCCCGCCGGCCTTGTCCGTCAACTAGGCGCTGCTAGTAGCCGCCCGATCCGGTCCGCGGCCTGCCCCAGCGGGGCTTCGCCGGCGGCGCGGGACGCTGCGGATAGGGCTGGGCCGCTGGCGACCCGTCACGCTGGTAGGCGCGATCGTAGCCGTCGGCTTCCCACCAGTCGCGATAGGGGTTGGTGAAGCCGCTCTCGTCGCGCAGGGACGGCGGCAGGCCGCTGCTGCGCTGGCAGTACACGCCCTGCTCCCAGCCGCGCTTCCAGCAGTCGTCGTTGAAGTAGGCGTAGTTGGGCTCGAGATCGACGACGACGCCCTGTTCGATCCACAACGGCCGGCTGCTCCAGCCGTAGAAGCGGTTGCGCTTGACCGTCGCCTTGCCCGTCGACGCGTACAGGCCGACCTCGCGCGAGCCGATCGCCGATTCCGTCAGGGTCAGGTCGCCATCGGTGACCACGCCCACCGTCGTGCGGCAGAAGCGGCTGCGGTTGACCTCGACGATCGAGCCCCGGTCCAGATGCAGGCCGTTGCGCCAGCCGCAGACCACGGCGTTGTTGATCTTGAGCGCGCCGGACCCGCTGCGCTGGCCGCGCACCAGAATGCCGTTGCCGGCAGGCAGCGCGGCGTCGCGCCCCATGATGCCGCTCTGTTCGATGATGCTGTCGCCGACCCCGGGCGTGACGTCGAGCCCGGCCTCTTCGGCCAGCACCCGGGTGCGGCTCATCTTCAGGATCGCGCCGTCGGTGACGACAGCGGCGTCCCAGGTGCGGGCGTCGATGAAGCTCTCGATCAGACGCAGCTCGCCGCCCGAGGCGAACACCGCCGCCGTGTCGCCCCAGTAGCGGACGGTCGTCCGCACCAGCGCCACCTTGGAGTCCCAGGTCTCGACGCACGGCGCGCGGCCGCCCTTCTCTGTCGACAGGATCAGATCCCGCAGTTCGACCCCTTGCACGCCAGGCGCAACCTTGACGCAGGATGAGCCCTCGGCCGGGCTGATGGTCGCCCGTTGCGCCGGAGAATCGTCAAAAATCGAGGCGGCGGCGCCGACGATCGCGACAGGATGCTCGATCCACAGGGTCTCGCGGCAGGTGCCACGCACATAGAGGGTGCCGCCGTCAGCGAGACGCTGGAGCGCGTCGTTCAGCGGACCGCTGCTGTTGTACTGGCCGGAATCCTGATCGTCGTACTGACCGCCGGACGAGCCCGAACCCGACCCGTAGCCTGAACTCGGCGGAGCGCCATAGCCCGATCCGGACCCGGACCCATACGACGACGGCGGCGGCGCGTTGCAGTCGACCGTGATGCTGGTTTCGAACCGCCCGCCCGAATAGTAGCCGCCCCCGCCCTGACGCGGACGGTAGTAGCGGGGCTTGTAGCGATCAGGCCGCCAGCGCGGACGCAGCGGCGGCGTGATCAGGCCGCCGAAGTTGGGGCGAATCTGCGCATCGATCCCGGCGGCGGCGTCGGGGAAGGCCTGCGAGGAGCCGGCTGCGCCGAGCACGATCATGGCCGCGCTCGCGGCCGTGAGGAGGCGGGTAAGCGTCTTCATCGTACGTAGTCCCTGTCGCGGGGCGAGGGTCGCGGCGCGCGCGACACCTGGGCCAGCACCTGCTGGAGGCGTCCCACGGACGGCTTGAAGCCCGAGAGCGCGGAGTCGATCTGGTAGACGACCGCCTTGGCCTTGTCCTGGTCGGCCACGCCGGCGACGCCGAGCGAGAAGTAGGTCGACATGGCGTACTTGGCCTCGCCTGACCCCTGGCGATCGGCTTCGGCGAACCAGTGGAACGACCGGGCGTAGTCGCGCGGAACACCCACGCCCTCGGCGTACATCACCGCGAGCACCAACTGGGCCTTGGGCGAGCCGTTGACGGCCGCGTACTGGATGATGCGGACCTTCTCGATCGCCGTCAGGACGCCGGTCTGCGGCCGGGCGACGCGGGCCTGGAAGTCCTGGATTTCCTGCGGGTAGAGCGCGTCCTCGCTGGTCACAACGCGCGGCGTCGAGCGCAGATAGGCCAGCGCCTCGCCGATGTGGATGAACGGCAGTTCGCGAATGCGACCCAGCGCCACCTGTTGGGCGTCGCCCACCTGGTCGCTCTCGTCGGAGTGCGGCACGCCCGAGGACGGCGACTCGGGCGGATAGAATTCGTAGGGCGGGATCCAGCGCTTGGCCTTGGCCTCGACAAACTGGCCGGCGGCGGCGCGCTGCGCCGAGGACCGCTCGAAGTCCTTCAGCATCACATAGGCGCCGACATCGCCGGTCTGAACGGCGAGATAGTTGTAGAGATAGGCGTCGACGTCGTTGCGCGGGAACAGGTTCAGCACCTGCGGCGTGCCGGGCTTGTAGGGCTTGCCGCGGGCTTCCGTGGCCTGGCGGTTGTCGGACGGCTCCCCGAACGGACCGAAGAAGTTGTCGTGCATCCGCGCCAGCGTGCGGTAGCCGGGCGCGCCTTCGGTCGCCAGGATGTAGATCACGCGGCTGCGGACCTTCTCCTGCTCCTCGGACGACATCTGCGACAGCAGGCGGTCGAGGGAGCGGTAGGCGATGTTGCGCTCGACGGCGCGGCAGTCGTCATAGCGGGCGACGGTCTTCTGCTCGCCCTGCGGCGAACGCCGGCCAATGGCGGAAATCGGCGAGTAGCCCTCGCCGTTGGACAGGGCGATGGCGTACCAGACGGCCGCCTCAACCGGGTCCTCGAGGTTCTTGTCCGCCGCGCGCAGGCCTTCGTAGCGGCGCGCCAGCTCCAGTTGCGAGAAGAAGTCGCCGGTGAAGCCGCGGCGGCGAAGCGTGCGGATCTCAAGCTGCTGGGTGTTGAACTGCGGCGCCACGCCGGTCGGGACCTGCGGGCGGGGGCACGCCGTATCGCCCGGCTTGCCGAAGAAGCTCTCCGGTCCGCTGTCACAGCCGACGAGGGGAATCACCACCGCAGCGATGAGCGCAACGATCGAGCTGCCGCGGATCAGCGGGCCTTGCGCAGCCCCGAACGGGCGGCCTTGGGCTTCGCTGGTCTCATGCATACTGTTTAGCCCCCCAGCCCGGCCGTTAACCATTCGGCAACGTGACTCTTCGCCGGGCTCCCGCGGGAGTCAAGCTCGCCCACGGTCCGAGAGGCGTATCAATCCCTGTAACGGGCATCATAGTGAACCCCGTTCGCGCAACAGGCGAAGTTCATGGGGGGAGTGGACGGCAGATGCCCTCATTGCTGACGCATTCCCCCCCCGGTTTGGCCGCATCCTGCGCGCCGCATGCGCATGGAACGACATGTCAGGGGAATCGCATGCGGTTATCGAAAACGGCCCGTGGTCTGACGACGACGGTCGCCCTCGCGGGCTTCCTCGCGGCCTCGGCGCCGCCCTTCCAGATCGCGGCGGCCAAGGGTCCGGTCGACGGTCAGCCGACCGAGGCGGCCTGCGCTGCGCTCGGGTTTACCGCGTCGGGCGGCGGTGAACGAGCCGGCGGCGTTCGCGTGTTCGCCCGCCCGATGGTCGGCATGGCGGCGCCCTCCGCCCCTATGCCGCCGCCGCCCCCTCCCCCGCCGCCACCGCCGCCTTTGATGGCGCCGCCTCCGCCCGTCTCCACGGCTGACGTCAGTGTTACGGCCAAGCGCGCGGCGCCGGGCGTCGTCGCGCCCGGCTATGTCACGGGGATGGCGGCGGAAGCCGCCCCGGACACCGAACGTTACCCGGGCGGCGCGTCCAATCCGATCAAGCGGGTCGCCGACGATCCCGTCTCGACCTTCTCGATCGACGTCGACACGGCCGCCTACGCCAACACCCGGCGGTTCCTGAAGGACGGAACCCTGCCGCCGCGCGACGCCGTGCGGGTCGAGGAACTGATCAACTACTTCGACTACGACTACCCGCTGCCGACGAGCCGGGCCGAGCCCTTCAAGCCCTATGTCGCGGTCGTCCCCTCGCCCTGGTCGAAGGATCGCCAGATCCTCCACATCGGCCTGCAGGGCTACGACCTGCCGCGCAGCGAGGAGCCGCCGCTGAACCTGGTGTTCCTGATCGACACCTCCGGCTCGATGCAGTCGCCGGACAAGCTGGGTCTGGCGAAGAAGGCCATGAACCTGCTGGTCGACCAACTGCGGCCGCAGGACCGGGTTTCAATCGTCGCCTACGCCGGATCGGCCGGCGCGGTGCTGGCCCCGACGGACGGGCGCTCGAAGCTGAAGGTCCGCTGCGCTCTCGAGGCGCTGCAGGCCGGCGGATCGACGGCGGGTGGCCAGGGTCTGGCGCTGGCCTACGCCCTGGCCGGACAGAACTTCGATGCGAAGGCCGTGAACCGCGTCGTGCTGCTGACGGACGGAGACTTCAACGTCGGCGTTTCCGATCCCTCGAAGCTGAAGGACTTCGTCGCCGACAAGCGCAAGACCGGCATCTATCTGTCGGTCTATGGCTTCGGGCGCGGCAACTACAACGACACCATGATGCAGGCGCTGGCCCAGAACGGAAACGGGACCGCCGCCTATGTCGACACCTTCGAGGAAGCGCGGAAGCTGTTCCGGGACGACTTCTCCGGCTCGCTGTTCCCGATCGCCGACGATGTGAAGATCCAGATCGAGTTCAACCCGGCCCAGGTCAGCGAGTACCGGCTGATCGGCTACGAAACCCGGATGCTCGCGCGGGAGGACTTCAACAACGACCAGGTCGACGCCGGAGAGGTCGGATCGGGCGTGTCGGTGACGGCGCTCTACGAGATCACCCCGGCCGGGGCTCCCGGGTCCGCCGACCCGCTGCGCTACCAGTCGGCGCGGCCCGCGGCGGCGCCCGGCGCCGAGATGGCGTTCCTGAAGGTGCGCTGGAAGGCCCCCGGCGCCGCCACCTCACAGCTGATGCAGCAGGCGATCCCGGCCGGGAACACCGCCCGCGACCTCGCCACGGCGCCGGAGGCGACCCGCTGGGCCGTCAGCGTCGCGGCCTTCGGCCAGAAGCTGCGCAACGACCCCTGGCTCGACGCCGGCTACGGCTGGGACCAGATCCTCGACACCGCCCAGCGCTCGCGCGGCGAAGACGAATTCGGCATCCGCGCCGAGTTCGTCCAGCTGGTCCGCGCGGCGAAGGAAGGCCGGCGGGTCAACGAATAGCGCCGCAGGAAGGGCCGGTTCGGGTCAGGGCTGATGCGCCCAGCCCCAGCCGGCCCGGACCTGCCCCATGAAGACGTCGCGGTACCGGACCAGTTCGCCGCGGGCTTCCTCGCCGTCGCCGCTGGAATTCCTGTCCTCATAGCGCCTACGCGCGGCGGCCGCGGCGGCGGCATAGGCGCCGTAGCTCCCCTCGTACTTGCGCAACCGCAGCCGCGCGAAGCCGAGGTTCCCGTAGGCGGTGATGAGGTTCTGGGGTGTATCGCCCTCCCTGGCGCGCCGGTCCCAGGCGGCGGTGACCCCGACCAGTATCGTCTCCGCCTCGGCCGCCTTGCCGCTTGCCGAGAGCACGGACGCGAGATTGTTGGCCGAGAGCAGGGTGTCGGGATGCTCCGGGCCCAGCACCTGGCGACGGATTTCCAGAAGCAGCCGGTTGATGTCCTCGGCTTCCTTGCGACCGCCCAGCGACCTGAGATTTGACGCCAGCGCGCTCAGGGAGATGAGGGTGTCGGGATGGGCCGCGCCCAGGACCCGGGCCCGCACCTGCCAGACCTGGTAGTTGAGCTCTATGGCCTCATCCTTTCGCCCGGTGGCGCTGAGACTGAAGGCCAGTATGGCGATCGTCGTGAGCGTCTCGGGATGCTCCTCGCCGAGCGCACGGCGCTGCGCCGCAAGAACCTGCCGCGCGAGCGCCTCGGCGTCAGCATACCGGCGCATCAGAAGCAGGACATTGGCGACGTTCGCCGCGGAGGTCAGCGTCGACGGATGGTCCTCCCCGAGGAGGCGGCGTCGGGCGATCCAGATTTGCCGGTGCAGGGCTTCGGCCTCGGCCGTCCGTCCCAGACCATTCAGAATCAGCGCGAGATTGTTCGCCGACAGCAAGGTGTCCGGATGCTCCTCGCCGAGCAGCCGGCGGCGGATCGTCCATACCTGCCGATGCAACGGCTCCGCCTCGGTCAGGCGACCCATGCCGCCCAGATTCGTGGCCAGGTTGCCCATCGAGCGCAGGGTCTCGGGATGCTCTTCGCCCAGCACCCGCCGGCGAATGTCCAGGATCTCGCGCCCCAACGTGTCGGCTTCGGCGTACCGGCCCATGCTGTAGAGATTGTCGGCGAGGTTGCTTGCGGAGATCAGCGTGGTGGGGTGCTCACGTCCCAGCAGGCGGATGCGGGTCGTCCACGTCTGACGGTTCAGAGCCTCGGCCTCCGGCATCCGGCCAAGCGCGGAAAGGGCGACGGCGAGATTGTTGGCCGACGCGAGGGTATTCAGGTCCTCCTCGCCGAGGATTCGCCGACGCGCTTCCCAGACCTGCCGATGCAAGGCTTCAGCTTCGGCCAGTCGACCCAGGGCCTTCAGCGCGGTCGCGAGACTGCTTTGCGTGCCCAAGGTGTCGGGATGATCAGCGCCGACGCCCCGAAGGCGCGTCGCAAGGACCTCGCGGATGAGCGCCTCCGCCTCTGCCGCGCGGCCAAGCGACAGGAGGGCGTCGGCGACATTGCCTGCCGCGTTCAGCGTGGCGGCATCGTCCGGACCGAGCACGCGCAACCGCACCTGCCAGACCTGGCGGCTGAGCGTTTCCGCCTCGGCGAACTGGCCCAGGCCGCGCAAGGTCGCCGCGAGGCTACTCGCCGACAGCAGCGTCTGCGGCGCGTCAGGGCCCAGCTTGCGGACGCGGGCCGCCCAGAGGTGACGGGCGAACGGCTCAGCCTCGGCGTGGCGACCGAGCGCCCGCAGGTTGGCGGCCAGGTTCGCCTCCGAAATCAGCGTATCAGGGTGGTCGTCGCCCAGGACCCGGCGGCGGGTCTCCAGAACGGCGCGGTTGAGCGGCTCCGCCTCCGCCGGACGGTCAAGAGAATGAAGGACGTCCGCGAGATTGCTGGCGGCAATGAGCGTCAGCGGGTCGTCAGGGCCAAGCACGCGCAGCCTGACGGTCCAGACCTGGCGATTGAGGACCTCCGCCTCCGCCGTTCGGTCCAGCGCGCGCAGGATCAGCGCCAGATTGCCAGCCGCCAGCAGCGTCGGCGCCGCTTCGGCGCCAAGCACGCGGGTTCGCACCGTCCAGAGATGGCGGGCCAGCGGCTCGGCCTCGGCGTAGCGGCCGAGCGTGCGCAGATTGGTCGCGAGGTTGGATTCGGAGACCAGCGTCTCGGCGTGCTCCTCCCCCAGCACCCGACGGCGAACGGCATAGACCTGGCGGTTCAGAACCTCGGCCTCTTCGGTCCGTCGCAGGGCGCCCAGAGTCGCCGCGAGAAAATGGGCGACGCGCAGAGTGGAGGGATGCTCATCGCCGAGCGCCTGCTGGTAGCCGGCCCAGGCCTTGCGCAGGCCGACCTCCGCCGCGTCGAGGCGCTCGGCTTCGAAATCGAGACGCCCCTGCCGGAAAAGCTCGACGTCGGCAGGCGAAGCCGCAGGCGCCTGCGCCAGCGCCTCCTGGCCGCAAGACAGGGCGCCGATCACCACAAGCGCCACAAGCCGGCCTTGCAGGCCCATCTTCGCTATCTCCGTGACAGAGGCGCGAACACTGGAGCGCGGGTCCCGTTTGCTCAAGTGTCGTTTTGTTGCGGCGGAGTCGCGGCCATTGAGGCCTTCGCGACCTCATGCTCAGATCGGCGGTCGATGGGTCGGGGGACGGGCATGGGATGGGCGAAGGGAAGTCTGGCGGTCGTAGCCGTCCTGCTGGTTATGGCCGGATCCTGGCTGGGGTGGCGGGTGCTGGACGCCAGGGCGCGTACGCCGCGGCTTCTGGCGGTCGCGAACGCCCGCGTCGATCCGGAACTGGCCAGCCTCACGCCGGCGCGGATCGCCATCCTGCTGCGCGTCGAGGACCCGTCCTTCGAGACGAATGACGGGACGGACTTCGAAACGCCCGGACAGGGTCTCACGACCCTCACCCAGGCGGTCGCCAAGCGCCTCTATTTCAAGCGGTTCAAGCCAGGGATCGCCAAGCTGGAGCTGGTGCTGATCAGCCGCTACGCGCTGAACGCCAGGGCCAGCAAGGCCGAGATTCTCCAGACGGCGCTCAGCGTCGCCAGCTTCGGCAACGATGGTCGCGGCCCCGTCATCGGCTTCGCCGAAGGCGCGCGGCGCTGGTACGGCCGCGAGCTCTCGCAGCTCAGCGACGATCAGTACATCGGTCTGGTGGCGATGCTGCTGGCGCCCAACGCCCTGGACCCGGTCCGCCACCCGGCCGCCAACGCCGAACGGTCGGCGCGCATCCAGCGCCTGCTGGACGGCGCCTGCGTCCCGACCGGCCTTCGGGACGTGGAACTGGCGGGCTGCGCGGTCGACACCCGGCCAACAAAGGGCGTTCGGCCGACCTGAAGCCGTCGCAGAAAAGGGCGCGGCTTTCGCCACGCCCTTCCTGATCGAAAGCCTGCGTCCGGTCGCGTCAGCGGCCCGTCGGCATGTCCTTGAACGCCACGTCCTTGTCGACGCGGACGTCGCCCGGCAGGCCAAGCACCCGTTCGGCGATGATGTTCTTCAGGATTTCATCCGTACCGCCGGCGATGCGCAGGCCGGGGGCCCACAGCAGCGACTGCTGGAAGGCCGCCTGCATCGGGGCCTCGGACGGGTCGACGAGGATGCCGTACTGGTCCTCCATCTCCACGCCCTGGTTGGACATGTCCTGCATCTGGTTGGCGGCGATGATCTTGCCGATCGAGCTCTCCGGTCCCGGCGTCTGGCCGCGCGACAGCGCGGTCATGGTGCGGAAGCGGGTCAGCTTCAGACCCTCGGCGGCCACGTACCAGTCGGCCAGCTTCTCGCGGAAGGCGCCGTCCTTGATCGCCGCCCCGGCGGGGCCGGTGACCTGACGGGCCAGGTCCATGATCAGCTTGTAGTCCGGGCCCGACGAGCCGCCGACGGCCAGACGTTCGTTCATCAGGGTGACCAGCGCGACCTTCCAGCCGTCGCCGACCTCGCCCAGGCGCTGGCTGTCCTTCACGCGCAGATCGGTGAAGTAAACCTCGTTGAACTCGCTGCCGCCCGAGGCCTGGTGGATCGGTCGAACCTCCACGGCCGGATCGTGCATGTCGATCCAGAACATGGTCAGGCCCTTGTGTTTGGGCACGTCGGGATCGGTGCGGACCAGCAGGATGCCGTAGTCGCAATACTGCGCGCCCGTGGTCCAGACCTTCTGACCGTTGATCACCCACTCGTCGCCGTCACGGACGGCCTTGGTGCGGGTGGCCGCCACGTCGGAGCCGCCGGCGGGTTCTGAGAACAGCTGGCACCAGATTTCCTCGCCGCGCATCGCCGGACCGACGAAGCGGGTCTTGGTTTCGGCGTCGGCGAACGCCATCACGGTCGGGACGCACATGCCCAGGCCGATGGTGAAATAGCCGTAGTTCACGCCGACCTTGGACTCTTCCTGTCCGAAGATGACCGACTGCAGCGGCGTGCCGCCGCCGCCGCCCCATTCCTTGGGCCAGGTGATGCAGGCGTAGCCGGCCTCGGCCTTCTTGGTCTGCCAGGCCTTGGCCATGGCCATGTGCTCGGGGCTGTTGGGCCGGCGGCCGTTGGCGCTGGCGTTGCCCTTGTGCTCGGCGGCGTTCTTTTCCAGCCAGGCGCGAGCGGTTTCGCGGTAGGCGGCTTCTTCGGGGGAGTCGTTGAAATCCATGATCTTATCTCCCGTCCGCTTACGCGGCGTTCCTGCGTTCAAGCTGGGTGACCAGCCGTTCTTTCCAGACCTTCGGGGCGCCGGCCACCAGGCCGAGCTGCCGCGAGCGGCGGTAGTAGAGGTGGCAGTCGACTTCCCAGGTGAAGCCCATCCCGCCGTGCGTCTGGATGTTTTCCTTGCTGCCGAACCAGTAGGCCTCCGACGCTGCGATGCGCGCGGCCGAAGCGGCGACAGGTAGCTCGGGGGCGTTCGTGTTCAAGGCCCAGGCGCCGTAGTAGGCGTTGGAGCGGGCGACCTGGTTCTTGACGTACATGTCGGCCAGCTTGTGCTTGATCGCCTGGTAGCCGGCGATGACGCGGCCGAAGGCGTAGCGGCCCATGGCGTAGTCCTTGGCCATTTCCAGGCACTTGTCGGCGCCGCCGGTCTGTTCGAAGGCCAGCAGCACGGCGGCCCGGTCGAACACCTGCTCCATCAGCGCAAAGCCCTCGCCGGCCCCGCCCAGACGGGTCGCCGCCGCGCCGCTGAAGGTCAGGCGGCCAACGCCGCGGGTCGGGTCGAGGCTCTTGAGGGTCTCACGGCTGACGCCGGCGCCCTTCAGGTCGACCAGGAACAGGCCGGCCTTGCCGCCCTCGTTGGCCAGCACCACGGCGACGTCGGCGATGTCGCCGTCGGTCACCGGGATCTTCACGCCGGTCAGCTTGCCGCCCTCGACCTTGCAGACCAGGTTGCTGGCGTTGACCACGCCCGGACCTTCCGAGGTGGCGAAGCAGCCGATCAGCTCACCGGCGGCGATCTTCGGCAGCAGGTCGGCCTTCTGGGCGTCATCGCCGGCCAGCAGCACGGCTTCGGCGAGGAAATAGACCGTCGAGGCGAACGGGATCGGCGCGACGACGCGGCCCATCTCCTCGGCGATGGCGCAGAGCTCGACGTGGCCCAGGCCCAGACCCCCGAACTCTTCGGGGATCGCGGCGCCGAGCCAGCCCTGCTCACCCACGCCCTTCCACAGCTCGGCGTCGAACGAGACGTCGTCGTCGTTCAGCACCTTGCGGACGGCGGCGCTGGTGCAGCGGGCCTCCAGGAACTTGCGCGCCTCGTTCTTGAGGAACTTCTGGTCGTCGGAATAGTCGAAATTCACAGCTGCCTCCCGCCGCGCGTCGGTTCGCGCGTCTCGTTGGGATCGCAATGTAGCGGGCTTTCCGCGTGGGGAAAGATTGACCTCGCGTCAATGAATTCAGGTTCTTATGCACGACCAATCAGAATGATGGCGTGGATGCATGGCGAAGGCCGTTTTTCAGAAGAACCAGAAGGTGTGGGTCGAGAGCGTCGGCGCCTGGGCGACCATCGACAGGATCGTGCCCATCTGGGCCAAGGGCTTCGACGAGCCGGTGCGCGTCACCTACGACGTCGGGCTCGGCCGCGAGTTTCACGCCCATGAGCTTCGGCCCGAAGACCGTGTAGAGGACGCTGACGGCGAACTGCCGGGCGAAGGCTGGCGGCTGATGCGCGCCAAGAACAAATGGCAGCAGGAAGGCGACTGCTCGCACCATCCCTTCCCCGGCACCTATCCGGTCGTGGTGACCGACCCGAGCGACTGGGGCGGCTGGCGCACGCCGGGCGCCGAGTACGACCGCGACCCGAACAGGATGGAGCGCCAGGCCCGCCTTATCGCCAGCGCCCCGCGCCTGCAGGCGATCGCCCGCGAGCTGATCGCCCTGGTCTCGGAGTCGCCGGAAGACGCCCCGCCGGTCGTCGCCGAACTGGCCCGCCGCGCGGCCGTCATCGAACGCTACGTCCAGGAAATTCCCGCCGCGGCCTCCGAAGGGTCGCGACGCGAAAGCAGCGCGGCCTGACTGTTGTGACTTGAACGACAGGCCTGCGGGGCGCGTTCTGCGATCAACCCGCAGGAGTCGCTCATGTCCGCCAATCCCCGCTTCCAGACCGTTGACCCGGCGACCGGTCTACCCGGGGAAACGTACGACGGTCACAGCCGCGACGACGCCCTTTCGATCCTTGGCCGCACCCATGACGCCTTCGGGTCGTGGCGACGAACGGCCTTCGCCGAGCGCGCCCGGCTCATGCGGCGGGCGGCTGTCGTGCTGCGCGCCCGCAAGGATCTCTACGCCGCCCTGATGACCGCCGAGATGGGCAAGACCCTGACCGACGGTCGCGCCGAGATCGAGAAGTGCGCCGGCGGCTGCGACTTCTACGCCGGGCACGCCGAAGCCTTCCTGGCGCCGGAACCCGCCGCCATCGAGGGCGCGAAGGCCTACGCGACCTTCAATCCGCTGGGCGTGGTGCTGGCGGTGATGCCTTGGAACTTCCCGTTCTGGCAGGTCTTCCGCTTCGCCGCGCCGGCGCTGATGGCCGGCAACGGCGCGCTGCTCAAGCACGCCAGCAACGTGCCGGGCTGCGCGCTGGCGATCGAAGACGTGTTCCGCGAAGCGGGATTTCCCGAGGACATCTTCCGCACGCTGCTGATCCCCAGCGACGATGTGCAGACCCTGATCGAGGATGATCGCGTGGCCGCCGTCACCCTGACCGGCAGCGTCGAGGCCGGGCGCAAGGTCGCGGCGGTCGCCGGCGGGGCATTGAAGAAGGTGGTGCTGGAGCTCGGCGGCGCCGACGCCTACCTCGTGCTCGAGGACGCCGACATCGCGCTGGCGGCGAAGGTCTGCGCCACGGCGCGAATGGTCAACGCAGGCCAGAGCTGCATCGCGGGCAAGCGGTTCGTGGTGATCGAGAGCATCGCGCCGGCCTTCGAGCGAGCGCTGGTGCGCGAGATGAGCGCCTTCCAGCCTGGCGATCCGCGTGACGCCGCGACCCGTTTCGGCCCGCTGGTCAGCATCGCCGCCCGCGACGATATCCACGCCCAGGTCGAGGCCAGTCTGGCCGCGGGCGCGCGCCTGCTGCTGGGCGGCGAGCGACCGGACAAGCCCGGCGCCTGGTACCCGGCCACGGTCCTGACCGATGTGGCGACCGGCCAGCCGGCGCATGACGAGGAGGTCTTCGGGCCGGTCGCGGCGATCATCCGCGCGAAGGACGAGACCGACGCCATCCGCATCGCCAACGCCTCGCCGTTCGGCCTCGGCTCCGGCGTGATCACGTCCGACCTGGCCCGCGGCGAACGGATCGCGGCCGGGGACCTCGACGCCGGCATGGCGTTCGTCAACGCCAACGTCCGGTCCGACGCCCGCCTCCCGTTCGGCGGCGTCAAGCACAGCGGCCACGGCCGTGAATGCAGCCGTCACGGCCTGCTGGAATTCGTCAACGTGAAGACGGTCTGGGTCGAGGGCGGCTGAGCGGATTTGTCGCCCGCGCTGCTGGCCTCGCCCCCTCCGCGCGCCTAGATATCTCCCATGCGCACAGATGCCCCCCAGCCCGTCCGTCTGGCCGAATACCGGCCGCCCGCCTACCTGATCGACGAGGTGTTCCTCGACTTCGGCCTGGAGCCGTCGGCCACCCGGGTGAAGGCCAGGCTCACGGTCCGGCGCAATGGCGACCACGCCGAGCCCCTGGCGCTCGACGGCGAGGGCCTGAAGACGATCTCCGTCGCGGTCGACGGCGTCGCCCATCCCTACGAGGCGACGGCGGCGGTCCTGACGCTCACCGATCTCCCCGCGGCCTTCACGCTGGAAACCGAGGTCGAGATCGACCCGCGGGCCAACACGGCCCTGATGGGGCTCTACATGTCCGGCGGCCGGTTCTGCACCCAGTGCGAGGCCGAGGGCTTCCGGCGCATCACCTGGTTCCTCGACCGCCCGGACGTGCTCAGCCGCTACACCGTGCGGATGGAGGCGGACACGGCGTTCCACCGCCTGCTCGCCAACGGCAATCGGGTCGAGGGCGGCGATCTCGGCAACGGTCGCCACTACGCGGTCTGGAACGACCCGTTCCCCAAGCCCTGCTACCTGTTCGCGCTGGTGGCCGGCGAGCTGGACGAACTGGCCGACAGCTTCGTGACCATGACCGGCCGCACGGTCGACCTGCGCATCTACGTCGACCCGGGCATGTCGGCCCGCGCCGAGTACGCCATGGACAGCCTCAAGCGCTCGATGAAGTGGGACGAGGAGGCCTTCGGCCGCGAGTACGACCTGGACCTGTTCATGATCGTCGCCGTGCGCGACTTCAACTTCGGGGCCATGGAGAACAAGGGCCTCAACATCTTCAACTCGGCGCTGCTGCTGGCGGACTCCGCCACCGCCACCGACATGGACTACGAGCGCATCGAGAGCGTCGTGGCCCACGAGTATTTTCACAATTGGACCGGCGACCGGATCACCTGCCGCGACTGGTTCCAGCTGTGCCTGAAGGAAGGCCTGACGGTCTTCCGCGACCAGTCCTTCAGCGGCGACATGCGCGGCGAGGCGGTCCAGCGGATCAAGGACGTGAAGGCCCTGCGCGCCCGGCAGTTCAGCGAGGACGCCGGCCCCCTCGCCCACCCGGTGCGGCCGTCGAGCTATCTGAAGATCGACAACTTCTACACTGCGACGATCTACGAGAAGGGCAGCGAGGTCATCCGCATGCTCAAGACCCTGCTGGGCGCGGACGCGTTCCGGGAGGGCATGGATCTCTACTTCACCCGCCACGACGGCGAGGCGACGACGGTGGAGGCCTTCATCCAGTGCTTCGCAGACGCGTCAGGCCGCGACCTGACCGACTTCTTCCGCTGGTACGAACAGGCCGGCACGCCGGCTGTCGACCTGACGACGGCCTATGACGCGGCCGCCGGATCGGTCGCCATCACCCTGCGCCAGACGACCGCCCCGACGCCCGGCCAGCCGTCCAAGTCGGCCCTGCCGATCCCTGTCCGCCTGGGGATGCTCCACGACGACGGTCGGCCGATGGGCGAGGAATGCCTGATCATCCTTGAACAGGCCGAGCAGACGATCACCCTGCCCGTTCCGGCCCGCCCCGTGATCTCGCCCCTGCGCGGCTTCTCGGCGCCGGTGAACCTGACGACGGACTCACCGGAAAAGGACCGTTACGTCCTGCTGGCGGCCGATCCCGACCTCTTCAATCGCTGGGAAGCGGGCCAGGGCCTGGCGAAGGACCTGATCCTCAAGCGCGCGAAGGGCGCGCCGGACGAGGTGGCCGAAGAACGGTTCGCCGAGGCCATGGGCCGCGCGCTGGGCGACCAGGCGGCCGATCCGGCGTTCAAGGCGCTGCTGCTGGCCCTGCCGACCGAAGGCGACCTGTCCCTGGCGATGAGCCCCGCCGATCCGCAGGCGATCCACGACGCCCGCGACCATCTGCGCGTGCGGCTGGCCGTGCATCTGGGCGATGATCTGCGGCGACTGCACGCGGGCCTCAGCGACAGCGGCCCGTTCTCGCCCGGCGCCGAGGCCGCCGGCCGCCGCGCCCTTCGCAACGCGGCGCTCGACCTGCTGTCGGTCGATCATCACGCGGAGAACGCCGACATCGCCGCACGCCACTTCGAGACGGCGGCCAACATGACCGACGCGATCGGCGGTCTGGCGGCCCTGATGGAGCTGGGCGGCGAGGCGCGCGAGAAGGCCCTCGAGGCCTTCCATGCGCGCTGGAAGGACGAGCCGCTGGTGCTCGACAAGTGGTTCGCCATCCAGGCCCGCGAGTCCTCGGAAGAGGCGCTGGGCCGGGTGCTCGGCCTGACGGTCCATCCGGACTTCGATCGCCGCAACCCCAACCGCCTGCGGGCGCTGGTCGGGACCTTCGCGGGCTTTAACCCGGCCCGGTTCCACGATCCGTCGGGCGCCGGCTATCGCTTCCTGGCCGACCAGATCATCGCCACGGACGCGGTCAACCCGATGACCGCCGCCCGCTTCGTCGAACCCCTCGGCGGCTGGCGGCGCTACCGGCCTGAGCTGGGCGCGCTGATGAAGGCGCAACTGGAGCGCATCGTTGCGGTCGAGGGCCTGTCGAAGAACGTGTTCGAACTGGCGAGCAAGGCGCTGGCCTAGCGACGTTCAATCCTCCCCGCTTCGCGGGGAGGGGGACCGCCGGAGGCGGTGGAGGGGTGTCCGTGCACCGACTCCCCTCAGTCAGGCTCCGCCTGACAGCTCCCCACGCGTGGGGAGCATCTTCTGAATGCGAGGCCAGAACGTGTTCAGCGCCAGCCCCGCCATCACCAGTCCCGCCGCCGCGAGCTTCCACGCCGGCAGCGCCTCGTGCAGGAAAACCGCCGAGGCCGCCATGCCGAACACCGGCACCAGCAGCGACATCGGCGCGATGGTCGCTGTCGGATACCGCGCGAGCAACCCGCCCCAGATCGCATAGCCGAACATGGTGTTGCCGACGGCCTGCCAGACCACGGCCGCCCAGGTGACGGCGTCCGCCTTCACAAGCCCGGTCCGGATCGCCGGCCAGCCCTCGAACACCAGCGAGAACGCAAGCAACGGCGGAATAGAGAACAGGCTCGCCCAGACCACATAGGCCAGCATGTTCACGTTCGGCGTCCGGCGCGCGACGAGGTTGCCCCCGGCCCAGCCGAGCGCGGCCAGCAGCACCAGGCCGATGCCCAGAGGCGTCGCCGATCCGTCCGTCCGCCAGATGATCACGCCGATCCCGGCCGCGGCCAGCGCCAGGGCCGCGTACTGGAAGGGCCGCACCTTTTCGCCGCTGATCCGCATGGCCAGGGCGATCGTGAAAAACGCCTGGGTCTGCACCACCAGCGACGCCAGACCGGGCGAGATATGACCCTTCATGGCCAGGAACAGCATACCGAACTGTCCTGCGCCGATCAGCACGCCATAGGCCGCCAGATTGCGCCACGGCACATCCGGCTTTTTCAGGAACAGCGCGGCAGGCAGGAAGGCGACGCTGAACCGCAGCGTGGCGAACAGCAGCGGCGGCAGATGATCCAGCCCCACGCGGATGACGACGAAGTTGGATCCCCAGACCGCCATGACCGCCAGGGCCAGCAGCGCATGCCGAAGGGACAGGGCGTTCGTCGTCATGGAGTCGGGGACCTCGCGGCGGGCGTCTCTCTCTAGGCGATTGCGCCGGAAACACCACCCGGAGGGTCCGCCAGGTGAGTCCGCCGGACCACGATCCGCGGCCATGTGACCGAGACTGGGGAGAAATCGCCATTGGTCCGTGACGCCGGGACTCCGCGCCCCTAAGATTCCCCCTACGGGGTAACTGACTCGGGTTTTGGGGACTGAGGTTGGCGGGCAAGCGTCGCAAGGCAGCAGTAGCCGGCGAGCCATCCTTCGCCGCGTCGAAGAGCCATGCCTCGTCCGGCGCCTTTGTGCGCATCGTCATTCTGGCGGCGGTCGTGCTGCTGGGCGTCTACACGGCCTTCGGCGTCATGCGGCTGCAGCGCGGCTGGGTGTCGCACGAGGGCGCCGGCGGACCGGACGCCGTCGCCCAGATCCTCGCCGCCCGGCTCGACGCCCGCATCGCCCAGCGTAGCGGCGGCCTCGCCACGGGCTATGAACTTCTGAACCGCTCTGCGGACCGCCCGATCGACGCGGCCGAGGGCGCCCTGCGCGCGGCTGGTCCGGGCGTCGCCGCCGCCGCGGTCGTCACGGGCGACACCGTGGCCGCCGCGTCCGGGCGGGCCGACGGCGCGGACTGGAAGGGCGCGGCGCGGCAGGCCGAGGCTTCAGGCCGCAGCCTGTGGATCGGCACGGCCGCCGGGGACCCGCTTCGCCTGTACATCGCCCGGGTCGTGCCCGGTCGTGCGGTCATCCTGACGACCGAGGACAGGGCCAGACTGCCGACCGGCCCCGACGATGAAGGCTCTTCCGCGGTGGCCACGGCGGACGGTCGCCTCATGGTCAGCATCGGGCCCGGCGGCGCCGCCCAGGCCTCGACGGCCCAGGAAGCCTTCGGTCTGGCGCTCTCGGATCTGCGCACGGACCTGCTGGTGCGCGGGCGGCAGCCGAACGGCGGCATCGTCGATGTCGCCAGCCGCCCGGTCGCCGGCGGTCTGCTGGTGGCCATGGCCGCCGCCGCGCCGATCAGCGTGATGCAGGCCAACGAAGCTCGCATCGACGGCATCGTCTCGCTGCTGGTGCCGCTCGGCATCGGCATCGCGCTGGCCTTGCTGCTGTTCTCCCAGAGCCGCAAGGCAGAGGCCACCCATCGGGCCTTCGTCGAGAGCGAGCAACGCTTCCGCATGGCGGTCGAGGCGGCGCGGTGCGGCATCTGGGAATGGGACTTGGTCAACGACCAGGTGTTCATGTCCGACGTCACCGGAGTCATCTTCGGCTGGGGCGGCGGCGGCGTCGTCGGCGGCCAGGAGGTGCTTGACCGGGTCGCGCCCGATCACCGTGAGCGGGTTCGCCAGTCCCTCGCCCATGCCGCCAGCTTCGGCGCCTTCGACGTGTCCTTCCGCGTGCCCGACCGCCAGGGCGGCAAGTCGATCTGGATCGACGCCCGGGGTCAGGGCCTCGGCCAGGCCGGGGAGGACGGCTACCACCGGATCATCGGCGTGGCGCTCGACGTCACCGAGGAACGCCTCGCCCAGGCCCGCGCCCAGGCCGCCGAGAACCGCCTGCGCGACGCCATCGAGAGCGTTTCAGAGGCCTTCGTGCTCTGGGATCGCTCAGGCCGCCTGCTGATGTGCAACCGCAACTACCGCAGCGTCTTCAATCTTGAGCCGAAGGTGCTCAAGCCAGGGGCCGCGCGCGATCATGTGAACCGCTTCGTCCAGCTGGCGATCAAACAGGAGATCGCCGGTCCGGAGGGCGTCCGCGGCATCCGCGAGGCCGAACTCAACGACGGCCGCTGGGTGCAGATCTCCGAGCGGCGCACGGCCGAGGGCGGCCTGGTGATGACCGCGACCGACATCTCCGCCGTGAAGGCCCAGGAAGAAGCCCGGCGCCTCAACGAAGAGCAGCTCCAGAACGCGGTGGTCAGCCTCGAACGAAGCCAGGAGCAGCTCGCCGAGCTGGCCCGCAAGTACGAGAACGAGAAGGTCCGCGCCGAGGCCGCCAACAAGGCCAAGAGCGAGTTCCTCGCCAACATGTCCCATGAGCTGCGCACCCCGCTCAATGCGGTCAACGGCTTCAGCGAGATCATGATCGCCGAGATGTACGGCCCGCTCGGCGACCCGCGCTACAAGGAGTACGCGGGCGACATCCACAACAGCGGCCAGCACCTGCTGGCGCTCATCAACGACATCCTCGACATGTCGAAGATCGAAGCCGGCAAGATGAACCTCAAGTTCGAGCCGCTGAACCTGGAAGAAGTGACCGAGGACGCCGTGCGGCTGGTGCGCAACCGCGCCGAGGCGGCCGGCCTGTTCCTGACGGTCGACTTCCCGTTCCTGCCGGAAATCGAGGCGGACTACAGGGCGGTCAAACAGGTGCTGCTGAACCTGCTCAGCAACGCGATCAAGTTCACCCCGCGCGGCGGTCGCGTGACCGTGCGCGCCGAGGTCCGGCAGGACTCACTCGGCGAGCGGGTCCGCGTCTCGGTGACGGACACCGGGATCGGCATCAGCAAGGAAGACCTCTCACGCCTGGCCCAGCCCTTCGAGCAGGTCGAGAGCCAGCACAGCAAGACCACCCAGGGCACGGGCCTGGGTCTGGCCCTGACCAAGTCGCTGATCGAACTGCACGAGGGCGCGCTGGAAATGGACAGCACCCCCGGCGAGGGCACGACGGTCAGCTTCATCCTGCCGATCCGCCGCCTGCAGGGCGTTATCGCGGCCTGACGCCTATTCCGCCGGCCGCGGGTCCGTCCCGGCCTGGGGAGCGGCGGGCCGGCTTTCCCACTGACGCTGGAAGCGCTGGTTGACCATCTGGGTCATGGCGCCCCGCATGGCTTCGGCGAGGTTCGCCCGCTCATCGGGCGGCAGGGTGGCGGAGAAGGCGACCATGTCCCGTTCCAGCCGGGCCCGCGCGCCCAGTTCGAGGGTTCGTGCGCGATCGAGATCAGCGGTCACCTGGCCGGCGTCGAAGTCTCCCGACGACATGGCGTCAAAGGCCCGGCGCTTGATCTTCCGGGCTTCGCGGATATCGCCCACCGTATCCGCCAACGCCCGGCGCAGCACGGCGTTGAAAGCCGGACGATACTGCGGAGACAGCGCGCGGGCGCTGGCCCAGAAAGGCAGAGGCGCGCGTCCGGGCCCCTGGACCACGACCGGCGTCGGCTGCATCAGCTTCGGCCCCAACGCCCAGGCGCCGACGCCCAGTCCGACGAGGAACAGGTTCAGCGCCAGCGACGCCAGCAGCGCGATCGTCAGGCGGCGTGGGGTCAAGAGGGGTCTCCTTCATCAACCAGCAGCCCGGAACTGTAGGCGGCGGCCATCAGCAGGGCGTCTTCGCCGGCGCTGGCTGCGGACAGATTGACGCCGGCGATCAGCCCCGCCGCCGTGGCCGCGGCGAGGCCCGCGCCGACACCCGCACCGGCCAGCCAGCGCTGGAACGGCGTGCGCAATGGCCGGCGGGCCGTCGGCGCGGCGTCGATGATCCGCTGGCGAAGCGCCGCGCCGGGCGAGAGCCGTTCGGCGCCGTCAAGGTCATCGTCCAGGTCCCGCGCGGCGGCCAGCGCGAGCGCCGCCTCGTCCGGAGACGCCGCGGTGAAGGCGAACGCCGCGTCCTGCACGTCCACGGGCCAGCGAGTGATCGATCCGCCGAACGCGTCGGCCAGGGTCTGGAAACGGTCCAGGTTCATCGTCCTACTCCCTCAGGTCCGCCAGCGCGGCGCGCAGGGCCCGTCGCCCTCGCGCCAGCAGGCTTTCCAGCGCATCCACCGTCACGCCCATCAGGGCGGCGGCCTCGATATTGGTCAGTTCCTGGTAGTGGCACAGCGTCACAGCCTCGCGCTGGCGGTCCGGAAGCTCGGCCAGGGCGGCCGATACGCGGCGGCCGGTGTCCCGGGCCAGCAGCCCGCGGTCGGCCGCCGGTCCGGTATCGACCTGCTCCGGCGGCTCGGCCATCGTCACTTCGCGCCGCCGACGGAGCCGGTCGTAGCAGAGGTTCAGCGCCACCCGATGCAGCCAGGTGTCGAACCGCGCGGCCCCGGGCTGCCATGTCGGCGCCTGCTTCCAGGCCCGCAGGAACGCCTCCTGGGCCACGTCCTCCGCCTCGGCGGCGTCGTTCAGCATGCGGTGGGCGAGCTGAAGCATCCGTGGAAGCTTGCGGGCCACCAGCGCCTGTACGGCCGCCGGATCGCCGCGCCCCACGCGCGCTATCAGCTCCTGGTCCGGATCGCCGTCCGTCGCCAATCGTCTCTCCACACCGCCAGCGCGCCCCCCGGCCCGCCGTCTGGCAAGTCTGGAGATCACCGGCCGCCGCCACCCCCGCCGCCCATCTGGCCCCCGCGCATGGCGGCCATCTCGCTGGAGCTCAACGCGCCGTCGCCGTTGACGTCGATGCGCTGGAAGCGGCGCTCGATCATCTTCTCGATTTCCGGACGCGTTAGGAAGCCGTCCTTGTTGGCGTCCATCATGCCGAACATCATCCCGCCGCCCTTGCCGGCGCCGCCGCCGCCCTTGCGCATGGCGGTCATGCCGGTCTCGAGCTCGGCCTTGCTCAGCTTGCCGTCCTTGTTGGCGTCGGCGCGCATCATCATCGTCACGCGGGCGTTCGTGAACTCGCCCTGGGTGACCTTGCCGTCGCCGTTCACGTCCATCCGGGCGCCGGGGCCGCCCTGGGCCAGGGCCGCGCCGGCCGACAGGGTCAGCAGGACGGCGGCGAGTGTGATCGTCTTCATGGGTCAGATGCTCCTTGATACGCCCCGCAGCTTCAACGCCGCCTGATCGGCGTTCCGTCGCCTCAGGGGCGAGTCAGTTGCTCAAAGGCCCTGCGCGCCTTGTCGCGGCCCGTCGTGAGCCTCTTGCGCAGGTCGGAAAGACTGCGCGCGCCGCCCGCCCGCGCGAGCAGGGCCTGCAGCCCCTTCGGCTCCTCGTCGGGGTCCGCCTTGTCTTCCAGCGCCAGCTTCAGCAGTTGTGACAGGTCCTGCTGCAGCCGCCAGGCCTCGCCCAGATCGGCCAGCGCGGCGGCATCGCCCAGCCCCGCGGCATCCAGGGCGGCGAGCGCCGCGCCGGTGTTCTGGGCCAGGGGGCCGCCGGCCGCCGCGTGGATGATCTGCAGGTGCTGCGCGGCGAACTCGACATCCACCAGCCCGCCCGGCGTCAGCTTGAGGTCCCAGAAGCCGGACGGCGGCCGTTCGGCCTCGAGCAGGGCGCGCATCTCCCGCACGTCGGCGGCGGTGCGCGCCGCGTCGCGCGGCCGGCGCAGGGCGGCTTCGACCGCGCCGGCGGCTTCGTCGGCGAAGGCGGCTGAACTGGACCAGACGATCCGCGCCCGCGTCAGCGCCAGCATCTCCCAGGTCTCGGCCTCCCGGTCGTAGTAGGTCTCGAACGCCTTCAGGCTGACCGCCACGGGCCCCTTGCTGCCGGTCGGGCGCAGCTGCATGTCGACCTCATAGAGGCCGCCCTCGCCGGTCGGCGCCGACAGGGCCGCGATCAGCCGCTGGGTAAAGCGGGCGTAGAACACATCGGCGCTCCAGCCCTTCACGGCGGACATCCCGGCCGGATCGACGGACCGGTAGAGCGTCATCAGATCGAGGTCGGACCGGGCGGTCATCTCGCGGCCGCCACACTTGCCCAGCGCCACCACGGCCACATCGCCCTCGAACGCGCCCCCCTGACGCACGGTCTCGGCGAGGGCGGCCTCGGCCAGGCCCTGGATGCAAAGGTCGGCGAGATCGGCGAAGGCGGCGCCGGCCTGGGCGGCGCTGGCGGTGCCGCTCATCACCTGAACCCCGACGCGGAACGCCTGCTCGCGATGCACCCGGCGGGCGGCGTCCATCGCCTCCTCGAACCCTTCCGCCCGGCCCAGCGCCTGGTGGAACGCTTCGGCCCCCTGCCCGTCCTCGAACGGCCGGAAGAAGGCGCTGTCGAGCAGCGCGTCGAGCGCCGCGGGGCGCCGCGCCAGCGTCTGGGCCAGCTGCGGCGCATAGGCCATCACCTGGACGATCAGCTCGAACAGCCGGGGCTGGGCCAGGAACAGCGACTGCACCTGCACGCCCGACGACAGGCCGCCGAAAAAGTCGGCGAAGCGGTTGAAGGCGGAGTCCGGCGCGCCGGTCGCCTGCACGGCGTCGAGCAGACGCGGCGCCAGCCGGGTGAACAGCTCGCGACCCCGCTCGGTCCGCGTCGCGGCGATCCGGCCGTGATGCCAGCCGCGGATGGTCTGCGACACCTGCGGCGGGTTGGAGAACCCCATCCGCTTGAGCGTAGCGAGCGTCGCGGGATCATCATCGACGCCGGTGAAGATCAGGCTGCCGAACCGCGAGGACAGCTCTTCCTCGCCCTTGAACAGCTCGCCGTAGATGGCGTTGACGCCCTTCAGGATGCGGCCGACGGCGGCGTCGAAGCTGCGCAGGTTGTCCATGCCCCACAGGGCCGCCACGCGTTTGCGGTCAGCGTCGGACTCCGGCAGCCGGTGAGTCTGGTCGTCGGCCAGCATCTGCACGCGATGCTCCAGCGCCCGCAGCTCGCGATAGGCCTTCGACAGCGCCTCGGCCGCCTGAGGCGTCACATGGCCGGCGGCGGCCAGGGCGGCCAGCCCGTCCAGCGTGCGGAACGAGCGCAGATCCGGGTGTCGCCCGCCGAGGATCAGCTGCTGCGTCTGGACGTAGAACTCGATCTCGCGGATCCCGCCCCGTCCCAGCTTCAGGTCCGCGCCCTTGGCGGTCAGCCGGTCGTCGACCTTGTAGGTATGGATCTGGCGCTTGATCGAATGGATGTCGGCGATGGCGGCGAAGTCGAGATTCTTGCGCCAGATGAACGGCTTCAGCTCCTCCAGGAACGCCTCGCCGGCGGGGATGTCGCCGGCCGCCGCGCGCGCCTTGATGAAGGCCGCCCGCTCCCAGTTCTGACCGACGGATTCGTAGTAGGCGAACGCGGCCGGCGCAGGCACGGCGGGCGGCGTCGAGGACGGATCCGGCCGCAGCCGCAGGTCCACCCGGAACACATAGCCGTCGGCGGTGCGGTCCTGCAGCGTGCGCGCCACGCCATGCGCGATCCGCACGGCGACATCTCCGGCCTCCACGCCCTCGGCCAGCGGCAGCCGTTCGGGCTCGTAGAAGAAGCTGATGTCGATATCGCTGGAGTAGTTCAGCTCGAAGGCGCCGTGCTTGCCCATGGCGATGATCATCAGCCCGGGGATCGGCCCTGCCGGCCCGGGCGCCACGGCGACCAGCCGCCCCCGCTCGATCTCGGCCCGTGCGGTCAGGGCGACCGCTGCGTTGAGCGCGGCGTCGGCGAACCTCGCCAGCGCGCCGGTCACGGCGTCCAGATCCCAGACCCCGCCGAGATCCGCCAGGGCGGTCAGGAGATGAAGGTCGGCCTTGAGATCGCGCAGCGCCTTGCGTCCGACGTCCTCGTCCGGCTCGTCCGCGACAGCCAGGGTGGCGGCGAGAATATCCGCCAGGCGCTCGTCAGGATCGCGCTCAAGGGTCTCGCGCAGCGCGGCCGGCCGCCGCCGCGCCAGTCCGGCGAGATAGGGCGAGGCGCCGAACACCGGCGCCAGCGCGGCGCGGGCCGCCTCGATCGCCTCGGCCTGTCCGACCTTCTCGCCAATGATCTCAAGGGTTCGCTCCGCCGCCTTGGCGTCGTTCACGGGGCCGCAGGGGGCGAGTCGGCTGGCGAGCGCACTCATGTCGCCACTCTAGCTGTCAGGAACGCCGGGCGGGAAACCTTGAATAGAGATCGGCCAGCCGCTTGATCACCCGTTCGGTCTCTGCGGGGTCGGGTGTTTCGTCGTCGTCGCCATAGCCGTCCATCTCGCTCTCGCCGAGGTACTGCACCACGATGCCATCGTGCCGCGAGACAACCATCACGTCGTTATAGAGCAGGCCGTAGTTCACCTCAGGCTGGGGCAGAAGCCAGGTGATCTGTCCGCGCACCGGCACGATCGACTCGTCCTTCCAAAGCGCGCGCGCGCCGTAGCCGGTGCAGTTGACCACCACCTTCTGCTTCAACGGCGCGAGGTCGGCGGGGGTGTGAAACTCGCGCGTCTCGATCTTCCCGCCGCCCATGAGAAAATCGCTGGTCAGCAGCCGGGCGTAGGCGGCGATGTTGAACTGCATGGCCGAGCCACGGCGCGCGCTTTCGACCGGAAAGGGATGCGTGCCTGGGGCGAGTGTCGCGCCACGATGGCGCAGATCGCTGATGCGGTCGCCATAGTAGACGAACCTGACCGGGTCGTTGTTGGGCGGGTCTTCGGCGCCCGGACCCAGATCCTTGTCGAGCAGCACGTAGCGGTCCTGCCATTGCACCGGGTCACCGGGCAGCCCCAGCCAGGTCTGGAAGGTCCGGTATGAGGTCCGGGCCATCTCCTCCCACAGCGCGGGAAAGCCGGGTGCGACCGACCCTTCCGCCGCGATGCGCGAGTCCGGCGACCAGGTCCCGGTGGCGCGCGACGAGCGGGCCTCGAACATCCGCTCCTTGGCGTAGATGGTCACGTTGGCGCCCGCCTGTTGCAGAAGCGTCGCGGTGGTCAGGCCCAGGGCCCCGGCGCCGAGCACCGCAATGTCCCTTTCGCCGCCGGACAGGGCGTTGCGCGCGGCGATCGTGCCGGAACCCCAGGACAGCGACCATCCGCTGCCGCCGTGGCCGTAGTTGTGCACGACACGCTTGTCGCCGACGGTCTCGACATCCATGCGTGGCCCGGCCTTGCGAAACGGCCGGAGACAGACGGTAACGCGCGAGATGCGCTGCATGTCGGCGCGGATCGGCGCGATCAGGGTCGGAGCAGCGATCAGGCCGGCTGCCGGGGCGACCGGTGCGGCGATCGGCCGGGTCGCACACCCGGCCAGGCCGAGTCCGCCGAGCGCACCCGCGCCGAGCACCAATCGCCGACGGTCGATCGCTCTGTTCATCTGGTCCCCTCGCGCCATCGCCCCCCGGGCGCTACTCGACCCGCGGCAGCACCAGCGCCACCCTCAAGCCTGGTCCGAAACCGTCGTACTCGCCGGGCCCTTCGTCCAGCTCAAGCCGGCCGCCATGCGCTTCGGCGACAGCCGCCACCAGCGACAGGCCGAGACCCGATCCCGGCTCGCTGCGGCTGTTTTCCAGCCTTACGAACCGCTGCACCACGCGGGCGCGATCCTCGAGCGGAACGCCCGGGCCGTTGTCGGTGATCGAGAATTCGATCTCGCCCGACGACCGCCGCCGCACCCGCATCATCACCGCCCCGCCGGGCGGGGTGTATTTGATGGCGTTGTCGATGACGTTGGCTAGGGCCTGGGCGAGGATCGGCCGCGCCGCCTTGACGGTCAGCTGCGGGATCAGCTCGGCCTTGAAGTCGATGCCCTTCTCCTCGCACAGCGGCTCGTAGAGCTCGGCCATGTCGGCGGCCAGCTGGCCGGGGTCGAACAGCGTCTGGTCCGGCGCGCTGCCGGCGGCCTGCAGCCGGGCGATGGCCAGCACCGCGTTGAAGGTGGTCAGCACATTGTCGGCGTCGTCGAGCGCCTGGATCAACGCCTGCTTCGGGTCGCCCTTGCCGGCCTCGACCTCGATCAGCGCCGATTCCATCCGCGCCCGCAGCCGTGTCAGCGGCGAGCGCAGATCGTGGGCGATCGCGTCGCCCGCGTGCCGCAGCCCGCCCATCGACCGTTCCAGCCGGTCGAGCATTTCGTTCAGCCCCTCGGCCAGCTCGTCGTACTCGTCCCGCGCCCCGCGCACCCGCGCCCGGGCCTTCAGGTCCCCGGCCCGGACGGCGGCGATCGTCTCGTTGAGGCCGGCCATGTGGCGACTGACGTTGCGACTGACCAGCACCCCGCCGGCCAGCCCCAGCAGGATCACCAGCGCGCCGGCGCCCCAGAGCGCCCGCACGATGCCGGTGACGAACCCCTCGGATTCGCCGACGTCGGCGCCGACGAACAGTGTCTCGCCGCCCGTGAGGCGTTCCTGCATCCCGCGCGCCGGCCGTTTGACCTCGCCGCCGTCCATGTCGGTGTCGGTGACCTGGAAAGTGGTCCAGTTCTCGCCCGGCGCCTCGATGTCGCCGATCGGCGATTCCTCGATAGACCCGGTGATCCGCTCGCCCCGGGTGTCGAGCAGCAGATACAGGAACGGCCGCTCGCCCACGGCGCGCTCGATCAGCGCCTGGTTCAGCGATGACACCCCGCCCCGGCGATAGATGGCTTCGAGCGAGTTCATCTCGCGCCGGATTTCGTCATCGGCGCGCCGCGTCACCTCCCCGGCCGTGGCCAGATAGGCATAGGCGAGGAATGCCGCCGCCGCCGCGGCGAACATGGCGAGGAACAGCAGCGTCAGCCGGAAGGGCGTGGTGCGGAAGATCCGGGGCAGACGCATGGGCTCTGGTCAGCCCGCTAGGGGTCGAGCCGGTAGCCGGCGCCGCGAACGGTCTGCAGCATCTGCCGGTCGAAGCCCTTGTCGATCTTCGAGCGCAGTCGCGAGATGTGCACGTCGATGACGTTGGTCTGGGGGTCGAAGTGGTATTCCCACACCTTCTCCAGCAGCATCGTGCGGGTCACCGACTGGCCGGCGTGGCGCATCATGAATTCCAGCAACTGGAACTCGCGCGGCTGCAGGTCGATCTCGGTCGTCCCGCGATGCACGGTCCGGGCGATGAGGTTCATTTCGAGATCGCCGACCTTGAGGGTGGTCGCGACCGCGCCGGTCTCGCGCCGACGCGACAGGGCCTCGACCCGGGCGATCAGCTCGGGAAAAGCGTAGGGCTTGACCAGATAGTCGTCGGCGCCGGCCTTCAGGCCGTCGACCCGGTCTCCGACCTCGCCGAGCGCGGACAGGAACAGCACCGGCGTCGCATCGCCCTCGCGGCGCAGGGTGGACACCACCTCCACGCCGTTCATCTTCGGCATCATCCGGTCGACGATCAGGACATCGAACCCGCCCTTCTGGGCTTCGGCCAGACCCGCGGCGCCGTCGGCGGCGTGGACACAGTCATAGCCGGCCTCGCCCAGCCCGCGCGCCATCGCCTCGGCCGCCTCGATATCATCCTCGATAATCAGGATTCGCATGGTTCGCCCCGGCGCCACGGCGGGAAGAATCCGCCGACGTCGGGGAAACTACCGCGTACCGCGCGGCGACCTCAACATACGATAGTGTAATGCGCCGCCCGATCGTGACGGCGAGCCCTCCCCGAAGCGCAAGGCTCCGGGGAGGGTCGCGTAGCGCTTTAGTTGACCTTCACCGGCACCGAAGCCAGCTGGCCCCGGAACAGCACCGACAGCAGGATGGTCGGGCGGCCGGCCTTCTTGGCGGCGTCCACGGCGGCGGCCACGTCGGCCGGCGTGCGAACGGCCTTCAGGTTCACCGAGGTGATCACATTGCCGACGGCGATGCCGCGCTCGGAAGCGTCGGAATCGGCCCGCAGGCTGTCGATCAGCACGCCCTGGACCTCCGAGCCGATGTTGTAGCGCTTGCGCGCTGCGGCATCGAGCGGGACCAGGCCCATGCCCAGGACCTGGACGCGCGTGACGCCCGGAGTCGTCGGCGGCTTGCCCGGCGCGGCGCCTTCGGCGTCAGGCCGCAGGGTGCTGGCCAGCTCCTCATTCGACGGGCGGACGCCTGAGCGGATGTCGATGGTCCGCGCCCGGCCGTCGCGCAGGATTTCCAGCCGCAGGGTCGAGCCGGCGGCGCCGCGCGCGACTTCGCGGGTCAGGGCGGTGGAGGATTCGACCTTCACGCCGTTCACCGACAGCACGATGTCATCGACCATCAGTCCGGCCTTGGCTGCCGGCCCGCCGGGCGTCACGGCCTTGACCACGGCGGCCTTGAGGTCGCCCAGGCCGATGGCCTGGGACATTTCGGCCGTGAAGTTCTGGATCTGCGCGCCGATGTAGCCGCGCACGACCTTGCCGCCGCTGATCAGCTGCTTGGTGATGCTGTCGGCGACGTCGGCGGGAATGGCGAAGCCGATGCCGACCGAGCCGCCCGTCGGCGAGAAGATGGCGCTGTTGACCCCGATCACCCGGCCATAGACGTCGAACGTCGGCCCGCCGGAGTTGCCGCGGTTGATCGGCGCGTCGATCTGCACGTAGTCGACGAACTGGCTGCTGTCGTCGTTCAGGTTCCGGCCGTAGGCGGACACGATCCCGGCCGTGGCGGTGCCGCCGAGGCCGAACGGGTTGCCGACCGCGATGACCCAGTCGCCGACGCGCGGCTTGCCGGCGTTCTCGAAGGTGACGAAGGTGAAGCCGTTGCCCTCGACCTTGATCACGGCCAGATCGGTGTTCTCGTCGCGTCCGACCAGCTTGGCCTTCAGCTCGCGGCCGTCCTTGAGCGTGACGGTGATCTCGTCCGCGCCCTCGATGACGTGGTTGTTGGTGACGATGTAGCCGTCGGCCGAAATCAGGAAGCCCGACCCGGACGACTGCTGACGCGGACGGCCCGCGCCGGGGTCCTCCCGCTCTTCATCCTGCTCGCCCGGCTTGCCGTTCGGTCCGAACGGGAAGTTCGGCATCCGCAGCGCGCCGGCGTTCACCCGCGACGTCACGTCGATCGACACGACGGCGGGCGAGACCTTCTCGAAGATATCGGCGAACGACATCGGCGCGCCCGGCGGCGGCGCGAACATCAGCGGCCCGGCGTTCGCCGTGCGGATCAACTGTGTGGGCTCGGCGGCCTGCGCCGGGGCCATACGCAAACCAACGCCGGCCAGCGCGGCGGCGGCGACACCCGCGCCCGCGACGGCGCCGACAATAAATCCGGTCTTCCTGGCGACCATCTGTGTTCCGTTCCTGTCCCGCGCGATGCGGGGTGATTTGCTGAAGTCGATGCCAAAGCGCTCAAAGGCGCTCAAGTTATCTTTCCGTCATCCGGCCTGCGTTTCTGAGGCCCGATCACGGCGCAATCGTGTCACGGGGCTTCGTCGTCCAGCAAGGCCGCCAGCCGCGATTCTTCGTCACCGGTCAGCTCCTGTGTCGCTTCGCGGCGCCGCCAGCGCGTTGCGAGCATCCCGACCCCGACCAGAACCGCCAGAAACGGCGCGAGCCACAGCGCCGCGTTGCCCAGGCTGAAGCGCGGCTTGAGCAACACGAACTCGCCGTAGCGGGCGGTCAGGAAGGCCTTCACCTGCGTGTCGGACCGCCCGGCGGCCACCTGCTCGCGCACGACCTTGCGCAGATCGCCGGCCAGCTCGGCGGTGGAATCGTCGATCGACTCGTTCTGGCAGACCAGGCATCGCACCTGGCTGAACAGCGCCCGCGCCCGCGCTTCCTGCGCCGGGTCGGCCAGCCGCTCGGACGGGTCGGAGGCGGCGGCGAGACTGAAGATCGCCGCCAGAAGCAGGAACAGCCGTCCGGTCATGCCTTCTTCCCCACCGCGAAGCGCAGCCGCCGGTCGGACAACGACATCAGCCCGCCCAGCGTCATCAGCAGAGGGCCCAGATAGATCAGCTGGACCCACGGGTTGAAGTAGCTGCGCACCAGCCAGGCCGGCTGGCCCGCGGCGGTCGCGCGCCGCTCGCCCAGCACCACATAGATCTGGCTGAAGCCGAGGTTGCACAACGCGACCTCGGACGTGCTCTGCCGGCCGGCGGTGTAGAACCGGCGCTCCGGCCGCGGCGTGCAGACGCTTTCGCCACGCCGGGTCACGCTGATCTCCCCGCGCTCGGCGAGGTAGTTGGGGCCGTCCACGGTGCGGACGTCCTTGAGGGTCAGCTCAAAGGCGCCGAGACGAAGCTGCCCGCCGAGGCTCAGGGCCTGGGCCGACTCGACCTTCCAGGTGGTCTCGAAACAGGCGCCCAGAATGAACACGCCCAGTCCCGCGTGCGCCAGCGTCATGCCCCAGGCCCCGCGCGGCAGACCCGTCAGGCGACGCCGGACCTCCGGCCACGGCGCCTTGAACGCCTTTGTCCGTTCGGCGATCTCTGCGGCGACGCCGGCGATCAGCCAGACGCCCAGCGCGATCCCGGCGCTGGCCAGCGCCTTGCGCGGGCTCATTACGCCAAAGACGGTCGCGCCCGCCAACACGGCGACGGCGGCGGCCAGCTTCAGCCGGTCGGCGCTGGCGACGATGTCGCCCCGCTTCCAGGCGGTCAGGGGCCCGAACGGCAGCGCCAGCATGGCCAGCGCCATCAACGGCGCGAAGGTCAGGTTGAAATAGGGCGGCCCGACCGAGACGGTCTCGCCGCCGATGGCCTCGCGGATCAGCGGGAACAGCGTGCCCAGCAGCACCGTGGCCGTGGCCGCGGTCAGCAGGATGTTGTTGAGCACGATCAGGCTTTCGCGGCTGGCCGGAGCGAACACTCCGCCCGGCGCCAGCGCCGGCGCCCGCCAGGCGAACAGCGCAAAGGCCGCGCCCGAGGATACGCCAAGGATGGACAGCAGCAGCACGCCCCGCGTCGGATCCACGGCGAACGCATGCACGCTGGTCAGCACGCCCGACCGCACCAGGAAGGCGCCGAGCATGGAGAAGGTGAAGGCGGCCAGCGCCAGGAACACGGTCCAGCCGGACAGCGCCCCGCGCTTCTCGGTGACAATGGCGGAGTGCAGCAGGGCGGCGCCGATCAGCCAGGGCATGAAGGAGGCGTTCTCGACCGGGTCCCAGAACCACCAGCCGCCCCAACCCAGTTCGTAGTAGGCCCAGAAGGACCCCAGCGCGATCCCGACGGTCAGGAAGCTCCAGGCCGCCAGCGTCCAGGGTCGCACCCAGCGCGCCCAGGCGGCGTCGACCCGGCCCTCGATGAGGGCGGCGACGCCGAACGAGAACACCACCGAGAACCCGACATAGCCCAGGTAGAGAAACGGCGGATGGAAGGCGAGCGCGGGATCCTGCAACAGCGGATTGAGCGACCGCCCCTCGATCGGCGCCTCGGCCAGACGCGCCAGCGGGTTGGAGGCGAACACGGTGTAGGCGAGGAACAGCACGCCCAGCAGGCCCTGCACCCCCAGAACCCGGCTCTTCAGGCTCGGCGGCAGGCCCCTGCCCCAGACAGCCACCGTAGCGCCGAACCCCGTCAGGATCAGACACCACAGCAGCATCGAGCCCTCGTGGCTGCCCCAGGCGCCTGCGATCTTGTAGAGCAGCGGCTTGGCCGTGTGCGAGTTGGCCGCCACGTTGGCGACCGAAAAGTCCGAGGCGACAAAAGCCGCGACCAACGCCGCGAACGCCAGCGCGACGCCGAGGAACGCCCCGACGCTGGCCCCCTCGCCGGCCCCGGCCAGCATCGGTCGGCGCGCCCCGGCGAACCCGAGCCCGACCTGGGCGAACGACAGCGCGAGCGCCAGCGCCAGCGCGAAGGCGCCGAATTCAACGATCATGGTTTGTCATAGGACGGCGCGGCGCCGTCTCCCCGCCACTCGCCCTGGTCCTTGAGCGCCTTGGAGACCTCGCGCGGCATGTATTTCTCGTCGTGCTTGGCCAGCACCCGCTTGGCCTGGAACTGGCCCGCCGCATCGAAGGAGCCCTCGGCGACGATGCCCTGCCCCTCGCGGAACAGATCGGGCAGGTCGCCGCGATAGCTGACCGGCGCGGTCGCTTCCTTGTCGGAGATGACGAACTCGACCCGCCCGTCGGGATGCTTGACCACGCTGCCGGGCAGCACCAGCCCGCCGAGCTGGACAGCCCGGCCCGGCGCCACGTTTGCGGCCTTGGCCTGGGCGGGCGTGTAGAACAGCGAAATGGAGTCGGAGAGACCCCACAGGGTCAGACCCGCGGCCAGCGCCAGCACCGGCGCGATCGCCAGCAGGATCGTCAGCCGCCGGCGGGCGGTGCGTGATTTCGGCCAGAAGCTCATCGGGCGGCCTCGTCCAGCGCGTTCATGATGTCCGGCTTGTCCTTGTAGAGGGCCCGCGCCCGCGCCAGCGCGGCGTCGCGCTTCTGCGTCTCGCCGAGCACCGACCAGGCCCGCACCAGCCGCACCCAGCCCTCCGGGTCGTTGGGCGAGGCTTCCAGCCGCGAGGCCAGTCCCTCGACCATCCCGCGGATGGCGGCGGCGTCGGGCTGTGCGGGGGCGGGCTGCGCCTTCGGCAGACCGCCGGCCTTGGCGACCGCCGCGATTTCACCGGTCAGGGCCAGCCGCGACGGATCATCGGCCGGCAGGCTGGCCGCCAGCGCGCGCCAGCCGTCCAGACCCTGCGCGAGCTTGCCGTCGGCGATATCGGCGCGGGCGAGGAAATAGCGGGCGCTCAGCGAACCGGGGTCCAGCCGCAGCGCCTCGGCGAAGGCGGCCCGGGCGTCGACGCCGATCTCGCCCTCGCCTTCGGCCATGAAGGTCTCGCCGAGCGCCGCCCACAGGTCGGCGCGCTTCGGCGCCAGGGCCACGGCCCGGCGCAGCGCGCTCGACGCGGCCATGGCGTCGCCGGACGCCATCTCGGCCAGGGCCAGGTTCTTGTAGCCTTCGGGATCGTTGGGCCGTTCCACGACGATGGACCGGATCAGGGCGGCCATCTGCGGCGGGTTCAGGGTGGCGGGATCGGCCTGGCGCCATTCGGTGAGACGCTGACGGAACGGCCGGTCCGAGACGCCGGGCGCGCCGACCACGCTGTAGAGGCCGACAGCCAGGATCGGCGCGACCACCGCAAGCCCGAGCACCAGACGATGCCCGCCGGGGATCGCTGCAGGCGCTGTCGCCGGCGCGGCCTCGGCCACGGCCAGCAGCCGCCGCCCCGCTTCGGCCCGTGCGGCGCGCACCTCGCCCTCAGGCAGCAGCCCGCGCGCGGCGAGATCCTCGATCTCGGCCAGTTGCCGCCGATGCACGAACAGACTCGGGTCCTCGCCGACGGCGCGGGCCGAAGCCAGACGCGCGTTGCGCAGCATCAGCCAGCCGGCCGCCGCTGAAAGGGACGCTGCAGCGATCCAGAATGCGAACATGCTCGCCTGTTAGCGGATCATTCGATCCGGCGCGAGGATTTGGATCAAACGGCCCCGGATCAGGCGGCTGCGGCCCGTCGCCGCACGATGGCGGCGCTCCGGTCATCCCGCACCAGCGCCAGCAGGGTCGCGGCGACGCCAAGAAACTCGCGCGCCCGTTCGTCATCCTCGACTTCGCCAAGACGGATCTGTTCCAGGACGTCCTCGACGTACTGGTCGATTCGCTTGCCCAGGGTCTCGAGCACCTTCTTCCGCACGCCGCCGAAGCCGCCGTCGGGCGCGCTGGGCCGGACGGTCTCGGCGAAGGTCAGCAGGCCCGTGGCCCAGTTGATCGCCGGTTCATCCGGCGGATCGGTCAACTTCGGCGCAGTCCGGGACAGTCGGGCGCTGTAGCGTAGTTTCTGGGTCGGCAAGGCATGGGCGGCGGCCTCGTCGATTTCGCGCAGACGCACTTCGACGGTGCCGGCGAGGGCCTGCTTGAGCTTGGTCAGCCTCTGCCCCCAGGCGCCGTCGCGGGACAGTTGCACGGCTTCCTCGAGCTCGCCCACGGCGTCGACCGCACGCTGAACGGCAAGTCCGGCCCGCCGTCCCGCTTCAATTCCGGCTCCCGGCTGAATGGAGCGCAGCAGATCGAGTTGAGCTTCGATCTCTTCAAGCGTGCGCTCGCCAAACCGCGCCAGTTCCGAACCGGCGAGGTAGCGCTCCGCGGGATGGTCCATCACGGCGGAAACGATCCGCAGGATCATCTCCGGGTGCCTCAGCTGCGCGGCCAGCATCTCGAACAGCAGGGGTCCCCCGCCGTCAGCCAGCCCCGTGGCGTCGCGATAGGCGAGCCGTGCGATGGCCCGCCGTTCTTCGGTGATGCGGTGAATCCAGTCCGTCAGCTGTCGGCAGATCGGTCGCGCGATCGGCGCGATCCGCAGGCAGAGAATCACCTCGGCGGCGCCGCCCGGGCCGGCGGCGTCACACGCCTCGGCGGCGGCGACATACTCTGGCGACCGGCCCTCGAGCAGGCCTTCGGCGGCCTGCAGGCAAAGCTGGTCGAAGATCTCGGGACTGGGGTCTTCTGGCTCGAGGTAGTGACGGGCGTCCGAGGCCTCGCGGATCAGGGCGGGCGATTCGGCGTTCAGCGCGGCCCAGATCGCCTTGAGTGCGGTTCTCGGCCAGGCCGGCCCGCCACCGGCGACCGGCGCGCGAAACAGGGGCGCCACCGGTTCGAGGACTGCATACCTCAGGGCCCGCTCGGCGGCTTCGGCCTCAACCATGGCGCCGATGGCGGCCAGCGGCCCGCCCGCGCCGTCAGCGCCGATGGCCTGCTCCAGCGTCCGCACGAGTTCGTCCGGCGACGCTGAAACCAGCGTCCTGAGCATTGCGATCTTCTGTGGAGAGAGTCCGGCCATGAGCCTCTGCCGCGCAGACCCCTGAGGTCTCAGGCGGAACCCTCGTCCATTTAGGTTAACGGATCCCGAAACGCGTGTTTCAGGATTCTGCTCGCGGCAGGCTCAATTCGACCTTCAGGCCGCCCATCACGGAGTCGCCCAGCACCAGCGATCCGCCATAGGCCCGCGCCAGCTCATCGACGATCGCCAGGCCCAGCCCCGACCCCGGCGCGCTTTCATCCAGGCGGGCGCCGCGCTTGAGCACTTCCTCACGGCGGTCGGCGGGCAGACCCGGCCCGTCGTCCTCGACGGTGATCAGCAGCCGCTCCGGCGAAACGCCGACGGCGATGGCCCGTACCCGCCCCTTCGACCAGATGCCGGCGTTCTCCAGAATGTTGCCGACGATCTCCTGCAGATCCTGTCGTTCGCCCCGGAAACAGAGGTCATCGGGGCAGCGCCAGTCGATCTCGACGCCCTTGTCCTGGAAGATCCGCTCCATCGTCACGGCCAGTTCGTCGAGGACGGGCTCGACCAGGCTGCGCTCGCCATGGCTCTGCGATCGGGCGGCGGCCCGGGCGCGGCGCAGATGGTGTTCGACATGGCTGCGCATGGCGTCCGCCTGCCGCGACACGACATCGGCGAGTTGACCTGGCTGCTGGGTGGCTTCGGTCAGCATGACCGAAATGGGCGTCTTCAGGGCGTGCGCCAGATTGCCGACATGCGTCCGCTGTCGCTCGACAACATCCTGGTTGTGCGCGACCAGGGCGTTCAGCTCGGTGGCCAGCGGCTCCAGTTCGGTCGGATAGTCGCCGACGATCCGTTCGACCTTGCCCTTGCGCACATCGGCCACCTCGCCGCGCAGCTGGAACAGCGGCTGCAGGCCGACCCGCACCTGGATCCACACCGCCGCCAGGATGCCGGCGCCCATGATCACCAGGGCGCCGGCGGTCAGCGCGGCGAACCGCCGGGCCTCCCGGTCCACCGGCGCGCGATCCTCGGCGGCCATCAGGATCACGGGCGCGGTCCGACCCGTCAGATTCAGCTGCATGGCGGTCGCCCGCAGCGACTGATCGAGCGGCCCCTCGGCGGCATAGAAGACCTGGTTTGCCGGCGCGGCGGCGACCTGCGCCACCACATCGGCGGGGATCTTCAGCTCCTGATCGAACAGCGAACGCGATCGGACGATGATCTTGATGGTGTTGTTCGGACCAGGCTCGGCGATCTGCCAGTAGCGGCCGGAATAGGCCCGCAGCGCTCGGGTGTCGGTCAGGGGCGGCGCCCGGACCTCGCCGTCGTCGACGCTGATCCCGGCGTTCAGGTCCTCGATCAGATAGACCAGATCCAGGTCGAACCGGCTCAGCGCGGCCTGCTGGAAGAAGGCGGTCAGCGACAGGCCGGTGACGATCAGGACCGCCAGACTCCAGCCGGCGGCCAGCAGAACCAGCCGGCCGACCAGCGAACGGCGGCCCAGGCCAGGGAGCTTCACTCGGTAGGCTCGCCCGGCAGCGGCGTCAGCCGATAGCCCAGGCCGCGCACGGTCTCGATGCGATCGGGTCCGATCTTCTTGCGCACCCGGCCGATGAACACCTCGATGGTGTTGGAGTCGCGGTCAAAGTCCTGATCGTAAAGGTGCTCGACCAGTTCGGTCCGGCTGATCACCCGGCCCTGGTGCATGATCATGTAGTGCAGCAGCCGGTATTCCAGCGAGGTCAGCCGCAGCGGCTCGCCGTTCACCGACGCCCGCGCCGAACGCGGATCCAGCCGCAGACCGCCGCACGCCAGGTTCGGCGTGGCGACGCCGGCCGACCGGCGCAGCAGCGCGCGCAGCCGGGCCAGCAGTTCCTCGGTGTGGAAAGGCTTGGTCAGATAGTCGTCGGCGCCGGCGTCGAACCCGGCGACCTTCTGGCTCCAGTTGTCGCGCGCGGTCAGGATCAGCACGGGCATGGCGATGTTGTCCCGCCGCCAGCGCTCCAGCACCGACACGCCATCGATCTTGGGCAGCCCGAGGTCGAGGATCACGGCGTCATAAGGCTCGCCCTCGCCCAGATAGTGGGCTTCCTCGCCGTCAGCGGCGTGATCGACGGCGTAACCGGCGTCGCCGAGCGCCAGCTTCAGCTGCCGCGACAGATCGGGATCATCCTCGACGAGCAGGATGCGCATGGGGACCTCAGTTTCTGCCGATGATCGCGCCGGACCGCGCATCGACGATGAAGTCGATACGCTGACCGTTCGCCGCTTGCCAGCGCACACGATAGACGGGGCGGCCGCCATGGTCCTCAAGACCGGCGTCGAGCAGCCGTCCGGGGGTCGAGCGGGCGATGTTGCGGATGACGCTTTCCAGCGGAACAAGCCGACCGCCACGGACGCCCTCGC
This sequence comes from Caulobacter sp. FW305-C-30-S16, assembly GCF_058783025.1. Classification (NCBI taxonomy): domain Bacteria; kingdom Pseudomonadati; phylum Pseudomonadota; class Alphaproteobacteria; order Caulobacterales; family Caulobacteraceae; genus Caulobacter; species Caulobacter sp. FW305-C-30-S16. The sequence goes on along the minus strand of NZ_JBYSYH010000002.1, from coordinate 692,965 downwards.
GGGCGTCGTCCTCGCGCGGGGCCCAGCTGTCACCGAGCGAGTTGCCGCCGGGCTGGGGCCGCTGCCCGCCCTGCCCGCCGCCGACGCGCGCGTCGCGGCAGGCCTGGCCCAGCGGGCCCTTCGGACAGGCCTGGGCCTGCGCCGCCGCCGGGAGGGCGGTGGACAGCAGAAGGGCTGCGAAAAGGACGGACAGGCGTTTCATGACCTGGCTTCTACGGTAACCGGGCTGAACGCCGGCTGAATGGACACGTTATCCAATCCCGAGGGCCCTGTGTCACGCCTAACGCCTCTTTGGCGAGTAGGGCCGCTCCTTGCGCCAGGTCTCGGCCAGCTTTTCGAGCGCCGGATCGACGATATCGGGAAGGGTCACGACCAGCCGCGCCATCAGGTCGCCCCGCTGGCCCTTGGCGTTGATGAAGCCGCGCCCCTTGAGTCGCAGCTGGGCGCCGCTGTTCGAGCCTCTCGGCACGGTCAGGGTCACCGGCCCGTCCGGGGTCGGCGCGTCGACCTTGCCGCCCAGCACCGCGTCGGGCACCGACACGGGCAGGTCCATGTGCAGCATGTCGCCTTCGCGGCGATAGAGCGGATGCGGCTTGATGCCGATCTCGATCAGGGCGTCGCCCGGACCGGCGCGGCCGCCCGCGCCCTGGCCCTTGAGCCGCAGGGTCTGGCCGTCCTGGGCGCCCTTTGGGATCGCCACCTCAAGCGTTCGGCCGTCGGAGAAGGCGATGCGCTTCTTGCCGCCGCGGATGGCTTCCTCGATGTCGATGTCGAGGTGCGCGCGCAGATCAGAGCCACGACCGCCGCCGCCGAAGCCGAAGCCGGCGCGGCCTGCGCCGGGTCCACCCCGGCCACGCTCGCCGAACATGTCGCCGAAGATGTCGTTGATATCGACCCCTTCGAACCCGGGACTGCCCGGGCCCGGCCGATACCGGCCGCCGGAGGCGCCCCCCGGGCCGAACGGACTGCCGCCGCCGTAGCCTGGATGCTGCTCGCGTCCGTCGGCGTCGATCTCGCCGCGGTCGAACTTCTTGCGCTTTTCGGGATCGCCCAGAATGTCGAACGCCGACGAGACGCGCTTGAACTTCTCTTCGGCGGTCGGGTCGTTCTGGTTGGCGTCAGGATGGAACTGCTTGGCCAGCTTGCGGAACGCCTTGCGGACGTCATCCTGGCTCGCACCGCGCGGTACGCCGAGTTCAAGGTAAGGATCGCGCGCCAAGGGCCCCTCGCCGGTGGAAGTCGTCGAGCCTCCAGATAGAGTGTCTCGCCCCTCAGCGCCACAGGCTCCGCTGCGTTGTCGCGCCCCAGCCGAAAACAGCCGATCCCTGAGCGACCCGGAACACCACCGGATCGGGAACGCCGCCCGGAAAATCGTCGGCCTGCTGTGCGCTGGTCCAGGTGAACGCGGGGGCGGCGACGTCGGCGGTCCGCACGATGCCCTCGCCGTCCAGGATCTCGACGCGATAGACCTCCCGTTCCTCCGACAGCGGCGGCTCGCCGTCCCAGCTGTCGCCGCCCAGCCGCGCCCGGCGGACCCAGTTCAGGATCAGGTCGCCGCCCTCGCCGGCTTGCAGCCTCAGATGCGCCGGGCTCCAGGGCCGCTCGGCCAGTCCGCGCCAGGTGAAGCCTGTCTCGGCCATCGCGTTTCCGCCCGCCGGCCCGCCCGCCGCGGCTGCGCGCCAGACCAGCGGCAGCCCCCGTTCGCCGAGCGAGACCTCGGCCCGCGCCAGCCCCTCGCCCAGCAGCACGACCGGCGCCCCGGCCGGCGTCAGCGCCGCCATCGCCGGATCGCTGCCGCCCTGCCCGCGCAGCAGCCCGCCCAGGGTCCAGACATCCTCGCCGGTCAGTTCGGCGGTCAGGAACTGGAGCACCTCCCAGTCTCCGGCGCCGTTGCGCACCGCCAACGCATTGCCGCCGGCCAGCACGGCGCCGAGCGTCCGGGTCTCCAGCGTCGCCCCTTCAAGCCGGATCGTCAGCCGTCCACCGGGGTCAAGCCGGTGCAGCGGTCCTCCGGGCAGATCACTCAGCGTCTCGCCGACCCCGGCCGGCTGCGTCAGTCGCGCGCGAACTGTCAGCGCCTCCGCATCCGGCCCGGCATGCACATCCAGGTCCCGCCACGGCTCCAGCCCCGCCGCCGCGAGCGGCCGCGCATCGGTCTCGGACCCCGGCAGCGGCGGCAGATCCAGCAGATACAGCACCGGCGGTCCCGCAGGCTCGATCGGCGGCGGCGACGTCCAGTCGGGAAGCCCGCTGTCGGCCGCCTGAGCCGGCTCTGCCACCTGCAGCGTCGCGCGGGGCCGTTCGTCCCGGTCCAGCCCTGTCAGCCGCCAGACGGTCTCGTCGCCGGCGAACGCCAGGCGGTCGCCGGGCTCCAGGGTCAGGGCCGCCAGAGGCGACAGATGCGCGGTGCGGCTGTCCCGCGCCGCCTGGTCCTGCGCCAGCACGCGGCGCCCGACCTGTTCGGCCATGCCGACGGTCGTGACGATCGGCAGGTCGATCTGCCGGATACCCCCGCCTGCCGCCGGGTCGCGCCGCACGGTCAGACCGCCGATGCGGTAGTCGGAGGTCTCGTCGATGAACCGAAGCCGCAGTTCGTCCGGGGGCGTCTCCAGCGTCCGCGTGTCGACGCGGGCCGCGCGCTCATCGGGCAGCGCCAGGTCATTCTCGTCCAGGATCGCCGCCACCGGCCCGTCGCGACGGATCAGCGCAACGCCCCCGTCCCGTTCTGCGGCATCGAACCCGAACGCCAGCGCCAGCGGCTCCAGCGCGTCCCGCAGCCGCATCGGCGCCTCCACGACATAGCCGCTGACGACGCCGCGCACGTCGCTCGCATCGAGCGTCACCCCGGCCCGCCGGGCCAGGGCGGAGACCAGGTCGCCGACCGGCGCGGCGCCGGCCCGGCCGTTCAGCCAGTGGCCCCGCGCCCAGTTCGGTCCGTCGGCCCAGACGCTCGTCCGCGCGGGGAAGTCGGGAAACGGTCGGGCGTCCCAGCACCAGGCGCTCAGCCCCTCGACCATCGCCCCGCCGTAGACCGGCGAAACGGGATTGTTGTCGCTGTCGGCGAAGTGCTCCAGCACGGCCTCGAGCGTCCGCCGTTGCCCTTCGTCGTCGCGCGCGCCGCACGAGAACGGCGGCAAGGCGCTCTCGCTGCTCTTGGGATCGATGAACAGGTTCGGCGCATTGGCGCCCTTGTCGACGGCCGGGCAGCCGAACTCGATCAGGCGGATCGGCCTGGATCGCGGAACCCAGGCGGTCGGCGTTTCGGAACGGACTCCCCCGGGCCGGTCATGATGCGCGTTGGACCACCAACCGACGAGGTCCTTGGGCCGGAACACCCACGGCTCGCCATGGGCGCCGTCGGTGATCGACGTCCTCACCTTCGCCGCGCGATCCTCCGGCGAGGCATAGAACCAGTCGAACCCCTCGCCGGAAGCAATGTCCCACCGGTCCTGCGCCTCGCCGTCCCGCCAGTCGGCCAGCGGCGGATAGAAGTCGATGCCGACGAAATCGATGTCGGGGTCGGCCCACAACGGATCGAGGTGAAAGAACACATCGCCGGACCCGTCGGCGGGCTGGTGGCCGAAATACTCCGACCAGTCGGCCGCATAGCCGATGGCGGTCTCGCCCCCGAGCAAGGACCGGCAGTCCGCCGCCAGATCGCGCAGGGCCGCCACGGCGGGAAAGCTGTCGCCGTCCCGGATGGCGGTGATCCCGCGCAGCTCCGACCCGATCAGGAACCCGTCGACGCCGCCGGCCATCTGCGCCAGCTTCGCCTGGTGCAGGATCATCCGCCGCAGCCCCCAGTCCGCCGGTCCGGAATAGCTCGCCGTCTGGCCGTCGACGCCGAAATCCCCAGGCGAGGCGCTGCCGAATAGTCCCGCGATATCCGTTGCTTCTCCGCTGATCCTGCCACGCCATGGATAGCCTTCGCAGTCCATCAGCACGAACGGATACAGGGTCACCTTCAGCCCGCGCGCCTTCAGCTCGGCGATGGCCTGCAGCACGGCGCGGTCCGCGGGCGTCCCGCCATAGGCCGGCCCGCCGCCATGGTGCGAGATCAGGTGCGCCCCGGCCCGGCCGACGCCGCCGGCCTTCCAGCTCCAGGGCAGGGTGGCCTTCTCCGCCTGCTCGACGCCGGGCCGGAACTGGCATGCCCCGGCGTCCAGACTGGTCCCGAACCAGGCCACGACGAGCGTCACGGCCTCCAGGTTCGGCAGCTGCGCCTGCAGCTGGTCCAGCGAGACCAGCAGGTCCGCGCGCCCGTCGCCGTTGTGGACGCTCTCGGCGGTCAGCCGCGTCAGCCCGTCCCGGCGATGCACGACATCGGTCGCATAGACGAACTCCCCCGCGCCGGGGATCAGGCAGACGCTGGTCAGCCGCTCTTCGAGGCCGCCGCTCGCGGGCGGCCGCCGGAACACCTCGACGGACAGCTGCGGCGGACGGTTGCCATAGGGCTCCAGCGGCAGATCCTCGAACACCAGGTACGCACACCCGCGGTAGGCCGGTGCGGTCCCCTCGACGGCCTCCATCAGCGGATCGGGCGTCTGGTCTTCGGCGCCGCGATGCAGTCGCATCGTCACGCCGGTCAGATCCATCGGCTTGCCGTCGGCCCAGATGCGGCCGACGCCGTCGATCGGCCCCTCGCAAAGCGCCACGGCGAACGACAGGCTGTAGCGGTACTCGACGGTCTTCGGGCCGCCCTTGCCGCCGCCGGCCTGGCGCTCGATGCGCCTTTCCCTGAACCGCGCGGCCCAGATCACCTGCCCGGCGACCCGCGCCCGTCCGAACACGGCGGCCATCGGCGCGCCCTCGGCGGCGCTCATCAACTGCAGTTCGCGCAGCCTCGGCCCGACCTGCCGCGCGGGCTGCAGGCCGGCGGTCGCGGCGCGGTCAAGCGCCCCGCCGACGGCCGCGCCCAGACTGGCGCCCAGCGCGCCGCCGAGAGCCCGTCCGAGCCCGCCAAGGATCACCTGCGCCATGTCAGTCGCTCACACCGGGAAAGGAAAACGCATGCGCCAGCCGGCGCCGCCACCAGGGCCCCATCCAGCTCTCGACCACGGCGCGCCCCCAGTAGGCGTGGATCATCCGCCGTTCGGGATCGCCGGGCCGCGCCTCTGACAGGATGGCGCAGTGCTTCACACAGGCTTCCGGCGTCATCCGGAACAGCAGCACATCGCCGGGCCGGGCGTCGTTGACGGCGATCTCGACCAGATGTCGCCGGGCCGCCTCGAGCAGGGTCTCGCGTCCGCCGGTCTCGGCCCAGTCGGCGCGATAGGCGGGCGGCGCCTCGGGCTCCTCGCCGTACAGCGCCCGCCAGACCCCGCGCACGAGGCCCAGGCAGTCGCACCCCGCTCCCTGGAGGGACGCCTGGTGGCGGTAGGGCGTTCCGACCCACGACCGGGCGGCCGCGACGACGGCGAGGCGGTCGCATGGCGTCCCGCTATCCACGACGGCTCGTCCCGTCATGCCGCTCGCCCCTGGCCGGATAGACGGTCAGGAAATCTTCGCCAGGAATGTCCGGAAAGCCGCGAAAATTCCGTAAGTTGTCGAAACGAACTGAACAGATTGCTGAACGCTTGTCGCAGCCCTCGCCGAACGCCGGATGCGCCTCCGGGACGCCGCAACGCGCGTCGCCCAGGTTGGCGTCGCAGAGCCGCCCGAACGACCGGCCGGCGACGCGATCCAGCGCGGCCAGCGGCCCCTCGATCTCGGCGACAAAGGCGCCGCCCTCCCGTTTCAGGCGGCTGATGACCCCCGTCCAAAGGCTGACGAACAGCGCCGGCTCCGACCAGTCCACGCGCCGGCATTCGACGGCGCAGCCGTCATAGCGCCCGCCGGCGATATCTGCTTCGGCCAGGGTTTCGCTGTCGATCGCGCCGCGTGCCGACGCGGCGCCGGCCACAAAACCCAGCCCGGCGTCCGCCGCGCCGGCGGTCCAGCCTGAGGCGGCGCGACAGGTCGCCCCGTCGTGATCCAGGTCCCGGTCATGATCGGTGAAGCCCAGTCGCGCGCCGTCCCGCCGCGTCAGCAGCCAGACATGCGCCAGCGTCGCCGCCCCGGACTCGATCCGGGCGGCCAGGGCCGAGGGTATGACTTTCATCGGGCGGCCTTTCGCGAACGTCAGCGCCGGCCTCCCTCACCTGTCATCCCGGACGGCCCGAAGCGGCGATCCGGGACCCAGATTCGGCTTCATGCGCCGGGGCCGGGAAACAAGTCTGGGTCCCGGATCGCCTGCGGCGTCCGGGATGACAGGGGATAGGTGTTCAGACCCGCAACTCGATCAGGGGGACCGCGACCACCCGCCCCGCCTCGAAACTCTCCAGCGTCACGTCGATCCGGTCGGCGTCGAACCGAACGGGCGTATCGAACTCGAACCCGGCCGTGAGCACGGCGCCCCCCCCCGGCGGATCCTCGAACGTGACGAGGCCCGTCGTGGCATCGACGGAGACCGCCGTGACCTCCACACCGTCGACGGCCACCCGCACCGTCCCGTCGACCGGCTTGGTCACCGGCCGGGCGAGATCGCCATAAGCCTTGGCCAGGGCGAACACCGTGGTCTCGCCGTCGCCGACGCCCAGCGCCTGATCGATCGGCGAAATGGTCCCGGACGGCGCGCAGGACTTGAAGTCGGCGAAGTCCCGGAACCGGAACCCGTACAGCCGCCCGCGCCGCGCCTCGAAGAACGCGACCAGCGCCGCGGCGTCATCGAGCGACCGCACCCCGGCTCCGACCAGATACCGCCGCCGACCGTGCGCCCAAGGCGTCGAGCGCCGCTCGACCCCCGACGCCAGGGTGACGACCTCGGTCCGGCGCTCGACGCCGCCGGTCGAGCCGAACGCCAGCCGCGCAGGCAGGCGAACCTCGTGAAAGGACATGACGAATTCCTAATGAGGGAGGGCCTGTTCGCTCGCAGAACGCCGGTCTACCGTCCGCCCAGGACCCGGGAGCGACTCACATGGACTGGAAGGCGCTGTTCTTTTCTCCGGACGGCCGTATCGGCCGCTCGGCATTCTGGATCGGCTGGCTGGTGCTGATCGGTGTCAACGTCGTGCTGGGCTGGATTCCCTTGATCGGGTTCCTGCTCAGCCTTGCGACGATCTACTGCAATATCTGCGTCACCTCGAAGCGGCTGCACGACATCGGCCGCAGCGGCTTTCTGCAGGTCATCCCGATCGTGCTCTGCACCACCCTGTGCATCGGCGCGATCGCCATGGTGGCCGGACCGGCGATCATGGCCGGCCTCGCGGACGCCAACGAAGACGCGATCATGGCGGCGGTGTTCGCCGGCATCGGCGGGATGATCCTGGCCTTCCTGACCGCCTTCCTGATCGGTCTGGGCTTCCTGCTCTGGGTCGGCCTGTCGACCGGGAATCCCGGCGAGAACCGCTACGGCCCAGCGCCCACGCCACCGGCGGTCGCCTGATCCTGGACCTCAGGGCTCGGCTGGGCGGGGGAGGTCCGGTCTAGCCGGCGCTCGCCCTGGCGGCGATCAGAGCCATGAATCCGAAGATATAAATCGCGGTGATCAACATCGACACGCCGGCGCAGACCAGGCCGCCTATGGCCAGGCCTCGTCCGCTCGGCTGCCGCAAGGCCAGGATGCCCAGCACCAGGCCGATCAGCGCCATCAGCGTTCCGAGGATCCCGACGATGGGAATCCAGACGAACAATACCGAGACGATGCCCAGCACCAGCGAAGCAATGGCCATACCGTTGGTGGGCCGCGGACCTGTTTGAGCGTCTGTCATGAAAATCCCCCGAAATCCCGCCCGCAGGCTAGAGCGGTCGCCCGGCAAGTCAACGGACGGCGACTACAGCCTCCGCGCGCCCAGTCCCACGGCCCGGGCCAGCGCCTGGGCGATCTGCGCGTCTGATCGCGGCAGGCCTTCGACGCCGCCGCCCTGAACGGTGACATTGACGGTCAGCCCGCCGGTCCCGGCCGGTTCGACCGAGCCCGCGCCGGCGGGACGAAAAACTTCCGGTCCCCGTTCGCCGACCAGATAGGCGCCGCCCGGCAGCACCGGTCCGCCGCCGGCCCGGGCTCCGGAGAACCCGCCCTTGAGCACGGCCGACACCACATCGCCCAGACCACCGCCGCCCTGCCCGGCGGCGGCGTTGACCGCCGTCAGCACTGCCTGCGCCAGTTCCGCCAGGCTGATCTTGCCGTCGGCGGCCGCGTGGGCCAGCGACCGGCTCAGGCTGGCCCCCGCGCGCGCGAACGCCTCGTCGATACTGTCGGCGGCCCGTCGCGCGGGGTCCTTCAGCCCCTCCAGCGCGGCCAGCGCCTCCGCGGCTTCGCCGGGAATGGCGTCCAGGCCGCCGGGATCGTCAAACTGGGTCATCCTCTGCCCCTTCAATCCGGATAGAGCCCCAGCAGCGCCTCAAGCGCCGCGCGATCGAGCGCGTCACTGGCCCCGCCGTCGGTCAGCGCCCGCCATTCTTTCAGCGACAGCCGCCAGAAGGCCTCGGGCGGGATCCGCAGATCTGCAGCCGCCAGACGCAGCATCGCCGGCCAGGGCGTGGTCACGATCCGGCCGCGGTGAAGGCCGCCGCGATCGCCCGCGCGGCGTCGTCCAGCGCAACGCCCGACAGGTCGCCCGGCGTCTCCCCGCCGCCGCGCAACAGCGCCGCCAGCACCGTGGTCAGGTCACCGGCCGACAGACTCTTCAGTCGCCCGGCCAGCGCCTCCCAACCGTCGGCGGCGAAGGCGGTCTCCAGCTCGGCCAGGGCGCCCAGCGTCAGGCACAGCCGTCGCGGCCGCCCGCCCAGCATGACGATCGCCTCGCCGCGCGCGCCGTTGGCGCCCATCACAGCGCCTCGAACATCAGTTCGCCGGCCGAGGCCAGGGTCATCGCCCAGGTCGCCTCGCCGTCATGGTCGCCGGCGTATTCCAGCGCGGCTACGAGGAACGGCCCCTCCAGAACGCCGAAATCGGGAATGACCAGTCGCCACGGCCGCGCGGCCTGGTCGAAGAACACCTCGCGCACGATGGCGTCGGAGGCGGCGTCGCGGAACACTCCGGCCCCGGAGACCGACGCCTGCTTCACGCCCGCCCCGGCCAGCAGCTCGCGCCAGCGGCCCGCGCTGTCGCCGTCGGTGGCGTCGACGCTTCGCGCGTTCAGCGAAATCGTCCGGGCGCGCAAGCCGGCGACGGTCACGTAAACCGGGGGGTCGCCCCCGTCGCTGATTTTGAGCAGAATGTCTTTTCCGCGTTGGGCGGCCATAGCGGCGCTCCGTCAGGTGTGAAGGTTGAACAGAATGGCGGACGAACTGGCGAGCCTGGCGCGCCTCGACTATCCCAAGGCGCTGCGTGAGGCGGTGCACGCCCTGACCGACCTCAACGAGGTGGTGAACGCGAAGTTCGGCATCATGGCCTGGGAGCGGTTCGACTATGATCTGGCGGCCCGCACCCTGACGTTCTCGCACAAGGGCCGTCCGCGCGTGGTCGCCGAGATCCAGCTGGTCGGGGCGACCGACCACGGCTTCCTCTGGGCCTGGGCGCACGCCAGCCAGTGGCCGACCGGGTGCACCGAGGACGCGCTGAAGACCAGGGCCTGGGGCGAAGCCAACGGCGTCGCGGACCTGACGACCCCACGCCTGACCGGCGACCCGACCAACCTCGGCTGGGGCATGACGGCCATGGCGGCGAAGATCACCGGCGCGGTCGGCGCCTACCGTCCGATGGACGGCGACCGCTCGCTGTTCCTGCTCTACCGCAGCATCGCCTTCGTCGGTTAGGCGGCCTCGGTCACCGCGCGCACCCGGATCAGGCCCTGCACGGTCTTGCCGTCGGCGGCGCGGAACACGTCGCCATAGGTCACCCGCAGATTGACCAGACGCCAGCCGTCCAGGGCCGGCGTCGCGTTGTGCAGTCGCGCCCGCAAGGCCGCGACTACGGCCCTGGCCTCTTCGCTCCCGTCGAACCGCGACAGGCAGGTCAGCGTCAGGGCGTGCTCCAGCCCCTCCCCCTCCAGACCGCCCCACGGCCGGGTCTGCGCGCGGCCGAACACGACCAGCGGATAGGTCCGCTGCGCCGGCGGTTCGTCATGGAACCGCGCCGGGTCACCGAGCAAGGCGGTCAGCTCGGTGTCGCTGCGCAGGTGTTCGAGCAGCGCCTTCTGCAACGCCAGATCCGGGCTCACGGCCACATCCTTTCAAGGCTCAGGGTCATGCGGCCGGGAGCGGGCCGCGACGGAGTCACGGCGACCACGCGCCAGGCCTCGCCGCCGGCCTTCAGCCGCTGGCCGCGCGCGGCGACGGCATGGGTCCGGGCGACGGCCCGCGCGGTCTCGATCAGCGCCGGCCGCGTCGTCTCGTCCGATCGTTCGCGGTGCCCCGCTGGCTGCAGGTCGACCCACAGGGCCGCCACCTGCGTCCAGCTCTTCGTGCGCCCGCCGAACACGGTCTCGGCCTCGGACGGCGCCTCGAGCACCGCCAGCGTCCGCAGCGCGGCGATCACAGCCGCACCGGCCGGAACGGGGCCAGCCACGGCTCGACCAGCGCCAGCGGTGCTTCCGCCGCCTCGCGATGCTCGAACCCGTGCGCGACCAGCATCAGGATGCACAGCCGCAGCGGCGCGGGCGAAACGTCGGTCAGCGCCTGTCCGGTCTCCGCCTCGACCCGCGCGATGGCGGCGTCGATCAGCAGCTGGACCAGCGCGTCCTCCGCATCATCGCTGACGCGCAGAAACGCCTTCGCCTCGGCGAGGGTGATGGGGGGCATAACGACTTCCATGAAAAGGGATCCTCTCCGCGTAGCGGGGAGGGGGACCATGCGGAGCATGGTGGAGGGGCAGCGCCGGACTCGCCGGAACGACCGGAATTCAGGAGGGGGCCGCTTGCGTTCGCGCCGCCCCCTCCACCGCCGTCCCGGCGGTCCCCCTCCCCTCTGCGAGGGGAGGAATTCCGCCTACGAGGCCGCGAACTTCATCAGCTTGATCGCGTCGAAGTTCTGCACCCCGCCGCCGACCCGCTTGGTGGTGTAGAACAGCACATAGGGCTTGGCCGAATAGGGGTCGCGCAACACCCGCACCCCGGCCCGGTCGACGATCAGATAGCCCTTGGCGAAGTCGCCGAACGCCAGGGCGAAGCTGTTGGCCGCCACGTCCGGCATGGTCTCGATCTCGGTCACCGGATAGCCCAGCAGCGTCGCGGGCGCGCCCGGCGCCGTGGCCGGCGACCAGATGTAGTTGCCGTCCGCGTCCTTGAACTTGCGGATCTTGGCCGCGGTGCGCCGGTTCAGCACGAACCGCCCGTTGGCCCGATACTGGGCCCTGGGCGCATAGATCAGGTCGATGATCCGGTCGACCGGGTCGACGGCGTCGAAGTCCCCGGCCGCGCCGGACGCCACATAGCCGATCTCGCCCCAGGCATGGCTGGCGTCAGCCACGTTCGTATAGCTGAGGAAGCCCCTGGGCTTGTTGGTCCCGTTGCCGTTGACGAAGGCCTCGGTCTCCTGACCGGCGAACGCGTCCTCGCACTCGGCTGCCAGCCACTCGTCGAGATTGACGAAAGCGTCGTCGAGCAGCGCCTGGGTCGCCGCCGGGCTGGCGTAGAGGTCGGCCGCCGGGAACTCCAGCAGCGCCAGCACCGGCGGATCGGTTTCCGGTCGCGCGTCGGTCTCGGCGACCCAGCCGCTCTCGATGCCGGCGGTGCTGACGGGCTTGCGGAACACGCCGGCGCCGATGGTCCGCACCGTGGCGATGTCGCGCATCGGCGAGGACATCTGCAGACGCCGCTCGATCAGCCGCTCGGTCTCCGGCGGCGCGACATAGCCGCCGGCCGTCGGCACGCCCTCCGAAAGCCCCTTGGCCTCGAGCATCAGCAGCGAGGACGAGCCGGTCTTCAGATAGCCGTCCCAGGCCGCCTTGCGCTCGTCGGGCACGATCACCCGCCCCTCGCCGCCGGCCAGCGCCGGACGCCGCCCCTCGGCCAGGGCCCGGTCCATCCGCCCCTGCGCCGCCTGCAGCGACGCGTCGATCCGCGCCACCTTCTCTTCCAGCAGCGCATCGGACCGCTTGCTCTCCAGCGCCCCCAGCCGCTCGTCATTGGCCGCCTTGAACGCCTCGAAGGCGGCCATGACTTCATGCATGGCGGCGCGAGCCGCCGGCTCGGCGGCCGCGTGTTTGGTCTCTTTCATGGTGTCTCCGAAAGTTTCCTTCTCCCCGTGCGGGAGAAGGTGTCGGGCGGAGCCCGACGGATGAGGGGTCGCGCCCTGGCTCCCCCGAAATGACTGAGTGCGAGGGCCGTGAACCCCCTCATCCGGCCGCTACGCGGCCACCTTCTCCCGCGAGGGGAGAAGGGAAACGCTCTCGATCCGCGCCCCGGGCAGCATCGGGAAGGTCACCACCGACACCTCCCACAGCTCGACCTCGGTCAGCACCCGCAGCCGTCCGCTCCCGTCCGGCCGCGCCTTCGCCGCGCGGAAACCTATCGACAGCCCGTCCATGGCCCCGGCCCTCACCAGGGCCGCGCACATACGCCCCTGCGGCGTCGCCTCGATAATCCGCCCGCGGACAAACAGCCCGCGCGCATCCTCGACGATCTCGTCCCAGACCCCGACGGGATGGTCCCCGTCATGCTGGCACAGCATCCGCACGCCCTTCGCGCCCGTCCGCGCCAGCGAGGCGCCGAACGCACCCGCCGCGGTGACGTCGTCATTGAGATCGCGCGTCCAGAACAGCGAGGCGTAACCTTCGATCTGGGTCATTTGAATCTCCGCTCGGGGGTCACAACTCACCGGTCTCCAGCCGCCGCTCGAGCCGCTCGAGCGTCACCCGCGTGGCGGCCACCTGCTCCTCCAGCCGGGCCAGCCGCTCGGCGGTCTCGCCCTGCCCCTCGACCCGCCGCTGCAGCTCATCGATCCGCGCCGACGCCCCGCCGGCCCACATCAACCCGCCGGCCGCCTGGATGGCCACGGTGATCACCACGGCAAGCGTCACCTGCCGGTCAAATCGGAAGCGGGAGAGGGTCATAGTCACTCCTTCCTCTCCCGCGAGGGAGAGGGGGACCAGCCGGAGGCTGGTGGACAGGGAAGCGCCGAGTTGGGCGGCATGGGCGCGCACCGCCCGCATCGTTGAAGGCGGACCGCGCCCTGATGTCTTGACGGCCAGTTTTGCTCCGGCGCGGCCCTGCTCAAGGACCGCCTTCGGCGGCCGCGCAGCGGCGGGCCCGCCGGGCCCGTCCTTGACCAGGTCCGTCGTCCGGAGCGGAAAATTCCATCAAGGCCTTCAGGGCTCATTGTCATCGGGCGGCAGGGTTTGGGGTCGCCCGGCAATCACCGGCCACTCCCTCTCCACCAGCCTCCGGCTGGTCCACCTCTCCCTCACGGGAGAGGACTACTGTGTGAGTCCCGCCGCCCGCCGCCGCTCCTCGGCCGTCAGGAAGCTCGCCGCCTCCAGCCGCGCCCACAGCGCGTCCCGCTCCGCCGACAGCGCCGGGACCGCATCCAGGTCGCAGGCGATCCGCACGCCGGGGTGTTTCGCCCCCAGCCAGCCGGTCAGCGCGCGCGCCGCCCGCTCGGCCAGCGGCACGACGGTGTGCCGCCAGAACGCGCCATTGGCCTCACGGAAGTTGGCGTAGGTGTTGTCGCCGGGGATCCCCAGCAGCTGCGGCGGCACGCCGAACGCCAGCGCGATCTCCCGCGCGGCGGCATGCTTGCCGGCGATGAAGTCCATGTCGTGCGGCGACAGCGACATCGGCCGCCAGTCCAGCCCGCCTTCCAGCAGCAGCGGCCGCCCGGCCGCCGCCGGACCGGTCCGCGCCTCCAGCTCGGCCTTCAGCGTCTCGAACTGCGTCTCGCTCAGCCGGTCGCCGGCCTCGGGGTTGGCGTAGACCAGCGCCCCGCTCGGCCGCGCCGAATTGTCCAGCAGCGCCTTGTTCCAGGCCCCCGAGGCGTTGTGCACATCGATGGCGAAGGCTGCCGCCTCCAGCGGACTGGCGCCGTAGTAGTCGTCCGCAGGATTGAACAGCTTCAGATGCAGCACCGGCAGCCAGCCGTCGGCGTCGCGCCCGATCCGTACGGACCGTCCGGCCACGCCGTACTCCCAGGCCTGCGGCCAGCCCTGCCGCCCGGGCACCACCTTCATCCGGTCCGGCCGCAGGGCGTAGAGCTCGGCAGGCCCCTCCCCGGCCGCCTCCAGATAGCCGTTGCCGCTGACCTGCAGCGTGCCGAAGAACGCCTCCATCAGATCCGGCCCGCCCTGTTCGGGATTGGGCTGGTCCAGCAGCCGTCGCAGCGGATGATCCTCCGCCCGCCGGCCGCCGGCGAACACCGCCAGCGGCACGGACGCCGCCGCCTCGGCGATCATCCGAACACAGCGATAGGCCACCGGGTTCTTCGCAAACCCCTCCCGCGCCAGGCTCTCATAGTCCCGCGGCGTCCACACCGGCCGCCCGGCCGTAGTGACGGCGACGAGCGTCGCCGCCCGGGACTGCTTGGTTTCAGGCGCGGCTGCGCGACGCCGCGAAAGGCGGGGGAAGAGGGGCATTTGAGACCTTTCTCCTCTCCCGGAGGGAGAGGGGGACCACCCGGAGGGTGGTGGAGAGGGATGCGCCGGTGGTGGCGAAAAGGGTCGCAAGCCCGCACGCCCCGGTGACAAAGGGCCCTGAAGACCTTGATGGAATTTTCCGCTCCGGACGTCGGCCCTGGTCAAGGACGGGCCCTGCGGGCCCGCCGCAACGCGGCCGCGAAGCGGTCCTTGAGCAGGACCGCGCCGGAGCAATACTGGCCGTCAAGACATCAGGGCGGGATCCGCCTTGAGGATTGGCACACGCACTGAAACGCACGCACTCCCCCTAAAGCACCCGCACCCGCGGCCGCTTCACCACCCGTCCGAGCAACAGCTCCGTCATCGCCCAGACCAGCGCGTCGGCGCGGTCCGGGCTCGGCCCGCCGTCGTCACAGCCCAGCGCCATCAGTTCCTCCTCCAGCGCCGGGAAGGCGCCGCAGTGGATCACCAGGCCGCGTTCATAGAGCGCCGCCACCGGCTCGGCTCGCACCCGCTTGCTGTAGCGGGCGTGGACCAGCTTCACGGCACAGGGCGCCTGGGCCTGGGCCAACAGACCGCGCACCATCTCGCCGCCCTGGTTGGCCTCGGCGACGATCGCGTCGGCGTCGAAGTCTTCGGCCGCGGTCACGGCCTTCCGCGCCCAGCCGAGCGGGCTCTGCCCGCTGACGGTCCGGTCAGCCAGCACGAAAGCCCGGTCGCCCAGCCGTCCGGCGACGACGATGCCGCAGGCGTCGCCCGTGGCGCTGGCCGGCGGATCGACCGCCACAACCACCTTGTCGAACCTCGGCGGCCGCGCGCCCCGGCATCGCGCCAGGTCCTCGGCCCGCCACAGGGCGCCCTCGCCGTCGACGATCAGACCGTCGAGCTCCTGCGCCGCCAGCCGCGTTCCGCCATAGATGGCGTTGAGACTGTCGAGGAAGGCCGGCGCCAGGTTGTGCGCGTTGGTCGCGGTCGGCAGCACGGTATCCACGGTCGAGACCTCGCCCCGCAGCTGCCGCAAGGCGCGGATCGGCCGGGGCGTGGTGGTCACCACCAGCCGGGGATCCTCGCCCAGCCGCAGTCCGAACCGCAGCATGGCCAGCACCTCGCCCGGGCGACGCCAGGCGCAGAACTCGTCGGCCCAGGCCCCGTGAAACTGCGGTCCGCGCAGGCTGTCCGGATCCTCGGCGGAGAAGACATGCGCCTCCGCGCCGGTGTTCCACACGACGCGGCGCCGGGACTTTTCATACCGGAACTTCAGCGACTTCGGGCTTTGCGCCCTCAGGCCGGAGGGGCCCTCGATCATGACCTCCTGCACATCGTGCAGGCTGGGCCCCAGCAGCGCGAAGCGACCGCCCCGAAGAGCCTGTTCAACCAGCCAGCCGGCCCCGACCCAGGTCTTCCCCGACCCCCGGCCGCCAAGGAGCAGCCACGTTCGCCAGGGATTGTCCGGCGGCAACTGCGCGTCGTTCGCCCGGTTGCGCCACGTGGCCAGAACGGTGTTCAGCTCCGCCGGCGGAACTGTCGCCCGCACCCGCTCGGGCTCCAGCCCGATCAGCGAGTCGATCGAGGAATTTCTGGAGCTCCACATACTTGCGTTCGACGGTCTCGGGGTCGTCGGGTTGGTCATCCATGTCGGCCTCATCCTGATCCTGCGGCGCGCCGGGAACGTCCTCCTGGGCCTGCAGCTTGTGGATCGACAGAGCGGCGCGGGCGATCACGCCACGCAGCCGCACCCGGCGTTCCAGGGCGATGTCGGTGTCGGGTTGGGGCAGGGAGGCGAGGTACTCGACCTCTTCAAGCAACCCCGCGGCCAGCCGCTCGGCCAGTCCCGCAAGCAGCCCCGCCGCGCCATCTGGTTTTCCTGTCATGCCCCAAAGATACGGGACCACCGGGCCCGGCCGGACAGACAGCGCGAGAAACCTGCAAGCGTTTGAAAACACGCGAGTCTGTTGGCGATACTCCGCGAGAAATGACGCCCTCTCCCCGTATTTCCCTCAATCCTCCCCACCCCGTGGGGAGGGGGAGCACGCGGAGCGTGGTGGAGGGGAGTCGCCGCCCCCCCCTCACCCCTAGTAGGGAATCGGCTCTCCCGCCGGCAGTTGCGGCGTTGCGGGTTTGCCCGGCTCGAGCGGAACCGCCGGCGCCTCGGGCTCCGGCGGCGGCTCCAGCGAGTCCGCGGCGCGGGCGAAATCACCGGCCAGATCGCTGTAGAACGGATTGCGCGGATCAGCCTCTTCCAGCGGAACCGGGTCCGGCAGCAGCCAGTCGAAGTCCCGCGCGGGCAGGCCCTCGTGGGCGATGATCATGAACCGCCGCCAGATCCCCGCGGGCAGCGTCCCGCCGGCGACCTTGTTCATCGGCCGGTCGTCGTCGTTGCCGATCCAGACGCCGGCGGTCATGTCCGGCGTGAAGCCGATGAACCAGGCGTCGCGCCAGTTCTGGCTGGTGCCGGTCTTGCCGGCGGCAGGCCGTCCGAACGCGGCGCGCGTTCCGGTTCCGCGCTCCAGCACGCCCTTCATCATGTTGACCATCATCGAGGCCTTGGCGATGTCGTACACCGGGACCCCTGCCCCGCCCGGCCCGCGCTGATAGACGGGCTCGCCGCTGACGGTGGTGATGCTCTCGATGATGTAGGGCGTGCGCCGCTGGCCACCCTGCTGGAACACCTGGAAGGCCGCCACCAGCTGGACCAGCGTCACCTCGTACGACCCCAGCGATACCGACAGGTCCGGGTTGGTCGGAATGCTGCTCAGGCCGAACCGGCGGGCCAGCTCGCCCATCGCCGGACCGCCGACCTCCTGACCCAGCTTCACCGCGACGGTGTTGATGGACTTGGCGAGCGCGACCTCGATGGTCACAGGCCCGACAAAGCCGCCACCGTAGTTCTCCGGGGCCCAGTCGCCGAACTTGACCGGCCCGTCGACGCGCTGGTCGGTCGGCAGAACGCCCTTTTCGAGCGCCGCCGCATAGACGAATGGCTTGAAGGTCGATCCCGGCTGGCGCCGCGCCTGGACGGCCCGGTTGAACGGGGTCTCGTCGAAGTCGGTGCCCCCGACCATGGCCCGGATCGCGCCGTCGTTGCCCAGCGCCAGCAGCGCCGCCTGGGTCGCGCCGGACTTCGCGCCGTCGGTGCTCATCACCTCGCGCACGATCTTCGACCCGGCCGCCTGCAGCCGGCTGTCGATGGTCAGCTTCACGACGAGGTCGGGCGAGTTCTGGCCGGCGATCTTCACGGCCTCGACGGTGGCGTAGTCGAGCACATAGCCGAGGTCGCCCTCGTCCTGCACGGCGCCGGGCGCCAGCTTGGGCGTATCGGCCAGCGCGGCCTGGTACTGGTCCTCGGTGATCCACTTCTCGCGGCGCATGTTGGCCAGGATCAGCCGCTGGCGCTGCAGCGCCCCGGCCATGTTCTTGGTCAAGGCCAGCCGCGACGGCGCCTTGGGCAGGCTGGCCAGCAGCGCCGCCTCCGAGATGCTCATCTCCGCGGCGGGCTTGCCGAAATAGGCCCGCGACGCGCCGTCGATGCCGTAGGTGTTGGCCCCGAAGAAGATCCTGTTGAGGTAGAGCTCCAGGATCTCGTCGCGGCTCAGCATCCGGTACAGCCGGCGGGCCATGACCGCCTCCTGCAGCTTGCGCTTGGCGGTCTGGTCGGGGGTCAGGAACAGCCCCTTGGCGATCTGCTGGGTGATGGTCGAGCCGCCCTGGACGATCCGTCCGGCTCGCCAGTTGACCCAGGCCGCCCGGCCGATGCCCTGCAGGTCCAGCGCGCCGTGCTTGTAGAACCGCCGGTCCTCGGCCGCCAGGAACGCCTGCGGCACATACTTGGGCAGCTGGTCGAGCGTCACCCGCTCGCCATAGCGCGGCCCGCGCACGGCGATCTGGACGCCGCGCGTGTCCTGGAACCGGATCCCCGGCGCCCGGTTGATGGCGAACAGCGCCTCCCGCGCCGGCATCTCCGGCACGTCGGTCAGGTACTTCTGCCAGATGTAGAGGCTCACGCCCCCGGCGGCGAGCAGGCCGGTCAGGAACAGCGTCAGCAGGGTGATCCACACCCAGCGCAGGCCCGGCGACGCCAGCCAGGCGACGAAGCCGCCGCCGTCGAAGATCGGCTGGCGCTCGCCCTTCGGCGGCTTCGGGGGTTTGGGCGGCTTGGGCGGCTTCGCGGCCTTCGGCGGCCGGACCTTCTTCGCCGGTTTGGCGGGTTCAGGCTCGGGTTCAGGCTCCGGCCGCTTCTCGGGCGGCGGATCGAAACTGTACGGCGGAAGGGACCAGTCGTCGCTCAAGGGAATGCCGTCGCGCTTGGGTTACTGCCCCGAGGGGTTTAGGACGCAAGCATGATGCCGCGCAAACCCTTCTGGGAGATCAAGTCTCTCACCGAGATGAACCCCGATGAGTGGGAGAGCCTATGCGACGGCTGCGGACTTTGCTGCCTGGTTCGCTTCGAGGATGAAGATAGCGGCGAAGTCATCCCGACGCGTGTGCACTGCAAGCTGTTCGATTCCGACCTATGCCGCTGTACGGACTACGAAAACCGCAAGCAGCACGTCCCGGACTGCATCAAGCTGACCCCGGGCAATATCCAGGAGCTGCAGTGGATGCCGCCCAGCTGCGCCTATCGCCGGCTGGACGAAGGCAAGCCCCTGCCTGCCTGGCATCCGTTGGTCACGGGCGATCCGGAGAGCGTCCACAAGGCCGGCGTCTCGATTCGTGGCCAGACCTTCAACGAGAACGAGCTCGCCGAACCCGAAGACGCCCTCGAATACGCCGCCTGGGACCTGGACGAAGACCGCGGAGACGAGCCCTACGAGCGCTGAGCCTGCCTGGGTTCATCGGCGACCGGGACCACGCTGCCCTGATCAAAGGCGTTGATGACCGAGGTCAGCAACAGACGCGCGTCGATCGGCTTGGCGATGTGGCCGGTCATGCCCGCCTCCTCGCAGGCCTTCCGGTGGCTTTCCATGACATTTGCCGTCAGCGCCAGGACCGGAATACCCGCGTTTACACCGCCGCTGGCGCGAAGCCGCCGCGTGGCCTCCAGGCCGTCCATGACCGGCATCTGCATGTCCATCAGCACGAGGTCGAACGGCTCCACGGCGAGGGCATCGAGCGCCTGCTTGCCGTCGCTGACCAGGGTCACACGGGCCCCGATAGGGCGCAGGAACAGTTCGATGACCCGCTGGTTGGAGGGGTTGTCCTCGGCGACCAGAATGCGGGCGGAGCCGGCGCCGCCCTCGAGGTCGGCGACAGCGGCGGAGTCAATCGGTTCGATGGCCTCGCCCGGCTGACAGGGCAGTCGCAGGGTGAAGGTGGACCCCTGCCCCTCCACGGATTCAGCGGTGATCAGCCCACCCATCATCTGCGCCAGCTTCTGGCTGATCGACAGACCAAGTCCCGTGCCGCCGAACCGGCGGCTGGTCGAGCCGTCGGCCTGTTCAAAGGCGTTGAACAGGCGGCTCTGGACTTCGGCCGACATGCCGATGCCGGTGTCGGATATGCGGAACACAAGCTCCGCCCCGCCGGGCCGGACATCCTCCACGTCCAGTGACAGGCTGACCTGGCCGGTCTCGGTGAACTTCAGGGCATTGGAGATGAGGTTGAAGATGATCTGGCCGATACGGGTCGGATCAAAGATGACGAACTGTGGCGTCCCCGGCGCGATGGACTTCTCGAACCGCAGCCCCTTGTCCTGCGCCCGTGGCGCCCACAGCGCGGCGCAACGACGGACGAAGTCGTGCACATCGGCGTTGGCGGGGTCGATATCGAGTTTGCCGGCCTCAATCTTGGCCAGATCGAGAACGTCATTGAGGACGTGCATCAGGATGGATCCGCCATCGCTGAGCATCGCGACGTGCCCGCGCTGTTCTTCGGTCAGTTCGGTCCGGCCCAGCAGGTCGGCGGCGCCGAGAACGGCGTTCATCGGTGTCCGCAGCTCATGGCTCATCGTGGCGAGGAAGTCGGTCTTGGCCTGGCTCGCGGCCTCGGCGTCGCGCTGCGCCTGCAGCGCGAGGCGGCGCGCGGAGTGAACGGAGTCCAGGGCCTTCTGCTGCCCGAGCCACAAGAGGGCCATATAGCCCACCAGCATCACGGCGCAGGTCGAGGCGGCCAGACCTTCCGCGAGATGATCGGCGCCCATCGCCAACGGCGGGATCAGGACCAGATAGGCGATCAGGGGCGCCGCGCTCATCCAGAACAGCCGCCGCGCGCCCAGAGAGGACACCACCAGCTGAACCAGCATCCCGCAAAGGAACATCGTCGCGGCGGCGATCCCGAGGTCGCCGGCATGGCGCCACATGTGCCAGGCAGGAAAGCCGGCGACCACGTAGGCGAGGGTCGACAGGATGTAGAGCCGGCGATCCGGCCGCAGATCCGCACGTGACGGCGCCCGCACCAGCAGGACCTGCAACGCGGCGTAGATCATCCACCACAGCGGCGCCCACGCCCAGTCGGACAGGGTCCAGAGCATCGCGGCAATCGCCGCCATGAGGCCGAGCCGGACCGCGGTCGACCGGGTGCGCAATGACAGCGCGGCGCCGAGGTCAAGGTGGTCATCGAAGATCAGCACGCGTCGCCCTCGAAATTCAGGATCGATCCCGATGCTTGAAGGCGGCGCGTTAAGGATAGGTATTGGGAGCAGAAACAATCGACGGAAACGCGCCGCCGAATACTGTCTTGAAGCGCTATTGTTGCCGCAATACTCAAAATGCGCCGGGCGCGGCAGGGTCGTCCTGGTCCACCGTGTCCCGGCGTGGGCGGCGTCTGTGAGGAACTCGCCCACGCGACGGGATTGGCAGCACGCGGCAGAGCCTCGATAATGGCACGCTGTGCGGCTCCGGGGGGAGCTGAGGGGGAAGGAAAAGTCGATGAACCTGAAGCTGACGTTCGTGTATCGTGCTGTGCTGATGGCGACGGCTCTGTCGGTCGCAGCCTGTGGCGGCGGGAAACCGGCCGATGGCGGTGCGGAAGCGGCCGCGCAGGTGACGCCCGACGGCGCGGCGGCGGCGGGAGCAGAGGCTGCGCCCGAAGCGGTCGACAAATTGACCGGCCCTCAGAAGAATGCGGTCAGGTCTGCGAAGGAATACCTCAGCATGGCCGGATTTTCGCGGGACGGCCTGATCCAGCAACTCTCGTCGAGCGCCGGCGATGGCTACGACGTCGCCGACGCGACCGCGGCGGTGGATAGTCTTGGCGCGGACTGGAACGAGAACGCGGCCAGATCTGCGAAGGAGTACCTCGGCATGTCCGGGTTCTCCTGCAACGGCCTTATTGAGCAACTGTCTTCGAGCGCCGGGGACAAATACACCGTGAGCCAGGCAACGTACGGGGCGCAGCAGGCCGGCGCCTGCTAGCGAGCCGGGAGAAGGGACGGCCGGGCGCGTCCGGAGAACGTCCGGCGC
Organism: Caulobacter sp. FW305-C-30-S16; assembly: GCF_058783025.1. NCBI lineage: Bacteria > Pseudomonadati > Pseudomonadota > Alphaproteobacteria > Caulobacterales > Caulobacteraceae > Caulobacter > Caulobacter sp. FW305-C-30-S16. The sequence goes on along the minus strand of NZ_JBYSYH010000002.1, from coordinate 671,080 downwards.
GCTCGGGATTCAGGCCGTCGTGATGGAAGGTCCGCGATCCGGATTCGCCGGGCGGTCGCCCATGGCGCAAAGCCCCCTTCCCCCCCGCGCCAATTCGGAGGATACCCCCTCCCCGCCTCCTCTCGCACTGCAGCATCCCCCATGGCCGCCCCGATCCTCGCCCTGAAAGACGTCCGTCTCGCTGACGGGGCGACCATGCTGTTCGACGGCGTGGACCTGGCGATCGAGCCGGGCGTGCGGGCCTCCCTCGTCGGGCGCAACGGCGCGGGAAAGTCGACCCTGCTGCGGATGCTGGCCGGCCAGATCCAGCCGGACGGCGGCGACCGCTTCGCCAGCCCCGGCGCACGGATGGTCTTCGTACCCCAGGAGCCGGTGATCACCGGCGCGACCCTGCTCGACTACGCCACGGCCGGCGGCGCGGCGCCGCATGAGGCGGAGACCGAGCTGATGGCCTTCGGCCTCGACCCGGCGAAGGGAACGCAGGGCCTGTCGGGCGGCGAGATCCGCCGCGCGGCCCTGTCCCGCGGATTCGCCGAGCAGCCGGACGTCCTGCTGCTGGACGAGCCGACCAACCACATGGACATCTTCGCCATCCAGACGCTGGAGGATCGCCTGGCGACCCTGCGCTGTGCGGCGCTGATCATCAGCCACGACCGCGCCTTCCTGGAGCGCGTGACGCGCCGCTGCTTCTGGCTGGAAAGCCGCAAGGTCCGCCGCCTCGACAAGGGCTTCGGGGCCTTCGACGAATGGTCCGAGCAGATCCTCCAGACCGAGGCCGACGAGTTCCGCCGCCTGAACAAGGCGCTGGAGCGCGAGCAACACTGGCTCGAACGCGGCGTCACCGGCCGCCGCGCCCGCAACGAGGGCCGTCGCCGCCGCCTGATGGACATGCGCCAGCAGAAGGCGACGATCCTGCGGGAATCCCGCGGCCAGATCAGCATGGGGCTGGCCGCCGGCGACACTTCGGGCAAGCGGGTGGCCGAGGCCAAAGGCCTGTCCAAGGCCTTCGGCGAGCGGGTCATCGTCAAGGGCTTCTCGACCCGCATCCAGCGCGGCGACAGGGTCGCCATCGTCGGCCCCAACGGCGCGGGCAAGACCACCCTGGTCAAGCTCCTGCTCGGCGACCTGCCCGCCGACGAAGGCGACATCAAGCTCGGGACCGGCCTGCAGATCGCCTACATCGACCAGGCGCGCGGCGAACTGAAGGAGGGCCAGACCCTCTGGGACGTGCTGACCGACGGCGGCGGCGACCAGATCATGGTCCGCGGCGTCCCGCGCCACGTCGCCGGCTACGCCAAGGAGTTCCTGTTCCAGGACAAACAACTTCGGCAGCCCGTCTCGAGCCTGTCGGGCGGCGAGCGCAACCGCCTGCTGCTGGCCCGCGCCCTTGCCCGCCCGGCCAACCTGCTGGTGCTGGACGAGCCGACCAACGACCTCGACATGGAGACCCTCGACCTGCTCGAGGACCTGCTGGCGGACTTCGACGGCACCCTGATCCTGGTCAGCCACGACCGCGACTTCATCGACCGGCTGGCCAGCTCGACCATCGCGCTGGACGGCCGCGGCAGGGTCGTTGAAACGCCCGGCGGCTGGACCGACTTCCTCGCCCAGAACCCCGGCTTCTTCGAGGACCGCAATCCCGGCGGCGCCAAGGCGATCCCGGCGCCGAAGGCCGAGCCGAAGAGGGCCGCCGCCAAGCTGACCTACAAGGACCAGCGCCGGCTCGAGGAACTCGACGCCCTGATCCACAAGCTGCCGGGGGAGATCGCGAAGCTCGAGGCCGCCCTCGCCGACCCGACCCTCTACAGCCGCGACCCGGCCGGCTTCGACCGGATCATGAAGAGCTCGGAAAAGGCCCGCGCCGACCTCGCCGCGGCCGAGGACGAATGGCTGGCGCTGGAAGAGAAGCGCGAGGCCCTCACCGGCTGACCTACGGCGTGACGACGGGGCTGAGCCAGGCCACGCAGACGGCGAAGATCGCCAGCACAGCCATGGCGGCCCACCAGCGGCGCGTCGCCCATAGGACCCAGCCGGCGACCGGACCGGCCGCCATCGCCGCGTACAGCGTCAGGAACGTCGCCGCTGTCTGGCCGTCGGCCGCGCCGCTCGTCCCGCCGCGCAGAACGGCCAGCGCTACCGGCAGGCCGCTCCACAGCATGGTCGCGCCGACCAGCGTCGCAGCGAACAACAGCACCCCGACCCAGTGGCCCTGAAACGACGGCACGAGGAACGCGCCGCGGGCGGTGTCCATAATGCGCCGGCGCGCGTCCTGATCGTCCTTCATGCTGCGCCCTCCGTTTCCGGCGTAGCCCGGGACGGCACGGGTATCAACGCGGCGGTCACGGCGATGGCCGCGAAGGCCTACGCCGACTGAGCCTCGCGCAGGTCTTCGTCGACCAGAGCGGACCTGGCGGGATCACCCGTCCACTGCGCCACCTTGCTCACCAGTTCGGCGAGGTTGATCGGCTTGGCGATGTGGTCGTTCATCCCGGCCGCCCGGCAGGCCGCCAGCTGACCGGCGAGCACATTGGCGCTGAAGGCCAGGATCGGCGTGCGGTGGTTGGGCTCGGCCGTCGCCCGGATCGCCCGCGTGGCGGCCAGGCCGTCGAGGCCGGGCATCTGCACGTCCATCAGGATCAGGTCGAAGGCGGTATGGTGAGCGATCTCGACCGCTTCGGCGCCGCCGCTGGCCTCGATGATCTCGTGGCCAAACTGGCTGAGGATGGCGCGAACCAGCTGGCGATTGATGGCGACGTCGTCGACCAGCAGCAGGCGGGCCGCCGGCATGGCGTCCAGCGCCGCGTCCTCCTGGTCCGCCTCTGCCGATGAAGCCACTTCGGGCGCGGCGATGGTGAACCAGAAGCGGGATCCCTCCCCCTCGACGCTGTCGACGCCAATGCGACCGCCCATCAGTTCGGTCAGGCCCAGGCAGATGGCCAGGCCCAGTCCCGAACCACCGTGCTTTCGACTGATCGACCCGTCGACCTGTGAAAAGCGCCGGAACAGCCGGTCCAGCCGATCGGCCGGGATACCGGGCCCGGTGTCGGCCACCTCGATCCGCAGCCGGCCGCGATCTCCGGGCTCGGGGGCCAGGGTCACGCGGATATCGCCCCTCCCGGTGAACTTCAGCGCGTTGCCCAGCAGGTTGAGCAGGACCTGGCGCAGGCGGGCGCTGTCGGCGCTGACCGCCGCCGGGAGGTCGTCGGCGATGTCCACGGACAGCCCCAGCCCCTTCATCGTCGCCTGGGCCGCCACGAGGTCGACCGTCTCGCGCACGACGACCGCCGGATCGAACGGCTGGGGATCGAGCTCCAGCTGGCCGGCCTCAAGCTTGGAGAAGTCGAGCACGTCATTGACCACCGACAGCAGCGCCTCGCCGGCCGTCGTGATCCGCTGCAGGTGCAACGCCGCCTCGTCAGGCAGGTCGGGCAGCCGCTTGAGCAGCCCGGAGAAGCCGAGGATCGCCGTCAGCGGCGTGCGGATCTCGTGGCTCATGTTGGCGAGGAAGTCGGACTTGGCCTCGGTGGCCGCCTCGGCTTCGCGAGTCCGCTGGTGAAGCTCTTCCTCCAGCGTCTTGCGCGCCGTGACGTCGCGGGCGACGTCCACATTCCCGGTCGCTTCGCCTGTCACCCGGTCGCGGACCAGGCTGGTTCGGGTTTCGAACCAGAGCCAGCGTCCATCCTTGTGGCGTGCACGGTACTCCGTCGTCGCCGCGTCTCCGTCGATTTCCCCCGCGTAGAGACGGTCACCGACCTGCTCCATGGTCGGCCAGTCATCGGGATGCACCAGATCGCGGATCATCCGGCCGACCAGGATTTCCGGCCGATACCCGGTCACCCGCGCTACGGAAGGCGAAATATAGGTCAGCCGGCCGTCGCGATCGCTCAGCATGATCAGGTCGGTGGCGTTGTCGGCGAACAGCCGGTGACGCGCCTCACTCGCGGCCAGCGCCTCTTCCGACTGCTTGCGCTCGATGGCGATGGCCGCCAGATGCGCGGCCGCCTCGATCGACTTGAAGTCTTCGGTATCGGGCACGCGGACGTCGCGATGGTACATGGCGAAAGTGCCCAGCACCCGCCCGTCGTGACCCCGGATCGGCTCGGACCAGCAGGACGCGAGGCGGGCCTGGGCGGCGAGCGCCTTGAAGTTCACCCACAGCGGGTCGGTCTGGATGTCCGAAACGATCGTACGGACGCCGCCCCAGGCGGCCGTGCCGCAGGAGCCGACGTCCGGCCCGATTTCGATGCCGTCGATCGCCTGGTTGTAGAAGTCCGGCAGGCTGGACGCGGCGCCCATCAGGAGCCGCGTGCCGGTCTCGTCCAGCAACAGGATGCTGCACAGGACGCCCGGATGCTCGGCTTCGACGCAACGCGCTATGCCGTCGAGAATGTCCGGCAGAGACCCGCCCCGCGCGATCAGGGTCATGGTTCGGGTCAGGGTCGCGGTCGTCGACTCGCGAACGGGGGCAGGCTCATCGACCATGGCGGACATCGGACCATCGCACCCGATCTGTGCGGGCGCGGCCACATCAGACGATCCACCGATTGCGGATTGGTGAACCGAACAGTGTTTTTTGAACCGGGCGCCAAAAATGCGAAAGGGGCGGCCACCGTCCGGTGACCGCCCCTCCCTGTCTCGCGGATCGCCGAAGCGGTCCTAGGCGGCCTTGCCGAAGCTCAGGCCTTCGTAACGGCGCAGGTGATGGTCGACCGAGCCGTAGAGGCCCTCGATCATCGTGGCGCGCTTGAAGTAGTGGCCGATGGCCAGTTCGTCGGTCATGCCCATGCCGCCGTGAATCTGGATGGCGTTCTGGCCGACGAACTTGCAGGCCTTGCCGATCTGCACCTTGGCGGCGCTGACGGCCTTGGCCCGCTCGGCGTCGTCGCTGAGCTTGATGGTGGCCATGTAGGTCATCGAGACCGACTGCTCGACGTTCATGAACATGTCGACCATGCGGTGCTGGAGCACCTGGAAGCTGGCGATCGGCACGCCGAACTGCTTGCGCTGGCGGGCGTATTCCAGGGTTCCGGTGTGCAGCTGGCGCATCGCGCCAACGGCTTCGGCGCAGCTGGCGGCGGTGGCTTCATCGAGCACCTTGTTGACCAGCGGCAGGCCCGCGCCTTCCGCGCCGATCAGGGCGTCGGCGCCGACCGAGACGTTCTCGAAGAACACTTCGGACGCGCGCTGGCCGTCGACGGTGGGGTAGTCACGGGTGACCACGCCCTTGGCGTTCTTGTCGACGATGAACACCGAGACGCCGTCGGCGTCGCGCTGGCCGCCGCCGGTGCGGGCGGTGACGATCAGGTGGGTCGCCCAGGGCGCGCCGATGACGACCGCCTTGTGGCCGTTCAGGACGTAGCCGGAGCCGTCCTTCTTGGCCGTGGTCTTCAGGTCCGACCAGGTGTAGCGGCCCTGCGGTTCGGCATAGGCGAAGGCGATGATCACCTTGCCCTCGATGATGCCGCCGATGATGTCGGCCGCGCCCGCGTAGGCCGAGTGCTTCAGGAAGCCGCCGCCGATCACCACGGTGCCGAGATAGGGCTCGACCACCAGGGCTTTGCCGAACTCTTCCATGACGATCATGTTCTCGATCGCGCCGCCGCCCAGGCCGCCCATCTCTTCCGAGAACGGCGCGCCCAGGATGCCCAGCTCGTTGGCGAAGGCTTCCCAGATCGCGGGATCACGGCCGGTCTCGGACGTGATCATCTTGCGGCGCTTGTCGAAGTCGTACTTGTCCTGGAGGAAGCTGGCGACCGTGTCGCGCAGCATGGACTGTTCTTCGGTGAAATTGAAATCCATGGGGCGTCCCTGACGTGTTCTGATTGGGGGCGAGGCCTAGAGGCCCAGCACCATCTTGGCGATGATGTTGCGCTGGATCTCGTTGGATCCACCGTAGATCGAGGTCTTGCGCGTGTTGAAGTAGGCGCCCGAGCGACCGACCGCGTAGTCGGGGCCGATCTTGCTGTTGCCGCCCATGTCGCGCAGGTACGGCGCGCCGTAGTGGCCGGAGGCCTCCAGGGCGAGCTCGGTCAGGCGCTGCTGGATCTCGGTGCCCTTGATCTTGAGCAGGCTGGATTCCGGTCCGGGACCCTTGCCGGCGCTTTCGCTGGCCAGGGTGCGCAGTTCGGTGAACTCCAGCGCCGTCAGGTCGATCTCGAGTTCGGCGACCTTGCGCTTGAAATCCGCGTCCTGGATGAGCGGCGTGCCGTCATCGTTCAGCTCGGTGCTGGCCATTTCGCGGATCTTCTCGACGCCGCGCTTGGAGCGGGCGACGCCGGCGATGCCGGAGCGTTCGTGGGCCAGCAGGAACTTGGCGCAGGTCCAGCCCTGGTTCTCCTCGAACACGCGGTTCTCGACCGGCACCTTGACGTTCTCGAGCCAGACTTCGTTGACCTCGTGGCCGCCTTCGAGCGTCGTGATGCGGCGCACCTCGATGCCCGGGGTCTTCATGTCGATCAGCAGGAAGCTGATGCCCGACTGGATCTTCGCCGTCGGATCGGTGCGGACCAGGAAGAAGCCCCAGTCGGCGTGCTGGGCGAGCGTCGTCCAGGTCTTCTGGCCGTTGACCAGGTAGTATTCCTTGCCGTCGTCGCCGGTGATGCGCTCGGCCTTGGTCTTCAGCGAAGCCAGGTCGGAACCGGAGCCGGGCTCGCTGTAGCCCTGACACCACCACTCCTCGCCGTTGTAGATCTTCGGCAGGAAGCGTTCCTTCTGCGCCTGGGTGCCGAAGGTGTAGATCACCGGGGCGACCATCGCGACGCCGAACGGCAGCACGGCGATGGCGTCGGCGCGGGCGGTTTCCTCGGAGAAGATGTACTTCTGGGTCGAGGTCCAGTCGGTGCCGCCCCACTCTTTCGGCCACGACGGCGCGACCCAGCCCTTCTTGGCCAGAACCTTGTGCCAGGCCAGGAAATCTTCCTTGGTCAGGTCGTCTCCCTCGTCCTGTTTCCCGCGCAGACTCTCCGGATAGTTCTGCTCGATGAAGGCCCGGACCTCGTCACGGAAGGCGAGGTCTTCGGGGGAGAATTCAAGGTTCATGTCTGGCTCCCGGGGCGGCCTCTCGGGGGGCCGCTGTGAATGGTGGTGGTTATACGGCTCGAACGCTTGTTTGGAAAGATGACGCTCGCGTCAACGTAAAGCTATTGCACGAAGGCCAGGAAGCAAGGGTCCCGGGTGGCGCCGGCCCTTTGCGGCCGTGGCGTGGCGGCGCGTGCAGCCGCCAGCCGTTGCTGCTGAACGTCCTCGCCCAGCCCCTGTTCGGTCATCAGCAGGCCCGCGCGCTCGCCGGCCAGGGCGGCGGCTTCCGCGAGCCGGCCGTCATCGGGACTGAGCGCCAGATGCGCCGACAGCAGGCCATGGCAGCGCAGCGATCCGTCGAGCCCCGGAAGCGGACCGCCAGGGAGCTTGAACACGATCGGCAAGAGAACCCGCTCATCGACGATCGGCACGCCGTTGATCAGGCCCGGACGCGCCTCGATCAGCGGCGCCAGCGCCAGCGCGGCCGGGCCGAATTCCGCCTCCGGCGGCGTTTCCTGAACGACCCGACAATCCTTGAGGCGCCCCACGACCGCGACCAGGCATTCCAGAACCACGCGCCCCTCGACGCCCCGAGCCCAGGCCCGGCGAGGGTAGAAGTCGGCGATTTCGCCGAGGCTCGGCACGCGGGTCCAGTCCGGACGCGTCCGCACGGGCGGATCGACCGGCGGGAAGCCCTGGGGTGCGGCCGGCTCGCCCGAAAGGGAGACGGCAGCGGCGATGGCGGCAAGCAACACGACGGGAATCCGGACCAGTTGGGCTCGCGCGACCCTAACCCCGGCAAGGCGCACAAAAAAGAGCGCCCCGCCGGGTGAGGCGGGGCGCCAAGGCAATCCAGGGTGCTCGACTGGATCGGCGGGCTCAGGCGCGCGTCAGGACGCGCCGGAGGATCAGCTGGTAAAGGCGGCGCAGGATCCGGCGATCTCGCGGGCGACCTCGGCCTTGCCGCCGGGGCCCTTGGCCTTGCGGGCCTTGCTGGCGGCGGCCTTGCGGGCGACGTCGGCGCGGTCGAGGACGACCCCGACGCGGCCCGGCTTGTTGGCGTTCAGGACCGCGTCGATCGCGGCGGTGTCGGCGCCCTGCATCAGGCCGGCGCACTTGGCGGCGGTGATGTACTGGGTGTCGGTCAGGCGGTCCGACTGGGCGAAAGCGGCGGTCGCCGAAGCGGCGGCGGCGAGGATGACGGCGGCGGTCAGAATGCGCATTTGGGAGGCTCCCTTTTCCCGGTTTGAACTGGCCTCCCTGATGCGCTCTCCCGACGGTCACCGCAAATTACAACGCTGAAATAAACGTGTAATTACAATGGTTTAATATGACGGAGATTTAATCCGCCAGCCTGCATCCAAACGCATCGCTCGCGGCCTCGCCGCCGGTTCTAGGGCTCCGCCCTGAACGTCACGGCGACCAGAATCTTGCCGCCCGTAGAGGACTGTCCGTCAATCATCGGGTTGAGCTGGAACGCGCGGGCGAGGCCCGTGGCCGCCGCGCCGAAGCCAAGCCCCGGCGGGGTTTCGGAAACGACCTGACAGTCGCCCAGGCCGCCGTCGTAGGTCACCATGCAGTTCATCACGACCTCGCCCCGCACCTGGGCGGCGGGCGGCCTGGCCGCGGCGATCTGTTCGGGCGTCGGACGGCGAAGCCAGTCGTCCTCGCCGATGATGACGGCGCGGGTGGGATCCGCGGGCCAGGGCGGCGGCGCATCGTCCGGGGCGGCGAGGAGCAGGGCGAGAAGGGCGACAAGCATCGTGACCTCCGGTCTTGGAGCGTCACCTTAGCCCCGGAACCGTCGCCGGCACAAAGAAAGGCGCCCCGTCGGGGGAGACGGGGCGCCTGCGGTGTCTGACGTCGGGCGTGTTGGGGAAACGCGGATTCGTCAGGCGCCGATCTTGTCGCAGTCGCCGGCCAGCGCCTGGGCGGCCGAGGCGTCGCGGCGCGCCAGGCGCTCGGCGTCGGTGCGGGCGTTGAAGGCCTCGTCGACGATATGCACGGACCGGCCGCGCTTCTGGGTCTTGATCAGCGTGTCGAGCCGGGTCGCCTGGTCGCCCGTGGCGACGGCCCGGCACTTGGCCGCCTTGATGAACTGGCTGTCGCTGAGCCGCGCCTCGGCGGCGAAGGCGGTCGTGGAGGCCGCGACGAGGACCGCGGCGGCGGCGGTGACTGTGAGAATACGCATCTGGTCGCTCCATCTCCCTGATTGGTGCGAGATCAGGATGCTTGGACTCTTGTGTATTCACAAATTAAATACCTGACAGATTCACATCGTTACAGACATTTCATGTTACCGAATTTTAATCGAAAGATGGCCAAATCATGGCAACACTGAATAGCCAATGACGCCTTGAATCCGTCCACCGCGGCGGCGATGGTGCGGCGATGATCCAGGAACCGATGACCGGCAAGACAACCCTGCGCATGGACGCGGCGGGGCTGAACGCCTTTCTGCTGCGCGCCTTCCCCGAGGCCGACCCCGAGGCGATGCCGCGGGTGACGGCGATGTCGCCCGGCCGGGTCATGCTGACCATGCCCACGGCCAGCCGCAACCTGCGCCCCGGCGGCGTGATCTCCGGCCCCACCCTGATGAGCCTAAGCGACACGGCGGCCTATGCGCTGGTGCTGGCGCATATCGGCGAGGTGGCGATGGCGGTGACGACCTCGCTGACGATCCACTTCCTGCGCCCCTGCAAGCCGGGCGTCCTCTACGCCGAGGCCGAACTGCTCAAGCTCGGTCGGCGCATCGCCACCTGCGATATCGCCCTGTGGACCGAGGGGCGCGACAAGCTCGCCGCCAAGGCCACGGTCGCCTACGCCCTGCCCGAAGAGACCGCGAAGTGACCCCTGAAAGCCCGCCGCCCCCTTCTTCGCCGCCACGAGCCATCGCCACGCCCTGCGTGAAGGTCTGTATCGTCGACCCTGAAAGCAGCCTTTGCCTGGGCTGTCAGCGCACCCTGATGGAAATCGCCGGCTGGGCCCGGTTCAGCGAGACCGAACGCGAGGCGCTGATGGCGGAGCTGCCCGCGCGCCGCGCGCTGATCCGCCCGGAGAAGCTGGGACTGCTCCAGGGAGTAGGGAGTAGGAAATAGGGAGTAGCAGGGCGAGACTGCGGAGACAGCGGCGCCCACCGCCTCATCGGCCGACTACTCCCTACTCCCTACTCCCTACTCCCTACTCCCTACTCCCTAGTCCCTACTCCCTACTCCCTACTCCCCCCCCCGCCCCTTCACGGATTGCAAACCCGTCGCGGGTAGTGTCCCCGCTGAAGGGGCGAAAAACGCCCCCGGTCGAGCCAATATGGCGGGGTGTCTGATGATCAGGTTCGTGGCGATCGCTGCGATTGGCGCACTATCGGCGGTCGGCGCCGCACGCGCGGTCGTGAGCCTTGATCCCGACCGCACGGCCCCGCCGATGCGCGCCGACCAGGTGCTGCAGACGGTCACGCCGGCCTCGGCTGACGCCTCGATCCGCAAGTCCGCCGACGGCCACTACTGGGCGGAGGGCCTGGTCGACGGCAAGGCGGTCCGCTTTCTCGTCGACACCGGCGCCACCGCCGTCTCCCTGACGCTCGACGACGCCCGTCGCCTGGGCATGAACCCCGCCGACCTCAACTACGCCTATGAAGTGATCACCGCCGACGGCAAGGCCCGCGCGGCCATGGTCAAGCTGGCCAGCGTGTCGATCGCCGGCGCGCGGGTCGAGAACGTCGACGCCCTGATCATCGAGAAGGGCCTGTCCTCGTCGCTGCTGGGGATGAGCTACCTCGGCCGCCTGCGCGCCTTCGAGGCGACCCAGAGCGCGCTGATCCTCAAGCCTTAGAGGCTTGAGCCGGTCGCCGACTGGCCGTTCAATGGCGGCATGTCGGAAAGCATAGAATCCCTGCTCGGTCAGGCCGCCCAGCTGCGACGCGCCGGGCGGACGATGGAGGCGCTGGCAGCGTACGAGCGGCTGCTGGCCCTCGCGCCATACCTGGCCGACAGCTGGTTCAATCTGGCGCTGCTGCAGCGGAAGGCCGGCCGGCCGGAGGCGGCCCTGACGTCCTACAAACAGGCCCTGGATCGCGGGATCAGCGAGCCGGAGGAGGTCCACCTCAACCGCGCCGTCATCCTGTCGGACGACCTGCGGCGGGAGGCGGAGGCCGAGGCGGAACTGGCCGCCGCCCTGGCGCGCAATCCGCGCTACGTCCCGGCCCTGCTCAATCTCGGCAACCTTCATGAGGATCGCGGACGACGCGCCGACGCCCTGACGATCTATGGCCGCATCCTGGCGCTGGACCCGGGAAACCCCGAGGCGCTGGCGCGGGCGGCGGGCGTCTCCATCGTCAGCCGGCCCGACGATCCGATGATCGCCCGGCTGCGGCAGGCGCTGGGCCGCCCGGACCTGCCGCCGGCGGACAGGGCTGCGCTGGGCTTCGGACTGGGCCGGGCGCTGGACGGCGCCGGCGAACATGAGGCGGCGTTCGAGGCCTATGCCGCCGCCAATCACGCCAGCCGGCTCGGCGCCGGACCGGGTCGTGGCCGCTACGACCGCGCCGCCCAGGGCGCGCAGGTCGACGCCCTGATCGCGGCCTTTCCCGAACCCTGGCGCGGCCAACCGGCGGAGGGCGCGCGGTCGCCGCCGATCTTCATCTGCGGCATGTTCCGGTCCGGCTCGACCCTGCTGGAACAGGTGCTGGCCAGCCACCGGCGGGTGACGGCGGGCGGCGAGCTGGACCTGTTGCCGGCCATGGTCCGCACCGCCCTGTCGCCCTACCCTGGCAGCCTCGCCGCCACGCCCCGGGAGCGGCTGGACGCCCTTGCGCGGCAGTATCTGGACGGCCTGTCCGCGACCTTCCCGCAAGCCGACCTGCTGACCGACAAGCGGCCGGACAACTGGCAGCATGTCGGGCTGATCAAGCGGCTGTTCCCGGACGCGAAAATCATCAACACCGTGCGCGCCCCGCTCGACAACGCCCTGTCGGTCTTCTTCCTGCACCTCGACCACGGCATGGCCTACGCGCTCGACCTGATGGACATCGGCCACTACCTGCGCCAGCAGCAGCGGCTGATGGCGCACTGGAAGACGCTGTATCCGGACGACGTCATCGACTTCGACTACGACGCCTTCGTCGCCGATCCCCGGAGCCGGCTGGAGCCGCTGCTGGGCGCGCTGGGCCTGGACTGGGACGACAACTGCCTGGCGTTTCACCAGCTGGACAACGCCGTGAAGACCGCCAGCGTCTGGCAGGTGCGCGAGCCGCTCTATCAGCGCGCCTCCGGCCGAAGCCGCCACTACGAACGCCAGCTTGCGCCGCTGAAGGCCTGGCTGGAGGAGAACCCCTGAGGTGGTGGAAGGAGACACGTACCTCAGGTACGTGTCCCCTGAACTGTGGCCGCTCGATTGGGGGACACGTACCTCCGGTACATGTCCCCTAGGCCACCTTCCGCGCCGCCGCCTCGACCACCGCCGCAAGCGCCGTGTCCAGCACCTCCAGCCCGGCGCCCGCCTTCGAACCTTCGACGGTCAGGATCCGCCGCCAGCTACGGGCGCCCGGGCGTCCGTGGAACAGGCCCAGCATGTGGCGGGTGATGCCGGCCAGATGCGCGCCCGCCGAAAGGCGTCCGGCGATGTAGGGCCGGTAGCGATCGACCGCCTCGAACGGATCGACCGTCTCGCCCTCGCCGAAGATCCGGGCGTCCGCCGCGCCGAGAATGCCCGGCTCGTGATAGGCGGCCCGGCCGAGCATCACGCCATCGACATGGTCCAGATGCGCCGCTGCTTCATCGACCGACGCGACCCCGCCGTTGATCACGATGGTCAGGTCGGGCCGTTCGCGCTTCAGCCGGTAGACCAGCGGATAGTCGAGCGGCGGGATGTCGCGGTTTTCCTTGGGCGACAGGCCCTGCAGCCAGGCCTTGCGGGCATGGACAATGAAGGTGGTGACGCCGGCCTGCGCCGACAGATCGACCAGCCGGAACAGCGCTTCCCCGGGATCCTGGTCATCGACGCCGATGCGGCATTTGACCGTCACGGGCACGGACACAGCGGCCTTCATGGCGGCCATGCAGTCGGCGACCAGCTCGGGCTCGCGCATCAGGCAGGCGCCGAAGCGGCCGCTCTGCACCCGGTCGGACGGGCAGCCGACGTTGAGATTGATCTCGTCATAGCCGAGGTCTTCAGCGATCCGCGCGCAGGCCGCCAGGTCCGCCGGGTCCGACCCGCCCAGCTGCAGAGCAACGGGATGCTCGCAGGGATCAAACCCCAGCAGGCGCTCGCGCGGGCCATGCAGCACCGCGCCCGTGGTGACCATCTCGGTATAGAGCAGCGTCCGCCGCGTCAGCGCGCGGTGAAACGCCCGGCAGTTCCGGTCGGTCCAGTCCATCATCGGCGCGACGGAGAGACGGTAGGCGGGGTGGGTCATGATCGGGGCTAGCGTTGAACTCGCCCGTCCCTACAGGGAAAACGCCCGCCGGCACAGTCGACGGGCGTTCTCCCCGCGATCAGGCGGGCTTGACCGCGTCCACCCGCTGCACCCGCGTCAACAGCACCGGGATCAGATAGCCGACGGTCAGCAGGGTGTTGGACACCGCGTTGAGCGGAAAGCCCGTCAGGACCGAAATCGCGCTGTCGATCACGTACCAGACCAGCACCGAGGTCGTCAGCGAACGCCAGACCGCGGCGCCGTGCGTATGGGCCAGCCCGATCATGGCCATCATCGCCACGCCCCAGCCGAGCGTCAGGGCGCCCATCAGGCCGTAGGCGAAGCGCATGGCCGGCAGGTCGAGCAAGGTCGGGTCGCCGCCGATCAGGCCGATCACCAGTCTGGGCGCGGCGTCGAGCGTCGGTACGGCCGCCAGGACCAGCACCACGCCGAAGGCCAGCACGGCCCAGCACCACACCCGCATCCACGTCTTCCAGAACCCGTTCATCCCATCCTCCCTGGCTAGGTAGGCCGGCAGCCTCGCCTGTCGCGGTAGGCGTAGCAACTACCTGACAGGTAATGGACAGGGCTCGCGCGCGCTGCGACCGTCAGGACATGTCCACCGCCATCGACCCCGGCCGCACCGACGCCGGCCCGTTCGCCCAGGCCCTGCGCCGCTTCCGCGCCGCGCGCCGCATGAGCCAGCTGGACCTCGCCCTGACCTGCGAGGTCTCGGCCCGCCATCTGTCGTTCCTCGAGTCCGGGCGCGCCCAGCCGAGCCGCGAGATGGTGCTGCAGCTGGCCGAGGGGCTGCTGCTGCCGCTCGGGTCGCAGAACGCACTGCTGCAGGCGGCCGGCTTCGCGCCGGTGTTCCCCGCCTCGCCGCTGGAGTCGGAGGCGCTGGGGCCGTTCCGGGCGATCCTCGACGAGATGATCGCCCGGCATGCCCCCTACCCGGCCCTGCTCTGCGACCGGCACTGGACGATCCTGGACGCCAACCCGACGGCCCGGGCGCTGCTGGCGCCGCTGCATGAGGGGCCGGGGCCGATGAACGTGGTGCGGATGCTGACCGACAGCCCGCTGGCGCCGGTCGCGATCGCCAACTACCCGGAAGTGCTGGCCGAGATGGCCGCGCGTATCCAGCTCGAGGCGCTGGAAGCCGGCGACGACGCCGTCCTCCACGACCTGCTGCGCGCCCTGCAGGCGGCGACGATCAGCCATCCCTACCGCGCCTCGCACCTTCAGCGGCGACCGCTGGCGCCCGTGGTGCTCAATGCGCCCGACCAGCCGCTGAGCTTCCTGTCGACCATCGCCCAGTTCGGCACCAGCGAGGACGTCACGGTGCGCGACCTGCGGCTGGAGCTGCTGTTCCCGGCGGACGAGGCCACGCGGCAGGCGATGGTCGCGCTCGACGCGGCGCTGGCCGGCTGAAGACTGTCAGGCCCGGCGAATGCCGCTATAGCCGTCTGCAACGACAGGGAGGACGGCATGCAGGATCTCGAAGGCCGGGTGGCTTTGGTCACCGGCGGGGCGCGCGGCATCGGCGCGGCGACGGCGAAGGCGCTCGCGGCGGCCGGCGCGAAGGTCGTGGTCAGCGACCTGGCGGACGGAACGGCTGTCGCCGACAGCATTGGCGGCGCCTGGGTCAGGCATGACGTCACCGTCGAGGCCGACTGGATCGCCGCCGTGGCCTTCGCCCGCGAGACCTTCGGCGGGCTGGACATCCTGGTGAACAACGCCGGCATCTTCTGGATGAAGCCGATCGTCGACACCGCGCTGGAAGACTTCCGGCGCATGCAGCAGGTCAATGTCGAGGGCGTGTTCCTCGGCCTGAAGCACGCCATCCCGGCCATCGCCGAGCGGGCGCAGCGCTGGGACGGCGGCGGGTCGATCATCAACCTGTCGTCGGTGGCGGGCCTGGTCGGACAAGCCAACGGCCTCGCCTACAACGCCTCCAAGGGCGCGGTGCGGCTGATGACCAAGTCGGCGGCGATGGAATGCGCGCGCGGGGGCCTGAAGATCCGGGTCAATTCCGTGCATCCGGGGATCATCGACACCCCGATGATGACCGAGGCCGCCGCGGCCGTCTCGGCCCGCAGCGGCGAGGGGTCGAACAGCACGCTGGAGCGGTTCGCCCAGAGCCACCCGATGGGACGCCTGGGCCGCGACATCGACATCGCCAACGCCATCGTTTTCCTCGCCTCGGACGGCGCGGCCTTCATGACGGGGTCGGAAGTGGTGGTCGACGGGGGCATGACGGCCGCCTGACGCCTGAGAGGCGAGTGCGGATCGCTCCTAACGGGTTAGATTCGTTGGTGTTTTTAATGCGGCGCCGTCTTTATCCCCAAGGACGCGAAATCACCCAAGGCAGACAAGCCCTTGCCCCTCACTGTCATCCCGGACGGCCGAAAGGCCGATCCGGGACCCAGACTCGGCCGGGACTCAATCTGGGTCCCGGATAGCCGCTGCGCGGCTTCCGGGATGACAGTGCAGAGTGGCCTAAAGCGCGCTGGCCAGGCCGTGGAACTCGGTGATGGCGCCGTAGACGCCGAGGCCGATGCCCATGGCCATCTGCTCCAGCTCCATGACGTTGTGGACCAGGAAGATCATCACCGTTCCCGACGTCGGATCGGCCTGCCACCAGCCGCCGTAGGCGCCCGGCCAGCCGACGGTGCCGACGCCGCCCTTGCAGCGGGTTACGGCGGCGGTGTCCGGGTCCATGACGACGGCCAGGCCGTAGCCGAATCCGTGGGCGGTGAAGATCGGCATGCCCAGCGTCTCGCCGCGGGCGCGCTGATCTTCCGTCAGCTGGTTCGTCATCATGGCCCGCAGAGTTTCCGGCTGCAGCAGCCGCACCCCGTCGACCGCCCCGTCGCCGAGGAACAGGCGGGCGAAGGCCAGGTAGTCATCGAGCGTCGACCACAGCCCGCCGCTGCCGGACACATAGGTCATGTCCGCCGGCCGCTCCGGCAGCACCGCGCCGGCGCCGGAAGCGCCCGTCGGCCGCGGGATCATCCCGCCGGCGGCGTCAAAGCCGTACAGCTGCGCCTTGCGATGCGCCTTGTCCGCCGGGACGGTGAAGCCGGTGTCCGTCATCACGAGCGGGCCGAAGATCCGCCGCTGGAGCACCGCGCCGAGCGGCTCGCCCTCGATCCGCGCGATCAGAAAGCCCAGCAGGTCCGTCGAATTGCCATAGTGAAAGCCCGCGCCAGGCTGGTCGATCAGCGGCAGGGCGGCCAGCGCCGTGATCCAGTCGTCGGGGGCGACATGGCTGTCGATGTCGCCGCCCAGGGCCGCCTCGTAGGCCGGCTGGATCGGGCCGGCGTGGAACGAGCCGTAGGTCAGGCCCGACCGGTGGGTCAGCAGATCGTCGAAGGTGATCTCGCGCGCCGCGGGATCGGTCTCGTCCAGCGGTCCTGTCGGCGAGCGCAGAACGCGCATGTCGGCGAACTCCGGCGCCCAGCGGCTGATCGGATCGGCCAGGGCGATCCTGCCCTCGTCCACCAGCATCAGAGCCGCGACCGAGGTGACCGGCTTGGTCATCGAGGCGATGCGGAAGATGGCGTCCCGTTCCAGCAGCTCGAGGGATTCCCTGTCCCGCCAACCGGTGGCGCAGGTCTGGACCACCTTGCCATCCTTCCAGACGAGGGTCGCGGCCCCGGCGATCTCATCGGCGTCGACGTAGCGGCCGAGCATGGCGGCGATCGGATCGGAGGCGGTCATGGTCGGTCCCGTCGCGCGGCTGGCGCTGATAATATTTCCTACCTATAAAATATAGTTCCAATATTTCTGCAAGCCGATAGACTCCGGACCATGTCCGTCGATCCCGCGACCGCCAATGCCAGACGCCGCCCGAAGGGCGACAAGCGCGCCCGGACCCGCGCCGCCCTGCTGGACGCCGCCCGCCAGTTGATCCGCGAGCGCGGCTATGACCGCACCACCCTGCAGGCCGTCGCCGAGCGGGCCGGCATGACCAGCGGGGCGATCTACGGCAATTTCCGCAATCGCGACGACCTGTTCATCGCGCTGGGCCAGACCTACTGGGCGCCGGTCAGACCGAAGATCAGAGCCGACTCGACCTTCGCCGAGAAGATGCGCGCCCTCGCCGAGGCCTATATCGCCGCCATCCCCGAGCGGCAGGAAGCGGCCTACGGCCGGCTGACCGGCATGGCCCATGCGGCCGCCAATGCGGCCTTGCGGGCGGAGGTGCGGGCGGTCACGGAAGCCAGCTTCGCCACCGGCGCCGCCTGGCTGCGCAGCGTCGCCGACGAGGGCGGACTGCCGATGCCGGCCGAGACGCTGGTGGTGCTGATCCATGCGGTGACAGAAGGGTTGCTGTTCCAGCGGTTCCTGACGCCTGAGCTCGTCCCGGACGAAGCCTTCTACGCGGCCTTCGCGGCGCTGGCGGGGCCGAGCGCGTCCTGACCCTAAGGATTTGTCGACATCGCGCCCCGGTTGGAGCGGATCCGCCGGCGTCCGGCAATTAAATGCATTGCTGCATATTATTCGGCGCCGTAGATATCCCCCATGGAGCGAAAACCCGTTATCCGCAAAGGCGTCCCCAAGGGGGACAAGCGCCAGAGAACCCGCACGACCCTGGTCGCAGCGGCGGCGGAGATCATCGCCGAGAAGGGCTTCGACCGCACCTCGATCGAGGCGGTCTGCACCCGGGCGGGCCTGTCGCGCGGCTCCTTCTACGGCAACTTCAAGAGTCGGGAAGACCTGTTCCTGGCCGTGATGGACAGCCAGTGGATGCCCATCGAGGCCGACTTCAAGCTGGGCGCGCCGCTGCGGACCCAGATGCGGCTGCTGGGCGAGGCCGTCGCGGCGCAGATCAAGACCCGACGCGCCAACGCCGCCGGCGCCGCGGCCTTCCAGCTCTACATCGTCACCCACGCCCATATGCGCGAGCGGATGACCGAGCGGAACGCCGAGACCTACCGGATGATGGCGGCCGGCTTTCAGAAGATTGCGCCGCCCGGATCGCTGCCAATGCCCGCGGACCGGTTCGCCCGGGTGATCGACGCCCTGATCACCGGTCTGGTGTTCACCAGCTTCCAGACGCCCGATCTGATCAGCGACGCGGACATCATCGCCGCGTTCGAAGCCCTGGCCGGCGCCGAGCCCGCGCCCAACCCCTGGCCGATGAGCCGGCCGTTGACGCGCGGCTAGGGCCGGAGGCCACCGACTGTACTCCAGCCTCCACCCGCAACCCATTGTGAGTATAGGGTATGGTTAAGTTTGAGTTGATGCAAGTCGATGACGGGCCATTCTCAGGACGATGGGCGTCAGGACACAGATAACGTTTGTCGATATTTGCACAACATTAGGAGTGCCCGTTCATAACCGTCCGCTCAAGGCAATGCGGATTGGTCGGAATGCCCAAGAGATTCCTGAAGGCGGACTTCTTCTGGCCGCTCGCGATTCTCGCGCTGGTCACCATGGCGGTGCTGGTCGCCATGGTGCTCAGCCTGGTCCATCAGTTTGACTCCGTCTCGCGTGAACGGGAGCAGGCTCTGGTGGCCAACGGCCTGACCGGGATCACCAGCGAAGTCGCGCATCGCGTCGTCCCGCAGGCGCTCTGGGACGAGGCCGTGCGCAATCTCGACAACCGGTTCAATCCGGTGTGGGCCAGCGAAAACGTCGGCCAGTTCCTGAACCAGACCGGCGGCTTCGACGCCGCCTTCGTGCTCGATGGCGGGGACCAGCCGATCTACGCCGCAGACGGGGGACGCACGGTCGACGCCGACGCCTTCGCGCGCTTCGCGCCTTCGGCCGCGGGGATCGTGGCGTCCGTTCGCGCCCGGGAAGCCGCTCGCGTCCGGAAGGACGCCCGCCGGGCCGCGCCGGACCAGATCCCGGGACCGATTCAGGCCAGTTCGATCGCCAAGGTGAACGGCCGGCTCTACATCCTGTCGGCAACGCTCGTTCAACCCGACTTCGGGCACGCGCGGCCGAAGGGCGCCCAGGCGCCAATCATCGTCGCCGGCATGTTGCTCGGACAGCCCTTCCTGGAGCGGTTCAGCGAGCGGTTCATGCTCAGGAACCTGCATGTTCACGGCGAGGATTCCCGGGCCGACAAGCGTCAGGCGCATATCCCGCTGCGAACCTATGAGGGCGTGTATGTCGCCACGCTCGACTGGGAGCCCCAGACGCCCGGCAAGACCATGCTCGACCAGATCGGCGGCCCCATTCTGATCATTGTCGGCCTGCTGGGCCTGGCGGCCCTGACGCTCTACCGGCGCGCCAGCGGCATGGCGCAAAGCCTCGTGGCCAGCGAGGCGCGCGCCACGCATCTGGCCTATTTCGATCCGCTGACCGGCCTGCCCAATCGCACGAGGTTCCAGGAGCGCCTGGAACACGCGCTCGACCAACTGAGGCGCGACCACGAGGCGACCGTCGCGGTGCATTCCATCGACCTCGATCGCTTCAAGGAAATCAACGACCTGCACGGCCATCAGGTCGGCGATCAGCTGATCAAGCTGGCGGCTCGCCGCCTGGCCGCTGTCTGCCGGTCAACGGACACCTTCGCGCGGTTCGGCGCTGACGAGTTCGCCATCGTCCAGGCCAACGCCACCGCGGCCCAGGCGGCGGCGCTCGCCGACAGGCTGATCGAGGCCATGACCGCGCCCTTCTATCTGGAGACCATCCGGTCGTTCATCGGCTGCTCCATCGGCATCACCATGATCACCGACGGGGACGTGGATCCCGGCGAGGCGATCCGGCAGGCCGACATGGCCCTGACCCGCGCAAGGGCTGACGGCGGAAGCCGGTTCTGCTTCTTCGAGATCGAAATGGACGCCGCCGTGAAGACCCGGCGCTCGCTCGAGATCGACCTGCGCGAGGCGCTGTCCGACGGCGCGCTGGAGATGGCCTATCAGCCGCAGGTCAACCACCGGGGCGTAATGACCGGCGTCGAGGCCCTCGTGCGCTGGCGCCACCCGATCCGCGGGCTGATCTCGCCCGAGTATTTCGTGCCCATCGCCGAGGAATGCGGCCTGATCAGCGAACTGGGGCTGTTCACCATCGCCCGCGCCTTCCAGGACAGTCGCCGGTGGAAGGGCCTCAAGGTCGCGATCAACGTCTCGGCCATCCAGTTGCGCACGCCGGGCTTCGTCACGGCCGTCTCCACCCTGGTGTCCCGTCTGCGGGTCGACCCGCGCCGGTTCGAACTGGAGATCACCGAAACCGTGCTGATCGGCGACGATCCCGAGACGCACGATACGCTGAGGCGCCTGCGCGACCTCGGATTCAGCCTGGCGCTCGACGACTTCGGAACCGGCTATTCGAGCCTGAGCTATCTGAAGCGGTTCCCGATCAGCAAGATCAAGATCGACCGCTCGTTCATCGCCAACCTGGGTATCGACGACGAGGCCGACGCGGTCGTCGGCGCGATCATCCGCCTGGCCCGCGCCCTGAAGCTCAACGTGATCGCCGAGGGCGTCGAAACCTCCGACCAGCGCGACCGGCTGGCAGCCGCCGGCTGTTCCGAGATCCAGGGCTACCTGTTCAGCAAGCCCGTCTCGGCCGCCGACATCGAGGCTCTGCGGGCGGCGCCGACCCCGATGCGGACAGCCCGCGCCGCCTGACCCCCAGGTCTCGGCGATGAACGGGAGATGACCAGGGCCGTTCAGACTGGGCTCAAGTGCCCCCCCTCATAAGGGTCTCAACAACGGCCGCTTCCGGATCCTCCGAGGGCCCAGCCGTCAGGAGACCTGCCATGAAGAAGATCCTCACCGCCGCGATCGCCCTGTCGGTCCTGGCCTCCGCCGGCGCCGCCAGCGCCCAGTCGTATCAGGGTCGTCCGCAGCAAGGCGGCTATCAGCAGGGCTACGACGACCGCCGGGACGACCGTCGCGATGATCGTCGGGACGAGCGTCGCGATGACCGCTACGACCGCCGCGACGACCGTCGGGACGACCGCTACGACCGCCGCTATGACCGCGCCGAAAGCCGCTACGAGCGCCGCGCCGAGCGTCGCTACAACGCCGGCCGGTACTATGCGCCGCGTGGCTATCAGGCCCGTCAGTGGCGCCGGGGCGAGCAGCTCCCGTACCAGTACCGCACCAGCGGCTACTACGTTGACCACCGCGCCTATCGCCTGGCGCCCCCGCCCTACGGCTATCGCTACGTGCGGGTGAACGACGACGTCGTCCTGACCGCCATCGCCACGGGCGTCATCGCCTCGGTCGTGTTCGGCATGTTCAACTAGGTTTTCCCCCGGACCTGGTGAGACGACGCCCCCGGAGAGCCATCTCCGGGGGCGTTTTCGTGTCGGGGACATGTACCGAAGGTACGTGTCCCCCAATCGAGCGGCCTCGGGTTTAGGGGACACGTACCTGAAGGTACATGTCCCCTTCAGTCCTCCAGGCTCAGCAGCGTCGCGTTGCCGCCGGCGGAGGTGGTGTCGATCGAGACGGTGCGTTCGACGGCGAAGCGGGCGAGGTAGTGCGGGCCGCCGGCCTTCGGGCCGGTGCCGCTGAGGCCCTCGCCGCCGAACGGCTGAACGCCGACGACCGCGCCGATCATCGAGCGGTTCACATAGAGGTTGCCGACTTTCGCCGCCGCCCTAACCCGGTCGGCGGTCTCGCCGATGCGGCTGTGCAGGCCCATGGTCAGACCGTAGCCCGAGGCGTTGATGCGGGCGAGCAGGCCGTCCAGGTCCCCGCCCTTCCAGGTCACCACATGCAGGACCGGGCCGAACACCTCGCGGGTCAGGTCCTCGACCTTGTCCAGCCGGATCACGGTCGGCGGCACGAAGGTCCCGCCTTGCGTCCCTTCCGGCAGGGCCAGCTGGTGGATCACATGCGGGCGCTGGGCGTCGATCCAGGCCATCAGGCCGTCACGCGCCTGGGCGTCGATCACCGGGCCGACGTCGGTGTCGGGACGGGCCGGGTCGCCGATGACCAGCTCGGCCATGGCGCCGCCGAGCATTTCCAGCACCTTGTCGGCGATATCCTCCTGCACGCAGAGCAGGCGCAGGGCCGAGCAGCGCTGGCCGGCGCTCTGGAAGGCCGAGATGATCACGTCGTTCACGACCTGCTCGGGCAGGGCGGTGGAGTCGACGATCATCGCGTTGAGGCCGCCGGTTTCGGCGATCAGCGGCACCAGCGGGCGGGTCTCGTCGTCCAGCAGGGTGCGGGCGATGCGGCGGGCCGTGGCCGTCGAGCCGGTGAAACAGACGCCCATGACGCGCGGGTCGGCGGTCAGGGCCTGGCCGACCTCGGGGCCGCCGGGGACCAGCGCGATCACGTCGGCGGGCACACCCGCTTCCAGCAGCAGCTGCACCGCCGCATGGGCGATCAGCGGCGTCTGCGGCGCGGGCTTCGCCACCACCGCGTTGCCGGCGACGAGCGCCGCCGAGACCTGGCCGAGGAAGATGGCCAGCGGGAAGTTCCACGGGCTGACGCAGGCGAAGACGCCGCGTCCGGACAGGGTCAGCTCGTTCGTCTCGCCCGTCGGCCCGGGCAGGGTCACAGGCCGGAAGGTCTCGCGGGCGCGGGCGGCGTAGTAGCGGCAGAAGTCGACGGCTTCCCGCACCTCGCCCAGCGCGTCGGGGATGGTCTTGCCGGCTTCGCGCACGGCCAGGGCCATCAGGCGCACGCGGTCGCGCTCCATCAGGTCGGCCATGCGGTCGAGGACGGCGGCGCGCTCGACGACCGGTGTGGCGGCCCAGGCGTGCTGGGCGGCGGCGGCCAGCCCGATGGCGCGCGACACGTCGGCGACGGAGGCCTCGACCACCTCGCCCACCACGCGGCCATGGTCGGCCGGATCGGTGACCGGCTTGCCGACGCCGGAAACGGCCTTGCCGCCGATCAGGGGTGCGGCGGACTGCTTCACAGCCCAGGTCTTGGCCATCTCGGCCACCAGTCCGTCCAGCACGGCGCGGTCGGTGAGGTCCAGGCCGGCGGAGTTGCGGCGTTCGGGGGCGTAGAGATCCATGGGGTTGGCGATCCGGCTGTGGGGCTGGAAGCCCGCTTTTTCAACGATGGCGACGGGGTCGGCGAGCAGCTCTTCGTCGCTGATGCTCTCGTCGGCGATCTGGTGGACGAAGCTGGTGTTGGCCCCGTTCTCGAGCAGGCGGCGGACGAGGTAGGCCAGCAGGTCGCGATAGCCGCCGACCGGCGCATAGACCCGCGCGGCGACGCCCTTTTCCTGCATGAGCCGCTCATAGAGGCCGCCGCCCATGCCGTGCAGCCGCTGGAACTCGAAGTCCCGCCGCGCGCCGGCCCACTGCAGGATGGTCGCGACCGTCAGACCGTTGTGGGTGGCGAAGGCCGGATAGATGCCCGGCGCATCGAGCATCGCCCGGGCGCAGGCGAGGTAGGAGACGTCCGTCGCCGCCT
Source organism: Caulobacter sp. FW305-C-30-S16 (assembly GCF_058783025.1). NCBI lineage: Bacteria > Pseudomonadati > Pseudomonadota > Alphaproteobacteria > Caulobacterales > Caulobacteraceae > Caulobacter > Caulobacter sp. FW305-C-30-S16. The sequence goes on along the minus strand of NZ_JBYSYH010000002.1, from coordinate 647,308 downwards.
TGCGGGTGAACACCGGATAGTCGGGCAGGCCGCGCTCCTGGCCGCGCTTGATCTCGCTGTCCCAGTAGGCGCCCTTGACCAGGCGCACGGTCAGCTTGCGGCCGGTCTCGCGGCCCAGGGCGTCGGCCCAGGCGATCACGGCGGGCGCGCGGCGCTGGTAGGCCTGGATCGCCATGCCCAGGCCATCCCAGCCCTTGAGCTCCGGCGCACGCGCGAGGGCCTCGATGATGTCGAGGCTCATCTCCAGCCGCTCGGCCTCCTCGGCGTCGATGGTCAGGCCGATGCCGTGCTCCAGCGCCGCCAGGGCCAGTTGCAGCGTGCGGTCGATCAGGTCGGGGACGCAGGTCGCGTCCTTGCCGGTCTCGTAGCGTGGGTGGATGGCCGAGAGCTTGACCGAGACGCTGTCGCGCGCGGCCATCTCGCCCTTGAACCCGGCCACCCGGCCGACCGCCGCGATGGCGTCGAGATAGGCCTGCAGATAGCCGTCGGCGTCTTCCATCGTGCGGGCGCCCTCGCCCAGCATGTCGAAGCTGTGCCGGAAGGCCGCCGCCCCGCCCCGGTCCGCGCGCTTCAGCGCCTCGGTGATGGTCCGGCCGAGCACGAAGGCTTCGCCCATCATCTGCATCGCCGCCGCCACGGCCTTGAGGATCGCCGGCTCGCCCAGCCGCCCGACCAGCTTCGTCAGGGTCCCGGCCTCGTCGTCCATAAGCCCGCGGGCGAGGATCAGGCCGAGCGTGGCGGAGTTGACCAGCACCGAGCCGGACTGGCCGGCGTGGGCCGCCCAGTCGGCCCGGCCCAGCTTGTCGCGCACCAGCTCGGCGGCGGTCAGGGGGTCGGGCACCCGCAGATAGGCCTCGGCCAGCGACAGCAGGGCCACGCCCTCGTCGGTGGTCAGGCTGTATTCCTGCAGGAACCGCTCGACCCAGCCGTCGGACCCGGCCTTGCGCAGGTCGGCCAGCAGGACCTTCGCCTGGGCCTCGACCGCGGCGCGTTCGGCGGCGGTGAGCGTCGCGGCGGGGACCAGGGCGGCCAGCCGCTCGGGCTCGGGCGCGCGATAGAGGGGCGCGATGGCGGCGCGGGCGGCCGCGAGAGTCGGTCGGTCGGACATGGGCTACACAGGCTGACGAAGGATGATCGGTGATACCCCGGATCGCGGCGAATGTGCTTGGCTTGTCGCGGGAATGACCGTAGGTTTTCTCCAATACTGACTTCTACGCCGAAGGGTCTTCACCATGCTCGACGAGATCGACCGCCGCATCCTGCGGGTGCTGCAGACCGACGGCCGGATCACCAACCAGGACCTGGCGCAGCAGGTCGGCCTCAGCCCCGCCGCCTGCCACGAGCGGTTCCGCCGCCTGCGCGAGCGCGGCTACATCACCGGCTTCGCCGCCCTGCTCGACCCGGCGATGATGGACCGCGCCCTGTTGATCTTCGTCGAGATCCAGCTGGACCGCACCACCGCCGAAACCTTCGACCAGTTCGCCGCGGCCGTGCGGAGGGCGCCGGAGATCCTCGAGTGCCACATGGTCGCCGGCGGGTTCGACTACCTGATCAAGGCGCGGGTCGAGGACATGACGGCGTATCGCGCGTTCCTGGGCGGGACCTTGGTGGATTTGCCGGGCGTGCGGGAGACGCGGACCTATGCGGTGCTGGAGGAGGTGAAGAACACGGTGGCTTTGCCGGTGTGACGCCCCTTGTCCGGAGGGAGAGGATTGGGGGTGGCAATGGCCCTTCCGCGCCCTATCCTCAGGCGAAACGCCTCCGAGGAAACGCCATGTCCCGTTCCGCCACGCTCGCCGTTCTGACGGCCGCCCTGTTTGCGACCACCGCCTGCGGCAAGCCGAGCGAATTGCCGTCGGCGGCGACTTATGGCGCGGACGTCCAGCTGACCGCGCCCGATCCGAACGGGCCGATCCCGACGCTCAATCCGGCCAAGGCCGTGGGCTGGCCCGCGGGCGGGGCGCCGACGGCGCCGGCCGGGTTCGTGGTGACGCGGTTCGCCGAGGGGCTGGACCATCCGCGCTGGCTGTACCCGCTGCCGAACGGCGATGTGCTGGTGGTCGAGAGCAACTCGCCGCCGCGCAAGAAGAAGGGGCTGACCGACTGGGTCGCGGCCGCCGTGTTCAAGCGCGCCGGGGCCGCCGCGCCGAGCGCCAACCGCATCACCCTGCTGCGCGACGCCGACGGCGACGGGACGCCCGAGGTGAAGACCGCCTTCCTGACCGGGCTGAACTCGCCGCTTGGCGTCGCCCTGGTCGGCGAGACCCTCTATGTCGCCAACACCGACGCGGTGCTGGCCTTCCCGTATGTGGCCGGTGCGACCGCGATCACCGCGCCGGGGGTCAAGATCACCGACCTGCCCGCCGGCGAGCCGAACCAGCACTGGGTGCGCAACCTGCTGGCCAGCCCGGACGGGACGAAGCTGTACGTGTCGGTCGGCTCGCACTCCAACCTCGCCGAGGGCGGGATCGAGAAGGAGGCGCGGCGCGCCGGGATCCTCGAGATCGACCTGGCCAGCAAGGCGGTGAGGGTGTTCGCCACCGGGCTGCGCAACCCGGTCGGAATGGCCTGGGAGCCGACGGGCGGGGCGCTGTGGACCGCCGTCAACGAGCGCGACATGCTCGGCAACGACCTGGTCCCCGACTACATGACCAGCGTGAAGGACGGCGGCCACTACGGCTGGCCGTGGAGCTATTTCGGCCAGAACGTCGATGTGCGGATGCAGCCGCAGCGGCCGGACATGGTGGCCAAGGCGCTGAAGCCCGACTACGCCCTGGGAGCGCATACGGCGTCGCTGGGGCTGACGTTCCTGCCGGCGATCCCGGTGGTGGAACTGGCCGCGGGCCAGACCGCGCCGGCGACCTTCCCGGCCCGCTACGCGCTGGGCGCCTTCGTCGGCCAGCACGGCTCGTGGAACCGCAATCCGGTCAGCGGCTACAAGGTGGTGTTCGTGCCGTTCGCCGGCGGCAAGCCGGCCGGGGCCGCGGAGGACTTCCTGACCGGCTTCCTCGACGCGAAGGGCCAGGCGCTGGGGAGGCCGGTGGGCGTGACCTTCGACCGCACCGGCGCGCTGCTGGTGGCGGACGATGTGGGGAATGTGGTGTGGCGGGTGGCGGCTAAATGATCCTCCCCTCGTAGAGGGGGGGGGGGGGGGACCAGCCGGAGGCTGGTGGAGGGGGCTTCGCAGGTGTTGGCGGCCCGATCCTGAATTCCGGTCTCTCCGGACGCTTCGGAGCCGCCCCTCCACCGCTCTCCGAGCGGTCCCCCTCCCCGCTTCGCGGAGAGGAAAGAATAGAAAAGGGCCGCTCACCGGGTTGGTGAGCGGCCCTTTCGTCAGAGGGTCAGGGCGCGATCAGAGCGCTTCGACGATCGTCACGTTGGCCAGGCCGCCGCCTTCGCACATGGTCTGGAGACCGTAGCGCTTGCCGGTGCGGCGCAGGTTGTGGACCAGGGTGGCCATCAGCTTGGCGCCGGAGCCGCCGAGCGGGTGGCCGAGCGCGATGGCGCCGCCCGAGATGTTCAGCTTGTCCGGGTCGGCGTCGTTGCCCTGCAGCCAGGCCAGCGGCACGGGCGCGAAGGCTTCGTTGACCTCGTACAGGTCGATGTCGTTGATCGACATGCCGGCCTTCTTGAGCGCCTTCTGGGTGGCGAAGACGGGCTCCTCCAGCATGATCACGGGGTCACCGGCGGTGACCGTCATGTGGTGGATACGGGCCAGCGGGGCGACGCCGAGGCGCTTGAGGCCCGCTTCGTTGACGACCAGGATGCCCGAGGCGCCGTCGCAGATCTGGCTGGAGGTGGCGGCCGTGACCGTGCCGCCCTCGACCAGCAGCTTCACGCCCTTGATGCCCTCGAGGCTGGCCTCGAAGCGGATCCCCTCGTCGACGACGTGGGACTCGGTCTTGCCCTCGGCCGTGGTGATCTCGACCGGCACGATCTCGCTGTCGAAGTAGCCCGCCTTGGTCGCGGCGATGGCCTTCATGTGGCTGCCGTAGGCCCACTCGTCGAGCTGGTCCTTGGTGAAGCCATACTTCTTGGCGATCATCTCGGCGCCGGCGAACTGGCTGAACTGGATGTTCGGATAGCGCTCCTGCATGTTCGGGCTCATGTAGTTGCCCATGCCGGCCTTCAGCGCGAGGATCGAGGGGCTGCCCATCGGCACGCGGCTCATGCTCTCGACGCCGGCGGCGATGACGCAGTCCATGGCGCCAGACATCACGGCCTGGGCCGCGAAGTGCAGCGACTGCTGCGAGGAGCCGCACTGACGGTCGACCGAGGTGGCCGGCACGCTTTCCGGGAAGCCGCTGGCGAGCACGGCGTTGCGGGCGATGTTGACCGCCTGTTCGCCGCCCTGGCCGACGCAGCCCATGATCACGTCCTCGACGGTGGCCGGATCGGCGCCCGTGCGCGCGACGAGGGCCTTGAGGACCTCACCGGCCAGGTCGGCGGGGTGAACCCCGCTCAGTCGGCCACCCTTGCGGCCGCCCGCAGTGCGGCCGGCGGCGACGATATAGGCTTCACCCATGGGGTATCTCCCGGATCAGGTTTTCGTTTACGTACGCGTCACTTAAGCGCTCGAACGCCCCGCGCCAAGTATGACCCAGCGTCAGGGGCGTGGGGAGTAGGGCGTAGGGAGTAGGGAGTAGGGAGTAGCTAACGGGTGGGACGCGGAGGCGGCGGCGTGCAAAGGCTGAACTACTCCCTACTCCCTACTCCCTAAGCCCTAATCCGTATGCACCTTGCGGTAGCCGCCGCGCAGATAGACCAGCGGCTCGTGGTCGGCGTCGTGGTGCACCTTGAGGATGCGGCCGATGAGGATGCGGTGATCGCCCGCCTCGATGCTCTGCTCCGTGCGGCACTCGAAATTTGCCATGCAGCCCGGCAGCACCGGGGCGCCGGTATGCCAGGTCTCCGGCGTGACGCCCTCGAACCGATCCGCGCCGCGGCGGGCGAACTGGGCGGCCAGCGCCTGCTGGTCGACGTGCAGCACATTGACCACGAAGGCGCCGCTGGCGTTCAGGGCCGGCAGGCAACTGGCCTCGTTGCCGACGCAGATCAGCGCCAGCGGGGGGTCCAGCGACACCGAGGCGAAGCTGTTGGCGGTGAACCCTACCGGGCGGCCGTCCTCATCCAGCGTGGTGACGACCGTCACGCCCGTGGTGAAACAGCCGAACGCGTCCCGCAGCGCGCGGGCGTCGGCGGCGGCTTCGCCGGTCAGATCAATGGTGCGAGGTCCGGTCATCCCGCCCATTTGGAGCGATCAGGGCGGGTGGGCAAGGGCTGGTTACGCCGCGCGCTTCGTCAGGCCCGGAACCTCGAGCTCCAGATTGAACGTCACCGGCAGCACCCGCTCGCGGGCCTTCTGCAGCTTCAGGACCTTGGCGGCGCGGGCGGCGGCGACCTTGGTCAGGCCGAGGGCCGAGAAGCCCGGCTGGATCGCCGGATCGGCGCCCAGCCGCCGACGCAGCAGGCCGTTGGCGTAGATCACATTGGCCCGCATCAGCGCCGCCGGAGTCATATACTCCATCGACAGCGAGACATTGAGCATCGGCCCGTTCTCGATGCGGTGGGGCGCGTTCTGCGGCCAGGTCAGCATGCGGCCGGGCGTCAACTGGACCTTCGCCGCGCCGGCGTCCCAGGCGGGATCGAAGGCGAACTGCTCGGCCGTCTCGCGCAGCACGATGGCCTCCAGCGCCTCGGGACCGACATAGGGGTCGGCCACCGGATAGGCCCAGACCGTCTTCACGCCGCGGATCTGCCACAGCGACACCAGCGGCACGTCCAGATGGTAGAAGACCTGGGCGTTGGGGGAGCTGATCAGGACGCCCAGATCGCGCTTCATCGTGCGCAGACCCGGGACGGTCGCTTCCTTCTCGGCGAACACCTCGCCGGCCAGGGCGTCATACTCGGGCAGGTGGTCGTTGACCGCGCGCAGGTTCAGCCAGATGCGGCCCTCGCGGGCCATCCGCAGCAGGGTCTGGCCAGACAGGTTGCCCGCCACGCCGCGCCGCCAGGTGCGCCACTCGCGCGGGTCCTCGCCCATGGTGAAGACGCCCAGCCTGTCGCGCGGATAGCGGTCCAGCAGGTCGGCCAGGCCGTCGTCGTCGAACATCGGCCGGGTGTGCAGGTCGTGGTCGAAGGTCAGCACTTCCTTGCCGAAGGCGTGGGCCTTGTCCGGGGTCCAGTCGCGGATGATGGTCATGCGCTGCGTCCGTAGAAGTTGATCTTGAAGGGGCCGAACCAGAGGGTCTTGCCGAGACCCCGGGCCACGCGGTCCAGGGCCTGGGCGCGATCGGGCGCTCCGATCATCCATTTGACCGCCGCGACCGCGCCGAAGACGGCGGTCTGGCCGAGGCCGATGACCATCCAGCGGGCGACGCCGGGCCAGTCGGGCGGCGTCGAGGAGGCGCAATGCTCACTGGGACCCTGTCCGTAGGCGAAGGCGCGCAGAAGCGTGTAGCGGAGCGTCAGCCGGTCCGGGATCGGGTCTTCCCAGACCCAGGCGTCCGGAGCCCAGACGAAGGTCGCGCCGGCCGCCTGCATGGTGCCGAACAGCAGGTCGTCCTCGCCGCCGATGCTGTTGCGGCCGAGGTCGAACGGCTGCTCCGGATTGGGCAGGGCCGCGCGGCGCAGCAGGCTGTCGCCGCAACCGAAATAGCCCGGCATCGGACCGGCGGCGGCCGGCCCCTCGCGGGAAAAGAAGCGCTCGAGATAGTCGCGGTGGACGCGGACCGTCTCCGGCGCGCGGGCGCGGACCGGTCCGAACACCACGTCGCCCTGATAGCGCTCCATCGCGTCCAGCAGGGCCGCCAGCCAGCCTGTCGGGGCTTCCTGGTCATCGTCGAGGAAGGCGATCAGCTCGCCCTGCGCCGCACGCATCGCGCCGTTGCGGACATTGGCCACGCCGGCCTCGGGTACATGGATGTAGCGCACGGGGAACGGCGCGCCGGTCGCCGCCGTCTCGACCGCCAGCCGCGCGCTGGGTTGCTGGTCGTTGTCGGCGACGATCAGTTCGAGCCGGGCCGGATCAACCCCGGTCTGGGCGAGCGCCGAGCGCAGGGCGACGGCCAGGCCCGCGGGCCGGCGCTGGGTCGGGATGACGATGGAAACCGTCGGCCCCATTGGCGCTATTCGCCCTCCGCCATGGCCAGGCGACGGCGCGGCTGGGCCGCGACCGCCTCGACGAAGCCGCGCACCCGGCCTGCCGTGGACAGTTCGGTCACCGCAATGGCGTCCAGGCGGCGGCGCAGGCTGGCGACCATGCCGTCGCGGCGGGCGCCCGCCAGGGTCCAGGCCCGCTCGCGCCCCCCCGCCAGGACACCGGCGGGGGTCGACGCGGCCGCCGTCCCCTCCCCGACCAGCTGGCTCGGGGCGGCGTAATGTCGCTTGTAGTGATCGTGGCTCGGGCCGAGGTCGTAGGTGGTCAGGCCCAGACCCGGCATGGCGGCGATGGCCTTCATCAGGAAGGTCTGGCCCGGCGAGTATTCGCCCAGGTCCGGGTTCGTCGAGGCGACCCACGGGTGAAACCAGCCGTTCTGCGCGACGCCGAAATGGCCGGCGGCGATGGTGTCGCCCGCCCACATCGTCAGGGTGAGGCCGCGCAGCGGGCCGCGCGCGGCGGCGAGGTTGGCCAGCAGTTCGCGCGTCCAGTCGGGACGCAGGAAGTCGGCAACGCCAGTGCGGATCAGCTGTTCGCGTTTCCAGTCCATGATCTGGTCGTAGACCGCCGGGTCATCGCTGGCCTCGATCCGCACGGGACCGACCTCGCGCTCCAGCTTGCTGTCGAGACGGCGCCAGTTCTTGAACCGCTTGGGCGATGCGGCGCGCAGGCTCTCGAGATAGTCGGCCGCCGGGCCGGTGAGCGTGACCGCGTAGCCCGACGTCTCGCCGATCGAGCTTTGGGCGAAGACACCATGGGGATCGACAAGGCCGGTGAAGCGCCAGGCGCTGACCCCGGCCAGGGCCAGGACCCGGTCGGCGGTCAGGCCCGGATGAGGACCGGCGATCAGGCCGTGATAGTCCGACAGCGGCGCGCCGAGCGGACGGGCCATGCCGCCGGGGCGGCGGTGATGGGGCAGGAAGCCGACGATGGCCTCGCCGTCGCGATAGACGGTCACCCGGGCGTCGCTGCGCACCGCGCCGACGGCCATGGCGAAGTCCGGTCCCATCAGCGGGTTGCCGAACGCCGGCTCGGCGGCGACCAGCGCCCTCCAGGCCGACACCTCTTCAGGAGTCAGGGCGGCGGGGTGGACAGAACGGGCGTTCAGCATCGCGGGGCGGCTCACTTTGGGGACAAACCCTGTCCCTGTCGGGGATTCTCACCCCCGCCCAAGCAAGTAGCGGGCCGGAATTAACGGCTGAATACGGACGTCAGGATTTGCTCCAGCCAGCGGGCGTCAACCGCGTCAAAGGCGGCCGGCTGGTCGGAATCGACGTCGAGAACCGCGATCAGGGCGCCGTCAGGGCCGAACACCGGGACCACCACCTCGCTCTGCGAGCGGCTGTCGCAGGCGATGTGCCCCGGAAAGGCGTGCACATCGGGAACAAGCTGGGTCTGGCCGGTCGCCGCCGCGGCGCCGCAGACGCCCCGGCCGAAGGCGATGCGCAGGCAGCCGAGCGTGCCCTGGTAGGGACCGACGACCAGCTCATCTCGCTTGTCCGGATCGACGACATAGAAGCCGGTCCAGAAGTAGTGGTCGAAACTCGCCGCCAGCATCGAGGCGACCGTCGCCATCCGCGCGGTGAGATTGGGCTCCCCGTCGAGCACCGAGGCGATCTCGGCGGCCACCTCGGCGTAGCGGGCCTCGCGGTCGGCGGACAGGGTCAGGTCGTTGAAAGCTTCGGCCATGGCGGTGGATATAGGGGATCGGCGGCGGCGATCCCAGCGCCGGAATAGCAGAAGGGGCCCGCTCGGTGTGAGCGGACCCCCTCCAGGTCGTTCTCCCAAGGTGGGAGGATCAGCCTTACATGCGCTCGACGATGATCGCCGGGGCCATGCCGCCGGCGGCGCACATGGTGATCAGGCCGTAGCGCTTGCCGGTCCGCTCCAGCTCATCGACCATCGTGCCGATGAGGATCGAGCCGGTGGCGCCGATCGGGTGGCCGAGGGCCATGGCGCCGCCGTTCACATTGACCTTGCTGCGGTCGAGCTTCAGGTCGCGGATGAACTTCTCGGCCACGACCGCGAAGGCTTCGTTGATTTCCCACAGGTCGATGTCCTCGACCGTCAGGCCGGCCTTGGCGAGGACCTTGCGGGCCGCCGGGACCGGGGCGTTGAGCATCAGGGTGGGGCTGTCGCCCATGTTGGCCATGGCCACCACGCGGGCGCGCGGCGTCATGCCGTTGGCCTTGGCGTAGGCGGGCGAGGTCAGCAGCAGGGCGGCCGAACCGTCCACGACGCCCGAGCTGTTGCCGGCGTGGTGGAAGAACTTCATGTCGAGGTCCGGATAGACCGCGGTGATCAGTTTGCGGAAGGTCGTGCCGTTGGCGTCGAGCGGCACGTCGGCCAGCGCCTCGAACGACGGCTTCAGGGCCGCGAGGCCTTCAGCGGTCGTCTGCGGACGGGGGAACTCTTCATGGTCGAGGGCCAGCGTGCCGTCTTCCTTGTAGACCGGGATCAGGCTCTTCACGAACCGGTTCTCGGCGATGGCCACGGCGGCGCGCTGCTGGCTGACCAGGGCCAGGGCGTCGAGGGCTTCACGGCTGATGCCTTCCAGGGTCGCGATGGAGTCGGCGCAGATGCCCTGGTGCGACTGGGGATGCTTGGCGCGCAGGCGCAGGTTGCCCTGGTCCATGGTCACCGGGCCGTCTTCCGGCGAGCGACGGTTGGGCATCGACATCATTTCGCAGCCGCCGGCCACAACCATGTCGGACATGCCGGCCATGATGGTCGAGGCGGCGAAGTTCACCGTGGTGATGCCAGAGCCGCAGAAGCGGTCGAGGGTCACGCCGCTGGACTTGATGTCATAGCCCGCGTCCAGAGCCGACATCCGGCCCAGATCGCCGGCGGCCGGACCGCGCTGCGAGCTGGTGCCCCAGATCACGTCGTCGACTTCGGCGGTGTTGATCTTGTTGCGCTCGGCCAGGGCCTTGAGAACCGTCGCGCCCAGCTGCTGCGGGTGCATCTCGGACAGGGCGCCCTTGCCGTATTTGCCGATGCCGCGGGGGGTGCGGACGGCGTCGATGATCCAGGCTTCACTCATGGTCGTGTTCCTTCGGAGGGGATGGGTTTGAAAGCGTCGAAAGTCAGCGGGGGGTCATGCGAATGGCGCCGTCGAGACGGACGTCCTCGCCGTTGAAGTAGCCGTTGGTGATCATGGTGTGCGCCAGGTGGGCGTACTCGTCCGGCATCCCGAGGCGGCGCGGGTTGGGCACCTGGGCGGCCAGGCCGGCCTTCACATGCTCGGGCGCGCGGCCCAGCAGCGGGGTGTCGAAGATGCCCGGCAGGATGGTGTTCACCCGGATCGACTCGCTGGCGAGATCCCGCGCGATGACCAGGGTCATGCCGACGATGCCGGCCTTGGAGGCGGTGTAGGCCACCTGGCCGATCTGGCCGTCCTCGGCCGCGACCGAGGCGGTGTTGACGATCGCGCCGCGCTCGCCGTCTTCCATCGGCTCGAGCGTCAGCATGCCCGCCGCGCTCTTGGTGATGCAGCGGAAGGTGCCGATCAGGTTGATGCCGACGATCCGCTCGAAGTTCTCCAGCGGGTATTCCTTGATCTCGCCGGTCTGCTTGTCGCGGCTGACCGTCTTGGCCCCGCCGCCGACGCCGGCGCAGTTCACGAGGATCCGCTCCTGGCCGATGGCCGCGCGGGCCTTGGCGAAGCCGGCGTCGACCTCCTCGCTGGAGGCCACGTTGACCTTGCAGAACACGCCGCCCAGCTCTTTCGCCAGAGCCTCGCCGAGTTCCTCGTTGAGGTCGAAGATGGCGACCTTGACGCCGTCAGCGGCGAGGCGGCGCGCGGTGGCCGCGCCGAGCCCGGAGGCGCCGCCGGTGATGACCGCCGAGATGGAGGAGTCGAGCTTCATGGAACCGGTCCTGTCAGTGAACGCGGAGACCTAATCGCTCTCTCGTTGGGGAAGGCAACAGGGACGTGGCGGAAGCCCTCGCGCCTGCTAGACCGGGCGGGCGATATCGGAGTCGGAGAGCGGTCGATGGCCCATTGGCTGGTGAAGTCGGAACCGGACGTTTTCAGCTGGGATGACCTGGTGAAGACCGGCGCGAAGGGCGAGCCCTGGACCGGGGTGCGCAACCACACCGCCAAGCTGAACCTGAAGGCGATGGCCCTCGGCGATACGGTGTTCTTCTACCACTCCCAGGCCGGCAAGGAGATCGTCGGCATCTGCGAGGTGGTGCGCGAGGCCTACCTCGATCCCACCGACGCCAAGGGGCAGTTCTTCTGCGTCGACCTGAAGGCGGTGAAGCCCCTGCCCCGCCCGTTCACCCTGGCCATGGCCAAGGACGACCCCGCCCTGGCGGCGATGAGCCTGATCACCAGCTTCCGCCTGAGCGTGCAGCCGGTGACCGATGAGGAATGGGCGCACGTGTGCAAGGTGAGCGGGCTGTAGCGGGCCCAAAAATTCCGCTCATCCCGGCGAAGGCTGGGACCCAGGTTTTTTCGGGAACACTCGGACCTTGGCCCGCAAACTAAAAACGCCTGGGTCCCGGCCTTCGCCGGGATGAGCGGGTGGAGTGAGCCCCTACGCCGCGAACTTCGCCAGGCGCTGGCGGATGATCTCGTCCGCCTCGCTCATGATCCGGTCGATCAGTTCCTTGCAGGTCGGGATGTCGTGGATCAGGCCCGCGACCATGCCGCAGGACCAGGCGCCGACGTCCATGTCGCCCTCGATCATGATCTTGGGATAGACGCCCGCGACTTCCTCGATGATGTCCTCGAACTTGATGTTGGCGCCCAGCTCCTTCTCCTTCTGGAGCAGGCGTTCGACGCCGGCGTTGGTCAGCACGCGCTCGGTGTTGCGCAGCGGGCGCATGACCAGGCGGGTGTCCAGCTCGCTGGCCGCGACGATGGCGTCCTTCACGTTCTGGTGGACCGGGGCTTCCTTCGTGGCGATGAAGCGGGTGCCCATGTTGATGCCGTCGGCGCCCATGGCCAGGGCCGCGACCAGCTGGGCGCCGTTGCCGACGCCGCCAGAGGCGACGAACGGGATCTTCAGCTCCTCGGCGGCCCGGGGCAGCAGCACCCAGTTGCCGACGTCGTCCTCGCCCGGGTGGCCGCCACACTCGAAGCCGTCGACGCTGACCGCGTCACAGCCGATCGACTCGGCCTTCAGCGAGTGACGGACCGAGGTGCATTTGTGGATCACCTTGATGTCGGCTTCCTTGAGCGCGGGAAGCCACTTGGCGGGGTTGTTGCCGGCCGTCTCGACCGCCTTCACGCCGCCCTCGATGATCGCCTTCACATAGCCGGGATAGTCGGGCGTGTTGACCGACGGCAGGAAGGTCAGGTTCACGCCGAAGGGCTTGTCGGTCATCTCCCGGCAGCGGGCGATTTCCCTGGCCAGATCGTCCGGCGTGCGCTGGGTCAGGCCGGTGATGATGCCCAGGCCCCCGGCGTTGGACACCGCCGCCGCCATCTCGGCGAAACCGACGAAGTGCATGCCGCCCTGGATGATCGGATGCTCGATGCCGAACATCTCGGTGATGCGGGTCTTCATGGCGCGTGTCCTGTCCTGGGGAGCGTTGTTGTTGGCAACGATCCTACGGACGCGTGAACGCGATGGGTAGGGGTGTCGTGGCGTCAGGCTTAAGGGGACATGTACCGAAGGTACGTGTCCCCCAATCGAGGCGCCGCGGGTTCAGGGGACACGTACCTTCGGTACATGTCCCCGCCGCCCTATTTGATCAGCTCGAAGGTCGCGTTGACGTCGATCCGCACCTTGAGCTCGCCGGCCTGGACCGGTGTGGACTCGGCCTTGTCCATACGCGCCATGGCCATCATCGGCATCGGCTGGGGCGGGCTGTAGCCGCCGCCTTCGCTCAGGGTCACCAGGCGGGCGCCGCTGTAGCCGGTCGCGCGGGCGTAGAGGTTCATCCGCGCCAGCAGCACCTTGACCGCTTCGGCGCGGGCGGCGTCTTCGGCGGCGGCGCTGTTCTGAAGGCCGAACTGGATGCCGCCGACATTGGTGGCGCCGGCGTTCACTGTGGCGTCGACGACCTGGCCCAGCTTCGTCAGGTCGCGCACGATGATCGTGACCTGGTTCGACACCTGGTAGCCGGTCAGCCTCGGCGGCAGGTTCTCCTGGTAGACGTACTGGGGATTGAGGCTGAGACCGCTGGTCTGGATGTCGCGGTCGGCGAGCCCGCCCTTCTTCAGGGCCGCGATCACCTGGTTCATCTTCACGGCGTTCAGGCGCATGGCTTCAGCCGCCGTCGGCGCCTCGGTCTGCACGCCCAGCGAGATGGTCGCCATATCGGGCGCTCGGTTGACCTCGCCATAGGCCGACAGGCTGAGCGTGGTGGCGCGGAAGATGGTGTCGGCCGCCGAGGTCGGCGCTGTCTGGGCGAGGGCGCCGCCGGCGGACCCGGCGACGAGCAGCGCCCCGATGGCGGCGGCGCGGAAGAGGGCTTTCATGGTCGGTCTCCGTGACGGGCGGTTGATGGGGTCCCGTCGATGGCTGGTTTGCCTGAGCCTACATGAACCGGACCTTTAAGGCGCGTTCGGGGCATGGTAACCGGCGGCTTCTTCACCTGAAGGCCCGTAGCTCAATGGTTAGAGCTGACCGCTCATAACGGTCTGGTTGGGGGTTCGAGTCCCTCCGGGCCTACCACTCCACCGTTCGCACGCGCGCGTCGATGTTCGCCAGCGCTCGCCGATGACCCACATTATCCTTAAAGGTCAATACTTTACCGTTCGCCTCCGTTCGCGGTTGACCGTTACGCGGCGCTGGCAGCCAGCGACATTTGTTGGTACTTTGTTGGTATTGGGCGGTCGGAGCAGCTGAATATGCCAACAAATCGACTTACTGAAGCTGCCATCCGGTCGCTTAAGCCTCGGGACAGGCCATACAAGGTTGCTGACGGTGGGGGCCTGCACCTGCTGATTCCCCCTCAAGGCTCGAAGCTCTGGCGCTTGGCCTATCGGTTTGACGGAAAGCAGAAGACGCTCGCGTTTGGCGGCTATCCCAACGTGACGTTGGCCGCTGCGAGGGGCCTGCGGGATGAAGCCAGGGCGGAATTAAGTCACGGCCGCGACCCGGGTGCTCCGTGCGCACCGCCGGTAAATCTGCATGAGACGTTCGAGCGCGTTGCCACCCGATGGTTCGACGCCAGAAAATCGAAGTGGACGCCGGGTCATGCGGCTCGGGTATGGAGCCGCGTCGAGTGCGATCTCAACAAGTCGCTGGGCGACAGACTGCTGTCCGACATCCAGAAGGCTGACATGTTGTCCGCACTCAGAGCGATTGAGAGTCGCGAAGGCGCGCCCATCGAAACGGCTCGCAGGGTGAAGGGGTATGCGTCCGACATTTTCGACTTCGGGAAGGCGGAAGGTATCGTTGACCGCAATCTCGTCCTTGAACTGCAAGGGGCCCTTTCCTCCCCACGACCGGTTCGCCACCGCGCCTCGGTGAAGCCGTCAGAACTGCCGGCCTTCCTTTCAAACTTGCGGGCCTACGCGGGCGACCGACGCACGGCACTGGCGTTGCGATTGATCCTGCACACTTTTGTGCGGACTTCCGAACTGCGGTTCGCGACCTGGGATGAGTTTGAAGGTTTGGATGGTGAAGAGCCGCTATGGCGAATCCCGGCCGAACGCATGAAGATGCGCCGCCCCCATCTCGTTCCACTAAGTCGCCAAGCTATAGGGATACTGGCCGAATTGCGGGTGCAGGGGGCGAATAGCTTGCACTTGCTCCCGAGCGACACGCGTTCCGGTGTTATCTCAGAGAACACGCTCATCTATGCTCTGTACCGGCTTGGATGGGCCACGAGGGCCACCGTTCACGGCTTCCGCGGAACAGCATCGACTGTTCTCAATGAGGCCGGGTTCAATCGAGACTGGATCGAACGGCAGTTGGCGCACACGGAAAGGGATGACATCAGGGCGGCGTACAACTCCGCCGAGTGGTTGGCCGACCGTCGGGTCATGTTGCAGTGGTGGTCGGACTTTCTAACGGCAAAGGAAGCTGAGGGCTTACGCTTGTCCGGTGCGCAACTGCGTAGTATAGGCTAGCGCCTTGATCATGCGTCTCGACGCGTTGCTACGGGTCTAAGGCCCAAACTTTACGATAGCGCACTCGCGCCTGACCAAACCGAAGGTTCAAGGTTTGGTCTTACGTTCGGCGAACGCCCCGCCTTTGTGGGCATAAAGTTCGTCCGCTTTCTATTGCAATTGAACTGTCACAGAAAGCCCGGTGCTGATTCAGCACGGGCCTACAAAGGCATTCTGCAAATGAAGGCAAACACTGAAGCTCACTCTCTCGATTCTTCCGTAGATTTCGAAAGTTCGCCAGGGGTGAGATACCGAAACCAAGAACGCGTTCTGCTCAACGTGGCAGATTTTTGTACCGCGACGGGCGTAGGCCGCACAACTTTCTATAAGCTCAAGGCAAGCGGATCACTCCCTACGGTCTCCATCGGCCGGAGAACCTACGTTCGAGTGTCGGATCTGCATGTCTGGCTATGCGGCCTTGGCGTGCCGGCCGGACAGTCGCTGCAAGGCGAAGGAGACTCGCTATGAGCTCCCAAGCGCCCGTCAAATCGATCAATCCCGCCGTGCGCCGCCTCATATCCGAGCTGCTCGCCACCGTGCGGCTCTCGGCTCCGCATCATCGAGAGCGGACGTTGAGAAACGTTGCGTTCAAGCTAGGCCAGCTCTGTGGGATGTCGCTGCTGGATCGAAGAACGGCCGAAGAGTCCTTGCGGACGCTGGCCCCTCAACCGGCGTCGCCGATTGTCTGGGATGAGGTCCTCAAGACGTTCGAGCAGGGAGCGACACGGAAGGACCGCGGTTGGCCACATGATCTGACAGAAAGCTCACGCGACCCTATAGCCGGCGGCGTACTGATCCAAGGTGAGACGGACGTCGCTAATGCGCAACGGCTCATCCAGATCGCGGGGTCCGAGCTTCTATTCACTAGGGGCAGTGGGTGGCACCGCTACGTAGAGGGGCGATGGTGCTCGGCAACCCGAAATCAGATGATGGGCATAGCAATTGAGGCTATCAACACGCTTGCGACTTTCAGTACCGCGTCTGGTGATCATACACTTCGGAACTTTGCAGAGAAATCGTTGAGCGAGCGCTCCATTCGTTCGACACTTTCTCTTGCAGAACATATGGCGGAGTTGCCAGATTCATCGCTTGATTCTTTCCCGTACCTGATTGGCGCCCCGAACGGGGTCATCGATCTGGCGTCTGGGCGGTTGAGAGCTCATGATCCAGCACTGCTCATCAAGCGATGCACTTCTGTACCTTACAGAAAATCATCGAAAGCTCCGAAGTTCGGTCAGTTCTTAGGGATGTCGACGGGCGGCAACGAAGAATTGGCCAGGCTGATCCAGCAGGCCGTCGGATACAGTTTGTTTGGTGGCAACGAGAGTCAGCTGCTGTTCTTTTTGCTCGGGCCGACCGCTTCAGGGAAAAGTACATTTCTTGGAATTATCA
Organism: Caulobacter sp. FW305-C-30-S16; assembly: GCF_058783025.1. Taxonomy (NCBI): domain Bacteria; kingdom Pseudomonadati; phylum Pseudomonadota; class Alphaproteobacteria; order Caulobacterales; family Caulobacteraceae; genus Caulobacter; species Caulobacter sp. FW305-C-30-S16. The sequence continues at coordinate 630,686 of NZ_JBYSYH010000002.1, read as the reverse complement.
AAGACATTCTAGGTTCCTATGCGGCAACAACATCATTCAACACTATAGCTCGCAAAGGGTCTGATCAGTTTGCGCTTTCAGAACTAGCCAGACTTGTCGGTTCGAGGCTTGTGACGACATCCGAAGCCGACTACGGGCGGTCCCTCGACGAGGCGCTAGTCAAGTCCATCACTGGCGGCGAAGCGGTTATAGCCCGGCGACTGTACGGCGAGCCTTTTGAGTACAATCCAGACTTCAATCTTTGGGTTGCGGGAAATGAGTTGCCGAAGCTTCGGGAGACCTCTGAAGCGTTTTGGCGAAGGGTTGTCGTGCTTCCCTTCAACCACACCGTACCTTCAGACAAGCGTCAGGGGAACTTGGCGGATAGCCTTTTGGAGGAGGCCCCGGGCATCTTGGCCTGGGCCGTGAGGGGCGCTGTAGATTGGCGAGCAAACGGTTTCGTCGAGTGCCAGGAGGCGGCGGAGGCCAAAAGCACGTGGCGCATGACTCGCGACCACCTCGCCAGTTTTCTGGACGAGCGCACTACTGTCGATCCCGGCTATCCAGGCACAGCGGCGTCGACCCTCTACGAGGCCTACAAGGCATGGTGCAGGACAAGCCACGAAGAGGCGCTTCACAATCGAAGCTTTGTATCCAGACTAATGGAGCTCGGACACATCAAAAGGAAGACCAGTGCCGCATGGCTTTGGAGAGGAATCCGATTGCGGACTGGCTGGTAGTATCGCCGCCATCGCTGCCGCCATGGCGGCGATGGCAGTGGCTCTAGTGAGCTTTTTTCAGTTCAAATAATTCATATAGGATTGGTCGCCACCGCTGCCATTTGGCAGCGGTGGCATCCCCTAATCAGTTGCAGACAAGACTTTTCGAATAGCATTGCTGTCGGTCACCTTGGTCGCTGACCTGAGGCTATGCCTAGGATCACGTTGTAGCAGTTTGCACTGAAACGTCGTCTCCCGGGTGTGGCGGAACTATTTTTCTTCTGACTTCCGCGAAAACAGGCTCACTCGCCGTCCAAGTACCGGCCTTGAAGCCAAGTGATCATTTCCCGGTCTCCGAACTGCCGCTCCTGAAGGCCATCACTTCCGTCGGACACATCGACCAAGGCTGCGGCCTTGCCGGTCTTGATATCCAGGACAAAGGCCCCGCTTTTCGTCGTTCCACAGGACGGGGGAGCTTGGCCGATTGAGGTGGCGTAACGGCCGTCTTCGACCGCGACCTTGGTGTCACCGCTCATAACGCAGGTGATCTCATCCAAGCCCTCCGTGGTCAGCTGCCGCTCGATGTCAGGCTTGCGGGCGGGGTCGGTCAGCAAATCAAGGGTCGGTTGCCCCGCGAGCGCCGAGGCGGTCGACGGGGCTGCTTCACGGCCGTCCCCGAGGCGATCCATCAGGGTAGGAGCATTGGGGTCGATCTGCTGCCTAAGAGTCGCGGTCTCCTCGGCCGTTAGCGCCCGCAGGAGGGAGAACCGGCCGACCGACCCGTCGGTCGTGATCCAGAGCGTGCCGGGGTCTTCGCTATCGGCCCGGAAGATCGATTCAGAGACGGTGCCGACCATGCCGTCCCGGACCTTGATCGTGTCGGACCCGGTGCGCTGGTCGTGGGCAACAAACGTCAGGTGGTACGGGAAGACGCTGGAAAGAACGCCCTGTTGGCCTAGGAACAGGATCTTCGACCAACGACCGTTCTGATCGACCCAGACCCCATCGTACTTTCCGAGCGCAGCCGGGTCAGTCGCGCCGTCTTGGCTCGACTCGCCAACAGCGGCTTGCTCAGCGTCGATTAGAGCGCCGCTGACGCCGATCCCGGCCGCGCCAGTCACGATGGCCGTCGCAACCGTCGCTGCCGCCACAGCGACGCCTATGGCCGGCGCAAGCCAACTCACGCCGCCGCGACGCGCAATCTCAGCATCCGACCACCCTGCCGCGTCAGCGTCCCTCAGGAGCTGGCGGGTCCGCTTGAGGAGCAATGCCTCCGCGCCGAGGCCGACGAGGACGGCGAACAGGGCTGCCACGGCCAAGCCAATCACCGTGGAGGCTATGAGGCCCCCACAGATGACGATCAGCACCAGAAGCCCGGGAACGTAAAGCTTGCGGTGGAGCAGCCATACGGGGCCTAGCAGCATGGCCCCGGCATTGAATGAAAACTGTCGCTCGGCAGCAGTGGGGTCGCCACCAGCTCGGCTGACCATGATCTTCCATTGCTGGAGGTGATGCGCCGCATTGGGGCCAACCGCTTTGCCCAGCCGACCGTCCGCGAAAATCGATCCCTCAGTGTCTTCCATTCTGGTCCCCCTAGATCGCGCACAGGAGTACGAGCCGTTGCGGTGCGCACGCAGCGGACGCGACCAGGGCTATACCTGGAATTGTGACGTCTAGTTTTGATCATAGATGCGGCAAAAACCAGAACTCATGGTTCGTGGCTTGAGGGCGTGGCTGGCCGTCTAACTCAGGTCATGACCGACTCTGAGCTTCGAGCCTTCTTGGGCGCGCGCGTGAAGAAGTTTCGCGCTGAACTTGGACTGTCGCAGGAAGCACTCGCCCTCAAGATTGACCGGACTGTCGAGACGGTCAGCAAGATCGAGCGCGGCGCGGCGTCGCCGACGATGGACACCCTCGCGCGACTTGCTGATGCGCTGGAGGTCAAGTTCGTCGATCTGTTCTCATTCGACGATGAGCCGTGGGCTCATAGCGAGCGCTCCAAGAGCCGTCGGCAGCTTGTTCGGGAGCTCGGCGTGCTGAACGAAGCCGAAATCAAGCGGCTGCGGCGCATCGTGCGCGAAGTGGTCGCGTTTTCAGACGACCGGCGAGCCGGCGACAAGAAGTCGCCAACTGACGTCATTGACGAGTGAAACGGCCCTAACTTCGCCGGCAAATGACATTTTCGCAGACAGCGGTTAGTTGCTTGGCCGGTATGCCATCGTCGAACTCCAGATTGCGGATGAAGACAGCGAATGAAGTGCGCCGACGGACAGGCCGCCCGTCGGCGCCTCGCTGATCCGGGCCGGTCAGGCCTTCGTCGGCGGCTTCACGCCTACCGAGCGGCGCGGAACCATGAACTTCGGCTCGTCCTCGTAGCCGACCCACTTGATGGTGATCATGTCGCCCTGCTCCTGGACCCCGATCACTTCGGCTTCCCACCAGCCGGGCTCCGACTTCGAAGTGGCGAGCACAATCGTGCCCGCCTTGATGGCGCGCCAGGGATCGGCGGCCGGCATTTCGACCACGCGTGCGCCGTCGTTCTGAGCTTTGTCAGAAGTCATTGTATTTCCTAACGATTTTGAGTGAGTTTGTGGCGACGCTGTGACGCGCGGCCGTTCGCAGCATAGCGAAAAATGCGCGAATGCTCAAGTAGTCGTTATATTTCAATATCTTAAACTGAAGAGGTGGCGTTTTGAGTGCGACATGTGTCGCCAATGAGAAGCTGGCGCCTGATAGCCTATGTCCGCTGGCAGGCTGCCTCCGACTCATCTCGCCCGTTCCGAATGTCTGCCTCCCGGAACCGGATGCCAACGTCCGCTTGTTGGCCCGGACCCAACGGGAAGAAACGCCCCCCAAGCGACGTTGAGCGGGTCCGCTTCCCGGCTTAGGGGAACAAGCTATAGTGGGGGGATGAAATACGCCTCACTGCTCGCCTTCCTCAACGGACAGATCACGTCGGAGCAGTTCAGCGAGGAGATCGCGCCCGAGGTGGAAGAGTGCGCCGCCTCCATCAGGGCCACTCGACAGGGCTACATTCTGGCGCCCAAGGGGCCGGAGATTCCCTTTACGCGCGCCCAAGCCCGACGCTTAATTCAAGCTATGGCCGACAAGACCATCTCGCTAGAAGCGGCCTGCTACGTGGCCGACTGTGTGATCATGAGCCATTGCTTCGACTTCGACGAGGATGATGAAACGGCCCTCGAGGCGATGCATTTCGCATCCGATGACAGTCCCCCGCCTCCAACCGACGAGATGATCGCAAACGTGCTTAGAAGCCTGAATTGAGTCTGCAAACCACCCTTGGCTGACGTTCACCAGGTCCGCTCTCGGGCAGGACACTCGAAGGTCCGCTTTCTGGCTTGGTGCCAATGGGGGCAATCGACCCTTAGTCGACGTTGACGATCTTCCCCCAGCCTACCAACTGCGCGCCCTCCTGGATGCGCCACTCCTTTCCCACAACGAACGCCACGTCGTTCGGCCATGCGATAAATTGGATGTCGAGCAGCCGTTCTTCCCCGGGACTGAGGGGATTGGCTTGCGACACCTCCATAAGTCCCGTGGCCATCTGTCGATTGTCGGCGTCAAAGAAGTTGTGATTTGGTCGCCAACTACCCGCAACTGGCCTCGCACGGCCTCCCTGCTCTGTTGGCAGAAGGCGGACGATTGCGCGCACCTGGACAAGCCCACTACCCATAAAGATCCTCATTCAAGGCCAGCTTACGGCACATCGACGAATGTCCGAAAGCCACCCCGAACAGCCCTTCGGCAGGTCCGGTTTCCGAGGCGGCGTCGCACGTCCGGTTAGCGGCGGGATGCTTTCGACCGAACCCGACCCTTAGCGGACAAAAACTCCCCCTTCTTCCCGCTCATCCTCGCGGAAGCGAGGACCCAGGTTTACGGCGGGTGCACCTATGGCAGCCACCGTTTGCCGTGGCGGCTGGTGAACCCCGGCATCGGCACTTCGCGATGCTCGCCGACCCTTCGCACCAGGCTGTCGGTCGATCCGATGTAGAGGGTATCGTTGGGGAGCCAGACATCCGTTGAAGTGAGTGCACCGGCCGCAAACCTGGGTCCTCGCTTCCGCGAGGATGAGCGCAGGGAAAGGGGGCTGGACCGCCGCCTTCCACCCGTTGCGGACGTTGGACTACTTGGCGGTCTTCACGATGTTGACGAGTGCGAGCCCCTGGGTCGCGCTGGCGCTTACGCACCACACGCCCGCGAGCCCGTTCAACGGGACCGGGCTGTCGGTCGCTTCGTCAAAGGCTGCCGCGACCTCCTCCGAAACGGCATCGGCAATACGACTTACACGCAGCTTGTCTTGCCAAGCGCGAACTGCGGCCTGTTCGTCTGTTGCCCGCGTCTGCGCCACGTAGGTGCCGCCAGCGTAGTCGAGCAGGATCGTATAGAGATGCATGCCGCACGCTGGCACGGCCACGCGCTTTTTCCAACGTCCGCTCCCCACCCGTTGCGGACCTTGGTGACGTCCGCCTCTATGGCACCGAGCCGGGAAACGGACATTTGAGCGCCCGGCCCGAGAGCGGACCTGGTGAATGTCAGCGAAGGGTGGCTAGCGGACTTTGTGAGGCCGAGCGCAGAGCGGCATAACCCCGTCCACTTTTTCGGGGGAAGATCACACCGTCGCCGTCGCCGCAAACAGATCCGCGTAGGCTAGTAGGCGCTCCCCTTGGGCCCTTCCGAACGCCTGTCTCGCGCCGTTGGCCTGGCGCTGCGCATCAAGGACATCGAGCAGGCGCAGGGACCCCAGTTCGTACGCCCGCCGGGCCAGGCGCAGATTTTCCTCGGCCGTCGTCAATGCCGTCTGGCGCAGGCGCAATTCCGTCTCGCTGGCCGACACTGCCTCCAAACCATCAGCGACCTCGACGAAGGCCTTCAAAACAGTCGCTCGATAGCGCGCCTCAGTCCGCCTGGCCTCAGCCTCGGCCTGACGCACCCTGGCTCTTAGCGACCCGCCATTCCAGAGCGGGGCGGTGAGGCCTGACGCGAGATTCCAGCCGGCGCCTGCTGAGTCGAACAGGCCGTCCGGGCTGAGCGCCGTCTGCGCGAACTGGGCGGTGATGTTGAGATTGGGATAGAGACGCGCACGGTCGACGCCAATCTGGGCGATGGCTGCATGATAGGCGCTCTCGGCGGCCAGAATATCCGGACGCCCACGCAACAGCAGAGAGGGGATCGCCAATGGCCTGCCGGATGGCACGGTGAAGTCTTCCAGCGAAAAGGTCCGATCCGTCCAGTCGCCTGGCGCGCTGCCGGTCAACGCGGCCAGCGCGTTCTGAGCCGAGGCGAGATCGCGCCGAAGTGCGGGCAGGACAGCTAGGTCTTGCGCCAGCTGTGTCTGCACTCTCAGCAGATCGATCCGACCCGATGCGCCGGCGTCGACTGACCGTTGGGCCAAGGCCAAGGTCTGACGGTCATCGGCCACCACGGCTTCGGCAATGGTGATTTGCGCGCGAAGCGCGGCGATAAGGATGGCCGTGCGCGTCGTGTTCCCGGCGATGGCCAGGCGGGCCGCATCTAGCTGATAGCCCTGGCCTTGAACCTTGGCTGACGCGGATTCCAGAGCCCGACGATTGCCGCCGAAGAGGTCCAGATCGTAGGAGACCCTACTCCCGACCGAGTACCGGGAGATCGTGCGGTTTGGGAATCCATCGAAGCCGAAGGCGGCGCCGTTGATGCGGGCCCGCTCCACGCCGCTGGACAGACCGACTTGCGGCGAGCTCGCGCCTTCGACGACAGCCGCGGCGGCGCGCGCGGAGTCCAGCGCTGCCTCCGCCTCCGCAATCGTCGGGCTTCCTTTCAAGGCGGCGACGACGAGGGTGTCGAGATCGGTCGAGCCAAACGACGTCCACCACGGTGGTCCTGCGCTCTCACCAGCAAAGACGAAACCTCCCGTGCTCTCAACAGCCTGGTAGCGCGAAGGAGCAACAGCGGATGGGGAGGTGAAGTTCGGCCCCACCGTTGCACAGCCGGCCAGAAGGACCGCCATCATACAGACGCCTGTGGTCAATCTAGTCCGGTAACGCATCGCTGCCTCCAGCCACGACATCGCGCGGCGGCTTCAGAAATAGAATGAGTGGAATGGTCACGATGGTAAGCAACATCGAGAGATGGAAATCGTTCACATAGGAGACCATCGAAGCCTGTCGTCCGACCTCAGCAGCCATCATCGAAAGACCCTGAACGGAACCCAGATCGATCACGCCCCCCATCTGGCCCTGAAACACCGGGTTGTCGGGGCGGACGTTCTGCACCAGGACCGAATAGGAGGTCTGGGCGTTGCGCACGAACAATGCCTGCATCAGGGAAATCCCCACGGCGGAGCCAAGGCTTCGGGCCAGAGTGATCATCGCGGACCCGTCGGTCCGCAAACTCCCCGGAAGGGTCGCGAAGGCCAGGGTATTCGAGGATACGAAGATCAGACCAAGACCAAGCCCCTGCAGCAGGCCCGACACCATGATGAGATGGGCGTCCATCTGAGGCGAAGACATGGACATCTGCCACATCGCCGTCGCATTCAGGGCGAAGCCAACGAAGAGAACAGCCCGAGGGTCGGCCCGCCCGATGAACCGGCCGACAACCATCATGCTCACGAGCATGCCCAAGCCACGCGGCATGGTGACCAGGCCGACGGTGACCACCGGATAGCCGAGGATGTTCTGCATCAAGGGTGGGAGCAAAGCCAATGAGCTGTACATCAGCATCCCAGTCGCCAGACTCAGCACCATTCCTGCGGTGAAATTCCAATTTCGCAGCAGGACGCGGGAAAAGAAGGGGCGCTCGGCCGTGATTGTATGGACGGCGAATACGTAGAGACCGATTGCCGCCAGAGCCGCCTCAATAGTCACCTCCCAGGATTCGAACCAACCTTCGCCCGGGCCTCGGTCGAGCATCAGCTGCAATGCCGCGATAAAGAGGGCGAGCGCGCCAAACCCGAGGAAGTCGAACCTTCGGGGTGAGGCCGAGCGGCTTTCCGGCAAAAATCGGAGGACGCCAAGCAGGGCGAGAATTCCGACCGGGAGGTTGATGAGGAATACCCACGGCCAGCCGAACTGTTCGGTGATCCATCCCCCCAAGGCGGGGCCAAGCACGGGGCCCAATACGACGCCGGCTCCAAACGTCGCCATTGCCTGCGGGTGCCGTTCGGGGGGATTGATCTCAAACAGAATGGCTTGCGAGAGCGGCACGAATGACGCGCCGCAGAGACCCTGAATGATCCGAAAAACGATCATCTGCGGCAGGTTGGCGGCGAGTCCGCAGGCCAACGATGACAGTGTGAAGCCTACGATGGAGATAACCATCAAGGTCTTGCGGCCAATGCGTTCAGACACCCAGCCGACAAGGGGCGTCATCAGGGCCTGTGCGACAATAAAAGACGTCAGAACCCAGGTAATCTGGTCAAGACCAGCCGAAAGGCTTCCTTGCATATGCGGCAGGGCGACGTTCGCGATAGTGCTGTCCAAAGTGTACATGCTGGTGGCCAGCATGACCGACAGGGTGATCGGTCCCCGAGCAATCGGCCGCGTTGTGGTCACGAAAGGCCCTTGCCTTTGATCGTGGCCGCTTTGGGTCGCGTATCGACGCGCACCTTGGCGCTCATCCCGGCCCCGATCAGGAAGCCGGGTGGTGGATTGACCAGGACAAGGCGCACGGGGATGCGCTGGACGACCTTCACCCAGTTGCCCGTGGCGTTCTGAGGCGGCAGCGCGGAGAACACCGCGCCCGTGCCCGGACTGAAACTGGCGATCCGGGCCTCAAAGACCTTTCCGGGATAGGCGTCAAAGCGCACCGTGGCGCTTTGGCCAGCCCGCATGCTCTCGATCTGGTCTTCCTTGAAATTGGCTTCGATCCAGGGATCACCGGCAATCAGCCAGAAAAGGGTCTGCCCAGCGTTCACAAACGATCCACGCTGGACCTGATCGACCTTGGTCACCACGCCGGTCTGCGGCGCGATGACCAGGGTGTAAGACAGCGCCAGCCGCGTCCTCTCCAGACGCGCAGCGGCTTCGCGGACGGCGGGATGATCATCAATCGCGGCGTTTACACGGCCGCCAAGTTCCGCCAGCGCCACCGCCACGCCCTGTCTTGCGGCGGCCAGCGCGGAAGCGGCGGCGTCCACCGCATGATCTGCGGCCTCAACGTCCTGCCGAGACGCGATGCCCTCGGTAGCGAGCAGTCGCGCCCGCGCCTGTTCCTTCCTCGCGAAGGCCAACCCTTCCTCCGCGCTGCGCTGCGCCGCCACGCGGGCGCCGAACGTCGCTTCAAGGGCCGCCACACGGGTCCGGGCTGCCGCCAACGCGGCCTGTGCCTGGCTCAGGTCCGCTTCCGGGTTCGCTCGATCCAGAACGAACAAGACCTGCCCGGCCGCAACATGCTCGTTTTCACGCACCCGCATGTCGACTATCCGACCGGTGATACTGGTGCTGATCGGCACTCGCGCCGCTTGGACAAAAGCGTTGTCGGTTTCCTCGTAACGGCCGGCGGTCAGCATGAACCATGCGATCACTGCCAGCACCGCGACAGGCGCGGAAATCATGAACAGCAGGCGACGACGCCGCAGCAGCCCTTGAAGGCCACCCGCCGGCTTTGCACCCTGGTCGTCCCCGACTTCAGCCGCGTCGCTCATGATCCACTCTCCTACTCGGCCGATCCAATTTTCATCTCCACCAACCGGTCCCTCAGCCGCGCGAGCAACGACTGCAACTGGCTGACATCGAGGTCGGTGAGTCCGCTGAAGCATTCCGCCTGCAGGTCAGTGGCGGCGGTAATCACGTCCGGCAAAAGGTCCAAGGACGCCTGCGTAAGATGCACACGCCATTTGCGGCGGTCTTCGGGATCAGCGCGGCGCTCGACATGGCCCGACCGCTCCAGGCGATCCACGGCCTCGCCGACCGCGACCCGGCTGATCTCCAATCTCTGGGCCAGCGAGGCCTGCGTCTGCCCATCTTCTCGCGAGAGATAGGCGAGCACCCGCCAGGTCGCGCCGGTGAGGCCCACTCTCCGCATCCGTTGGTCGAAGGCGAGCCGAAGGAGGCGCGTGACCTCGGCAAGGGCGAACCCCGCGTCGAAGCGCGCATGGGCGGCTTCCTTCCGGCGTTCCGGCTCTTCGATTGGCCTGGGGTCGGACAACTTGGACCTTTGGTGATGACTATGTAATGGTCCTTATCATCAAGTGCCTTGCAAATGAAAGTTCCACTCATGACCGGACCTTCGCCGCTGACCTTTTTGGGGGATGAGGCGGTTGTGCTCACAGCGGACAGCTATGGGACACCAAATCGAGGAACAGTCCTCCTCGCCCACGGCGGCGGGCAGACACGGCATGCCTGGGCGAAGACTGGTGAACGCCTCGCCGCCGCTGGCTGGCGGGCGGTCGCACTCGACCTGCGGGGTCACGGCGACAGCGGCTGGTCTCCCACGGGGGACTACAGAATGCACCGGTTCGCCGCCGACATCGTGCGAGTCGCTGACCAACTCGGGGACAAGCCGGCCCTGGTTGGCGCGTCGCTCGGCGGGATCGCTGGAATGATGGTCGAGACGCTGGTCGCGCCCGCGACCTTCTCGTCACTGACCCTGGTCGATGTCACGCCGCGTATGGAGGCCGACGGCGTGGCGAAGGTCATGGGTTTCATGTCGGCGCGTGTTGCCGACGGCTTCGCTAGTCTGGAAGAAGCGGCCGAAACCATCGCCAGCTACATGCCGAGCCGGCCCCGAAGAACCGATCTCACCGGGCTTGGAAAGAACCTGCGCCGGCACCCCGACGGCCGCTACCGCTGGCATTGGGATCCGCGCTTCGTAACGAGTGTGATGGAAAGCCGCGACACTCACTCCATGGAAGACTTCCGCACGCGAGTGGGCGACATCAGCATACCTGTGCACCTAATCCGGGGGCGCATGAGCGAGCTGGTTTCCCAAGAGGCAGCCCAGGAGTTTCTGACGATGTTGCCCCAGGCGACCTTCACCGACGTCGAGAACGCCGGACACATGGTCGCCGGAGACAGGAACGACGCGTTCATCGAGGCTGTGGTCGGGTTTCTGTCACTGCGTGAGGCCATTCAATAATCGAAGCGGTGCGCGCCGCATTCGAAACGCCAGTGACGTTTCGCGTTTTCCGGCAATGGAGGTTGGGCGCGAATGACGGGCGTCAACTTCCGCTTTGGGTCGTTTCTCCCCATTGGATCAGCGTCGGAAACTCGCCTTTCCTGAGCATGCCACTCCAGGTCTGCCAACGGCGAGAAACCGGAACAGATCCAAGGCCTGCTCTTGGCGCGAAGGCGACGCTCTGCTCTAGCGAGGTGCCGCCGGATCCAGCACCACCAGCGCCCCATCCGGCAGCGGCCGTTGCAGCGCCGTCGCCTCACTCCAGGGCGCTCGCATCCAGACGTCGCGCTCTTCCTCTGTGGTCAGGATCACCGGCATGGCCTTGCTGTGGAACTCAGCCACCTCGGCGTTGGCGTCGGTCGTCAGGAAGCCGAACAGATGGCAGGTCTCCAGGCCGTCTTTGATCTTCCGCACGCAGGTCCATTCCGGCACCTCGACGCCAGCGAAGAAGGCGAGCGGCTGATCGTCGGCTAGGGCGAACCAGACCGGCTTGAGGGAGCCGCCGACCTGATCGGGTTCGCTGAAGGCGGTGAGTGGGACAAGGCACCGGTTGGCCGGCTCCAGCCATCGGAGCCAGTGGCGCGAGGTGGTGTTCCGCACATTCGTCGTCCCTCGATCAGGCTCCCTCCTCAGGAGCTCTTTGAAGGCTTCGTCGTCGATCTCCTTGCCCTTCTTGCGAAGGCCGTCAGCTCGCTTGCTGGCGGCCTTTAACAGCGCTTGGCTTGAGGAGGGTAGGCCCCACCTAGCGAGAACGAGTGCGTGTCCTTCGGCGCCGTTCCGGACAATCGGCGCGGCGTAGTCCGGGTAGATGTCACGAGGCTCAAGATTTCCGACGTCGGCCGACATCGCCCGGCTAGCGGCGAGGATATCAGCCGCGCCGGCGCGCATGCGGTAGAGGTTACACATCGGAACGTCCTGGGTCCGGGTGGGCGGCTCGGCAGGAGATCATGCGGGTCTATTGCCCACAAGCGCAGGGGCCTCAGGCCGCTACCGGATGGTGACGGCGATATGGTCGGTCTTGTCGCAGACCGAGCAGCGCGAGCGTAGTCGGATGCCATGCGGCGTCGCGCCTCGCCCGAAACGCTTGATCGCTACCGTGGCCGACATGCTGACCTCGTAGTCGCACTTGGTGCACCGCAGGAGCAGCCGCCCGTGCTCTCCTAGCGAGGGGCCGAGGAACTGGTGTCTCGCCGCCATCGGTTACCTGGCGGCATTTCGCATCGACCTGTGGTCCGCGGGCCTGTCGACATGACGCACCGCGATTTTATGAGCTTGGCCTAGATGTCGAAGCTATGAAGGTTGTTCACCCGGGGTTGGGTTGAGAGAGTGGTGTTGCGACACTCCAACCTCTAACCGGGGAGACCCCGGATGAACGTCCACAAGAATGCCCGTCTGACGCCGTCCGGTCGAGCCTTGCTGGCTGATCGTGTTGCTGGTGGCTGGACGGTGAAGGCCGCGGCTGGAGCGGCCGGCGTGTCCAGGAGGACGGCGCACAAGTGGCTGGTCCGGCATCGGCTCGGGGGCGAGCGAAGGCATCACGACCGCAGCTCGGCGCCGAGACGGTGTCCGCGCAAGGTCGGTGAGGACCTGGTGGCGCGGATCGAGGCCCTGCGGCGGGAGCGGCTGACCGGTCCGGCGATCGCCGCCCGGCTGGGCATGGCCCGCTCGACGGTCGGGCTGATCCTGCGCCGGCTGGGTCTTGGCCGGCTGTCGGCGCTGGAGCCCAGGCCGCCGGCCAACCGCTACGAGCGGGCCGCCCCCGGCGAGATGATCCACCTGGACATCAAGAAGCTGGGCCGGTTCCGGATGGAGGGTCACCGGGTCACGGGTGACCGTCAGGCCGGAACCTCGCGCGGCGCCGGCTGGGACTTCCTGCACGTCTGCGTCGATGACGCCTCGCGCCTGGCCTACACCGAGATCCTGCCCAGCGAAGGCCAGCACGACACGACCGCCTTCCTCGAACGCGCGTTGGCCTGGCTGGGCCGACACGGGGTCACGGTCGAGAGGGTCATGACCGATAACGGCTCGGCCTACCGCAGCAAGCTCTTCGCTGACGCCCTCAGCAAGGCCGGGGCCCGGCACGTCCGCACCCGGCCCTACACGCCCCGCACCAACGGCAAGGCCGAGCGGTTCATCCAGACCAGCCTGCGCGAGTGGGCCTACGCAAAGCCCTACGCCTCGTCAGACCAGCGCACCGAAGCCATCAAACCCTGGACCGACAGCTACAACGCCAGCCGACCACACTCGGGCATCAACGGCCTCACGCCTTGGCAGCGTGTGAACAACCTTCTTGGAAACGACACCTAGACCGCCAAATAGGGACAGGACCGCTTTGGTCTGCCGCAGCCCGGCCGCGATCTCGATCTGCGCGTCAGAGACCAAGTTCGCTAGGATCCTGCCTTCGTAGGTCGGCCAGTCCTGCATGCGCCCCGCTGCGGCAAGTCGCTCGATGGCGCCCGGGTCGCCGTCAGCACCAAACTGCGTGATCTCTTCGCGAGCGGTCTGTTCGATGACGCGTCGGTATTCCGGCCTCAAGTCGTCAAGCCGAACCGTCCGCGGTGCCGCCCCAAGCATGGGCTCCATCACTCTGTCCTCCTGGAATGCAGGGCACCGTAGCGCCACGCCGAATGAGAACAAAGAAAGAACTTCATCCTCGCGTCACCGTGATCAACGGCCCGACCGCGCGCCGCGGAGCTCCGCTCCGGCATGGGAGGCAAGCGTACCCCTCGATCAGGATATCAGTAATTGGAAGCAGTGATCGAAATCGACCGGTTTCGATACAGCGTGTTTATGTGTATCGAAAAATAGGATGTCCTCGATTTCAATACATGCGAAATTTCGAACCGTAGTTTCGATACACGGAGAACTTGGATGTCCAGAGTATTTGCCTATTGCCGGGTGAGCACCGGTGATCAAACAACTGAAAATCAAATCCGAGAGATCGCGTCCGCTGGCTTCAGCATTACCTCTCGGCGCACCATTGAGGAGACCATTTCAGGTTCGGTGCCGGCGTTCGAGCGAAAGCAGTTCGCGCGTCTCGTCGAAAAGCTCGAACCCGGAGACGTCTTGGCCGTCACCAAACTCGACCGGCTAGGGCGGAGCGCCATGGACGTGCGCGCCACTGTTGACCGATTGGCGCAAGAGGGCGTTCGCGTACACTGCCTAGCGCTGGGGGGCGTCGACCTGACCAGCGCAGCAGGCCGCATGACCATGGGTGTGATCGCCGCTGTTGCGGAATTCGAGCGCGACCTGCTTATCGAGCGAACGCAGTCAGGCCTCCGCCGCGCCAAGGCTGCCGGCAAAAGGCTTGGTCGGCCGCCGGCGCTAAACGCGGCGCAAAGGCTAGAAGCAGTCGAGGGGCTCGCGGCAGGCTTATCCCTGGGAATGCTCTCCAAGCGTCTGGGCGTGTCGCGGTCCGCTATCCAAAGGATCGCCCGACAATCGGCCAACGCGCAAGGTAGCGCCACAGTTCGAATCTGACTCAAAGTGGCAGCTTGATTGGCCTGCCAGTGGCACAGCCTGTTCTCAGAAACCCCTGCGGACCTTCAGGCTCCGAACCCCTGCGTACCTCCAGGACGGGTATCGCACTGACGCTGCCGGGGCGCCTCGGCAGTCACAAGTGCGGACCAACGGTCGCAGCCGCGGCCCGCGCCGGCCTTCGGACGCCCAACCGCGCCGGCGCTCGGATTGAGCGGCTTTGGAGGGCGCTGCGGATAAAGACCCGCCGACGGTCGACAGCGGACTAGCGGATCGAGGAGCCGGCGCGCTAAACGACACAGCAAGCGACCAGGCTTGAAGAGATCGGCGACTGCGATGACCATGGCTGGTGAGTCCGTTCGGGATGTCATTCAGGAGCTCTGGGCCTTGTGCGACGTCCTTCGGGACGATGGCGTGACCGCGCAGGACTACCTGACTGAGCTCACGTATCTGCTGTTCCTGAAGATGTTGGCGGAGCAAGGGCGCGAGGAGGTTCTGCCTGCCGACTTTCGTTGGAAGTCTTTGGTAGAGCCGCGCCCCGACAACGCCCTGGCGCATTATGAGCAGACCCTGTCCATGCTGGCAGCGCATACGGACAAGGAGGTCGCTGCGGTTTTTGCCAACGCGCGCACATCGGTTCGCAGCGATGCGACCTTGATGCGTCTGATTGGCGCCATCCAATCCCTTTCATGGTACGCGAGCGACGTCGAGCGGATCGGCGACATTTACGAAGGCCTTCTGGAGAAGGTCGCGACGGACCGAAAAAGCGGTGCCGGGCAATATTTTACACCCCGGCCGCTGGTCGATTGTCTTGTGGCGGTCACCCGGCCAAGGGCCGGTGAGATCATTCAGGATCCGGCGGCTGGCACCGGCGGGTTTCTGGTGGCCGCAAAGCGAGCCGTCGAGAGCCAAACAGGGGCGGCGGCAGCAGACGCGCACTTCACCGGATCCGAACTCGTGCCGGAGACATTCCGCCTGCTGCTGATGAATTTTCTGCTGCATGACATGAGGGCCGACGGCATAATCTCTGGGGATACCTTGGGAACAGCGGGCACCAGTCTTCCACGGGCGGATCTCGTGCTCAGCAACCCGCCCTTCGGTGTGTCGAAGGGCGGTCGGAAGCCGGGTCGCGACGACCTCATTTTGACCGGTGATAGCCGGAACAAACAGCTGGCCTTCATTGAACACATCGGGAGATCGCTCAAGTTGGGGGGGCGGGCAGCAGTGATCGTCCCCGACAATGTCTTGTTCGCGGGCGGAGTGGCGCGCCGGGTGCGCACTTGGCTCCTAGACGAGTTCGATCTTCATACGATCCTTCGACTGCCGTCCGGCATCTTCTATGCGCAGGGCATCCGCACCAGCGTGCTGTTCTTCAATCGCACCCCCGGAGCCACTACGTCGAACACGTGGTTCTACGATTTGCGGGCGGGCCTTCCCGCCTTCGGCAAATCGCGGCCGTTGCGCGCCGACGACTTCGTGGACTTCATAGCTCGGTTCGGGGGAGCGGCGGACGGCTCTGGAGCACGCGTCGACACCGGAGAGGCCGAAAGCCGCTTTCGAAAAATCTCGCGAGAAGAACTCGAGAAACGCAACGACACACTTGACGTCGTTTGGCTGACGGAGCCGGACGCCAGCGAAGACGAGCTCGACGAGCCTTCCGACCTCCTCGACGCCGTGCGTGAACATATGCAGCGAGCATCTGCAGCGGTTGAGGCACTCGCCGCGCGTATCGACGTTGCGACGGCGGATTGATGGCGCTTCGAAGCAGCACTTCGGAGTTGGTGGCGGCCTCGACTGACCCTTTGCTGGGGTCCGCCGAGCGATGGCCCCGCGTCGAACTCCGGATGATCGCTGACATTCAGTCCGGTTTCGCGTTCGCGTCCCGCTACTTCAACGAGTTGGGCGGAGTGCCCTTGATCCGCATTCGGGACATAGGACGCAACAATACCAAAACACTCTATTCCGGACCCATTGACGACCGCGACTGGGTGGAGCCCGGTGAGTTCTTGGTCGGGCTGGACGGGGAGTTTCGCTCCGCCCGCTGGGAGGGACCGCGTGCGCTCCTCAACCAGCGCGTTGCAAAGATCACCATCGACTCGCCGCATTACCGACAGGGATTCCTAGAGTTGATCCTCCCGGCTTACCTTCGGGCGATCAACGCGAACACCTCGTCAATAACGGTCAAACACCTCTCCACCCAGACGCTTGCGAGCCTTCCCCTGCCTCAACCAGCGTTGTCGGAGCAGGACGAGATCGTGAGGTTCATGAACGAAGTCGACCGAACGGTTGGAACTGCGGCTTTGGAGCTGGCCTGCGCGACCAATCAGCTTTCCGCCTATAACGAAGCACTGTTCCGGGCCGCCTACGCGCCGCGCGACGGCTGGACGACCAGGAACCTGGGCGATATCGCCGACGTCCAGGGCGGCGTCGCCTTGGGCCGCCGTTACGCTCCGGACGAAGAACTAGTCGAACGTCCCTATCTCCGCGTCGCCAACGTTCAGCGCGGCCATCTCGATCTGCGCGACATCCGCACGATACGCCTGCGTAGGACAGACGCTGATCGTCTGGCGTTGAGGTCAGGCGACGTTCTGATGAATGAGGGCGGAGACCGCGACAAGCTAGGTCGAGGTTGGATCTGGGAGGATCAGATCGCCGACTGCATTCATCAGAACCATGTATTCCGCGTAAGGCTGACGACAGGCGGGGTTAGTCCGCTGTTCCTAGCCCGTTACGTCAACTACGTGGCGCACGGATATCTCGAGGCCGCTGGAACGCAAACGAGCAACCTCGCCTCCATCAGCTCGCGGGCGGTCAAGGCCCTTCCGATCCCGATCCCGCCCTCTTCCGAAGTCGACCAGATCGACGAGACTCTGAGCTTCGCGGTCGCGGAAATCGAGAATTTCGAAAGGGAGGCCCAGCAAGCGAAACGCCTCTTGGACGCTGTCCGGCCGATGCTGTTGGCGCAGGCCCTAGAGGGCCTTCGAAGTCGTCCGTCCGAGGAGCCATTAGCGCCGATTGCGTCCCCGGCTGAAACGGCCCGGACACGTCCAGCCAAAGCGAAGAGGTTGACGCCTTTGAAAATAATGCAGCACACAAAGCGAGTGTCGCTCCTGGATATCATCGCAAAGGCCTCTGGTCCGCTCTCTCCGGAACAGCTGTTCGCTGCCTCCAACCTTGATGTCGAAGAGGTGGAGGTTTTCTATGGTGAGCTTAGCCAGTTGGTGGACGCAAACTTGATTGCGGAAGACGAGGATCGCAATCTCATTGCCGGCCCTGGACGCGATCCGTCATGAGAGTGCTGGAACTCAGCCTGCCCCGCTACAAGAACCTCGCTGGCTTCGAGATCGAATTCGATCCGAACGTACCCGACGTGCTCATTGTGGGAAACAACGGCGCCGGCAAGTCGAACCTTATCGAGGCCCTCGTCATCATCTTCAGGGACCTCATTGAGGGCCGGGCGTCGGAGACCGATTTTCCCTATCGCCTTACCTATGAAATCAAGGGCGCTCGGGTCCGGGTCGACCACGATCCATTTCGGGAACGTCCACGCACCCTTTTCTCCGTTGATCAGGCGCCCGTGCAACTCTCATCCTTGGCTGAAAAGGGCTTCCTGCCGAAAACTGTGTTTGCCTACTATTCTGGTGCAAGTGATCGGCTCAGCCGCCTGTTCGACAGATCCCTCGTCGCGTTTCGCGACCGGATGATTGCGGGCGACATCTCAGCGCATCAGGGCCTGATCTACGGCCGTCCCATTCACAGCCGGTTCGTGCTGCTCGCCTTCCTCATCGAGCAGGAAGCCGAGGCTTTATCGGTCTTGCGCGAAGAGCTCGGCATTGAGGAACTAGATAGCGCGCTCTTCGTGCTGCAGAGACCCTCTTGGGGCGTCAATCAATCCGTGCGCGACAAGGCCAGGTTTTGGAAGGCCAAGGGCGTCGTCAGAGAGTTTCTAAAAAGGCTCTACAAGGCCTCGCTCGCCCCCCTCCAGCTGGTGGCTAAGGAACGAACGGGCATCAACACCAAGACCGGCCGACAAAGGATCCACCTTTTCATTCGGCGCGTCGAAGATCTGCGTCTGATCGTCGACAGCCTGCGCCCCCCGGACGAGCCGCGCTCGAGAAGTTTGTTCCGGCTATTGGAAAGCGCCTTCGTCTCAGATTTGATCCACGATGTGGCCGTGACGATCCGCAAGACGGACGCGGACGGCGGTATCGGCTTCAGAGAATTGAGCGAAGGTGAGCAGCAGCTGTTGATGGTGCTCGGGCTCCTCAGGTTCACGCGTGACGAGGAGAGCCTCTTCCTGCTCGACGAGCCAGATACCCACCTCAACCCGGTCTGGGGCCTCAAATTCTTGGAACTAGTCGAAAAGGTGGTCGGGCAGGATCAGACTCGCCACCTCCTTCTGGTGACTCATGACCCCGTCGCCGTTGCCATGGCAGACCGTCGGCAGGTCAGGCTGCTCGTCAAATCGGACAACGGCCGGATCGAAGCTAGGGCCCCGACCGAAGATCCGAGCAAGCTGGGCGTGCCCGGTGTGCTCATGAGCGAAATGTTCGGGCTGGCCTCACTCATGTCCCCATCGGTTCAAAAGGACGTTGAGGACAAACACCAGCTTGTGGCTCTCGGAGAGGGCCGGTCGCCAAAGCAGTCGGCCGAACTCCAGCAAGTCAATGAACGACTGGCCGAGGTCGACGTCTCCGCCGCCTTGCCCGATCCGCTTTACGCGGAATTCGTCAAGCGTGTGATGGACCGCGAGGCTGCCCTGTTTACTGGGGACGCCGCCCTTACCAGCAAGCAACTGAGGGATCGCGACGAACTGATGGACAAGGTTCTCGACGAGTTGTTCGATAGCCCAAAATGAGAGGTATTTCGCTAAGCGACCTCATTCTGCCCGCAGGTTGGACAGCACGGGCATTGGCCGCGGAGGAGGCCGTTAAGGGGGCTGCCGACAAGCCGGCGAAGATCGGCGAATACGCTTCCATCTGGGGGGACCTCAAAGACCCCCTGAGCCAGCTCTCGAAGAATAAGTGCTTCTATTGCGAGACTTTGCGGATCCGCGACGACTATCAGGTAGACCACTATCGACCGAAGGGCGGCGTCGCCGCCAACGGTCATTCCGGCTATTGGTGGCTTGCGTTCAAAAGCGAGAATCTGAGGTTCGCTTGTCGCTTCTGCAATGAGAGACGCATCAACGCTGGCTCTGTTGTCGGCGGCGGTGGGAAAAGTTCCGAATTTCCGCTCCTGGCGGGCGGAACGCGCGCAAGCAAACCCACCGATCCTCTTGAGGACGAGTATCCCGCGCTAATCGATCCCTGCCGCGCCAACGAGGTCGGGTTGATCGGCTTCAACGATTTCGGGGTTGCGACACCGCAGGCGGCCATTGCCGACGAGCCGACGGAGTTCGAACGCGCGAGAGCGTCGATCCGCATTTACCATCTCAACCACGCCTACATCCGGCGCCGGCGAGAACAAAAGGCCCTGATTATCCGCCGGAAAATTGCCGAGGTGACGCTGCAGCTCGACATGGCTGTACGGCGAACGAAGGCTGGAAATCAGCAAGCCGCACTGGACGCCAAGGCCCGAGCCGGCCAGCTAATAACGGAACTCGCCGAGATGCGGAAAGCCAATGAAGAATACTCCGCGCTGACGACACACGTCCTAAAGCTCAATCAAACTCGCAACCGCCGCTGGATTGATCGCCTTCTTGTGACCGCAGCATGACGAGGTCGTGCCTCGCAAGGCCAGATCGCATCAGGGCTTCCGCCGGATCGTGGCGGCCTGCCGCTTGGTCACCGCGGACCGCCTTTGCCAATGTCCACGCGTGGTGCGAAGCCGCCCGAGTTTTGTTGGTATATCTGTTGGTACGAAACGGCAGTGATTTCGAAAACAGTAATAGTTTCAATGATCCGTGGTAGCCTCCGGGCCTACCAGCCTTCGCGCCGCACTGATGTGCGCCGCTACGGCTCGGCAAGCCGGCCGGCGCGAAGGCTGTCACCCAGGAAGCCCGGACACTCGGGGACACTTACCTTCGGTACATGTCCCCTGCCCGACTACAGGCCGGACTTCTTGAACGCGCTCTCCAGCCGGACCTTGATTTCGCGGCCGGGGAGGACGCTGGGGCCCTGCATGTTGGCGGCGTAGGCGAGATCGCCTGCCGTCGAGCCGGCCGAGGGGGTGATGGGTCCGGAGGCCCAGCCGACGCGGCCCGCGTCGCCGGTCGCATCGCAGCTGGTGGTGCGCGTGTCGCCGGCCGCGGCCAGCTTCGCGAGATCATCGGTGCTCAGTATGCCGACGCCGTCGCAGGCGGGGCGGCCCAGCGCGCATGTCATGTAGTCGCCGTAGCGGAACACGACCTTGGCGGTGCTCTTCTCGACGATCAGCACGCAGGTGTTGGGATCGCCGATGGCCTTGCTGACCTGCTGGGTCAGCAGCTCGCTGTCGATGCCCTTGGGGCCGGCCGGCTCACAGGCCGCCAGGCCCAGCGCGGCGAGGCCGACGGCGAGAACAGTCAGGGACGTGCGCATGGAATCCTCCTGTTGGAAGAACCCTGCGCCATCCGGCCGGTTCACTCAATGCGCTGGATCAGGCCGCGTGCTTGATGTGGTTGGCGTCGTCGAGAAGCACGACGGTCGGATTGTAGTTGCGGGCCTCTTCAGCCCGCAGCTGGCAGTAGGTCACGACGATGATCTTGTCGCCCTTCTGGACCAGACGGGCCGCGGCGCCGTTGACGCCGAACACCTTCGAGCCGCGCGGGGCCTCGATGGCGTAGGTGGTGAACCGCGCGCCGTTGGTGATGTTGAGCACGTCGACCTGCTCGTGCGGCAGGATGCCCGACTGGTCGAGCAAATCCCGGTCGATGGCGATCGAGCCTTCATAGTCGAGATCAGCCTGGGTCACCGTGGCGCGGTGCAGCTTGGCCTTCATCATGGTCAGCAGCATAGCGGGTCCCTCTACTCGGGAGATTTCGCGGCGCCGCACAAAATCGACGGCCGCTTCGGAGGCAGGGCATATAGCTCTTAAGGCCTCGCCGTTCAATTGCGCCGCAATATGAACGGTGTTCAGTTGAGCCGCGTCAGGCCCGTTTGCAGTCGCCCTGGACGGCATTCCCTCAACCTTGCCAGAGGGTTGGCCCATTGCGGGCCGCCACGCAGAAATCGCGGCTTTGACAGGGGGTGGAGGCCGGGCCAGCCTGACCGGACCTGGTTGCGGAGATTTCGATGCGCGCGCTGCTGCTGACCGCCCTGCTCCTGCTGACCCCCGGGGCCGCCTGGAGCCAGTCGCTGGACGACGCACCGCCGATCTATGTCGCCGGCGTCTACGACCAGCTTGCCAACGGCGGCGATTATGATCCGCCCGACGCGCTCTACACGCCGCGCATGCTGGCCCTGTGGGAGGACATGCGCAGGGACTCCGGGGGCGAGGTCGGCCGGGTCGACTTCTTCTACTGGACCAATGCCCAGGACTGGACGCTGACTGACCTGTCGATCGGCAGCGCGTTCGTCGACGGGCATGAGGACCGGATGACCGTCACCGCGTCGTTCCGCAACGGGGGCCGGGCCGAGCGCATCCACTTTCATTTCGAGAAGTCCGGCGGCCGCTGGCGGCTGGACGACGTCTCGTCCGGTGGCGCCGATCCCTGGACGCTGTCGGTGTTGCTGAAATACGGCCGGACCGGCGCGGACTAGCTCAACCGCCAGGGCGGGAAGCGGCGGGACTCGGCGGCGCGGTAGAGGCAGACGCGGTTGCCGGAGGGGTCCCGCAGCCAAGCCTCGCGCCAGAGCCACCTCTGGTCAACGGGATCACTGTCGAACGCCAGACCGGCCGCCTTCAGCCGCCCGACGGTGGCGTCGAGGTCGTCGTCCTCGAAATAGACCGACGTCGCCGTGACGCCGGCCGCGTCGGGGTCGAGGTGCAGCGAGAAGGTCGCCGGCTCTCCGCCGTCGCTGTCCGGGCACTCGAAGCGGACGTAGTGGTCGGTCTGGACGATCAGCCGAAGGCCCAGCGCCTGGTAGAAGGCGGTCGAGGCGGCGAGATCGCGGGCGGAGGCGGTGACCTGGTTCAGTCTCATGGCCGGTAGATGGGCGCCGAAAGGCCGGACGCTAGAGCCGCGCCTTCAGGAATGTCGCCATCTGATCCAGTACCGGTGCGCGACCCCGAAGCGGGCGGGACAGGGTCAGGACGATGCCGGCGTGGTCGACACCGGGATAGTAGTGCGCCTCCACCCGTCGGCCGGCCTCGCGCAGGGCCTTTTCCAGCTTGCGACTGTTGCGGGGATAGACGGTGGTGTCCGCCTCACCCGTCGCGAGGAAGACCGGCGGCGTTTGGGGGCCGACGAACCGGATCGGCTGGGTCAGGGCGAGGTCCGGCGCGTCGCCGAACGTGCGGCGCGTGACGGGTCCGTCCAGCGGCAGGAAGTCGTACGGACCGGCCAGGCCCGCCACGCCGCGGATCGCCGCCGGATCCACGCCGGCCGCCTCAAGCCAGGACGGGTCTAGCGCCAGCATCATCGCGTTGTAGGCCCCCGCCGAATGCCCGATCAGCACCAGATGCGACGGGTCGCCGCCGTATTCCGCCGCATGGTTGGCCGCCCAGCGGACCGCCAGGGCTCCATCCTCAAGGAAGGCCGGGAACCGGACTTCCGGATAGAGGCGATAGTCGGCGACGATGGCGACGAAGCCCTTCGCCGCCAGCGCCTGGCCGACCCAGCGATAGTCCTGCCGACGTCCCGAGTCCCAGGAGCCGCCATAGAAGAACACGGCCGTCGGCAGACCGGGCGCCGGAACGGCCGGGGTGTAGACGTCGAGCGTCTGCCGGGGCAGCGGGCCGTAGGCGATGCCGCTCGCGCCGCGACGGGCGCGGTCCTTCGGCGCCAGGGTGGCGAACATGGACAGCGGCGAGCAGGCGGCGGCCAGACTGGCCGTGAGCGCCGCGAGGCCGGCGAAGAGCGCATTGCGACGCGTAAAGGTCATGCGGAGGACTTAACTCGCCCCGCGCCGGGAGCAAGGGCTAGCCTCTTCCCTCAACCAGCTTGCTGATCGCGTCGAGGTAGGCGGCGAACGCCTTTCGGCCGTTGTCGGTCAGGGTCAGGGTCGTCAGCGGCTTGCGGTTGACGAAGGCCTTCTCGACCTTGACGAACCCGGCGTCCTCCAGCTTGCGCAGATGGGCCGAAAGATTGCCGTCCGTGGCCTGCAGCCGGGCCTTGAGGGTGTTGAAGTCGGCCGATCCGGCGCCGGACAGATAGGCCATGACGCCCAGCCTGACCCGGCCGTGGATGACCTCGTCGATGCCCTCGATGTCGAAACCGTCGGTCATGACGCGACCCTTCTCAAATCGTGTCCGACGGTTCCTGACGCATCAGCACCAGGCCCGGCACGACCGCCAGCAGGAACAGGCATCCGGCATAGCCGAGCATCTGCTGCGTCGTGCCGCTCATGAAGCCCATCAGCACCGCGCCGGCGAACGAGCCCAGGGCGACCAGCCTGATCCAGCCCTTGCCCGTCATGTCGCCGGCGACCAGCCAGGCGGCGCCGTAGACCCCGAAAATGATCACCGGGAAGATGTTCATCACCTCCCAGGCCTGGTTGCGCCAGGCATAGGCCATGATCCCCATCCACATGGCGAAGATGGCGAACCCGACCCCGGACCAGGCCGAGCCCGTGGCCCTGTTGGCCGCGGCGTTGAAACCCGGTCGTGAACTGGCGCGGCGAACCAGCAGGGTGCAGACCACGCCGAACAGCGCCCCGGCGCCCACCCAGTTGATCAGATAGGCCCAGTCGGACACGGCCAGGATGTCCGTGGCGATCAGCCAGTGCCCGACCGACGCCGCGCCAAAAATGAGCCCGGCGGCGACCATGTTGCCGCCGAACAGCAGCGGCACGGTGCTGCCCTCCTGGGCCAGCGCCTTCATGAAGGCGATGTCGTCCCTGAGGGTCTGAATCTTCTCGTCGGTCATGTCAGGCGCTCCCGGCCCCAATGTCTGTGATTCCGGATTAGCGCACTTACTTTGCATCGTAAAGTGCTTTTTCATAGACTGACCGACGGGCAGGCGCGTCCGATCGGCTCAAACGTGACGATCTCCGGGAAACGCCATGACCGATCTGCCCATCCTGCATCACTTCGACACCTCGCCCTTTTCCGAGAAGGTGCGGCTGCTGTTCGGCCTCAAGGGCATGGCCTGGAAGTCGGTCATCATCCCCAGCATGATGCCCAAGCCCGACTATCTGCCGCTGACCGGCGGATACCGGCGCACGCCGTCGCTGCAGATCGGGGCGGACGTCTACTGCGACACCCAGGTGATCCTCGCCGAGATCGAGCGGCGCTGGCCCGAGCCCCGCGCCGTGCGCGGCGGCCTGGACTGGGCGATCAACCTGTGGGCCGACCGGCCGTTCTTCCAGGCGACCGTGCCGATCATCTTCGGCGCCATCGGCGACAGCGTGCCCGCGGCCTTCATCAAGGACCGCGAGGCGATGTCCGGCCGGCCGTTCGACACCGCGGCGATGAAGGCCGCCGGCCCGCCGCTGTCGCAGCAATGGCGGAGCCAGGCCGGCTGGATCGAGGACCAGCTGGCGCAGACCGGGGGCGGCTGGCTGCAGGCCGACGGCCCGGGGCTGGCGGACATCGCGGCCTACATGAACGTCTGGTTCCTCGGCGGCGCCCTGCCCGACACGCTCAAGGCGCTGACGCAGGGCATGCCGCGCCTGACCGCCTGGAGCGCGAAGGTCGCCGGTCTGGGCCACGGCAAGCCTGAGGCCATGACCGGGTCCGAGGCCCTGGCCGTCGCGAAGGCCGCCTCCCCCGCCCCGGCGCCCGCGCACGAAGACAACGACCCGCTGGGTCTGAAGCCCGGCGCTCCGGTGATGGTCATGGCTGACGACTACGGCCGCGATCCGGTGCACGGAACGCTGGTGGCCGCCAACCGCGAACGCGTGGTGCTGGCGCGGGACGATGACGCGGTCGGGACGGTGCATGTGCACTTCCCGAGAGCGGGGTACCTGGTCGTTCCGGGGCAGGTCGTCAACGCCTAGGCCCCGAAGCGCCCTTCCGGGGTCAGACCCCTGGGCCTTCCGGCGTCGGCCGGCGAAACCGGCCCTCGCGCCCTACAGCACCCAGCCGCCGTTGGTATCGCCACCACCGGTGTAGAGGTTGGCGGTCGTGGCGGTGACGTCGCCGTTGATCTCGACGATCAGGTCAGCCTTGCGGTCGCCGTCGACGTCGAGGGACAGGATGCTCTTGCCGCCGCTGAGCTTCAGCACCGCCTGGCCGGCGACGCCGCTCAAGGCGCTCACGAAGGTGAACGCCTGGTCGCCGCCGACGAGGGCGTTGGCGTCGATGGCCGAGAGGTCGATCCGGTCGTTGGCGGCGAAGCTGAGGTCGAGGATCTGGTCCTTGTCCGGCGTCAGCCCGAACCCGGGGCCAGTGCGGCGGATGTCGGCGGCGGTGAACAGGAACGCGTCCGCGCCGGTCCCGCCCGTCAACCGGTCCTGGCCTGCGCCGCCGGCGAGGCTGTCGTTGTCCGCGCCGCCGTCGAGGGCGTCATTGCCGGCCTCGCCGTTGAGGACGTCATTGCCCGCCAGGCCGTAGAGCACGTCGGCGCCGTCGCCGCCGCTCAGGGTGTTGGCCCCGCTGTTGCCGGTCAGGATGTTGGCCAGCACGTTGCCGGTCCCGTTTAGGTCGGCCGAGCCGGTCAGGGTCAGGCGCTCGACGTTGGCGGTCAGGCTGTAGCTGATGGAGGCGGACACCGCGTCGGTTCCGGCGCCGGCGACTTCCGTCACCGTGTCACCACCGTCGTCCACGACATAGCTGTCGTTGCCCGCGCCGCCGGTCATGGCGTCCGCGCCGGTCCCGCCGTTCAGCGCATCGTTGCCGTCGCCGCCGTTCAGGGTGTCCGTCCCGGCGCCGCCATTGAGGGTGTCGTTCTGGCTTTCGCCGTTGAGCGTGTCGTTGTCGTCGCCGCCATCCAGGCTGTCGTTGCCGCCGCCGCCGTTGAGGGTGTCGTTGCCGGCCAGACCGGTGATCGTGTTGGCCAGGCTGTTGCCGGTGATCACGTTGGCCAGTTCGTTGCCGGCGCCGGACCAGGTCCCGCCATTGCCGAGGGTCAGGTTCTCGATCCCGGCGCCCAGGGTCCAGCTGATCCTGCTGATCACAAGATCGGTCCCGTCGCCGCCGGTCTCGTCGGCCGTGTCTCCGGCGTCGGTGACCAGATAGGTGTCATCGCCGGCGCCGCCCTGCATGGCGTCGGCGCCGGTCCCTCCGCGCAGGTAGTCGTTGCCGAGCCCGCCGACGAGCAAGTCGTCACCCGCACCGCCGTCGAGCAGGTCGTTGCCGCCGCCGCCATCGAGCGCGTCGTTGCCGTCCTGTCCGGCGAGACTGTCCGCGGCGGACGATCCGGCCACCATGTCAGCGCCCACGCCCGCAAGGGCGCCGAGCGTATAATGGCGACTATGGACGTCGGTATTGGTGGCCACACCGTTGTAGTAGCCAAAGTAAACCGTGAACCCGCCATCGGGCGTCCCGGACACTTTCGGGGTCGGAACGTGCGAATTGAGGGGGCTGACCTCGAACGCTGACGTCAGCGCGACACCGGCGGCGTCAAAGACACGCGCCATGACCCGGGCGGCGCCGTTTTGGACGGGCTGGTCCGTCCACACGACGACGACCTGGCCGCCGGCCAGCACGGCGACGTCCGCCCGGTTCTGGTTCCCGACGGTCGCCGTATTGACCTGGATCTCGGTTGTTCCCGAGACGCCGCCGGCCTCGGTGACCCGACGCAGAAACACCCCGTCGCCTGAACCGTCCCGTCCCGTGGCGCTCCAGGCGACCCAGACCTCGGAGTCCGTTACCCTCGCCATGGCGACCGAGGTGGCGGCGGCGGAGTCCAGCAAGACGTAGTAATCGCTCCAATGGAAGGCGGTACCGTTGGGCCCTGAAGCAGCGACTTGAAGACGATCATTAGCGGTGACCCCTGCATCAACCCCACTATAAGCCCCACCCAATTCTGCAATAGAGGGATCTTGAAGCAATACACCTGATTCATTCGGCCCAAATTGCAGCTCTTTACTTTTTCTAAACCCAGAAACATAGCCCATGAAATAAACGTATACTTTTTCTTGCGAATGGATATAAGTTGTAGAAATTGAAAATGTTCCATTGTTTGTAAATAGAGCGCTTGAGGAAGATGATATTATGCTTCCATTGTTGTCGAAAGAGACGGCGTAAATTCGATGGTCTGCGCCACTCCTAGCGACATAGCTGAAATGGATATTCCCTGCGTCATCCAGGACCAACTCACTGAAACCCGACATGAAACTCAGAGTGTTTCCCAGGGACTGACTCGACGCGATTGAGCCGTCAGGGTTGTGAAATTCGACGACGATCAGGGCGGTTCCGGAAACGTAGGCCAGCACATAGCGCCCGTCCGTCAGCTGAAGAATCTGCGGATTGGTCTGGGAATCGGCCGTAATCCCGGTGGCGATGACGGCGCTTTCAGCGCTGATGACGGTTGGCAAACGACTTCCCCTTCCCCAGGCGCGCACAGCGCGTGACCGACGCGCCCCCGCGCGCTAGTCATTACAACAACTAGCGTTCGACGGCCGCTCGGGGGAGTGCGCAAAATTGGATCACCTCGACAAGGAGTCCGGGGGCGGAGACGCCGATTTCGCGGCCGCGCTGAATCATCCGGCGATCATCGAGGCGGCCTTGGCGCTGTCGCGGGGGATCATCGAGGTCCACCGTGGAAACCGGCTGCTGAACCTGCTCGGCAACGACCGGGGCCGGTTCGTGATGATTCACATGATCTTCTACCTGGCCGCCCGGGGCGAACTGACCACCAACCGCTTCAAGGCGGTCTGTGTCCAGATGGGCGCCTGCAGCGCCGGCCGTGCAGCGGCGATGCTGTCCCTGCTGCGCTACGTCGGCTTCGTAACGGCGGGCGAACCGGCCCGACGGGGCCAGCCCCAGCGTCTGGTTCCGACCGAGGGCTTCACGACGTCGCAGCGGGAACGATGGCGCAACCTGTTCGCCGCCGCCGCCCTGATCAGCCCGCTTGGCGTCGAAGGCCTGGCGCGGATCGACGACCCCGCCTTCTTCGATCGTTATGCCGCCGCCATGGGGCAGTGGGCGCTCGATGGGCGCCGTGCAATCGACAACGCCCCCGCGCTCGAGCCGCTGGTCGAGAAGACCGGTGGCATGTTGCTGCTGCTGATGATCTTCGTCGCCGCGGACGGGGTCGCCGGCCGCCCGGCCGCGCTTGCCGTCGGACCCGCCGCACACAAGCTCGGCGTGTCGCGCGCCCACATCGCCCGGGTGCTGCGCGAAGCAACGGATCTGGGCTTTGTCACCCGCCCGGGGCCCGACGCTGATCTCGCCATGACGCCCATCTTGCTCGAGACGGTGATCCGTCTGCAGGGCGGCAATCTCGGGATCGCGATCGGACGCATCCGGGAGGCGCTGGAACCGTCCGCCCCGTGACCGCTTCAGCCGAGGCGCGCCGCGCCCCTAGAGCTTGAAGCCGCCCTCGCAGATCTTTTCGAAGCTGGCCTTGCTGACCTTGGTCCAGGCCTTCTTCACCGGATTGCGGAAATACAGCGGGTCCTTGACGCGGGCGGGGTCGAAGCCGTCCTCGACCAGGTCGACCTTGCGGTACTTGAAGGTGCCCGTCGTCTCGATCTGGCGCTGCAGCCGCAGGAACAGCGGCTGGGCGTAGGACGGCAGCTCCTTTTCCACATGGGCGTGGAAATCCGGCAGGCTGAAGTCGTCATCCACCGTCAGGGCGACCATGCCCACGCGGCCGTCCTGGCCCGGGACCGAAACGCCATAGACATTGGCCTCCAGCACGCCCGGCGCCTCGGCCAGACGGTCGGCGACCTCGCCGGTCGAGACGTTCTCGCCCTTCCAGCGGTAGGTGTCGCCGATCCGGTCGACGAAGTAGAAATAGCTGTCGGCGTCCTGCCGCATGAGGTCGCCCGTGCGGAACCAGGCGTCGCCCTTCTCGAAGACGTCGTGCAGCACCTTCTTCTCGGTGGCTGACTTGTCGGCATAGCCGCTGAAGCTGGTGCGGGGGTCGGTGGTGTCGATCCGGCCGATGCACTCGCCGATCTGGTCAGGGCCGCACTCGATGCAGAAGCCGGCGGCGTTGCGGACGGGCTGCTCGGTCTCGACGTCGAACTGCACGAGGCGCGCGTTGACCTTCTTCTTCAGCCATTTGGGCACGCGCCCGATGGCGCCGATGTGGCCGTCGAAGTTGAACATCGACACGTTGCCTTCGGTCGAGCCGTAGAACTCCATCACCTGGGGGATGTTGAACCGGGCGACCATCTGCTCCCAGACATCGGCGCGCAGGCCGTTGCCGAACGCCTGGCGCAGCTTGTGATTCCGCTCCAGCGGATGCCCCGGCGCGTTGACGAGGTAGCGGCAGAGCTCGCCGATGTAGACGAACATCGTGCACCCCTCGTCGTGCACGTCCTGCCAGAAATGGCTGGTCGAGAACTTCTTGCGCAGGACGACCGACCCGCCCGTCAGCAGGGCCGCGCCCATGCCGCAGAGGCCGCCGGTGGCGTGATAGAGCGGCAGCACCTGATAGATCCGGTCGCTCGCCAGCGCGCCTGTCGCCCCGGCGAAACCGCGCATGTAGAGCTGGACGCGCATGTGGTTGATGCGGGCGGCCTTGGGCAGGCCCGTGGTGCCGCTGGTGTAGATCCACAGCGCCGTGTCCTTGCCGCGCAGGTCGCCGCGGGCGGTCTGGCGATCGGGGCGCAGGCTGCTGCAGCTCTTCAGGGCCGCGGTCAGGTCGCGGCGGTCCTCGATGACCGGTCCGAGCGTCCACTGGGCGACGTGTTTGGTCATCTGGCCGCGGGCGGCCTCGAACGCCGGCGAGGTGTCGCCGTCGACCAGGCAATGCAGGGCGCCGGAGATGTTGAGGCAATGCGCCAGCTGCGCACCGGTCAGGTTGTTGTTGATCAGCGCCGTGGCCACCCCGACCTTGGTCAGGCCGTACCAGATCGGCAGGTAGTCCATGCGGTTGGGCATGAACAGCGCCACGGTCTGGCCGCGGGTAATGCCCTGTTCCTTGGCCCAGTGGGCGTAGCGATTGGCGAGGGCGTCCATCTCGCCGTAGGTGAGGGTCTTGCCCTCGAAAGTGATCGCCGGACGGTCCCTGTGCGCGTCGACCGCGGCCTCAAGGTCGTCGCAGATCAGCTCCTTGCTGTCAGGCGCAATGGGCTTGACCCACTTCAGCGTGCGACCCAGGCCCTTGATGAACCTCAGCTCGCGCGTGATCCGCGCCTTCAGCTTCATGGGAACGCCCTCCAAACGCCACTGACCTTTCGCCTGTCGGGCGAATTGCGGTCAAGCCAAGCCTAGGTCGCAGGCGTTGCAGGCGGATGAACGTGGCGCAAAGAGCGCACCCGCGGGCCATCCCCGAGCGGCGACCTGTGCAATAAATGATCAGCGGTCGGGAAGAACAGGGCGAGATTGTGTTCTGTAAAAACCGCCACGGGGTTCGTCATGGCGTCCCCTGCGAGATTTCGAAGCCCCCTGTCCGGTATGCCGCCAAGCAACAGGAAGAACAGACGGGCGGGGCCGGGATCGACTGCAGGCAACAGGCGACGCCCGGAACCTTCGGAGGGCGACGTTCGTTGAACCCCTGACAGATTTCAACAGAGAGGCCTGCCATGACCTTGAATCGTGATGCCGCCCGCGCGTTGTTCGACAACGCCGAACCCACGCCCACCGGCAACGGGGCGCCGTTCGCGGCCGCCTCCCCCTTCGCCTCCGTCGCGCCGTTCGGCGACGGCGCCAGCGAGCCCTATGCCGCAGCCACGTCCAGGCCGGCGCGCAAGGGCGCGGACTGGCGCCTGATCGCGCCGATCGGGGTCGCCGCCGTCTGCGCGGTCGCCGTTCTGGTGATCGCCCAGACCCGCGACACAGCCGAGCCCGGGAGGACCGTCGCCGCCAGCGAGATCGTCCCGCCCACCCCGATGCCGAAGGCCGCGCCGCCGACCCCGGCCCCGGTCGAGACCGCCGCGCTCGCGCCGCCCGCGTCATCGATCGTGACGCCCCCGGCGACCCGGCCCGCGCCGGTCGCGGCGGCCCGCGTACGCACAGAGCCGGCCCGTCGCGCGCCGGCTCCCAGGGCGGTCGCAGCCGCTCCGAGCGCCGCTGACGCCTCATCCGATGCGAGCACGCGGGTTCCCTATGTGCCGCCGCCCGCGCTGGGCGCCCCGGCCGTCGTGACCATCGCCCCGCCGGCTCCGGCTCCCGCGCCCGTTCCGACGCCGGAACCGCAGCCCGTCACGCCGCCCCAGTAGGGCCGGCGCCGATATGAGACTGAAGGCCCTCCCCGTCGGGAGGGCCTTTTGTCGTGAGCGGGCTAGACTGCAGCCCGACCGGAGCCTGATTCATGCCGCAACGCCTCGCCCTGACCGCCCTGCTCGTCGCGGACTACGACCCGGCGATCGCCTTCTTCACGACGGCGCTGGGCTGGGACCTGGTCGAGGATGTCGCGCAGGGGCCCGAGAAGCGCTGGGTCGTGGTCGCTCCGGCCGGGGGATCGGGACTGCTGCTGGCGAGGGCCGCCGACGAGGACCAGCGCGCGATGATCGGCAAACAGGGCGGCGGCCGGGTGTTCCTGTTCCTCGAGACCGACGACTTCGACCGCGACCATGCGCGGATGACCGCGGCCGGCGTCCGGTTCCTGGAGGCGCCCCGCCGCGAGGTCTACGGCACGGTGGCGGTGTTCGAGGACATCAGCGGCAACCGCTGGGACCTGATCGAGCGGGCCTAGGGGACATGTACCGAAGGTACGTGTCCCCCAATCGAGCTTCTGCGGTTTAGGGGACACGTACCTGCGGTACATGTCCCCGCTACTCCGCTACCCCGTGACCGCTGTCGCGCCGAGCGTTTCGCGCCAATGGCGTTCGCGGCTCTTGAGCTTGCTGGTCAGTTCCCAGCCGGCGAGGTCCTCCTCGTCGAGGGTTTCGAGGTCCTCGATCAGGAAGGCGTCCGCGCCGTGGGCCTTCCACTCGGCCTGCAGCGCCTTGTTGGGATGGGAGCCGAGTTTCAGCGGGAACCACACCCCGTTGCGGCAGGTGTCGAGGTTGACCGCCGCCTGGACCCAGACCTGGCCGGTCGCCGTGCAGCGCACCGCGAACACGCCGGGCCTGGGCTTCTTCTCCTTGTAGGCGGCCAGCAGTTCCTTGCGGCGCTCCTTGCTCATGACGCCTCTCCGAAGGGGACCTATATACGTGATTGACCCAAATCGGAGTTTGGGTCATAGTCGGCGCATAGGGAGATCGCGCCGTGACCAAGAACTTCGACAACCTGATGCAGCTGTTCGCGGCGTTCCCCGACGAGCAATCCGCCATCGATCACCTGACCTCGATCCGCTGGGCTAATGGCAAGTTCTGCCCCCTGTGCGGCAACGCCAACGAAGCCCGCATCTACACCTTCGGCGACCGCAAGACGCACAAGTGCGCAGATTGCCGGAAGCGCTTCTCGATCAAGGTCGGAACGATCTTTCAGGATACGAAGCTTCCCCTCCGCACCTGGTTCGCTGCCGTCTGGATGATCACGAACCACCCCAAGGGCATCGCTAGCACGACCCTCGCAACTGATCTGGGCATCACTCAGAAGTCCGCGTGGTTCGTTCTGCATCGCCTTCGCCACGCAGCTCTGACCAAGAGCTTCAACGCCCCGCTGGATGGCGAAGTGGAAGTTGATGAGACCTACGTCGGCGGCAAGGCCCACAACCGCCATGGCGGGCGGTCGGGCAAGGGCACGGGCGTTGTCGGTAAGACGCCGGTGATCGGCGCCGTCAGCCGCAAGGGCAAGATCGTCGCCCGCGTCATCGCGCGGCCGGATACCGCCACACTGGATGGCTTCGTTCACGCCAATGTGTCGCCGCAGGCGACCATGGTTGTGACCGACGAACACGCTGGATACCGCCTCCTGTCGCGCACCTACGCTCACCAGATCGTCCGTCACGGTAAGGGCGAATATGTGAACGGCGCGGCCCACACGAACAGCATCGAGGGCGCTTGGGCGCTACTGAAACGCCAGATCATCGGCATCCATCACTGGGTTTCGCCCAAGCATCTGGATCGCTACGTTCAAGAGATGACGTTCCGCTACAATCGCCGTGAGATCGGCCAAGGCGGGCGCGTCAACGCTCTGCTTTCGCAAGTCGAAGGCCCGCTTCCCTACAAGGCGCTGATCGCATGACCGACGACTCCGACCACTCCAGCAAGCTCGCCGACATGGCGTTCGGGGAGGCGCTTCAACGCTTCGCCCAAACCAAGCCCGAGGAGGTCACGGCGATCACGCCGCTGGCGGCATCCGACGAAACCATTGAGGGGCTGATCGCTGCCTTTGAGGCCGCCGCGCAGGTGGATGACGACGGCAACGAATATTGGTTCGCGCGGGACCTTCAAACACTGCTTGGCTACACCAAGTGGGACAACTTCCTGACGGTGATCGCGAAGGCGAAAGAGGCCTGCGAACAGGCCGGTCATGGGTGCGATGACCATTTTGCCGGCGTCGGGAAAATGGTCCCCCTCGGCAGCGGAGCGGAGCGCGAGATCGAGGATATCGTTCTCAGCCGCTACGCCAGCTACCTCGTCGCCCAGAACGGCGACGGCCGGAAGCGCCCGGTTGCGTTCGCCCAAACCTATTTCGCAATCCAAACTCGGCGGCAGGAGATCGCCGACCAGGAGGCCCAGGAATATCTGCCGCTCTCAGAGGACGAGCGCCGGGTCCTGCTCCGCGACGAGATCAAAACCCACAACAAGGCTCTGGCGAGCGCCGCAAAGAATGCTGGCGTCCGCGAGGGCATGGACTTCGCCATCTTCCAGACCGAGGGCTACAAGGGCCTCTATGGCGGTCTGGACGTGCCGGGCATTCGGCGTCGCAAGGGCCTGACGCCGAAGCAAGGCATTCTCGATCACATGGGCAGCACCGAGCTTGCGGCCAATCTGTTCCGGGCGACACAGACGGAAGAGAAACTTCGGCGTGAGGGCATCAAGGGGAAGGAAGCGGCCAACCGCGCCCACTATGAGGTCGGCGCGAAAGTCCGCCAGACCATCAAGGACCTTGGCGGCGTGATGCCGGAACGACTCCCAGCGCAAGAAGACATCAAGAAGGTCGGGCGCCGACTTCAGAAGGCGATCAAGAGCACCGCCCGGATCGGTCGAGACAAGGGCTAGCAGCGAGAGTCTTAACGCTAGGCGGCGGTCGGCAGAGGTAGCCGCATTTTGATCCGCATTACCGTCTCAGACACGTCGAATTGTCGGGCGAGTTCCTTGACGTCCGTAACGCCTGCCGCTTGGGCCGCACGCAGCCAGTGACTCGGAACAAGCAAGTTTGCTGCGAAGTTGTTCGCCTGCCACTCTTGCTCTCGCTGGATGTTCTCGTTTGGCAGCTCAACCGCGTCCGCGCGATAGGCCAAAGTATCGCTGACGCCCTTATTCAGCAGATCGCGGTGGTAGATGAAGTGCCCAATTTCGTGCGCCACCGTGAACCGCTGACGGACGCGGGCGTGGCGAGAATTGTAGACCACTTGCCAATGACCATCCGCCCTACGGATCATGCCCGAAATATCGTCCGGCAACGGCTTTGCGCACGGCCCCAGATCAAGCTCGCGCGCAAGGTCGAACACCCGCACTGGAACGTCGTTCCAGTAGCGCTTGGTAATCTCAAGTGCCTCACGCGGGGTCTTTAGCGGGGTCTCCACCTAGTCCTACCTCCTGCTCCTTGTGAGAGAGCGGTCTACGTTCGGGTTGGCTTACGGGCGCGTCCGCGTCCACCCAATTGGGCACGATATCGGCCACAAACTTGGCGATCTCGTTGGGTGCGTTCCGATCCATCCACTCAGTCACAGCCTCCTTAGCAGCCTTTTCAGCCCAAATCTTGACAAGCCAGCCCCACCCGAGAGTGGCCAAGATAGCCACTATCCCCAAAGCAATGGTCCAGATCGTCAGATAATTGGCCTGCGAGGCAATTGCGTTGCCCTGAGAGGCAATCGCCGCCGCCAGTGCGTCGAAGTTGGGATTTGTGGGCGCAGGCACGGGTGCGGGTGGTGGTGTTGTGCACTTGGACACCACGCCATTGATAAGGCGCTCGCAGGTCTCGATCGCGATGGCTGGCTTCTGCAATGCCCCCTCCCATGAAGTTGGCATTGTGACCCCAACGGTGGCTTAGACGCAACGGCGGGTCAATCACGTATATAGGTCCCCTCCGAAGCCGGGTTCCGCGATGGTCAGGACGTGCTCGCGCACGTCCCGAGGCCAGGCGGCGATGTGGGTCTCGAAGGCGGGGCGGTCAGCGGCGTAGAGGGCGCGCGTGGCTTCCTCGAACCCGGCCAGATTGCCGGCCAGGGTGCTCATGAAGCGGTAGGCGCCGTCGCGCGCGGCGCGGGCCAGTTCGCGCGGATCCTTGCGGGCCGCCTCGACCAGCCGGCGCAGCGCCACCGACGCCCCGCCCTGCTGGGCCGCCAGCCATTCCCAGTGCCGCGGCAGCAGGGTGACCTCGCGCGGAACCACGCCCAGCTTCGGGCGGCCCGGCCCCTTCTCGAGCGGCGCCATGCGGGCGGCGACCTCGGCCACCGTGCCGCGCAGGTCGACGTCGATCCGGCGGCTGTCGTCGTCGGCGAGGATCAGGATCGAGGCGTTGGGCCGCGCATCGAGCGCCGCCCGCACCTGGGGCGCGACGTCGCCGAGCGGGCCGGCGGCGATGCGGCGGACGCCCTCAAAGGCGGTGCAGAGGATTTCGGGGTCGAACGACATGGCGGCGCTCCTTTCACAGGACGCGCCTTTTACCCGGATAAAACCGTTTGTCAATATCGCCCGGGTAAAACCCTATTCGGTCGGGAGGGTGTAGGCGACGTAGCCGCGCTCGACCATCCGGCGCATGGCTTCATAGGCCTCGGCCAGTTCCTCGAAGGTTTCGCGCAGATGGGTCAGCTGGTTGAGATCCTGCGGCGTCATCTTGCCGCCGGCGGCGGAGACGGCCAGAGCCTGGGCGACCCAGGTGGCGCGGGCGGCGGCGGCGGCTACGGCCAGCCGCTGGAACTTGCGCGAGTCGCCGGAGCCCAGCGCCTGGCTGATGACCGACTTGTTGGCGGCGAACGCGGTGTAGTCGATGTGGTCCAGAATGCCGCGCATGCGCCGCTGGGCGTGGGGATCGCTCTGGTCTTCGGGCTCGAAGTGATCGCTGTGGCGCCGGAAGCTGTTTGTGCGGGTTACGGACATCGCGTCCTGCCTTGCTCGAACGTCGGGACAGTCCCGGATTCACGCCAGAGTGGAATGCTTCGCGTTAACAGGCAGTTAGGGTTCGACGGGCGTCAGCGGCAGCCAGTAGTAGCCGTCGGTCGTGTAGCGGCCTTCCTCCAGCTTCAGCGCGCGCGGCTCCAGACCCCAGCGCTGGAAGCCGTGGCGCTCGTAGAGAGCCACCGCCGCGGTGTTGGTCGAAACCACCACGAGGTTGAGGACCTCGACCTCGGTCCGGGCATGCTCGATGATCGTCCGCAGAAGTTTGCCGCCAAGGCCGTGGCCGCGCGCCGAGGCGCGGACATACATGCTCCAGACCGTGCCCTTGTGCTGCTCGCGCAGGGGTTTCATCCGGGCGAAGCCGGCCATGCCGACCAGTTCGCCGTCGACGAAGGCGCCGAACATGGCGTTGTCCGTCAGGCTGGCGGCGCTGGTTTCGACGGTCCGCCGCCGTTCCTCAGCGATGTCCGTGCCGAAGCTCTCGGGCTCGGCGGTCATGGCCTCCAGCCGAAGGGCGCGGAAGGCGGCGACGTCCCCGGCGGTCAGGCGGCGGATCATGCTCACGGCGCCGCCGCCGGCTCGGCTTCCGGTCCCGGAAAGGCCCAGCGCAACGCGACCAGGCCCGACGGATGGTAGGTCGTCAGGTGCCGCTCGTCCGGGAAGCGCCGGTAGGTCCAGGTCAGGTCCTTCGGTCCCGCCTTGAGCGCCGCCGTCAGCCGGTCCATCGCCCCGGCGACCAGCGCCCCTTCGTTGGCCTGGGACAGGTAGAGCTTGCGGCCGGCGGGCCAGGGCCGCGCGGCGAGCAGGCCGGCCGCCTGTCTGGTCAGGCTCTGGTCGTCCCACCAGATGCTGGGGCTGACCGCGATATAGGTGTTGAACAGCTCCGGCCGGCGCAGGGCGGTGTCGAGCACGAAATAGCCGGCCAGGCTCTCGCCCATCAGCGCTGTCTCGCCGGACGTGCGGTAGCGGGCGGCGATGATCGGCAGCAGGTCCTCGACGAGGAACTGGCGGAAGCGCGGCGCCTTGCCGTGGGTCGGGAATTCCGTCTCCGCGCCGACCGCCGGCGTGGTGAAGTCACGCGTCCGCTCGGCCCGGCCACCGCTCCGGATGCCGACCACGATGAACTCGTCGGTGACGCCGTTCAGCCAGCTCAGCGCGCCCAGGCCCACGACCGGCAGGAAGTCCTGCTGCTCGCCGCCGTCGAGCAGATAGAGCACCGGATAGCTCGCCTTCCCCTGGCCGTAGGACATCGGCAGCCAGACGGTGATGTGGCGCGTCTCGCCCTCGGCGCGCGAGGGCATGTCGAAGGCCTCGCCGATGGTGATCGGCGTCGTGGCGGGGGTCTGGGCCGTCGCCGGCGTCGCGAACAACAGGGCCAGGAGCAGGAGAAGACGCATCATTTTGACTTACCTCGCGCGGCGGCCCGCGACACACAGTCTGCGATGATCCGGCGCAGCAGGGGCTCGGGGATCGGCCGGCCGGGCTGGAAGCGGATCGTGCCCTTGCTGGTGGAAAAGTCCGCCAGTTCCGGCAGGAATTCATCGGGCAGTCCGCCCGGATAAAAGGCGCAGTGCTGCTTCGTCGCCGCGAAATAGCAGATCACCGGCTTGCCGACGCGGAAGGCCGGCATGCCGTAGCTGATGCATTCGACAGCCATCGGAGCGACGTCGAGGATCGTCTCGCGCAAGGCCTGCAGCGCGGCGCGCTGGTCCGGCGGGATGGCCGCCAGGTAGGCGTCGATCGAGGCGGACGGGGCGGTGTTCCGCATCGCCTCAGCCGCCGCAGACCCGGAGCAGCGGACCGAGCACAGCCGCCGCCCCGGCGCCGGGGATCACCCGCTCCTCGCCCAGCAGCATCAGGGTCAGATCATTGCCGGCCATCAATCCGGTCACGGCGTCCGAAGGGCTCGGCAGCTGCGCACTGACATTGGGTCCGTCGCCGAGTTCGATCAGCCCGCCTTCGAGCATGTCCATGCCCGCGTCGGTGGACGCGATGATCCGGACAAGCCCGTCCGACCCGGCAGAGTCGGGATCGACCGGCGTGATCAGCACCAGGGTCTTGCCGCCCTCGCAGTCGATGCGGAGGGCGCGATCATCGGTGTCGGGAACGCCGAACGCGACGCTGGTGTCGGTATAGGCGTTCCAGACGTAGCCGGACGGTCCGGCCGCGGGATCCTCGCGGGCGACCGCGGGCGCGGACAGGGCGGCGACGGCCAGCACGGCAAGGCTCAGGGTCCGCATCGTTTCCTCCTACCGGAACGCGCAGGTCACGCCTGCCCAGAGGTGGGTGATCTTCGCGTCGGGAGCGGCGTCTTCGAACAGGCCGCCCATGTCGGCGACGGCGAACTCCGTGCCCAGCGTGCTGTCCTCGACGGTCGTGGCCGGGCGGGCGGCGAGCAACTGGGCGCGGGTCGAACCGACGCCGATGCCGTCCATCGTCGTCAGGCCGGCCTTGTCCATGGTCCAGCCGACGAAGCGGTCCTCCTGGAACAGCAGGGTCAGGCCGCCCGGCCACTCGACGAAGGTCAGGGTCCCGGCGCCGCACTCGGTGTTGACCGACTCCACGCCGGGCGCCGGCTCGACGCGGCTCATGGTCACCA
Organism: Caulobacter sp. FW305-C-30-S16; assembly: GCF_058783025.1. Lineage (NCBI taxonomy): Bacteria > Pseudomonadati > Pseudomonadota > Alphaproteobacteria > Caulobacterales > Caulobacteraceae > Caulobacter > Caulobacter sp. FW305-C-30-S16. The sequence continues at coordinate 591,546 of NZ_JBYSYH010000002.1, read as the reverse complement.
GGGTCTGGGCCTTGTCGCGGCTGAAGGCCAGCAGCTGGGTCGAGCCGCTCTCGGTGACGACCGTCAGCCCGTCGCCGGTCAGGGCCAGCTTCAGCGGCATGGTCGGCGTCGCGGGAGCCGCGGGCGCGGCCGGCGCGGCGGCGGGCGCAGGGGCGGCAGGCGTCGCCGGCGTCGCGGCGGGCTTGTCGCAGGCGGCGAGGCCCAGGGTCAGGGCGGCGGCGAGGAGGATGCGGGCATGGGTCATGGCGAGAGCCTAGCCCCGCCCGCGGGCGGCGGTCGAGTCCCGCTCAGAGCGGCGGCTGGGCCGGGAATTCGAGCCGGCCGGTGTCGTAGCCCAGCGCCCGGGCGCGCGCGACCAGCATGGCCAGGGTCTCCGCGTCCGGAACCTCGCGCGTGTAGATCCACAGCTTCTCGAACTTCGGATCGGCCGAGATGAACCAGCTGTAGTCATCGGCGCGGTCGAGCACCTGGTAGGTCCAGGTGATGAAGAACGGATAGCGCACCTTCAGGGTGGCGTTGTTCGACCCGGCGTCCTGCAGCGTGCCGGTTCCCTTGATCGACCGGGTCTTGCCGCCCGGGACGCCGACCTGGCAGCCGTCGAACACGGCGACCTTGCCGTCCGGGCGCCGGGTGTAGTCGGTCCAGCCGGCGACGCAGCCGTCGGTCAGCCCCATCGGCAGGCGGGCGATCTCGAGCCAGCGGCCGGTGTAGAAGCGGGCCGGATCGACCGGCTTCGCGGGCGCCGGCGCCTCCGCGGCGAGGGCCGGCGCGGCCGTCAGCCAGAGGGCGGCGGCAAGGGCGATGAGGGCGGTGGGGCGGCGGGTCATGGAGGGACTCCTTCTCCCCCGACACCTGGGGCGGACGTCCGCCGGGTCAAGCCGGATCGGCGGTCCGGCCCCCTGCCCGCCGGCTGGCCGCGAGCGCCAGGAAGATCGCCGGGGCGACCACCGCCGCGCCGAGCAGGAACGGGCCGTCGATCACCTGGGCGAACACCAGGCCGGCGCTGAGCGGCCCCAGCACGCGCGACAGGGCGCCGGCGGCGTTGTTCAGGCCCATGATCTGGCCCTGCCGGTGCGGGTCCGCCGCCCGCGAGATCAGCGCCCCGACATTGGGGAAGGCCACGGACGAGCCGACCGCGCTGAAGCACATCAGCACCGTGGTCATCACCCCGCCGGTCGAGAGCGTCTGCAGCAGCATCGAGATCACCGTCATCGCCATGCCGACCGCCAGCATCGGCCCCTCGCCGAAGCGCTCCGACAGGCGGCCGGTGACCATGGTCTGGGTGACGAAGGCGCAGACCCCGACCCAGGCGAAGGCGAAGCCGATGTCGCGCGGCGACCACTCGAACCGCGCCTGGGCCCACAGGCCGAACACCGACTCGATGCCGGTGAAGGCGAAGCCGATCAGGAAGGTCAGCAGGATCAGCCGCCCGATCACCGGATGTCGCAGCGCCTCGCCGGCCGCCGCCCAGCGGCTGGCCCGGTGGGAGATGTCGGTCTGGCGCACGCGGCTCTCGCGGATCACCGTGATCACCGCCGCCACGCAGAGGAAGGCCAGGCCCGAGGCGATAAACAGCGGGATGCGGAAGCCGGCCGGGCCGATGCCGGTATGGGCGAACAGCCCGCCGATCGAGGGGCCGACGATCAGCCCGACGTTCCAGGCCGCGCCCTGGTAGCTGAGCTGGCGCGCGCGCTTCTCGGGCGGCGTGACGTCGGCGATGTAACCCTGGATCACCGCCCCGTTGCCGGCCGCCAGCCCGCCCAGCAGGCGGATGACGAAGGCCGCCTCGATGCTCGGGGCGAAGGCCAGGAACAGGTAGCAGAGGCCGTTGGCGGTGATCGTCGAGATCAGGATCGGCTTGCGGCCATAGCGGTCCGACAACCGGCCCCAGAACGGCTCGCCGAAGAAGGCGCCGACCGAATAGGCCGAGAAGATCAGCGCCATCTGCCAGGGCGGGGCGTCGAACGAGTGGGCGTAGAACGGCAGCAGCGGGACGATGATCCCGAAGCCCAGCATGTTGATGAACACCACCCCGATCAGCGACGCGGCCGCGAACGGCGGCGCGGACTGCTCTGGCCCCGTTGCGGGCGGCGGCGGGGCGGAGGGGGACATGTAAGCGGTGATAAGTTGAGCGGCGGAGTGGAGCAAGCGGGATCACAGTCCTCTCCCGCGAGGGAGATGGGGACCAGCCGGAGGCTGGTGGAGAGGGGGAGGGAGACGCCGGTGGCGGACGTCGGAGTCAGAACGCGGTTGGTCCTGTCAGGTCCGCGCCGGCCCCTCCACCATGCTTCGCATGGTCCCCCTCCCCGCTACGCGGAGAGGATCATCAAGGCGAGACCACGTAGCCGTCGTTGAACTCCACCCAGATCACCGGCTGGTTCAGGTCGGGCCGGGGCGCGTCGCCGATGGACACGTTGGCCATGTACCCTTCGCGGAACGGGACGAAGGTGGTGCAGACCTCGACGCCGTCGAAGGCGGTGAAGGCGCGGGCGATCTGGCCACGCAGGTCGGCGGTGATCGACGCGTCGGCCGGCTTGCCGTCGACGGTGAAGGTCGCCTCGGCGGCGCCCGCCATCCGGCCGCAGACAGCCGGACCGCGCACCGTCACCGTCGTCAGGGTGGTCATCACGATGAAGGGGCTGGGTGTGATCACCACCTGGGCGCGGTTGAGGATCTTGCCGTCGGCGGGAAAGCCGTAGGCGGTCATGGCGGCGCAGGTCTTCAGCGCCTGGTCGGGGCTGTAGCAGAGCAGCCTGCCGAGCTTGGCCGGGGCCAGCGGATTGGCGACCGGCGCAGGCGGCGGGGGCGGCGCGGGCCGGGGCGCGGCCGGCGCGGCGGCGACCGGCGCGGGGGCCGGCAGCAGCGGCGGGACGGCGGGCGGGGCCGCGTCGACGGCGGCGGCAAGGACAAGGGCGAGCAGGCTCATCGCCGCAGGATACAGCCCCGCGCCGGCGGGCCTACGGTCTGCACCTGATCGGGGAAGTGGGCGTCGGGGAGACGGACTTCCCATCGCCGCGCGGGCGGCTATCCTCGCGGCTGACGGGGGGACCACGATGACGCTGTTCGACTTCACCTTCGGCCTCAGCGCCGTGATCCTGGGCCTGGCCCTGGCGCAGATGGCCTCCAGCCTGCACCGGCTGGCGATGGCCGGCCGGCGCGTGAAATGGGCGCCCGAGCCGCTGCTGCTGGCGGTGCTGGTGTTCCTGGTGATCGTCTCGGTCTGGCTCTACCAGTGGGACGAGCGGCTGCGCACCAGCACGACCATCGGCCTGGTGCTGCTGAACGTGCTGAAGCTGCTGTTCCCCTACCTGGCGGCGGCCTTCGTCCTGCCCGAGCAGCCACAGGCCGAGGGCGAGGTCGACCTCTACGCCCACTATGACCGCACCCGGCCGTTCACCTACGGGGCGATGATCTGCGGGCTGATCCTGTTCTGGCTGACCGGCCTGATCGGATGGGTCGTGCGCGTCCTCATCCCGCAGAACAGGCCCTTTCCGTGGCTGGACGCGCTGGCGGAGGGCCCCTGGGTGGTGGTGGCGCTCTACGGCGCGCTGATCTGGATCCGCAACCGCTGGGTCCACCGGCTGGCGCTGGTGGGGGCGGTGGGCTGGTACGGCTGGTCGATCGCGGGGATTTCGCTGACGCAGTAGGGGCGCGCTGGGCCCCTTCTCCCCTTGCGGGAGAAGGTGGCGGTCGAAGACCGCCGGATGAGGGGTCTCGCGGAGGGATCGGGATGGCGGACAGGATGTCGAGGCGGCGCCGACCGTGCGCCCCCTCATCCGTCAGGCTCCGCCTGACACCTTCTCCCGCGAGGGGAGAAGGGAGCGTGCCCTCAATCTCACGCAGGCCAGCCTGCCGACCGGTCCAGGTCAGTCAAGGCGCGCCCTCCGGGCGCCCGCGCGCGGCGGGCCGCAGGCCCGGCCTTGAGTGACCTGGGCCGGTCGGGGATCGTCTTGGCATGAGATGAAGGGATCAACTCAAACAGTAGTTTGAGGAAAAGTACGCAGCCGGGTTGCTAAACGACCCTCGGTTTCCCAGATGCTCCGCAAGCCCGATGTGTATCCCACGTCGCGGCCTTCGACGCCTTCGTGCGGTGTCGTCACCTGTGTGCGTA
>NZ_JBYSYH010000002.1:0-587339 GCF_058783025.1 Caulobacter sp. FW305-C-30-S16 | reverse complement strand
GCGTAAGCGCGCAGGCTGGGGACCCGGAGACCGGTTCAGGCCCGTTGCCAGATGATGGTGGCGTGTCGGGATCGCAACAACATGGAGGAAGCGAGATGCTCGAAGCGCTAAGCTCGGATCGGGCCATCAGCTTAAATGACGGAGGCCGGGAGGGCGGGGAGACGCTTCGCGCCAAGGTTGTGATCAGTTCACGTTTTGTTCTCCAACTGGAGGCATCGTGGAGGGTTGCCACCGCCAAGTGGGCCACTATCTTAGTGGTTGCTGCGGTGACCTTCTCAGGTCAGGGTTCTGCCCTGGTCGAGATGAGCGGGGGCCGCCACTCTGGTGCGGTGTCGTCACCTGTGTGCGTAAGCGCGCAGGCTGGGGACCCGGAGACCGGTTCAGGCCCGTTGCCAGATGATGGTGGCGTGTCGGGATCGCAATGCCATTGACTGCCCCGGGGCGCATCCCGAGCACACCGGGGGGAAGGCATGACACGAAGACTGCCCAAGGCCTTCTCCGAAGACACGATGCGGATCGTGTGGGCGAACTCTCGCGACCGGTCGCCTGGAACTGCAGGCAGCCCGGGACTTGACGGCGTTACGGCGCCAGAATTCTCTTCCGATCTCAAATTTCAGATCGCGCGCACCCGGCTTCAACTGCAGCGCCAGACTTACCAGTTCAGCAAGCTTCGCGTTTTCCCAATTCCGAAGAAGAGCGGCGGCGAGCGCATCATCGCGGTTCCAACCGTACGAGACCGCTTCCTTCAACGCGTCGTCCTCCGTCATCTTGAGAACGATCCTCGATTCAACGCCGCATCGCACATAGCGTACGGCTTTTCGAAAGGCCGGACTCTTGCCGCCGCTCAGTCAGCAGCGCTCAGCTTGAGGACCAAATACCCTTGGGTCCTCCAAGCCGATATCGTTAGCTTCTTCGACAGGATTGATCGACGAATTCTAAGGCGGAAAGTCACTAACGCAGTTCGAAGCAAGATCGTCCGGGAAATACTGCTTCAGATCATCAACTGTGAGCTTGACGAGTCTGACCCCAAAGCTGCGTCGCTTGCGGTGGAAAATCAAATCAAGCGGGGAACCGGGCTTCGCCAAGGAATGCCCGCTTCGCCAATGCTCTCCAATCTCCTGCTCAAGGAATTTGACCAAGCGTTATCTCAGGCCGGCTTCCGCGCAATTCGATATGCGGATGACATAGCGATCTTCGGCAAAACCCAAAGCGAATGCCTCGATGCCCTGACATTCGTCAAAACAGAGCTTCATAAGCTTAAGTTGGAAATTCCCGAGCTTTCAGAAGCAACAAAGACGAACATTGCCGGCCCCACCGAAGATGTAGAATTTCTTGGTGTCGCGATACGTCAATTCTCGGATGGATATCGGTTCTGCATCCCGAAGGACAAAATTAGAAAAATAGACGAGAGCTTGTCTAAAATTTCAAGCTTTGAATATTGCCTAAGGCACCGGCGGACTATTCCCGATATGATGACCACCATTGACGCCATGATCGCCGGACACGCCCGATCAATGGCCCATGTCGCGGATCTCGACAGCTTTGTTGGCCGGTTGACGGCGTTGAAGGCCGAACACGTGAAGCGGCTCCTCGAGGGCGTGCTGGGTGCCAGAGTGGTGGCCGAACTCACCCACGAAAGGCGTGCGGTACTCGGCGTGGAGCCGTTCTAACCCCTACACCTTCACCTCAATCTCCCCGCCCAGATCCCGGAACTTCCTAGACATCGCCGCCATCCCCTCAATCGCCTCGTTCGGGGCCACGCCGGCGGCGAAGTCCCGCACTTCCTGGCTGATCTTCATCGAGCAGAACTTCGGCCCGCACATGGAGCAGAAGTGGGCCGTCTTGTGGGCTTCCTTGGGCAGCGTGGCGTCGTGGAACTTCTGGGCCGTCTCCGGGTCCAGGCCGAGGTTGAACTGGTCTTCCCAGCGGAACTCGAACCTGGCGCGGCTCACCGCGTCGTCCCTCAACGCCGCCGCCGGATGCCCCTTCGCCAGATCAGCGGCGTGGGCGGCGAGTTTATAGGTGATCACCCCGGTCTTCACATCGTCGCGGTCGGGCAGGCCCAGGTGCTCCTTGGGCGTGACGTAGCAGAGCATGGCCGTGCCGAACCAGCCGATCATAGCGGCGCCGATGGCGCTGGTGATGTGGTCGTAGCCGGGGGCGATGTCGGTGGTCAGCGGGCCGAGCGTGTAGAACGGCGCCTCGTGGCAGTGCTTGAGCTGCTCATCCATGTTGGCCTTGATCTTGTGCATGGCCACGTGGCCGGGGCCCTCGATCATCACCTGGCAGCCGTGGTTCCAGGCCACCTTGGTCAGCTCGCCCAGCGTGCGCAGCTCGGAGAACTGGGCCTCGTCGTTGGCGTCGCGCGTGCTGCCCGGGCGCAGGCCGTCGCCGAGGCTGAACGACACGTCGTAGGCCCGCATGATGTCGCAGATGTCCTCGAAGTGGTCGTAGAGGAAGCTCTCCTTGTGGTGGGCCAGGCACCACTTGGCCATGATCGAGCCGCCGCGGGAGACGATGCCCGTGACGCGTTTGGCCGTCATCGGAATGAACGGCAGGCGCACGCCGGCGTGGATGGTGAAATAGTCCACGCCCTGCTCGGCCTGTTCGATCAGGGTGTCTCGGAAGACTTCCCAGTTGAGGTCCTCGGCCACGCCGCCGACCTTTTCCAGCGCCTGGTAGATCGGCACCGTGCCGATGGGGACCGGGCTGTTGCGGATGATCCAGTCGCGGATGTTGTGGATGTTGCGGCCGGTCGAGAGGTCCATGACCGTGTCGGCGCCCCAGCGGGTCGCCCAGACCATCTTGTCGACCTCGTCGGCGACGGTGCTGAGCACCGCCGAGTTGCCGATGTTGGCGTTGATCTTGACCAGGAAGTTGCGGCCGATGGCCATCGGCTCCAGCTCGCCGTGGTTGATGTTGGCCGGGATGATGGCGCGGCCGCGGGCGATCTCCTGGCGGACGAACTCGGGGGTGACGAAGTCGGGGATGCTGGCGCCGAAGTCCTCGCCGTCGCGGACGCAGGGGGCGTTCTGCTCGCGGCGCAGGTTCTCGCGGATCGCGACGTATTCCATCTCCGGCGTGATGATCCCCTTGCGGGCGTATTCCAGCTGGGTCACGGCGGCGCCGGTCTTTGCCTTGTAGACCTTGCGGGTCTCGTCGTGGAACTGCGGCGCCAGATGCTTGCCGCTGGCGAAGCCGTTGTCCTCGGGCTTGACCTGACGGGGCTCGGCCACGACCTCGACGTCGCCCCGGCCGGTGACCCAGGCCTCGCGGATGCGCGGCAGCCCCTTGTCGATGTCGATCGTCGCGTCCGGGTCAGTGTAGGGGCCCGACGGGTCATAGATGGTCAGCGGCGGCTCGTTGGCCGTGGGGTGCAGCGCCACCTCGCGGAACGGCACGCGGATGTCCGGGAACAGCTCGCCCGAGGCGTAGACCTTGCGGCTGCCCAGACGCGGGCCGACCGCAACGTCGTCGGTCTTCGGCGAGGCGTTCTTGCCGATCTGCGGGGCGTGGATGTTCATGGCGCGCGGTCCTCGAAGTGCGAGGGCCTGACGGCTCGGGGTGATCCACCCTCCCCGCGCCTGCGCGGCCTGAAGGTGTGCTCCTCTCCCTTCGCCGGCATGACCCGGATCAGGTTCGGCGGGTCACGGCCTCAGCCGACTCTCAGCCACTCAAGCGCGGCCCCCCGGAGAACGAGGGGAGACTAGGCGCGGCCCGTTCCGGGGGCAAGGACATCGGGGACATGTACCGAAGGTACGTGCCCCCTAATCGAGCGGCTCGGGTTTGGGGGACACGTACCTTCGGTACATGTCCCCTAACGTGCGTCTCAGTCCTTGGCGGTGCGCATGCCGGTGAACGCGGCCCAGGGCTCGGCGTAGCCGCGGGCGAGGCCCTTGCGGTACCAGGCCAGCGCCTGCAGCGGGTCGCGTTCGACGCCCACGCCGTCGGCGTATTGCCGGGCCAGCAGGGTGGCGGCGAGCGGATAGCCCTGGTCGGCGGCGGCGCGGAACAGTTTCGCCGCCAGCGCCGGGTCCTTCGCCACGCCCTTGCCGTCCAGCAGCATCAGCCCGAGCGTCATCTGCGCCTTGCCGTCGCCCTTCCTTGCGTCTTCGCCAATCACCGCCGGGGCGCGGGCGCCGAGCATGAGGCGGTTCAGATCGAGGATGACGATCGCCAGGGCGATGCCGCGGCCCTCGGCCTTGCGCATCCAGGTCAGGGCGGCCTCGGGATCGGCCTCGACGCCGTCGCCGGCCTGGTAGGCCAGGGCCAGACGCCAGGCGGCGGCGGCCGACTTGCCCTCCGCGGCCTTGCGGAACAGGTCCAGGGCGGCGGGCTGGTCGCGCGGGACGCCCCGGCCGAGGCTGGTCATCATCGCCAGGTCGTAGTCGGCTTCCGGCAGGTTCAGCGCCGTGGCGGCCTTGACCAGCCGCAGGGCCTCGGCGTCGTCGGCCGCGCCCGTCTCGCCCGACAGCAGCTGGCCGGCGAGGTTGATCATCGCCTGGCCGTCGCCCAGATCGGCCGCCTTGCGGAACCAGCCGGCCGCCGCGGCGGGATCCTTCTGCAGCGCCTTGCCGTCCGTGAGGGCGACGCCGAGGTTGAAGGTCGCATCGACCGATCCGGCGGCGGCGGCCTTGACCAGCCAGTCCTGGCCCGTCGCGGCGTTCTGCACCGGCGGTTCGGTGGTGAAGAAGTAGACGCCCAGGATGTTCATCGCCTTCGGGTCGCCCGCGCGGGCGTCCGGCAGGGTCGTGACGCCGAACCCCTGGGGCTTGCGGGCGTAGCGCAGGCCCTTGTCGCCGTCCGGACAGTAGAGGCTGGGCGTGGCGTCCGGCCGTTTGACCGACCGGCGCCACTCGCAGGCCGGCGGTGCCTCGACATCGGTCAGCACGACCTCGGTCGGCGGCTTGGGCTTGGCGGCCAGCGCCGCGCCCGGAGTCAGGAGCACGGGCAGCAGCAGGCTCGCGACGAGCAGTCTGGCGATCACGTCAGGTCTCACTCAGCAATGGAAGCGTTACAGGGCGGGTGCGCGGAAGGTGTCGCACTGGGCGGGGTCGCCGGTCTCGTAGCCGCGCTTGAACCAGCGCATGCGCTGGTCGGAGGTGCCGTGGGTGAAGGCGTCGGGAACCACGCGGCCCTGGGTCTTGCGCTGGATCGTGTCGTCGCCGACCGCGCTGGCCGCGGCCAGGCCCTCGGCGATGTCGCCCTCTTCCAGATCGACCTCGCCCGCCGTCGCCGCGCCCGTGCGGGCGGCCCAGACGCCGGCGTAGCAGTCGGCCTGCAGTTCGATGCGCACCTGCCCGCCGCCGTCGCCCTGGGCGCGCAGGCCGTGCGGGGCCGACAGCTCGCCGCGCAGGTTCTGGACGTGGTGGCCGATCTCGTGGGCGATGACATAGGCGCGGGCGAAGTCGCCGGCCGCGCCGAAGCGGCTCTCCAGTTCGTTCCAGAAGGTCAGGTCGAGGTACACCTTCCTGTCCGCGGGACAGTAGAACGGGCCCATGGCCGCCTGACCCGGACCGCAGCCGGTCGGCGTCGCGCCGTCATAGAGCACCATGCCGGCGGACGGCGTGTAGGTCTTTCCGACCTGCCGGAACAGCGGGGTCCAGACATCGGTGGTCGAGGTTTCCACCGCGCCGACGAAGCGGCCGGCCTCGTCGGCGGTCTCGCCCCTGACCGGTTCGGCCTGGCCCCCGTTGGTGACCGCATTGATCATCACGCTGGGCTCCTCGCCGAAGAGGAATACCCCGACCAGCACCGCGACCACGCCGACCGCGCCGATGCCGCCGACCGTGCCGTAGCCGCCGCGACCGCGCCGGTCCTCGATGTTTCCCGACTGCCTGCCGCCCTGCCAGCGCATGGTCGTGTCTCCTGATCCTGCAGGCGTAACGCTGGGGCGCCGGGGCCGGTTCGTCCAGTGCTGTTCGCCCGGGAGGAGAGCGGGGACATGTACCGCAGGTACGTGTCCCCTCTACGGCTTGCTGACCGTGAACCGCGTCAGCTGTTTCGCCGGCAGCGCCCAGTCGGGGTCGAGTTCCTGGGCCTTGCGGTAGTCGAAGTAGGCCGCGCGGGCGTCGCCGAGGGACTCCTGGACCAGGGCGCGGTTGTAGAAGGCCTTGGCCGGCTCATCGACGCCGAGCGCCAGGCCCCGGTCGATCTCCGCCAGCGCGCCGGCGTAGTCCTTGTCCGCCATCAGGGCCACGCCGCGATTGACGAAGGCCTCCCCGAGCGTCGGCTCCAGGGTGATGGCCTTGTCGAAATCGAGGCGGGCCTCGCCGTAGGCCCGGGTCCGCAGCAGCATCACGCCGCGATTGACCAGGGTGCCGGCGCGGTCCCGGCGCGCCAGCCGCTCCTCGTCGAGCGAGCGGCTGCACAGCAGGATGGCGTCGCGATCGCTGCGGCCGTCGAAGGCGGCCTTCGAGCAGTCGGCGGCGAGGCCGGCGCCGACCACCATGACCGACGCAGCAGCGGGCGCGGCGAACGCGGCCAGCGCGGCCGCGATCAGGGCGAGACGCGCAGTCATGGCGCCGCTCCTATTTCGGCGTGACCGTGAAGCGGGCCAGTTCCTTGCGCGGCGCGTCCCACTCGGGCGCGATCTCCAGCGCCTTGTTGTAGTCGCGCCAGGCGGCGGCCATGTCGTCGAGGCCTTCGTTGGCCAGGGCCCGGTTGAAGTAGGCCTTCTCCGGCTCATCCGCGCCGAGCGCCAGGCCCTTGTCGATGTCGGTCAGGCCTTCCTGCCAGCGACGCTGCGCGATCAGGGCCGCGCCGCGGTTGACGAACGCCTCGCCGAGCCCGGGCTGCAGGCGGATGGCGGTGTCGAAGTCGCGGTTGGCCGCCGCGAACGCCTTGCGGCGCAACTGGATCACCCCGCGATTGACCAGGGTCGCGGCGCGGTCGCGCTTGACCAGGCTCTCGGTCTCGAGGGCATAGGTGCAGGTGCTGAGCGAATAGTCGTCAGACCGCCCCTGGACCGCGAAGCGGGAACAGGCGTCGGCCAGGCCGCCGCCGAGCACGAAGGCCGCGCCCGAAGCCGGAGCGGCGATTGCGAGAGACATGGCCATTGCGGCCGACGCGAACACGACTTTGGGGGTCATTCTGGTCTCCTCCCGTGCGTGAAGCCTGATCTAGCTTGCATACCACGAATTTCCAGACCGAGAGACGCCTCTTGAGGCCTCGCCGCCCGGCCCTTCGCCGCGAGTGCGGAGGTCGCCGCCAGACGCTGTCTCGCGGCCTGCGAACGCCGAAGCGCGATCGGGGGACCGACAGAAAACGTCAGGTTTAACCCCCTATTTGGGGTAAGGCGTTGCTGATATCCAGCGTCATATGGTGATTGTCACCAGTATCACTTGGGGGAGTTCCTATCGTGAAGAAGATCATCGCCGCCGCGGTCGCTCTCAGCGCCATGGCCCTGGCCGCCGCACCCGCCGCAGCCTACACTTATCCGGCCGCCGGCGTTTCCGCGCAGGAAGTCGCCGCCGTCATCCGGGCCAAGGGCCTGACCGCCGAGATCACCACCGACGAGGCGGGCGATCCCATGATCAAGGGCTCGTCCGACAATCTGAACTGGCGGGTCTTTTTCTACGAGTGCAAGGACGGCCGCTGCGGCAGCCTCCAGTTTTCGGCGGGCTTCGATCTCGACGACGGCCTTCCCCTGGCGAAGTGCAACGAGTGGAACTTCACCAAGCGTTTCGGCCGCTGCGCGCTTGACGGCGAACAGGACCCCTACGTCCGCTACGACATCGACGTGGCCAAGGGCTACACCTCCGAGACCATGGCCTATGCGTTCGAAACCTGGACGCTGATCGTGCCGACCTTCTCGGAATTCATCGGCTACTGATCACCGAAACGGCGGGCGGCCTCGCCGTCCGCCCTGTCGCTGCAAGACCCGGAGCCCGGCCGCCGAATGTTCGGCGCGCCGGGCTTTTCCGTTGAGGGTCAGCCGCCGGACGCCGCGTCGCGGGCGTCCAGCCGTCCACGGATGTGGCCATGGGTCTCGGCGTCGAGCCGGTAGCCGCTGATGAACCATACCGCCAGCAGGGCCAGCACCGCCGGACCGAGGCAGAACATCAGCTGCAGCGTCATCAAGGCCCGCGGGCTGTTTTCGCCGGACAGCTCGGCGACGAAGCCGACCTCCTTCAGCAGGAACAGGCTTCCGCCCACCGCCAGCATCGAGCCGATCTTGATCGATCCCGTCAGCAGGGAAAACAGCAGGCCCGTGCGGTCGACGCCGCTCTCCAGCCGATCCTCGTCGGCCACGTCGGCCATCATCGCCTTGAGCATGATCGGGCCCGAGGCATAGGGCAGGCCCGCCAGGAACATGATCGCGAAGCCGAGCCAGAGGATGTTGGGCAGGACCATGACTCCCAGCTGCATGATGGCCCAGGCGACGCCCGCGATCATCATCGCGCGGTGCTTGCCCAGCCGGCGGGCGACCACGCGCCAGATCGGCGCCCCGGCCAGAGCCCCGACGAAAAACAGGATCAGCATCAGCCCGGCCATGCCGCGCTCGATGCCGCGCACCGCGTCGAAGAAGAAGAACAGCAACGTGCCGGACACCGCCAGCGCTGTGCCCCAGCAGATGTCCGCCGCCAGCACCCGCAGCACCGAGCCGCGCCGGAGCATCGCCACGATGTGGGACAGCCGCGGCGTGTCATGGTGCGGCTTCACCGCCGGCTCGCCCGTCGAGGCCAGCGCCAGCAGGGCGGCCAGGGGCAGGCTGATGATCGTGAACCAGCCCATGGCCTTGATGCCCGTGGCGAAGTCGCCGCCGAAGCCGAACTTGATGATCGGCGGCATCAGCAGGATGGCGATGGTCCCGAACACCGACATCGCCTGCCACCAGCCATAGACCCGTGACCGCTCGTCGTATCCCGGCGCCACCGTGGCCGACCAGGCCATATGGGCCAGCTGCGACATCGACTGTCCGCTGAAGCCCACGATCAGCCAGACCAGGATGTAGACGCCGCCGATGCCCGGCTTGGCCATGAACAGCATGTAGGTCGCCAGCATCGCGATCGGCGCCCCGACCACGAACCACGGCCGGAACCGGCCCCAGCGCGAGCGGGTGCGGTCCATCAGCAGCCCCAGGGCCGGATCGAACCACAGGTCGAAGAAGCGCACGACCATGAAGGCCCAGGCCAGGTCGGCCAGGTCGACCTTCAGATCCTGGGCGTAGTAGTTGGGCAGGTAGGCCGTGACCGGCAGCATCATGGCCGCCAGCGGGATCGTCGGGGTCGCAAAGGCCAGCAGCCGCCAGAGAGGCATCCGCGCCTCGCCCGAGCCCGGCCGGCTGACAGGGGTCGCCGTCTCGGGGCCGGCCACGACCGGGTCCAATTCCACTGACACTCGAAACTCCCGGACCGCATCCCCCTCTTTGCGGGGTGGTTCGACGATGTTCCGACGCTAGCGTGCGTGGCGCAAGGGAGCGCTGCGATGCAATACGCAAAACGGGCCAATGCTTTCGTCGCCGGTGAAGATGTCTGGACCGTCACGCCGAACGCCCTTGTGCGGACCGCGCCCGGCGGCGCGACCTCGCGGCTGGCTTGGTCGCAGGTGACGGAGGTGCGGGTCGCCTACGCCCCGACGCGCGCGAAGTTCGGCCGCTACCTTATCAGCCTCGGCGCGCGCAGCGGGGACCGCTGGACGATCGACAACCAGCACTTCGCCGGCATCGGCAATTTCGAGGACCGCTCGGACCGTTTCACGCCGTTCGTCCTGGCCTGTATCGAGCGGATCGCGGCGCTGGCCCCGCAGGCGACGGCGCGGATCGGATCGTCGGCGGCGGCCTACTGGAGCCAACTGATCTTCGTCAGCGCGGTGTTCGCCCTGCTGGTCGCGGTGATTCTGCTGGCGCCCGGCAGCCTGTCCTGGCTGATCCTGGTCAAGCTGGGCCTGATCGTCGCCATGCTGCCTGTGCTGATCCGCTGGATCGGCCGGGCGCGTCCCCGACGTGTCAGCCTCGATCCCGAGGCGTTCCGGCCGAACCTGCCCTAGCCCGCGATCTCGTCCATGAAGGACGCCAGCCTGACGTCCAGCGCCGTGACGCCGTCGGCGTCGTGGGTCGCGAGCAGGACCTCGACCCGGTTGTAGACATTGGACCATTCAGGATGGTGGTCGAGCTTGTCGGCCAGCAGCGCCACACGCGTCATGAAGCCGAACGCGGCGTTGAAGTCCTTGAAGCTGAACGTCTTGACGATGGCGTCACGGCCGTCGGCGGTCGCCCAGCCTTGCAGCTGCGCCACCGCGTTCGCCGCGCCGATCCGGGTCTGGGCCATGGGTCTGCTCCATCAAAGACCCGGCTATAGCATGACGGCGGGCGCGAGGAGTCCCCCGCGCCCGCCTTCACATCAGAGAACCCAGCCGCCGTCCGTCGGCAGCGAGCCGCCGTTGATCACCGGCACGCCGCTGGTCACGTTGCCGTTGACCTGCAGCTGGTAGTCAGCCCGCCCGTCTCCGTCCACGTCCAGCGACAGGGTGGTGACATTGGCGCCGGGCGAGTGGACCAGAGTCGCCTGGCCCGCAACGCGGGTGAAGGCCGCGACGAAGGTGAAGGCCTGGTCGTTGGCCAAGTTGATGTTGGCGTCGATGCCGGACAGGTCGATCCGGTCGCCCTGGGCGAAGTTGAGGTCGAGGATGATGTCCTTGTCGGCGCGCAGGCCCAGGCTCGTCAGGCGGACGTCCAGGTCGCTGAGCACGAAGTGGTCCGCGCCCAGGCCGCCCTGCATCCGGTCCGAACCGGCGCCGCCGATCAGGGTGTCGTTCCCGTCGCCCGCGGCAAGGGTGTCGTTCCCCTCGCCGCCGCTCAGCACGTTGGCGCCGCTGTTGCCGGTGAGGACGTTGGCCATGCCGTTGCCGGTGCCGTCAATGTCGTCCACGCCGGTCAGCGTCAGCTGTTCGACGTTGGCGGTCAGGGAGTAGTCCACCGAGCTGCTGACCCGGTCGATGCCTTCGTTCGCGCGTTCCGTGATCAGGTCGCCTGCGTCATCGACGATGTAGACGTCCGCTCCGTCGCCGCCGAGCAGGATGTCGCCACCGAGACCGCCGTCGAGCGTATCGTTGCCGATGCCGCCGCTGAGGGTGTCCTCGCCGTCGCCGCCGAGCAGGGTGTCGGCCCCCTCGTTGCCGCTGAGGTCGTCGTTGCCCACGCCGCCGAGCAGTCTGTCGTTGCCCAGGCCGCCCAGCATGACGTCGTTGTCCGCGCCGCCGTCCATCGTGTCGTTGTCAGCGCCGCCGTCGAGGGTATCGCTGCCGAGACCGCCGAACAGGGTGTCGATCCCCAGGCCGCCACGGAGATTGTCGTCGCCGTCGCCGCCGTCGAGGTTGTCGGCGCCGTCGCCGCCATCCAGGCTGTCAGATCCTTCGTTGCCCTGCAGCCGGTCGTTGCCCAGACCGCCCTGGAGGGTGTCCATGCCGTCACCGCCCGTCAGGACGTCATTGCCTTCGCCGCCGTCGAGGTTGTCGTCGCCGGCGCCCCCGTTGACCGCATCAGCGCCCAGACCGCCCTGCATGTCGTCGGCCCCTTCACCCCCGTTGAGGATGTCGTTGTCGGCGCCGCCGTCCATCGTGTCATCGCCCGCGCCGCCGCTGAGCGTATCGGCCCCGGCGCCGCCGGTGAGGCTGTCTGCGCCGTCGCCGCCGTCGAGATTGTCGACGCCGTCGCCGCCGTCGAGCGTATCGATGCCCAGGCCGCCAACCAGGATGTCGTTGCCCAGACCGCCGAGCAGGGTGTCGACACCCTCGCCGCCGGTCAGGGTGTCGGTACCGTCTCCGCCCTCGAGGAGGTCGTCGCCGGCTTCACCTTCGAGAACGTCGTTGCCGAGTCCGCCGTGAACGCTGTCGCTGCCCGCGCCGCCAAGGAGGCGGTCATTGCCTTCGCCGCCATCGAGATTGTCGATGCCGTCGCCACCGTTCAGAACGTCAGCACCGAGGCCGCCGACCAGCAGGTCGTCGTCAGCGCCGCCGTCCAGGGAGTCGTTGCCTGCGCCGCCCACCAGGTTATCGGCGCCGGCCAGGCCCTGCAGGATGTCATTGCCATCGCCGCCCGACAGGGTGTTGGCGCCGACGTTGCCGATGATCGTGTTGGCGAGGGTGTTGCCCGTGCCGTCAATATCAACCAGCCCGGTGAGGGTCAGGTTCTCGAGGTCGTTGGTCAGGATGAAGCTGACCGAGGACTGGATCAGATCGGTCCCGCCATTGAACGCCTCGACGACCACGTCGCCAAGATCGTCGACGACGAAGATGTCGTTGCCCAGGCCGCCGGTCATCCGGTCCGCGCCGGTTCCACCGTCGAGCAGGTCATTGGCCGCGCCGCCGTCGAGGGTGTCGTTGTCGGCGCCCCCGAACAGCTGGTCATCGTCATTGCCGCCCAGAAGGGTGTCGGCCCCGCCGCCGCCGATCAGGAGGTCGGCGCCCGCGCCGCCGTCGAGGTAGTCCGCGCCCGACAGGGCCGGATTGGCCTCGGTCACGGCGACGTCCTGCAGGGTCGTGATCGCACCGGACGAACCGGCGATCGTCACCACCGTGATGCGGCCGTCGCCGAGCAGGATGTCCGCCCCCGCGCCGCCGAACAGACGGTCGTCGCCGGCGTCGCCCGCCAGGGTGTTGGCCAGCACGTCCCCGGTCAGGACGTCCGCGTGGATCGAGCCGGTGACATTCTCGAACCGGGTGAGCTTCGAGACGCCCTGTTCGGTGTTCTGGCCAACGACCGAGGCCAGGGTGACCGTCACGCCGGCGGCGGTGATGTCGGTGCTGTTGCCGTAGAAGCTCGCCGTGTCGACGCCCACGCCGCCATCGAGCGTGTGGTTGCCGGCGCCGACCTCGATCAGATCGTTGCCGTCGCCGCCGCTGATGATGTCGTTGCCGGTGACGCCCGTACCGTCCGAACCGCCCCACAGCCAGTTGTCGCCGGCGTCGCCGGTGATCACGTCGTTGAGGATCGTGCCCGAGACGTGCTCGATACCGATCAGGGTATCCATGCCGTGGCCGGTGTTCTGGGCCGTCCCCTGGAGGTTCAGGTCAACGGTCACGCCGACCTGGACATCCGTCGGAACCAGCAGGAAGGCCGCGCGGTCGACACCCTCTCCGCCGTTCAGGGTGTCGGCGCCTTCGCCGCCCTGCAGGTAGTCGTCGCCGAGGCCGCCGAGGATCATGTCGTCGCCGTCGCCGCCGCGCAGGATGTCGTCATCCGCGCCGCCGTCCAGGCTGTCGTTCCCCGCGTTGCCCCGCAGGAGGTCCAGGCCCTCGCCACCGACGAAGATGTCATTCCCGGCGCCGCCGAGGATGGTGTCGTCAAACGCCGAGCCCACGACGCGCTCGATCGAGGTGAGCGTGTCGATGCCGTCCGCGTCTTCCTGGTAGCCGACGGCCAGGTTGACGAAGATCTCGCTCGTCGCGTCGGTGTAGTCGGCCGTATCGATCCCGTTGCCGCCGTCGAGCGTATCGCTGCCCTTGCCGCCGGTGAGGTGATCGTCGCCGTCGCGGCCGCTGAGCGCGTTCGCGCCGTCATCGCCGATGAAGGTGTCATTCAGCGCCGTGCCGAGCAGGTCCTCGACGCCGCTGATCGTCAGGATGCCGAAGTTGGTATCCTGGCCCGTCGTGGTCGTCAGGTTGACCGTGACGCCCTGTCCGTTGGTCGGGACGACGTTGGCGAAGTCGATCTTGTCCCGGTCGGCGCCGCCGATGATCGTGTCATCCGAGGCGACCGGAGGATCGAGCAGCGGGCCGAGGGACGAGCCGAAGACGAAGGTATCGTTGCCCGAGCCGCCGTCGAGGTAGTCGCCGCTGGCGCCGTTGTAGATAAGGTCGTCCCCGGCTTCACCATACAGGAAGCTGCCGTCGAAGCCGCCGCTGAGGTTATCGTTGCCGCCGCCGCCGTAGAAGGTGTTGTGGCCGAAGTTGTCGAAGATCCGGTCGTTGCCGTTGGTGCCGCGAACCGTATCGTCGAACAGGGTGCCGAAGACCGCGTATTCCTCGAACTCGCTGTAGATCCCGCCCGAAACAGCCGCCAGGAGGGCCGCTGCGTCGCCGGTGCTCAGGTCGAGGTTCAACGCCGTGCTGTAGGCAAAGAAGGACACGTACAGCCGGTCGAAGCCCGCGCCGCCCACAGCCGTGTCGCCCAGGCCGACGAAGACGTTGTCGTTGCCGTTTCCGGCATTCAGGACGTCGATCGCCCCGTCGTCATGGGCGAGGCCCAGGATGGCGTTGGTGTTGGGGTCCACCTGAAGGCCGGTCAGCATGTCGACGTTCGCGCCATGCCACAGGCTGTCGTTGCCGTCGCCGCCGTTGAGCGTGTCCGCACCGAGGCCGCCGTAGACAAGATCGTTGCCGCTGCCGGCGTTGATGACGTTGGCTCCCGCGTCGCCGCGGATCGTGTCGTTGAAGTTCGAGCCGGTGACGTTCTCGACGCCGGTGATGGTGTCCACGCCGTCGGCGCCGCTCGAGGTCCCGTTGGTCAGGCTGACGAAGATGCTGCCCGCCGCCGTGGCGAAGCTGATCGTGTCGGTTCCCGCGCCGCCTTCGATCGTGTCCGTGCCGGCGCCGCCATTGAGGACATCGTCGCCGCCGGCGCCGACCAGCCGATCGTTGCCCGCGCCCCCGTTGAGGACGTCATTGCCGTTGTAGTCCGTGGCGTTGTCGAACAGCACCGCGAAGTCGTCGGACTGGGTGATCGGACCCGACCCGCCCTGCACGGTGTACATCCTGATCCCGCCATCGCCGAGCAGGACGTCGTCGCCGTCGCCACCGTTCAGCGTGTCGGCGCCGGCCCCGCCGCCGAGCACGTTGGCGCCGGTGTCGCCCGTAAGCGTGTCGTCGAAGTTGGAACCGGACAGGTTCTCGATGCCCGAGGCATTGACCGTCGAGGTTCCGTTGGTCGACTGGGCCGCGCCCTGCAACAGCAGGGAGGCGACCACGCCGCTGGCGAACTCGCTGTTGAAGAACGACAGGGTATCGTTGCCGTTGCCGCCGATGACCGTGGCCTGGCCGGCGCCGATCTCCAGCAGGTCATTCCCGTCGCGGCCGTTCAGCGTGTCGTCGCCGGTAGACCAGAGCCAGTTGTCTCCGGCGTTGCCCAACAGGGTGTCGGCGAACGCCGTGCCCGAGACGTGCTCGATGTTGATGAACGTATCCATGCCGTGGCCGGTGTTCTGCGGCCCGACAATTTCAAGGTCGACCGTCGCGCCGGTCTGGGCGTCGGTCGGCAGCGACCCGAACATGCTGACGCGGTCGAGACCGTCGCCGCCGTCCATGACGTCGTCGCCCTCGCCGCCCTGCAGGTAGTCGTTGTCCGCCCCGCCCTGAAGGTTGTCGTTGCCGTTGCGGCCACGCAGGATGTCATCACCCGCACCGCCGATGAGCGTGTCGTCGCCGTCGTTGCCGATCAGGGAGTCATTGCCGCCAAGGCCCGTCAGCACGTTGTCGCCGGCATTGCCGATCAGCGTGTCGCCGATCGTCGAGCCGATGACGTTCTCGACATTGGTGATCGTGTCGTTGCCGGCGTCGCCATTGGTCGTGCCAGAGGTCAGGTTGACCAACACGCCGAATTCGTTGGGTGAGGTCTCGTAGCTGACCGTATCGATCCCGACCCCGCCGTCCATGACGTCGTTGCCCGTGCCGCCCTCGAGCACGTCGTCGCCGCTGCCGCCCTTGAGCGTGTCGTTGCCTGCGCCGCCGTTGAGGATGTCGTTGCCGGACACCACGCCCGCGTCCACGCCGAAATAGACCGCCATGTCGTCGATGCGGGTGATCAGACCGGCCTCGGCGTTCTGGCCCATGATGGCGCCGTCGCCGAGCAGGATGTCGTCGCCGTCGCCGCCGTTCAGCGTGTCCGCACCTTCGGCGCCGGCGAGCAGGTTGGCGTTCGCATCGCCCGTCAGGGTGTCATCGAAGGTCGAGCCGGACAGGTTCTCGATGCCGGTCGCGTTGACAGTCGAGGTTCCGTTGACCGTCTGGGCTCCGCCCTGCAGCAGCAGGGAGGCGACCACGCCGCCGGTGAAGTCATTGTTGTTGAAGAACGACAGCGTATCGGAGCCCGTGCCGCCGTCGACCGTCGCCGCGCCCTGACCGATCTCGATCAGGTCGTTGCCGCCCTCGCCCGCCAGCGTATCGGCGCCGCCCTGGGCCCAGATCCAGTTGGCCGAGTCGTTGCCGGTCAGGGTGTCGGCGAGGTTGGTGCCGGACACGTGCTCGATGCTGTTGAGCGTGTCCATGCCGTGGCCGGTGTCCTGGGCGACGCCCTGGATCCGCAGATCCACCGTCGCGCCGACCTGGGGGTCGCTCGCTTCGAGGAAGAAGGCCGCCCGGTCTTCGCCGTCGCCGCCGTTGAGGGTGTCGTCGCCCTCGCCGCCGTTGACGTAGTCGTTGCCGGCGTCGCCGTTGACGATGTCGTTGCCGCCGTTGCCGCGCAGGGCCGCGTCGTTGCCGGCGCCGCCGTTGATGATGTCGTCGCCGCCTTCGCCGCGCACGACGTCGCTGCCGTCGCCGCCCGAGATCACGTTCACCCCGGCGTTGCCGTAGAGGGTGTCGTTGAAGGCCGAGCCGATGATGTTCTCGATGCCGGTGAGGGTGTCGCTGCCGGCCGCGCTGTTGGTGAAGCCCGATGTCAGGCGCACGTTCACCAGCGCCGTGGAGTCGGCGTAGGTGACCGTGTCGGTTCCTGCGCCGCCATCGATCGCGTCGGCGCCCGCGCCGCCATTGAGGATGTCGTCGCCGTCGCCGCCGAACAGCTGGTCGTTGCCTGCGCCGCCCTCGATGGTGTCGTTGCCGGCCACGCCGACCTGGGCCACGGTCAGGTCAGGCCGGCCATCGCCATAAAGAATGTCGTCGCCGTCGCCGCCGCGAACCGTATCGGAGCCGCCGAAGCCGTAGAGCTCGTTCGCCGCGCCGTCGCCCGTCAAGGTGTCATTGTAGCTGGAGCCGACGATCCCCGACATGCCGATCAGGGTGTCGCTGCCGGCCCCACCCGTGTCCTGCGCAGCGCCCTGGAGCGTCAGGTCCACGGTCACGCCTGCGGTAGCGTAGTTCCGCCCGTAGTAGGCCAGATCGAACCCGCCGTTGCCGGTCAGGGTGTCGGCGCCCAGGCCGCCGCCCAGGATGTTGCGGCCCGCGTCGCCCGTGAGGATGTCGTTGAACTCTGTGCCGAGCAGGTTCTCGATGCCGATGAGCGTATCCGTACCACCGCCCAGCGTGTTCTGCGCACCGGTGATCGACAGGTTGACGGTCACGCCGGTCTGGGTCCCGGCATAGCCCGCCCAGTCATTGCCCGCGCCGCCATTGAGGGTATCGGCGGCGCCGCCGGCGATCGAGAGGAGGACATCGTCGCCGTCGCCACCATTCAGCACGGTACTGGTCACGGCGGCGATCAGGGTGTCGCCATAGGCCGACCCTGTCAGGATCTCGAAGCCCGAGATGGTGTCCGTTCCCGCACCCAGCGTGTTCTGAGCATTGGGCTGGGTGAGATTGACGGTCACCGCGGCCGTCGCCGAGGCGTACGACAGGGTGTCGACGCCGGCGCCGCCCTGCAGGGAGTCGTTGCCCGCGCCGCCGTCGACGATGTCGTCGCCGCCGCCGCCGACGATGGTGTCATTGCCAGCGCCGCCGTTCAGCGTGTCGTTCCCGCTGGAGGCCGGGTTGCTGTAATACGCCGCGACGTCTTCGATCTGGGTGATCGGACCCGATCCGCCCTGGCTGGAGACCATACGGATCTGCCCGTCGCCGAGCAGAACGTCATCGCCGTCACCACCGTTCAGCGTGTCGGCGCCAGCGGCGCCGGCCAGCACGTTGGCGCCGGCGTCGCCCGTCAGGGTGTCGTTGAACGCCGAGCCGGACAGGTTCTCGATGCCCGAGGCGTTGACCGTCGAGGTCCCGTTGATCGTCTGGGCCGCGCCCTGCAGCAGCAGGGAGGCGACCACGCCGCCGGTGAAGTCGTTATTGTTGAAGAACGACAGGGTGTCCGTGCCGTTGCCGCCGATGACCGTGACCTGGCCCGCGCCGATTTCCAGCAGGTCGTTGCCGTCACGGCCGTCGAGCGTGTCGTTGCCGCCGACGCCCCACAGCCAGTTGTCCCCGGCGTCACCCGACAGCGTGTCGGCGAACGTGGTGCCCGAGACGTGCTCGATGCTGATGAAGGTATCCATGCCGTGGCCGGTGTTCTGCGGCCCGGCGACGGCGAGATCGACCGTCGCGCCGGTCTGGGCGTCGGTCGGCAGGGCCAGGAACATGCTGACGCGGTCGAAGCCGTCGCCGCCGTCCATGACGTCGTCGCCCTCGCCGCCCTGAAGGAAGTCGTTGTCCGCCCCGCCCTGCAGATTGTCGTTGCCGTTGCGGCCGCGCAGGAAGTCCTCGCCCGCGCCGCCGATCAGGGTGTCGTCGCCGTCCTCGCCGATCAGCAGGTCGTCGCCGCCCAGGCCCGTAAGGACGTTGGCGCCGGCGTTGCCGATCAGGGTGTCGCTGATCGTCGAGCCGATGATGTTCTCGACATTGGTGATGGTGTCGTTGCCGGCGTCGCCGTTGGTCGTGCCGTTGGTCAGGTCGACCCGCACGCCGATGCTGTTGGGCGAAGTCTCGTAGCTGACCGTATCGACGCCGTCGCCGCCGTTCAGGACGTCGTTGCCCGTGCCGCCCTCAAGCACGTCGTCGCCGCCGCCGCCGACCAGGCGGTCATTGCCTGCACCGCCGTTGAGGACGTCGTTGCCGTTGTAGTCGGTGGTGTTGGCGAGCAGCACCGCAAAGTCGTCGGATTGGGTGATCGGGCCCGACCCGCCCTGCAGGCTGTACATCGTGGTCCCGCCGTCACCGAGCAGGACGTCGTCGCCATCGCCCCCGTTCAGGGTGTCGTTGCCGCTGCGGCCGCCGAGAACATTGTTTCCGCCGTCGCCCGTCAGCGTATCGTCAGAGCTGGAACCGGAAAGGTTTTCGATACCCGAGGCGTTGACCGTCGAGGTCCCGTTGATCGTCTGGGCCGCGCCCTGCAACAGCAGGGAGGCGACTACGCCGCCGGTGAAGTCGTTATTGTTGAAGAACGACAGGGTGTCGGTTCCCGCGCCGCCGACGACCGTGGCCTGACCGGCCCCGATCTCCAGCAGATCGTTGCCGTCACGACCATCAAGGGTGTCGTTGCCGATATTGCCCCACAGCCAGTTGTCGCCGGCGTCGCCCGACAGGGTGTCGGCGAAGGTCGTGCCCGAGACGTGCTCGACGCTGATGAACGTATCCATGCCGTGGCCGGTGTCCTGCGGCCCGGCGATCGCCAGGTCGACCGTCGCGCCGGTCTGGGCGTCGGTCGGCAGGGCCAGGAACATGCTGACGCGGTCGATGCCGTCGCCGCCGTCCATGACGTCGTCGCCCTCGCCGCCTTGCAGGAAGTCGTTGTCCGCCCCGCCCTGCAGGTTGTCATTGCCATTGCGGCCGCGCAGGAAGTCCTCGCCCGCGCCGCCGATCAGGGTGTCGTCGCCGTCATTGCCGATAAGGGAGTCGTCGCCGCCCAGACCGGTCAGGACGTTGTTCCCGGCGTTGCCGATCAGGGTGTCGCTGATCGTCGAGCCGATGACGTTCTCGATGCCCGTGAGCGTGTCGTTGCCGGCGTCGCCGTTGGTCGTGCCCGACGTCAGGTTGACCAGCACGCCGACGCTGTTGGGCGAATGTTCGTAGCTGGCCGTGTCGACGCCGTCGCCACCCGCGATGATGTCGTTGCCCGTGCCGCCTTCGATAACATCGTCGCCGCCGGCGCCCTGCAGGTTATCGTTGCCCGACTGGCCGGCGATGGTATCCGGATCTTCCGTGCCCGTGATGGTGTCGTCGCCCGTCGTGCCCGGAAAATCGGCCATGGTAGTCCCCCCAACAGATAGGCCGTACGAGCGGCCTGAACCCAGCAGTAATGCAAGATAGGGCGCAGCGTCGAGCCGTCACCCCGGCTGCATGATCTGCGATCGCCTCGCAGCCGAATAGTGAAATAATTCGCATGCATTCGCGAATTTGCTCGCGCCTGGATTTAGCGATTTCCGGGGTTCGCGCGCGCGCCTCTCGCCGCCGCGTCCTGTCGCGGCACAGCCTCGCGTCGGTCTGTGCCAGGTCGGGTCACTCCGGCGACGGCAGGCATTTTGCCCGATCACCGCCAGCGAAAAGGCCGATGGTGCCCCCGGTCGGGCTCGAACCGACACTCCTTGCGGAACCGGATTTTGAGTCCGGCGCGTCTACCAATTCCACCACAGGGGCCTGCGGGAGGCGGCAATCTAGCGACGACGGGCGGCAGGTCAACGCGCGCTAGCGCCCCTCCCCCGACAACCGCGCGGCGGCGGCTTCCAGGCGGGTCAGTAGGCGTTTGAGGGTGGCGACGTCGGCGGGGGCCAGGCCGGCCAGCAGGGCCGCCTCGTAGGCCAGGGCCAGCGGCGCGATCTCGCCGTGCAGCCGGCGGCCGGTCTCGGTGAGGGCCAGGGTGTGAGAGCGGCCGTCGGACGGGCTGTCGGTCCGCTCGACCAGGTTGCGGGCGAGCAAACCCTGGGCGGCGCGACTGACCGTGACCTTGTCCATCGCGGTGCGGGCGACCAGGGCCTGGGGCGTGAGGGCGCCCTCGGCCAGGACCGCCATCAGCCGCCACTGCGGGATCGTCAGGCCGAAGCGGTCCTGGTAGGCGCGGGCAATCAGGCCGGAGACGCCGTTCGAGGCGATCGACAAGCGATAGGGAAGGTAGTCGTCGAGCACCAGCGTGTCCGGCGCCCGCTTGCGCGGCAGCGGCGTCACCTCTGCGCCCATGGCTTTCTTCCCTCTCGTCAAACGGCGACCACCTCCTGTTCGATGGCCCCGAAGATCGAGTGGCGTTTCTCGTCGCGCATCTCAATGCGGACCGTGTCGCCGTGGCGCAGGAAGGGCGTTTTCGCCTCTCCGGCGAGCAGTGTCTCCACCGTACGCACCTCGGCGATGCAGCTGTAGCCCAGACCGCCCTCGCTGATCGGCTTGCCGGGGCCGCCCTCGGCGTCGCGGTTGGACACCGTGCCCGAGCCGATGATCGTGCCGGCGCCGAGCGCGCGGGTCTTCGCCGCATGGGCGATCAGGGTTCCAAAGTCGAAGGTCATGTCGACGCCGGCGTCGGCCTCGCCGAACGGCTTGCCGTTCAACTCGACCTCCAGGGCGCCGTGCAGCTTGCCGTCCTTCCAGCGGTCGCCAAGGGCGTCCGGCGTCACCGCGACCGGCGAGAAGGCGCTGGCCGGCTTGGACTGGAAGAAGCCGAAGCTCTTGCCGATCTCGCCGGGGATCAGGTTGCGCAGGGAGACGTCGTTGACCAGCAGCACCAGCCGCACGGCCGCCAGGCATTCCTCGCGGGAGGCCCCAAGCGGCACGTCGCCGGTGATCACGGCGATCTCGCCCTCAAGGTCGCAGCCCCAGGACTCGTCCTTCAGCGGAATGGGGTCGCGCGGACCGAGGAAGCCGTCCGAGCCACCCTGGTACATCAGCGGATCGGTCCAGAAGCTGGCCGGCATCTCCGCGGCGCGCGCCTGCCGCACGAGGGCGACGTGGTTCACATAGGCGCTGCCATCGGCCCACTGATAGGCGCGCGGCAACGGCGAGGCGGCGTCGTGTTCGTGGAAGCGGTCACGCGGCAGGGCGCCATGGTCGAGGCTTTCGGCCAGGCCGCGCAGCAAGGGCTCGCAGCGTCCCCAGTCGTCCAGCGCCGCCTGCAGGGTGGGCGCTATGGCCTCCGCCGACGTGGACCAGGCCAGGTCATGGGAGACGACGACAAGGCGACCGTCACGGCCGCCCTTGAGGGACGCTAGTTTCATGAATGCTTGTCTTTCGTCGGAGGGGCTTCTGGGTCGGGCTTCTTGGACCGGGTGAGGTCGTGCTGCGCGGCGCGCAGTTCGCCCAGACGGACCGGCTTGTTCTGCCACCAGGCTTCAAAGTCGCGGATGGCCTTTTCGACGGCGATCAGCTGTTCGCCGAGGGTGAGCGGCTTGTCCTCGTCCTCGCCATGGGCACCGTGGGCCCCGTGACCGCCATGGGCGCCATGACCGCCGCCGTGGCCCGCGCCGTGGGCGTCGTGGTGAGCGCCGTCGCCGGCGGCCGCTTCGGCCTTCTCTCCGACGCCGACGTTGACGGTGATGCTCGGGCCCGCGACGTTCTGGGCGATGGCCGAGGCCGTGGCGCCGCCGTGACCGCCGCCATGGGCGTCCTTGCCGTGGTGGTCGTCCTTCTTCTTGTCCTTGTCGTCACCCTCGCCGAGGGCCTTGTCGAGCGCCTTGAGCTGCTTGGTCAGGCCCTCGCCGGCGGCCTGGACGCCGCCCAGCTGGTACTTGATCGCCTGGCGCAGGGCGTGGGCCGCGCCCGGGCTGCCGAAGTACTGCTGCTTCAGCGCGTCGCGGGCGGCCTTCATGATGGTGGTGTGGATCTCGTTCAGCCGGTCCTCGCCGGCCTTGGGGCCCGCCGGATTGGCCATCCGCCAGACCAGCAGCAGCGCCAGCACCGCGGCGACGATCCAGCCCAGCAGGCCGAACGGCGTCAACAGGCCGGGCTCGTACTGCGGCCCCCAGGGAAACTCGCTATGGTCCGTCATCTTCACACCCCCTCGAAGACCCAGGAGCCGCCGTTCAGGCGGTCTTCGGGATCAGGCGGCTGACCTTCGCCCCGGCGTCATAACGCGACGGGCCGCCGAACACCGCAATCTCGACCAGAATGTCCCCTCCCGGCGCGCTCGCCCACAGATAGTTTCGTTCCACCTCGACATTTCTCCCGTCAGGCGAAATTCCCTCGAAAGTATCGCCCCACGGGGTGATCTTCGACAACTCCCGCCACTTCAGCGTCAGGGCGCGCTTGAGCTCGTCCTCGGCCATGGCCAGCAGATCGGGATCGACAAGGGCGTCGGTCATGCGGATTTCCAGCTGTCGACATAGGCGGGGTTCTCGACCGACGCGGCGCCGTCGCCGACTTCCAGCGGGTCGCGGGTGTCGATCATCACGGCGTATTCGTCCGTCGCGGGTTTGGGCTGGCTGAGCATGTTCTTCAGCGCCTTGGGGTGGGGCCCGTGGGTGAAGCCCGACGGGTGGAAGGTCATCATGCCGGCCTCGATGTGGTCCCGGCTGAAGAAATCGCCCGCGTGGTAGAACAGCACCTCGTCGTAGTCGTCGTTGTTGTGGAAGAACGGGATCTTGATCGCCCCCGGGTCGGTCTCGAACGGCCGCGGGGCGAAGGTGCAGACCACGAACCGGTCGGCCAGGAAGGTCGTGTGGACGCTGGGCGGCAGGTGGTAGCGGTGGCTGTTCAGCGGCCTGAAGTCGCGCACGTTGATCTTCACCGGCGCCAGCTCGCCGTGCCAGCCGACCGCGTCCAGCGGGTTGTAGCCATAGGTCGCGACCGAAACCTGGCCGCGCTTCTTGATCGCCACCGGGAAGGCCCCCTCCTCAGCCTGGTGGGCGATGAAGGCCTCGTCCATGGCCGGGGTGACCAGCATAGCCGGGTCGAACAGGGCGTGGTTCCCCAGCAGCCCCTTGTCCGGCAGGGTGAAGTGGCCGTTGGTCGCCTGGATCATCAGGATCGCCGTCGGTTCAGCGGGACTGAGCCGCCACATGGTCCCGCGTGGCAGGTAGAGGTAGTCGCCGGCCGCGTAGGTCAGCCGGCCGAAGTCGCAGAACACCTCGCCGGAGCCCGCGTGGACGAACAGCAGCTGGTCGCCGTCGGCGTTGCGGGCGAGGCCCGGCATGGCGGCGGTGAGCTTCCAGAAGCGCATCTCGCAGGCGGCGTTGTGCAGGATGACCGGCGCGTCCCACGGCGAGGGCGCGGCCTGATCCAGCCCGTTCAGGTCATAGGCGCGCGGCCGCAGCGGCCCCTCGAAACTGGTCCAGCCGGTCGGCGGCTTGCGGTGATAGAGGAACGCCGCCGGGCCGAAGAAGCCCTCCTTGGACATCTCCCGCTCGTAGGTCCCTTCCGGGAGATCGGCATGCGCCTGTTTGCTGTGGACCCCCTCGGCGCCGCGGACAGGGATCCAGTTGCGCTTGCTCATCGTATGCCTCTGGACGCCATCGATTGAGGGGAATGAGAATGATCAGACGCGCGCTGCTTGTCGCGGGCCTTCTGTCGGCAATCGCCGCCGCGCCGGCCGTCTCCCGGGAGCCGCCGTCCGCCGCGCCGCTGGTCGGCGAATGGCGCGTAGACCTGACCAACAAGCCCGGCGACGGCGCCTACTACGCCGAGATGACCATCAAGAGCGTCGACGGCGACCGGATCACCGGGACCTTCTACGACAGCCCCATCGAGAAGGGCCGGATAACGCGCGACTGGGGGACGGTGCGGTTCGCCTTCGTCACCCGAGACGGCGGCGGCGGCGTCTACAACCACTCCGGCGAGTTCGTCGACGGACGCCTGATCCGGGGCCTCAGCCATGCGCTGGACCGGGACTTCGTCGCCGTATGGACCGCCGACCGCAAGGCGAAGTGACCGATCGACGGGCGTCATGGCTCGTCCTTGTAGATCGAGATCACCGGCGCCTGCCCCTCGGCGGCGCGGGCGCGATACATGCCGGTGGTGTTGAAGCTCCAGGCGACCTGGCCGTCGGGGGCCAGGGCGACGACGCCGCCGTCGCCGCCAAGGGCGGTCAGGCGATCCTGGATCACCGTGTCGGCGGCGGCCTGCAGGGGCATGCCCCTGTATTGCACCAGGGCGCAGATCTCGCGGGCGACCGTCAGGCGGATGAAATACTCGCCGGTCCCGGTGGCCGAGACGGCGCAGGACTGGTTGGAGGCGTAGGTGCCGGCGCCGATGATCGGCGCGTCGCCGACCCGCCCCCACCGCTTGGCGGTCATGCCGCCGGTCGAGGTGCCTGCCGCGACATTGCCGGCGGTGTCCAGGGCGACCACCCCGACCGTGCCGAACTTGCGATCGTCGGGGATGGCCAGGAAGGCGTGCGGCGCCGGCGCGCCTTGCGGCCGGGCCGGAACCGGCAGGCCCTGATCGGTCAGGGCCTTTTCCAGCTGGGCCCAGCGGCGCTCGGTGAAGAACCACGATGGCTCGACCTGCTCCAGTCCCGCCGAAGCGGCGAAAGCATCGGCGCCGGCCCCGATCATCATCACATGGCGAGACTTCTCCATCACCGCCCGGGCGAGGCTGATCGGGTGGCGGGTGCGCGTGACGCCGGCGACCGACCCGGCCTTCAGCGTCGCGCCGTCCATCACCGCCGCGTCCAACTCGTTGCGGCCCTCGGCGGTGAACACCGCGCCCCGGCCGGCATTGAACAGCGGGTCGTCCTCCAGCTCGCGGATGACGGCTTCGACCGCGTCCATCGCTGAACCGCCCTTGTCGAGCACGGCGGTTCCGGTGGCCACGGCCCTGGCCATGGCGGTGCGATAGGCGGCGTCGGTCTCCGGCGTCAGATCCTTGCGCTCGATGACCCCGGCGCCGCCGTGGATGGCGATGGCCCATTTGGGCCTCGCGAGGGCGGGCGTGGCCGCGAGGGCAATCATGCCAACCACAACCAGAGCGAGTTTTTGGTATTGCCCGATCAAGCTGTTCGTCCTATGTTCACGCGATGTCAGAGGTGACCGACATCGTCGTCCCGATGCTCCAGCGCATCCAGTCCGAAATCGGGCTGCTGCGCGGGGATGTCGACAACCTGAAAGACGACATGCGTCATGTGAAGGTGAGGCTGACCTCCGTCGAGGAGAACCTCGTCTCAATGAACCGTCGGAATGATCACTTTGACGTCCGCCTCGAACGCATCGAACGCCGCCTCGACCTGATCGAAGTCTAGGCTTCTTTCACAACTCCCCGGCGGATCTGGTCGAGCTCGATCGACTCGAACAGCGCCTTGAAGTTGCCCTCGCCGAAGCCCTCGTTGCCCTTGCGCTGGATGATCTCGAAGAAGATCGGGCCGACCTGGTTCTCGGTGAAGATCTGCAGAAGCAGGCCCTGACCCTCGGTCGGGGCGCCATCGAGCAGGATGTGCTGGGACTTCAGCCGTGCGGTGTCCTCGCCGTGGCCCGGGACGCGGGCGTCGAGCAGCTCGTAGTAGCTGTCCGGCGTCGACTGGAAGTTCACGCCGCGCGCGCGCAGCGCCTCGACCGTGGCGAAGATGTCGTCCGTACCGAAGGCCAGGTGCTGGATGCCCTCGCCGTGGTACTCGCGCAGGAACTCCTCGATCTGGCTCTGGTCGTCCTGGCTCTCGTTCAGCGGGATGCGGATCTTGCCGTCCGGGCTGGTCATGGCCTTGGAGAACAGGCCCGTGACCTTGCCCTCGATGTCGAAGTAGCGGATCTCGCGGAAATTGAAGACCTGCTCGTAGAAGGCGGCCCATTTGGCCATGCCGCCCCGGAACACGTTGTGCGTCAGGTGGTCGAGATAGGTCAGGCCGACGCTGTTGGACTCCTCGACGGCCGCCGCGCCCTCGATCGGCAGGAAGTCGACGTCATAGATCTCCTGCGCGCCGTAGCGGTCCACCAGATAGAGGTGAGTGCCGCCGATGCCCTCGATCGCCGGAATGTTCAGCTCCATAGGGCCGACCTTGCCCTCGACCGCCGTCGCGCCGCGCTCGACGGCCATCTTCAGCGCCCTGGCGGCGTCGCGGACGCGGAAGGCCATGGCGTTGGCCGAGGGGCCGTGCGCCTTGCGGAACGCGGCCGGCTGGCCGTCCGGCTCCATGTTGAGGATGAAGTTCACATCGCCCTGGCGGAAGCGGAGCACGTTCTTCGAGCGGTGCTTCGAGACCGCCGTGAAGCCCATGACCTCGAACAGCGCCTTGAGGCGCTCCGGCTCGGGCGAGGTGAATTCGACGAACTCGAAGCCGTCGGTGCCGAGCGGGTTGTCGAACAGGTCGGCCTTGGGTTGGGCGTTCATCGGAATCTCCTTCGCGGTCGGGCGAGATAGTAACAGATGAAACTAATGACGAGAAGCGCTGGCTGTCAGCGCCGACAATGTGCGTTTTCCATGCAGGCGCGAGACAAGCCCGCCGCGCCCTGATAGCACAGGCCCATGCTGCGCCGACTTTACGACTGGGTGATGGGGCTCGCCGCCTCGCGTCACGCCCCCTCCGCCCTGTTTGCGGTGTCCTTCGCCGAGAGCTCGTTCTTTCCCGTGCCGCCGGACGTGATGCTGGCGCCGATGGTGCTGGCCCGGCCCGAAAAGGCCTGGCGCTATGCGACCATCTGCACCCTGGCTTCCGTGCTCGGCGGCGCGCTGGGCTACGCCATCGGCTATTTCCTCCAGGATGTGGCCCTGTGGCTGATGAGCCTGTCGGGACACGCCGAGGGCCTGGACCAGTTCCGGTGCTGGTACAACGAATGGGGCGTCTGGGTGATCCTGATCAAGGGTCTGACCCCCATCCCCTACAAGCTGGTGACCATCGCCTCGGGCCTCGCCCAGTTCGCGTTCCCGGTGTTCATCGCCGCCTCGGTGGTGACGCGCGGCGCGCGGTTCTTCCTCGTCGCGGCGGTCGTCAAGAAGTTCGGCCCGGCCATGCTGCCGGTCGTCGAGCGGCGCCTGGCGCTGTTCGCCGGCCTTGGTGTCGCCCTGATCGTGATTGGTCTTGTGGCCAGCCATTACCTCGGTTCCGGAACCACGAGCGTCTGCTGACATGCCCGCCGCGCTGAAAACCCTGATCGACCTGTGTCTGCGCAACTGGCCGCTGGTCGCGGCGCTGTCGTCGGCGATGATGCTGGCGATCGCCCATGCGTTCGAGACGTTCGGCGGCCTGGCGCCCTGCACCCTCTGCCTGAGGGCGCGAGAGGTCTACTGGGTCGCCCTCGCCGTCGGGATCGCCGGCGTCGTCGGGCAGCAGGTGCTCAGGGACGACCGGATCCGGCGTCTCGCCAGCCTGTTGCTGGCGGCGGTCTTCCTGGTCGGGATCGGCCTGGCGATCTATCACGCCGGCGCGGAGTGGAAGTTCTGGCCGGGCCCCAAGACCTGCGCCTCCGGCGCGATCCCGCAGCTGACCAGCCTGGACGCCGTGCTGAAGGGCGGCCAGATCAAGGCTCCGGCCTGCGACGAGGCGGCCTGGGTGTTCCTCGGCCTGTCGATGGCCGGATGGAACGCGCTGATTTCGCTCAAACTGCTGGTCTACAGCGTTCTGGCCGCGAGGCTGCGTCGTGACTGAGCGTCCTGTCCCCGCCCGTCCCGGCCGTGGCGCCGGTCGCGCCCGTCTGGCCGAAATCCTGCGGGTCGATCACGCCGGCGAGCTGGGCGCGGTGCATATCTATCGCGGCCAACAGGCCGTCCTGGGCAAGGCGCGCGGCCATGAACGGGTCGCCGGCCAGCTGGCCGAGATGGAGGGGCACGAAGCGGTGCATCTGGCGCGCTTCGACGCCCTGCTGAACGAGCACCGTGTGCGGCCGACCCTGCTGGCGCCCTTGTGGCGCGCCGCCGGCTTCGCGCTGGGCGCCGGCACCGCCCTGCTCGGCGACAAGGCTGCCCATGCCTGCACCGAGGCGGTCGAGACGGTGATCGAGGGCCACTACGCCGCCCAGATCGCCGAGCTTAAGGACCGTGATCCGGAGCTGGCCGCCGAACTGGCCGTGTTCCGCGACGAGGAGCTGTCGCACCGCGACATCGCCCGCGACGAAGGCGCCCGCGAAGCGCCGGGCTATCCGCTGCTGGCGGCCCTGATCCGCGCCGGCTGCAAGACGGCGATCCGGATCAGCGAGAAGATCTAGGAACCGCGTCGGGACCTCGCGGGTTGGTTGGGTATGACCGATCCAGACCTGCCGACCGACCCCTCGCCCGCCCCCGCCTTCGATCCGACGCCGCCGGAGACGCAGCCCGACCTGCCGGGCGAACCCGATCCCGCGCCGGCCTATGATCCGCCGGAACCCGATACGGTGTCGTGAATGCTCCCCATCGGGGGAGCTGTCGGCGCGTAGCGACGACTGAGGGGGTCCGCTCAGATCGCGGGTGACCCCCTCCGGCCCTTCGGGCCACCTCCCCCGATGGGGAGGATCACCGCAGCGCCATCTGACCCCAGATCGCGCGCAGGGCCTTGAGCTGCTTTTCTGTCGTTTCCCGCAGATCATGGCGGTCGCCGAGCGACAGGCCAACGCGGTTCCCGCGCCGCCAGATGACCGTCGCATCCCAGGCCACGCCCTCCTTGATCTGAACCAGGTGCAGCGTGCTGGGAAACAGGTGCGGAGTCGTCGTCTCGATCATCGCGCCGTCGGCGCTGATGTTGCGGATCACACAATCAATGGTGGTGGTGGCGTTTTCGTTGGCCAGCTTACCCGCGAGTAGCGCACGGCTCCGCCCGGCGCGGCGACGTTCAACGGACTTCGGAGCGGGCGAACTGGTCATGCCCGCACCTTACGGCGCAAGGGTTTACAGACCGTATGCCGAAATCAGGGTCGCGACAGGGCGCGCGCCTCGGCAAGACAACCCTTGATGGCGTCCCAGCAGCCGGGCAAGCCCAGAGCGCCGACAAAGGCGCCGGCGACCGCGAACGGCAGCTTGATCACGTCGAATAGTCGCATCATCCCCGCCCCCTTGGGTGAGTGGTCTGATCGTCCAACGTTTCTGCGACGGTTTTGTTTCCGCCCGGACCTTTTATGCCTCGAGCTCAATGTCCCAGTAGAGAAAGTCGAGCCAGCTCTCGTGCAGGAAACCCGGCGGGAAGCGCCGGCCGTGATCCTGCAGTTCGTGCATCGAGGGACGGCGCGGGTGGCGGTGCGGATGCATGTTGGCCTCGCGCGGCGTGCGGCCGCCCTTGGTCAGGTTGCAGCGCGCGCAGGCCGTGACGATGTTCTCCCAGGTCGTGCGGCCGCCGCGTGATCGCGGGATGACATGGTCGAAGGTCAGGTCCGACCCCGAGCTGCAGTACTGGCAGCTGAAGCTGTCACGCAGGAACAGGTTGAAGCGGGTGAAGGCCGGCGGCCGGTCCTGGGCCACATAGGATTTGAGGCAGACCACGCTGGGCAGCCGCATCTCGAACGAGGGGCTGTGGACCATCTTGTCGTAGGTGGAGATGACCTCGACCCGGTCGAGGAAGACGGCCTTGATGACCTCCTGCCAGGGCCACAGCGACAGGGGGTAGTAGCTGAGGGGCCGATAGTCGGCGTTCAGCACCAGGGCGGGCCAGCCCGATGGGGGCGCCTTGAGCACCCGGGCCTTATGCAGGGTCATGGGAAACCTCCCCACGACGACTTTGAATGACTACGCGAACGGACCTGAAGACCTGCCTCGCTTTCCGCGTCTCATCAGGGATCGCCAACATCCCCGAACGCGACTCAGAGGATAGACCCTGATCGGCGACGGAACCAAGACAGGGACTTGTCTCGCGCCCAAACAAAAAGGGGCGCTCTGCGGCGCCCCTTGTCAGGTCGGTCCCGCCGTCCACCCCGGGGGATCGGGGGGACGAAACGGGATCGAATGGTCTTGTTCAGGTGTTACGCGCCAACGAAGGCCGTGGCGCCCGCGGCGGCGCCGAGGACCAGAAGGAAGACAACCGCCGAACGGTCGAAGAAGCGTTCGAAGGCGATGAGCTTGGAAATCGACATGACACACAGTCCTTTAAGTTTGGGCCCCTTTTTGATTGGAGCCCCCCAGTTTGTCCCCTCGGGGGAGCGAGGGGCTGTTCGATCTGAACAGTGCTTAAATAACACCGATCTGAACGCCGTCAAGATGATCTTTACAGCGTTCGGATAGAGATTTAACGTGAGCGCCATGAGAGAAGCTGCAACCGCCGAGACCCGGCCCTACCACCACGGCGATCTGCGACGCGCCCTCGTGGACGCCGCGCGCCGGATTCTGGAGAACGAGGGCCCGAGCGCCCTGTCTCTGCGCGCGGTGGCGCGGGAGGCCGGCGTCAGTCCGGCCGCGCCCTATCATCACTTCAAGGACAAGGGCGAACTGCTCGACGCGGTGGCCCATGTGGGCTGGGACATGCTTGGCGAGTCCATGACCGCCGCCAAGGACCGGACGCCCGACCTCGGCGCCCGAATGACCGAGATCGGCGTGTCCTATGTGCAGTTCTCGCAGGCGCACCCGGCGCTCTATCGCGTGATGTACGATTGCTCGCGCGACAAGGACGAACTGCCGGAGGGCATCCAGGACAAGGAAGACAGCGCCTATTGCCAGGTGCGGGAGACCTTCCGGGCCTTCGCCGGCCCCGAGGTCGCCGAGGTCGACATCGAGCTGGCCACGATCGCCGCCTGGTGCGCCGCCCATGGCCTGGCGGAAATGAACAGCTTCAGGCAGTTCGATCCCCTCAAGGAGGGCCTCGGCGGCGAGGAGGGCTTCCTGCGCGCCGTGTTGAGCCACCTGGGCATGTTCCCGGCGTCACGGGCCAAGGCGAACGGACCGGGCTGAGCGGAGATGAGCGGGAACGGGCGCTGATCCGGGCCGTTAGGGCAGCTGACCCTCAACGGCCGAAAGACGCTCCCATGCTGATCTCCGACGTGATGACCGCCAATCCGCAGGTCGCCAAACCCTCCGACACCGTGGCCGACGTAGCCCGGCGCATGACCCATCTCGACGCGGGCGCGATCCCGGTTGTCGAGGACGGCCAGATCCGCGGCATCATCACCGATCGCGACATCGTGCTGCGCGTCGTCGGCGAGCAGCGCAGCTTCGACACCCGCGTCGACGAGGTGATGACCACCGACGTCCAGACCTGCCGCGAGGACGCCTCGATCGCCGACGTCATCTTCCAGATGACCGACAAGCAGGTGCGCCGCATCCTGATCGTCGACGGCGCCGACAAACTGACCGGCATCGTTTCGCTGGGCGACGTCGCCCAGGAGGCCTCGGCCCGCAAGGCCGGCGCCGTTCTGGAGGACATTTCAGAGGCTCCCGCCAACAACTGACGATGCGAAGCGGCGCGCGCCGGTCTACAGACGGCCGGTGAGCGCCTCCTTCGTTACCCGTTTCGCCCCCTCCCCGACCGGCCGGCTGCATCGCGGCCATGCCTATTCGGCGATCAAGGGCTTCGCCGCCGCCCGAAAACAGGGCGGTCGCTTTCTGCTGCGGATCGAGGACATCGACGCGACGCGGTGTCGGCCCGAGCACGAGGCCGCGATCCTCGACGACCTGACCTGGCTGGGCCTGAGCTGGGAACAGCCCGTCCGGCGGCAGTCCGAACACCTCGCCGACTATGAGGCGGCGCTGGACAGCCTCCGCGCGCGCGGCCTCGTCTATCGCTGCTTCAAGACCCGCAGGGAC
The DNA here is from genome assembly GCF_058783025.1 of Caulobacter sp. FW305-C-30-S16. NCBI lineage: Bacteria > Pseudomonadati > Pseudomonadota > Alphaproteobacteria > Caulobacterales > Caulobacteraceae > Caulobacter > Caulobacter sp. FW305-C-30-S16. The sequence goes on along the minus strand of NZ_JBYSYH010000002.1, from coordinate 555,230 downwards.
CTCGCCGAGGCCGCGCTGAGCGCGCCGCACGGGACGCCCGAAGCGTTCCGCGGCGGCCCGATCCATCCCAATGAGGAAGACCGCTGGCTGGACGAGGGCAAGCCGTTCGCCTGGCGGCTGTCCCTGGACGCGGCGCACGAGGCGCTGCGCGGCTTTCACAAGCTCCGCTTCGACGAGAAGGGCGAAGGCCCAGGCGGCGAGCATGGCCGTATCCAGGCGAAGCCGGAACTGGCCGGCGACGTGGTGCTGGCGCGCAAGGACGTCGGGGTCGCCTATCACCTGGCCTGTGTCGTCGATGATGCGCTGCAGGGTGTCACCGACGTGGTGCGGGGCGCAGACCTGTTCGAGTCCTGCCACATCCAGCGGCTGCTGCAGGCGTTGCTGGACCTGCCGACCCCGACCTACCGCCATCATCGCCTGATCATGGACAAGGCGACCGGCGAGCGGATGGCCAAGCGCAAGGGCGGCGAGACGCTCGGCACGCTGCGCGACGCCGGCATGACCGGCGCCGAGCTGCGCGCGCAACTGGGGTTCGACTGGTGAGCGAGACGACGGCCCCAGCCCCGGTAAAGGCGCCCGTTTCGGCTCTGGCCGCCCTGGTCTTCGGCGCCTGCGCCATCGGCTTTGCGCCGATCTTCGTGCGGATGACCGAGACCGGCCCCGCGGCCGCCGGCTTCTGGCGGCTGCTGCTCGCCCTGCCGATCCTGGCGTTGTTCGCCCTGCGCGACGGCGGCGGGGTGAAGACCCTGCCGTCGAAGGCCATGGTGATGGCCGGACTGTTCTTCGCCATGGACCTGTCGTTCTGGCACTACGGGGTCAAGCTGACCTCGGTGGCCAATGCGACCGTGCTGACCAACCTGTCGCCGGTGGTGGTGACGGCGGTCGCCTGGTTCGCCTTCCGGGAGCGGCCGGGGCGCATCTTCCTCGCCGGTCTGGCGCTGGCGATCAGCGGGGCCTGGACCATGGCCGCCGGGGCCGACAAGAGCCAGGCCATCGCGCCGCTGCTGGGCGACCTGCTCTCGCTGGCGACGGCCGTCTGGTACGCGCTCTACTTCATCGCCATGCGCCAGGCGCGGCAGGGCGCGGGCGCCTCGCGGGCGATGTTCTGGTCGACGCTGGTCTCGACGCCGATCCTGCTGATCGCGGCGTTCGGCATGCGCGAGGACATCATTCCCGCGTCCGGCGCCGGCTGGCTGGCGTGCCTTGGCCTCGCTGTCGTGCATGTGGCGGGACAGGGCTCGATCGCCTGGGCGCTGGGCCGCCTGCCGGCCTCGATCGCCTCGGTGGTGGTGCTGGCCCAGCCGGTGGTCGCCGCCGTGGCCGGCTGGATCCTGTTCCATGAGGCGCTGACGCCGGTGCAGATGCTGGGCGGCGCGCTGACGTTGGTCGGGGTGGTGATCGCGCAACGCGCCCCGGTCTACCGGCCCCAGTAGCGGTAGCGGTAGGCCTCGCGGAAGCCGAAGCCTTCGTAGAGCGTCACCGCCGGCGCGTTGTCGGCCTCGACCTGCAGATAGCCGCGATGGGCGCCCGCCTGACGCGCGGTGGCGAACAGCGCCTCCAGGATATCCCGCGCCAGACCCTTGCGACGGTGGGCCGCCAGGGTGCGCATGCCGAAGACGCCCGCCCAGTCCCCCTCGATCGCCGTGCCGCCGATGGCGACCGGCTCGCCGTCGATCTCGATGACGCCGAAGCCGCGCGGCGCGGGGATGCGGCGGAAGGCGCCCATCCGCTCGGCGGCGTCGTCCGGATTGTTCTGGGCGCCGTTGAACACGGTCTCGAAGCGCGCGTCGGGGTCGGCGGTCACTTCGGCTCGACCGCCTTCGCCGCGCAGGGGACCGACCATCATCAGGGTTTCCGTGCGGGGCGCGTAGCCGCGCCGGGCCAGTTCGGCCTCCAGGTCGGGCGAAAGACCGTCCACCGGCTTGAACAGCGGCGGCAGGCCGGCGGCGGCGTAGCGCGCCTCGACCGCGTCCACCGCGTCGGCGATCGGCAGGCCGGGATCGCCGAGCGGCCAGCAGGCGTTCAGGCGCCCGGAGAAGCCGCGATCCGTGTTGACGATCCAGTCGCCCAGCCGGCCCCGCCCGGCGGCGGGCCAGGACCGGTCGGCGATGCGTTCGAGGGTGGCCGGGTCGATGTTCATCCTCAACAGGCTATCCCGTCACTCTTTCAGCAGCGCCTCGATCATCGCGCGGGCTTCCTTGCCGTTCCAGTCGGCGCCGCCGCTGAGGCGGGCGCGTTCGCGGCCCTGGCGATCGTAGATGATCGTCGTCGGGAAGCCGGCGGCGCGGGGCTTGATCGCGAAGGCGAACTTGTAGCCGGGGTCGCGATAGAGCTTCAGCGGGGCGTTCTTTGCGATGTCGGATTTCGCCAGGGCCAGGTCGGCGTCGCGGTCGACGCTGAGCGCCACCACCTGGACCGGCTGGGTCTGGTAGGCGGCCTGCAGCGCGGCCAGGGTCGGCATCTCGATGCGGCAGGGCGCGCACCAGGTGGCCCACAGATTGAGCACCACGATCTGGCCCTTGAAGTCGGCCAGGGTCATCGGCTTGCCGTCCGCGTCGGTGAAGCCGGCGGTCGTCGGGGCGGCCGGGGTCCCGGGAACTTCGAGCTTCGCCAGTTCGCCCCGTTTGAAGGCGTTCAGATCAAGGACTTCAGCGGGTTTGATGGAAGCGCTGGCGATGACGTATAGAACCGCCGCGACGCCGATCAGGGCGGCGCCCCGGATGGCCCAGGTCAACAGATCGGGCCTGGGTCTCGCCGGCTGGACTTCGCTCATATGACTGACAAACCCTCGAATAAGCCCGATGCAGGGCAGGCAATGTGGGGCGGGCGGTTCTCGGCGAGCCCCAACGCCCTGATGCAGGCGATCAACGTCTCGATCAGCTTCGACAAGCGCCTGGCGGCCCAGGATATCGCCGGGTCGCAGGCCCACGCCGCCATGCTGGCGAAGACAGGGGTCATATCTAGCGGCGACGCCGCCGAAATCCAGCGCGGGCTTTCGGAGATCGCCGCGGAGATGGAGGCCGGGACGTTCCCGTTCCGCGACGAGTTCGAGGACATCCACATGAATGTGGAGGCGCGGCTGCGTGAGCTGATCGGCCCCGTGGCCGGCCGGCTGCATACGGCGCGCTCGCGCAACGACCAGGTGGCGCTCGATTTCCGGCTTTGGGTGCGCGAGGCCTGCGACCGCTCCGCCGCCCAGCTCGAGGCGCTGCAATCGGCGCTGATCGCCAAGGCCGAGGCGCACGCCGACACCCTGATGCCGGGCTTCACCCATTTGCAGCCGGCCCAGCCAGTGACCTTCGGCCACCACCTGATGGCCTATGTCGAGATGTTCGGCCGCGACGCCAGCCGGTTCCGCGACGCCCGCACCCGGATGAACGAGTGCCCGCTGGGCGCCGCGGCCCTCGCCGGTTCGCCCTTCCCCATTGATCGCGAAATGACGGCGAAGGCGCTCGGCTTCGACCGACCGACGGCCAATTCGCTCGACAGCGTATCGGCGCGCGACTTCGCGCTGGAGGGCCTGTCGGCAGCCAGCATCGCCGCCACCCACCTGTCGCGGCTGGCCGAGGAGATCGTGATCTGGATGACGCCGCAGTTCGGCTTCATCAAGCTGAGCGACGCCTTCACCACCGGCAGCTCGATCATGCCGCAGAAGAAGAACCCGGACGCCGCCGAACTGATCCGGGCCAAGGTCGGGCGGATACTGGGCTCGCTGACCAGCCTGACCGTGGTCATGAAGGGCCTGCCGCTCGCCTATTCGAAGGATATGCAGGAGGACAAGGTCCCGACCTTCGAGGCGTTCGACGCCCTGGAGCTCAGCCTGCTGGCGATGACCGGCATGGTCGCGGATCTGGAGCCGAACGTGCAGCGCATGGCCGCGGCCGCCGGCGCGGGCTTTTCGACCGCCACGGACCTCGCCGACTGGCTGGTGCGGGAGCTCGACCTGCCGTTCCGCGACGCCCACCATGTGACCGGCGCGGCGGTAAAGCGGGCCGAGCAGCTGGGGGTCGATCTGGCCGATCTGCCGCTCGCCGAGCTGCAGGCGTTGAACCAGGGCATCGGCGAGGACGTTTTCAAGGTCCTGACCCCTGCCGCCTCGTCGGCGAGCCGCGTAAGCTATGGCGGAACGGCGCCGGACCAGGTTCGGTCACAGATCAAGCGCTGGAAGGATACCCTGCGATGAAAGCCAAGGCCCTGATCCTCTCGATGGCCCTCGCGGGTCTGGCGCTCGGCGGCTGCGGCCGGCTGGGCGAGCTGGAACGGCCCGGCGCCGAGCCGTCGAAGACCGGCACCACCGGCACCGTGATGGACCCGGCCACCGACGGCCGGACTCCCCGCGACGCGCCGATCCCCGGCTCCAATCCCAAGTAGACCCGGCAGGCCGTGAACCACTTCGAGGTCCGGGGCGGCGAGCTCCATTGCGAGGATACGCCGCTCTCCCGGATCGCGGAGGCCGTCGGCACCCCCGTCTATGTCTATTCCCGCGCCACGCTGGAGCGGCATTTCACGGTGTTCCGCGACGCCCTGATCGGCGCGGGCCTCGGCGATCCGCTGATCGCCTATGCGGTCAAGGCCAACGGCAATGTGTCGGTGCTCCGGACGCTGGGCGACCTGGGCGCCGGGGCGGACACCGTCTCGGAGGGCGAGATCCGGCGGGCGCTGGCGGCGGGCATTCCGGGTGATCGGATCGTCTTCTCCGGCGTCGGCAAGGCGCGGCGGGAGATCGAGTTCGCGCTGAAGGCCGGGGTGTCGGAAATCAACGTCGAGTCCGAGCCCGAACTGAAGCTGGTCGCCGAGGTGGCGGGGGACCTGGGCCTGCGCGCGCCGATCGTGTTTCGGGTCAATCCGGACGTCGCGGCCGGCGGGCACGCCAAGATCGCCACCGGCAAGGCCGAGAACAAGTTCGGCGTCTCGTTCACCGAAGCCGCGCGGCTCTACGCCAACGCGTCAAACCATCCGCACCTGAACCCGCTCGGCGTGGCCTGCCACATCGGCAGCCAGATCACCGATCTCGCCCCGTTCGAGGCCGCCTTCACCCGCATGCGCGGGCTGGTCGAGGCCTTGCGCGCCGAGGGCATGAGCGTCGAGCGTCTGGACCTCGGCGGCGGCCTGGGCGTGCCCTATTTCGACATGCCCGACCCGCCGGGACCGGCCGAGTACGCGGCGATGATCGGTCGGGTCATGGAAGGTCTGGAGGGCGTGCGCTTCGCGTTCGAGCCCGGCCGGGTGATCGCCGCCAACGCGGGCGTGCTGCTGGCCAGCGTGATCCATCTGCACGAGCGGCCCGAGGGGCGCCGGTTCCTGGTGCTCGATGCGGCGATGAACGATCTGATCCGCCCGGCGATGTATGACGCCTTCCACGACATCCGGCCGGTGAAGGACAGCGACGCCGCGCCCGTTCCCTGCGATGTGGTCGGGCCGGTCTGCGAGACCGGCGACACCTTCACCCGCGAGCGGCTGCTGCCGCCGCTGGGCCCGGGCGACGTGGTGGCCTTCATGAGCGCCGGCGCCTACGGCGCGGCCATGGCCAGCGAATACAATTCCCGCCCCCTCGTCCCCGAGGTGCTGGTCGACGGCGCCCGCTTCGCGGTGATCCGCCGGCGGCCGACCTATGACGAGATGCTGGCGACTGAAACACCTACGGATTGGCAGTAAACCATGACCTTTCGACCGTTCGCCGCCCTGACCCTGGCCGCCCTGCTCGCCGCGCCGGCGCTCGCCCAGGCGCCGGGGATCATCTCGCCCGACCGGCTGGCGGACCATGTGAAGGTGCTGGCCGCCGATGAGTTCGCCGGCCGCGCGCCGGGCGGTCCGGGCGAGCCGCTGACGATCAAATACCTCGTGGACCAGTTCAAGGCGCTGGGCCTGGAGCCGGCCGGCGACAACGGCGGCTGGACCCAGGAAGTGGCGCTGAACCGGTTCGTCGTGCCCGGCGACGCAGGCCTGTCCCTGACCGTGAACGGCGCGACCCAGCCGCTGGTCCAGACCCGCGACATCATGGCCGCCAGCCAGCGGCCCGTGGACCGCGTGACCATCGACAAGGCCCCGCTGGTGTTCGTCGGCTACGGCGTCAGCGCGCCCGAGCGCGGCTGGGACGACTTCAAGGGTGTGGACCTGAAGGGCAAGGTCGCGGTCTTCCTGATCAACGACCCGGACTTCGAGGCCACGGCGGCTGATCCTGTCGCTGGAAAGTTCGGCGGCAAGGCGGCGACCTACTACGCGCGCTGGAGCTACAAGTACGAGGAGGCCGTGCGACGCGGGGCCATCGGCGCGCTGATCGTCCACGAGACGGCCGGCGCGGCCTATCCCTGGACCACGGTGGTCGCCTCGAACGGCGAGAGCTTCGACGTCGTGCGCGAGCATCCAGAGACCGCCAAGCTGCTGCTGCAGGGCTGGCTGCAGCGGGATGTCGCCGTGGACCTGTTCCGCAAGGCCGGGCTGGACTTCGAAGCCGAAAAGCTGCGCGCCCGCACCGCCGGGTTCCGACCCGTCGCCCTGACCGGTGCGAGCTTCTCCGCCGACTATCCGCTGAAGGTCGACCGTCTGGTCAGCCAGAACGTGCTGGCGAAGATCCCGGGGACGACCCATCCGGACGAGAGCATCATGTTCAGCGCCCACTGGGACGCCTTCGGCATCGGCCCGGCGGACGCCAGCGGCGACACCGTGCGGCACGGCGCGGCCGACGACGCCATCGGCGTGGCGGGGGTGATCGAGCTGGCCCGCGCCTTCGCCAGGGGGCCGAAGCCGCAGCGGACGCTGGTGTTCGCCCTGTGGACCGCCGAGGAACGCGGGCTGCTGGGGTCGGAGTATTACGCCGAGCACCCGGGTTTCCCGCTGGCCAAGATGGTCGCCAACTTCACCCTGGACGTGCTGCAGACCGCCGGTCCGAGCCGCGACGTGGTGCTGGTCGGCGCCGGGCAGAACAGCCTCGAGGCGCTGCTGGCCAGGGGCGCCGCGCTGCAGGGCCGGGTGGTGACGCCGGACGCTCATCCCGAGCGCGCGCTGTTCTATCGCGCCGACCATTTCAGCGTCGCCAAGCGCGGCGTGCCGGTGCTGCTGCTGATGGGCATCGGCGGCGGCCCGGACCTGGTGACCGGCCGCCGCGAGGCCGGCGACCGCTGGGTCACGGACTACACCACCCGCTGCTACCACCAGCCCTGCGACAACTGGAGCCCGGCCTGGGACCTGCGCGGCGCGGCGGCCGACGTGGACCTGATCCTGTTCTCCGGCAGCGAGCTGATGAACGCGCGGCAGTGGCCCGACTGGAACGATGGCTCGGAGTTCAAGGCGCTGCGCGCTCAGACGGCCGGGGAGCGGAACTAGCAGGGGACATGTACCGCAGGTACGTGTCCCCTAAACTTGCCGCATCCTGATTTTGGGGGACACGTACCTTCGGTACATGTCCCCTACCCCTCCCACCAGGGATACGGCTTCGGCATGTCCGCCGACACCTTGCCCGGGAAGCTCGGCTTGCGCTTCTCCAGGAACGCCGAAACGCCTTCGCGCACGTCGGGCGACGCGCCCATGGCCATGGCCAGCGGACCGTCGACGGCCAGCACCTTCAGAGGGTCGGGCTCTTCGGCGAAGCGCTGGAACAGGGCGCGGGTGATGGCGATCGAGACCGGAGCCGTCTCCTCGACGATCTCGCGGGCGATCTCGCGGGCGCGGTCGAGCAGGGCTTCGGGCTCGACCACCTCGCTGACCAGGCCGCCGGCCAGCGCCTCGTCCGCACCGAAGACCTTGCCCGAGTAACACCAGCGCAGCGCCTGCGGCAGGCCGACGATGCGCGGCAGGAAGGACGCCGCCCCCGCTTCGGGCGCGAGACCCCGGCGGGCGAAGACGAAGCCGATCTTGGCCTTCGTCGAGGCGATGCGGATGTCCATCGGCAGGGTCATGGTGATCCCGACGCCCACCGCCCCGCCGTTGATCGCGGCGATCGACGGCTTGCGGCAGGTGTAGATCGCCTCGACGAAGCCGCCCTTCGGCGCGCCGGTCGTCGGGCGGCCCTCGCCGAACAGTTTCGCCCCGTCGCCGCCGAAGGCGTCCGCCCCCGCTGACATGTCCGCCCCGGCGCAGAATCCGCGGCCGGCGCCGGTGACGATGACCACCCGCACCGCGTCGTCGGCGTCCGCCTCGACGAAGGCCTGCGCCAGCTCCGCGCCCATGCGGGCGGTATAGGCGTTGAGCGCATCCGGCCGGTTGAGGGTGATCGTCAGGATCCCGTCGCGCACGTCGGTGGTGATCACTTCGAAGGCCATGGCCGTCTTCTCCCGGGCTTTTGCGCCAGCCTGTCAGGCCGGGCGGGGCCGCGGCAAGTATGACGTGAGGTCACCAGCCCACCAGATGCGTGGAAATAATACTGGACTTAATGTCTGCTATTTTTTACATCGAGACCGCTTTATCAGACATCGCGTCGGAGAAACCTGTCATGTCTTTTCGTGAACGCAGCGCCTGGATCTCGCTGATCGCCACGCCGATCATCTGGGGGGCCTACTTCTGGAGGATCTGGCCCGACGCCCAGGACGGCAAGCTGTATGTCGACACCTTCGGCATGTTCGTCGGCACTCTGGTGCTGCTGGTGATCGTCCAGATCGTGCTGGCCGCCGTGATCGCCATCTTCGCCGGCAAGGCAGCCGATGCTCCGATGGACGAGCGGGAACAATTGATCGATCTGAAGGGCGCGCGCGTCGGTTTTCACATGCTGAATGTGCTGCTGGTGGGCGTGTCGTCGTTCTGGTTGCTAGGCCTGAGCCCGCTGGTCATGGCCAATGGCATCCTGGCGGCCATGGTGATCGCCGAGACCCTTCGCGCGGCCAGCGTCGTCTTCGGCTACCGCCGGGGCGCCTGAGATGGCCGGCCCGCCGCCGATCCGCAACACCATCCGCCGCCTGCGCTTCGACCACGGCGAGATGACCCAGCAGGCGCTCGCCGACGCCATCGGCATGACCCGCCAGACCATCGTCGCCATCGAGCAGGGCAAGTACTCGCCCTCGCTCGAGGCGGCCTTCCGCATTTCGCGGGTGTTCGGCGTGGGCGTGGAGGAGGTGTTTCAGTGGGAGGGGTGAGCGGAGTGCAGGCTCAGTCCATCGCCCCGATGTACGGCAGGCCGCGCATCGTGCCCGCCACGTCCATGCCGTAGCCGACGAGGAACCGGGCCGGGGCTTCCCAGGCGACGAAGTCGACCTTGATCGCGCGCTCGGTCGGCCAGGGCTTGCTGGCGAAGACGGCGGTCAGGACCTCGGCGGCGCCGGCATCCTTGACCAGGCGGGCGGCCTCGCTGAGCGACAGGCCGGTGTCGAACACGTCGTCGACGATCAGCGCCTTTCGGCCGAGCACCGGGCGCTGCAGGTCGGCGCGGACCTCGCATCGGCCGTAGCTGTGGCGCTCGTCACGATAGGACGACAGCCAGAGGGCGTCGAAGTGCACATGGCGGCCCAGCCGGGCCAGGGCGCGGGTCAGGTCGGCGGCGAACCAGATGCCGCCCGTCAGCAGACAGACCATCACCGTCTCGTCGTCGATCCGCGGCGCGATCTGCGCTGCGATGGCGGCGACGCGCTCGGCGACCTCCGCCTCGGAGATCAGGACGGCGGGCTGGTCGCTCATCAGTGGCCTTCCTTGGGCAGGGCGTAGGGCGAGGCCTCGGGCAGCGGGTGGGCGTCGACCGCCGCGGCCGCGGCCGGGGGCGCCGCTTCGGTCGAGCCGCGCAGCTCCAGCCGCTTGGTCTGGGGCGTCTCGCCGTGCGCCGGCGCCGGAACGCGATGCTCGAGATCGAAGGCCACCTCGAGATCAGCGGCCGTGGTCGGCGGGTCGAGCAGGCTGACGACGAAATGGCGCACGCCGCCGGGCGGGATCAGCGGATCGGCCGGGGCGGCAAGCTTCACCGCCACCACCTTGCCGGCCTTGTTGATCAGGGTGACGCGCAGCGGCGGCGCGGCGGCCGGCTTGTCCTCGACATTGCGGATGATCCCGGTCACCGACAGGGCCGCGTGACCGTCCTCAAGCGCCGCTTCGGCGCGGATGTTCTCGATCGTCAGGCCCAGCCGGTTCACCGGTAGGCCGACCCCGGCGTAGGCCGCCGCGCTGCCCGGCCAGAGCTTGACCACATTGACGCGGAAGATCACCGCCGAGGCGACCAGCGCGACCATGGCCACCGCCATACCGGCCCAGACCACGCCCGTGGTCACCGCCTCGCGCACGCGGCGGTCGGTATCGGCCTTCTGGCGGAAGACTTTCGGCAGCTCCTCGCCCGGCAGGGCGCTGACCGGCTGTTCCTCGAGAACGGGGTCGGCGGGCGTGCGGACGGTCGCGCCCTCGTCGGCGTCGACGAACAGCTCCAGGGCGGGTTCGCCGTGGGCGGTCCAGCGGTTTCCGCAGGACGAGCACTTTACCGTTCGTCCGTCAGGTCCGACCTTGTCGTCGGGGACGAAATAGCGGGTAGCGCACTCTGGACAGGTCAGTATCATGCCGGCGAATCGGACGCTCCCGCTCCTCCATTGAGGTCGCCGATTTCGGCTCCCATGTCCAGAAACCGAGACGCCGCATCGACCGGTGAATCCCCCGCCGGCCCCATCCTGCGCTTTGACGGCGTGGGCATGCGCTATGGCCGCGCGGCCGAGGTGCTGCGCGACGTCAATTTCGACCTGGCGCCCGGCTCGTTCCACTTCCTCACCGGGCCGTCCGGCGCCGGCAAGAGCAGCCTGCTGAAGCTGATCTACCTGGCCGAGCGGCCGTCGCGCGGAACCATCGAAATGTTCGGCCGGGACGTTGAGGCGGTGGCCCTGGCCGACCGGCCGTTCCTGCGCCGGCGTATCGGGGTGGTGTTCCAGGAGTTCCGGCTGCTCGACCACCTGACCGCGTTCGACAACGTCGCCCTGCCGCTGAGGATCGAGGGCGGCCGGCCGGAGAGCTACCGCGCCGACGTCGCCGAACTGCTGGCCTGGGTAGGGCTGAAGAACCGTATGCACGCCCTGCCCCCGACCCTGTCGGGCGGCGAGAAGCAGCGGCTGGCGATCGCCCGCGCGGTGGTCAACCGGCCCGACATCCTGCTGGCCGACGAGCCCACGGGGAATGTCGACGACGCCCATGCTCTGCGGATCCTCAAACTGTTCGTCGAACTGAACCGGCTGGGCACAACCGTGCTGATCGCCAGCCATGACGAGGATCTGGTGGCCCGTTCCGGCCAGCCCGTGCTGCATCTGGACAAGGGCCGGCTGCGCGCCTTCGGCCGCAATGTGCGCCAGGAGCCGGGCGCATGAGCGAGCTGTTCGACGTCAATCGCTGGCGACCTGCGCCGCTGCTGCCGCGCAAGGACCCGCGCGACGGATCGCTGGTGTTCGTCGTTGCGGTGCTCTGTTTCCTCGCCTGCCTGACCGCGCTCGGCGCGCTGGCCGCCAACCGGGCCGCCCAGGGCTGGACCGGTCAGCTGACCGGCTCGGCGACCGTGGTGGTGCGCGCCCAGGGCTCGGAGACGCCCGACGCCGCCGCCGGGCGGGCGGCGGAGACGCTGGCCGGTGTGAAGGGTGTCTCGGAAGCCCGCGCCATGGAGAAGGAAAAGGCCGAGGCGCTGCTCGAGCCCTGGCTCGGCCGTGAGGCGCTGGAGCTGAACGATCTGCCCATCCCCCGGCTGGTCGCCGTCGATCTCGACCCCGAGGCGCCCGCCCGGGCGGCCGATCTCGACAGGGCGCTCAAGGCCGCCGGCATCGACGCGACCGTCGACGACCACAGCCTGTGGATCGCCGATATCGAGCGCGGCGCCGGCGTCGCGCGCTGGTCGGCGCTGGCGATGTTCCTGCTGATCGCCTCGGCGGCCGGAGCGGTGATCGCCTTCGCGACCCGCGCCGCCATGGCCGCCCATCGCGAGACGATCGAGGTCCTGCACCTGTCCGGCGCCCAGCCGGCGTTCGTCGTGCGCCTTTTCCAGACACGGTTCGCGCAGGCTGCCGCCCTGGCGGGCTTGTTCGGAGCCGTTGGCGCGGCCATCATCGGCGCTCTGGCCAGACTCGCGGGCGGGGGTCAGGGTCTGACGCCTGTGCTGCCCGTGGCCTGGATTGATCTGCTCGCGGTGGCGCCGACGCCGCTGCTGGCGGCGCTGGTCGCCGCGGTGGCCGCCCGGGTCGCCGCCCGGGGCCTGATTGGAGAACTGGCGTGAGACGCGTGTTTGCCGCCCTGCTGATCCTGGCCCTGATCTGGGCCGTCGGTCTGGTCGCGTTCGCCCAGCGGGTCGAGCGCATGACCCCGGCGACGGAGCCGGCCGTGGCGGACGCCGTCGTCGCCCTGACCGGCGCCTCGGACCTGCGGCTGGAGGCCGCCGTGCGGCTGCTCGAGCGCGGCAAGGGCAAGCGGCTGCTGATCTCGGGCGTCAACAAGGAGGCCAGCCGCGCCGACGTTCTGGCGGTCACCGGGGCGGTCAAGCCGGTCTACGATTGCTGCGTCGACCTCGGCTACTCGGCCGCCGACACCATCGGCAACGCCGGCGAGATCGCCGAGTGGGCCGAAGGCAAGGGCTATGACGATCTGATCGTGGTGACCTCCGACTATCACATTCCGCGCGCCATGCTGCTGATCCGCAGGGCGATGCCCGACGCGAAGCTGACCCCCTATCCGGTGGTCACCCCGCCGGTCGATGTGCGGCGCTGGTGGCGGCGCAGCGGCGACGCGCGACGTCTGGCCATCGAATACTGCAAGTATCTGGCGATCCTGGCCCGCGAGAGCGTCGCCGGTCTGGGCGCTGAAAAGGAAACGCCGGCGGACGCGGCCGACGCGAAGGGGACGAAGCCTTGATTCTGGTCCGGTCGCTGACCTTTACCGTCGCCTACTATCTCTACTCGACCCTCGTCGCCCTGCTGATGATCCCGCTGTTCCTGGCGCCGCGGCGGTGGGTGACGCACGTCCTCACCTGGTACGGCGCGGGCACGACCCTGCTGCTGCGCGTGATCTGCAACATCCGGGTGGAGGTGCGCGGGCGCGAGCACCTGCCGAAGGGCGCGGTGCTGATCGCCGCCAAGCACCAGTGCATGTTCGACATCTTCGGCGCCTTCGCCTTCCTGCCGGACGCCTGCTTCGTGACCAAGAAGGAGCTGATGGTGATCCCGTTCCTCGGCTGGTACGCGCGGAAGGGCGGGATGATCGTGGTTGATCGCGACGGCCACGCCAGCGCCCTGCGCAAGCTGGTCGCCGACGCCCGCGACCGCTTCAAGGACGCCCGCCAGCTGGTGATCTTCGCCGAGGGCACGCGCAAGGCGCCCGGCGCCGAGCCGGACTACAAGCCAGGCATCGCCGCCCTCTATCGCGACCTGAACATGCCGGTGACGCCGATGGCGCTGAACACCGGCGTCCACTGGCCCGCGCACGGCGTGCTGCGTTATCCGGGCACCATCGTGTTCGAATTCCTGCCCGCGATCCCGCCGGGCCTCAAGCGCGGCGAGTTCATGCGCGAGATGGAGACCCGCATCGAAGCGGCCTCCAACGCCCTGATCGCCGAAGGCCTCTGACAAACCGCTGACCGACCGGAGATTCTACATGACCCTGCCCCGGCCCCTCCTCGCCCTCGCCGCCGCCCTGACGCTGGCCGCTGGCGCCGCCCCGACCCATGCCGCCGGAGAGGCAAGCCCGATCGGCGTCTGGAAGACTCCCGACGACAACGGCCAGATCGAGATCTTCCAGTGCGGCGCAAAGCTGTGCGGCCGGATCGTCACCTCGGCACAGATCCGCGCCAATCCCGGCCTGAAGGACAGCGCCAACAAGGACCCGGCGCTGCGCAACCGGCCGCTCAAGGGCCTGGTGCTGATGACCGGCTTCAGCGGCGGCCCGTCGCGCTGGACCGGCGGCGCGATCTATCGGCCGCAGGACGGCGGCACCTATCAGGGAACCATCGACCTGGTCGACGCCGGCACCCTGAAGCTCAAGGGCTGCGTCGTCGCCCCCCTCTGCCAGACCCAGACCTGGAAGCGGGCGAGCTAGAGTCCGCCTGACGCGGCCTCCATCGCCTCGACCCTCTCCAGTAGCTGCTCCATGCAGCGGTCGTGGACGCCTTCCTCGCGCAGGTGGGTGACCAGGTCGCGGAGGTAGTCGATGTTGCGGCCGGAGAGGCCGGTCGCGCCGTCGATCAGTTCGGCCTGGCGTTCGAGGGTCAGGTCTCCCGCCCACTGGGCATGGGTCGGATCGGAGAGGAACACCAGCGCGCTGGCGGGGGCCGCGCCGTCGATACGCACCGCGCGCCACGCCTCGACGTAGGTCTCGGTCGGCTGCTCACGTTCCAGCAGATAGGCGAAGGTCTCCTGCCAGTCGGCGGCGGCCACCCGGTAGGCCACGCCGCGCGTCGAGCCGCCGGGCGCGAGGCCCAGCACCAGCCCCGGTCGCTTCGGCGTCCCCCGATGATGCACCGAATATATGCAGAAGGCCCTTCGCCGCCCGTGGAGGGTTGCACGCCGCCGGTCTATGAACGGGAACCCGGGACGCCACATGAGCGATCCATATCCGAACACCCAGCGGTCCTGACCCGCGCCGTCCATTCGACTATCCTGCAAAGCGCCCTCGCCCATGACCCTGCCCGATAGCCCGCCCGCCCGAAAGTCCCGCCGGCTGGGACTTTTTCTGCCGTGGGCCATGGCTTTGCTGCTGGTGGTCGGCTGGAGTCTGGCCTGGGTGACTCTGCGCAGCCAGGCCGTGGCGCGGATGGACGCGGCGGCCGCACAGCTGCGGGCGCAGGGCTACCCCGTCGCCTGGGAGTCGCGGACCGTCACCGGCTATCCGTTCCGGCTGGATGTGACCCTGACCGGCGCCCGTATCGCCGAGCCGTCCGGCTGGGCCATCGCCATGCCGCTCCTGAAGACCGAAGCCTGGATCTACCGGCTCGACCACTGGGTGCTGGTTGCGCCAGAGGGCGTGACCCTGACCCGCCCCGAAGGCGGGCCGGTCAGTGTGCGGGCGCGCGCCCTGCGCGCCAGCCTTGCCGGGATCAATGCAAAGCCGCCGCGCCTGTCGGTGGAAGGCGTCGACCTGGCCTTCGACACCGCACCCGGCGCGCCGGACTATATGATCCGGTCGGCGAAGCGGCTGGAGCTGCATCTGCGACCGGGCCCGGAGGATCAGGGCGGCGTGCTGTTCAAGGTCGAGGGCGCAAAGCTGAGACTGCAGGGTCTGCCGGCGCGCGTCGCCCAGGACCGGCCGGTGTCCATGAGCTGGGACCTGGTGCTGTCGAAGATGAGCGCCTTCAAGGGCTCCAACTGGCCGAACGCGGTGCGCAGCTGGCGCGACGGCGGCGGCGTGCTGTCCGTACGCGGGGCCGAGCTGCGTGGCGGCGACGCCCTGCTGACCGGTCAGGGCGGGCCGCTTCGGGTCGGGCTGGATGGCCGGCTGAGCGGAACGCTGGACGCCACGCTCAAGGATGCTGACGGGAGCGAGCAGGGTTTCGGCGGGCCGGTGGACCTGAAGGACGGCCGGGCGCGGTTCGGGCCGCTCGATCTGGGTCCGGCGCCGCGGGTGTTCTAGGCGCCGGGCGCGGGAATTTTCTTCCCCGGCGCGACGGGTATTGCCCCCTTCGCCGCAATGCCATAGGTCCGCTAGCTCGCTTCGGGGAAGATTTATGGGCGACGACGCCCCCACGCCTCCGCTGACTCTGGACGCCATCCGCGCCCGGCTCGACGTCCTGGACGCCGAGATGCTGGCGCTCGTCGGCGAGCGGGCGGCGCTGGCCAAGGCCGTGGCGAAGGCCAAGGCGGCGGCCGGGGACGGCGGCAAGTTCGGTCTGCGCCCCGTCCGCGAAGCCCAGATCATGCGACGGCTGCTGGCGGCCCGCGACCCGGCGGCCAGCCCGGCGCTGGTGGTCCGCATCTGGCGCGAACTGATCGGCGACAGCCTGAGCCAGCAGGGGCCGTTCCACCTGTCGGTCTGGGGCGGCAAGCTCGAGGCTCGCGCCGTCGAACTCGCACGGCTGCGGTTCGGCGCGGCGCCGAAACTGTCCATGGCCGGCAAGCCCGAGGACGCGATCGCCGCGGCCAAGACGCCGGGCGGCGTCGGCGTGCTGGCCCTGACGCCGGACTCCGGCTGGTGGGGCCGGATGCTGGCCGAGCCGACGCTGAAGGTGTTCGCCACCCTGCCCTGCCTGACGGTCTGGGGCCCGACGGCCGCCCTGGCGATCGCCCAGGTCGAGGTTGGCCCGTCCGGCGCCGACCAGACCCTGTGGGTCACCGACGCCCCCGATATCGGCAAGACCATCGAGGCCCTGAGCCGCGACGGCGTCGCTGGCGGTCCGCTGGCGCAGCACGGCGGCCTGACCCTCTATGCGCTGGCGGGCTATTATCAGCACGATGACGCCAGGCTGGCCCGCGCGCCGGGGCGGCTGCATGGCGTCATCGGCGCAGCTCCCGAACCCTTCGACCTTTAGCCGGTCCTCCTGTATGAGGCCGGTTCCTGAACTGGACCTCCTCAGATGACCCCGCTGCCGACCGACCGCTTCAAAGCCGACCGCCCCACGCCCAAGCCGGGCATCCTCGACATCGTGGCCTACAAGCCCGGCAAGGCGACCGCCGAGGGGATCGCGCATCCGATCAAGCTGTCGGCCAACGAGAACATTCTCGGTTCCTCGCCCAAGGCCCAGGCGGCCTACGCCGAGGCCGCCGGCAAGCTGAACCTGTACCCCGATCCCCGCACCACCATCCTGCGCGAGGGCATCGCCGCGCAGTACGGCCTGGAGCCGGAGCGGCTGCTGTTCGGCTGCGGCTCGGACGAGGTGTTCCAGCTGCTCTGCCAGACCTACCTCGAGCCGGGCGACAATATGGTCCAGCCCGAGCACGGCTTCGCCGCCTGGGCCATCGGCGCCCGCGCCTGCGGCGCGGAGATCCGCAACGCGCCGGAGAAGGATCTGCACGTCGACGTCGACGCCCTGCTGGCCCAGGTCGATGAGCGCACCCGGCTGGTGTTCGTCGCCAACCCGGCCAACCCGACCGGCACCTGGATCCCGTTCAGCGAGATCCGCCGCCTGCACGAGGCCCTGCCGCCGTCGGTGGTGCTGGTGCTGGACGGGGCCTATGCCGAGTTCCAGACCGGCGAGGGCGAGCGCGAGGACTTCGAACTGGCCCGGCACGAGCGCAACATCGCCGTCACCCGGACCTTCTCCAAGATCTACGGCCTGGCCGCCCTGCGCGTGGGCTGGGCCTATCTGCCGGCCGAGATGACCGCCGCCATCGACCGCATCCGCCTGCCGTTCAACGTCAACATCCCGGCTCAGCTGGCCGCCGTCGCGGCGCTGGGCGACGAGGACTTCAGGCAGCGGTCGATCGACCTGGTCGAGACCTGGCGGCCCTGGCTGACCCAGCAACTGTCGGGGCTCGGCCTCGACATCGCGCCCTCGGCGGCGAACTTCGTGCTGGCCGGGTTCCCGACCACCCCGGGCAAGACGGCCGTGGAGGCCGAGGCCTTCCTCGCCGCGAAGGGCTATCTGACGCGCGGAGTGAGCAACTACGGCCTGCCGAACCACCTGCGCATCACCATCGGCCTGGAAGAGCACAACCGCGCCGTCGTCGACGCCCTCGCCGCGTTCATGGGGAGGGCATGACCATGATTGCGTGGTTCGAGACGCTCGCTCAAGGCTGGCTCCTCACCATGACGACGGTGGGTGGCGTGCACGAAATTCGTCATCCTGAGGAGCGATCCCTCAGGATCGCGTCTCGAAGGACCCGCTGATGCCCGGCCAGCTGTTTGATCAACTGACCATCGTCGGCTGCGGCCTGATCGGCTCGTCGATCGCCCGTGTGGCCCGCGAGAAGGGCGTCGTCGGCAGGATCGTCGTCGCCGATCCGTCCGACCATGTGCGTGAACGCGTAGCGGCCCTCGGCCTGGCCGACGCTGTCACCGCCGACATCGGCGCGGCGGTGGAAGCCGCCGACCTGGTGATCTTCGCCACGCCCGTGCTGGCCATCGGCGAGGCCATGGCCTCCGCCGCGGGTCACCTGAAGCCCGGCGCGATCGTCAGCGACGTCGGGTCGGTGAAGGGCAGCGTCGCCGAGGCGCTCGCCAGCCACGCTCCGGCCGGCGTGCATGTGATCCCCGGCCACCCGATCGCCGGCACCGAGTATTCCGGCCCCGACGCCGGCTTCGCCGAACTGTTCGACGGCCGCTGGACCATCCTGACCCCGCTGCCCAGCGAGGACGCGGCCTATGCCGAGGCGGTGGCGAAGCTGTCGGCCTTCTGGCGCGGCATCGGCGCCCAGGTCGAGGTGATGGACGCCGCGCACCATGACCTGGTGCTGGCCATCACCAGCCACCTGCCCCACCTGATCGCCTACAACATCGTCGGCACCGCCTCGGACCTCGAAGGGGTCACCGAGGGCGAGGTGATGAAGTACTCAGCCGGCGGCTTCCGCGACTTCACCCGCATCGCCGCCAGCGACCCGACCATGTGGCGCGACATCTTCGTCGCCAACAAGGATGCGGTGCTGGAGGTGCTGGGCCGGTTCACCGAGGACCTGCAGGCGCTGAGCCGGGCGATCCGCTGGGGCGAGGCCGACAAGCTGCACGACCTGTTCACCCGCACCCGCGCCATCCGCCGGGGCGTCATCGCGCTCGGCCAGGAAAGCGCCGAACCGAACTTCGGCCGGGATCGCGGGAAGCACTAACCCTCTGTCGACAGCCGCTTCAGCGCCTCGAGCACGCGTGGCGTATCGCGGCGAAGGCCGGCGCGGATGAGCATCGGCGGCGCGAAGATCGTGGCGGCCATCCGGGTCTGGTACGTCACGCGCGTGGTCCGGCCCTCGTCGCGCGGCGAGAGCGTCCACTCTCCCTCGAGCGTCTTCACGTTGCCGTCGATCTTGCGGAAGCGGATGCGGCGGCCGGCGTCGTAGTCCGACCGAAAGATGTAGCGGAAGCCCGGCCAGAGGGGTCCGCTGCGCGTGACATGCTCACGGATGTCCCAGCCCGCGCCGGTGCGCACGACGCGGCACTGGATCAGGCTCTTGATCATTACCCGCGTGGCCTTGCAGTCGGTCATCGCGGCCCAGACCCGTTCGGCCGGGGCCGGGATATCGATGGCGGCGTTGATCAGCGCGGCCTCGCCGTCCGGATCGAGCGTGACAGTGACCCAGGGCTGTTCTGCGGCAAGGGCGGACGTGGTGAGGGCGGCGGCGGCCAGGGCGGCGCAGGCGTACAGACGGATCATGGGTCCTCCGGCCGGTCGCGCCCGCCATCGGTCAGGGACGGGCGATCCTTGCTGGAGCGTCGCTAGTCTGCGTTTGCGACAGGCGCGCGACTCCTTCGTGTCAGTCGCCCGACACGATGCGGCGCAGGTTTTCCAGCACCTTCGGCGTGTCCTTGCGCAGGCCGGCGCGGATCAGGGCCGGCGGCGCGAAGATGCGGACCGAAAGCCGGTTCTCGTAGGTCACGCGCGTGGCCCGGCCTCCGTTCAGCGCGATCAGGCCCCAGGCGCCCTCCATGGTGCGCAGGTCTCCCTCGACCCGATGGAACCGGATGCGACGGTACGGCTCGTAGTCCGAGCGGAAGACGTTGCGGATCGAGGGGATCAGCGGCCCGCCCCGTGTCACATGCTCGCGCACATCCCAGCCCGGCCCCTGCGACAGGATCTGGCAGCGAGTGACGTTGGCGACCATTCGCGCGGCGTTGCGGCAGTCGATCATCGCCGTCCAGACCTTCTGCGGCGGCGCGGGAATGTCGATCGCCGCGTGAATGATCGCCGCCTCGCTCGCGGGGTCGACGGTGACCGACACCCAGGGCTTGCCGGTCGCCACGGTCGCCACCGCCTCGGCCGTGGGCGACCAGGCGGACGCCGCCGTGGCCGCGCCGAGCAGCATCAGGATCGTCAGTACAGCCGTGCGCATGACCACCTCGCCTTCAGCCCCTCTCCCGACAAGGCAGCTAGGGCGGCGGGCGACGGCGTCCAGTGTGGTCGCCGGGGGATTCCCGCCGGCCTTGCGCATCCTTTTTAAAAACTATCCTTGCCTGACCCGGCGTCGCCTGTAGGGAATGGGCGTTATCCGCATCGACGCAGACTGAAACGCCATGACCACGCTCCATCCCCTCGACGAGGCCACCACCCTGACGCCTGCCGGCGAGCGGCGGGCGACGGGTCGGACCCATCCGGCCTATGCCAACATGGCCGGGCCGTTCGGCGGGGCGACGGCGGCGACGCTGCTGCGGGCGGTGCTGGAGGATCCGGCCTGTATCGGCGACCCGATCGCCCTGACGGTCAACTTCACCGGCGCGATCGCCGACGGCGAATTCGAGGTCAGCTGGATCGAGAAGCGCACGGGCCGCACGGTGCAGCACTGGACCGTCGACCTGGTGCAGAACGGAAAGGTCGCCGCCACGGCCTCGGTGGTCTGCGCCCTGCGCACCGAGACCTGGGAGCACCGGCCCGGCGTCATGCCCGCCGCGCCCCCGGCGGCCGAGGTCGCGCCGGTTGATCTGGGCGGGAGGCTCGGCTGGCTGCAGCGCTACGTCTTCCGCTTTGTCGAGGGCGCACCGCAGTTCGGCGCCCCGCCCGAGGCGGGTCTGGGCAACGCCCGCACGGTCTGCTGGCTGAGCGACCTGCCGGAGCGGACGCTCGACTTCCTGTCGCTGGCCGCCCTCAGCGACGCCTTCATCGTCCGCATCATCCAGGTGCGCGGCGTGCGCGGGCCGATGGGCACCATCACCCTGACGACCTACTTCCACACCGACGCCGAGACGCTGGCCGCCAACGGGGCGCAGCCGATCCTCGGCGTCGCGGACTCCAGGGTCTTCAACCGCGGTTTCGCCGACCAGGAAGCCAGCCTGTGGTCGCAGGACGGCGTGCTGCTGGCGACCAGCGTGCAGGCGTCGTTCTATCGGGACTAGCGAGGACGGCTTACCGCCGCTGGGTCAGCGCCGCCAACACCAGCGCCGGGTCGCGGTCGATGACCCGCAGATAGGCCTCGAGCGCAGGATCGGGATCGACCTCGCCGCGCTCGATCCAGCCGAGGCGCTCGGGATCGATGCGAAAGGTGGCGGCGAACGCCTGCTGCGACAGCCCGACATGCCAGCGGACCTGCCGTGCGAGCGTGGAGGCGGGAAGCCGGCCCGGCTGGAAGGATCGGGGTTCCCCGGGGATATCACTCATCACGCGCGCCTCCGTTACGCCACTCAAGCCCCGCCGCAACGCCTCTAGCGGACAGGCGTTGCAGGAATAAGACGGCGGGGAGTCCGGACGGGGGTGACTTGTGGATGATCGGAGATCGCCCCGTCCTTTCTCGCCTCTGCAAGGATGAACGGGGGAGAGAAGGACCTGATGACACTCGCCCCAAAGCCTTGATGGAATGGGAGCGCGAGCGGTCGCCCTGGTCAAGGACGACCTCTTCGGGGTCACCGCTGCGCGGCCGCGAAGCGGTCCTTGAGCAAGACGCCCGCTCGCGCACTGCTCCGCCAAGGCAGAAGGGCGGGTTGTGCCGGAGCTCGGAAGCGGAATTGCTGAAGGTCCGCTACGGGTGGTGAGCGGACTTTGCGGCGGTCGCCGCCAGATGGCTGCGGCGCGCAGGGAGCGGTCAATCCCTCGGCCCCCGCAATTGGATCTACCAACTCTCGGGTTTGACACGTCAGCCGGGGCGAAATTCTGCGTCGCGCTCAGGCCAACAAGCGGTAGCCAACGCCTGGAACGGACTGGACGGTTTCATACCCAAGCTTCTGGCGTAGCTGACCGACATAAACCCTGAGGTACTGTATGTCGGCCGTTTCGCTGCCCCAGACGGCACGGAGCAAGTCGGCGTGCCGCACTGGCTGATCTAGCCTGAGGGCGAGTTCGCTGAGGAGGTCGTATTCCTTAGGCGACAGCGACACCGCCCTGCCGGCCCGCACGACCTCCCGCCTTCCCATGTCGATGACCAGCTCCCCAGCCGTAATGACAGGCGGAGCGCCGCGCACCTGAACGCCGTGCCGCAGTGCGGCCCTTAGTCTCGCCAGCAGTTCGTCAACGCCGAACGGCTTGCTCACGTAGTCGTCGGCGCCAAGATCCAGGGCCTCGACCTTTGCAGCTTCCGCGTCGCGCGCTGAAAGCACGACGATTGGGGTCGTCCCCTCTGCCCGCAGCGCACGGATCACCGACAGGCCATCCTGGTCAGGCAAACCCAGGTCCAGCAGCACGACGTCAGGCGAATAGTGCTTGAACCAGCGGAGGCCCTCCGCAGCCGTGTTCGCCGGTACGGGGCGATAGCCGGCTGCCTTCAGAGTCGCTGTCAGCGCGCCGTTCAGATGGGCGTCGTCTTCGATCACCAGTATGGTCGCCGGATCACTCAAGCGAGTGGCGCCGTAAGTCGGACGATCGCGCCGCCGCTGTCACGATCGCACGCTGTCACATCACCCTGCATCGCCCGCAAGAAGGCGCGGGCCAGCGCCAGTCCGAGGCCCGTGCCCGGGGGGCGTCCGTCTCCGGCCTGACCCCGGGCGAACTTTTCGAAGAGCGGTTCGGCATCGCCGCCGAAGCCCGGCCCGTGGTCGGCCACTTCGACCCAGCCCAGCCCGTCCGAGGCGCCGACCGCCACTACGATCTCGCTGCCGCCAGCGTACTTCATTGCGTTGCCGAGCACGTTGGACAGGGCAGTCTCGAACAGGGTCGGATCGACCCGCAGCACGACTCCTGACGCCGCGGCGTTGGTCGCCGTCACGCCGCTCCGAAGAAGCGCCGCCTGAACCAAGTCGGCGGCGTCGCAGGCTTCCAGCCGCACGCTGACCGCGCCGGCCTCGATGCGGTTCATGTCCAGCAGGTTGTCGACCATGCCCGACAGGCGCGACGCCTCGACCGCGGCGCCGGCGAGCAGATCACTGCGGGCCTGCGCCTCATGGTCGAACCGTGTGAGGCTCTCCAGCGTGAACAGAATCGTCGACAGCGGCGTCTTCAGGTCATGGCTGACGGCGGCCAAGAGATCGGTCTTCAGCCGTTCTTCCGCGACCGCGACCTCTCCGGCCAGCGCCTTAGCGGCATAGGCCTCGCGGTCGAGCGCCACGGCGAGGTACCCCAGCACCGTCTCGACCAGTTTTTCGGGCTCGGCGGGGCGACCGGCCTCATCCCCGGAGATTGTCACGCCAACGACGGCGTGACGCCGTAACGGGGTCTTTAGCGGCCAGAAGTCAAAGCTCGCCTCGCCCACCGGGTAGGCTCCGCCTCGTGTCGCCAGACCTGAAGCCATGGCGAGTCGGGCTGCGTCCAGGTCAGCGTCGCTCAGGGACGATCCATCGGACGTGCTCACCTGCAACGCATCGCCATCCGCAAGCAGCACACAGGCCGGCGCCCTGAATATCTTCGCCAGAGCTTCAGTGGCGCGGGCAGCCAGGGCCCGGGAATCGCGCTCGGCGATCAGCTCGCGAGCCAGCTCCCGCACGGCCGCCGCCCGCTCGGCGGCCTCGAGGGCTTCAAGCGTCCTGCGTCGGGCCTGCGCGGTCACCGTGCTCACCGCGAGCGCCACCATCAGCAGAAGGACGAGGGCCAGAACGTTCGAGGCTTCGGCGACCCTCAAGGTGAAGCGCGGCTCGATGAGGTAGAAGTTGCAGGCCAGCACGCCCAGCACTGCTGCGCTCAGGGCGGACGCCGCCCCGTAGCGGATGGCGCAGACCACGACCGGCAACACGAACAGCAGCGACAGGTTCGGCACGCTTGCGACCCGCTCGATGCCCAGGGCCGCCACTGTTGCGAGCGCGACGGACAAGACAGCGGCGGCATGGCTCAGGAGTGGGTTCGGCCGAATGGATAGCATGGTCCTAGGATCGCCCTGCGGGGCTCCAGCGCAAGCGCCAACCCGCACTCTGCCCTACAACCACATGGGATCTTTATGTGCGCCCACGCGACAAGCCGGCCCTGTTCAGACTGGGTGCTGCATGTCCGCGACCAACAACTCCGCGACCAACGACGACGAGGCGCCGGTTCAGGCGCCGAACCTAAAGCGCTTCCTGGCGCTCGCTCTCGGCTCCGCCGGCGTCGTCTACGGCGACATCGGGACCAGCCCGCTCTACGCCTTCAAGGAGTCCATCTCGCACCTGCGCGGACCTGCCGGCGCGCTCGCTGGCGCTGACATCATCGGCGTTGTCTCGCTGATGTTCTGGGCCCTGATGGTTATCGTCACCGTCAAGTACGTCTTCATACTCATGCGGTTCGACAACCGCGGCGAAGGCGGCACGCTGTCCCTCATGGCCCTCGTCCAGCGGGCCGGCGGGCGAGGTGCAGGTCTTGTCCTCATGATCGGCATGCTGGGAGCGGGCCTCTTCCTCGGCGACGCCATGCTGACGCCGGCCATTTCGGTGCTCTCAGCGGTCGAGGGCCTGGGGGTGATCCACGGACTGGAGGGCCGGATCGAGCCGTTCATCGTCCCGATTTCACTTGCCATCATCGTCGGGCTCTTCGCCGTGCAACGACGCGGTACCGGGGGCGTGGGCCGATGGTTCGGCCCCGTCTGCGTCATCTGGTTCCTCGTGATTGCGGTCCTCGGCGCCCGCGCCATCGTGGACGCTCCTCAAGTCCTCTCCGCCTTCAATCCCCTTCAGGGCCTGGCGGTCCTTCAGCGCCACCCTGGTCTCGCCGCCATCATCATGGGTTCGGTCTTCCTGACCGTCACCGGCGCAGAGGCGCTCTACGCCGACATGGGCCATTTCGGCCGGAAGCCGATCAACCTTGTGTGGCTCAGCCTGGTCTTCCCCTGCCTGACGCTGAATTACCTGGGCCAGGGCGCGCTTGTTCTGGGGCATGCCGAAGCCGCGGAGAGCCCCTTCTTCCTGCTGGCGCCGGACTGGTTCCAGCTGCCCCTCGTGGGGCTCGCCACGGCCGCAACTGTCATCGCCAGCCAGGCGGTGATCTCGGGCGCCTTCTCGCTCACCCAGCAGGCTGTCCAGCTGGGGCTCCTGCCACGCCTGACCCTCAAGCCCACCTCCGAGCATCACGCGGGCCAGATCTATGCGCCGCAGATCAACTGGATCCTGCTGCTGGGCGTCGTCGCCCTGGTGCTGGGCTTCGGTTCGTCAAGCGCACTGGCCAACGCGTATGGCGTCTCGGTGGTCGGAGCGATGATTACCTCATCGATCCTGGCCGTCGTCGCCATCCACCGGCTCAGGAAGCGCTCGATCCTTGTGTCGCTGCTCGTCTTTTCGCCGTTCCTGGTCATCGAGGCGAGCTTCCTCGTCGCCAATCTGATGAAGGTGGCGCATGGCGGCTACGTGCCGCTGCTTCTTGCGGCGGCCATTATCTTCGTGATGTGGACATGGACCCGGGGACGGGCCCGTCTGGCGCAGGCCGAGCAGAGCGACCTGGACGTCGCGGACGTGGCCCGGATGCTCAAGGACCGGCCTCCAATGCGCGCCAGGGGCACGGCGATCTTCCTCGCAGCCGAGCCGGGTAAGGTCCCCAACTCTCTCATGCACAACCTCAAGCACAATCAGGTGCTTCACGAGCGCGTTGTGTTGCTGACGGTCAGGACCGTGAAACGCCCTCGCGTCCCCGAAGCCGAGCGGGTGGATGTGACCGACCTCGCACCCGGCTTCATCGGCCTGACGCTGACGTTCGGCTACATGGAGACGCCGGACATCATGGCAGGGCTGGCCCTGGCCCGCGCCAGGGGTCTGAAGTTCGACATCATGAGCACGTCCTTCTTCGTCAGCCGCCGCAGCCTGGTCCTACGTCCCCGCTCTGGACTGGCCCAGGTTCAGGACCGCCTGTTCGCGTATCTCCTTCGCAACGCGGAACGCGCCGCCGACTACTTCCGGGTCCCGCCGTCGAGGGTCGTGGAGCTTGGCGCTCAAGTGTCCATCTAGCGTGTCAGACGGGATTGGGGGCGCTTGGCTGATCCTTGGCGGACGTCGGCTCAAGCGCCAACTGGGGACTTTCCGAACGTCAGCCAGAGTCAGATGCAACCGTCAGCCTGTGGCGTCGCCAACTTCCGCATTGGGTCGGAATCGGAAATGGGCGCCGCGCCGCACAGCGGCCCCTCGATGAGCGATTTCCGCGCGGACATTTTGCGGGCCTTTGCCGAGCCCTACTCCGTCTTCAAAAATTCAGTCGTCGCCTCGATCACCTCGACCAGGCCCATGCGCTGGATCTCCACCCCTTCCGGCAGGCTGCTGAACAGCCGGGTGGGCGCCGCGGCGTCCAGCATAACGAACACCCCCTTGTCGTCGGCCCTGCGGATCAGGCGGCCGAATGCCTGGGCGATGCGGGCTCTCGCGAGGCCGTCGTCGTAGCCCTTGCCGCCGAAGCGCACGCGACGGGCCTTGTGCAGGATGTCGGGGCGCGGCCAGGGCACGCGGTCGAATACCAAGAGGCGTAGAGAGCGGCCCGGCACGTCGATGCCGTCGCGCACCGCGTCAGTGCCCAGCAGGCAGGCGTTCTCCTCGGCGCGGAAGATGTCGACCAGGGCGCCGGCCTCCAGCGGATCGACGTGCTGGGCGTAGAGGGCCAGGCCCTTGTCGGCCAGCGGCGCGGCGATGCGCTCGTGCACGGCCTTGAGCCGGCGGATGGCGGTGAACAGGCCAAGGCCCCCGCCCCCGGCGGCGAGGAACAACTCGCGCATGGCGGCCGACACCTGGCGCGGATCATCCTTGCCGACATCGGTGACCACGAAGGCCCGGCTGTTGGCGGCGTAGTCGAACGGCGAGGCCAGGCGCAGCGTCTGGGGCCGGTCCGGCAGGCGGGCGGCGCCGGTGCGCATCTCAGCCAGGGCGAACGGGTCGTCGAGCGTCGAGTCGGCAAGCGTGGCGCTGGTGACCAGGATGCCGTGCGCCGGGGCGATGACAGCGGCGGTCAGCGGCTCGGTCGGATCGACCCAGTGGCGGCGGCAGGCGGCGTCGACCACCCGGCCATAGAGGAAGGTGGCGTCGAACCAGTCGACGAAGTCGGGGTCGTCCTCGGCGTCCTCCTCGATGGCCTTGAGCATCGAGCGCCAGGCCGGAAGGGTCATGCGGGCGCGCCGGTCGAGACCGCGCAGGGCCCCTTCGATGCGCGCGCGGTCGCTGGTCTGGAGCTCGTCGGACTCCTGGTCGAGCACGTCTTCCAGGTGCCTGGCCAGGGCCAGCAGCGGCGCCTCGACGGCGGCGAGCGCCCGGGCGGCCTCGGCGGCGGTCTGGCGGACGAGATCGGTGGCGGGGCGGGCCGCGCACTCCATGCCCTGGTCGCTCTGGGAGGCGCGGGCGCGCATCTGCTCCATCGCTGCGACAAGGAAGGCCTCGACCGGTCCCTGCGGGTTCACGCCGCCGTCGGGCGGGGCGATGCGGCCGGACCAGCCCTCGCCGGGCAGCGCGCCAGCGGCGCGGATCGCGTCCTGTAGCGCATGGCGCGCGTCCTCGCGGTCGCCGACGATCTCCAGCAGCCGCTGCTCCAGCCCTCGCCCGCGACGGCCCCGCCCCTCGGGTCCGCGGATCCAGCGGCGCATCTCGGCCGACTCCGCGCCGCTGAGCGCCGTGGAGAAGGCGCTGTCGGCGGCGTCGAACAGGTGGTGGCCCTCGTCGAAGACGATGCGGCGCAGGGTGGTGGTCTCATTGTCGCCCTTCAGCCCCCGCGCCGAGCGGGCGCCGTCGAAGGCCGCCTGGGTCATCACCAGGGCGTGGTTTGCGATGACCAGGTCGGCGCGCTTGCTGCCCCGCACCGCCTTCTCGACGAAGCAGGCGCGGTAGTGGACGCAGCCGGCGTGGACGCATTCGCCGCGTCGGTCGACCAGATTGCCGGCGCTGGCCGCCTGGGCGAGGCCGACCGCGAACAGGGTCGGCAGCCAGGCGGGGAAGTCGCCGCCGGTCATGTCACCGTCGCGGCTGGCGCGCACCCAGCGGGCGGTGAGGCCCAGTCCGATCAGGTCGCCGTTGCCCAGCTGCGCCGCTTGAACAGCTTCGTGAAAATTAAGCAAACACAGGTAGTTCTCGCGACCTTTTCGCACGACTGCCTTGCGGGCGCGAACCTCGGGATCGGGATAGATGGCCGCGCTCTCGCGCTCGATCTGCCGCTGCAGGGCGCGGGTGTAGGTCGAGATCCAGACGGACGGTCCATTGGTCTCGGCCCAGACAGAAGCCGGGGCCAGATAGCCGAGCGTCTTGCCGACGCCGGTGCCCGCCTCAGCCAGCATCATGCGCGGCTCGCCCTCCCGCTCGCGCGGCTGAAAGGCCCAGGCCGTCTCGGCGGCGTAGACCTTCTGCAGCGTGCGGACTTCGTCGAGACCGGCGCGCTGCAGCAGGTCGGTCAGCCGTTGTTCGGCGTCCTCCGGCGCGATGGCGCGCCTGCCGGGCTCTCCCGGCGGGGCCTGGTCTTCCCACTCCGGAATGCGGCTCCAGACCTCCAGACCCGAGCCGCGATGGGGCCGCGCGATCGGGCCGCCGGCGCGCAGGGCGGCGATACAGGCCACGCCCCAGGCCCAGCCGGCGCGTTCCAGCGTCTCGGCCAGCGCCAGCGCCTCCTCGCGGGAGGGCCACGGCCGGGCGGCCAGTTCGGCCAGCAGCAGGCCGCAGATCTCGCGCAGCGCCGTCGCCTGGGCCGGGGCGCCCTTCGGCTCCTCCAGACCCAGCGCCTGGGCCAGGCCCGCCGCCGAGGGGGCGGTGAACTTCGCCGGCCGGACGAAGGCGAACAGCTCCAGGGCGTCGAAGATCGCGCGTGACCGGGGCGGCGTGTTCATCCCCAGCCGCCGGGCCGTCATGCCGGCGTGGGCCAGCAGCACCGGCCCATGCTCGATCAGCTCCCGCGCATAGGGCGGCCGCAGGTCTTTCGCCCCTGCCCCGTCCGCCACAGCCGCCCGCGCGCCCGGCAGGACGACGAGGGCGGGAGCCAGTTCAAGGGCGGGAGTCGGCGCGTTCACCCACCCGGTCTAGCGGGATTTGAACAAAAACGGAACGGGCCTAGGTCGCCGTCAGGCTGGTCGCGTCCCTTGCCGGAGCGATCGGCATGGCGCCCTCCCCGACGCGGTCGAGACCGGCCTGGGCGTCCGCGCGTTCTTCGGCGTCGTCGGATTTGGCGGCCTTCCGGTACCAGCGGGCGGCCTCCTCGAAGTCCAGCCGCACGCCCTCGGCGCGCTCATACATGCTGCCCAGATAGAGGGCCGCCGTCGGGTCGCCGCCCTGGGCCGACAGCAGGTACCATTTGACCGCCTCGGCGTCGTCGATCGGGACGCCCTGGCCCATGTCATAGGCGACGCCGACATTGAGCATGGCGATGATGTCGCCCTCGGCGGCGGCCTTGCGGAACCAGGTCAGGGCGGCGGTGTAGTTCCGGGGAACGCCGTGCCCGCGCGAATAGGCGCAGCCGACCTCGTTCATCGCCTCGGGCTTGCCGCGCGCGGCGGCCTTTTTGAACCAGGTGAAGGCGACCTTCAGGTCCTTGGGCGCGCCGTCGCCGTCGCGATAGACCATGCCCAGTTCGTACATTGCATCGACGTCGCCGCGGCTGGCGATGCGCCTGAGTTCGGCGACATCGGCGGCGCTGGCCGCCGCGCCGGCGCGATCGTCCAGCCGTCCGCCCTCCGCCGCGAGGAGCGGCGTCGCCCCGAGCGTCATCGCCAGCGCCGCCAGTACGATCCACCGTGTCCGCATCGAAACCCCCTCGATCCCCGGCCCCAGTGGAACAAGAGGTTTCCCGACGCGTCAAGGCGGGGCGCGGGGTCAGGTCTCGGTCGGCTTGAGCCCCGGCAGGGCGCGCAGCCGCGCCAGGCCGGCCTTTGCCCGCTTGCTGAGCTCGGCGTTGTCGCTGTTGACCAACAGGCCGTACCAGTAGGCGGCGGCTCCGCGATCGCGCTCGACGCCCTCGCCGTCCTCGTACATCTGGCCCATCGCCGCCATGGCCTGCTCGTATCCGCCCTCGGCGGACTTGCGGTACCATTTGACCGCCTCGACATCGTTGATCGGAACGCCAAGGCCCAGGTCGTAGACGTAGCCGACGTTGTACATGCCGATCAAATTGCCGAGGTCCGCGGCCTTGCGGAACCAGCGCAGCGCCTGGACGTAGTCGAGCGGAACGCCGGTTCCGTTGCAGTACAGGTTGCCGAGGTTGTTCATTGCGTCGCGGTTCCCCAGCTTCGCGGCGCGCTGATACCACATCACGCTCTTGGCGAGGTCCCGGGCGATCCCCTCGCCGGTCTCGTAGGCCAGGCCCAGGCTGTACATGGAGCTGGCGTTGCCGACGGCGGCCCGGCCCTGCATCGCCGCGACGTCCGCGGCGGTCCAGGTGTCGTCGGCGGCCGCCGCTGGCGACGGCGCGGGTGGCGCGACCGGCGGCGTGTTGGCCGCGGCCAGGACCGGTCCGGCGAGCACGACGGCCTGAATCGCCAGCGCGACTATTCTCGATGGAAAACGCATGAAGTCCCCGCCCTGATTGCAGCCGGCATTTGCGCCGATGGCCAGCCCGGGTGTCAAGGACGACGCCCTGAAACAGACCGGGAACATTGACGCCGGGCCGCCGGGGTGTTGGGTTGCAGACAATGACCTCCCTGCCCGCGATGACGTCACCGCTCCTGCCGTCCCGGTTCGCCGACTGGTTCGCCTCCCGTGGCTGGGCGGCGCGCGAGCATCAGCTGGCGATGATCGAGAAAGGCCGGCAGGGCCGCGACGCGCTGCTGATCGCCCCGACCGGCGGCGGCAAGACGCTGGCCGGCTTCCTGCCCAGCCTGATCGAGCTCAGCGAGCGGCCGGCGCCCAACGGTCCGCGCGGGATCCACACGCTGTACCTGTCGCCGCTGAAGGCGCTGGCTGTCGACGTCGAGCGCAACCTGCTGGCGCCCATCAACGAGATGGGGCTGAACATCGTCGCTGAGTCCCGCACCGGCGACACCGGCGTCTCGCGCAAGCAGCGGCAGAAGCTGAAGCCGCCGGACATGCTGCTGACGACACCCGAACAGCTGGCGCTGCTGCTGGCCTGGGAGGGCGCGCAGGGGCTGTTCGAGGACCTCAGCTGCGTGATCATCGACGAGATCCACACCCTCTGGCCGTCCAAGCGCGGCGATCTGCTGGCGCTGGGGCTGTCGCGGCTGCAGGCGCTGGCGCCGAAGATGCGGCGGGTCGGGCTGTCGGCGACGGTCGACGATCCGGAGATCATCCTCGACTGGCTGGGCGCCCGGCCCGGCGCGGTCGAGCTGGTGCGGGGACCGCCCGGCCCCCCTCCCGTCGTCGATGTGCTTATTTCCGAGGGGCGCGTCCCCTGGGCCGGTCATACGGCGCAGCACGCGATGGGCGACGTCTACGAGATCATCAAGCAGCACCGCACCACGCTGATCTTCGTCAACACGCGGTTCCAGGCCGAGTACGCGTTTCAGGAACTGTGGAAGCTCAACGACGACAGCCTGCCGATCGCCCTGCACCACGGCAGCCTGGCGGCCGAGCAGCGTCGCAAGGTGGAGGCGGCCATGGCGCGCGGCGAGCTGAAGGCCGTGGTCTGCACCTCGACGCTCGATCTGGGCATCGACTGGGGCGACGTGGACCTGGTGATCCAGCTGGCCGCGCCGAAGGGGGCCGCGCGGATGGTCCAGCGGATCGGCCGGGCCAACCACCGGCTGGACGAGCCGTCAAAGGCGCTGTTCGTGCCGGCCAACCGGTTCGAGGTGCTGGAATGCCAGGCGGCGATCGAGGCTATCGCGGAAAACTCGCTGGATGGCGAAGCGGCGCGCACCGGGGCGCTCGACGTGCTGGCCCAGCACGTCATGGGCTGCGCCTGTTCGGAGCCGTTCGACCTGCTGACCCTCTACGACGAGGTGCGCGGCGCAGGCCCCTATCGTGATCTGTCCTGGGAAGACTTCGAGGCGGTGATAGAGTTCGTCTCGACGGGCGGCTATGCGCTGAAGACCTATGACCGCTTTCGCCGGATCGTGAAGAACCAGGACGGGCTGTGGACCGCCCGCGACGCGGACACGGTCCGCCGCCACCGGATGAACGTCGGGGCGATCATCGCGCCGGCGATGCTGAGCGTGCGGATGGCGGCGCGCGGCGGACGGCCCGGACGCAAACTCGGCGAGATGGAGGAAGGCTTTCTGGAGATGCTGTCGCCGGGCGACACCTTCATCTTCGGCGGGCAGGTCTGGCGGCTGCAGGCGGTCACCGGCGTCGACGTGCTGGTCACGCCCGCCCCGCACGTGGACCCGAAGATGCCCAGCTGGGGCAGCAGCAAGTTCGCCATCTCGACCTTCCTGGCCGGCAAGGTGCGGCGGATGATGTCGAACGAGGCAGAGTGGCATGTCTTTCCCGACGAGGTCCGCGAGTGGCTGGAGGCGCAGCGGCTGCATTCCGCCCTGCCCCGCCCCGACCAGATGCTGGTCGAGACGTTTCCGGAGGGAAAGCGCCACTTTCTGACCTGCTATCCGTTCGACGGGCGCCACGCGCACACGACTCTGGCCATGCTGCTGACCCGCCGGCTGGACCGGCTCGGGATCGGACCGCTGGGGTTTGTCTGCAATGACTATTCAATGGCCATCTGGTCGCTGCGGCCGATGGACAAGATCGACCTCGACGCCCTGTTCGAGGAGGACATGCTGGGCGACGATCTCGAGGCCTGGCTGGACGAGAGCTTCCTGATGAAGCGCGCCTTCAAGGGCTGCGCGCTGATCTCCGGCCTGATCGAGCGGCGGATGCCCGGGCTGGAGAAGTCCGGGCGGCAGGTGACCTTCTCGACGGACCTGATCTACGACGTGCTGCGCCGGCATCAGCGGGACCATCTGCTGCTGCGCTGCGCCCGCTCCGACGCGGCGACCAATCTGGTGGAGATCGAGCGGGTCGGGCAGATGCTTCGCCGCATCAGGGGTCACATCCGGCATATGGCGCTGGATCGCGTCTCGCCGTTCGCCGTGCCGATGTTCATGGAGCTGGGCCGCGAGCGCGCGCCGGGCGGGGCCAGCGAAATGATGCTGGCCGAGGCCGCCGAGGCGCTGATCGCGGAGGCGATGGGATGAACGCGCCGGCTACCTTCGCGCCCGCCTTCGCCGCCTCGCCCTGTGGCGGTCTGGCGCTGGCCATCAACGGCGAGGCGACCGTGCTGCGGGCGTCAGGCGCGATGTGGCTGCCCGATCACCGCGCCCTTATCGTCGCCGACCTGCATTTCGAGAAGGGCTCGGCCTATGCGCGGCGCGGCCAGCTGCTGCCGCCCTATGACACGCGCGAGACGCTGGACCGGCTGGAGCGGGAGGTGGCGGCGACCGCGCCGGCGGTGCTGATCTTCCTCGGCGACAGCTTCCACGACGGTGCGGCGGAGGACCGGCTGGCCCGGGATGACGCGGCGCGGCTGGCGGCGCTGGCGGACGGGCGGCGGCTGGTCTGGGTGGTCGGCAACCATGACGCGGACGGCCCGCGCGCCCTGCCCGGCGAGATCATCGACGAGATGACGCTGGGCGGGCTGCTCCTGCGTCACGAGCCCGGAGCGGGGCATCAGCCGGGCGAGGCCTCCGGCCATCTGCATCCGGCCGCGAAGATCGCCGGACGCGGCGGGCGGGTGCGGCGGCGCTGTTTCCTGACCGACGGCGGCCGGGTGATCCTGCCGGCGTTCGGGTCCTATGCGGGCGGGCTGAATGTGAAGGACGTGGCGTTTGCGGGGATGTTCGCCGCCCGGCCGCTGGCGGCCCTGCTGGGCGCTGACAAGGTGCACGCCATCGGTTGGGCGTCGCTGGTGGGGGATTGAGCGGACCGCAACTGTCCCCAGTCACATGCTCAGCGCCTGCTCCAGCGCGAAGGCCAGGGCGATGGCGGCGCCGGCGGTGATCAGGGTGCGGTAGCGGGGGCGCCAGGCGGGGCCTTCGATGTCGCGGACGTCCCAGAGCCAGACCAGCAGGAAGGCCAGCAGGAAGCCCGAGACCTCCCAGACCGCATCGAACCGGCGCGACAGCGCACCGTAGAGCAGGCCGAAGCCGGCGATGGGGGTCAGCAGCGAGAGCGACATGCTCCACCAGCGCGGCGGGTGATCGCTGGCCAGTTCCAGGCCGGCGCGGATGCCGCCGAGATAGGCCAGGATCGCGGTCGACCAGGCGCCGAGGGCCAGCAGGGCCACGTCGTTGAGCTGCGGCGGGCCGTAACAGTAGATGGCCGAGGTTATGTAGAACGGCGCCAGGCTCAAGATCCCGAGCGTCCAGGCTGACGCGGGGACCCGCGTGCTCGACTGCCTCATCCCCCTCAACTCCTGCGAAACGCCCGCGAGGCCGCCCAGCCCGCGCCCAGTGCGATGAGCGCCGAAAGCAGACCATACGACCACGGACGCTGATGCGCGAAGAGGTAAACCGCACGCTCCAGACCGACCTTCTCGACCTTGAGCGGCAGGGTGCGGTCCGAGACCGGCTTGCCGTCCTGGAACAGGATCACCCGCGCCGTGTACTGACCGATCGGCGCCTGGGCCGGCAGGTCGACGCGGGCGAGGAACAGGCCCTTGTCGACAAAGGTCACGCCGTCGGCGTCGGCGCTGTAGAGGCCGGCCGCCTGCTTCAGCCGCACCACCGCCCCGCGCCAGCGGTAATAGTCATCGCCAAGCGAACTGACGACCATGTCGCGCACGCCGTAGCGCGTCTCGATCCGGCGTTCGGCCGGCGCGGCGATGGCCAGATGGTCGAGCCCCAGGCCCAGCTTCCGCAGTTGGCCGAAGCGGGTGATGTCCTGCAGCGGCCGGGTCGAGGCGGCGCGATAGAAGCCGGGCGCGCCTTCGAACACCACCGGGCGGCTGTTCAGCCAGAAACCACTGACCCGCACCTTGCGCGCGATGCGCACCGGCTGGGTCGGACCGCGCACCACCACGACCACATCGCTGGGTCGTCCCGAGGGGTCGAACACAGCCCCGTAGACCGAGATCTTCGCGCCCGTGAAGCCGGAAGTGACGCGGACGTCCGTCTCGGTCAGGGTTGCGGAGACCGAGGCCGGCGGCGCGGCGGGGGGAAGATCGACCACCATCAGCCCGCCGCCGCCACAAGCACGAACGCGTCGTCCGGCTGGATGAACAGGCCCAGGCCCATGCGCAGACCGACCAGCAGGACGATCAGCGCCAGCAGCGCCCGCAGCTCCTCGGCCCGGAACCGCGCAGAGGCCTTGGCCCCGAGCTGGGCGCCCAGCACCCCGCCGATGAGCAGCAGGGTCGCCAGCACGACGTCGACCGTCTGGTTGCGGCCCGCCTGCAGAATGCAGGTCAGGCTGGCGGTGATGACGATCTGGAAAAGGCTGGTGCCGACCACCACGCTGGCGGGCATGCGCAGCAGATAGATCATCGCCGGCACGAGGATGAAGCCGCCGCCGACGCCCATGATCGCTGACAGGATGCCGACGAACAGGCCGAGCAGGATCGGAGGAATGACGCTGATGTAGAGGCGCGACTTGGGAAAGCGCATCTTCCACGGCAGGGCGTAGAGCAGGATCGGCCGCCGGTCGCGACGCGGCGGCGGGCCCTCGCCGCGGCGCCGACGCACGATCGTTCCGAGCGACTCCCAGAGCATCAGCGCGCCGATAACGCCGAGAAACAGCAGGTAGGACACCGACACGACAAGGTCAGCCTGGCCCAGCAGGCGCAGGAGGCGGAACACCTCGACCCCGATGACCGCGCCGACGATGCCGCCCGCCGCGAGCACGCCGCCCATCCGGAAGTCGACCATCCGGCGACGGCTGTAGGCCGTGACGCTGGAGAAGGACGAGGCGGCCACGTGGTTGGACAGGCTGGCCACGGCCACGGCAGGCGGAATGCCCATGAAGACCAGCACCGGCGTCATCAGGAACCCGCCGCCGATGCCGAACAGGCCGGAGATGAAGCCGACAACCGCACCGAGCGCGATCAACAACGGCGCGTTGACCGACATCTCTGCGATGGGAAGGTAAAGGTCCACGCCCTGACTATGCGCTTGCGCCGGTCGGATAGAACCGGAAATCCACGCGGTGCGCGGACATCGGGGTCACCGGGCGTAGGTCGACAGCTTCAGCATCGTCTGGGAGTCGAGACTGCCCGTCGGCGCCATGCCCTGGTCCCGCTGGAAGGCGGCGATGGCGCCCTTCAGCCCCTGGCTGGCGACGCCGTCCTGCGGACCACGATAGTAGCCGAGCGTCGACAGGGCGCGCTGGGCGGAAGTGATATCGGAGGCCGTGCCGCCGGTGGACGCCTGGACCGTCGGCGCCCGCGCGGCCGTCGGCGCCGACGCCCGGAAGCCGAGCGCCGACCGCTCGGCCGCGCTGCGCGCTTCCGGCGACAGGTCGCGCTTGACCCGCTCGGCGCTCGACTTCGCCTCGGTGTCACCGGCGCGGGCGGCGATCAGGTACCACTTGTAGGCCTCGGCGCCGTTCTGGCTGACGCCGTAGCCTTCTTCGTAGAGCCGGCCGAGATTGTACTGGCTGTCCGAAAGACCGAGATCGGCGGCCTTGCGGAACCATTGCGCGGCCGTCGTGGTGTTCTTGGTCCCGCCCTGGCCCTCGAAGAAGTAGAGGCCGAGGTTGTGCATCGCCTTGCGGTCACCGCCCTGGGCCGCGCGTTCGGTCCAGCGCCGGGCCTCGACCGGGTCCTTGCGCAGGCCGCCCTCGCCGTTCTCGTACAGCTTGGCCAGATAGAACTGCGCCGGCGCGTAGCCGAGGTTGGCGGCGCGCTTGAGGCCGGTCATGCCGGTCAGGTCGCGCGCCTCGATCCGGCGCACGGACTCCGCATAGAGCGAGGCCGGGGTCTCCGCCGGCGCGGCGGGAGTTTCGGTCGCCGGCGGCGCACCCGCCAGCGCGGGGTCGACGGGCGCAAGGCCCGGCGCGATCGCCACCGCGACCTTCGGCGCCGAGCGGTCCGGCAGCGTCGGCGTTGTGTCGGCCTCGGCCGTCTTGATCTCACCCTGTTCGTCGGCGCGACGGTTCTGCAGCGCCTCGGCGACGCGCGTGGCCATCGAGCCCTCGCCCTTGCCGCCATAGACCATGACGCCGCCGGCGCTGAGCAGGCCGACCGTCGCCGCGCCGGCCGCCAGCACCAGGGCCGACTGCAGGGCCGATCCGGCGTGACGCTTGGGCTTCTTCGATCCGGCGCCGAACAGGCTGCGCTTCTCGGTCGCGGCGGGCCGGGCTTCCGGCGCGTTCGCCGAGCGAGCGGCGGCGCGGGCCTGTTCGAGCACTTCACGGGTCGAGCGGGGGCGGCCGGCGTCCTCGATCTCGAACGGCGAGATCTCCGGCGCGGGCGGGATCACCGGCGCGTCGGGAATGTCCACGTCCTCGGTGATCGGCGCGAAGCCGTCGGCGGCCTCGAAGTCTTCCTCGGAGAAGGCCGGCGGGCCGCGCTCGGCCACCGGGAAGGGTTCGGGCTCGACCAGCGGCGGCGGCGCGCTGGCCGCCGGACGGGTCAGCGCCTGGGGCGCGAAGGCTTCCTCCGGGATCGTGCGGCCCGGCGAGGGGAACGGCTCGGACGCGAACGGATCGCCGAACGGTTCGCGCGGCGATTCAGTGCGGCGCTGGACCGGCGCCGCGGCCGCCATGACGGGACCCTGGGCGACCTGTTCGGACAGCCGGCGGTGCGACGCGCTCAGGCTCTGGTCGATCTTCTCGCGGGCCTCGTCCAGCAGGCGGGCGGTACGCTCCTCGCTCTGGCGGATGCGTTCGGCGAGATCGGCGGACGAGCGCTCCTGGCGTTGGTTGATGCGTTCCGTGACGCGGGCGACCTGTTCGCCGACTTCGTCGATGGCCAGGGCGCCGCGACGCTCGGAGTTGGCGATCCGCTCGGCCAGGCGCTCGGTGATGCGGGCGATCTCGCCGCCGAGCTTTTCCAGCGCCTGGGCCTGCACGCCGTCGGCGCGATTGAGCTTCTGTTCGACCACCGTGGCGATACGGGCTACCTCGCCGCCGATCTGCTCGATGGCGTCGGCGCCGTGGTTCTCCACCGTCTGAACCCTCCGGCTGAGACTGTCGGCCATGCTGACCACCTCCCGCCCCATGCGCTCGATGGCCTGGGCCGAGCGGGTCTCGGCCGTCTGGATATGAGCGGCCATCTCGGACAGCTTGCGCTCCATCCGGTCGAACCGGCCTGTCGAGGCGGTCTGAAGGTTGGCGGCCATCTCGACCCGCGTCGCTTCCATGCGGCGGGTCAGGTCGGCGGCGAGAGCCTCAAGCCGTGCGCCGCCATCGCCCGCGCCGCTCTCGACGGTGCGCAGGCGGCGGTCCAGAGCGACGAACGAGGCGCCGAGGTCGCGCAGGGCGTCCGTCGTGCGGCTCTCGGCCTCCTCGACCCGGGCGACCACGACCTCGGCCAGTTGGGTCGGATCGACGGAAGGCGTTTCAGCCGCCTCGACCTTCGCCAGACGCGCCTCGACGGCGGCGAGGGTCTCGCGGGTTCGGCTCTCGCCCTCGTAGACCTGGCCGGCGACCTTGCCGAGCATGCCCTCGATGGCGCGCAGGGCCTCGGCCGAGCGCGGGCCGGTCGATTCCAGCTCGAGACGGCGCAGGCGCTCGCCGACGCCGCCGTAGTTGGTGTTGAGTTCCTCGACCGCGCCCTCGAACCGCGCGGCCACGGCGACCTGCTCGCGCTCGGCGGATTCCAGCCGGGACAGCGCGCCGCGTACGGACTGGTCGATGCCGGTAATGGCCAGGGTCGAGCGCTGCTCGGCGGCCTCGATGCGGGCGGTCAGGCGTTCGATGGCCTCCGCGACCCGGCCGACCTCGTCGGCGGGGTGACCGGCGACCTCGTAGCGCGAGCCGCCGCCCAGACGCGGCAAGCCGACCACGATCGGCTCCTGCGGAGCCTCGAACGTCGGCTCCGGGTCAGGCTGGCCGATCGGTTCGCCGGCCGCGATCATGCTGTTGAGCCACTCCCCCAGAGTCATGCCCGAGCGCCGCGCGAGATCCTTGGCGATCTCGCGCGCTTTTGGGTCGATTCCCTTTACGCTCCAGGGCGCCCCCGACGTCATTCGAATCGTGTCTCCGGCACTCATAGAGCACGCTAACCAGCAAGGGATTGTGTGTAAACGCGGGGTTAACGCTAAATCTAGCGGGTGCGACGATTAGCTGTGGACGAAGCTTGCATCCGCCCGCCCCTGCCGCCATCTGGCCCGGAATGGAACTTTCCGCGACCCTCGCCGTCACCACCGCCTTCATCGGCCTGACCGTGCTGGCGGGCTGGCGCGGCAGTCGGCCGCCCGACCTGCTGAAGGGGCCGCGCATGATCCCCTGGCGGCTGATCATGGTAACCTCGGCGGCTGTCGTTCTGGTGCTGCTGGTGCACCTTGCGAGCCTGCTCGGGCTGCACCACGACCGCTGATCCGACCGCTCAGTCCTCGGCGCGCTTGGGGCGTCGGGCCAGACCGGCCATGCCGCCTGACGACAGCAGGCTGACATCGGCCAGCAGCATCGGGATCTGCCAGCGATGCGGGGCGGCGATGTAGCGCGGTTGCCAGAGCGGGTCGTACTTGTCCTTGTACCGGCGCACGCCGCGGAAATTGTAGATCTCCTCGCCCCGCTCGAACAGCAGCCGGCCGACGCGCGACATGATCGGGGCGAGCGGCCGGTCCTCGAGCCCCGCGAGCGGCGCGGCGCCGAAGTCGAACGCCTGGTAGCCCTGGGCGCGCCCCCACTCGAAGAGCTCGACGAACAGGAAGTCCATGATGTTCTTGGGCGCATCGTCGTTGTAGCGCATCAGATCCATCGACAGGGCCTTGCGGCTGGCCATCGGCCAGAGGGTCGCGAAGGCGACGATCCGGCCCTCCGCCCGCACCAGCGCGATCGGAAACTCGGCCACGTAGCGCGGCACGAACCCACCGAGCGAGAAAGACTTCTCGCCGCCGGAATGCATCGCCAGCCAGGCGTCCGAGATGGCCCGCAGATCCTCGGTCAAGTCGGGCACGGCCTCCGGCTCGATCACCTCGAACGTCGCCCCCGCTTCACCGGCCTTGCGCCAGTTGCGCCGCAGAACCTCGCGGCGGCGGCCGGCCAGCGAGAAGCCGTCCAGCGGCACGGCCGCGGCCTCGCCGATCTTCTGGATCGAGAAGCCCAGCTCCACCGCGTCGGGCAGGTCCTCGGGGCCGATGCCGTAGAGCGCCGGCCGGGCCGCATGGGCGTCGGCCAGTTCGCGGAAGCGCCAGAGCAGTTCCATCCGCTCGCTCGCCCGGCCGACCGGGCCGTCCATGGCGATCCACGATCGCCCGCGCACGCCGAACATCAGGAAGGTCTCGCCCGATGGTGAAAACAGGAACCGCTTGTCGCCCAGCAGGGCCAGGTTGGAATCGGGCTGGGACCATTCAGCGGTTCGCAGGATGGCGCGCACGCGGTCGAAGTCGGGGTCGTGATCGCCGGCCACCGGCGGCGTCGCAGGCATCGCCAGCATCCGCCAGACGCCGAACAGCAGCAGGGCGAGCGCGGCGCCGCCGGACGATCGGATCGCACGGTTGAGGTCCTGGTCGGCCAGCACCTTCCAGACGGACTGGTCGGCGTAACCGGCGTTGGCGAAGGACCACCACCCCAGCAGCGCCGCGCCCCCGAGCATGGCGGCGGCGGAGACCAGCCAGCCGGGCGTGATCTCCATCCGCGACAGGCCAGCCGCCCTCGGGAAGGCCGCATGCAGAGGCAGCAGCACGAAGAAACAGGCGACCAGCACCGCGGCCTCTTCCCAGTTGAAGCCCTTGAACGGCGCCAGCACCGCGGCCGCCAGCAGGGTGATCACGCTGGCCGACCAGGCCGCGTCGAGCCGCGATCGCAGGCCGAACGCCAGCAGGATCAGCAGCAGCCCGAGGATCGAGGACAGGAAGTGGCTGGTCTCGATCAGCAGGACCGGCGCGACTTTGAGCAGCGCGACGACCCGCGACGGATCGCTGGGGGTCGCGCCGGAGGCGACGAGCATGCCGCCCCCCACCAGGGCCGCGATGGCGCCCACCGTCGGTCCCGCCGCCAGAAGCGCAGGTTTCAGTTCGCCATAGAGACGCATGCGATTCCCGGGCCCATCACGTCGCTTCTATAGCGTGGTCCCGCACGGTTCGCGCGACAGATGACTCGAACGAGCGTTTGAACGCGCTTGCTCCCCCGGGCGCGCACGCTAAGCTGGACGAAACAGACCCTGCGGGAGGAACGGCCATGGCGGATTTTGGCGGCGGCGATCTTGAGACCTTCCGTGCGGAAGTGCGGGACTGGCTGGCGGCGAACTATCCGCCGTCCCTGAACGCGCCCATGGATGATGAAACCGAGGCGCCCTGGGGTGGCCGGCGGTTCAATCCGACCAACAAGGACGCCAAGCTCTGGCTCGACCGCATGGCGGCCAAGGGCTGGACCGCGCCGATGTGGCCGACCGAGTACGGCGGCGGCGGGCTGACCCGCGAACAGAACAAGGTGCTGGAGGCCGAGCTGCGCCGCATCAAGGCCCGCCCGGCGCTGATGAGCTTCGGCATCTGGATGCTCGGCCCCGTGCTGCTGGAGTACGCCACCGAAGAGCAGAAGCAGAAGTTCCTGCCCGGCATCGTCAAGGGCGAGATCCGCTGGTGCCAAGGCTACAGTGAGCCCGGCGCCGGCTCCGACCTGGCCGGGCTGCAGACCCGCTGCGAGGACAAGGGCGACCACTTCCTGATCAACGGCCAGAAGGTCTGGACCAGCTACGCCGACCAGGCCGACTGGATCTTCTGCCTGGTGCGCACCGACACCTCGAAGAAGCACGAGGGCATCAGCTTCGTGCTGTTCGACATGACCACCGAGGGGGTCGAGACCCGTCCGATCAAGCTGATCAGCGGCTACTCGCCGTTCTGCGAGACCTTCTTCACCGACGTGAAGGTCCCCAAGGACCACCTCGTCGGCAAGCTCAACGGCGGCTGGGAAATCGCCAAGCGGCTGCTGCAGTATGAGCGGCAGAACATCTCCGCCGGCGGTTTCGGCGGCGGCGCCGGCATCGACGTCGTCGAGGCGGCCAAGGAGCATGTCGGCGTCGACGCCGACGGCCGCATCGCCGACGGCGACCTGCGCACCCGCATCAGCGCGCACAAGATGGACCAGGCGGCCTTCGCCCTGACGATCCGTCGCGCGGAACAGGAAGCCAAGGCCAGCAAGGGCCCCAGCGCCGCGACCTCGATCATCAAGTACGCCGCCGCCAAGCTGAACCAGGAGCGCACCGAACTGACCGTCGAGGCGCTCGGCCTGCAGGGCCTGGGTTGGGAGGGCGAGAGCTTCTCGGCCGGCGAGATCGGCGCCATGCGCTCGATGCTGCGCGCCAAGGCCAACTCCATCGAGGGCGGCACCAGCGAGATCAATCTCAACGTCGTCGCCAAGCGGGTGCTCGGTCTGCTGGATCACCAGTGATGATCGAGTTCTGGTACGAGTTCGCCTCGACCTACAGCTATCCGGCGGCCATGCGGGTCGAGCGGATGGCCGAGGCGGCGGGCGTGCGCGTGGAATGGAAGCCGTTCCTGCTCGGGCCGCTGTTTCATGCCCAGCAGGGGCTGACCGACAGCCCGTTCAACGTCTTCCCGGTCAAGGGCCAGTACATGTGGCGCGACCTGGCGCGGGTTTGTGCCGAAGAAGGTTTACCGTTGAACCACCCGACGCAGTTCCCGCGCAACACGCTGCTGGCGGCGCGGGTGGCGGTGGCCGGACTGGACGACGGCTGGACCGCCGACTTCAGCCGCAAGGTCTATGAAGCCAACTTCGTCGCCGACCAGGACATCTCCAGTCCCGAAGTGCTCGCGCCGCTGCTTGAGGAAGTCGGCGCCTCGCCGGCCGAGGTCTTCGAGGCGGCAGGGTCCGAGGCCGTGAAGGCGCGGCTGAAGGATCACGTCAACCAGGCCAAGGCGCGCGGCGTCTTCGGCTCTCCCAGCTTCATCACCGCCGACGGCGAGCTCTTCTGGGGCAATGACCGTCTGGAACAGGCCCTCCACTGGGCCACCCT
Organism: Caulobacter sp. FW305-C-30-S16; assembly: GCF_058783025.1. Classification (NCBI taxonomy): domain Bacteria; kingdom Pseudomonadati; phylum Pseudomonadota; class Alphaproteobacteria; order Caulobacterales; family Caulobacteraceae; genus Caulobacter; species Caulobacter sp. FW305-C-30-S16. The sequence goes on along the minus strand of NZ_JBYSYH010000002.1, from coordinate 512,506 downwards.
CCATACCAACTCCAACTCTCCCGGGGAGCACGCCTGACATGGCCGTCCTGAACGAAGAACAGACCATGCTGCGCGACGCGGCCAAGAGCTGGGCGCAGGAGTCCTCGCCGGTGACGAAGCTGCGCGCGCTGCGCGACGGCGGCTCCGGCCAGAGCTTCGACCCCGCCGCCTGGGCCGAGATGGGCGCCATGGGCTGGGCCGGGGTGATCGTCCCGGAAGATTATGACGGCACGGCGTTCGGCTATCTGAGCCTCGGGCTGATCCTGGAAGAGACCGGCCGCACCCTGGTCGCCTCCCCGCTGCTGTCGACCGCGCTGATCGGCGCATCGGCCCTGACGCTCGGCGGCTCGGACGCCCAGAAGGCCGCCTGGCTGCCGAAGATCGCCGCGGGCGAGGTCGTCACCGCCCTGGCCGTCGACGAGAAGGCGCACCACGCGCCGGAGATGACCGCCCTGAAGGCTGACAAGGCCGGCGACGGCTGGAGCCTGACCGGCAAGAAGACCTTTGTGCTCGACGGCGAGGCCGCCGACCTGGTGATCGTCGCCGCCCGCACTGGCGGCAAGCCAGGCGACACCGACGGCATCACCCTGTTCCTCGTGGCCGGCGATGCGGCGGGTCTGACCCGCAAGCATCTGGCCCTGGCCGACAGCCGCGGCGCGGCTGAACTGACCTTCGACGGCGTCAAGGTCGGCGCCGACGCCGTTCTGGGCGAGGTCGGCAAGGGCTGGGTCGTGCTGGAGCCGGTGCTCGACCGCGCCCGCGCCGGCCTGGCCGCCGAGATGCTCGGCAGCGCCCTGCAGGCGTTCGAGATCACGCTCGACTACCTCAAGACCCGCACCCAGTTCGGCCAGGTGATCGGCACGTTCCAGAGCCTTCAGCACCGGGCGGCGAAGATGTTCACCGACCTTGAGACCACCCGCTCCTGTGTCGAGGCGGCGCTGGAACAGATCGATACGGGCGCCAGCGACAACCGCGCCGCCGCTTCGCTGGCCAAGGCCAAGGCCAGCGATCTGGCGCATCTGGTGACCAACGAGATGGTCCAGATGCACGGCGGCATCGGCATGACCGACGTGCATGACGCCGGCCTCTATCTGAAGCGCGCCCGCGTGGCCGAGCACCTGTTCGGCGGCGCCAGCTATCACCGCGACCGCTACGCCCGCGTGCTGGGCTTCTAGAGGTGAACGTCCAGGGTACAGTCGCCGTCATCACCGGCGGCGCATCCGGCATCGGCTTCGGCATCGCGGCGGCCCTGGCCCGTCGCGGCGCCAAGGTGGTGCTGGCCGACATCGAGGCCGAGCGCGCGCTCGCCGCGGCGGAGACCCTGCGCGGCGAGGGCCTGGAGGCGACCAGCTGCTATCTCGACGTGATCGACCAGGCCAGCTGGGACGCGACAGCCGATGTCGCCTTCGGCCACTGGGACCAGGCGCCGCAGCTGCTGTTCAACAACGCCGGCGTCGGCGGCGGCGGGACGGTCCATGAGACGCCCGAACGCATCTGGGACTGGGTGTTCTCGGTCAATATTCGCGGCGTCTATCTGGGCGTGAAGACCTTCGCCCCGCGCATGTTGGCCAGCGGCCTGCCGGGCAAGATCGTCAACACCGCGTCGGAGCACGCGCTGGGCCTGCCGGAATCCAGGCGCGGCGGGATCATCGCTCCCTACACCGCCGCCAAGCACGCGGTGATGGGCTACAGCCTGTGTATGCGCCGCGACTTCGAGGGCACGCCCCTGTCGGCCGGCGTGATCTGCCCCGGCGTCGTGCAGAGCGACATCTGGAACGCCTTCCGCAACCGCCACGACACCTTCGGCGGCGCCCGGCCGCGCGTGGTCGAGGGCGCCCACCCGATGGCCCACGGCCTGCCCGCCGCCACGGCCGGCGAGCGGATCGCCGACCAGGTGGAAGCCGATGACTTCTTCATCTTCACCAACGGTCCCGACGAGGCCGAGGTGCTGGGCGACTACACCGGCGAGGCGATGGCCGCGATGGCGGCGTTCCGCGGGCGGTACGGGGTCTAGGCCTGCGGGCGTCAGGCCGTCTCGCGGTCCCGTTCACGTCCGGCCGCCGCGGCCTTGTCCAGCGCTGCGTTGATCTGTTCCACCAGGTGCGACGGGTTGATCGGCTTTTCGGCCACATCATCCATGCCCGCCGCGAGATAGTCGCGCTTCTGGCTCGGCAGGACATTGGCGGTCAGGCCGATAACGGGAATGTCGCGCAGCGGGCCATCGAGCGCCCTGATCGCGCGGGTGGCGGTCACGCCGTCCATGACGGGCATCTGCACATCCATCAGCACCAGATCGAAGCGTGAGGCCCGGACGGCGTCGAGACCCTCCGCGCCGTTCGCCGCCGTCTCGACAACCGCGCCGACGGCCTCCAGCAACATCCTTGCGACCTTCTGGTTGGTCGGGTTGTCGTCGACCACCAGAATGCGCAGTCCTGCCGCCATATCATCGTCGGGCTCCTTTGGCGCCGCAGCGGCATCAGGCCGGCCGCCGTCGACCCGCTTCAGGGCGATCTCGAACCAGAAGGTCGACCCCTTGCCCTCGATGCTCTTGAAGCCGATGTCGCCACCCATCAGATCGACCAGGGTCGCGCAGATCGAAAGTCCCAGGCCAGAGCCTCCGTATTCCCGGCGGATCGACCCGTCCGCCTGACTGAAGCGCCGGAACATCAGCGCCTGCGCCGAGGCCGGAATGCCGATGCCGGTGTCCTCGACCTCCAGGCGCAAGGTCTGGACGTCTGCCTCGCCAGACGCCGACACGATGCAGCGGACTTCCACGTGCCCGATGGCCGTGAACTTCACGGCGTTGCCGATCAGGTTCATGCACATCTGGCGCAGCCTGAGACCGTCCGCCAGGAGCGTGGACGGAGCCCCCTCGAAGGAGACCCTGAGGTCCACGCCCTTCTCGCGCGCCTGGGTCGCGAACAGCCCGGCGACTTCCCGCACCAGCGCATCCGGATCCACTGGAGCCGGATCAAGTTCGAACGCGCCCGACTCGATGCGGGACATGTCCAGCACGTCATTGAGCAGCCCCTGCAGCAGGGACCCGCTGGCCAGGCCTTCCTCGATGAGCTGACGGCTCTCGGGATCGAGGTTCTTCCGGCGCAACAGGTGAAGCACGCCGACCACGCCGTTCATCGGCGTGCGGATTTCATGGCTCATGTTGGCGATGAAGCGCGACTTCGACTCGGACGCCGCGTTCGCCGCAACCATGGCCGCCCTGAGCCTGAGGCGGTGCCGGCGGTCCCGGTGGATCGTCACCGCGGGCGCGAGGAGCAGGATAAGCAGCAGAACGCCTGCGGGCGGAGCGACCACCCAGGCGAGATCGCGGGCGGGCTGTCGGTATTCCCAATCGAACCGCGTAACCGGCCCACCCGTGTTGTCGAACAGGACAACGCTGGCATGCCGGGCCTCCAGAGGCAGGAACGGAACGGCGTCAACATGAGGCTTGTCGAGCAGGAAGTGGTTGCCGAGCCACTCCAGATAGGTGGCGTCGATCGGCTGAACGGTAACGACCACCGGCGCGCCTGCGGCGGATGGCAGCGCCGTCCCGAAATCCGGCTGAACAAGGCTGGCTGACACGACGACCGGCCCGGATTCGATGACCACGTTCGCGGTCTCGTCGATGGCCCGGGCAATCATCTCGCCGGACCCCGAGCCTGGCCTGAACGCGCCGCGTCGGGCCTCCCGATTGCGGATCATCGTGACAAGCCGGGCGACGGTCGGCTGGAGCGATGCGGGTATGCCGCCCTCAACGGGCTTGGCGTCACGCCAGCCGCCAAGCACATGGCCCTTGGCGTGAAGGACATAGACCTGCGCGACGGAGCAACTGGTCGTGAGGTACTGGCCGATGTTCGCATCCGCCCAGGCCACACTGAACCGGTTGTCCAGGTTGGCGACCGCATCGTCCCACATCGTATTGGGACTGATACAATCGCGGAGCGCGGTATCCTTGAGCTTGAGACCGTTTTCCACGAGGCGTTCCTCATGGCGTGCGGCAAGGCTGTCGATGCGCGCGGCGGCAACGACCAGCCCTCCAACAAGGGCCACGATCGCCAGGCCGGCGGCCACGACGATCGCCGATGCGCCGGCGCGGATTCCCCGTTCCTGTCGATCGAACTTCAAAGCGTGTCCACGGTCATGACTGCCCCGGCGCGTCGCGCCGCGATCCGCATGGATCGCCTTGTTCCACTCTAGAACGGCAATCGCTTCGTCGGCGTTTACCCGTTCCGAGCCCGGCGGAACCCTTGCCTCAACCCGGGGTTACTCTCGCAGGTTTCAGTAACGGAGTATCGCCATGAGCACCGACATCAACGACCGCGCGGCCGTCGAGGACCGTCTCTGGAAGGAGATCGAGAAGCACGGGCACACCGTGATGCTCGGCGCCCACACCCATCCCATGCAGCACTTCCGGCCGATGACGGCGTTCCCCGAGCGGGACGGCGGCCAGATCTGGTTCTTCACCCGCACCGACACCGAGCTGGCCCAGTCGATCCAGGAGGGCAAGGGCGCGATGATGGTCGTGCAGAACGGCGAGAAGTTCCACGCCTGCGTCGGCGGCGAACTGACGCTGCAGCATGATCCGGTCCGGATCGAGAAGTACTGGAACGCCGCTGTCGCCGCCTGGTACCCGGAGGGCAAGGCCGACCCGAAGCTCACGCTGCTGTGCCTGGACGCCAACGACGCCCAGGTCTGGATCAGCGAGGGCGGCCCGGTGAAGTTCGCCTGGGAAGTCGCCAAGGCCAATCTCACCGGCTCCACGCCCGACGTGGGCGGGACCCGGCGGATCGGGCTGAACTAGCCCTTCTTCACGAACGGTTCCGGCGCGCGCCGACCGCCCTGGCGCTCGAGCATCCACCCCGGATACTCGGGCGGCAGCGCGGAGGCGGCGTCGAGCGCCGCGACCTCGTCCGCCGTCAACTCGATCTCGGCGGCGGCGAGGTTGTCGTCGAGCTGCTCGACTGTCTTGGCGCCGATGATCACCGTGGTCACGAACGGCTTGGCCAGCACGTAGGCGAGCGCGATGCGGGCCACCGAGACGCCCCGCGCGTCGGCGATCAGCTTCATCGCATCGATACAGTCCCAGGCGCGGTCGCGATTGACCGGCGGGAAGTCGAAGCTGACGCGGCGCGCGCCGTTGGGTCCGGCCCCGTCACGGGTGAACTTGCCTGACAGCAGGCCGCCGGCCATCGGCGACCAGACCATCAGCCCCATGCCCTGGTCCTGCATCATCGGCACGACCTCGCGCTCGAGATCGCGGCCGGCGATGGAGTAGTAGGCCTGAACCGTCTCGAACCGGGCATAGCCGCGCGCGTCGGCGATGCCGTGCGCCTTCATCATCTTCCAGGCCGGCCAGTTGGAGCAGCCGGCGTAGCGGACCAGGCCCTGGCTAACGAGGTCGTCGAGCGCCCGCAGGGTCTCCTCGACCGGAGTCACCGGGTCGTTGGCGTGGATCTGGTAGAGGTCGATATAGTCCAGCTGCATCCGGTCCAGGCTGGCCCTGACCGCGTCCATGATGTGCCCGCGCGAGGCGCCCTTGTCGTTCGGACCACGGCCCATCTCGCCGAAGCATTTGGTGGCGATGACCACGTCACTGCGCTTGACCCCGAGGTTGCGCAGGGCGGCGCCGACCATCTGCTCCGACTGACCCGCCGAGTAGACATCCGCCGTGTCGATGAAGTTCACGCCGCTGGCCAGTGCCCTGCCGATCATGTCGTCGACACCCTTCTGGTCGACCGCTCCGATCGCGCCCCACATGCCGGTGGCCTCGCTGGCGAAGGTCATCGCGCCCAGGCAGATTTCCGAAACATAGAGGCCGGTCCGGCCCAGTTGCCTGTACTTCATGGAATTCCTCGTATTTTCAGTGTTTTCGGTGTCGGCGGAAATAATATGCGTTGTCGAGATTACAACGTTCAGTGTGACCAAGGCCGTGACGCGGATATTGCATTGATCCGGCTTCACTTCGGACTGGCGAAAAACCTGTGTCGATTATGTCGACTAAACGACAGTTCTATTCGCCGACTGCCTGTAGCCTGCAACCGTAGTCGTCGAACGGCGTTTTCATTTGGCTATGACGAGTCCCTTACCCTTGAAGAACCGATTGCTCGCCTCCCTGTCGACGGCCGACTTCGCGCTGCTGTCGCCGCAACTGACGCTGGTGGAGATGGACAAGGGCCGCCTGATCTGTGACCCGGGCGACCCCATCGAAACGATATACTTCCCCCACGACTGCGTCATCTCGTTGATGACGCTGATGGAGAGCGGCGTGGCGATCGAGTCCGCGACCGTCGGCCGCGAAGGCGCCTTTGGTCTGCAGGCCGCTATCGCGCCGCGCCTGGCCATGTCGCGCGCCATTGTGCAGGTGCCTGGCCGCGCCTCGCGGATGAGCGCCGCGGCCCTCGCCGAGGCCTGCCGACGCGCGCCCGCGATGATGTCGCTGATCGACCGGCACAACGACGCCCTGTTCGGCCACGCTATCCAGTCGGTGGCCTGCAACGCCCTGCACGGCGTCGAGTCGCGGTTCTGCCGCTGGCTGCTGACCTGCCGCGACCGGATCGACACCGACACCGTCAGCCTGACACAGGAGTTCCTCGCCGACATGCTCGGCGTGCAGCGCACGACCGTGACGGCCATCGCCGGCGGCCTGCAGAGCCGGGGCCTGATCCGCTATCGGCGCGGAATCGTCGACATCCTGAACCGCCCGGCGCTCGAGGCGGCGGCCTGCGAATGCTACGACACCGTCCGGCGGAACTACGAGCGATTGCTGCCCGATCCGTTCCGCCGGATGACATCCGTCTGAGCCTCCACTCGCGTTGCGGGTGACCTCAGGTCAGCCTTCCCCCGGCCTGACCCCTGCGCAATACTTCGCGAAAAGACGGAGGATGCAGCGGCATGGCCGACGATCTGGACGCCATCATCATTGGCGCGGGCTTTGGCGGCCTCGCGGCCGCGATCAAGCTGAAGGACGCCGGGTTCGGCCGCATCGTGGTGCTGGAAAAGGGCGACCGGATCGGCGGCACCTGGCGGGAGAACACCTATCCCGGCGCCTGCTGCGATGTGCCCTCGCGGCTCTACTCCTATTCCTTCGCGCTGAACCCGGACTGGAGCCGGGCCTTCTCGCCGCATGACGAGATCCGCGCCTACATGGACCGCGTGGCCGACAAGTTCGGCGTGACCGGCAAGTTCCGCTTCAACGCCGAGGTCGAGAAGGCCGTCTGGGACGAAGCGGCCGCCCGCTGGGTGGTGACGATCAAGGGCGGGGAGACCCTGTCGGCCCCCGTGCTGGTCTCCGGCCTCGGCCAGCTGAACAAGCCCGGCTATGCAGGCATTCCGGGCGTGGACAAGTTCAACGGCGACAACTGGCACTCCGCCCGCTGGCGTCACGACGTCGACCTGACCGGCAAGACCGTCGGCTGCATCGGCGCGGGCGCCAGCGCCATCCAGTACATCCCGGAGATCGCCAAGACCGCCGGCAAGGTGGTCATCTTCCAGCGCACGCCCAACTACATCGTGCCGCGCCTGGACAAGACTTTCAGCGATTTCGAGAAGTGGCTGTTCCGGACCTTCCCGGCGATCGACCGTCTCAATCGCTGGTTCATCTGGCAGATGATGGACCTGCGGTTCCAGGCGTTCAAAACCGGCACCAAGGCCGCCGAGAGCTTCAAGGCGCTGGCGCTGAAATACCTCGATCAGGTCGTCACCGATCCGGTGCTGAAGGCGAAGCTGACGCCCGACTATCCGATCGGCTGCAAGCGCATCCTCGTCTCGGACGACTACTACCAGGCGCTGATGAAGCCGAATGTCGAACTGGTCACCGAGGCGGTGAAAACCGTGACGGCGAGGGGCGTGGAAACCGTGAACGGCGCGGAACACGCCTGCGACGTGCTGGTGTACGGCACCGGGTTCGTGACCACCGACTTCATCCAGCCGGTCGAGATCGTCGGCGCGGGCGGCAAGTCGCTGACCGAGGCCTGGAAGGACGGGGCGGAGGCCTATCTGGGCGTCACTGTCGCGGGCTTCCCGAACCTGTTCATGCTGTACGGCCCCAACACCAACCTGGGGCACAACTCGATCATCGTGATGATCGAGGCGCAGGTCGGCTACATGGTCGAGGCGATGAAGGCACTGAAGCGGCGCGGCGCGAAATCGCTGTCGGTGACGCCCGAGGCGTTCAAGCGGTTCAACGTTGAACTACAGGATGATCTGGGAAAGACGGCCTGGGCCGGCTCCTGCTCCAGTTGGTACAAGACCGCGTCCGGCAAGATCACCAACAACTGGTCCGGCGACACGGCGACCTACATCAAGCTGATGAAGCAGCCGGTGCTGGCGGACTACGCGGTGGCCTGATCAGAACATCCGCAGCAGCGTCACCACGAAGGCGGTGAAGCCGGCGATCAGGGCCTTGGACAGCACCGCCAGCACGAAGATGCTGACCATCGCCATGACGCCGCCGAACAGGCCCACCACGCCGTCGCGCTCTGCGACGCCGAGGCCGAAGGCGCTGAGCGCCAGCGCCGGCAGCATGTTTCCGAACGGGATCGGCAGAAAGACGATGATCGCCAGCACCAGGCAAAGCAGGCCGGTCACCCGGTCGAGCCAGGGGTTGTAGAGAAAGGTGAAGCGCGGCTTCAGCCTGCGCTCCAGCCAGGTCAGGTACGGCGAGACCTTGCCCATAAGGGTGACGAAGTCGGCGCGGGTCATGGTCCGCTCCGCCAGCGCCTTCGGCAGCCACAGCGTGCGGCGTCCGACCATCAACTGGGCGGTGATGAACAGCAGCGGCGCGCCCAGAATGGCCGAGACTCCCGGCGGCATCGGCAGGGCGACCGGCGCGGCGAAGACGAACAGCAGCGCGCCGAACGCACGATCGCCGAAGGCCTCGAGCACGTCCTGCACCGACACGGTCTTGCGCTTGGAGCCGGAGATGGCGTCCAGGATTTCGGAGATGCGCGGAGCGTGGTCAGAATCTGACATCAGGCCCCGCCATAGCGCGTTCGCGGCGCGCGGTCACGCCCACGAAAACGGGGCTTTCACACCCGGCCGGAGACGGGCAGCAGCGCGCCCGTGACGCCGCCGGCGGCCTCCGACGCCAGCCAGAGGATCGCCGCCGACACCTCCTCCGGCGTGACCCAGGCGGTGACGTCGGCGTCCGGCATGTCGGCCCTGTTGGTCGGGGTGTCGATGATCGAGGGCAGCACGGCGTTGACCGTCACCCGGCCCTTCAGCTCCTCGGCGAGGCTCTCGGTCAGGCGATGCACGCCGGCCTTCGAGGCGGCGTAGGCGCCCATGCCGGCCCCGGCCTTGACCGCACCGCCCGCGCCGACGCTGACGATCCGGCCGGCGGTCGAGGCCAGCAGATGCGGCAGCGCCGTCTTGCAAGCCGTCGCGCAGGTCAGGGTGTTGAGGCTGAACATCCGGCTCCAGGCGGCCAGATCGCCGTCCTCCAGCGTCTGCCAGACGAAGCCGCCGGCGACATTGACCAGCACATCCAGCCCGCCGAGCGCGGCGGCGGCCTTGTCCATCGCCGCGCGCGCCTGGGCCTCGTCGGAGAGATCGACGCCGCCGATCTCGACCGCGCCCGCAAGCGGAGTCCGGTTCGACGGGGCGAAGTCGATCAGCGCGACCTTGCCCCCGGCCGCCAGCGCCGCGCGGGCCACCGCCTGGCCGAGAACGCCGAAGCCGCCGGTGATGACGAAGGATCTGGAGGTCATGGCAAGGTCTCTCACGTGCGGGTGGTGTTGAGTTGCGGACGGGGCAGCAGGCGGTCGGCGTTGCTGCAGTCCGGCGGCGGTCCGGACAGCGGGGATGCGCCGTCGACGGACATCCAGACGCCCGTCCAGCCGGACGCCGCCTTTGGATCCGTCGGGCGGGCCCACTGCATCTGGCGGATGGAGTCGGGCAGCGCCGCATCGAGCACCGGGTTGCCGGAGGGATGGACGATGACCACGTCGCGCACATGGTCGCGGGATGCGCCCCAGCGCAGGCAGACGCCCACCGCGCCCTTCACCACCGGCTCTGCGGCCGGTGCGGGGCCGGCGCCGGCGAGCCCGAGGGCCAGGCCGATCATCAGGGCGGGGGCCAGGTTCATCGCTCCTCGTTCCCGCCTTTCGGGCCAAAGATCAACCGGCGCGGGATGACAAGATCGCGCAACCGCGTGATCCTGTCGCCATGACCCTGATCCCCCTCCCCGCCCAGCCCGCCGGCACGCCCTGGCCGACCGCCGAATGGCCCGAGGGCGAGCCGCTCGACGGCGCCGTCGCCGTTCATCTCGACAGCGCCTTCGCCGGTGAGGCGATGGAGCGGCTGGGCCGCACCGACGCCCTGCTCGTCGTGCGTGAGGGGCGGATCATCTACGAGCGCTACGGCGAGGGCCTGACGGCGCAGAACACCTTCCCCAGTTGGTCCAAGGCCAAGAGCATGACCCACGCCCTGACCGGCCTGCTGGTCGGCGACGGGCTGGTCGATATCCACGCCCCGGCCGACGTCCCCGAGTGGCGCGGCGAGGGCGACGCACGCGGGGCCATTACGCTGGACCAGCTGCTGCGCATGTCGAGCGGGCTGAAGTTCACCGAGGAATACGGTCCGGACGCCCCATCCGACGTCATCCCCATGTTGTTCGGCGAGGGCCAGAAGGACGTCGCCGCCTTCGCCGTGGCCTTCCCGCTGGCCCACGCGCCGGGGACCGTGATGTCCTATTCCAGCGGCACGACCAACATCATCAGCCGGGCCCTGGCCCGGACGCTTGGCAAGCACGGCCCCGACTTCGAGGCCTTCATGCGCGAGCGGCTTTTCGCGCCGATCGGCATGACCAGTCCGATCCCGAAGTTCGATGACGCCGGCACCTTCATCGGCTCGTCCTTCTGCTTCTGCACCGCGCGCGACTTCGCCCGGTTCGGCCTGCTCTATCTGAGGGACGGGGTGTGGGAGGATCGGCGGCTGCTGCCGGAAGGCTGGGTCGACTACGCCCGCACCCGCACGACGGCCGCGCACGACGACGCCGAACCGTACGGCGCGCAGTGGTGGCTGGGCATCGGCGGGCCGGGCAGCTTCTCGGCCAACGGTTATGATGGCCAGTACACCGTGCTGGCCCCTGACCTCGATGTCGTGCTCGTCCGCCATGGTGGAACGCCCGCCGCGCTGAAGGACAACCTGCGGGCCTTCATCGGCGAGGCGGTGCAGGGGCTGCGGCGCGCAACGACTTGATCCCGGGCGCGTTCGAGCCAGATCGTTCGCGACCCCCGTCGTCTGTCGCGGGGCAGGATGGACGACATGAAACCACTGGTGACCGCTATCGCCCTGACCCTTCTGACCGGACTGTTCTCGGGCGCAGCCGCCCGCGAGCGCGTGGAAGAGCCGGCGTTCACGGTGCTGGAGTCGCCAGCGGGACTTGAGATCCGCCAGTACGGCCCGCGCATCGCGGCGGAGACGACGGTCACCGGATCGGACGAAAGGGCCCGCAACGCCGGGTTCCGGCGCCTGGCCGGCTACATCTTCGGCGGCAACACCACCCGCACCTCCATCGCCATGACCGCGCCGGTCGCCCAGGCGTCCGAGAAGATCGCCATGACCGCGCCGGTCGGCCAGACGCCGGACGGCGCGGGCGCCTGGCGCATCCAGTTCATCATGCCCAGCCAGTACAGCCTGGACTCCCTGCCGACGCCAAAGGACCCGTCTGTCCGGCTCGTGGCGCTGGCGCCGGAGACCTTCGCCGTGCTGCGCTTTTCCGGCAGCACGCGCGACGAGGCGGTCAGCGCGCGCAAGGCCGAGTTGCTGCAGCGACTGAATGCGAGCGGCTGGCGCGCCGAAGGCGAGCCCGTGGCCTGGTTCTACGATCCGCCCTGGCGGCTGCCGTCCCAGAGGCGCAACGAGGTCGCCGTCCAGGTGGTGCGAACCCCCTAGGGGCCCTCCGCGCGCGCCGGGTCTGACAGTTTTTCGGGGCTTGGCTTCCGGCGGGGGAGCCGACTAGGAGTCTGGAGACCCCGGTCGCCGACTCCGCGGCCCGCCCTCTCTCATCCGGACGATCCGACATGCAGACCAAACGCCTCGGCCGCAGCGCCATCTATGTCTCCAAGATCTGCATGGGGACCATGACCTTCGGCGGCCAGGCCGACGAGAAGATGGCCCACCGGGTGCTGGACCAGTCGCTTGAGGCCGGGATCAACTTCTTCGACACCGCCGAGAACTACCCGGTGCCGCCCAAGGAAGAGTGGGCCGGCACCTGCGAGGAGATCGTCGGGCGCTGGATGAAGACCAAGCGTCGCGACGAAATCCTGATGGCGACCAAGGTCTGCGGTCCGAGCCACGGCTGGATCAAGGGCAGCCAGCGGGCCGGCATGACCGCGCTGGACCGTCACAATATCGTCCGCGCCGTCGAGGGCAGCCTCAAGCGCCTGCAGACCGACTACATCGACCTCTACCAGACCCACTGGCCCGACCACGACGGCCCCTATGAAGAGGTCATGCGCGCGCTCGACGATCTGGTGGAGTCGGGCAAGGTGCGCGTACTGGGCTGCAGCAACGAGACGGCCTGGGGCCTGATGAAGAGCCTCGGCGTCTCCGCCCGCGAGGGCCTGGCCCGCTACGAGACGATCCAGAACAACTTCAGCATGAACAACCGCCGGTTCGAGGACGCGCTGGCGCAGGTCTGCCTGCAGGAGGGCGTCAGCCTGATCCCCTATTCGCCGCTGGGCGGCGGGGTGCTGTCGGGCAAGTACAACGACGGCGGCAGGCCCGAGGGCGCGCGCTTCTCGGCCTATCTGCAGCTGGGCGGCCGACAGGCCGTGATGGCCAAGAGGTTCGTCAACGACAAGACACTCACCTCGACGCAGCGGTTCATGGCGATCGCCGCCGAGGCCGGCATGGCGCCGGTGACCCTGGCGACCGCCTGGAGCAAGCAGCACGACTTCGTCGCCTCGACCATCGTCGGCGTGACCCACGAGGACCAGCTGCCCGACATCCTCGCCGCCGCCGACCTGACCCTCAGCGACGAGGTGATGAAGGCCGTCGACGCGGTGACGAAAGAGATCCTCTACCCTATGGGGTGATCCATGACCCATCACGCCCCCCTCGCCGGACCGACCTCGCACAGCTTCATGTCGCAGCGACTGAAGCTGCACTATGCCGCCTGGGGTGATCCGGAGGCCCCGCCGCTGCTGCTGCTGCACGGCGGGCGGGACCATTGCCGTAGCTGGGACTGGGTCGCCCAGCGACTGGCCGACCGCTATCGCATTATCTGCCCGGACCTGCGCGGGCACGGCGACAGCGCCTGGTCGCCGGACGGCGACTACTCGATGGCGTCCTACCTCTATGATCTGGCCCAGCTGATCCATCAGCTGAAGCTGGCGCCGTTGAAGATCATCGCCCATTCGCTCGGCGGCAACATCGCCCTGCGCTACACCGGCCTGTATCCGGAAAACGTCAGCAAGCTCGTCGCCATCGAGGGCATGGGTCCCTCCCCCCGGATGATCGCCGAGCGGGAGAAGACGCCTGTCGCCGACCGCCTGCGCGGCTGGATCGACGAGAAGCGCCAGGCGGCGGGCCGCCAGCCGAAACGCTATCCGACGCTGGACGAAGCCTACGAGCGGATGAAGTCCGAGAACGCCTACCTGACCGACGACCAGGCCCGGCACCTGACCGCCCATGGCGTCAGCCAGAACGAGGACGGCACCTACAGCTGGAAGTTCGACAACTACCTGCGCGTCTGGTCCGCGCCGGACCTGACGCACCAGCAGGTCGCCCAGCTATGGGAGGCGATCACCTGCCCGACCCTGCTCTGCTACGGCGAAAAGAGCTGGGCCTCGAACCCGGAGAAGGACGGCCGGTCGAAGCACTTCAAGGACGCCCGCACCGTCAGCTTCCCCGACGCCGGCCACTGGCTCCACCACGACCGGTTCGAGATGTTCATGGACGAGGTCGAGGGCTTCCTCGCGGCGTCCTAGACCGCCCCTGCATCAGCGGCTGAGGGCGAAGCCCGGATAGCCGTCGGCGGCGATCTGGTCGCAGCGCTTTTTGTAGCCCTCGCCGACGTACGGCATGAACACCCGCGGCTTGCCGGGCACATTGGCCCCGACATACCAGGACGCAGCCCGCGGATAGAGGGTCTGGTCGGCCTCGTCGTTGACGTGGGCGACCCAGTCCTCCTGCGCCGCCGGCGTGGCCTCCATCACCGCAGCCTGGGTCTGCTTGACGTGCTGGATGGCGTCGAAGATCCAGTCCACGTGCTGCTCGATCGAGTTGAGCATGTTGCTCAGCACCGACGGGCTGCCCGGTCCGGTGACGGTGAACAGATTGGGGAAACCGGCCACGGCGACGCCCAGATAGGTCTTCGGTCCGTCGCGCCAGACGTCGCGCAGGGCCAGGCCGTCACGGCCGCGGATGTCGATATTGAGCAGGGCGCCGGTCATGGCGTCGAACCCGAGCGCATAGACGATGATGTCCGCCGGGTAGTCGGCGTCGGAGGTCCTCACGCCTGTGGCGGTGATCGCCGCGATCGGCGTGTCGCGCAGATCCACCAGGGTGACGTTGTCGCGGTTGTAGCTGGCGAAATAGTCGGTATCGACGCAGGCCCGCTTGGCGGCGAGGGGGAAGCTGGTCGGGCTGAGTTTGGCCGCCAGCACCGGATCCTTGACGATCTCGCGGATCTTCGCGCGGACGAAGTCGGCCGCGGCTTCGTTGATCCGTTCGTTCTTCACCAGGTCCGGGATCATCACAGCCGAAATCAGGCCGCCGCCGTTCCACAGTTGCTCGACGAGAGCCGCCAGTTCGGCGTCCGTCGGGACCCAACCCTTGGGCGGCAACGGCAAGCCCGGCTCGCCGCTGTCGAGCAACTGCTTGTAAATCGGGAAGGCCTCGTTGAACGCGGCGACCTCCTCGTCGGTCAGCGGGGCGTTCAGGGCCGGCAGGCTGAAATTGGGCGTGCGCTGGAACACCGTGACCTGGGCGGCGTCCTTCGCGATCAGTGGCATCGACTGGATGGCCGACGAGCCGGTGCCGATCATGGCGACCCGCTTGCCCTTGAAGTCCACGCCCTCGTGCGGCCACTGGCCGGTGACATAGGCCTCGCCCTGGAAGCTCGCCGCGCCGGGGATATCGGGCACGCGCGGCACCGACAGGCAGCCGGTGGCCATGATGCAGAAGCGGGCGTCGAACACCTGCCCCCCGTCGGTCTCGACCCGCCAGCGGCCGGTCGCCGCGTTGAACACGGCGGAGACCACCTTGGTGTCGAACAGGAACGACCGGCGCAGGTGATAGCGGTCGGCCACGTGCTCGGCGTAGGCGAGGATTTCCGGCTGGGTCGCGTACTTCTCGCTCCAGCGCCAGCTGTCCCGCAGGTCGTCCGACCAGGTGTAGGAATACAGCAGGCTGGGGATGTCGCAGCGCGCGCCGGGATAGCGGTTCCAGTACCAGGTGCCGCCCACGTCGCCCGCGGCCTCGACGCCCTGGACCGTGAAGCCGGCCTCCCGCAACCGCTGGACCATGTACAGACCGGCGAACCCGGCGCCGACGACGACGGCGTCGATGGACTGCGTGGCGGTGGTCATGGTCGTCTCGTCCCTGTTGCCGCGCCGGGTCGGATCGGTGTCCATGCCCGGTCTTGTGTAGTCCGGCGATGACCGCCGACGGCTCAGGCTAGCGCAACTGGCGAACTTGATAAGGGGCGCCCCGACGGCAGCCGCGCACTTCGTGATCACAGGGGGCCGGGGGCTGTCGCGTGCGACGTATCTGGAGCGGGCACCGGGAATCGAACCCGGGCGTAAAGCTTGGGAAGCTTTCAGGCTACCATTACATCATGCCCGCACCGGGCCTCTCTAGGCGAACTCCGCCGCCAGTTCCAGCCTTGGCCTGAACCAGCCGGACGATTGGGTGTGCGGGCTTTCGGCGCCTTGCCCGATCACCGGGTGCAGGCCGGCTTGCCGAAGGCCTCGGCAAGGACGGCAGGCATGATGTTCCATGGGCGTAGGCGGCCGGTGTAGTCGCCGATCGCTGCCGTCGGATGAAACGCGCCCATGGAGATGAAAAGCGTCCACAACGCGACGGCGAGCGCCAGGGCGGCGATACCGACGGCGGACAAAATCCCGGCGGCGACCGCCGAGCTGCGGTCGAGCCAGCGCAGCGTCATCAGGGCGAGGGGCAGCACAGCGGCGCCGGTCAGGAACAGATTGATCGCCAGCGGCGCGGGCGCGATGAACCATTCCAGCGACGTGACCGTGCTCGGCTCGGCATAGGGCAGCGGGAACCCTTCAAGCCAGGCGATCGGTCCATCGCTCCGCAGCGCGCAGTCCGGATGCCACCACTTCGGTTGCCAGAGCAGGGGTAGCCAGAGTGCGGCCGCCGCCGCCCAGGCCATCGCCCCCGTCCGCCGGCGTCCTGCCACCTGCTGCATTGTTTCCACCCCCGATATGGATTCCCTGTCTGAACCAGTGCGGTGCAGACAGGGTGCAGGGCCCGTGCTGAAGCAGGCCAGCGCCGCTGACGGCGCAACGCGCGGGGGCGGCGGTTCACACCCCGTCCTCTGCCGCGCGCCCCTGGCGAACGCCCCGTTTTGGGGCGGCGTCAGCGTTCACAAGGGGCCTGAAACAGCGTCTCTGGAGACTGAGTGGCAAGCGAGACCCTTGGTCGGGCATCGCCCAGTTTGAGATCGATCCGGTCGGAGCGACCCGTTATGAACCAGATGACATTTGACCAGCCGAAGGGCGTCGTCGTCAGCCGCCCCAACCTGCGAGACGCGGCCAAGATCGTCACGCGCGGGCAGCTCATTGCATCTGCCCGCGCCCGATTCCTCGACCTCGGCTACGAAGCTACGACCTTGCGCGATATCGCGGCGGACGCTGGCAGATCGGTCGGGGCGGTCTTCAACTCCTTCTCTGACAAGCTGGAGCTGCTGGAGGCGGTGCTGGCCGACGAAGCCGTTGGCCTTGGCGAAGCGGCGCGCGCGGCAATCTCCCGCAGTTCGGACTTTGCCGACATGCTCTACCGCATGCACAATCTGATGATTGAGCCCTCGGTTGCGCGCCTGGTTCTGATTGATCGCCATCTCCCGCCGGAGCGCCGCGCAGTCCAACCCGCCCTTCACGCGGTGCTCACGGATGCCGCCATCGAGGCGCGCGATCGGGGAGAAATCGTCCCTCACATCCAGCCGAACCTCATCTGCGGCCTGATCTGGGATCTCCTGGCGGCGCGGTGTCAGAATATTCTCGACGACCCCGCAGAGCCTGGCGCGTCACTCTCCATAACCCGCGACAGGATAGACCTTCTGATGACGGCCCTAAGGCCATAGCGTTGCGCCGAGCCGCCGCATCAGGCCCGCCCGGGATCGTCAAGGATGACGGAGGACTGCCGAAGGTCCCTGAACGCGCTGTCGAGCTCGTCTTCCAGCATCCGTGAGAGCCTCGAGAACCTGGGGGCCGAGAGGACTTCGGACGGAATGTAGTACTTGCCTCCCTCGGCCTGGATGCAAAGCCCGGCAGCCACGAGCCTGAGCGTGTGCCGGCGGATCGTCTCGCGCGGCATTCCAAGTTGCTTTGCCACGGAATAGCAGGAAACCGGCTGCCGCAGGGCGTCAGGGAACAGGCCCGCTTCGGCCAACGGGCTGAGAACGCGAGGCTGGTTCAGATGGCGAACGTTGGCGTGGGCGATTGAGTAGAAGGCGAGCCCGCTAATCAGGTCGCCGTCAAAAATCTCGCCGACGATCACCGAAACGCGAAGGAACAGGTCCAAGCCGACCCGTCCCATATAACGGGTTCTGCCCAGGTCACGATCAGCCATTCCAAGCCTCCCCGCCTCAAAGTTTACGCCTCCGGGGGTTAAGCTAGCCCTCAAGGCCGGCGCGACGAGGAGCGGATTGACGCAGACCAAAGCGGCCCCCAACATCGGTTCAAACAGGTGTTGGGAGAAACGACATGGCCGATGGCGCGCACGGGTCCGAAGAACGGGCCGGCTTTACCTCGATGGTCGAGAGCACCCAGGAAGACTGGTTGAAGATCTCCCAGGCCTCCGCCGAGTACGGCCGCGAGCTGCCGGGCCGTGTGATCAGCCATCTGCAGCTGCTCAAGGGCGACTGCGGCGGCTTTGTCGTCGACCGGCTGGAACACAGCCTGCAGACCGCCACCCGCGCATTCCGGGACGGCCGTGACGAGGAGTACGTCGTCTGCGCCCTGCTGCACGACATCGGCGATGTGCTGTGCCCGCGCAATCACCCCGATATCGCCGCGGCGATGGTCTTTCCCTACGTGTCAGAGGCCAACCATTTCATGGTCGCCCAGCACGGCATTTTCCAGGGCTACTACTTCTTCCATCACCTGGGCCTGGACCGGGACATGCGCGAGCAGTTCCGCGGCCATCCGCATTTCGAATACACGGCCCAGTTCTGCCACCTGTACGACCAGTCGGCGTTCGACCCGACCTACGAGTCCATGCCGCTGGAGGCCTTCGAGCCGATGCTGCAGCGGGTGATGGCCGTTCCCAAGCGCTCGATCTACCTGCGTCCGAAGGAGGGCGCGGCGGCCTGACCCGCCACGCCCTCCCCGCCTGACAGTAGCTGGGGAGCCTAGTCCGTCAGGCGATCCGCTGTGATGCGCCGGCTGGCCAGCTGGGCCTGGACGCTGTCCGGTCCGGCCAGATGAGCCGCGCCGACGGCGATCAGAACCACGCCCTTGCCCTTGAGCAGGGTCTCGATCTGGCCAGCCCAGTCCTTGTTCCGGCGGACCAGCAGGGCGTCGTAGAGACCGGGATAGGTCGCCGCCATCTCGTCATTCATCATCGAGCCGATGGCGTCGACGTCGCCGCCGCTCCAGGCCCCGACCAGGCCGTCGAGCATCGGCGCGGTGTCGTCGGTGGAGTCCAGCGCCGACAGCAGGAACTGCAGCTCCTCGCGGGGCGGCAGATCAGCGAAGAAGCGGATCTGCTGTTCCATGGTTTCGAGCGCGCGGATCGGCTTGGCGCCGTCGCGGGCGGCGGCCTTGAGCTTCTCCTCGACGCCGCTCTTGGGGTCGAAGCCGTTCTTGATCAGCGGCGCGACGCTGAGCGTCAGACCGGCCAGCCAGGGGCGGAACGGCTCGAACCGCGCGGGGTCGGCGCCGAGGGCCACGACGGCGGCGCGGAACCGGACGAGGTCCTCGGCCGACAGCTTGCCCGACAACGGGTTGGCGGGGTCCAGGCCGTAGCGGCCGATCAGCGCCTGCATGCCGGACGTGTCATCGGTCTCGACCTCGACCCACAGCTCGGCGGCCTCGCCCAGCGCCTTGTAGATGGCCGGGGTGCGCCAGACCGTGTCGGGCTTGAGGATATGGATCGTGCCCAGCAGATAGATGGTCGAGTCCTCGTCCCTGACCACCCAGATCGCCGGATCGGCGGCGGCCGGGAAGGCCGCGAGGGCGACCGTGATGAGCGCGGCGCAGGCCGCGACGTTGCGTTTCAGGCGATTGAACACGGGGTGTCCTTTCAGGACTTGGGACGGGCGACCGGCAAGCCGCCGCGGCCTCGCCGAAGCGAGAGGAAGGGTTTGGACGGAAGGTCCGGGCTAGCGGAGGAAGGCCTCGACCTCGGCCGCGAAGGCCTGCGGCTGGTCGAGCATGATGAAGTGGAAGGCGCCGTTGACCGGCTTGAGTGTCACCCCCGGCAGGGTGGCGTAGTTGCGCTCGTAGATCAGGCCGACGAGATCATAGTTCCAGCCCATCTCCGGATCTCGGGCGTAGAGCACTGTGACCGGCGTGCGGATCCCGGCCAGGTCAGCGCGCAGATCGCTGGTCATGACGTCGTAGGTGGCGCGCGCCATCACGCCGCGATCGGTGGCCAGAGACCAGGCGATCGGTTCGGCCCGCGCCTCCGGCGTCTTGATCAGCCCCGCCATCGCCCGCGTCTGACCGGCGGCGAAGACCTCCGGCGACTGGCCGAGAACCATGTCCCGGAAGCCGGCGGCGCGCGGGGCGATCGTCTGGCTGGTGGATTCGGGATCGATCAGCACGCTGAAGAATGGCAGGGCGTCGACCACCATCAGCCGACCGAGCAGGCCCGGGTGTCGGGACGCGATCAGCAGGCCGGTGAACCCGCCCATCGAGTGGCCGATCACAGCGGGGCGATCGAGCCTGTTGGCCCTGATATAGGCCACGATCTCTTCGGCCAGCGGCTCGACCACCGGGCCTTCAGCGTTGCCGCCCGGCGCTGATCCGGCGAACCCGGCGACCTGGATCAGGTGCACGCGGTAACGGCCTTCAAGCTGCTTTGCGGTCGCCCGCCAGACGTCGCGGGAGGACGCAAGCCCGGGGATCAGGATGACGTCCGGTCCCGTGCCGCGCACTTCGACAGAGAAGCGCGTCGGCTCGGCCGCCTGGGCGGCGCCCAGGCCGAGCGGCAGGATCAGGCTGACCAGGGCGAGCAGGCGTTTGACGGACTTGAACATGATGGAACTCCGTAGCGGCGAAATGGCGGTTCAGCTGAAGCCGCGACGAATGGACATGAGCGAGGAGACCACCAGGTAGGCTCCCATCAGGATGGTCATCAGGTCCCAGGCGCTGAGCGCCGGCGCGAGTTCGAGCTTCTCGGCCGCCGCCCAGAGAAACAGCGCGGCCTGCAACACCCAGAAGCAGACCGAACCGGACTCGGCGATCATTCGCCGCATCATCTCGTCGGCCCGCATCCAGACCGTGACGTTGAGCAGGGTCTGCAGCAGGAACAGCGCGATGATCCCGGCCATCACGGCCTGGGCCAGCTGGGCCGGCAACGGCGCCCAGAACAGACGCGCGAGGACCGGCGCGGCCAGCATGATCCCGGCCAGGGCCATGACGACGCCCTGCTGGCGGTAGAAGCTGGCCTGGGCCGGACGCGCGGGCCGGTCGCTGGTGGGGTCCATCATGCGGCCGGCGAGCCGGGCATTGAAGCTGGCCAGGCCGACGAGAAGACCGGTCGCGAGCAGCATGGCGGCGATGGTCCCCGCGGCCAGATCGCTCCAGCCGGCGCCGGAGAGGTCGAGCTGCCCGTGCTTGACCAGCCGGCCGATCAGCCAGCCGAGGCCGCCGCCGACCACCATGCCGGCGGCCGCGAGGGCGAGGCGGACCGGCGTCGGACCGCGTTTGAGTGCAGAAGAGGTCATATCTTGGCTCCCCGGAATTTCGGATCAGGCCTCGCCGTCATCGAAGATCGCTTCGATGGGCTGGCCGAACAGGCGGGCAATCTTGAAGGCGAGCGGCAGGGACGGGTCGTACTTGCCGGTCTCCAGGGCGTTTATGGTCTGGCGGGACACCTCGAGCCGGTCGGCGAGATCCGCCTGGCTCCAGTCGCGCTCCGCCCTCAGGACCTTGAGGCGGTTCTTCACCGGAAGCGCCTCCGCACGAGCAACTGGGACAGGCCCATCGCCAGGCAGAAGATCGGGAAGGCCCAGAAGGACTGCAGTCCGGGCGTATGGACATACATCTCCAGGAAGCCCCAGACCGTGGTGATCGCCAGGGTGATTCCAAAGCCCCAGAGCATCGACTCGACCAGCACGCTGCGCTGGAACTCGTCGGTCTCCTCCTTGATGTAGAGACCCATGATGGCGATGATCGCGAGGATCGGCAGGGCCGGTGCGACGGCGAGAGCCCAGGCGAGCGGACCGCTCAGGTCGAACAGCTCGAAGCCGTATGACGCTCCGAAGATCGAGATGACGTAGGCGATCATCGTCGGGATGAAGCGCTTGAGATACCGGCGGCCGGCAGGGCTGTGCTTGTTCATGATACTTGCTCCGGAAATTCGATGATCAGCGGCTGCGGCTGAGCCACCAGCCGGCCCAGAAGAAGCCGTACCCGACGAGCTGCAGCAGCAGGGTGACCGCTATGCCGGTCAGGATCAGGCCGCCATCGCCGGGCGCTGCTGCGAACCGTTCGAGCGAAACCCCGGATCGGTCGAACAGCAGGGTCGCCGCGAGGCCCATCACCGGAACCATCCCGACCGATCCACCCCAGTACCAGGCGGTCTTGTGCGCCTCGCGGACCGCTTCATCGACTCGCGACCACCAGCGGCGCGACCACAGCATTGTCAGGCCGCTGACCACGACCGCGGCCAGGCCGGCCAGCCACGCCGGGAGGAGGATCCCGACGTTCTCAAGCAGCGCGATCGCGGCGCCGGCAATCATGCCGCAGCCGATCAGCGAGAGCATGAAAGCCCCGAGGCCGGAGCGGCGGGCCGTCGTCGATTTTCCGATCGTCATGTCTTCTGTCCTTGTCGTTTTGACAAGGGTGCTTGTCTCATATCGCCGAGCGACATGTCAAGCAGACCATACAAAAAGTTTTGCAGGCTTGTCTTTCGACCCTATTTCCAGGGCTTGAAGTGCTTTGACAGCTTCAGACCCTGCCGCAGGTAGTGGGAGCCGTCCTCGCCGTAGAGGCGGGTCGGGCGGGCGGTCAGGGGCTCATAGACCAGCCGGGCGACGGTCTGGCCGTCTTCCAGCAGGAACGGGGTCTCGTGGCTGCGCACCTCGAGCACGCCCTTGGAGCCGCGCGAGTTGGTCTCGTCCGTGCCGAAGCCGGGGTCGAAGAAGCCGGCGTAGTGGACGCGGAACTCGCCGACCGCCGGATCGATCGGGGTCATCTCGGCCGCTTCCATGACCGGGATCTCGATGTCGTCCTTGGACGCCAGGATGTAGAACTCGTCCGGGTCGAGCAGCAGCTCGCCGCGCGGCGCCTCCAGCAGCTCCCAGAAATCCCGCGGGTCGTGGCCGTCTTCCTTGTCGAGGTCGATGACCCCGGCGTGGCGACGGCCGCGGAAGCCGGCCATGCCGCCGGAGAGGTCGACGCCGACGCTGCGCATCGACAGCTTGGGCGGGGCGCCGGCCTTCAGCCGCAGCTGGTTCAGCCGGGTGCCGGAGCGGACCAGGACCGAGAAGGTCTGGGGCGCGATTTCGATGAACAGCGGACCGGTGTAGCCCTCGGCCACGTCGTCGAACGCCGCGCCGTGATCGGTCAGCAGCCGCACGAACACATCGACCCGGCCGGAGGAGCTCTTGGGATTGCCGCGGGCCGAGACGCCGCTCGGCAGGGCCAGGCGTTCCTGCACCTCGGCGATGTAGACGCAGCCGCGCTCGAGCACCGCGCCCTGGGTCAGGTCGAGCTGGTGCATGGCCACGTCGGGCAGACGGTCCATCACCCGCCGGCGTCCGGGCAGGAAGGAGGCGCGCACGCGCCAGCAGCGTTCGCCGAGCCTCAGGTCGAGACTGGCGGGCTGCACCTGGTCGGAGTCAAAGGGCGTCAGCGAGCTGATGGCCTCGTGGGCGATCAGGTCCTCGATGGCCTGGCAGGGGAGAATTCCGGCGGTCTGGGCATCATTCATCGTCGGGCCATTACTCACGACCCGGGGCGACAAAGGCAAGGGCCGGTTGTGCTCGCGCCGGGCCTAATGATGCGATTTGTGGCCCGCCGGCGACAGGACATAGATGCCGGCGCCGACGCCGAAGATCATCAGCGCCTCGGTCAGGGTTCCGACGGCGCGCAGCTCGACCGGCGAGTACCGCGCCAGCGCCTCCCCCAGAATCAGCAGCAGGATGTTGAACGCGCCCAGAACGCCCAGCACGCCGGCGAACACGCGAAAGATCATCGAAAGCATGGAAACCTCCCCGTTTCAGGTAACGACGGTATCGACCCTGACCGGAATGCCCGGGCGGACGCATGGTTCCGGAGAACGGCGTTCGAAGAGCGAAGGGACATGTACCGCAGGTACGTGTCCCCCAATCGAGACTCCGGTTTAGGGGACACGTACCGAAGGTACATGTCCCCGGGGCTCTTGACCTCACAGGCCCCTGTCCTGTTGATGCCGCCACCTTTGCAGAGAAAGCCGTAGCCATGGCCGAAGACCCCAAGTCCTGGGACCCCGCGACCCGCCTGATCCGTGGCGGCATCGCCCGCAGCAACTACGGAGAGATCTCCGAGGCGCTCTTTCTGACGCAGAGCTTCGCCTATGAGAGCGCCGCCGCCGCAGACCGGCGGTTCTCCGGCGAGGACCCGGGCTTCGTCTACGCCCGCTACGGCAGCCCGACGACGCAGATGTTCGAGGAGCGGCTGGCGCTGCTGGAAGGCGCCGAATACTGCCGCGCGCTGGCCTCCGGCATGGCCGCGGTGCACACGGCGCTCACGGGCCTGCTGAAGGCGGGCGACCATCTGGTGGCCGGCCGGGCGCTGTTCGGCTCGTGCAACTGGATCGTCCAGAACTGGCTGCCGCGCTTCGGCGTCGAGACCACCCTGGTCGACGCCACCGACCTGAAGGCCTGGGAAGCGGCGATGCGGCCGAACACGAAGGTCGTGCTGCTGGAGAGCCCGGCCAACCCGCTGCTGGAGATCACCGACATCGCGGCCGTGGCGAAGATCGCCCACGCCGCCGGCGCGAAGGTCGTCGTCGACAACGTGTTCGCCACGCCGATCTTCCAGAAGCCGCTGGAGCTGGGCGCCGACGTCGTCGTCTATTCCGCGACCAAACATATCGACGGCCAGGGCCGGGTGCTGGGCGGCGCGATCCTTGGGCCCAAGGATCTGCTGGAAGAGTCCTACCGCGACATCATCCGGCACACCGGGCCGGCGCTGAGCCCGTTCAACGCCTGGGTGCTGCTCAAGGGGCTGGAGACGCTGGACCTGCGGGTGCGGCGCCAGACCGACACGGCCGCCGCCCTGGCCGACCAGATCGGCGACCACAGGGCGGTCAAGCGGATCCTCTATCCCGGCCGCGCCGACCATCCGCAGGCGGCCGTGGCGCGCGCGCAGATGAGCGGCTTCTCCAACCTGCTGGCGTTCGACCTGGGCAGCCGCGAGGCCGCCTGGCGGTTCCTCGACGCGCTGGAGATCGTCGACATCTCCAACAACCTCGGCGACGCCAAGTCGATGGCCACCCACCCGTCCACGACGACCCACCGGGCCATGCCGGAGGCGAATCGTCTGGAGATCGGTTTGACCGAGGGCTACGTGCGGATGTCCGTGGGACTGGAAGCCCTGAGCGACCTGACCCGCGACATCGCCAGGGCGCTCGACGCCGCCGCCTGACCAGGTCTCGAAGGCCATGAGCCGTATCAACCGCCGGGGCAGCCCGGACAGTCCGGTCTACGAAGCCCGCACGGGAGACATCCTGGTGCGGGTCTCGCCGGCCTATCTGCCCGAGGACTCCAACCCGGAGAACGGCCGCTGGATCTGGTCCTACACGGTTGAGATCGAGAACCACGGCAAGGACACCGTCACGCTCGTCTCGCGCCACTGGGTCATCACCGACGGCCTGAACCGGGTCGAGGAGGTCAAGGGCCAGGGCGTGGTCGGCGAGCAGCCGGTGCTGGGCCCGCGCGAGGCGTTCCGCTACGCCTCCGGCTGTCCGCTGGCCACGCCGTCCGGCGCGATGCGCGGGACCTACCAGATGGTCACCGCCAAGGGCGAGGCCTTCGAGGTGACGATCCCTGAGTTCTCGCTGCACCTGCCGGGGGCGCGGCGGCGGCTGAACTAGTCCCCCGGCCCGACCGGTCAATTCTGCAGCCGGGCGCTTGTCAGCCCTGCGGCGCCCCGACATGCTTTTCTCCGGGATCGCCCACAGAGGCGACGGGAGGAAGCATGGATACCTCACTCGGGCTGCCGGCCATCCGGACCATCCGTCTTTCAGCGCCGTTCGGCTGGCTCGCCGACGGCTGGAGCGACCTGATGAAGGCGCCCGGGCCGCTGCTGCTCTATGGCGCGGCGGTCGCGGCGGCCAGCTTCGCGCTCTGCTACGGCGTCTACGCCACCAACGGCGCCTTCTGGGTGCTGGCCCTGACCGCCGGGTTCGTGATCATCGCGCCGATCCTCGCCATGGGCCCCTACGAGGCGGGCCGGCGGATGGGGCTGGGCGAGCGGCCGGGGCTGGGCCAGATCCTGTTCGTCCGCGCCGCGTTCCGCCAGGACGTCGCCTATCTCAGCCTGCTGCTGGTGCTGATCTACTTCCTCTGGGGTCGGGTCGCGCAGGTGGTCTATGGCCTGTCGACCTTCCATGTGCACCGCGACGTCGCCTCGCTGGTCGAGTTCGCCGTCGGCTCGAAGGAGGGTCACGGCATGCTGATGGTCGGCGGACTGACCGGCGGCGCGCTGGCCTTCGTGACCTACGCCCTGGTGGTCGTCTCCGCCCCGATGCTGCTCAACCCGAACGCCAATGTGTTCGCCGCCGTGGCCACCAGCGTGCGGGCGGTCAACGCCAACTTCTTCCCGCTGCTGCTGTGGGCGGTGATCATCACCGTGCTGCTGCTGATCGCCGCCGCGACCGGCTTCGCGGCGCTGGTGGTGATCTTCCCCTGGCTGGGCCTGGCCAGCTGGCGGGCCTACGAGGCGCTGGCCGGGGAGGCTCCGGCCTAGCCCGCATCCGGCAGGGGCAGCTCCCGGGCGTCCCGGCGGGGGGATGATGGCGGCGCGTTCAGCGGCCATTCACCAGCGCGGTGGGTCAATGGCCGCGAGCCGGGGAGAGGACGACATGCGCAGAGGTCTGGTGATGATCGGAGCCCTGATCGGCGGGGGCTTGCTGGCCGCCTTCGCGTCGCCGGTAGCCCCGGCGACCTCGTTCGACATCTGGGGCACCGGCCCGGACATCCTGACCTACAACCGGCTGATGGGGACCTGCGAGACCGTCACCCACGCCTTCGGCCGCAACGCCGCCTGGGGCCGATGGGAGATGCCGCTGGCGCAGGTCGACGTGACCATCGCGCCCATGACCACCGGCGAGGGCGCAAAGATGACCTTCACCTGCCGGGACGGCGCCGACTGTATCCGCGCCGGCGCCCTGGACCGCACGCCCAACCGCGTGGCGATCCACGCGGTCCGGTTCGGCTCGATGGAGCGGGCGCGGGAACTGGAAGGCGCGATCAGCCGACTGCGGGCGGCCTGCGCGGCGGCGTAGCGCCGAGTCCGCAGCGTCTGCTTCTGAAGCCTGAAGCCTCCCGGAGAGACTGTTTACGCCTACCCCGCCTGCGGAGGCTCCAGCTCATACACCCGCGAGCAGTACTCGCAGGTCACCCGCACCATCCCGTCGTCCTCGACCATCGCCTGGCGTTCTTCCAGGGAGAAGCTTTCCAGCACGCCGGTGATGCGCTCCAGGGAGCAGCGGCAGAAGGCTTTCAGGGGTTTGGGTTCGAACAGGCGGACGCCGTCCTCGTTGAACAGGCGCCAGAGCAGGGTTTCGGCCGGGAGGGTCGGGTCGATCAGTTCGTCCTCGCCGGTGGTTTCGAACAGGGCCTGGGCGCGGACCCAGGCGTCGGCGGTGTCGCCGCGGGTCTCGTCGCCGGCGATGTTCTGGATCAGCAGGCCGCCGGCGCGCCAGGTGAGGCCGCTGCCCGTGTCGGACTGGCCGACGGCCAGGCGGATGCGGGTGGGGGTCTGTTCGGACTGGGCGAAATACTGTTCGGCGCAGAGGGCCAGGGTCTCGCCCTCGATGGCGGTGACGCCCTGGTAGCGGTCCATGTCCGGGCCCTGGTCGACCGTCATGATGAAGACGCCCTGGCCGAGCAGGGATTTGGCGCCCGGACGGGTGAAGCCGGCGGCGGCCTGGACCTGCTCCAGGCGCTCGGCGTCGTAGCGGCAGTAGCCGCGCAGGGAGCCCTCGGTGTCGTAGTCGACCACGACATAGGCGACCGGGCCGTCGCCCTGGGCCTGGACGATCAGCCGGCCGTCGAACTTCAGGCTGGAGCCGACCAGGGCCGCCAGGGCGCAGGCCTCGCCGAGCAGATTGGCGACGGCCTCGGGGTAGTCGTGGCGGGTGAGGATCTCGTGCACCGCGTCGCCCAACCGGACGATGCGGCCGCGCACGGGCCAGCCCTCGATCTGGAAGGTCGCGACGAGGTCGTCGGCGGGCGGGACGGGGCGTGTGTCGGCGGTATCGGTCATGGCGCGGGTAGATAGGGGAGCGGGGCGTGGATTGCGAGGGGGATGGGGTGCGTCCTTCGAGACGCGGACCTGAGGGTCCGCTCCTCAGGATGACGGAGAGGGATGGGCTGCAACGGTGTTCGTTATGGTGAGGAGCGAGCCTCGGGCGAGCGTCTCGAACCACGCAAGCAGGGCCGCCGCAGGCGGTCCTTGAGCAGGGCGCCCGACCGGCGCAATACTGGCCGTCAAGACATCAGGGCGTCGTCCGCGTAAGGACGGCCCGTTGAACTCCGCTCCCCTCGAAGGCTGACCATGATTTCCGTGCTTCGCGTCGTTTTGCTTTCCACACTGCTGGGCGCCTGTGCGCTGGTCCCGGGGCTGCGCGGCGACGCGCCGCCAGCCGAGGTCGCGCCGGTCCTCGACCGCGCCGACGCCGTCGACCGCCAGAGCTATGCGCGGCCGCTCGAGGCGCGGGTGACGCATGTGGACCTCGACCTGACCACCGACTTCGCGGCGCACACCGTATCCGGGACCGCCGCCCTGACCGTGCAGGCCGCGCCGGGCGCGACCGAGATCGTGCTCGATACGCTCGACCTGACCATCAGCGCCGTGACCGACGGCGAGGGCCGGGCGCTGGTCTGGGCGCTGGGCAAGAGCGAGGGGGAGAAGGGCGCGCCGCTGACCGTGCAGCTGGCCGGGGCCAGCCGGGTGGTGGTGACCTATCGCTCGAGCGCCACGGCGCTGGCCCTGCAGTGGCTGCCGCCGGAGCTGACCGCCGGGAAGGTCAAGCCGTACCTCTACAGCCAGGGGCAGGCGATCCTGAACCGCAGCTGGATCCCGACGCAGGACAGCCCGGGCATCCGCCAGACCTGGGCCGCGCGGATCGTCGTGCCGGCCGACCTGACCGCCGTGATGAGCGGCGAGAAGCTGACGCCGAAGGGCGAGGCCGCCGGGCCGGGCCAGCGGGCGTTCCGCTTCCGCATGACCCATCCGACCGCGCCCTATCTGATCGCGCTGGCCGCCGGGGACATCGCGTTCCGGTCGCTGGGCCCGCGCACCGGCGTCTATGCCGAGCCGTCCGTGCTCGACCGCGCCGCCTATGAGCTGGCCGACACCGAGAAGATGGTCGAGGCCGCCGAGACGCTCTACGGGCCCTATCGCTGGGGCCGGTATGACGTGCTGGTGCTGCCGCCCGCGTTTCCCTACGGCGGGATGGAGAACACCACCCTCACCTTCCTGACGCCGACCTTCATCACCGGCGACCGGGCCAACGTCGGGCTGATCGCGCACGAGCTGGCCCACAGCTGGTCGGGCAATCTGGTGACCAACGCGACCTGGGACGACGTGTGGCTCAACGAGGGCTTCACCAGCTACGTCGAGAACCGGATCATGGAGGCGCTCTATGGCCCTGAACGCGCGGGCATCGAGGCGGACCTGAGCCGCGACGAGCTGAACGGCGACGTGGCGAAGGGGCCGGACGCGGCGATCACCCTGTTCGGCGAGAACACCGAGGTCGCCTACACCAAGGGCGAGGCCTTCCTGCGGACGCTGGAGCACGCGGTGGGCCGCGAGCGCTGGGACGCCTGGCTGCGCGGCTACTTCGACCGGTATGCGTTCCAGCCGCAGACGACGGCGGGCTTCCTGGCCGACCTGCGCACGCACCTGATCAAGGGCGATGCGGCGCTGGAGGCGCGGCTGCAGCTGGACGAGTGGGTCTACAAGCCGGGGATCCCGGCGAACGCGTATCACCTGCCCTCGCCGGCGCTGGCGAAGGTGGATGCGGCGCGGGGGGCGTTCCTCGCGGGCGGCCCGGCGGCGGCGATCCCCGGCAAGCCCTGGACGACGCAGGAGTGGAAGCGGTTCCTTGACGGCCTGCCGCGTGAGCTGACGACGGCGCAGCTGGACGACCTGGACCGGACGTTCGCCCTGTCGGCCTCGACCAACGCCTATGTGCGGTCGGGCTGGCTGGAGCTGGTGGTGGCCAACCGCTGGGAGCCGGGCCTGCCGTCGCTGGAGGCGTTCCTGCAGTCGAACGGCCGGGGGCTGTTCGTGCGGCCGCTGTACGCCGGGCTGATCAGGGACAAGACCTGGGGCCTGCCGCTGGCGCGCCGCTATTTCGAGCTGGCGAAGGGGGGGTACCACCCCTCGCTCGCCGCCGGGCTGGAACGGCAGATCGCGGCGGCGGAGGGGAAGTAGACGTCGACGGGCGGGTCGCCCGAGCGGCCCGTCAGTCGAAAATCTTCAGCGTGACGTTCAGCATCGTCACCAGGGCGGTAACACCGCCGATCATCATCCATGTCTGTTGCAGGAGCCTGGCGCCGAACTCCGCGCGGAGTTCGGCAAGGTCCGCCTTGGTGACCATATCGCGCTTGAGGGCTCCGATGTCTGCCTTCACCACCTCCAGATCGGCCTTCATCAGCGCGCTCCCGGCGTCGAGGTCCGCTTTCATCAGCGCGCTCCGGGCGTCGAGATCCGCCTTCAACAATGCGCCCTGGGCGTTGAGATCGGCCTTCGTCGCAAGATGGCTGATGTCCGGCATCGCGGAGGCGTGCTGGAATACCGACACCACCGCCTCGGCGACGCCTTCGGGCATGCCCGCTTCGCGGAGCTGCTTTGAGGCGCTGAGGGAGTCAAAGACGAAGGGTGTCATGAGGACAACTTAAGCGGGCATTTCCGCTTTGTCCGCCTCAACGCGATCACGAAAGCAGGAGGCCGTCAGTCCCGCAGGACCGGCCGTTCCAGCTCTTCCAGCGCTTCGGTCAGCACGTCCATGCGTTTGGCGAGCGCCGTGGCGGCGTCGCGGAGACCCTGGTTGTAGAAGCGCGGGCCGACGCGGTCGGCCATGAAATCCAGCAGGAACTCGGCGTCCAGGCCGCCGACTTCGACGTCCAGTTCGTCCTTGAGGTAGGCCCGCAGCCTGGCGGCCAGTTGAATGCGGTCGTCTTTCTCCAGCGACGGCAAGGCTTTAGCCGATCTTTCCGAAGCACCACGCGAGGATAGACTTCTGGGCGTGGATGCGGTTCTCCGCCTCGTCCCAGACCAGTGACTGCGGCCCGTCGATGACGCCGTCGCTGACCTCCTCGCCGCGGTGGGCGGGCAGGCAGTGTAGGAACACCGCGCGGCTGTCGGCGATCGCCATCAGGTCCTCGTCGACCTGGTAGGGCTCGAACGCGTCCAGCCGCTCCTCGCCGTCCTTGTCGCCCATCGAGACCCAGGTGTCGGTGACCACGCAGTCGGCGCCCTCGACCGCCGCACGGGGGTCGTCGGTCATCTCGACCCGGCCCTGCTGCTCGGCCGCGCGGGCCAGGTCGTAGAGGTCAGGGTGATAGGCCGCCGGGCAGGCGATGTTCAGCTTGAAGCCGAGCTTGGGCGCGGCGTGGATGAAGCTGGAGCAGACATTGTTGCCGTCCCCGACCCAGGCGATGGTCTTGCCGGTGATCGGCCCGCGATGCTCCTCGAAGGTGAGGATGTCGGCGAGGATCTGGCAGGGGTGGCTCTTGTCGGTCAGCCCGTTGATCACCGGGATCGAGGCGTTCTGGGCGAACAGCTCGACGTCCTCGTGGCGGTTGGCGCGGATCATCACCGCGTCGACCATGCGCGACAGGACCTTCGCCGTGTCCTCGATGCTCTCGCCGCGGCCCAGTTGCATGTCGGCCGAGGTCGAGATGATGCCGTGACCGCCCAGTTGGCGGATCGCCGCGTCGAAGCTGAAGCGGGTGCGCGTCGAGTTCTTCTCGAAGATCATCGCCAGGGTGCGCTCGGCGCCCGGCGCGTCGGCGTCGACGCGCGCCTGCGGCCAGCCCTTGCGCGCGGCCTTGCGGGCGCGGGCGTCGTCGAGGATCGCGCGCAGGTCGGAGGACTCGAGCTTCCAGATATCGAGGAAGTGGCGGGGCGGTGTGGACATCTGATCCCCCGATCATCCCGGCGAAGGCCGGGACCCAGGTTTGTTTTGAATCCCCTCCGCTGACCCGGACCTTTCAGAAAAAGCCCGGGCCCCGGCCTGTGCCGGGATGAGCGGATTGGGGGGTTAAGCCGCGGCCGCTTTCGCGCGCGCGGTTTCGCAGGTCTTTTCCAGCTTCTCGACCGCCTCGCGGGCTTCCTCGACGGTCAGCAGCAGCGAGGGCAGCAGGCGGACGCAGTTGTCGCCGCCGCCGGCCACCAGCAGCTTGTGCTCGCGGGCCATGGCCATGAAGTCGCGGTTCACCGGGGTGACCTTCAGGCCGATCAGGAAGCCCTTGCCGCGCACATCGACGATGATGTCCGGGAAGCGGTCCTTCAGACCCGTGAGCTGCTGGTTGAAATAGCCCGCCACGTCGCGGACGTTGGCCAGGGTCTCGGGCTTGCTGATCTCGTCGAAGGCGGCGAGACCCACGGCCATGGCCAGCGGGTTGCCGCCGAAGGTCGAGCCGTGGACGCCCACGGTCATGCCCTTGGCCGCCTCGGCCGAGACCAGGCAGGCGCCGACCGGGAAACCGCCACCCAGCGCCTTGGCCACGGCCATGATGTCCGGCGCGGCGTCTTCGGCCCACTCGTGGGCGAACAGCTTGCCGGTGCGGCCCATGCCCGACTGGACTTCATCGTAGATCAGCAGCACGCCGTGCTCGCGGCTCAGGGCGCGCAGGCCGGTCAGGCACTGTTCGGGCAGGGCGCGGGCGCCGCCTTCTCCCTGTACCGGCTCGATGATGATCGCCGCCGTGGTCGGGTTGGCGATGGCCGCCTTGATCGCGTCGTGGTCGCCCCACTTCAGCTGGCTGTAGTTGGGCAGGCGCGGGCCGAAGCCCTCGACGTAGCCCGGGTTGCCGGCGGCGTTGATCGCCGCGTAGCTGCGGCCGTGGAACGAGCCGTCGAAGCCGTAGATCTCGACCCGCTCCGGCTGGCCGTTGGCGGTGTGATACTTCCGCGCCGTCTTCAGGGCGCACTCGATCGCCTCGGTGCCCGAGTTGGTGAAGAACACCACATCGGCGAAGGTCGCGTCGGTCAGCCGTTTGGCCAGGGCTTCCTGGCCCGGGATGCGGAAGATGTTGGACACGTGCCAGAGCTTGTCGGCCTGGGTCTTCAGCGTCTCGACGAGGCGCGGATGGCAGTGGCCGAGCCCGTTGGTGGCGATGCCGGCCACGCAGTCGAGATACTCGTCGCCCTTGTCGTCCCACAGGCGCGCGCCGAGGCCTCGCTCCACAGCCAGCGGGGCGCGGTTGTAGACGCCCATGATGTGGTCGGGGGTCGCGGTCGGAGCGGTCGCGGTGGTCAAGGTCGCCTCCCAAAAGAGAAGACGTCCCCGGCGATGGCGCGGGGACGGGAAGCTTTAGGCTTCTCACCGGGGACGGGAGGATTGTCAAGAAATCGGGGCGTGGGGCGATCTGACTGCGCCTGATTTCCAACGTCATGGCCCGACTTGTTCGGGCCACCCAGGAACACGGTGTCAGACGAGCGTCCGCCCGGTCGGCCCACCCGCCGGATCGGCGCGCTTGGGTGGCCCGGACAAGCCGGGCCATGACGGACCTTTAGGGATGTGGAAACAGGGTCTAAACTCCCCTATCGGCAAAGGATCCAAACCATGAGCGACGCCGTCGGCCCGGGCGATCTGGTGTTGTGCGTCAACGCCTCGCCGAACCATGTCACGGGCGAGCAGGTGCCGCTGGTCGCCGGCGAGACCTACCGCGTCTGGACGGTGATGGACTTCGCCTGCCCGTGCGGGCGGTCCGACGCCCTGCTCGACATCGGCATCGACTTCGCCTGGTGCCAGTCCCGGTTCCGGCTGCTGCCCAAGCCGAAGTTCGAGGCGAAACCCCGCAAGGAGTCGGCGCCGAAGGAGAAGGAACGGGTTCGGTAGGCGACCTCCCCCGTTTCCCCGGCGGCGCCTAAGCCGCTCTTCCCGGCGACGGGCGAGCGGCGGCTGCCATGATTGCACCGGCCGTAAACCTGGGTCCTCGCTTCCGCGAGGATGAGCGGCGGGAAGGGGGAGTTGAGGTCAGCAGCCGGGCGTCAGGTCTTCAGCCGCCAGCCCGTCACGAACACCCGCCAGCACCAGGCGAACAGGGCCGCCACCAGCGCCGCGGTCAGGGCCATGCCGATGCGGATGTCGCCGTCGGCCTGGCCGATGAAGCCGTAGCGGAAGCCGTCGATCAGGTAGAAGAACGGGTTGTAGTGGCTGAGCGTGCGGAACGGCTCGGGCAGTTTGTCGACGAGGTAGAAGGTCCCCGACAGGAAGGTCATCGGCATGATCAGGAAGTTGGTGATCGCCGCCAGGTGGTCGAACTTCTCGGCCCAGAGGCCCGTGGCGATGCCGACCAAGCCCAGCAGCAGCGAGGCGCCGACGCTGAAGTAGATCACCGCCCATGGGTGGGCGATGTGCAGGCCGGTGAACGGCAGCAGCGAGATGGTCACGGCCGTGACGATGCCGACCACCACGCCGCGCGTCGCCGCGCCGAGCATGAAGGCCAGCACCTGCTCCAGCGCCGACAGCGGCGGAGTCAGGAAGTCCGGCGTCAGCCCCATCATCTTGGCCTGCAGCAGGCTGGAGGAGGAGTTGGCGAAGGCGTTGTTGACGATCGTCATCATGATCAGGCCCGGCGCGATGAATTCCGCGAACGGGGTGCCATGGATCGGCGGGGCTGCGCCGCGCACGGCGACCACGAAGACCATCATATAGAGCAGGGTCGTGACCACCGGGGCGGCGACCGTCTGCATGCCCACCTTCCAGAAGCGGCGGACCTCCTTGAGATAGAGGGTGTAAAACCCCGTCCAGTTGAAGCCCGCGTAGTCGCGCGGCTGCGGCGGAAGGACGCTGTCGGCCATGTCTTTCATAGGTCCCTAGGTGCGCCCGGCAGGGGCGAAGCGCAAGACGGGCGTGCGCCGGCTCGCCAACCCTGCGCCCTTCGACACGCCCGCGGCGCGGGCTGCCCAGGATGACGGGCCTTGGGGTTGCGGCGGCATCGTCATGGTGAGCAGCGGTCGAAGACCCCGTGTCGCCCCCCGCACGATCCGACCACGGCGCATTGTTCGCGTCCGGACGGATTCAACATCTAGTTCCTGTGGACAGGGTGATGGCGCCTATTGTGCCGGTTAACAGAAGGTTTACGATATGTTGTAGGCAGGGCGTCCAGCGGACGTCCGAGGCACAATATGTAGGGATCGGCTGCGCGGGGGCGTTTGCCGGCCCTCCAGTAGCAAAGGGTTGGATCATGGGCTGGACCGACGATCGCGTTGCGACGCTGAAGAAGCTCTGGCTCGACGGCCTCTCGGCCAGCCAGATCGCCAAGCAACTGGGCGGGGTCACGCGCAACGCCGTCATCGGCAAGGTGCACCGCCTCGGCCTGTCCGGCCGGGCCGCGCCGTCGCAGCCTGCCCGTCCGGTGTTCAAGGCCCCGCGTCCGGCCCGTCCGGTCGCCACCGCGCCGGCCGCGCCGCGCCGCATGGTCGCCGAGACCGTCAGCAGCACGCCGTCCGTGCCGATGCCCCAGCCGGTGCACCGCATCGAGGAGCCCGGCAGCGCCACGGTGCTGACCCTGGGCGCCCATATGTGCAAGTGGCCGATCGGCGATCCGTCCAGCGACGGCTTCACCTTCTGCGGCCGCCGCAACGGCGAGATCGGCCCCTACTGCCGTGAACACGCCCAGGTCGCCTACCAGCAGCCCCAGACCGGCAAGAAGAAGACCGGCCCGACGGAACTGGCCCGGTCGCTGCGCCGGTACATCTAGTTCAGGGGCGCGGCGCCACTGACGCTGTGGCCAGGGCGTAGGGAGTAGGGAATAGGGAGTAGTCTACCGCGCTATCAGCGCCATGGACTTGCTACTCCCTACTCCCTACGCCCTACTCCCTTCTTCATGACAGACTCACCCGACACCCCCGCGAGCAACGCCCAGGCCTATTCCGTCTCGGAACTGGCGTTCGCGCTCAAGCGGACGCTGGAGGACGCCTACGGCTTCGTGCGGCTGCGCGGGGAGCTGTCGAAGGTCACCAACCACGCCAGCGGCCACGTCTATCTGACGATCAAGGACGACAAGGCCGCGCTCGACGGCGTGGTCTGGAAGGGCAGCGTGCGCGGGCTGTCGGTCCGGCCCGAACAGGGGCTGGAGGTGATCGTCACCGGCAGGATCACCACCTTCCCCGCCGGCTCGCGCTACCAGATCGTCATCGAGAGCATGGAGGCGGCCGGCGTCGGCGCCCTGCTGGCGCAGCTGGAGCGGCTGAAGGCGAAGCTGGCGGCGGAGGGACTGTTCGAGGCCTCGCGCAAGCGGCGGCTGCCGACCATGCCCGCCGTGGTCGGGGTAATCACCAGCCCGACCGGGGCGGTGATTCGCGACATTCTCCATCGCATCCGCGACCGCTGGCCCTGCCGGGTCATCGTCTGGCCGGTCGTGGTCCAGGGCGACGCCGCCGCCGGACAGGTGGCCGCCGCGGTGCGCGGATTCAACGCCATGCATCCAGGCGGCCCTGTTCCGCGGCCCGACATACTGATCGTCGCGCGGGGCGGCGGCTCGGTCGAGGACCTGTGGGCGTTCAACGACGAGGCGCTGGCCCGGACCGTGGCCGAGAGCACGATCCCGCTGATCTCGGCCGTCGGGCACGAGACCGACACCACCCTGATCGACTTCGTCTCCGACCGCAGGGCGCCGACCCCGACGGCGGCGGCGGAAATGGCCACGCCCGTGCTGTCGGAGCTGAAGGCCCTGACCGCCGACTACGACCGGCGGCTGGCGACGGCGGGCGGGCGGCTGATCGAGGACCGGCGCAGTCGCCTGACCGGCGCGGCGCGCGGCCTGCCCCGGCCCGCCGATCTGCTGGCGATGGCTGGACAGCGGCTGGACTACGCCGCCAGCCACCTGACCATGGGCCTGCGCCGGAATGTCGATCTGCAGGCCGGGCGGCTGACCCGGGTCGCCGCGCCGTTGAGGCCGGCGATGCTGCAACGGCGGACCGAGCAACTCGGCGAGCGGCTGAACGCGGTGAACCTGCGCTTCAACGGGACCATCGGGCGGCGGTTCGATGTAGAGGCGACGCGGCTGGAGGCCATCGGCAAGCTGCTCCAGACGCTCAACCCGAAGCGCCCGCCCCGCCCCGGCTTCGTGCTGGTGACGCGCGCCGACGGCTCGCTGACCCCGAACGGGGCGGCCCTGGCCGCCGGCGAGACGGTCAACCTGATGTTCGAGGACGCGACGCGTCAGGCGGTCATCGATGGCCAGGGTGGCGCTCCTGCGCCCGCCCCGTCCGCTGCGGTCCCTCCCCGCCCGGCCCCCAAGCGACCCGCATCGCCACCGGCTGGTCAGGGCGACCTGTTCTAGACGCTCGCGAACCGCTACATTGGCTCCATGAACGCCTTTGACCGCGACCTTGGACGGGACATCGCCACGCTGCACTACGGCGATGGTGACTTCGCCGTCCTCACGCCCGGCCGCCACGTGATCTGCGCCGTCAGCGGCCTGAAGATCCCGCTGGAAGCGCTGCGGTACTGGAATCCCGAGCTGCAGGAGGCCTATGCCGGGCCGGCCGAGGCGCTGAAGCGCTGGCGGGAGCTGAACCCCTGAACCGGCGCGCCCTGCTGGGCGGACTGGCCATGGCGGGGCTCGCCGGCCCTTCGCTGGCCGCCGCTCCGGGCCTGATCATCTCCGGACGCTATCGCCAGGGCGGCTGCGCCATCGGCCTGACCAGCCCGCGGGCGGAGGTCAGTCTCGACGGGCAGATCGTCGCGACGGCCTCGGACAGCGGCTGGTTCTTCATCGGTTTCGACCGGGACGCCGCCCCGTCCGCCATGGTGAGCGTCCAGACGGCCGAGGGCTCGGCCTCGTACAGCATGACCATCGCGCCGGGCGACTTCGACGTTCAGCGGATCGGCGGCCTGCCGCAGAACCTGGTGACCCCGACCGACCCTGCGCTGCTGGAGCGGATCAAGGCCGAGGCGGCGCTGAAGGCCGTCGGCTTCGCCAGCCGCACCGACGACGACGCTTTCCGCGACGGCTTCGCCATGCCGCTGAAGACCTGGCGGCTCAGCGCCCGGTTCGGCGGTCAGCGAATCCTGAACGGAACACCGCAGACGCCGCACTTCGGCTCCGACCTCGCCGCGCCCGCCGGATCGCCGATCATGGCGCCGGCGGCGGGCGTCGTGGCGTTCTCGAATCCGTCGATGCACTACGAGGGCGGGCTGACGATGCTCGACCACGGCCAGGGCCTGATCAGCGTCTATCTGCATCAATCGCGCATCGATGTTCGGGCCGGAGACCGCGTCAGCAAGGGCCAGGTCATCGGCGCGGTGGGCATGACCGGCCGGGCCACCGGGCCGCACCTCTGCTGGCGCATGAAGTGGCGCGGACGCAACCTGGATCCGATGCTGATGGTCGGCCTCAAGGCGCCGGCCTGAAGGTAACGATTCAGAAGGGTGCGCACCCCTATCAAGCCTGAATCATAACAAGGCGTCGGCTATGTCCCGGCGCATCGATTCGAGGGCTCTATGGATTCCGGACTGGGCGCGCTGAAGGTATTGCTGGTCGATGACAACCAGCACATGCGCGCCATCGTATCGACGATCCTGAAGGGCGTTGGCATCCGCGAGGTGCGCGAGGCGCGCGACGGCGCCGAGGGGCTGCAGGCCCTGCGCGACTGGCCCGCCGACATCGCCATCGTCGACTTTCGCATGGAGCCGATCGACGGCGTCGAGTTCACCCGGATGGTGCGCAACTCGCCCGACAGCAAGAACCCCTATCTGCCGATCATCATGATGACCGGTTTCGCCGACCGTCCGCGCGTCTGTGAAGCGCGCGACGCCGGGGTCACCGAGCTGGTGGTCAAGCCGGTGACGGCCCGTTCGGTGATCGACCGGATTACCGCGGTGGTGTTTCATCCCCGGCCGTTCGTCCGCACCGAGGACTATTTCGGCCCGAAGCGCCGGGGCATCGACGATGCCTCCGCCGCGCCGGCGCCGGACGCCGTCGCGCTTCAGGCCTGAGCTTCCGAAGCCGCCAGTTCGGCGTAGGCCTCGTTGGGCCAGCGCCGGTGAACCCAGAACCACTCGCCCGGACGTTCGCGCACCCGGTCCTCGACGAAGGCGGTGATGCGACGCACGCCGGCCTCGATGTCGGCGGTGCGGTCGCCGGTGCGCTCCAGCACGATCGGGTCGTAGACCACCACCCGGAACCGCGCGCCCTTCGTCCGCTGCACGCACATCGGCTGCAGCACGGTGTCGAAGCGCAGGGCCAGCCGCGTCGGTCCGGGCGCCGTCATCACCGGGCGGCCGAAGAAGGGCGCGGCGACCCCGCCCCGGTTGAACTTCTGGTCGTTCATCAACGCAACCGAGACGCCCTTGCCCAGCGCCTCGAGCATCTCGCGGGCGCCGTCGCCGCCCTTGGGTGCGAACAGCCGCACGCCATAGCGGAACCGGCTGTCGCGGATGCGCCGGTCGACATAGGGATTGTTGGCCGCGCGATAGGTGATTTCGCAGTTGATGCCGGAATTGACGATGGCGGCGGGCATCACCTCCCAGTTTGAGAAGTGGCCCGAAACGAACACCACCGGCTTGCCGCCCGCAGCGATCTCGGCAAGCCGCTCACCGCCCACCACCTCGATCCGGCCCGTCGACGGCAGCAGCCGGTCCATCATGGGAAACTCGGCGATCGTGCGGCCGTTGCAGTCCCACTGTTCGGCCAGGATCCGGTTGCGCCATGCGGCGTCCTTTTCCGGGAACGCCAGCCGCAGGTTCTGGTCGGCGAGCCTGTGCGTCTTCGTCAGCGGCCCGATCAGGCGCGCCATCGCCCCGCCCAGCCAGGAGGCGGCGTCCACCGGCAGCAGCCGGAACAGGACGGTGAAGACGTCGAAGCCGAGCGCTTCGAGCCGCCACGCGAGGTCCTGACCGAATGAGACACGCTTGTCACTCATGGCACGTATCTAGCCCGCTTCGGGGCTGAGTGGGAATCGCGCCGGGCGTGATCCCCCCTGAGGCGCTTATCCACAGGCCGGGATCGCTTGGCGCGCGACTTGCGACCTTCAGGTCAGACCGTTTCGTTTCGGAACAGTCGCGGGTGCAACAACACGGGGGCGACAGCCCATGGGCAACGATATCGACGTTCACCTCGGCAAGCGGCTTCGTCGCCGTCGCCGTCTTCTCGGCCTGACCCAGCAGCAGCTGGCCGGCACGGTCGGGGTTCGCTTTCAACAGATCCAGAAGTACGAGTGCGGCGCGAACCGCATCTCGGCCTCGCGGCTCTGGCAACTGTCCGAGGCCCTCGAGGTTCCGGTCGGCTACTTCTATGACGGCCTCTCGGACGCTGACCGTCGCGAACTGCAGAGCGAGAGCTCCGGCGAAGGCGGCGAGATGTTCGCCCGCAAGGAAACGCTCGACCTGATCCGCGCCTACTACCAGCTCGGCGAGCGGCCCCGTCGCCGCCTGCTCGACCTGGCCAAGTCGCTCAACGGCGAGACCGACGCGGCCTGACCCCTGCCCGTGCCCATTCTGTCATCCCGGACGGTCCGCAGGGCCGATCCGGGACCCAGGATGGGCGGGGCGGGCTGGGTCCCGGCTCTCCGTTTCACTGCGGCCGGGATGACAGTTGATGGTTGTTGGCGGACATCACCGCCGCTAACCGTTGGGCATGACCCTTTCCGCTGACCGCCTCGCCGGGCTCGACGCCTTTCTGGTCGCGCTCAACCGCGCCTCGGCCGACGCCATCCTGCCGCTGTTCCGGGCCGACCATGGCCTGGAGAACAAGCTGGCGGGCGGGTTCGATCCGGTCACCGAGGCCGACAAGGGCGCTGAGCGGGCCATCCGAAAACTGATCGCCGAGCGCTATCCCGACCACGGGGTGATCGGCGAGGAATACGGCGAGGACCGCCCGGACGCCGAGTTCGTCTGGGTGCTCGATCCCGTCGACGGCACGCGGGCCTTCATCGCCGGCCTGCCGCTGTGGACCACCCTGATCGGCCTGCGCCATGAAGGCCGCCCCGTGCTGGGGTCCATCGGCCAACCCTATATCGGCGAGCTGTACATCGGCGGCCGCCAGACCGGCTCGCGCCTGATCAGCCGCGGCGGCGAGACGCTGTTGCGCGTGCGCGCCTGTCCCAGACTGACCGACGCCATCATCTGCACCACCGACCCCGCCATCCTGACCGGGCCGGAGCTGGGCGCCTGGACCCAGGTGCGGGCCGCCGCGAAGCTGGCCCGGCTGGGGCTCGACGCGTACGGCTATGCGATGGTCGCGGCCGGGACGATGGATCTCGCGCTCGACACCGGCCTGAAGGTCTGGGACGCCGAGGCGCCGATCGCCGTGGTCGAGGGCGCCGGCGGCTTTGTCGCACATTGGGACGGCTCGGAGGCGCGCTCAGACGGCGGCAAGTTCGCGTTCGTCGGGGATAGGGGCTGCCTGGAGGACGCGCTGGTGACGCTGAAGCGGGCGGCGGTGGATTAGCAATTTCCTGATGCCGTCATGGCCCGGCTTGTCCGGGCCATCCAAGAACACCGCTATCATCGGTAATGCGCGGATTGGTTCGCCAACGGCCAGCCGGGACCGCGTGCCTGGGTGGCCCGGACAAGCCGGGCCATGACGGATGAGGGATTGGTCGGCGTTAGAGCGCGGAAGTAACCGCATCGAACTCCCGCCAGAACACCGCGCGGATGGCGTCGGTTTCCTGCAGGATCTCGTGGTAGCTGCCATCGACCTGGAGCCAGCGGCCCTTCGGGATGCGGGCGGTGATTTCGCGCTGGTCCGCGTTGTCGACGAGGCGTTCTTCTTCCGCGCCCAGCACCAGAACTGGATAGGCTATCTGCGCCACGCCCGGCGCGCGCTTGAGCCAGGCCGAGGCGGAGAAGGCGAAGTCGAGCCAGCCCCAGGTGCCGGCGTTCAGCTTCAGGCCCGGCTCGGCGACGACCTGGGCCTGGTTGCGGGCCCAGCGCTTCGGGTCATGGGTGAGGACGTTGGTCTCGAAGGTGTTGGCGTGGGAATCGCCGGAGTCGCCGAGGATGTACTCGGTCGGTTTGGTGCGTGACATGATCCAGGCCAGCGCGCGCGCCGCGCGTTTGGGCCGGTTTCCGGTCTGCAGCCCCAGCATCGGCGCGGACAGGAACGCCGCGCTGAAGTCCCCGACCCCGTGCGCCAGCGCCAGCAGGGTCAGGCAGCCGCCCATCGAATGGCCGATGGCGATCCAGGGCTTCGGCAGGCGCGCCTCGAACGCCGCCAGCAAGCAGCGGTAGTCCTCGACGAAGTCGGCAAAGCCGTGGGCGTGGCCCTTGAGCGGATCCGGCAGCGGGCGCTGCGACAGGCCCTGGCCGCGCCAGTCATGGGCGAGGACGACGAAGCCCCTGCCCTGCAGTTCGCCGATGACCTCGAAATACTTCTCGATCGGTTCGGTGCGGCCACCGCTCAGGACCACCGAACCCTTCGGCGTTCCTTCCGGCAAAAATAAAGCGGCGCGGAGGCGATAAGCCTCCGCGCCGCTGAACCACTCCGCCGTTCCGTTGGCCGGAACGGGCGCCTCGGGGATGGATACCAGAGGCGCTGTGTCGGTCACTGACTGACCCTTAGGCCATCTTGGCGAACAGGGCGCCCATCTGCGGCTGCAGGCTCATGGCGAGACCCATGTCCGACAGCTTCAGGCGGCCCGACATGAAGGCCATCGTGGCGTCGAGCTTGCCGGCGCCCATTTCCATGAGGTCGGCCAGCGAGATGGTCATCGTCAGGTCGGCGGGCAGGTCTTCGTTCGAAACCGTGCCACCGTCGATGTGGACGAAACCGTCGCCCTTGAGGTCGAACTTCAGCGACTTGCCGAGGCCGGAATCGGCGCCAACGGCGGTCTTCACGCGATCGGTAATTTCTTGCAGCGTAGCCATTGGCGGCCTCCCGTTATGTTGCGTCGAAATCGATAAACGGGTCGCGCTCAACGCACAAGCGACCTGATATCGGCCGATAAAAAAAGATGACGCCAGCGCCACTTTTGCAGGACGAAAGCGACAGGCCGGGCCTTCGACATCCCCTGACGGTGACGCAGGCCGCCTACTTCCTCGGACCGAGCAGGGCGCGACCGGGGGTTTTGGGGAACTTCAGACTGGCGACGCCCGGCAGCGCGACCGGATCGTAGGCCGGCATGCCCTTGTAGAGCGGCAGCGGCGCGGTGCGGCCGTCAGCCATCACGGCGGACCCGCTGGTCACGCCGGCGAAGACCACCTGCTCGATCTTCGGCGCGGCGAAGCCGATGACGCCGGCCTTGGCCTTGATCGCGGTTCGACACTGGACGATCGCGGCGGCGAATTCGGCCGCGGGCACGGTGTCGGCCACGCGGGCCGTGGGCTGCAACTCCATGGAGAGCTGGAACTTCGAGGCCGGATCGGCCTTCACCAGCGTCACCTTGCCGTCCTTCAGGTCAGCCTGGGACGGCGTTTT
Source organism: Caulobacter sp. FW305-C-30-S16 (assembly GCF_058783025.1). NCBI lineage: Bacteria > Pseudomonadati > Pseudomonadota > Alphaproteobacteria > Caulobacterales > Caulobacteraceae > Caulobacter > Caulobacter sp. FW305-C-30-S16. Next base: position 469,338 of record NZ_JBYSYH010000002.1, on the reverse strand, counting down.
CAGCAGACGCCCATCGCTCCCGACCGGGATCGGCGAGCGGGCGCCGCCGGCGCTGATCAGCGTCAGGGTCACCCCGGTCGCCGGCTTGCCGTCGCGGCGCAGGTAGTAGGCCATCACGAACCGCGAGCGGTCAGCGGCGGGGATGCCGAGGTAGAGGTCGAGGTAGGGGAACAGCTTCTTCGCCGGGATCGGCTCGCCCGGATCGGCGGCCAGCCCGGGACCGGCGGCCAGGGCGGACAGCGCCGCCCCGGCCAGGGTGCGTCGGGTCAGGGTCATTTCGGCTTCACCAGCTTGAGGGTCATGCGGTCGCTCTCGCCGATCGCGTCGTATCTGGCGTGATCAAAGCCAGGCTGCGCCGGCTGCCCGCGCGGCGCGGACAGCCGCGTCGGGGGCAGGGTCCAGACCCCGAACGGATGGTCCCGCGTGTCCTTGGGATTGGCGTTGATCTCGCTGGTCCCGGCCAGGATGAACCCGGCCTCCTTCGCCAGCTGGATGGCGTAGGCCTGCTGCACATAGCCGTCGGCGGCCAGCACGTCCTGGACCTGGCCGGCCTCGGCGCGGTGCTCCTCGATGCCCAGCACGCCGCCGGGCTTGAGCGCGGCGAAGGCGGCCTTGAAGGCCTTGTCAGCGACGCCGGCGGCCATCCAGTTGTGCAGGTTGCGCAGGAACAGCACCATGTCGGCCGATCCCGGCGGCGCGACCGGTCCGCTGGTCGGGCCGAAGGCGGTCACCGCGACCTCGCCGTAGAGCTTCGGTTTCGCCTCCAGTCTGGCCTTGAAGGCGTCGACGATCTGGGTCGCGACCGGATCGCTGGGCTCGAGATTGGCGGCGTAGAGCTTGCCGCCTGTCCCCTCGAGGAACGGCGCGATGATGTCGGTGTACCAGCCGGCGCCGGGCCAGAACTCGACCACCGTCATGCCGGGCTTCAGGCCCCACCAGGTCAGGCTTTCAACAGGGTGACGCCAGGCGTCGCGGGCGCGATCGGCGGGCAGGCGCCAGTCGCCGGCGACGGCGGCGGCGATGGTCTGCGGCCCCCCGCGCACGGCCTTGGCGGCCGGGACGTCGGCGGCTTTGGGCTTGCAGGCGGCCAGCAGCCAGGCGGCGCCGGCGACCACAACCAGCCGCCGCGAGGCTCCCGATGACGCCACAATCTTCGAGCTATCCGTCAACGCCGCCCCCGCACCGCAAGCTCCGGGCTTACCGCGCCCACCTGACCCGGTCAAAGCGGCGCTATTTGGGCTTCACGAAGCGAAGGGTCATGCGGTCGCTTTCGCCGATAGCGTCGTACTTCGACGAGTCGAAGGCCGGGTTGGCCGGCTGGCCTCCGGGCGCGGAACGGCGCACCGGCGGCAGGGTCCAGACGCCGAACGGATGGTCCTTGGTGTCCTTCGGGTTGGCGTTGACCTCGGAACTGGCGTCGAGCCTGAACCCCGCCTTCGCCGCGGCGGCGACCACCGTGGCGGTGGCGACATAACCGTCGGTCACGCCCGGCGTCTCGGGCCGGGGATCGGCGCGATGCTCCTCGACGGCCAGGAAGCCGCCCGGCTTCAGCACGGCGAAGAAGTCGGCCATCGACTTGGCCAGCATGTCGCCCTGGTACATGAAATTGTGGATGTTGCGGGCCGTGATCACCATGTCGGCCGAGCCGGGCGCGCCGAGCGGAGCGGAGACCGGGCCGAAGTCCGCGTACTGGATCGCGCCGTAGGTCGCCGCGTCGGCGAACTTCGCCTCGAAGTCCGCGCGGCCCTTGCGGGCGCCGGCGGAGAGCTTGGGGTTGGCCAGATCGGCCACGCCGGCGACATAGACGCCGCCGGTGGCCTTGGCGTAGGGCGCGAGGATCTCGGTCCAGTAGCCGCCGCCGGGCGACACCTCGATCACCGTCCTTTTCGGCTTCAGGCCCCAGAAGACCAGGCTGTCGTACGGATGCCGCGCGGCGTCGCGAGCGACGTTGGCGGGCGCGCGCCAGGACCCGGCGATGGCCGCCTTCAGGGCTTTGTCGCCCTCACCCGCGAGGGCCGAAAGCGGCCGGGCGGCCAGCAGGCCCGCGGCCCCGAGAAGCAGTCCGTGTCTGCGCGTGATCATCGCCGTTCTCCGCCTGATGCCGTTTGTGCAGCGAACCTAGCGGTCCCCGGGCGGCGATCAAGAGCGGGGGACTTGAAACCCGAAAACGGGCTCACCACCTCATTGGACGGAGGCGCTGGATGTCCGGGCCTCCCGGGTCACGACGAGGCTTTCGAGCTCGCCACCGGCCCGTACGTCAAAACCGCAACCTTGCTTTGAAAGAAGGACTGCACCCATGCGTACGATCGATTTTTCGCCCCTGTACCGCTCCGTCGTCGGCTTCGACCGGCTCGCCGCGCAGCTTGACGCCGCCGCGACCCAGGACAGCGCCGCCGGCTATCCGCCCTACAACATCGAGCGCACCGACGAGAACGCCTACCGAGTCGAGATCGCGGTCGCCGGCTTCCGTCCGGACGAACTGATCATCGAGGTGAAGGAGAACCTCCTCACCGTGACCGGCCGCAAGGCCGCCAATGACGACGCCCGCAAGTTCCTGCACCGCGGCCTGGCCGAGCGGAACTTCGAGCGCCGCTTCCAGCTGGCCGACTATGTGCTGGTGACCGACGCCAACCTGGCCGACGGCCTGCTGTCGATCGCCCTGAAGCGCGAGCTGCCCGAGGCGCTGAAGCCCCGGACCATCGCGATCAGCACGACCGCCGACGCCAAGCCGGCCCTGCCCAAGGCGAAGAAGGCCGCCTGACGGCCTGACGACAGAACGACCCCTCCGCGTTCGGGATCGGGCGGAGCCGCAAGGCTCCGCCCTTTTTCTTTGGCCTCTTGTCGCGGGGCGGTTGATCCGCGGGGCGGGATTTCTCCCGCCACAGGCGAATTCCACAATCCGGGTAACAGCGTTTGCCGGAATCCGCACCCTCGTCTTGCGCGGCGTTCCACGGCCCCGCCATGCTGCAGGCCGACGTTTTGATGTTGGCGAGCTGGCGCGGTCTGCCCAGGGCTCCGATCGGAGATCCAAGAAGGATATCGCGCCGGCCATCTGGGGGGCCGGTGAATCGTGCGTGGTGCAGTATTTGAATCAGACCCGGGCATCGCGACGATCGGCGCGCAGGCCGGCCGGAGGGGAGCGGACCCAGCCGCGCGCGCAGACGGCGCGGCGTCCCCGGGCGCGTCGACGTCCAATGCGCTGATCCTCGATCCCAAGGCCGGCGGCGACCAGCCGCAGGCGTTCGCCGGCACCGGCGGGCCGAGCGTGGGCTTCACGCCGACGGTCGTGCGGACGGGCGGTGAGATCCTCGTCAATACGGCCACGGCGGGCAATCAACCGCCACAGCAGATCAAGGCCCTGTCCAACGGCGGGTTCGTTGTCGTCTGGACAGATGGCAGCGGCACGGCTCCCGACACCTCCGGCTCCGCCGTGCGGGCGCAGGTGTTCACCGCCGCCGGCGCCATGGTCGGGACCGAGATTCTCGTCAATACGGCGACGTCCCTGAATCAGTCGTTTCCCACGATGACCGCCCTGTCGGACGGCGGGTTCGTGATCACCTGGTCGGACGGCAGCCTCACCGCTCCCGACACCTCGGGCGACGCCGTCCGGGCGCAGATGTTCTCCGCCACCGGCGCGAAGGTCGGGAGCGAGATACTCGTCAACACCATCACGACCGCCGCCCAGAACGGCCCCGAGATCACCGCCCTGTCGAACGGCGGATTCGTGATTACCTGGCAGGACAACAGCCTGACCCCGCCGGACTCCTCCGAAACCGCTATCAGGGCGCAGGTGTTCTCCGCCGCCGGCGCGATGGTCGGGTCGGAGCTGCTGGTCAACACAGCTACGAACAGCCTCCAGAACGCGCAAAAGATCATCCCGCTGTCGAACGGCGGCTTCGTCATCACCTGGGGCGACCTGAGCAGGACCGGCGGGGACACCTCGCTGAGCGCCGTCCGGGCCCAGGTGTTCACCGCTGCCGGCGCGATGGTCGGGACCGAGATCCTCGTCAACACGGTCACGGCCGGCAACCAGGCCATCGCCCGGATCACGGCCCTGTCGGACGGCGGCTTCGTGATCGTCTGGGCGGACGCCAGCGGGGCCGCGCCCGATACCTCCAGTGGCGCCATCCGGGCGCAGGTGTTCACCGCCGCCGGCGCGCCGGTCGGGACCGAATTCGTCGTCAACACCAGCACGAACGGCAACCAGTCCTTTCAACAGATCACCGCCCTGTCCAACGGCGGGTTCGTGGTCACCTGGCAGGACGCAAGCGCGACGGCCCCCGATACCTCCGGCAACGCCGTCCGGGCGCAGGTGTTCAGCGCCGCCGGGGCGAAGCTCGGGGCCGAGCTTCTCGTCAACACAGTCACAGCCAGCAACCAGGGCGGTCCCCAGATCAGCGCCCTGTCCACCGGCGGCTTTGTCATCACCTGGGTTGATGCCAGCCAGACACCGCCGGACATCGTCTCGAACGCCGTCCGGGCGCAGGTGTTCACGGCCGACGGCGCGATGGTCGGGACCGAGATCCTGGTCAACACCACCACAGCCAGCAACCAGAGTTCGCCGCAGATCACCGCCCTGCGGAACGGTGGGTTCGCGGTCATCTGGCAGGACCTCAGCGCATCGGGCGGGGACACCTCAGGCAGCGCCGTCCGGGCGCAGGTGTTCAACGTGGGCCCCTCCGCCGTCGAGCAGGTGGCGCTGGACCTCAAGAACACCGGCTTCACGGTCAGCGACCCTGACGCCGGCGACGTGCTGACCGTCACCCTGTCGACGAGCTACGGCCTGCTGACCGTCACGGCCGGAACCAGCGGCGCGAGCGTGTCCGGCTCCGGCACGGCCAGCGTCACCCTCACCGGCACGGCCGCCCAGATCGCCGCCCTGCTGAACAGCGACGGGACCAGCGCCGTCAGCTTCACCGCCAACACCGACACGCCGCCGGCCTCTGCAACGATCACCCTGGCGGCTGACGACGGCGCGGGCGGCACGGCCTCGACCAGCCTGATCCTGCCGATCGAGGACACGGCGGAGGGGGGCGGCTCGACTACCCCTACGGCCGGCGACGACACTCTCACGGGGACCGGCGGCGCCGACGCGATCAATGCCCAGGCCGGTGCGGATACCGTGGACTCCGGCGCGGGCAACGACACCATCGACGGCGGCGAGGGCGATGACGTCATCGATGCCGGCGACGGAGACGACTATATCAAAGGCGGCCTCGGCGCAGACACGATGCGCGGCGGCCTGGGCAACGACACCTATGTGGTCGACGACGCGGGCGATACGACCGACGAGACCGGCGGCGACGGCATTGACCTGGTGATCAGCAGGATCAGCTGGACGCTGGGCTCCGCGATCGAGAACCTGACCCTCGGCAACGGCGGCAACATCAACGGCACAGGCAACGCACTGGCCAACGTCATCACCGGCAACAGCGTGAACAACACCCTGAACGGCCTCGCCGGCAACGACACGCTCAGCGGCGGCGGCGGGGACGATGTGCTCAACGGCGGCGACGACAACGACACGCTCGACGGCGGGACCCAGAACGACAGCCTGAACGGCGGGGCCGGGGCGGACACGCTCAACGGCGGCGACGGACACGACACGCTGAACGGCGGGACGGGCGCGGACGCGATGGCCGGCGGGGCCGGCAACGACAACTACGTCGTCGACGAGGTCGGCGACACGGTGACCGAGGGCGCCGGCGCCGGGACCGACACGGTGTCGGCGTCCATCAGCTACAGCCTGACCGCCAACGTCGAAGCCCTGACCCTCACCGGATCCGGCGACCTCAACGGCACGGGCAACACGCTGGCCAATACCCTGACCGGAAATAGCGGGGCCAACACCCTCAGCGGCGGCGGCGGGGCGGATGTCCTGAACGGTCTGGCCGGCAACGACACCCTCAACGGCGACGCCGGCAACGACACGCTGGACGGCGGCGGCGACAACGACAGCCTCGCCGGCGGGGCGGGCCAGGACCGGCTGACCGGCGGCTCGGGCGCGGACGCGTTCGTGTTCACTGCGGCCGACATCCGCCGCACGGGACCCGGATTCGGCATGACGCCGGACAAGGACCAGATCCTTGATCTCAGCTTCGCCGCCAACGACCGGATCGACCTCAGCGGGATCGACGCCAACGCCCTCCTCGGCGGCGACCAGGCGTTCACGTTCGTCGGAGCCTTCACCGGCGTGGCCGGCCAGGCGACGCTGAAGCTCAGCGGCGGCAAGACCCAGCTTCAACTCGACGTCGATGGCGACCGCAAGGCCGACCTGATCGTCGAGATCAACGGCAACGTCACGGGAACCACCGCCAACCTCTACACCGGCGGCGGCGATGCGGACGGCGGCTGGGTGCTCTAGCAGGGCTGTCGAGCTGAACCGCGCCCCTGGAGGAAGAGGCCCCGCTTCCGCTACTCCGCCGTGTAGCCGACCGCGTTTTCGATATCCGCGTCGCGGAACGAGGCCTGGGCCGTCCGCGCGCCGGTGAAGTCCGCGCCGCGCAGGTCGGCGCCGTCGAGGATGGCGGCGGTCAGGTCGGCGGCCTGGGCCCAAGTGTAGCGCATGCGGGCCTGGTTCAGGGTGGCCGGGTTGGACCGGCCCGGGCCCAGCGGCAGGACGCCGATGCTGGCGCCGCGCAGGTCGGCCTTGGTCAGGTTGGCGCCGGCCAGCTTGGCCCCGCGCAGGTCGGCCTTGATCAGGCAGGCGCCGCGCAGGTCGGCGCCTTCGAGATTGGCGCCCTGCAACTGCGCGCCGGCGAGATTGAGCCCGACCATACAGGCCTTCTTCGCCGTCATGGCGGTCAGCCGGCCGCCTTTGAGGGCGTCGCCGAGCGGCCGCAGGTCCTCACCGTCGAACTTGGCCGGGGCGCCGCGCTGGCCGCCGGACTCGCACCAGGCCTGATTGCCCGCCGCCAGCCCTCTCAGCTCGTCCGCACGCCCAAGGGCCGCGGGCGTGGGGGCGCGCAGGCAGCCCTCGACATTGGCGCCGCTCATCCGGGCGGTGGCCGTGTCGACCCCGGTCAGGATCGCGCCGGACAGGTTGGCGTTTTCCAGATTGGCGCCCGCGATGTCCGCGCCCTCGAGGATCGCGCCACACATGTTGGCGTCCTTGAGATTGCAGCCGGTCAGCTTCGCGCCCTTCAGGGAGCAGTCGGTGAAGTCCGCGGCGAAGGCGGACGAACCGTTGAACTTCGACCCGTCGAGCGTCGCCCCGACGAAGATCGCGCCGTCCGCGTCGCCGGCGCGCGCCTGGTGGGTGACGACGCTGAGCCCCTTGGTCGGGTGCGGCGTGGCGATCTGGCCTTCGCGGAAGTCCGCCTGGGTCAGATCGGCCATGGTCATGTTGGCGCCGCGCAGGCAGCAGCCGCGCACGTCGGCGCGCTTGAGGTTGGCCCCGCGCAGGTCGGCCTTGCGCAGGTCGCAGCCGAACAGGTTGGCGCGCTCGAGATTGGTGCGGATCATCCGCGCGCCATCGAGGATCGAGGCCGACAGGTCCGCGTCGGTCAGGTTGCGGCCGGCGAGATCCAGCCGTGACAGGTCGAGGAACCGCAGCGAAGCCCGCTTGCCGCCGGGCTTGCCCGACAGGAAGCGCTCATGCGCGGTGATCATCATATCGAGTTCCGCCTGGCTCAGACGGCGACGCCCCGCGAGACTGGTTTGCGTGACGCTCAAGGCTGTTCCCCCACCATCCGAATCATTTCGCGGCGAAGCATAACGCGGGTCGACCAACTGAAGGGTTAAGCATGACGTCAGAGCGCCTCATCGAGGCCGCGCGCGCCCTGGCGGCGGACGCCCGTCAGGTCCGCACCGCGCAGCTGGGCGCTGGAGAAGTTGGCGCGCGACAGGTCGGCGCCGGCCAGGCGCGCCTGGCGAAGGTCGGCCCCGGTCAGGTCCGAGGCCTTCAGCTGTGCGCCCGTCAGGTCGCAGGCCAGCAACCGGTCAGCGGCGATCAGCAGGGGGCCCAGGTGTGCGTCGCGCAGGTCGGCGCCGGACAGCTTGGCGCCCGCCAGCCGCGCGCCACGCAGGTCGGCCCGGCGAAGATTGCAGTTGCGCAGGTCAGCCCCTTCGAGATGCGCGCCCTGCAGCTGCACACCCTCCATGTCGAGGCCGTAGAATACCGCGGCCTTCGCCGACAGGGCAGTCAGGTTGTAGCCCCGGATGGACTTGAGATTGCGCAGGTCGGCCCGATCGAAGACTGACGGCTTGCCCTCGGCCCCGCCCGTCTCGCACCAGCGGGCATGCTCGCGCAGCATGTCCTCGTAGGGCAGGTCGTCGACCGCCTTGCCCGACGGCGCATCGGTCAGCGTCCCGGTCATGTCGGCGTCGCCGACGGTCCAGCCGTAGGTCCTGGCCCCGACCAGCACCGCATCATGCATGTCGGCGCCGGAGATGTCCGCGCCCGACAGGTCGGCGCCGGCCAGATTGGCCCCGCTCATGTTGGCCTGCTTCAGGTTGGCGCGGATCAGCTTGCAGTCCTTCATGATCGCGTCGCTGAAGTCGGCCTTCATGGCCATCACGCCCGACAGCCGCGAGCGTTCGAGATTGGCGCCGGCGAGGATCGCGCCGCAGGCGTCGCCCGAGCGTGTCGCGTGCTCGTGAATGCGCAGGCCCTTGTCGCGATCCGGCGAGGCGATCGTGCCCTCGCGCAGGTCCGCCTCGAACAGGTCCGCGCCCGTCAGGTTCGCCCCGCGCAGACAGGAGCCGCGCAGATCGGCGCGCCGCATGGACGCCTCGCTGAGGTCGGCGCCCTGCATGTCCGCGCCGAAGAAGCTGGCGTTGTCGAGCTTCGCGCCGACCAGCCGGGCGTCGTTCAGCGTGGCGCCGGTGAAGTCGGCGTCCGACAGATTGCGGCCGGACAGGTCGAGACCGGTGAGATCCTTGAAGGCGAACACCGCACGCGCGCCGCCCATCCGCGCCGAGAACAGGCGGTCATGCCTGGCGCAGATCAGCTCAACGTCCTGTTGCGTAAGGCGTCGCCCTGTACCGGTCGACGCCGCGGCGGCAGCCATGGGTTTGTCTCCGTTGGAGAAAACCTATGGCAGACGCGCATTAACATCGCCCTTCCAGAGGTCGTAGCGCAGGGCGTCGGAAGCCTCCTGTGACAGCAGGCCGCGCTCGACGGCGACGCCTGCCGCGATGAGCCGCTCCGAGCCCTGGCCCGAGGCCAGCGGCGAGGGATCCTCACAGGCGTAGATCACCCGCGCGACGCCCGCCTCGACCAGCCGCTGCGAGCAGGGCGCGGTCCCCGACGAGCGGGCGCCGCAGGGCTCGAGCGTGACGTAGGCGGTGGCGCCGCGGGCGTCGATGTCCGCGAGCGCCTGCTCCTCGGCGTGCGGCCGCCCACCGGGCGCGGTGGCCGCCTGTGCGAGGATGACGCCGTCGCGGACGATCACGCAGCCGACCACGGGGTTGGGCGCGGTCTTGCCGAGGTTGGTCAGGGCCACCGCGATGGCGCGGCGCATGAAATCGAGGTCTGACATGGTCCACGTCCTCATCTTTGCGCGGCGATCCTCCCCAGCGCGCTGGGGAGGGGGACCATGCGGAGCATGGTGGAGGGGCGGCGCCGGATCATCCGGAATTCCGGACAGGGCCGTTCGCATTCGCGCAGCCCCCTCCACCGCGCTCCGCGCGGTCCCCCTCCCCGCTACGCGGAGAGGATTGGCGCGCGCTATGCTACAGCGCGGGCAACGGAGTTGCGCGCTCGGTGTCCAGATACCGCGCGCTTGTCGGCTTCAAGGCCCCGTCCAGTTCGATCAGCAGCGGATTGCCCGTCGGGATCTCGACGTCGACGATTTCCCCATCCGGCACCTGGAACAGCAGCTTGACGATGGCGCGCAGGCTGTTGCCGTGAGCTGCGACCAGCACGGTCTCGCCGGCCTTCAGACGTGGCGCGATCTCGGCGTCCCAGTAGGGCTGAACCCGGTCGAGCGTGGTCTTGAGGCTTTCGGTGTCGGGGATCGCGCAGCCGGCGTAGAGCGGGTCGGTGGTGAAGTCGTACGCGCCGCCCGGCGCCAGCGGCGGCGGCGGGATGTCATAGGACCGGCGCCAGACCTTGACCTGATCGTCGCCGTGCTTTTCCGCCGTCTCGGCCTTGTTGAGACCGGTCAGCCCGCCGTAGTGGCGCTCGTTCAACCGCCAGTCGCGGACCAGGGCCAGGTCGCCCTGCCCGGCCGCCGCCAGCGCCAGCTGGCCCGTGCGGTTGGCGCGCTTGAGCACCGAGCTGAACGCCCGATCGAAGTGCACGCCGGCCGCCTTGAGCAGCTCGCCGCCGCGCTGCGCCTCGGCCTCGCCCCGGGCGGTCAGTTCCACATCCACCCAGCCGGTGAAGCGGTTGTCGAGGTTCCACTGGCTCTGGCCGTGGCGGAGAAGAACGAGCTTGGACATGGCCGACGGGCTACGGCGACGGGCGCGGAGCGTCAAGGGCGGAGGGGTGTCATCAACCGGCGATCTGGCCTACAAGCGGCGGATAAAGGGCGGGAATCACCATGATCCGCACCGTCGCCTTCTGGGCCGCCATCGTCGGCTACGTGCTGCTGGTCGTCATGGTCGTCGCCGGCGGCGCGGCCTGGCCCGGCTATTCGCACGTCGGCCAGTTTATCAGCGAACTGGGCGCGACGGGCGCGCCGCACGCGCGGCTGGTCAATTTCGGTGCCTTCCTGCCGATCGGCTTGCTGATCAGCCTGTTCGCGGTCCTCGCAATGCTGATCCCGCCCCGCGGCGTGCTGCGGACGCTTGGCTTTCTCGGCATCGTCGTCTTCGCGACGGGTTACACCGGCGCGGCGTTCTTCCCCTGCGACTTCGGCTGCGACCCGGTCAAACCGGATCCCAGTCCTTCGCAGATGCTGCACTTCCTGTTCGGGACGGCCGGCTACATCGTCGCCGCGCCGACGCTCGTCGCGCTGGCCATCGCATCACGGACCTGGCCCGGCGGACGTCTTCTCTTTCCGCTCGGCATGGTCTGCGCGGCGGTCTCGGGCCTGGCGCTGGTCGCTATGACCCCGCCGATCGAGGGCCTGGCCCAGCGGGTGCTCGAAGGGGCCGTCGCCCTGTGGATCCTGGCGTGCGCCTTCAGCCTGCGCCGGGTGTGGAGCACCTCAAGCGGCTAGGAAGACCATCTAGCTATCGACGGTGAGATCGACATCCACCCCGCCGGTAAACTAGCCTTGGGTGTCTTCGCCCGGGAACGACCTCCATGCCCGACACCGACATTGGCCTTCAGATCTTCGTCGGTTTCTATCTGGTCTTGTTGGCCCTGATGCCGCCCTGGCGCATTTCCAAGGCGCTTTCTGAAGGTAGAGCGAGAGTCTGGAATTCGATCTTCGTCGACCTTGAGGCGAACGCCAGAGGGTTTTGGCTGTTTCTCGCGATACTCGCTGCGGTTTCGGTGGCCAGCATTGTGGGGTTGGCCCTATTCATCGGATCATTCCTCTGGCCGTCACTGGCGCACTTGCGAGACCCGTTGATGACCGTCGTTAGGCTGTCGTCGCTGGCGATTGCCTTGCTCGTCGTGGTTTTTTGGCGCTTCGGGCGCCCCGCCCCATAGCTTTCCGGCAAGCACATCCCCGCCTCGCCGTCCGGCGAAGGCGCTGCTATATCCTCTCCATGCGTGACCGCGTCTTCTTTCCGCTCTGCGCCCTTCTGGCCCTGACCATGATCGCCCTGGCGCTGATCTGGCCGCGCGGCATGGGCGCAGCCTATCCCTCGTTCGCCGACCCGCTGACCTTGCCGGCGCCGGTTCCCGCGCCGCCGCCGCCCGCGAAGAAGGCCGCCAAGTCGACGCCGCCCGCCTCCACGGCTCCGGGCGCGGCGCAATGAGCGGCTTCGACGCTGTCGAGGTCGGGCGCCGGGTGCTGGCCATCGAGGCCGAGGCGCTCGTCGCCATGGCCGACGGCCTCGGCGAGGCCTTCACCCGGGCCGTCGAGATGCTGTTCGCCTGCAAGGGCCGCATCGTCCTGACCGGCATGGGCAAGAGCGGCCACGTCGCCCGCAAGATCACCGCCACCCTCGCCTCAACCGGCACGCCGGCGATGTTCGTCCATCCGGCCGAGGCCAGCCACGGCGACCTGGGCATGATCGGTCAGGACGATGTCGTGCTGGCCCTCAGCAAGTCCGGCGACGTGCGCGAGCTGGCCGACGTGATCGGCTATGCGCACCGGTTCGCCATTCCGCTGATCGCCATCACCGCCAACGCCGAGAGCCAGCTGGGCAAGGCCGCGAGCCTGGTGCTGCTGCTGCCCGACGCGCCCGAGGCCACCGGCGAGGTGCGAGCCCCGACCACCTCGACCACCCTGCAGATCGCGCTGGGCGACGCACTGGCCGTGGCGCTGCTGGAGCGGCGCGGGTTCACCGCGCGCGACTTCCACGTGTTCCATCCGGGCGGCAAGCTGGGCGCCATGCTGCGCACCGTGGGCGACCTGATGCACGCGCTGGAGGAGGCGCCGCTGGTCGCAGAGTCGACGCCGATGCCCGACGCGATCCGCGTGATGACCGAGCGCAGGCTGGGGGTGGTCGGGGTGACCGCCGCCGACGGGGCCCTGCTCGGGATCGTCACCGACGGCGATCTGCGCAGGAACTTCGAAGGTCTGGCCGGCAAGACCGCCGGTCAGCTGATGACCCGCAACCCCAAGTCGGTCACCGCCGAAACCCTGGCCGGCGACGCCGCGCGGCTGATGAACGACAACCGGATCACCGTCCTGTTCGTGGTTCGCGACGGCAAGCCGGTGGGCGTGCTGCACGTCCACGATGTGCTGAGCGCCGGCGTCGTCTGACCCGAAACCGACCGGACGGCGGATTTCCCGCTCCGCCCCCTCACCATTACGTCACACCGGCGTTATAGGAGGCCCAAGCGTCACGCGAGTCCTCCGACCATGCCCTTCCTTCCCCGTTCCGACCTCGTCCCGAATACGGCCGCCTATGAGAACGAGCCGCTCGTCAAGGCGACCGGCTTTCGCGAGTACGACGCCCGCTGGCTGTTCGGCCCGGACATCAATCTGCTGGGCGTCCAGGCGCTCGGGCTGGGCCTGGGGACCTACATCCACGAGCTGGGCCAGTCGAAGATCGTCGTCGGCCACGACTTCCGGTCCTACTCGGCCTCGATCAAGCACGCGCTGATCATCGGGCTGCTGGAGGCCGGCTGCCAGGTACACGACATCGGCCTGGCCCTGTCGCCGACGGCCTACTACGCCCAGTTCGACCTGGACGCGCCCTGCGTGGCCATGGTCACCGCCAGCCACAACGAGAACGGCTGGACCGGGGTGAAGATGGGCGCCCAGCGGCCCCTGACGTTCGGCCCCGAGGAGATGGGCCGGCTGAAGGAGATCGTGCTGGGCGGCAAGTTCGTCCCGCGTGACGGCGGCAAGCTGATCCGCGAGGACGGCGTCGCCGAGCGGTTCATCGCCGACGTCGCCCGCCGGGTGCAGATCACGCGCCCGCTCAAGGTCGTCGCCGCTTGCGGCAACGGCACGGCCGGCGCCTTCGTGCCCCAGGCCCTGCGCGCCATGGGCGTGGCGGTGGTCTACGAGATGGACTGCGACCTCGACTGGACCTTCCCCAAGTACAATCCCAACCCCGAAGACCAGGAGATGCTGCACGAGATGGCCAAGGCCGTGCGTGAGTTCGGCGCCGACCTGGCCCTGGGCTTCGACGGCGACGGCGACCGCTGCGGCGTGGTCGATGACACCGGCGAGGAGATCTACGCCGACAAGATCGGTCTGATGCTGGCCCGCGACCTGGCCCCGCTGAACCCCGGCGCGACCTTCATCGTCGATGTGAAGTCGACCGGCCTCTACGCCACCGACCCGGTGCTGGCGGCCAACGGCTGCACCACCGTCTACTGGAAGACCGGCCACAGCTACATCAAGCGCAAGACCGCCGAGCTGGGCGCCCTGGCCGGGTTCGAGAAGAGCGGCCACTTCTTCCTCAACGAGCCGCTGGGCCGGGGCTACGACTGCGGCCTGACCGCGGCGGCCGCGATCCTCGGCATGCTCGACCGCAACCCGGACCAGAAGCTGTCGGACATGCGCAAGGCGCTGCCGGTGGCCTACACCTCCCTGACCATGAGCCCGCACTGCGGCGACGAGGTGAAGTACGGCGTGGTCGACAAGATCGTCGCCGAGTACGAGGCCCTGGCCGCCGCCGGCGGCAAGATCCTCGGCCGCGGCATCACCGAGGTGATCACCGTCAACGGCGTGCGCGTCGCGCTCGAAGACGGCAGCTGGGTGCTGGTGCGCGCCTCCTCCAACAAGCCCGAGATCGTCGTGGTCGTTGAAAGCACACAATCGGACGACGATATGCGCGCCCTGTTCCGGCAGGAGGTGAAGCCACGTCTGGCGAAACACCCCGAAGTCGGGGCATACAACCAGGAAGTCTGAGGGTTTAATCGATGCGCGTCGCGATGATCGGCACCGGCTATGTGGGCCTGGTGTCGGGAGCCTGTTTCGCCGACTTCGGCCATGACGTCTGCTGCATCGACAAGGATGCCGGCAAGATCGAGCGGTTGAAGGGAGGCGAGATCCCGATCTTCGAGCCGGGCCTGGGCGCCCTGGTCGAGCGCAACGTGCGCGAGGGCCGGCTGGGCTTTTCGGTCCAGGCCGACGAGGCCGTGCGCAACGCCGACGCGGTGTTCATCGCCGTGGGCACGCCCTCGCGGCGCGGCGACGGCTATGCCGACCTGAGCTACGTCTACGCGGCCGCCGAGGAGATCGCCGGGCTGATGGACGGCTTCACCGTCGTCGTGACCAAGTCGACCGTCCCGGTCGGCACCGGCGACGAGATCGAGGCCATCATCCGCAAGGCCAACCCGAAGGCCGACTTTGCGGTCGTCTCGAACCCCGAGTTCCTGCGCGAAGGCGCGGCCATCGAGGACTTCAAGCGGCCCGACCGGATCGTTGTCGGCACCGAGGACGAGCGCGCCCGGGCCGTGATGAACGAGCTCTACCGCCCGCTGTTTCTCAACGAGACGCCGATCGTCTTCACCGGCCGGCGGACCAGCGAGCTGATCAAGTACGCCGCCAACGCCTTCCTGGCCCTGAAGATCACCTTCATCAACGAGATCGCCGACCTCTGCGAAGCCGTCGGCGCCGACGTGCAGCAGGTGGCCCGCGGCATCGGCCTGGACAAGCGGATCGGCAACAAGTTCCTCAACGCAGGCCCCGGCTATGGCGGCAGCTGCTTTCCCAAGGACACCATCGCCCTGGTGCGCACCGCCCAGGACGCCAAGACCCCCGTGCGGCTGATCGAAACCACCGTCGAGATCAACGACGCGCGCAAGAAGGCCATGGCCGGCCGTGTCGCCGACGTGCTCGAGGGGGACCTGAACGGCAAGACCATCGGCGTGCTGGGCCTGACCTTCAAGCCGAACACCGACGACATGCGCGACGCGCCGAGCCTCGACATCGTGCCGGCGCTGCAGGCCATGGGCGCCACCGTCCAGGCCTATGACCCCGAGGGCCACGAGGCGCGCCAGATGCTCCCCGGCGTGGACTTCAAGACCGGCCCCTACGAGGCCGTCGAGGGCGCCGACGCGGTGGTGATCATCACCGAGTGGGACCAGTTCCGCGCGCTGGACCTGGACCGGATGAAGCTGCTGATGAAGGCGCCGAACGTCGTCGACCTGCGCAACATCTACCGCCCGGACGACATGAAGGCCCGCGGGTTCCGGTATTCGAGTATCGGGCGTTCCTGACCCTTCCTCTCCCACCTGGGAGAGGGGGACCAGCCGAAGGCTGGTGGTGAGGGAAGCGTCGGCGTGAGTCGGGACGTCCGAACCGGCCGCGCGTAGCCTTCAGCCACCACGCCTCCCTCTCCACCATGCTCCGCATGGTCCCCCTCCCCCTATTGGGGGAGGTCAGGCTTGGGTCGCCGCCACAACCACAGCACCGCGATGCCCGCCAGGAAGAAGGCGCTGCACAGCCAGCTGCCTTCCGGCCCCTGGTCGGCGCCGGTCAGTGCGGCGGTTCCCTGAGGCGTCAGCTTGACCAGCAGGGCGGGCAGGTCGAGTTGCAGGCCGGTGACGGGCAGCTCGAAGCCCGTGCCCAGCAGCCAGTTCCAGCCGGCGTGCCAGCCCATCGCCCCCCAGATGTTGCCCGCCCTGATCACCCAGGCGCAGGCGAAGGCCGAAAACAGGAACGAGCTGAGCATCACCCGCGCTTCCTGATGCGGCGAGTAGTGCAGGAAGGTGAAAGTCAGCGAGACCAGCAGCACGGCGACGGGCAGACCCAGCTTGCGGGTGATCGCCGACAGCAGCCAGCCGCGGAAGATGATCTCCTCCACCCCCGCCTGGACGATGAAGCTCAGCAGCAGCAGGCTGATACCCGTCAGGGCCGCCGGCGAGGCCAGGGCCGGAGCGATGGCCCCCGTGCTGTAGCCGCCCGCCAGGCCGATGGCGACGACCACCGCCAGGATGGTCGCGGCGCCGACGAGCACGCCACCCACCAACGACTTTACCTTCGCGGGACCTCCGAGGCCGATCGTCGCCAGCGGTCGCCGCTCGACCCACAGCGTCCAGGCCAGGATCAGCAGGCCGTTGAGGGCGAAGGGGATGACCAGGAAGGCGTACCAGCCGTCCAGGCCGACCGGCTCGCCCCGCGCGTCCACCCAGCCATGGCGCGCCAGCAGAGGCTCCGGCCCCAGCGCGCAGACGGCCACAAAGACGATGCACAGGAAGGGCGCCAGCAGGCCCCACGGAATCCAGCCCTTGTGGGGCTCGGGCGAGAAGAGGGTTTTGCGTGTCATGCCCCTTGTTAGGACGACCAGTTCAGGCGCGACTAGAATGATCGTGCGCGGGCTTCATCGCCCGCAACCAGGCGTTGGGAGTCAGGCCCCAGGTCTTGCGGAACTGGCGGCCGAAGTGGCTCTGGTCGGCGAAGCCGCACTCGGCGGCGGTCCGGGCGCCGGACCGGCCTTGCAGCAGCAGGGCGCGCGCCTTCTCCAGCCGGCGCAGGATCAGGTACCGGTACGGGCTGACGCCGAACATGGCGCGGAAGTCCCGCGACAGCTGCCAGCGGTCGTGGCCCGTCGCGTGTTCCAGCTCCTGCAGGGAAAACGCCTCGTCCAGGCAGGCGTCGATGTAGTCACGGGCGGCCAGGGCGGCCTCGCGGTTCGCCCGGCGGATGACGCCCAGGCCGCCGGACACAGCCTCCAGCGCCGCTGCGAGACCGACCAGGGCGTCCTGGTACTCAAGCAGGGACAACGGTCGTTCGCAGTCGGCGAGCAGGGCGTCGACCGCCTCGACCAGCCCGGGATCGCTGGAGAGCCCGCCGGCGACGAACGGCAGGGTCCGGCCGTCCAGAACCGCCTGAAGGTCCGTCGGCCGGATGTAGGCTGTGCGATAGCGGAACGCCGCGCCGTCGCCCGCTCGGCCGTCATGCAGTTCATCGGGATGCAGCACCACCAGCTGTCCGGGCAGGGAATGGCGCGCCTCGCCGCGATAGTCGAAGCTCTGGACGCCGCCCAGCGTCACGCCGATGGCGTAGGTGTCGTGGCGGTGCGGCGCAAAGGCCGCGCCCGTGAAGCAGGCCTCGATGCGGTCCAGATCGCCCGGCGCCCGGCGGACCCAGTTCTCGGCGACGGTGGTCAAGCGGCGGTCCCCCGGTCAAACGCGACCCTCCGATGAAAGCACAGACCGGCCGCGACGCCGCATGAACACGGGTCCATGATTCCGGGCGGGGCCATGGTTCCCCTCCTGCCAGGGGGAGGATTGGCGTTGGGGGTGATTCCGGGTCCACTCTCCGGCGGGACAGGGGAGTCGGCGCATGTGGGTTTTGCTGGGCGTAGCGGTCGTGGTCGTGGGGTTCGCCGCACGGCTCAATCCGTTGTTGATCGTGGCGACGGCGGCGGTGGTCACCGGGATCGCGGGCGGGCTGGACGTGGTGGCGACGCTCGGGGTGCTGGGCAAGGCGTTCCGGGACAACCGCTACATCAGCGTGGTCTGGCTGATCCTGCCGCTGATCGGGCTGCTGGAGCGGGAGGGGCTGCAGGAGCGGGCCAAGGCGCTGATCGGCCGGCTGCGCGAGGCGACCGCCGGGCGGCTGCTGGTGATCTACCTGGTGATCCGGCAGCTGGCCGCGGCGGTGGGGCTGACGTCGCTGGGCGGGCACGCCCAGATGGTCCGGCCGCTGATCGCGCCGATGGCCGAGGCCGCCGCCGAGACCCGTCACGGCGACCTGCCCCAGTCCCTGCGCGACCGGATCAAGGCCATGGCCGCGGCGACCGACAATGTCGGGCTGTTCTTCGGCGAGGACATCTTCATCGCCATCGCCTCGATCCTGCTGATCAAGGGCTTCCTCGAAGAGAACGGGATCATCGTCGAGCCGCTGCACCTCTCCATGTGGGCGATTCCGACCGCGATCTGCGCCCTGGTGATCCACGGCGCGCGGCTGTTGTTGCTCGACCGTCAGCTGGGCAAGGCGGCCGGCCGATGATCGGGCTCGATGTTCTTTACGTCCTGGCCGGACTGCTGTTCGCGGTGTTCGCGGCGGCGACGCTGACGGACGGGACCAACCCGAAGCGGTTCACCAGCGCGCTGTTCTGGGCCCTGTTCGCGACCAGCTTCCTGATCGGCAGCTACCTGCCCGATGTGGTCAACGGCGCCATCCTGGTGGCCATGGCGCTGGTCGCCGGGTTCAATCTGATGGGCCGGGGCGAGCACCCCCAGCCCGTCGACAAGCCGCAGCGGGCCGAGCGCTGGGGCAACCGGCTGTTCATCCCGGCGCTGATTCCGCCTGTGGTGACGCTGCTCGGGACCCTGACGCTGAAGGGCGTGATGGTCGCCGGCCAGCCGCTGGTCGATCCCAAGCAGGTGACACTGGTCTCGCTCGGCGCGGGGATCGTGCTGGCGACGGCCGTGGCTCTGATCATGTTCCGCGCCAGCCCGGTGACGGCGACACGCGAGGGCCGGCGGCTGATGGAGTCTGTCGGCTGGGCCGGCCTGCTGCCGCAGGCGCTGGCGGCGCTGGGGGCGGTGTTCGCCGTCGCCCATGTGGGCGACGTCATCGGCGATCTGGCGACCACCTGGCTGCCGCTCGGCACGCCGCTGGCGGCGGTGGTCGCCTATACCCTCGGTATGGCGCTGTTCACGGCGATCATGGGCAATGCGTTCGCCGCCTTTCCGGTGATGACCGCCGCCATCGGCCTGCCGATCATCGTCGGCAAGTTCGGCGGCGATCCTGCGATCATGGGCGCGATCGGGATGCTGTCGGGCTTCTGCGGCACGCTGACCACGCCGATGGCGGCCAATTTCAACATCGTCCCGGCCGCCTTGCTGGAACTCTCCGACCGCTACGGCGTCATCAAGGCCCAGCTGCCGACGGCCCTGATGCTGCTGCTGGCCAACACGGTGCTCATGTATGTCCTCGTCTATCGCTTCTGACCCCCGGCTGACGGCGGGCCTGGCCGAGCGGTTCGCCGCCATCGCCCTGGGCCATGTGACGCGCGAGTTCCCGCACAAGGCCGACCATGTGTTCACCGGCCTGCACGACATCGGGCCGCACCGGACGCATCACCCGATCTTCTTCGGCAGCTTCGACTGGCACAGCTGCGTGCACGGCTACTGGACGCTGGCGACCCTGCTGCGGCTGTTTCCGGAGATGCCCAGCGCGCCGGCGATCCGGGCCCTGTTCGCTTCCAGCCTGACGCCGTCGAAGGTCGCGGTGGAGCTGGACTACCTCTCCCGCCCGATGAGCACCGGGTTCGAGCGGCCCTATGGCTGGGCCTGGCTGCTGAAGCTGGCGGCGGAGCTGCGGGCGCACGACGACCAGACGGCCCATGCCGCGCTCGCGCCGCTCGCAGCAGCCTTCTCCGACCGGTTCAAGCGCTTCCTGCCCAAGGCGACCTATCCCCTGCGGGCGGGCGTGCATTCCAACACCGCCTTCGCCCTGCGGCTGGCGATGGACTACGCCGAGACCTGCGACGACCCGCTGCTGGCCGGTCTGGCGCGGACCACGGCGATCGACTGGTACGCCAATGACGCCGACTGCCAGGCCTGGGAGCCGAGCGGGGACGAGTTCCTGTCGCCCGCATTGATGGAGGCCGAATGCCTGCGCCGCATGCTGGCGCCCGACCAGTTCCGCGCCTGGTTCTCCGGCTTCCTGCCGCGCACGGGGGGACGCCAGCCGGCGACGCTGTTCACCCCGGCCACCGTCAGCGACCGCAGCGACGGAAAGATCGCCCATCTGGACGGCCTGAACCTGAGCCGCGCCTGGTGCTGGCGGGGGATCGCCTCGGCGCTCGCCGAGGACGACCAGGCGCGGATGACGGCGCTCGCGGCGGCGGAGATCCACCTGGCCGACGCCCTGCCCCACGTGGCCGGCGACTACATGGGCGAGCACTGGCTGGCCAGCTTCGCGCTGCTGGCGCTGGTGGCTTAGGGGACATGTACCTTCAGGTACGTGTCCCCTAACCGAGCTGCCGCTGAATCA
Organism: Caulobacter sp. FW305-C-30-S16; assembly: GCF_058783025.1. NCBI lineage: Bacteria > Pseudomonadati > Pseudomonadota > Alphaproteobacteria > Caulobacterales > Caulobacteraceae > Caulobacter > Caulobacter sp. FW305-C-30-S16. Next base: position 448,921 of record NZ_JBYSYH010000002.1, on the reverse strand, counting down.
GGATCAGAGGACACGATTAGGGGACACGTACCTTCGGTACATGTCCCCGTCAGCTCGCCGCCGGCCAGACCTTCATCGCGAACACCACCCACAGCGCCATCAGGACGACATTGCTCACCGCGAACAGCGCCAGCCGGTGGATGACCTTGTTGTAGGTCACATGCACCAGTGAATGCAGGGCCCGCAGGATCACGTAGGTCCAGGCCAGGGCGAGGCCGAGACCGTCCACCGACGCCGTGACGAACAGGGCCAGGCAAACGGCGTAGAACAGCACCGGCGCTTCAAGCAGGTTCATGTAGTTGCGGTTGGCGAGGGCGACATGACCGGGCACCGCCGCAGACTCGCCGAGGGCGAAATCGTCGGGCGTCACATGCCCTGCCGCCCCCGCTCTGAAACGCCGCTGCGGAATCAGCCCGAGCGCGATGAAGGTCAGGAACCCCATAGCCAGAAAGGGCAGAAAGATCGTCTCCTGGGCCATCGTCGCCTCCCCGCGTTGTCCGGCGGGTGAGCGTTGCGCCGGCGCGATCGGAAGGCAAGTCCGGCTTGACTTGTTAGGTTGATATCAACTTAATAGCGCCATGACCACGCCCGTCATCCCCCTCGAGACCACCCACCATGTCCGCGATACTTGCCTTTGCCTGCATGCGCAGCGGGCGGCGCGGGTGCTGGCGCGGCGGTTCGACGAGGCCCTGCGACCGGCGGGACTGACCAACGGCCAGTTCTCGCTGCTGATGGCCCTCAACGGGCCGCAGCCCGCGCCGATGGGCAAGGTCGCCGCCCTGCTGGGCGCGGATCGCACGACCCTGACCGCCGCCCTCAAGCCATTGATCCGCGACGGCCTGGCCGAGGCCAGCGTCGATCCGAAGGACAGTCGCGTGCGCCGCGTCGCCCTGACACCCGCAGGGCATGCGCGACTGGCGACGGCCCTGCCGATCTGGACCCGCACCCATGCGGCTGTCGAAGCCGAACTGGCCGACGCTGACGCGGAGCGTCTGCGCGGCGACCTTCTCACCCTGTCCGGAGCAGCCTCATGACCGTCACCGTCACCGCGTTTCGCTGGGCGCCGCCCTTCGCCCAGGGATTCGTCCGCGACCTGCGCATCCGCTGGGCGCTGGAGGAGGCCGGCCTGCCCTACCAGGTCGAGCTGATCGGCCTGGAGACCACCGCGTCGGAGGCCTATCGGCAGCGGCAGCCCTTCGGACAGGTGCCGGCCTGGCGCGACGACGAGGTGGAGATCTTCGAGTCCGGCGCGATTCTGATCCGGCTCGCGGGCCAGTCGGAGGCCCTGGCGCCGCAGGATCCCGCCGGTCTGGCGCAGGTCACGACCTGGGTGATCGCCGGTCTGAACTCCGTGGAGCCCCAGGCCCAGAATGTCGCCGCGCTCGATTCCTTCCACGCCGGCCAGCCGTGGGTGGAGGGCTATCGCCCTGTCGCCCGCGCGGCGCTCGAGAAACGCCTGACATCGCTCAGCCAATGGCTGGGCGACAAGGACTGGCTGCTGGGCCGGTTCACGGCGGGCGACATCATCATGGTCACCGTGCTGCGCGAGCTGGTGGACTGCGGGATCCTTTCGGACTTTCCCACGCTTGACGCCTACCGCGCGCGGGGCGAGGCGCGACCCGCGTTCCGCAAGGCGCTGGAAGACCAGCTGCGGACTTATCGCGAAAACGCCCCGGCCTGAGCCGGCCCCCCCCTTGAAAGGACATCTGATGAAGACGTTTCTCGCCCTGTACATGGGCTCGATGTCGACCAGCGCGCCGACCCCTGCCGATCTCGGCGAAGAGACTATCGCCGCCGGGATGCAGGCCTGGAACGACTGGATGACCCGGCACGCGGACATCATCGTCGTCGCCGGCGGCCCGGTCGGCAAGACCCTGAAGGCCTCGGCGCAGGGCGTCGCCCCAACGCGGAACGCGGTGAGCGGCTACATCATTGTCCGGGCGGAGACGCATGAAGCGGCGACCGCCCTGTTCGAGGGCCATCCCCACTTCGCGATCTTCCCCGGCGAGTCGGTGGAGGTGATGGAATGCCTGCCCAATCCGGGAAGCTGACGGCGGATTCCGACGGCTAGGCCGCCGCCTTCACCGCGCCGGCGATGTCGCTGACCAGCTGCTGGACCAGGGCCTCGTCGTCGCCTTCGGCCATAACGCGGATCAGCGGCTCGGTGCCCGAGGCGCGGACCAGGACGCGGCCTGAACCGTTCAGGCGCGCTTCGGCGGCGGTGATCGCGGCCTTGACGGAGTCGTTGTCGAGCGGCTTGCGGCCCTTGGCGAAGCGAACGTTCTCCATCAGCTGCGGCACGGGCTCGAACTGACGGGCCAGGGCGCTCATCGGCTTGCCGGCCTGGACCAGCACGGCCAGCACCTGCAGCGCCGCGATCAGGCCGTCGCCGGTGGTCGAGAAGTCAGACAGGATCACGTGGCCGGACTGTTCGCCGCCGACGTTGAAGCGGCCGGCGCGCATGCGCTCCATGACCGCGCGGTCGCCCACGGCGGTGCGTTCCAGCGTCAGACCCTTGGCCGACATGAACCGCTCGAGGCCCAGGTTCGACATCACCGTGGCGACGATGCCGCCGCCGCTGAGACGGTCCTCGGCGGCCCAGGCCCCGGCGATGATGGCCATGATCTGGTCGCCGTCGACCACCTGTCCGGTCTCGTCGCAGATCGCCACGCGGTCGGCGTCGCCATCCAGCGCGATGCCGATGTCGGCGCCCTTTTCGCGAACCGCCGCGACCATCGTCGAGGGGTGGGTCGAGCCGCACTCGGCGTTGATGTTGAAGCCGTTCGGCCCGACCCCGACCGCGGTGACTTCAGCGCCCAGTTCGTAGAGCACTTCGGGCGCGACCTTGTAGGCGGCGCCGTTGGCGCAATCGATGACCACCTTCAGGCCGTTCAGGTTCAGCAGCCGGGGGAAGCTGGCCTTGGCGATCTCGATGTAGCGGGCCTGGGCGTCGTCGATGCGGCGCACGCGGCCGAGGTCGCCCGGCGCCACCAGGCCCTCCTGCAGGCCCTCGCCCATGTGGGCCTCGATCTCCAGCTCACGGGCGTCGCTGAGCTTGTAGCCGTCGGGGCCGAACAGCTTGATGCCGTTGTCGGTGAAAGCGTTGTGCGAGGCGCTGATCATCACGCCGAGGTCGGCGCGCATCGAGCGCGTCATCATCGCCACCGCCGGGGTCGGCAGCGGCCCGAACAGGCGCACGTCCATACCCATGCTGGTGAAACCCGCGACCAGCGCCGGCTCGATCATGTAGCCCGACAGACGGGTGTCCTTGCCGATCACCACCAGCGGCCGGCGGCCGTGGTCGCGGCGGAACAGCTTGCCGGCGGCGAGGCCCACCCGCAGCGCGACCTCGGCGGTCATCGGGTGGCTGTTGGCCTGTCCCCGGATGCCGTCCGTGCCGAAATAGGTCCGCTTGCTCATGAAAGGCTCCCCGCCCCGAAAAAACACGCAACAGTGTGCAACGCAGTTTTATGCCGTCTCAACCTTGGCCGATGATAAACGCCGACCCGGGGACGATCCGTTCCCGACAATTCTACCCCTTCTGGCAGCGACGGCGAAATCCAGCATGTGCGGCATCATCGGCATCGTGGGCAAGACGCCCGTCACGGACCGCCTCATCGAGAGCCTCAAGCGGCTCGAGTATCGCGGCTATGACTCGGCCGGGGTGGCGACCCAGACCGGCGGCAAGGTCGACCGTCGCCGCGCCCAGGGCAAGATCCGGGCGCTGGAAGCGGTGCTGGCCGAAAGCCCCCTGACCTCGACCGTCGGCATCGGCCACACGCGCTGGGCCACGCACGGCGTGCCGTCGGAGCGCAACGCCCACCCGCAGCGCGGCGGCCGGGTCAGCCTGGTCCACAACGGCATCATCGAGAACTTCGCCGAACTGAAGGCCGAACTGCAGAAGGCCGGCCGGGTGTTCGAGAGCGAGACCGACACCGAAGTCATCGCCCAGTTGATCGATTTCTACATTGAGGCGGGCCAGGCCCCGCTGGCGGCGTTCAAGTCGGCGCTCGACCGGCTGACCGGCGCCTACGCCCTGGCCGTGCTGGTCGAGGGGCAGGACAACGTCATCATGGGCGCCCGCAAGGGCAGCCCGCTGGTCGTCGGCACGGGCGACGGCGAAATGTTCCTCGGCAGCGACGCCCTGGCCGTCGGCCCGTTCACCAACAAGGTCACCTACCTCGAAGAGGGTGACTATGTGGCCATCGATCACGACCGCGCGCAAATCTACGACCAGTCCGGTCAACCGGTCGAACGGGCGATGAAGACCGTCTCGGCCTCGGCCGCCCTGGTCGAAAAGGGCAACTACCGGCACTTCATGGAAAAGGAGATCCATGACCAGCCGGAGGGCTGCCAGCACACCATCAGCGCCTATGTCGACGCCGTCAGCGCCCGCACGAAGATGCCGGGCGACATCGACTTCGCCGCGCTGGAGCGGATCCAGATCGTCGCCTGCGGCACCAGCTACATCGCCGGCATGATCGGCAAGTACCTGATCGAGCGGCTGGCCGATCTGCCGGTTGATATCGAGATCGCCTCGGAGTTCCGCTATCGCGAGCCGGCCCTGCGGCCGGGATCGCTGGCGATCGCCATGTCGCAGTCCGGCGAGACCGCCGACACCCTGGCCGCCCTGCGTCTCTGCCAGACCAAGGGCATGAAGACCGCCGCCGTGGTCAACGCCCAGGAGTCGACGATGGCCCGCGAGGTCGACGTCGTCTGGCCGATCCACTGTGGTCCGGAAATCGGCGTCGCCTCGACCAAGGCCTTCACCGCCCAGGTCAGCGTGCTGACCGCCCTGGCCGTCGCCGCCGCCCGGGCGCGCGGCAGGATCGATGCGGCCGAGGAGCAGCGGCTGGTCAAGGTGCTGCTGGAAGCGCCCCGCCTGATCGCCGAATCCATCGGCCTGGAGGACGCCGTTCGCGCCGTCGCCGTCGACATCGCCAAGGCCCGGGACGTGCTCTATCTGGGTCGTGGACCGATGTCAGCGCTGGCTCTAGAGGGAGCCCTTAAGCTGAAAGAAATCAGCTATATCCATGCAGAAGGTTATGCGGCAGGCGAACTGAAGCACGGACCGATCGCGCTGGTCGACGAACATACGCCGATCATCATCCTGGCACCCTACGACAGCTATTTCGAGAAGTCGGCCAGCAACATGAGCGAGGTCATGGCGCGCGGCGGCCAGGTGGTGTTCATCACCGATCCCGAGGGCGCGAAGCACGCGCCGGCCGGGGCCAAGGTGGTCATGACCGCCCCCGCCAGCGATCCGCTGATCTCGGCTCTCGTCATGTCCGCGCCGATCCAGCTGCTGGCCTATCACGTGGCCGTCCTGAAGGGCGCGGACGTCGATCAGCCGCGCAACCTGGCGAAGTCGGTCACGGTGGAATAGCGCCAGATCCTCCCCATCGGGGGCGGTGGCGCTGCGCAGCAGCGACGGAGGGGGTCCGCCCGGATTTCGGGTGACCCCCTCAGTCGTCCCTGCGGGCCGACAGCTCCCCCGATGGGGAGCATCTCAACTGGATTTACCCCCTACGCTCGGATAAGCCCGCACCCATGAGACCTGTCCGCAAAGCCGTCCTGCCCGTCGCCGGTCTGGGCACCCGCGTTCTCCCCGGCGCCAAGAACACGCCCAAGGAGATGCTCAACGTCGTGGATCGGCCGATCCTCAGCTACATCGTGGCCGAGGGCCGGGCCGCCGGGATCGAGCACTTCGTGTTCGTCACCGGCCGCGGCAAGGAGGCGATCGAGGACTACTTCGATCACCACCCCGAGCTCGAATCCCAGCTGGAAGCCAAGGGCAAGCTGGAGATGCTCGAGGAAATCCGCGCCGAACTGCCGCGTCCGGGCGAGATGAGCTTCGTGCGCCAGATGGCCCCGCTCGGCCTCGGCCACGCGGTCTGGTGCGCCCGCGACGTGATCGGCGACGAGCCGTTCGCCGTGATGCTGCCCGACATGCTGATGGACGCGAAGGTCCCGGCCCTCAAGCAGGTGGTCGACGCCTACAACAAGGTCGGCGGCAACATCATCGCGGTCGAGCCCTGCCCGCCCGGCGAGGCGCACAAGTACGGCATCGTCGCGCTGGACGGCCAGGAGGGTCGCCTGAACCGCATGACCGGCATGGTCGAAAAGCCCGCGCCGGGGACCGAGCCCTCAAACCTGTTCATCTCGGGCCGCTACATCCTGCAACCGGAAATCTTCAAGCTGCTGGCCGCCCAGCAGAAGGGCGCCGGCGGCGAGATCCAGCTGACCGACGCCATGGCGCGCCTGATGGCCGTGGAGAGCTTCCACGCGCTGGAATACGACGGCGTGACCTACGACTGCGGCGACAAGATCGGCCTGCTGCGGGCCAACGTGGCCTTCGCGCTGAAGCACCCGGACCTGGGCGCGGACGCCCGCGTGGCGATCGAGAAGCTGCTGTAGGTTTTTGCGTGGTTCGAGACGCTCGCCTGATGCTCGCTCCTCACCATGACGAACACTGTTGCAGTCCAGCCCTTTGCGTCATCCTGAGGAGCGATCCCTCAGGATCGCGTCTCGAAGGACGCACGGGCGCGCCGCAGCCATGACCCACCTCCTCACCTTCGGCTACGGGTTCACCGGTCAGGCGCTGTCCCGGCGGATGATGGCTGAGGGCTGGCGCGTCACCGCCGTGGTCAGGTCCGATGCGACCGCCACCAAGGCTCGCGCGCAGGGCGTGACGCCCGTCGCCACCGAGGACCGGGCCGGCCTGGTCGAGGCGCTGAAAACCGCCACCGCCATCCTGATCACAGCCCCGCCGAGCGAGGCCGGCTGTCCGGGGCTCAACACCCTGATTCCCGCGCTGGCCGAGGCCAACGCGTTTCCCGACTGGATCGGCTACCTGTCGACCACCGGCGTCTATGGCGACCGCGAAGGCCGCTGGGTGTTCGAGGCCGGGCCACTGAGCGCGCGATCGGTGGAGAGCGCGCGGCGGGTCTCGGCGGAGCGCGACTGGCGGCAGGTCGGCCGGGGCATGGGCCTGACCGTCACCGCCTTCCGCCTGCCCGGCATCTATGGTCCCGGCCGCTCGGCGCTGGACCGGGCGCGGGACGGCACCGCCCATGGCATCGTCAAGCCGGGCCAGATGTTCAGCCGCATCCATGTGGACGACATCGCCGCCGGCCTCGCCGCCTCGATCGCCCGGCCGCGCGCGGGCGCCAGCTACAATCTCTGTGACGACGAGCCGGCGCCTTCGCACGAGGTGAACGCCTTCGCCGCGAAGCTGGTCGGGATGCCGCCGCCGACGCTGGTCGCGTTCGACGACGCCGACCTGACGCCAGCGGCGCGACGGTTCTGGAGCGAGAACAAGCGCGTCTCCAATGCTCTGGCCAAGGCCGAGCTGGGTTGGCGTCCGCAATATCCGACCTATCGTGAAGGCCTGACGGCGATCCTCGCCGCCGAGGGCGGGGGAAACGCATCATGACGACACGGGCTCTGGTTCTGGGCGGCGGCGGGCCGGTGGGCATCGCCTGGGAGACGGGCCTGATCGCCGGTCTGGCGGAGTCGGGGGCCGACGTCAGCCACGCCGACTGGATCCTCGGCACCTCGGCGGGATCGGTCTGCGGCGCGCTGCTGGCGACGGGACATCGGCCGGCGCAGATGCTGGACGCCGAGTTCGCCAACGCCGCGCGGGCGAAGGAGGCCCAGGCGAAGGGCCCCGGCGCCGCGCCCGACATGATACCGCTGATGAGCGTGATGGCGCGCCGGCCGGCCCAGGGCGACATGCCGCATGAGCTGATGCTCGAGCTCGGCCAGATCTCGCTGAACGGCCAGACCGTCAGCGAGGAGGTGTTCATCAAGGGCTTCGGCCCGATCGCCGAGGAACAGCCCTGGCCGGCGCGCTATGCCTGCACCGCTATCGACACGGCCACCGGCGAGTTCGTGCTCTGGAGCCAGGACACCGCCGCGCCGCTGGGACGGGGCGTCGCCTCGTCCTGTTCGGTGCCGGCCATCTTCCCGGCCATCACCATCGACGGCCGCCGCTACATGGACGGCGGCATGCGCTCGGGCACCAACGCGGACATGGCCAAGGGCCACGACAAGGTGATCATCGTCTCGGTCATGCCGCCGGCCTTCGCGCCGATGGTGCTGCCCCGGCTCGAAGCCGAGGCCGACGTGATCCGCGCCCACGGCGGCGAGGCGCTGTTGCTGGTTCCCGATGCGGCGTGTGGAGAAGCGTTCGGCAGCAACCTGATGGACAGTTCCAACCGCGAGGCCGTCGCGCGGGCCGGCTTCGCGCAGGGGCAGGCGGAAGCGGCGCGGGTCGCGGCGTTCTGGGGCTAAGCCTTCCTCTCCGCGTAGCGGGGAGGGGGACCATGCGGCGCATGGTGGAGGGGCAGCTCCGGGCCAACCGGAAAGACCGGAGTTCAGGATGGGGCCGCTCGCGTCAGCGCCGCCCCTCCACCGCGCGCTGCGCGGTCCCCCTCCCCGCTACGCGGAGAGGACTTCCTGGACCGTCGCGATCAACCGCGCGATGTCCTGATCGCGGCTCAGCCGGTGGTCGCCGTCCTTGATCAGGGTGAAGACCACGTCCTCGCTGCGGATCGCGTTGGCCAGTTCGAGCGCGTGCAGCCAGGGCACGTCCGGATCCTCGCGGCCCTGCAGGATGCGCACGGGGACATCGATCGGCACGGGCGCGCCGAGGACCGTCCAGCGGGCTCCGTCTTCCAGCAGGGTGCGGGTGATCGGGTAGCCGGTCGGCTCGTAGAGCGATGGCCGGATCCACTCCCCGTCCCGCGCGAGCGCGTCGTGCGCCTCGGGCGGCAGGCCTGGCTTCATCAGGGCTTCGGTGAAGTCCGCGGCGGGGGCGATCAGCACCATGGCGTGCAGCCGCTCGGGCATCACGGCGGCGACGAGGCAGCTGATCCAGCCGCCCATCGAGGAGCCGACCAGCACCAGCGGCCCCTCGGTCAGGGCCTCGATCGCGGCGATGGCGTCGGCCCGCCAGCGGCTGATCGTGCCGTCGCGAAACGCGCCGCTCGATTCGCCGTGGCCCAGATAGTCGAACCGCAGGAAGGCCCGGCCCTCGGCCAGCGCCCGGTCGGCCAGAGCCTGGGCCTTGGTCCCGGCCATGTCGGACATGAAGCCGCCGAGCCAGACCACCGTCGGCCCGCGCCCCGCCACCCGCCGCCAGGCGACCTGCTGGCCGTCGCCGCGATCGAGGAATCCCGTGGTTTCGGCCATGCCGCTCCCCAATACGTGTTTAACGGCGACAGTTTACCTGACCGCGTTACGAGGTATGCAAGGGCGGTGACCAAACTCCCCCCCGATTTCACGCTCCTGCAGGTGACCCCCGAACTCGAAACGGGCGGGGCCGAGCAGACGACGATCGACGTCGCCGAAGCGGTGATCGCGGCGGGCGGCAAGGCGCTGGTCGCCTCGCGCGGCGGCCGGATGACCAGCCGGCTGCTGGCCGACGGCGGGCGGCTGCACGAAATGCCGGTCCAGTCGAAGAACCCGCTGGTGATTCTGGGCAACGCCGCGCGGCTGATCGACCTGATCCGCACCGAGAAGGTCAGCCTGGTCCACGCCCGCTCGCGCGCGCCGGCGTTCAGCGCCCTGTGGGCGGCCCACGCCACCGGCGTGCCGTTCGTGGCGACCTATCACGGGGTCTACAACGCCCGCAGCGGCCTCAAGCGCTGGTACAACGCGGTGATGACGCGGGGCGACCTGGTGATCGCCAACTCCGACTACACCCGCGACCATGTGCTGGCGCAGCACCATCTGGACCCGGGCAAGATCGTCACCATACCGCGCGGCGTGGACCAGACACGGTTCGACCCGCGCAAGATCACGCCCGAGCGGATCGAGTCGCTGCGCGTCGCCTGGGGCCTTCCGGCGGACCGGGCGAAGCTGGTCTTCCTGCTGGGCGGGCGGCTGACGCGGATCAAGGGGCACCTCCTGATCATCGCTGCGGCCGCGCGGATGAAGGCGGAGGGGCGCGACGACTTCGTCATCGTCTTCGCCGGCGACGACCAGGGCCGCACCGACTATCGCCAGGAGATCCTGACCGCCATCGCCGACGCCGGCCTCACGGATGTGGTGAAGGTGGTCGGTCACTGCGACGACATGCCGGCCGCCTTCCGCCTGGCCGACGTCGCGCTGCTGCCGACGCTGAAGCCAGAGTCGTTCGGTCGGGCCGCCGTCGAGCCGCAGGTGATGGAGCGTCCGGTGATCGTCTCCGACCATGGCGGCGCGCGCGAAACCGTGGTCGAGGGCGAGACCGGCTGGCGCGCCCCGCCGGGCGACCTCGAGGCCTGGGCCCGGGCCATGACCACCGCCATCACCGTCGGCGGCGCGCGTCGCCGGGCGATGGGCGAGACCGCCGCCTCCCGCGCGAGACGCCTTTATTCCGTCGACGCCATGTGCGAGGCCACGCTTGAGGTCTATGCACGCGTGCTGGAGGCGAGAGCGTGAGCCGCGACATCAAGAAGGTGCTGATCATCCAGGCGGGCTCCATCGGAGAGTTCGTCCTGTCGCTGGCCGCGATGAAGCGGATCCGGCTGGCGCACCCGCACGCCAAGATCACCCTGCTGACCGCGCCGCAGTTCGAGGCCCTGGCGAAGGCCAGCCCCTACTTCAACAGCATCGAGACCAACGCCCGCCCCGGCTCGCCCGGCGAGTGGCTGGCCCTGCGCGGCCAGATCAAGAGCGCGCGCTATGACCGGGTCTATGATCTGGAAAGCTCGTCGACCAGCCGGTTCCTGTTCCAGCTGCTGCGGCCGTTCCCGCCGGCCTGGTCGGGCGCGGCGCCGGGCGCGCGGCTGCAGCACCGCAATCCCGACCGCACCCGGATGCACACCCTGGAGCGGCACGCCGAGCAGCTGATGGTCGCCGGCGCCTGGCCCGACGCCCCGACCGCGCCGGGCGACGCCCCGCCGCCGGACCTGAGCTGGGTGCTGCGGCGCGCGACCGAGCCCCGGCCCGTGCCCGGCGCGGCGGCCCCCAGGCCGTTCGTTCTGATGGTGCCCGGCGGCGGCGAGAACCGTCCCGAGAAGCGCTGGCCGATCAACCGCTACGCCGAACTGGCCACCCAGCTGAAGGCGCGCGGCTATGACATCGTCATCATCGGCGGGCCGCAGGAAAGCGCCATGGCCCGCACGATCCAGAAGACCGTCGGCCAGGCCCGCGATCTGACCGGCCGCACCGACTTCGCCCAGATCGCCGTGCTCGGCGCGCGGGCGGCGCTGGCCATCGGCAACAATACCGGCCCGATGCATCTGATCGCCGCCGCCGGGGCGCCGACCATCGCGCTGTTCGACGGCGCGGCCGACACCCTGCTCAACGCCCCGCGCGGCCATGTGGCGGTGATCCAGTCGCCGACGCTGGCCGAATTGCCGGTCGAAACGGTCGCCACCGCGGCGTGGTCGCTGCTGCCGAGGTAGGGAGTAGGGAGTAGGGAGTAGGGAGTAGCCGATCGCGGTTGCGGAGACGGCGGCGTCAACCGCCCGGCCTCGATGCCGATCGCCCCACCGGCCAACTACTCCCTACTCCCTACGCCCTCCCCACCTGCATTTCCCCCTCCCCTGTGTCCTGACCACGCTTGATCGCAAACGGGGGGAGGGTCATATAGCAGGCAGGAGTCACGGAACGCTTCGGCGAGCCGCGCTCTATTGCGTAGATAGCCACCGGAGCACCGCCTATTCGCCGTCCCAATAATACGCCGCCCGTCAAGGACGGGCCGCGCATCAACGATGAGATCCGCGTCCCGCGCGTCCTGCTGATCGACCAGAATGGCGAGAAGCAGGGTGAGATGCCGACCTCCGCCGCCCTCGAGGCCGCCGAGGAAGCCGGCCTGGATCTCGTTGAGATCGTTCCGAACGCTGACCCGCCCGTCTGCAAGATCCTGGACTACGGCAAGTTCAAGTTCCAGGAGCAGAAGAAGAAGAACGAAGCGCGCAAGCGTCAGAAGGTTGTGGAAATCAAGGAGATCAAACTCCGTCCCAACATCGACGTGCACGACTACGAGGTGAAGGCGCGCTCGATGACCCGCTTCTTCGAAGAGGGCGACAAGGTGAAGGTGACCCTCCGCTTCCGTGGCCGCGAAATGGCGCACCCGGAACTGGGGATGAAGCTGCTCCAGAAAGTCCGCGCCGACTTCGAGATCGTGGCCAAGTGCGAGTACGAGCCCCGCATGGAAGGCCGCCAGATGATCATGATCCTCGCGCCGCGATAGGCGCGCGTTTCATCCGACAGCGCAGCGCCCCGGCCTCACCGCCGGGGCGTTTTGCGTTTGGGGCCCGCGAAGGCGCCTAAGCGGCCACCGAGAAGGTCATGCCGGCCGACGGGGCGTCGTGGCGGATCTGGCGTTCCATGTCGTTCATGGTTTCGTTCAGCTCCTTGAGCGCCTTGTCGGCCGCCTCGAAGGCCTCGTCGGTATCCTTGTCGCGGCGGCGGATGGCGGCCTGACCGCGCGCGGCCTCCAGCAGCTTTCGGATGTCGTCGACCATGCCGCGGACCTCCTTGAGGAAGTCGAGCCCGTCCTCGCCGAGCTGCTTGCGCACCTCCTCCACCACGGCGGCATACAGCGAGGCGCCTTCGGAGGGTCTGGTCGCGGGCCCGGCTTCCCCGGACTTTTCCCCTGCGTCCTCGACCTTTGCCACGGCGTCGTCACCCGCGGTCGCCGCGACGTCGGCCGCCTCGCCCTCTTCGGCGCCCACCGCCTTGTCGTCGCCGGCAGGCCGGGGCGGCGGCGGGGGCATAGCGACCGCCGCGCCGCTCGCGCCCATCGCCTGGCCGCCGGCGTCGCGATAGGCCGCGACCGCCGCCTTCAGGTCCTTGAACACCTGGGCGAGCGTCTTGGCCATGCCGACGGGATTCTGGGCATAGAGCTTGCGGACGATCTTCAGCCACTCGCGGACCTGCTGCAGCTTCGCCTTGGCCTGCTGCTTGCGCGACTCGGACGCCGCCATGCCGGGACCCGAGCGGACCCGCGTCGCCGCCTCGGAGACGGTCGCCGCACGGGCCTCTGCGGCCTCTTTCAGCGCGGCGCGGCTTTCGACCCGCGGCGCGGCCGTCGCCGTCGCGCGGACGGCGGAGGAAATGTTCATGCGCCGGAAGCCTTCTGCCTTGCGATGCCAGGAACAGCCTAGGCGCAGCGGCTTAACGGTCGGTGTCCCTGAAGCGCGGAGGGAAATCCGAAATCCCCGCCGGTTTGCCGGTCCGGCTGAACAGGCGTAAACCCCCGCCCCTCATGACCGAAGCCCCCACATCCCCCGCCGCCCCCTCGCAGGGGGACAGCAAGGCGCTCTACGTCCTGCTGGCGGTGGTGTTCGTGAACATCGCCGGGTTCGGGGTGATCATTCCGCTGCTGCCGTTCTACGCCAAGTCGTTCGGGGCGCCGGACTGGCAGGTGTTCGTGCTGTTCGCGGCCTATTCGGTCGGCAACTTCTTCGCCGAGCCGCTGTGGGGCAGGCTGTCGGACCGGATCGGGCGGCGGCCGGTGCTGATCATCACCATCTTCGGCAACGCCCTGACCTATGTGCTGCTGGCGTTCGCGCCGAACCTCTGGGTCGCCTGCCTGATCCGGCTGACCGGCGGGGTGCTGACGGGCAACATCTCGACCATCCAGGGCTATATCGCCGACGTCACCCCGCCCGACCGGCGCGCCGGTCGGCTGGGGCTGATGGGCGCGGCGTTCAGCCTGGGGTTCATGACCGGCCCGTCGATCGGCGGGCTGCTGGCGCGCGAGGACCTGGGCACCGTCGGCTTCCGCCCGCCGCTCTATTTCGCCGCCTGCCTGGCGCTGGCGGCCGGCATCGGCATTACCCTGTTCGTGCGCGAGACACGGCATGGCCACAAGGACGCGCCGCAACGCGGGCGGCTCGAGGGCCTGGGCGACGCCGTGGCCCATCCGGTGATCTGGCGCACCCTGCTGGTGACCCTGATCTCGATGGCCGGCTTCGCCGGAATGGAGGCGACGTTCGGTCTGTGGGCGCACGCCAAGTTCGCCTGGGGCCCGAAGGAAATCGGCTTCTGCTTCTTCGCCATCGCCATCACCGCCGCCACGGCCCAGGGGCTGCTGACCGGCTTCCTGGCGCGCCGCATCGGCGAGACGATGACCATGATGATCGGCCTGTCGCTGATCTTCGTCGGCTTCGCGATCCAGCCGCTGGTGCAGCACTGGCAGCTGGCCGTGGTCGGGATGGTGACGGTTGCGCTCGGCCAGTCGCTGGCCTTCCCCAACATCGGCGCGATCATCTCCAAATCGTCCTCGCCCGACCGGCAGGGCGAGATGATGGGCCTCAACACCGCCGCCGGCGCCCTGGCCCGGATCATCGGCCCGCTGATGGCCGCCCCGCTGTTCATGAACTTCGGCCCGAGCGCACCGTTCGCCGTCGCCGCCGGCCTGTGCATCCCGGCGCTGTTCATGGCCTGGCAGGTGAGCAAGGCCGTGCGGCGGAGCGCCTAGGCGCCATCAATCCTCCCCACGCAATGGGGTGGGGGACCGCCGGAGGCGGTGGAGGGGAGTCCGTGCACCGACTCCCCTCCACCAGCTTCGCTGGTCCCCCTCCCCGCGTTGCGGGGAGGATTGCTGCGGAGCATCCCTTGCCCCCGACGCTGCTTTCACGTAATAGCCGCGCCTTCGTGAACCGCCGGGCCAAAGGCATGCCTTGGCGGTTCCAATGCGTCTCTACAGAGGACAGGGTTCACACCCTGAGCAAAATGCCCAAACTGAAGACCAAGTCTGGCGCCAAAAAGCGCTTCAAACTGACGGCCACCGGCAAGCTGAAGGCCGGCGTCGCCGGCAAGCGCCACCGGCTCATCAGCCACAACGGCAAGTACATCCGCCAGCAGCGCGGCACGAAGGTCATGAGCGCTTCGGATACGAAGACGATCAAGTCCTACCTGCCCTACGGCCTGTAAGAAGGAGCGCTGAACAATGGCTCGCGTCAAACGGGGCGTCACCGCCCACGCCAAACACAAGAAGGTTCTTGAACAGGCCAAGGGTTTCTACGGCCGCCGCAAGAACACCATCCGCACGGCCAAGGCCGCTGTCGACAAGGCCGGCCAGTACGCCTACCGCGACCGCAAGGTCCGGAAGCGCAACTTCCGCAGCCTGTGGATCCAGCGCATCAACGCCGCCGCGCGTCTGGAAGGCTTCACCTACTCGCAGTTTATCCACGGCCTTGATCAGGCCGGGGTCGAAATCGACCGCAAGGTTCTCTCCGACATCGCCGGTCAGGACCCCGTCGCGTTCAAGGCCATCGCCGACAAGGTTCGCGCCGCGCTGGCTTAAGGTCACGGGACTTACGTCCCCGGAACTTGAAAGGCCCTCCGGTGTGAGCCGGGGGGCTTTTTGTTTTTCACCGACCCGACCGGATCACCGCCATGACCATCCGCATCGTTCTGGGACTGCTGCTCGCGCTGATGCTCGGCGCCGCCAATCCCGCCGCCGCCCAATCACGCGCCGTCGCCGTGACCTTCGACGACCTGCCCTACCAGGCGTCGGCGGCGGAGCTGTGTGATCCGGCCACGCTGGAAAAGCTCGCCGCCGACTTCGTCGCCATGCTGAAGCCTCTGAAGGCCCGGCCCACGCTGTTCATCAATCGCGGCAAGGTCTGCCTGCCGTCGTCGCGCCGCCTGGACACCTTGCTGGTCCGCTGGAGCGAGGCCGGGTTCGTGTTGGGCAATCACACCGCCAACCACCCCAGCATCCACCGGATGACGGTCGACGCCTGGTTGGCCGATGTCGACGCGGGTGATGTCGGCGGCCTGGACGATGCGCCGAAGTACTTCCGCCACCCCTTCCTCTTCACCGGCGAGACGCCGGAGAAGAAGGCCGCCATGTCCGCCGGCCTCGCCGCGCGCGGCTACACGGTCGCGCCGGTGACGATCGACAACAACGACTGGATGTTCGCCGCCGTCTATCGCAAGGCGGACCTGGCCGGCGACACGGCGCTGATGAAGCGCATCGGCGAGGCCTACGTCCAGCACATGGCCGACGTGCTCGATCACTACGAGCCCTACAGCGCCGAGCTGACCGGCGGCCGCGAGCCCGCGCAGGTTCTGCTGTTGCACGCCAACCACCTGAACCGCGACTGGTACCCGCAGATCCACGCCCTCTTCCTGAAGCGCGGATATCGTTTCGTGTCGCTGGACGAGGCGCTGAAGGATCCGGTCTACGCCCTGCCGGAGACCTATGTGAAAGCGAACGGCGTCTCGTGGCTGCATCGCTGGACCTTCAGCGCCGGTCGGCCGATCCGCTGGGAGCCCGACCCGCCGGACTGGATCGTCAAAGCCTACGAAGCCAAGTGACGAACCCCCTTTGGACCGCTAGACCACAGCCGCACATGACCGATCTCACCACACTCGAAGCCGAGCTTTCGGCACAGGTCGCCGCCGCGCCGGATGTCGCCGCGCTGGAGGCCATCCGCGTCGCCGCCCTGGGCAAGTCCGGCTCGATCTCCGGCCTGCTCAAGACCCTGGGCGCGATGAGCCCCGACGAACGCCGCGAGGCCGGGCCGGCGATCAACGGCCTGCGCGACCGCGTCGCCGCCGCCCTGGCCGAACGCAAGGCGGCCCTGGAGGCGGCCGAACTCGACGCGCGACTGGCCGCCGAGACGCTGGACCTCTCCCTGCCCGCCCCCGCCCGCCGCAAGGGCTCGGTGCATCCGACGATGCAGGTGCAGGACGAGATGATCTCGATCTTCGCCGAGATGGGCTTCGCCGTCGCCGAAGGCCCGGACATCGAGACCGACTTCAACAACTTCACCGCCCTGAACTTCCCCGAGAAGCACCCGGCGCGGGAGATGCACGACACCTTCTTCTTCAATCCGGGTCCGGACGGGGAGCGCAAACTGCTGCGCACCCACACCAGCCCGGTGCAGGTGCGCGCCATGCAGCGGACCAACGAGAAGGCGGCCGCGCCGTGGATCGCCACGACCATGGATCCGCCGATCCGCATCGTTGTGCCCGGTCGCACCTATCGCTGCGACAGCGACGCGACCCACACGCCGATGTTCCACCAGATGGAAGGCCTGGTGATCGACAAGGGCATTCACATGGGCCACCTGAAGTGGACCCTCGAGACCTTCATCGCCCGCTTCTTCGAGGTCGAGGGCGTGGTCAGCCGCTTCAGGCCGCACCACTTCCCGTTCACCGAGCCCAGCGCCGAGATGGACATCGGCTGCGACCGCTCGGGCGGAGAGATCAAGATCGGCACCGGCAGCGACTGGCTGGAAATCCTCGGCTGCGGGATGGTGCACCCCAATGTGCTGCGCTTCTGCGGCATCGATCCCGACGTCTACCAGGGCTTCGCCTTCGGCCTCGGGATCGACCGTCTGGGAATGCTGAAATACGGCATGCCGGACCTGCGAGACATGTTCGAAGGCGATACGCGCTGGCTGAGCCACTACGGCTTCTCCGCCTTCGCCGCCCCCAACCCTGCGACAGGACTGAGCTGATGTCGGACGATCAACAAATGCCGTGGACGATCGCCACGGACCTGACGGCCAAGACCTTCAACGGCAAGGCCATGACCCTGTCGGACCTGTACCGCGAGTGCGTACGGGGCGGTCAGACGATCATCGAGGACCGCATCTTCACCAACTGCCGCCTGGAAGGGCCGGCGGTGGTCGCGATCCTCGGCGGGGTCAAGTTCGACACCACCGACTTCGGCTACACCGGCGGCGACATCGGCCGGCTGGTCTGGCGGTCGGCCTCGTCGACCGGCGTGGTCGGCGCCATCCCGTTCCGCAACTGCGTGTTCAGCGGCTGTTCGTTCTTCGCCACGGGGTTCACGGGCCCCGAGTCCTTCCTGCAGCAAATCCTGGCGTTGAAGACCCTCTCATGAAGTTCACCCTCTCCTGGCTGAAGGATCACCTCGACACCGACGCCACGACCGCCCAGGTCGTCACGGCCATGACCATGGCCGGTCTGGAAGTCGAGCATGTGCTGGATCCGGCGACGAAGCTGGCCCCGTTCACCGTGGCGAAGATCGTCGAGGCCGTTCAGCATCCCAACGCCGACCGCCTGCGCGTCTGCCAGGTCGACACCGTCGACGGCCGCAAGGAAATCGTCTGCGGCGCGCCGAACGCCCGCGCGGGCCTGACCACCATCTATGCCCCGATTGGCAGCTATGTGCCGGGCCTGGGCGTCACCCTGGTCGAGAAGCCGGTGCGCGGCGTGGTCTCCAACGGCATGCTCTGCTCGGCCGCCGAGATGGAGACCGCCGAGGAGTCCGACGGCATCCTCGATCTGGACGACAGCCTGACCGTGGGCACGCCTGCCGCCGTGGCGCTGGGTCTGGAAGCGGTGATCGACTTCGAGGTCACGCCCAACCGCCCCGACTGGCTCGGCGTGGCCGGGATCGCCCGCGATCTGTCGGCTGCGGGTCTCGGGACCCTGCGCGACCTGTCCGTCACGCCGGTGCGGGGCAAGTTCCCCTCGCCGATCAGCGTGTCGGTCGACGGCGACGCCTGCCGCGTCTTCTCCGGCCGACTGGTGCGGGGCGTGAAGAACGGCCCCTCCCCCGACTGGCTGCAGGCGCAGCTGAAGGCCATCGGCCTGCGTCCGATCAACACCCTTGTCGATATCACCAACCTGATCAGCTACGACCGCGCCCGCCCGCTGCACGTCTATGATGCGGCCAAGCTGGTGGGGACGTCGGTCGTCGCGCGGCTCGGCCGTCACGGCCTGAACGGCGACGAGCACCTGATCGCGCTGGACGGCAAGACCTACGAACTGACGCCGGACATGAGCGTCATCGCCGACGCCGACGGCGAGCGCCCGGTGGGCCTCGGCGGCGTCATGGGCGGGGAGTCCACGGGCTGCTCGGACGAGACCACCGACGTCTTCATCGAGAGCGCCTGGTTCGACCCGATCCGCACGGCCCAGACCGGCCGGACGACCGGCATCACCTCCGACGCCCAGTACCGCTTCGCCCGCGGCGTCGACACCGGCTTCGTGGTCGACGGGCTGGAGCTGGCGACCAGGCTGGTGCTCGAGCTCTGTGGCGGCGAGGCCTCGCAGGTCGTCGTGGCCGGCGAAGCGCCCGCCGCGCCGGCGCCGGTGACCTTCGACCCGGCCTATGTGCAGCAGCTGTCGGGCCTGTCGATCGCGCCGGAGAAGACCCGCGAGATCCTCGAGAAGCTCGGCTTCGCGATCGAGGCCTCGGGCGCCGCCTGGACCGTCACCCCGCCGACCTGGCGCCGGGACGTCGAAGGCAAGGCCGACCTGGTCGAGGAAGTCGCGCGCATCGCCGGCTACGACGCCCTGCCCGCCACGCCGCTGCCCGAGACGCCCCGCGCCGCGAGCGGCGTGCTGACCGCCCGCCAGGGCCGCGCCCGCACCGCCCGGCGCGCGCTGGCGGCGGCCGGCTACAACGAGCTGCTGACCTGGTCCTTCACCCGCAACGCCATCGCCCGGATGTTCGGCGGCGGCGCGGACGAACTGGTGCTGGCCAATCCGATGTCGGCCGATATCGACACCATGCGGCCCTCGGTGCTGCCCGGCCTGATCGAGGCGGCCGGCCGCAACGCCCGTCGCGGCTTCGCCGACGCGGCGCTGTTCGAGGTCGGCCCGATCTTCGGCGGCGACCGTCCGCAGGACCAGCGGCTGGCCGTGGCGGCGATCCTCGCCCCGCATGCGCCACGCCGCTGGGACAAGCGTCCGCAGGACGACCTGTTCACCGTCAAGGCCGACCTGCTGGCGCTGCTGGAGGAGATGGGCGCGCCCGTCGCCTCGCTGCAGACCGCTCAAGGGTCCGCCGCCTCCTGGTGGCATCCCGGCCGCTCGGCCCGGCTGCAGCTCGGTCCCAAGGCGGTGATCGCCGAGTTCGGCGAGCTGCACCCGGCCGTGCTCAAGGCGCTGGATGTCGATGGACCGGTCTACGGCTTCGAGATCTGGGTCGAGGCGATCCCCGAGCCGAAGAGGAAGGGCAAGACGCGGCCCGCCGCCGACCTGCCGTCCCTGATGCCGCTCAGCCGCGACTTCGCCTTCCTGGTGGATGCGGCCAGGCCCGCGGGCGAACTCGCGAAAGCCGTGGCCGGCGCCGACAAGGCGCTGATCACCGGCGCCCGCGTGTTCGACGTCTACCAGGGCGCCGGCGTGCCCGAGGGCCAGAAGTCGGTCGCCGTCGAGGTGTCGATCCAGCCCCGCGAAGCGACCCTCGCCGACGCCGACATCGGCGCCCTCTCGGCGAAGATCGTGGCGGCGGCGGAAAAGGCCGGCGGGCGGTTGCGTTCCTGAACTCTCCTCCCCTCGTAGAGGGGAGGATTTGACGCGCCATGCTTCACGCCCTATCCCTCCCCGCACATGAGCAACCGCCTCACCACCGCTGACGCCGCCAACGCCCCGACCCGGGCGATGACGGCCTGCGCGCTCATGACCATGACCACCAAAATTATGACCGATCCGTCCGGACCGGAGCTTTGCCGCGCGACCTGACCTTCGCCGGCAGATCGCAAGATCAAAAAGCCCCGCTCCGGAAACGGCAGCGGGGTTTTTTGTTGTGCGGTCGGCCGGCTTCAAACCCAGCCAAGGACCACCACCATGCCTCTCTCAAGCTCACTCGACCTTTCTGATCATCCCGACGCCCGCCATGTGCTGCGGTTCACCGCCGACGACGTGGCCCAGGCGCTGGACGCCGCACGGCTGACCCTCGCGGCCAGTTCGGCGGAGGTCTGCACCCTGTCCATCAGCACCGTCGGCCGGCTTGTCGAGGGGGTGCTGCGCGTGCGCCGACTCGACGAGGCCGGCGCCGTCCGCCTCGCTGATCGGCTGGCCGAACGGCCCGGCGTGCAGTCCTCGCGCGTCGAGCATCAGTGGGGGCGGTCATGAGCCACGACGGCAAACGGCGGCTGTTCCTGCTGAGGGCGCCGGACGAGCCGGACGCGCTGGTGCGGGTTCTGAACGTCGTCACCCTGCTGCAGGCGCGGCTGACGCGGATCGAGGCCGAGCCGGTCGGCGGCGGGCTGTCCATCCGGCTGGAGATCGAGGACGCCGGCGAGGACCGGGCCGAGGCGCTGGCCCGCCGACTGGAAGCCTGCCCGTCCGTCCGGCGGTTGGCGTTCGGCTGGCAGGGCGGCCTTGCTCCCGCCACCGGTCCGGGCCACTAGAAGGACCAGACCGGAGAGACCCATGAGCCAGAAACCCGCCCTCGAGACCTTCCTCGAAAAAGGCCTGTTCGCGTCGCGCTGGCTGATGGCGCCGATGTATGTCGGCCTGATCGTCGCGCTGCTCGGCCTGGTGGTGATCTTCTTCCAGGAGCTGATCCATGTGATCCCGACCATCGTGTCGGGCAATGCCCACGCCGAGGACGCGATCCTGCTGGCGCTGTCGCTGATCGACCTGTCGCTGGCCGGCAACCTAGTGCTGATCGTGATCTTCTCGGGCTACGAGAACTTCGTCAGCAAGCTGGACATCGGCGAGACCGTGGACCGGCCGTCCTGGATGGGCACGGTCGACTTCTCGGGCCTGAAGATGAAGCTGGTGGCCTCGATCGTCGCCATCTCCGCCATCGCCCTGTTGAAGGCCTTCCTCGAAGCCAGCGAAAGCGCCGACGCGATCGACGCGACCAAGATGCTGTGGCTGGTGATCATCCACCTGACGTTCGTCGCGTCCGGGGTGCTGCTGGCGCTGATGGACTGGATCGCCAGCCTGACCGACAAGCACTGAGCCGATCGGGGACATGTACCCCAGGTACGTGTCCCTTAAACCGTGGCGGCTCGATTAGGGGACACGTACCTCCGGTACATGTCCCCGCTGTCAGAATGGCAGGATGTTGCGTTTGCGGCTGTAGGCCAGGTAGCCCATGTTGGCGCCCAGCCGCACGCCGACGCCCGCACGGATCGGGGCCAGGGTGATGCCGTCGGCGCGCTGATAGTTCACGCCCAGGCCCGCGATCATGTAGGCTGAGCCTTCGACGCCCGGGAAGCGGCGGTAGATCATGTCCGGGTAGTGCAGATTGTAGCAGAGGGTGAAGACCCGGCTGGCGTTGCCGCCTACGTCGAAGCCGATCGACGGCCCCTGCCAGAACACTTCCTGGGTCGGCTGTTCCTTCATGTACATCAGGCCGCGGCCGTAGCGGGCGCCGACCGAGATCGCGCCCGAGGCCTCCTGGCCGGCGATGTAGGCCGTCGGGCGGCCGTTCTGCTTGAAGATGCGTTCGATCGCCGCGCCGGCCGCCTCGGCGGTCACGCCGAGGAAGTCGGAGGTGGCGTTGACGATCTCGTCGGCGCTGTAGGTGCGGGGACCGTCAGCCGGGTCCGTGGCCTGGGCCAGGCTGTTGGTCGCCACGCCGCTCACGCCCGCGGCGAGACCGGAGAGGATCAGGGTGCGGCGGTCCATGGGAGTCACTCCGAGTCGCTTGGAAGCCCTGACAGGGTCCCATTCCAATACGTCCGGTTTGCGGCGCGAAGGTTATCGCAAGGTTAATCCGCCGCCCCGCCCAGGCTCGTCGCCGCCGGTGTTCCCGGCGTCGGGCTGAGCACCATCTGGCCGGCGAACATCCGCTTCAGCCGGCGATGCCCCCAGCCGCGGATATCGTCGATGATCGTGAAGATCGCCGGGATGTAGAGCAGCGACAGCAGGGTCGAGGTGATCAGGCCGCCGACCACGGACACGGCCATCGGCTGACGGAACTCGACGTCCGCGCCCCAGCCCAGGGCCACCGGCGCCATACCCGCGCCCATCGCCACCGTGGTCATCAGGATCGGCCGCGCCCGCTTGTGGGCGGCGTCCATCAGGGCCTCGTTCCGGCTCATCCCGCCCTTGATCGCCTCCAGCGCATACTCGACCAGCAGGATCGAGTTCTTCGCCGCGATCCCCATCAGCATCAGGATGCCGATCAGGGAGGAGATCGAGAAGGTGCTGCCCATGATCAGCAGGCCGACGAACGCCCCGCCGATGGCCAGCGGAAGCGCCGCCATGATGGTGATCGGGTGGGTGAAGCTTTTGAACAGCAGCGCCAGCACCGCGTACATCAGGATCAGGCCCGTGCCGAAGGCCCCGGCGAAGCCGACGACCATCTCCACCAGGAACTCGGCGTCCCCGGTCATGCCCTGTTTGACGCCCTCGGGCAGGTTCTTGACCGAGGGCAGGCGGCCGACCGCGATGGAGGCCTCGCCGCTGGTGATGCCGTTCAGTTCGGCGGTGATCGTCGCGACGCGCGAGCGGTCGAGGCGGTTCACCTGGGAAGGGCCGGCGCCGTAGCTGATCTCGGCGACGGCGCTGAGCGGCACCACGCCGCCACGGGCGGTGGGCACGCGCAGGTTCTCGATCACCGAGAGCTCCTGGCGGGCTTCCTCGCTGAGCTTCAGCCGGATCGGCACCTGGCGGTCGCCCAGATTGTACTTGGGCAGCAGCTGGTCGATGTCGCCGATCGTGGCGACGCGGATCGCCTGAGACAGCACGCCGGCCGACACGCCGAGACGCGCGGCCTCGTCGGCCTTGGGCGTGATCAGGATCTCCGGCCGCGCGATGGCGGCGGTGTTGACCACGTTGGCCAGGCCCTCGACGCCGCGCATCTCGCGCTCGATCGCTTGGGCGGCGGCCATCAGCTTGCCGCCGTCGTCGCTCTGGATCGAGTAGGAGAAGACGCTGCCGTCCGTCGGACCGCCGCCGAGCTGCGAAGGCACGCCGATGCGGGCGCCCGGCACGGCCTCGAAGAAGTCGACCATCTCGCGCACGAACTGCTTCTGCGTCACGTCGCGCTTGCTCTTGTGGACCAGTTCCGCGGTGACCGTCGCGGTGTTCACGTCATTGCCGCCGATCGAGGCGTAGACGTTGGTCACTTCCGGGCGCGCGCGCAGGTCGCGGGTCACCCGGGCGACCACTTCGTCGGTCTGCTCAAGGGTCGAGCCCGGCGGCAGTTCGACGGAGAAGGCCGCGCGGCCGATGTCGACCGACGGCTGGACCTCGACGGGAACCAGCGGCGTGACCATGGCGGTGAGGATGAAGACCACCACGCCCATGCCGAACACCTTCCAGCGGTTGGCCAGGGCCCAGCCCAGCCAGCGCAGGTAGCTGGTCATCCAGGGCGGATCCTTGTCGTCGTGCGGCTTGTGCTTGAGCAGGTAGGCGGCCATCAGCGGCGTCAGCATCCGCGCCACGACCAGCGAGAACAGCACCGAGACGCAGGCGGCCAGGGCGAAAGCCTTGAAGAACTGGCCGATGATGCCGGGCATGAACCCGACCGGCGCGAACACCGCCACGATGGTCGCGGTGGTGGCGACGACAGCCAGGCCGATCTCGTCCGAGGCCTCGATGGCGGAGGGGTACGGCGCCTTGCCGCCCCGCATGTGCCGGACGATGTTCTCGATCTCGACGATGGCGTCGTCGACCAGGATGCCGATGGTCAGGCTGAGCGCCAGCAGGGTGATCATGTTGAGCGACTGGCCCAGCGGCTCGAGCACCGCGAAGGTCGGGATCAGCGACAACGGCATGGCCACCGCCGCGATCAGGGTCGCGCGCCAGTCTCGCAGAAACAGCCAGACCACGATCACGGCCAGCAGGGCGCCCAGGCCGACCGCTTCCAGCGAGGCGATGTAGCTCTCCTCGGCGAACTCGACGGTGGCGTTGATCTGCTCGATCGTCAGCTCGGGGTGGGCCGCGTCGATCTTCGCGATCGCCTCACGGACCCGCTCGGCGGTCTTGACCTCGCTGGCATCGCGCGAGCGCAGGAAGTTGAAGGTGATGACCTCCTTGCCGTCGTAGCGGGCGCGGGCCCGGGGTTCGGTCCAGTTGTCCTCGATCCGGCCGAGGTCGCCCAGCCGGACGCTGCCGCCGGCCACCGGCACGCGCATGTCGGCCAGTTCCTGGATTGAGCCGGCTGAACCCAGGGTTCGGATCGAGCGCTCGGTGCCGTTGACCGTCACCCGTCCGCCGGGGAGGTCGTTGTTCACATTGACCAGCGCCTGGCTGACCGTCGCGGCGGTGACGCCCAGCGAGGCCAGGCGGTCAGGGTCCAGGTCGATGCGGATCTCGCGATCCACCCCGCCCAGCCGGTTGACCTCGCCGACGCCGGGGATCGCCAGCAGGGCACGGCTGGCCTCGTTGTCGACGAACCAGGACATCTGTTCCGGCGTCATCGTGTCGGACCGCACGACCCAGGTGATCAGCGGGTCGCCGGTGATGTCGATGCGCTGGACGATCGGTTCCTGCATGTCCTGCGGCAGGCTGCCCATCAGGCCGCTCATCGCGTTGCGGACGTCGTTGGTGGCCTTCTCGACCTCGGTGGACAGCTCGAACTCGATGACCGTCACCGAGACGCCGTCGGTCACCGTCGACCGCATGTGCCGCACGCCGCTGAGACCGGCGACCTTGTCCTCGATCAGCCGGGTGACCTGGGTCTCCATCTCCGTCGGCGCGGCGCCGGGCCGGCTGGCGTTGACGTAGATGAGCGGAAAATCGATGTCGGGGTTGTTGTTGATCCGCATGGCGTTGAAGCCGGCGGCGCCGGCCAACGTCAGCATGATGAACAGCATGATGACCGGGATCGGATTCCTGATCGACCAGGACGAGATGTTGCGCATGGCGGTCTACTTCGCCACGACGCGGACGTGGTCGCCGTCGGCGAGGAAGCCCGCGCCCTTGGCCACGATCTGCTCGCCGGCGTTCACGCCGCTTTCCACCTCGACCATGTCCTTCGTCCGCGAGCCGATGACGATCGGCCGGAAGCGGACCACCGCCTTGGGGCCCATCACGAAGACGCCCGGCTTGTTGTCGCGATAGACGACGGCGACCGAGGGGACGGTCACGGCCGGCTGGTCGCCGACATTGATGACGCCGCGGGCGAACATGCCCGGCCGGAAACCGCCGGCGGAGGACAGGGCGATGCGGGCGATGCCGACGCGGCTGGACGCATCGACCTCGGGCGTCACGATGCGCACCGATCCGGGAACCTCGCCGAGCTGGTCGGAGATCACCGTCGCGGGCATGCCGGCGCGGACCTGGGCCAGCACCGTCTCGGGCACCTCGGCGTTCAGCTCCAGCCGTCCGTCGCGGACGATGCGGAAAAGCTCGGTCCCGGGGGCGACGATCTGGCCCTGCACGACCTTGCGCGAGGCGACCAGACCGGCGACCGGCGCGCGGACGATGGCCTGGCCGAGCCGCGTGCGGATCTCCGAGAGGCCCGCCTCGGCGGCGGCGACCTGGGCGGCGGCCGTGGCCTGGCTGGCGGTGGCGGTGTCGAGGCCGGCCTGCGAGAGGTAGCCGCGCTCCTTCAGCTCGCGCGCACGGCCGAGCGCCGCCTGGGCCTGGGCCAGGGTGGCGCGGGCCGCCGCGACGCTGGCCTCCTGCTGGCGCACCTGGGCGCGCAGCAGGTCGTCGTTCATCTGCAGCAGCGGCTGGCCCTGACGGACCCAGACGCCTTCATCGACCAGCACGCGGACGGCGGTCAGGCCGCCGGTCTCGGCGCCGACGACGACCTCGTTCCAGGCGACGATATTGCCGCTCGCGGTCACGCGGCGGGCCATGCTGACCACGCTTACCGCCTGGACCGTCACGGTCTGGCTGGCGAGGGCGCCCTTGGGCTCCTCCTTGGGCTTGCCGCAGGCCGCGACCGCCAGCAGAACGAGTGCAAGCATCGCCATCGGCCGGACGCGCCGGTCAGTTCCGTGTCTCACTGTGCTCGTCCCCTGCAGGCATGCATCCATGCGCCCGGCGGCGCGCCGCGGGCGTGAGACCGTATCTAGGCGCAAAGCCCCTCTTCGCAAGTGCGAAATGGCCGCATTCGGCCCCCGCGGCGCCCCGGCCCTCGCCTTGACGGCGCAATGTGCTAGACGGGCGCGCATGACGACGCCTCTTTCCCGCATCCGCAATTTTTCAATCGTGGCCCATATCGACCACGGCAAGTCGACGCTGTCGGACCGGCTGATCCAGGAGACCGGCGGCCTGACCGCGCGCGAGATGACCGCCCAGGTGCTCGACTCGATGGAGATCGAGAAGGAACGCGGCATCACCATCAAGGCGCAGACCGTGCGGCTGGACTACAAGGCCGACGACGGCGAGACCTATGTCCTGAACCTGATGGACACGCCGGGCCACGTCGACTTCGCCTACGAGGTCAGCCGCAGCCTCGCCGCCTGCGAGGGTTCGATCCTGGTCGTGGACGCCAGCCAGGGCGTCGAGGCCCAGACCCTGGCCAACGTCTATTCGGCGATCGACAACAACCACGAGATCGTGCCGGTCCTGAACAAGATCGACCTGCCGGCCGCCGAGCCCGAGCGGGTGCGCGCGCAGATCGAGGACGTCATCGGCCTGGACGCCAGCGACGCGGTCCTCTGCAGCGCCAAGAGCGGCGTCGGCATCCATGACGTGCTGGAAGCCATCGTCACCCGCCTGCCCGCGCCCAAGGGCGACCCGGACGCGCCGCTGAAGGCCCTCCTCGTGGACGCCTGGTACGACGCCTACCTCGGCGTCGTGGTGCTGGTGCGGATCTTCGACGGCACCCTGCGCGCCGGCCAGAAGATCAAGATGATGCAGCACGGCTCGGTCCACCTCGTGGACCGCGTCGGCGTGTTCAAGCCCAAGAACACCCCGGTCGAGAGCCTCGGCCCCGGCGAGATCGGCTTCATCACCGCCCAGATCAAGGAAGTGGCCGACGCCGCCGTCGGCGACACCATCACCGACGAGAGGAAGGGCACCGCCGTCGCCCTGCCCGGCTTCAAGGACGTGCAGCCGGTGGTGTTCTGCGGCCTGTTCCCGGTCGACGCCGCCGACTTCGAGGACCTGCGCGCCGCCGTCGGCCGCCTGCGCCTGAACGACGGCAGCTTCACCTACGAGATGGAGTCCAGCGCCGCGCTCGGCTTCGGCTTCCGCTGCGGCTTCCTCGGCCTGCTGCATCTGGAGATCATCCAGGAGCGCCTCAGCCGCGAGTTCGACCTCGACCTGATCGCGACTGCCCCCTCGGTGGTCTACAAGATCAACCTGCGCAGCGGCGACCACGTCGACCTGCACAACCCCGCCGACATGCCCGACCCGATGGCCATCGAGAGCATCGAGGAGCCATGGATCAAGGCGACCATCTTCACGCCGGACGAGTACCTCGGCGGGGTGATCAAGCTGTGCCAGGACCGCCGCGGCCAGCAGCGCGAGCTCAGCTACGTCGGCAACCGCGCCATGCTGATCTACGACCTGCCCCTCAACGAGGTGGTGTTCGACTTCTACGACCGGCTGAAGTCGATCTCGAAGGGCTACGCCAGTTTCGACTACCAGATCGAGGACTACCGCGCCGGCGACCTGGTCAAGATGTCGATCCTCGTCAACGCCGAGCCCGTCGACGCCCTCTCGATGCTGGTCCACCGCGACCGCGCCGAGAGCCGCGGCCGGGGCATGGTCGAGAAGATGAAGGACCTGATCCCGCAGCACATGTTCGTCATCCCGATCCAGGCAGCCATCGGCGGCAGGATCATCGCGCGCGAAACCGTGCGCGCCCTGCGCAAGGACGTGACGGCCAAGTGCTACGGCGGCGACGCGTCGCGGAAGCGCAAGCTGCTCGACAAGCAGAAGGCCGGCAAGAAGCGCATGCGCCAGTTCGGGAAGGTCGAGATCCCGCAGGAAGCGTTCATTGCGGCGCTGAAGATGGACGATAACTGACCCTGACTTCCTTCTCCCAGAGGGAGAAGGAGGGGCCCACGCCAAAGGCGTGGGAGGTTGAGGGGTTAAGGTCGATCGAGGGCATGCGGCCGACGCCGTAACGCCCTCACCCTCCCGTCGCTTCGCAACGGGCCCCTCCCTCTCCCGATGGGAGAGGGTTTTCTCCGGCAACGCCGCCCCCTACCCTCTCCGCAAAAGAGGGGAACCCAGACCATGGCCAACAACCCGGGCGCCTACGTCGGCGCGGTCGGCATCGGCGTCAGCGACCTGAAGCGCTCCGGCGACTTCTACGAGCGGGTGCTGGGCATGAAGGTGCTGCAGACCTTCAAGCTGCCGCACATGGACGAGATCGTGCTCGGCTTCGAAGGCCGCGGCTCGGCCATCGTGCTGATGCACTGGACCGACGGCAGCCCGCGAAACTACGCCGACCTGCCGATCAAGATCGTGCTGTACGTCCCGGACCCTGTCGCCGCGGCCGACGCCATCCGCGCCGAGGGCCTGGAGATCGTGCGGGAGCCCACCCCGATCCCGTCGCTGGGCGGAGCGGTGGTGGGCTTCGCCAAGGACCCGGACGGGTATCTGGTGGAGTTGCTGCAGCGGCCTGAACCGAAGCCGAAATAGCCGCGCCTGTTCTCGACTTGTTCTCCTGAAGTCGGTCGGGCAATATGCGACCATGCTGGTCAGCGACTCGGAGACTCAGGTGTCGGAAAATGCGATCCTTGCGAAGCGCGCCGGGCAGCCTGGCGTAGACAGGCTCGTCGGCCTTGGCGTGCTTGATGATCCGGCGCCGGTGCAGCCGAAACTTGAGGTCATCAGGGGCGGCGCGCAGCCAGAAGGTGACTTCACCTTCATCGACCTGTTCGCAGGCATCGGCGGACTGCGTCGGGGCTTTGAGTCCATCGGCGGTCGCTGCGTCTTCACCAGTGAGTGGGACAAGTACAGCCAGAAGACCTACCGGGCGAATTTCCCCGACGACGATCACGAGATCAACGGCGACATCACGAAGATCGAGGCTGCCGACATCCCGGCCCACGACGTGCTGCTGGCCGGTTTCCCGTGCCAGCCCTTCTCGATTGCAGGCGTGTCCAAGAAGAACTCGCTGAACCGTCCACACGGTTTCGAGGACAAGACCCAGGGCACGCTGTTCTACGACGTCGCCCGGATCATTCGGCACCATCGGCCGGCGGCATTTCTGCTGGAAAACGTCCGCAACCTGCTCAGCCATGACAAGGGCCGTACGTTCGAGACCATCAAGGACGTTCTCGAGAACGACCTCGGCTATACGATTGACTATCGGGTGATCGACGGGCGTTCCTGGGTGCCGCAACACCGGGAGCGCATCTTCATCGTCGGCCTGCGTGACGAAAGCGGCTTCCAGTTCGACAAGATGACGCTTCCGGACAAGTCCACTGCACCGAAGCTTCGTTCGATCCTGCATCCGGAGAACGGTGACGAGGCGCCCGATCAGCGGTTCGTCGGGTCCGAGGTCGGTGACAACATCGGCAAGGTGAACCCCAGATACACCCTGACCAACCATCTCTGGACCTACCTCCAGAACTACGCCGCCAAGCACAAGGCTGCGGGGAACGGCTTCGGTTTCGGCCTGGTCGGGCCCGATGACGTCGCCCGCACCCTGTCGGCCCGCTACTACAAGGACGGCTCGGAAATCCTGATCAAGCAGGGTGACGGCGTCCCGCGCCGCCTGACACCCCGCGAGTGTGCTCGCCTGATGGGCTTCGATGACCCACAAGGATCCAGTTTCGTGATCCCGGTCTCCGACACCCAGGCCTATCGCCAGTTCGGAAATTCCGTTGTGGTGCCGGCCGTGAAAGCCGTGGCCGAGCACATGAAGCCGCACATTCTGAAAGCGGTTCGCAAACAGAAGCCGAAGACTGCCGTTGGCTGACATCGTCGATCCGGCCACGCGCAGCCGGATGATGTCAGGCATCCGGGGCAAGAACACCAAGCCCGAAATGATGATCCGTCGGGGGTTGCATGCCCGTGGCTTCCGCTATCGCCTGCACTGCAAGCTACCGGGCAAGCCGGATATCTGCCTGCCGAAGTATCGGGCGGTGGTCTTCGTCCACGGCTGCTTCTGGCACGGCCACGACTGTCACCTGTTCAAATGGCCGTCCACCAGGCCCGAGTTTTGGCGGGAAAAGATCGGGCGGAACCGGGCAGTCGATGAGCGAGCGCTTGTCGCTCTCCGCACGGACGGGTGGCGTACGGCCAGAGTCTGGGAATGCGCTCTCAAGGGCAAGCACCGCATTCCGGCGGACATGACCCTTGATTGCCTAGCAAGATGGCTCAACTCTGACGCGGTCGACCTGCAAGTCGAAGGGAGTTCCGACATTGCCGGTCTGCAGCCTTCCTGACTGGATTGCCGAGTTCGCCCGGCCGGAGAACGTCTGGTACGTCAAGCGGCTGTCGGGCAACGACACCTTGGCAAACAAGTCTCACCAGGCCGGCCCATACATTCCGAAGGAGCTTCTGTTCAGCGCTCTCCCGATGCTGAATAACCGGGACATATTGAATCCCCGGGTTCGATTGACCGCCTACGTGGATTCCCACCCGGAGGTCCGGCAGGTCACACCGATCTGGTATAATGGCAAGCTCTTCGGCCAGACCCGCAACGAGACCAGGGTCACAGGCTGGGGAGGCGCTGCGTCCGCACTGCTGGATCCTGACTCAACCGGCGCTCTCGCAGCATTTGTGTTCGTGAACGGAGCAACCGACGCCGGAACATCCAGCCTCCACATCTGGGTTTGCGAAGGCTACCAGGACGAGCTCATCGAAGATCAGGTCGGCCCTGTCGACCCAGGGCGCTCGGTCATCTGGCGCCCCGGCATTCCCGTTGATCTCTTCTCTCAAAAGCCAGCGACGAGCAGTTGCCGCCTTACCAGAGACCAGTTGCCTGAAAGCTGGCTTCACAAGTTTCCAACAGCATCAGAAATCGTTCGCAAGACGGTCGAACTCCGACCTCTTCAAAGCGAAACGCCGGATGCACGACTGGTGCGTCGCCGTGACTGCGAGTTCGAACTGTTCAAATCTGTTGAGGAAGCAGCGGAAGGCCCCCGCATTGCGCGGGGATTCTCATCAATCGACGAGTTCGTCACGCTGGCCCTGTCCGTCCTGCAAAGGCGAAAGTCGAGATCCGGGAGATCGCTCGAACTGCATACGCGCGAGATTTTCCTGGAGGAGGGCCTAATCGAGGGCGCCCAGTTCAGCCATAGCCCTGTCTCCGAGGGCGAAAAGCGCCCGGATTTCCTGTTTCCGTCCCAGGCGGCATACAGGGACCGCTCGATCCCGGACTCACAGCTCCGAATGTTGGGAGCCAAGACGACCTTGAAGGATCGCTGGCGACAAATTCTCAACGAAGCCGATCGAATTCCCCGGAAGCACCTTCTGACTCTTCAAGAGGGTGTTTCCGAGAACCAGTTCGCGGAAATGCAGGCTGCTGGAGTGCAGCTGGTCGTTCCATCGAGTTTGGTCGAGAGCTATCCCAACCCTGTTCGTGAGCACCTCACGACACTCGAACAGTTCATCGCGGAAGTACGCCTGCTTCCCGGAGGCTCGTAGCCACCCCTCCCCCTGACGCCTTGATGGCCAGCTTGCTCCGGCAGTCGGCCTGGTCAAGGACGGGCCCGGCGGGCCCGCCGCTGCGCGGCCGCCGGAGGCGGTCCTTGACGAGGCCGGCTGTCCGGAGCGGATCATTCCATCAAGGGCTTCAGGGTGAAATCCGTCCGGAGGTCACCGGATCAACACCCAGCGCCGGTGCCAGCCCAGATGCCCCGCCTGCGCCGGCGTGAACGGGCCCACGCACCGGGCGGCGAGCCCCTCCAGTCCCATGGCCGCCAGGTCCGCGGCGGCCAGCGCCGGGGAGACCAGCACATCGCCGTCGTCGCCGAAGCTGATCAGGCCGCGGTCGAACAGGCGGTCGACGTCGGGGGTCAGCATCAGGCCGTTGGCGCCGTCGAGCCGCTGGGCCGCCGTTTCGCAGCTGCGCCAGGGGCGGATGTGGCTGGCGATCAGCAGCCAGGGGTTGGTCACGCCGGTGACGCGGCAGCGCGGTTCGAGCGCCAGCACGCGCTCGCGGAAGATCCCCTGCCCCCGGCGGGCGGTGACCAGCTGCTGCTTCTGCGTGGCGGTCAGGTCGGGCTGCGCCAGCACGGCGGCGGCGATGGCGTCGTCGATCGCTTCGCGCTGGTCGGCGAGGGTCAGCCCTTGCGTGTCGGCGGCCGTGAGGGCCGCGAGGTCGATGCGGGCGCCCCGCAGCACGCGGCGGAAGGCGGCCTCGCCGATCTCGCTGAGGTAGGCCTTCTGTTCGCCGCGCCCCAGCCGGTTCAGCGGCGAATGGCGGGCCGGCAGCAGCGGGGCGAGGTCCGGGAACAGCGGGGCGACGGCGACCGGCGGATCGACCGGCGCCCAGAGCACCGGCAGGCGCCAGCCGTCCTCGCCGAACGGGGCGTCCGCCTGGCCGAAGCCGGCGGGCCGGGGCGCGGTGAAGGCGTGGTCGGCGACCTTGCCCACCGCCCCGATGACGCCGCCCGCATAGGAGAGGATCAGGTCGCCCGGCGCGGCGATCCGCAGGGTCTCGCGCGTGGCGTTGCGCGGCCGGCCCTCGCCGCGCGCCGCCCAGAGGAAGCGGCCGGCGATCTCCTCGCGCGCGGTCCGGCGATGACTGACCCACCAGTAGCGCATGGAGGGGCTCCTGCAGGCGGGAACTATATCTTCGGTTGTATTTCGGGCGCCAGTGCCGAGTGTCGCCGTCCGTCAATCCTCCCCAGCCTGGTTGGGGAGGGGGACCGCTCGAAGAGCGGTGGAGGGGGGCAAGAGCACCGACTCCCCTCCGCCATGCTCCGTATGGTCCCCCTCCCCACGTTGTGGGGAGGATCATGACTGGATGTTACCCACTGGTATGGCCCCCTGCCCCCGCCTATCCTTCCGGCAAAACGCTGCAGGGAAACGCGCCATGACCACCGGACCCGTCATCGGCAAGACGATCGCCGACTCCACGCCGTTCTGGCCGGAGCGGGCCAGGGCGCCCAAGGGCTCGCCGAACATCCTGGTGGTGCTGTTCGACGATGTCGGGTTCAGCGATTTCGGCTGTTACGGCTCGCCGATCGAGACGCCGACCATCGACCGGCTGGCGGAGGAGGGGCTGCGCTACACGGGTTTCCACACCACCGCGATGTGCTCGACCACGCGGGCGGCGCTGATGACCGGGCGCAATCACCACAGCGTCGGGATGGGCTGTCTGGCCAACTTCGACAGCGGCTTTCCCGGCTATCGCGGCAAGATCGCGCGCGAGGCCGGCATGCTGCCGGAGATGCTCAAGGGGCACGGCTACCGGAACTACATGGTCGGCAAGTGGCATGTGACGCCGCTGACCGAGAGCGGGGCGACCGGGCCGTTCGATGGCTGGCCGCTGGGGCGCGGGTTCGACCGGTTTTACGGCTTCCTCGACGCCGAGACCGACCAGTATTCGCCCGAGCTGGTGCGGGACAACACGCCGGTCGCCGCGCCGGGCACGTTCGAGACCGGCTATCACCTGACCGAAGACCTCGTGGACCAGGCGATCCGCTACATCGCCGACCACACCGCCGATGCGCCGGAGACGCCGTGGCTGACCTGGCTGGCGCTGGGCGCCTGTCACGCGCCGCATCAGGTGTCGAAGGACATCATCGAAAAATACGATGCTGTATTTTCTGACGGCTGGGACGTCGAGCGCGAGCGGCGGCTGGCGCGGCAGAAGGCGCTGGGCATCGTGCCGGCCGACACGGCGATGCCGCCGCGTAACGACCATGTGAAGGCCTGGGACGAGCATACGCCGGACGAGCAGCGGCTGTTCACCCGGCTGCAGGCGGCGTTCGCCGGGATGCTGGACCATGCTGACCAGCATCTGGCGCGGCTGGTCGGATTCCTCGAGGACGCGGGGCTGCGCGAGGACACCCTGATCCTGGTGCTGTCCGACAACGGGGCCAGCCAGGAGGGCGGGCCGCTGGGCATGATCAACGCCATGGGCCCCTACAACGGCAAGCCCGAGCCGATGGAGGAGAAGATCGCCCGGATCGACGACATCGGCGGGCCGGACACGCACAGCAACTTCCCGCTGGGCTGGGCGATGGCGTCGAACACGCCGCTGCGGCGGTACAAGCAGAACACCCACGGCGGCGGGATCCGCGATCCGCTGGTGATCAGCTGGCCGACGGGGATCCCGGCGCGGGGCGAGCTGCGCGGGCAGTTCACCCACGCCAGCGACGTGGCGCCGACGCTGCTGGAGCTGCTGGGCCTGACGCCGCCGGCCGTGATCGCGGGCGTGGCGCAGACGCCGCTGGAGGGGACCAGCTTCAGGGCCTCGCTGTTCGACAGCGCAGCG
This sequence comes from Caulobacter sp. FW305-C-30-S16, assembly GCF_058783025.1. Lineage (NCBI taxonomy): Bacteria > Pseudomonadati > Pseudomonadota > Alphaproteobacteria > Caulobacterales > Caulobacteraceae > Caulobacter > Caulobacter sp. FW305-C-30-S16. The sequence goes on along the minus strand of NZ_JBYSYH010000002.1, from coordinate 413,991 downwards.
CCGGCCAAGGCCGGGCCGCAGCATTTCGAGATGTTCGGCCACCGCGGGATCTGGAAGGACGGCTGGAAGGCTGTGGCCTATCACCCGCCGGGCCGGCCGTTCGACGCCGACCAGTGGGAGCTCTACCACCTGGACAAGGACTTCTCCGAAACGCGCGATCTGGCGACCGAGCAGCCGGCGAAGCTGGAGGAGATGGTCGCCCTGTGGTGGACCCAGGCGGAGAAGCACCAGGTGCTGCCGCTCGATGATCGCTTCGCCGAGCGGTTCGCGGTCAACGCCAAACGCTTCCACGGCGCGCGCAAGAAGTTCGTGTTCCACCGGGGCATGGGTCACGTGCCGACCGACGTGGCGCCTGACATCCGCAGCCGCAGCTATTTCATCGAGGCCGAGGCGCGGCTGGCGGCGGGCGACGAGGGCGTGCTGATCGCCCACGGCGACATGACCTGCGGCTATTCGCTGTTCGTGCGGGACGGGCGGCTGGTGCACGACATGAACATCGGCGGCAGGCATGTGACCCTGACCAGCGACCGGCCGGTCGAGCCGGGCCACCGGCGTCTCGGCGTGGCCGTGCGGCCGGGTCCTGGCGGGCGGCGGGTGGTGCTGATGATCGACGGCGCGCCGGCCGGCGAACTGACCACGCCGCTGGGCTTCTACAACTTCATCAGCTGGTCGGGCCTCGACATCGGCCTCGACCGCGGCAGCCCGGTGGCCGACTACCCCGCCCCGTTCAGCTTCACCGGCCTGCTGAAAAAGGTCACCGTGACCATGGACGACGACCAGGACCTCGACGGCCAGGGCGTGGGGGATGCGGAGATGGCGCGGCAGTGATCCCGGGGACACGTACCGCAGGTACGTGTCCCCTAAAGTCGCGGGTCTCGATTGGGGGACACGTACCTGCGGTACATGTCCCCTACTGGACGGAACCGGCGCGGTGCGCGACGGTTCACCCATGATCACACGCGCCCTCCTCCTCTCCGCCGCCGCCCTCGCACTCGTCGCCTGTTCGCAGGAGCCGGCGCAGGAAACGTCCGGGCCGGCCGTCACCCCGCCGCCGGTGGTCGCGCCCGCTGAGACGCCTGCGCCGGCGCCCGATGCCGGCGAACAGGGCGGAACCGACCAGTGGCGGACCGTCGCCAACGCCGAGGACCAGGGCCGGATCGACCGGCTGGCCGACGCCTGGTCTACGGCCCTGCGCGAGGCCGACGCCGAGCATGGCGCGGTGATCGACGCCCTGGGCATGCTGGCCGTGCCCTCCGCCGGCCTGACCGGCAACCTGCAGCCCGGCCCGGGCAAGTACCGCTGCCGCACGATCAAGATCGGCGCGCTGGGCGAGGGCAACCTGACCTATGTCGCCTACGGCTGGTTCACCTGCAGCATCGAGCTGACGCCCGGCGGCGACCTGATCCTGACCAAGACGACCGGCAGCCAGCGCACGCGCGGCCTGCTCTATCCGGACAGCGACAAGCGGCTGGTGTTCATCGGCGCCCAGGCCTGGGGGGCGGACGAGACCGAGTATCCCGCCTACGGCCAGCGCGCCGAGCGCGACCAGGTCGGCGTATTCGAACGCGTCGGGACCGACCGCTGGCGGCTGGTGCTGCCCTGGCCCAAGCAGGAGTCCAAGCTCGAGATCCTCGAGCTGAAGAAGTAGGGACGTTGCGTCCTTCGAGACGCGATCCCGAGGGATCGCTCCTCAGGATGACGTGCATTTGTGCCACCCCTGTTCGTCATGGTGAGGCGCGAGGCGTCAGCCGAGCGTCTCGAACCACGCACACCCCTTGTGTGTCCCAGGGGCCACACCTACATCGGGGTGGTCCGGTTGTGCTTGATCAAGGCGACCGGTCGCAATCCGCCGTAACGGGGACAGCATGAACATCGATCTCTATTCCGACCGCGCCAAACAGGCGATCCAGTCCGCGCAGTCGCTGGCGCTCGCGCGCCGTCACCAGCACCTGACGCCCGAACACATTCTGAAGGTCCTGCTCGAGGAACGGGACGGCCTCAGCCGCGCCCTGATCCAGAGCGCCGGCGGCCGGCCCGACGCCGTCGACACCGCCGTCGAGGCCTTGCTGGCGCGCATGCCCAAGGTCGAGGGCGGCTCCGGCCAGCTCTACCTGAAGCCCGAGTCCGCCCGGGTGTTCGCCCGCGCCGAAGAGGACGCGAAGAAGGCCGGCGACGCCTTCGTGACCACCGAGCGGCTGCTGATCGCCCTGGCCGCCGAGGGCGGCGAGGCCGGCAAGGCGCTGAAGGACGCCGGCGCGTCCGAAAAGTCGCTGGAGGCGGCCGCCGCCGACGTGCGCAAGGGCCGCACCGCCGACAGCGCCAGCGCCGAGGAGGGCTATGACGCCCTCAAGCGCTACGCCCGCGACCTGACCCAAGCCGCCCGCGACGACAAGCTGGACCCGGTGATCGGCCGCGACGAGGAGATCCGCCGCACGATCCAGGTGTTGAGCCGCCGGACCAAGAACAACCCCGTGCTGATCGGCGAGCCCGGCGTCGGCAAGACCGCCATCGTCGAGGGCCTGGCGCTGCGTATCGTCAACGGCGACGTGCCCGAGAGCCTTAAGGACAAGAAGCTGCTGTCGCTCGACATGGGCAGCCTGATCGCCGGCGCGAAGTACCGCGGCGAGTTCGAGGAGCGGCTGAAGGCCGTGCTCGGCGAGGTCACCGCGGCCGAAGGCTCGATCATCCTGTTCATCGACGAGATGCACACTCTGGTCGGCGCCGGGAAGGGCGACGGGGCGATGGACGCCTCGAACCTGCTCAAGCCCGCCCTCGCCCGCGGCGAACTGCACTGCGTCGGCGCGACCACGCTGGATGAGTACCGCAAGCATGTGGAGAAGGACGCCGCCCTGGCCCGTCGCTTCCAGCCCGTGTTCGTCGGCGAGCCGACGGTCGAGGACACCGTCTCGATCCTGCGCGGCCTGAAGGAGAAGTACGAGCTGCACCACGGGGTGCGGATCAGCGACAGCGCCATCGTCGCGGCGGCCACGCTGAGCAACCGCTACATCGCCGACCGGTTCCTGCCCGACAAGGCCATCGACCTGATGGACGAGGCCGCCAGCCGCGTGCGGATGGCCGTCGACTCGAAGCCCGAGGAGCTGGACGAGATCGACCGCCGGCTGGTCATGCTGAAGATCGAGCGCGAGGCCCTGAAGAAGGAAACCGACGCCGCCAGCAAGCAGCGGCTGGAGGCCATCGAGGACGAGATCGACGAACTGCAGGTCGAGTCCGACGAGATGACCGCCCGCTGGAAGGCCGAGAAGGACAAGGTCGGCAGCGCCGCCCAGGTGCGCGAGGCGCTCGAGCGGCTGCGCGCCGAACTGGCCGCCGCCCAGCGTCGCGGCGACCTGCAGCGCGCGTCCGAGATCGCCTATGGCGAAATCCCGCAGATCGAGAAGCGCCTGGCCGAAGAAGACGGCAAGGCCGCCGAAAACCCGCTGTCCCCCGAGGTCGTCGACGCCGAGCAGATCGCCGCCGTCGTCAGCCGCTGGACCGGCGTGCCCGTCGACAAGATGCTCGAGGGCGAGCGCGAGAAGCTGCTGAAGATGGAGGACGCCCTGCGCGGCCGCGTGGTCGGTCAGGAAGAGGCGCTGGTCGCCGTGTCCGACGCTGTCCGCCGCGCCCGCGCCGGCCTGCAGGATCCCGGCAAGCCGATCGGCAGCTTCCTGTTCCTGGGCCCGACGGGCGTGGGCAAGACCGAGCTGACCAAAGCGCTGGCCGAATTCATGTTCGACAACGAGAGCGCGATCACCCGCCTCGACATGAGCGAATACATGGAGAAGCACAGCGTCAGCCGGATGATCGGCGCGCCCCCGGGCTATGTCGGCTACGACGAGGGCGGCGCCCTGACCGAGGCCGTGCGCCGCCGGCCCTATCAGGTGATCCTGTTCGACGAGGTCGAGAAGGCCCACCCGGACGTGTTCAACATCCTGCTGCAGGTGCTCGACGACGGGCGGCTGACTGACGGCCAGGGCCGGACCGTCGACTTCCGCAACACCATGATCATCCTGACCAGCAACATGGGTTCGGAGTTCCTGGCGGCGCTGGAGGACGGCGACGATGTCGAGGCCGTGCGCCCGCAGGTGATGGACGTCGTGCGCCGCAGCTTCCGTCCCGAGTTCCTCAACCGCCTGGACGAGATCATCCTGTTCAAGCGTCTGGGTCGCGGCGAGATGGGCTCGATCGTCAAGATCCAGCTGGAGCGGGTCGAAAAGCTGCTGGCCGACCGCCGGATGAGCATCGCCCTCGACGCCGGCGCCCTGCACTGGCTGGGCGAGCGCGGCTACGACCCCGTCTACGGGGCCCGGCCGCTCAAGCGGGTGATCCAGAAGGAACTGATGGACCCGATCGCACGGAAACTGCTGGCCGGGGATATGGCGGACGGCAGCGTCATCGAGGTGTCAGCCGATGCGGACGGGCTGGTGATCGGGAAGGCGCGGGTTCACTAGTCTTCCTTCTCCCCTTGCGGGAGAAGGTGGCCCGCGCAGCGGGTCGGATGAGGGGTTTCGCGGGCTTGCGGGCTTGCGGACCCCTTTTTCGCGTTTGCAGGATGGGTGAGACCCCTCATCCGTCAGGCTTCGCCTGACACCTTCTCCCGCAAGGGGAGAAGGACGATCACCCGTCCTCGAACGGCGGCGGCAGTCTGCCCGCCTTGAACAGGATCGTCGGCGTCTCGTCGAAGTCGCCCATTTCCATGTCGCCGGTGGCGCTGAAGGCGACGACGCCGAGGCGCAGGGGGGCGAGGCGTTCGGCGCGGCGGACGGCTTCCTCGGCGGTCTTGCAGACCACGGCCTGTTCCGACTTCAGGGCCTTGCCGCGGCCGGCGATGAAGGCCTGGACGAGGTGAACGGTCTGGACGGCCATGGGGAGCTCCGGCGCGCGGACGCCCGGTGCGGCTGCGGCCTGCGGGCTAACACAGGCGGCCGAGTCGTCCCTCATCACGTCGGCGGGTCTTGACCCCAATATAGTGACACATAGAGTGCCATTACATTCCCGGAGCCGTGCGGACCCATGACAGAGCTGATGACCACTGCCGGCGGCGTCGCCTTCCTGCGCACGCCCGACGAGGCCTTCGCCGGCCTGGACGGGTACGACTTCACGCCCCGCTATCTGACGGTCGAGGGCCTGCGGCTGCACTATGTCGACGAAGGCCCCCGCGACGGGCCCGTGGCGCTGCTGATGCACGGCATGCCCACCTGGAGCTATCTGAACCGGCACATCATCAAGGCGCTGACCGCCGCGGGCTGGCGCTGCATCGCCGCCGACCACATCGGCTTCGGGCGGTCGGACAAGCCGGTCGATGACGGCTGGTACTCGATTGCCCGGCACACGGCGGCGCACCGGCTGCTGATCGAGACCCTCGACCCGACGGGCGTGACGCTGTTCGCCCAGGACTGGGGCGGGCCGATCGGCCTGGCCCAGGCGGCGCGCATGCCCGGGCGGTTCAGCCGGCTGGTGATCATGAACACCTGGCTGCACCACGCGGCCTATGACTACACCCCGGCCCTGCACCGCTGGAACGCGGCCTGGCAGCCGGACGGGCTGTTCGGGGCCAGCGTGCCCGAGCGACTGACCATCGGCCGGTTCATGATGGTTCCGCTGGGCGCCATGGGCGCGCGGGATCTGTACGCCATTGCGCAGGGCGAGCCCGCGCCGGCCCTCACCGCCGCACAGGAGGCGGTACGGAGAGGTTACGATGCGCCGTTCGAGGGCCTGGGCCGCGCCGGTCATGCCGGGCCAAGGCGCTTTCCGCTCAGCCTGCCGTTCGACAATCCAGAGGGCGGCAACGCAGAGGCCCAGGCGAGAGACTTCGCGGCGCTGCTGACCTGGGACAAGCCGGTGAACTTCATCTGGGGTGGTCTGGACGACGTGTTCACCGAGGCCTGGGGTCGCGCCTGGGCGGCCCGCTATCCGCAGGCGACGTTCGATCTGCTGCCCGACGCCGGCCACTTCCCGCAGGAGACCCACGGCGCGGAGATCGCCCGGCTCGTGCTCGGCTATACGTCCTAGAGCCGCTTGCCCATCCGCAGCAGCGGCACCGGGGCGCCGCCACGGTCGTCCGTGAGTTGTTCGAGGACCGTGTAGCCGCAGGCCTCGTAGAGCGGCTGGCCCGCCAGGGTGCCGGCCAGTTCGACGCGGGCGAACCCGGCGTCGCGCGCCGCCGTTTCGCACAGCGACAGGATCAGGCGGCCGACGCCGCGTCGGGCGAAGTCCGGATGGGTGTACATCGCCCGCACGCGCGCCGCGTCCATCGCCGGGTTCAGGCCATGCGCGTCACGGCCGGGGCTGTGGTCGCCGCCGTAGAGGGTGGCCCGGGCGCTCCAGCCGCCGCAGCCGGCGATAACGCCGTCCGCCTCGACCAGGAAGTAGGTCCCGTCGGCGATCAGCTGGCTGTCCAGACCCATGAGCTTGCGCGAGGCGGCGATCTGCTCCGGCGTCAGGAACGGCTGCTGCAGGACGCCGATGGCCAGGTCCATCAGGGCGGTCAGCGCCGGCATGTCCGCCGGGGTGGCGAGGCGGTGGGTCAGGGTCATGGCGGCAGCCTAGCAAAGGCCTGTGTGACATTCCGTCCCCAATTTCACCCGATCCGTGTTATACAGTCTCTCCTTGCGCGCGAATGGCGTGCCGGCCGCCTCCGATTTCTGGCGGCAGATTGGAGACTCCATGATCGAGGAAGGCTTCGTGCGGATGTATGCGCACGACTTCGCCGCGCTGGCGGCCCGGGCTGAAGGCGGCTCGGACGTCGAGGCCCTCGTGCGCAAGCGCATCGACGAAGCGCGGTCACATGCCGCCCTGATGGACGCCCGCAAGGGTGAAGGCCACCTGCCCGCCGTCGCCGATCGCGTCGCCCATGAAGCCGAGCGCGAGGACGTGCGCTTTGTCCGCGCGGGCCAGGATGTCCCGGGCGCCCTGGCGCGCCGCAAGGAATTCCTGCTGCAGATCGTGGACCTGTTGCGCTCGCCGCCGGTCGCCGCCGGACGGATTTCAATCGCGGTTCGCGGCTAGCGCGACTCACCCATCTTGCCTGCCCGGCGAAAAAGTGCGACGAAATCGCCGTCGAAATTTCGCTTAGGTTCGGTCGCCATCCACCGCACGTCTTGAAGTCTTGCGCCGGACCTGCTCCTCGATCCTTCCGAATGACCGATGCTACCGCGCTCTTCGGGGCGCAATCAGACTGTTGAAAGAGGTTACATCCATGGCTACCGGAACCGTGAAGTGGTTCAACGCCACCAAGGGCTACGGCTTCATCCAGCCGGACGACGGCGGCGCCGACGTGTTCGTGCACATCTCGGCGGTTGAACGCGCCGGCATGCGTTCGCTGAACGAAGGCCAGAAGCTGAGCTACGAACTCGAGCGCGACCAGCGCTCGGGCAAGACCTCGGCGGGCCAGCTGCAAGCCTCCTAAGGGCTTGAAGCACCAAAGGTTGACGGGCCGGTCTCCTGACGGAGGCCGGCCCGTTTTCTTTGCGCGCTCCCCCGCGGGGGAAGATCATCAGAACGCCAGCGAGATCCCGCCCACGACCGAGGACTCCGAGCCGGGCCCGTCGCTGTCGGCATAGGTCACGCTGAGGCTGACCGGGCCGATGTCCTTCGCCAGGCCCAGCTGCCAGTCCATCTTGCCGTCGGCGAAGGCGCCGTCCTCATGGCCGATCTGGGCGCTGAGGCTGACCGGCCAGTGCTCGGGCGCATAGTCGCCGCCCAGAAACAGATAGAGATTGTCGTCGCCGCCGAGGTTGTCCTGGCTGGGCGCATAGCTGACGCCGAGCGTGGTGGTGAAGTCGCCAACGGTGCGCGCGGCGGAAACCGGAATTTCCAGATAGTCCAGATCGTCGCCGTCCGGGTAGCTGTAGTAGATGAGCCCGACATCCCAGTCCCAGCCGCCGGCCGAAAAGGTGCGGCCCGCCGACAGGTCGATCTCGATCAGGGCGCCGTCGCCGTCCGCCCCAATGCCGACTTCCTCGATCTCGGAGCCCCAGACGCCCGCGTAGAAGCCTTTCGGGGCCTCCAGCGTCAGCCCGCCCTGGATCGCCAGGTCGCCGCCCGACAGCGAGTAGCCCCGGTACTGGTAGTCCGAGACGACGCCGATCTCGCCGGACAGTTTCCAGGTGTCGTCCTCGGCCTGCGCCGCGCCGACCGTCGCCAGCGACACGCAGGTCGCCAGCAAGATGATGGATCGCTTCATGGTCGTCTCCCGCCCCGTTTGTCTGACCAGTCTGCGACGACAGGGTTAACAGGCAGCCAATCCGCTCCCCGAAGACCTGCGACAACTTGCCGGGCGAGGGTTCAAGTCCCGTTAGGTGTTCGCGGCGATTATGCCCGCATGACACTGATCGCGATCCAGAGCCGCGGCGAGCTCCAGCGCATCCTCATCCTGGGGCTGCTCGTGCTCGGCATCGTCCTGGCCGCCGGGCTGGGCGCCCTGGCGTTCTCGGCGCGCGCGGTCGACCAGGCGGTCGCGGCCGAGGAGCGGGACCTGGTGATCCGGACGCTGGACCGCCGCCAGACCGGCCTGGTCGGCGACATCGTCTCGGCCTCCGTCTGGGACGACGCCTACAACCTCACGGTCAAGGCCTTTGACGCCGCCTGGGCCGACGAGAACTACGGGGTCTACTACAGCACCTACATGCACCATGACCGCACCCTGGTGTTCGGGGCGGACGGAAAGGTGATCTACGCGTCCGAGGCCGGCGAGGTGGCGCCGCCGTCATCGCTCTCGACGTTCGCCCGCGACGCTGCGCCGCTGCTGGGCCGGCTGCGCCGCGAGGAGGCTCGCCGTCTGGCCGCCGGACCCGAGGCGCCGATCGGCGTGCAGGGCGTTACGACAACGACAGCCATCGTCGCCTCGGGCGGCGAACTGTGGATGCTGGCCCTGTCAACGGTGACCCCGGAAACCCGCGAGGTCGTCCAGACCGGGCGCCCGTCCTCAGTGATCCTGTCCGGCCGGCGCATCGACGGCGCCTTCCTGACCCAACTGCAGGACGACCTGGGCATCCGGGAGCTGCGCCTCCTGAAGGCCGGCGAGACGCCCAAAGGTCCTGCCGTACCGCTGGCGAACGCCGAGGGCGACGTGCTCGGCCGCCTCGCCTGGACCCCCAAGCAGCCGGGCGCCGGCATCCTGCGGGACGCGCTCGGCCCCGTGCTGCTGGTGTTCGCCGCGTTCGCGGTCGCCGCCTGGGCGCTCGCGCGGCGGGTCCTGGCGGCCCTGCACAGCCTGGCCGTCAACGACGCCAAGCTGGAGGCGGCGCTGGAGGACCTGACCGAAGCTCGCGACCGGGCCGAGGCGGCCAGCGTGGCCAAGACGCAGTTCCTCGCCAATATCAGCCACGAGATCCGCACGCCGCTCAACGGCGTGCTCGGCATGGCGCAGATCATGGACCGCGGCGAACTCGCGCCCGTTCAGCGCAAGCACCTGGCGATCATCAGGGAATCCGGCGCGACGCTGCTGACCCTGCTGAACGACGTGCTCGACCTGGCCAAGATCGAGGCCGGCAAGCTGGACATCCAGCGCGAGGACACCGATCTGGGCGCCGTCGTGTCGGGTGTCTGCGCCACCTTCACGGCGCTGGCGCTGGAGAAGTCCCTCAAGCTGGGCTTCGCGATCGAGCCGTCCGCCGCCGGCGTCTGGCGCCTGGACGCCATGCGCGTGAACCAGGTGCTGGCGAACCTGATCTCAAACGCCATCAAGTTCACCGCCGCCGGACATGTCTCTGTGCGCGTCTGGACCAGCACGCGGGGGGTCGAGTTCGCGGTGCTCGACACCGGCGCCGGGATCCCGGCCGACCGGCTCGCCGAACTCTTCGGCAAGTTCAACCAGCTCGACGCCTCGACCACCCGGCGGTTCGGCGGGACGGGCCTGGGCCTGGCGATCAGCCGCGAGCTTGTTCAGCTGATGGGTGGCGAGATGAGCGTCGAGAGCACCGTCGGCCAGGGATCCTATTTCAGCTTCTTCCTGCCCGCTGAAGCGAGCCGGAGCCGCGCCGCCGCCTGACCGGGCGCTGGACCGTTCCGACGCCGGCGGGCAGGATTGCCCCACCGAAAACCGGTGGAGCGGGGCAAACGACATGAAGCGCGCAGTGACCCCCGCGCATCACCGTGACCCTGCAGCAGTGCCGGCCGCGAACAAGGGCGTGAGGACGCTCTTCCATACCGTTGCGGCGCCGGAGTAAGACGGTTCCATGGCCAACAAGCCCGAGAGCCCCACCGAACCGTTCAAGCGCGCCCTGGCGCACGCCGCGCGATCGCTCGCCGAAATGGCCGACCTTGAGGTCGTGTTCTCCGGCGACGGCCCCTCACTGTCCGGCAACCGGGCGGTGCTGCCGCATCCGCCGCGGGACCTGACCTCGAAGGAGGCCTCGCGGATCCGCGGGATGGCCGACCAGATGGCCCTGCGGCTGGCGCACCACGACGCCGCCACCCATGCCCGGAACATGCCGTCCTCACCCGTCGCACGGGCGGTGTTCGAGGCCGTGGAACAGGCGCGGATCGAGGCCATCGGGGCCAACGCCCTGGGCGGGGTGCGCAACAATCTGACCGCCCTGCTGGAGCAGAGCGTCGAGCGCAAGGGCCTGTCGCGAAACATCGAGCAGCTGACCATGCCGGTGGCCGACGCGGTGGCCCTGATCATGCGCGAGCGCCTGACCGGCGACGCTCCGCCCGAATCCGCCCGCGCGCTGGTCGACTCCTTCCGGCCGAAGCTCGACGCCATGGCCTCGGCGGAACTCGACCAGATGGTCGCCGCCGCCGACGACCAGCAGGCCTATGGCAAGGCCGTCCGCGCCTTCCTGCGCGGCATGGAGCTGAGCGACGACGTCGACCCTTCCGAGTCCAGCAAGGACGAGGAAGAGGGCGAGGAAGACCAGGCCCAGTCCAGCGAGAGCGAAGACGGGGAAGGCGACGGCGAGACTCCGGAAGGCTCCTCGATGGACGAGTCCGACGGGTCCGACAGCGAGTCCCAGGACGGCGAGGAACAGATGGTGGAGTCCGACGAGGACGCCACCGAGATGAGCGAGGACGCGCCGGAGATGGGCGACGGCGCCAAGCCCGCCCGTCCCGACATCAAGGACGATGGCCGCGCCGAACCGCCCTACAAGGTGTTCACCACCGCCCATGACGAGATCGTCGGCGCCGAGGAGCTGTGCGACGCCGAGGAGCTGACCCGGCTGCGGGCCTATCTCGACCAGCAACTGGCCAGTCTGTCGAGCGTTGTGTCGCGACTGGCCAACAAGCTGCAGCGGCGACTGATGGCGCAGCAGAACCGGTCGTGGAGCTTCGACCTCGAGGAGGGGATGCTCGACGTCGCGCGCCTGCCGCGGATCATCACCGACCCGACCGCGCCGCTGTCGTTCAAGCAGGAAGAGGACATCCAGTTCCGCGACACCGTCGTGACCCTGCTGATCGACAATTCCGGCTCGATGCGCGGGCGGCCGATCATGGTCGCCGCCGTCTGCGCCGATATCCTGGCCCGCACGCTGGAGCGGTGCGCGGTCAAAACCGAGATCCTCGGGTTCACCACCCGCGCCTGGAAGGGCGGCATCAGCCGCGACGACTGGATCAAGAGCGGTAAGCCCGCCTCGCCCGGTCGCCTCAATGACCTGCGCCACATCGTCTACAAGGCCGCCGATGCGCCCTGGCGGCGGGCCCGGCGCAACCTCGGCCTGATGATGCGCGAGGGGCTGCTGAAGGAGAACATCGACGGCGAGGCGCTGATGTGGGCCCACCAGCGGCTGATCACCCGCACCGAACAGCGCCGCATCCTGATGGTCATCAGCGACGGCGCGCCGGTCGACGACTCGACCCTGTCGGTCAACAGCGGCCACTATCTGGAACGCCACCTGCGCAGCGTGATCACCGAGATCGAGACCAAGAGCCCGGTCGAGCTGCTGGCCATCGGCATCGGCCACGACGTGACGCGCTACTACAAGAAGGCCGTAACCATCGTCGACGTCGAGCAGCTGGGCGGGGCGCTGGTTGAGCAGCTGGCCGGCCTGTTCGAGGACGAGCCCCGGCGCGTCGCCAATGTGCGGGGGCTGCTGGCCGCACCGCCGGTGACCCAGCCGCCGCCGCCCAAGACCGTGACGTTCAAGCAGGTCAGTGAGGCCGTCGGCTGATGCGCCGCAGGGTGACAGCCGCCGCCGGCGCCCTGGTCGCCACCGCGCTGTCGCTGGCCGCCTGTGTTACCAGCCGGACCAGCCTGCCCGCCGCGCCCGTCGCGGCCGGACACGGCGTGACGATCAAGACCTCGACGGTGGCGCTCGATCCGTCCGACCCGGGCCGCAAGGCGGTCGGCGACTTTATCTACGCCGGCGGAATCGCCATCACCGGCGCCGACACCAGCCGGCTGCACGGGCTCTCGGATCTGGTCATCGAGCCGGACGGCGACGTCCTCTCCGTCACCGATGACGGCGCCGACCTGTTCACCGGGCGGCTGGCGCTGGACGAGACCGGACGGCTGATCGGGCTGACGGACGGCGCCCTGCGACCGCTGACCGGCCTCGACGCGCAGCCGCTGCAGGGCAAGAACTGGGGCGACGCCGAGGGCGTCACCCGGCTCGGCAACGGCGAGATGCTCGTCAGCTTCGAGCGGGAACACAGGATCTGGCGCTACGCCCCGTCCAGCAATCGCCCGCCGAAGCCTGTGGCCATGCCTGCCGTCGCGATGGCCGAGAACGACGGAATGGAGGGCCTGGCCGCCGCCCCGACCGTGATCGCCGACGGCTACTGGGTCGGCGTCGAGCCCGGCGGCATCTGGTTCTGCCGGCTGAATGTCTCCTGCGAGGAAAAGGCGGGCCTGCCGAAGCCGCCGCCCGGCTACCGCCTTTCAAGCCTGACCACCGGGCCGAAGGGTGAGCTGATCATCCTGCACCACAGCTACATCCCGGCGATCGGGTCGCGGATCATCGTTTCGGTGGTGCGGGATCCGCTGGGCGCCCGGAAGGTGATCGGCAGCCTGGCGATGACCCCGCCGATGAGCGTCGACAACTATGAAGGCGTGACCGTCGTGCCGAAGGGGAACGGCGGCTGGCGGCTCTATCTACTGTCGGATGACAACTTCAGCCCGACCCAACGCACCCTGCTGCTGGCCTTCGACTGGATGCCGCCCAAATGAGACCTGCCTGCGTCACCGACTACCGCGAGCTGGCGAAACGCCGGCTGCCGCGCGTGCTGTTCGACTATCTCGACGGCGGATCGTACGCCGAGGCGACCCTGCGGCGGAACGTCGAGGACTTCGAGGCCCTGGCCCTGCGCCAGCGGGTGATGCGGGACGTCTCATCCATCTCGCTCGAGACCGAACTGTTCGGCCAGAAGCTGGCCATGCCGATGGTCCTGTCGCCGATAGGGATGGGCGGCATGTACGCCCGCCGCGGCGAGGTGCAGGCGATGAAGGCCGCGCGTGGCGCGGGCATCAACATGTGCCTGTCGTCGCTGTCGATCTGCGATGTCGAGGAGGTCACGAAGGACGGTGGCGCGCCGCCCTGGTACCAGCTCTACATCATCAAGGACCGCGGCTACATGAAGGAGCTGCTGGCGCGGGTGACCGAGCTGGGCTGCCCCGTCGTGGCTTTCACCGTCGACCTGCCGGTGCCGGGCGCCCGCTATCGCGACGTGCGGTCCGGGCTGTTCGGGGCGCAGTCGCCGTTCGTGCCGCTGCAGCGGGCCTGGGACGGGATAACCCATCCGGGCTGGGCCTGGGACGTGATGGCCATGGGCGGTCCGCACAAGTTCGGCAACCTCGCGCCGGCGATTCCCGAGGCCAAGGGGGTGATGGAGTTCTGGCCCTGGGTGACCAAGAATTTCGATCCGACCCTGACCTGGAAGGACCTCGACTGGATCCGCGAGAACTGGAAGGGGCCGCTGGTCATCAAGGGCATCCTCGACGCCGATGACGCGCGCGAGTGCAAGCGCTACGGCGCGGACGGACTGATCGTCTCCAACCATGGCGGCCGGCAGCTTGACGGGGTGCAGAGCGGCATCCGCGCCTTGCCCGCGATCGCCGACGCCGTGGGCGATGACCTGACCATCCTGATGGACGGCGGCGTCCGGTCCGGCCTGGATGTCGTCAAGGCGCTGGCCAGCGGCGCCAAGGGCTGTTTCATCGGTAGAGCCTGGGCCTGGGCCCTCGCCGGCGCCGGCCAGGCGGGCGTCGAGCACGTGCTGCAGATCATGCGGCAGGAGATGATGATGGCCATGGCCCTGACGGGCTGCACGGATGTGCGGGATGCGGGACGGGAGCTGTTGGCTTAAGTCGAAATACGGGAAAATCGAACAAATACACTCTTTACGATTATACCCGGCATGCTACGCTCACGGCATGGACGACACGCTGGGCGAAGAGCCCGCCCCTACACCTCTGTCCGGAAGCAAGGCAGGCCGCAATGAACGCCGCAAGCTACTGGCCACCCTTGCCAACAACCTTTGCGCGGCATCTCTAATCGCCGCGATCCTGCAGCCTGCGGTGACGATCATCCGGCAGGAACGCCCCTTCACAACCAATGATTACATTGTGGTGTTGGTCTTCGGTCTGGTCGGGTTTATGTTGCACGCAGCTGGTCGGGGCGTTGCGGCTGGCTTGGAGGACTGAGATGCTGTTGCCCATCCTCGCAATCATCACCGTGCTGGTCATCGGCGTCGGCGGCCCGTTCTACCTCGCCTGGAAAGACGGGCTTCTCAAGAAGTAGGCTGGAGCGTTTCAGCCAGCTTGGAGGACTGAATGATGTGGGCCATCCTCTCCATCATCTCCACGCTGATCATCGGCGTCGGAGGTCCGATCTTCCTTCTCTGGAAGGACGGCCTGCTCAAGAAATAGCCCGACGCGGAACCCCCAACGCAAACGGCCCGCGAGTCGCCTCGCGGGCCGTCTGTCGTCTTGAAGCTTGTCGCCTCAGGCGGCGGGCGCTTGCTCGGCCAGCTTGGCCTTGATCTGGCGCTTGATCTTCAGGGCGCGCGGCGAGAGATTCTCGTCCTTCGCCTTGGCCATGAAGGTGTCCAGGCCGCCACGGAAGTCCAGCGTGCGCAGGGCGGCGTTGGTGATCCGGAGCTTGAAGCTCTGGCCGAGCACGTCCGACTGGAGCGTGGCGGGCGAGAGGGCCGGCAGGAACCGACGCTTGGTCTTGATATTCGAGTGGCTCACGTTGTGCCCGACCATGGGACCAACACCGGTGAGTTCGCAGCGGCGCGACATGTAAGCGACCTTCGCATAATGATTTCGGGCGCGCGGAAGAGCCTCCCGCACGGGAGCGGCGGGTATAGGGAAGAGAGCGCAAGGCGTCAAGGATTGGAGTCGGGGACCCGCGTTCCTCTCCCGCGAGGGAGAGGGGGACCAGCCGCAGGCTGGTGGAGAGGGAAGCGCGGCGCCCGGCAGGATATGCGGATCGATTGCGCCTGGCCGGCCATCGCGGGCGCTTCCCTCTCCACCCTGCTCCGCAGGGTCCCCCTCTCCCTAGCGGGAGAGGAATGGGAGCAACTTTCGAATTGTGGTTAATCGCCGTTAAGATACAATATGTTGCGGTGAACAAATGCCGAATCGGACGAAGTCACTGATTCGGTCCTGATTCGTTTCGCCCCTGTTCGCTGCTAAGGTCCCAGGGCGTTAACTCCCAATACCGAGGCCGCCCGTGATCCGTTTCCTGTCGCTTGTTCTGGCCCTGATCGCCCTGGCCGCCGTTCCCGCGGCGCGGGCTGATGAGGACGGATTCCTCATGTACGGCGGGCCGATCTACGTCGGCGCCGTAGGCGGACAGAGCAACCGGCCCGAAGCCCTGGTGGTGCGCGGAGATATCATCGTCTTCACCGGCTCGCTGGCCGCCGCGCGCGCCAAGGCGAAAGGGCTGCCCGAGATCGACCTGAAAGGCGCGGCCGCCTATCCGGGCTTCGTCGATTCCCATGTGCACCTGACCGGCGTCGGCCTGCGCGAGATGACGCTCAACCTCGACCAGGTGACCTCGGTCGCCGGGCTGGTCGAGGCCGTGAAGGTCTATGCCGCCGCCAACCCCGGCGATGCGCCGATCATCGGTCGGGGCTGGATCGAGACCCACTGGCCGGAGGGACGGTTTCCCAACCGCGCCGACCTCGACGTCGTCGCGCCGACCCGGCCGGTGATTCTGGAGCGGGCCGACGGTCATGCCGTCGTCCTCAACACCGCCGCGCTGAAGCTGGCCGGGATCGACGGGAGCACCCCCGATCCCGCCGGCGGCCGGATCGAGCGTACGCCGGAGGGCGAGGCGACCGGGATGCTGATCGACACCGCCGCCGGCCTGATCGGGGCGCGGCTGCCGCCGATGTCGATGGCCACCCGGCGCGAGGCGCTGCAACGGGCCGTCGCGCTCTATGCGGCGCGTGGCTGGACCACCGCCGTCAACATGAGCACCAGCGCCGACGACGTGAAGGTGCTGATGGCCCTGGCCGCCGAGGGCAAGCTGCCGATCCGCGTCGACGTCTTCATGACGCCCGAGGATTCCGACGAGGTGCTGGAACGCGGCCCCTATGAGGACGCCACCGGACGGGTGCGGGTGCGCGGCGTGAAGCTCTATGTCGACGGCGCCCTGGGTTCGCGCGGCGCGCTGCTGCTCAAGCCCTATACCGACCGGCCCGAGACGTCCGGCCTGCAGATCGCCGAACACGACGCGACCATCGCCATCCTGGAGCGAGCCAAGGCGGTCAAGGCGCAGGTCGCGTTCCACGCCATCGGCGACAAGGGCAACCGGCTGGTGCTGGACTGGTTCGCGGAGGTGCTGGGCGACGACCGCAACGCCGCCCGCGCCCTGAACTGGCGGATCGAGCACGCGCAGATCCTCGACCCGCAGGATATCGCCCGCTTCGCCAGGCTGGGCATTGTCGCGTCGATGCAGCCGTCCCACGCGATCGGTGACCTGTATTTCGCGCCGTCGCGGCTGGGCCCAAACCGGCTCGAGGGCGCCTATGCCTGGAAGACCCTGCTGGACCGGGTCGCCACCATCGTGTTCGGCACCGATGCGCCCGTCGAGGTCGGCGATCCGCGCATCGAGTTCTACGCCGCCGTGGCCCGCAAGGATCTGAAGGGCAAGTCCGGCCCGGACTGGCATCCGGAACTGGCGATCGACCGTCCGTCGGCGCTCAGCGCCTTCACCCTGACCGCCAACCAGGTCGGCGGCGGCGACTGCGGCGTGCTGGTGCAGTCCTGCCCGGCGGACATCACCGTCTTCTCGCAGGACGTCATGACCATTCCGCAGGCGGACATCCTGACGGTGAAGCCTGTCCTGACCGTGGTCGGCGGCCGGATCGTCCACGACGGGCGATAGTCGCGCCCCATCTGTCCAGGATCCGGGCAAGGCGCCGCAGATCGGTTCGGCGCCCTTGTCGCGCACCCGCGACTCCCCCACCTTTCCTGTATGAGTGACCGTTCCACAGGCCAGGCTGCACACAGGCTCGTGGCGGTGCTTGGCCCGACCAACACCGGCAAGACCCATCTCGCCGTCGAGCGGATGCTGGGTCACCATAGCGGCATGATCGGCTTGCCGCTGCGGCTGCTGGCGCGGGAGATCTACGACCGGGTGGTGCGGCTGAAGGGCCCGCGCGAGGTCGCGCTGATCACCGGCGAGGAGAAGATCGTCCCGCCCCGGCCGCAGTATTTCATCTGCACCGTCGAGGCCATGCCGCTCGGCCGCGAGGTCGACTTCCTCGCCATCGACGAGATCCAGCTGTGCGCCGATCCCGAACGCGGTCACGTGTTTACGCACCGGCTGCTGCATGCGCGCGGCAAGCAGGAGACCATGCTGCTGGGCGCCGGGACCATGGCGCCGCTGGTCCGGCGGCTGCTGCCCGGGGTCGAGATCGTCGAGCGGGAGCGGTTCTCGCAGCTGCGCTACACCGGGCCCAAGAAGTTGACCCGCCTGCCCCGCCGCAGCGCCGTGGTCGCGTTCAGCGCCGACAATGTCTACGCCATCGCAGAGCTGATCCGCCGCCAGCGCGGCGGGGCGGCCGTGGTCATGGGCTCGCTCAGCCCCCGCACCCGCAACGCCCAGGTCGCGCTCTACCAGTCCGGCGAAGTCGACTTCCTGGTCGCCACCGACGCCATCGGCATGGGCCTGAACATGGACGTCGACCATGTCGCCTTCGCCGGGCTGCGGAAGTTCGACGGCAAGAAAACGCGGTTCCTGCATCCGCAAGAGATCGGCCAGATCGCCGGCCGGGCCGGGCGGCACGTGCGGGACGGGACGTTCGGCGTCACCGGCGAGGCCGAGGAGATGGACGAGGACCTCGTCGCCGCCGTCGAGGAGCACGCCTTCCAGCCCGTGGCCTCGGCCGAGTGGCGCAACCACCGGCTCGACTTCGGCGCCCTGCCCTCGCTCATCCGGTCGCTGGAGGCGACGCCGCAGCGCGAGGGGCTGATGCTGTCGGCCCAGGCGATCGACGAGACGGCGCTGAAGCGGATGGCCGAGGACGACGACGTCGTCCACCGCGTCCGCGACAGGGTGGCGCTGGAGCGGCTGTGGGAGGTCTGCCAGACGCCTGACTTCCGCAAGCAGACCCCGGACGAGCATCTGCGGCTGATCCGGGCGCTGTTCGACAACCTGACCACCGGTCGGCGGCGGCTGCCGGAGGACTGGATGGTCGGCCAGTTCAAGGGGCTGGACCGCACGGACGGCGAGATCGACACCCTGGCCTCGCGGCTCGCGGGAGTCAGGACCCTGGCCTATATCGCCAACCGGCCCGACTGGCTGGTCGATCCGGCCCACTGGCAGGGGGTGACGCGCGGTCTGGAGGAGCGCCTGTCCGACGCCCTGCACGAGAAGCTGATGGCGCGGTTCATCGACCGCCGCACCAGCGTGCTGATGCGCCAGCTGGGCGATCGGAGCGAGATGCTGGCGGGCGTGGCCGAGGACGGCACGGTGACCGTCGAGGGGCATGTCGTCGGTCGCCTGCAGGGCCTGTCCTTCGAGGCGCCGAAGGCGGCCTCCTCGCTGGAGGAAAAGGCCCTGCGCGGCGCGGCCCAGCGGGCGGTCGGACCGGAGGTCACGCGGCGGCTGGGACGGCTGGCCGCGGAAGACGACGAGGCTTTCAGCGTCACGCCCGACGGCGCGGTCCTGTGGCGCGGCGAGGCGGCCGGCCAGATGACCGACGGCGGCAAGGTGCGGCTGCTCGGCGAGCTGGGGCCGGAAACGGCGCGGGAGCGCGCACGCCAGCGGCTGCAGGCCTTCCTCGCGGCGGAACGGGAACGACGCCTGGAACCGCTGGTGAAGCTCGAACAGGCCATGGCCAGGGGCCAGGTGAAGGGCCTGCCGCGCGGCATCGGCCATCGGCTGGTCGAGGCCGGCGGGGTGCTGGACCGTCGGCTCGTCGAGGCCGACCTGCAGGCGCTGAGCCAGGCGGAACGGCGCAGTCTGCGGATGCTGGGCGTGCGGATCGGCGCCTTCAGCCTCTACATGCCTGGCCTGTTGACGCCCGAAGGTCTGGCCTTCGCCCAGGCCATGGCCGGCGGGACGTGGCGGCCGCCCGTGGACGCGCTGTCCAGGCTGCCGACTCCGCCCCCGCCCGCGCGCGCGCTGGCGGCGCGGGGCCTGCGCGCCGTGGGGTCGCTCGCGGCGCCCGTCGAGCAGCTGGAACGCCTGGATGAGTTGCTCCGCGCCGGGTTCAAGCCGGGCGTCGGCGTGATCCTGTCCGACGCGGCGCGTGAGACGCTCGGCTGGAGCGCGGTCGAGACGGCCACCATCCTGCGGGCGCTGGGCTTCACCCCGGCCAGCCGGACCGAGCCGATCGCCTGGCGACGACGCAACGACAAGACGGAGGTTGTCGCCGCCCCGCCCCCGCCGAACTCGCCCTTCGCCGCGCTGGCCGGCTTCAAGGCCGCGCCGCCGCGCCGCAAGCGCCCGCGTCGCCGCAAGCCCGCCGCCGCATGAGCGAGGAGTCCTGTCGCGCGGATGTCTGGCTGTGGCGCGCCCGGTTCTTCAAGACCCGGTCGATGGCGGCCCGCTATGTGGACGAAGGCCGGGTGCGGATCACCCGGGCAGGCGCGGAGGGGCGGCTCGACAAGCCGTCGCGGGTCCTGAAGCTGGGAGACGATCTCGTCTTCGCCTTCGGCGGCCGGGTCATCGCCGTCCGCGTCGCCGCTTTCGGGGCGCGGCGCGGACCGCCCGCCGAGGCGCGAGGCCTCTACAATCCGCTCGATGCGGCGACCGAAGAATGAGCGCGGACGCGGCGTTGAGTTTTCCTGTGAGGGCCATGAGCCCTCGCCGCATTGACAAGCCGGCCCCTGCCTTTGAAAAGGCGCGCGCACTCAACCGTCTGGACCACCAAGTTTCCCGATGACCTACATCGTCACTGACGCCTGCATCAAATGTAAGTTCATGGACTGCGTCGAAGTCTGTCCCGTGGACTGCTTCTATGAGGGCGAGAACTTCCTGGCCATCAGCCCCGACGAATGCATCGATTGCGGCGTGTGCGAGCCCGAGTGCCCGGTCGACGCGATCAAGCCCGACACCGAGGACGAGCCCGACGGCAAATGGCTGAAGATCAATTCCGAGTTCGCCAAGATCTGGCCGAACATCACCCTCAAGGGTGAACCGCCGGCGGACGCCGCCGACTTCGAGCGCGAGACGGGCAAGTTCGAGAAATACTTCAGCGACAAGCCCGGCAAGGGTTCGTGACCCGCGGGTACTGAATCCCCAGCGGGTGAGCCGGATTTCGCAACCCTTTCTTTGCACTCATTTTTGTGGTAGGGTTTGTTCTGACGTGACGGGTCCGCCGTCGCGCCTTGGTTTCAAGAACAGCCGCATCCGAACGGCGCGCATGGCGAAGGCCAGGGTGTCCTAAAGGTCTACACAATCTGACACGGCGCACTCCGCGGCCCCACCGCGGTCGGAGACGCTTTCGCTGTCGTCAGAAGGCCTGGAACAGCGGCTCGCGGGGCAGAACCCCGCGGACAGGGTGCAAGAGAAGGACGAACATATGAGCAAGTCTGGTCTGGCGTTTTCGGTCAACGACCACGTGGTCTACCCCGCCCATGGCGTGGGCACGATCCGTGCTGTCGAGACCCAGGAAGTCGCCGGCATGTCGCTTGAGGTCTATGTCATCACCTTCGACCACGAGAAGATGACGCTGCGGGTTCCGACCAAGAAGGCGGTCACCTCCGGCCTGCGTCCGCTGGCCGAAGGCCTGGTCGTGACCAAGGCCCTGACGACCCTCAAGGGCCGCGCCCGGGTCAAGCGCACCATGTGGTCGCGTCGCGCCCAGGAATACGAAGCCAAGATCAACTCCGGCGACCTGATCTCCATCGCCGAGGTGGTGCGCGACCTGCACCGCGCCGAGAACCAGCCGGAACAGTCCTATTCGGAGCGCCAGCTCTATGAATCGGCCCTGGACCGCATGGCCCGCGAAGTCGCCGCGATCGAGAAGATCGACCGCGACGCGGCGGTGGGCATCCTGACCAAGTCCCTGCAGAAGGCCGCCTAGGCTTTTTCAGCCGATGTGATTTTGTGAAACGCCCGGCGGCAACGCCGGGCGTTTTGCTTTGTACGGAGCCTGATGTCGGGGACATGTACCGAAGGTACGTGTCCCCTAATCCCGAATGCGTTCGCCTGCTTCCGCGAGTGGTCGCCCCTCCCGAAGGCTGGCTCGGAGTCGTGCGAGATCATCCGCTCGCATATCGACGTCGAAGAACCCGTCGCCTTCCTCATCCAACACCGCGTTCACCGCAACCGGCGTTATCAGGCGATCCACCCTAAGGCCGAGATGCGCCTGAACACTCGACCACGGCCAGTCCAACGCCCTTTCCACAAGACCCGCGCGAACGGGATTGAGGCCAACGTATCTGACGCATCGCCGGAAATAGACGTCATCCATCGGCGATGACTGAAAGCGTCCTTGCCAGAGACACCCGGTCCAGGTCTCACGCGCGTTGATGTACCGGGTGTATTTCAGGTGCGTCCGGCCAACGGCGATCGCCAGGCCAGTCTCATCCCGCGGCGTGGCAATCAGATGCACGTGGTTGGGCATCAGGCAGTAGGCCAAGACCTCAACATCTGCTGCTCCGAACTGATCCTGCGCGATCGTCAGATAGGACGCGTAGTCAGCCGGTCGGAAGAAGGTGGGCTGGCGCCGGTTCCCACGCTGCATCACGTGGTGAGGCAACCCTGGAATGACGATGCGGGCTTGACGCGGCATAGTTTACCATAGCGCGCATCATTCGATTTACAATCTTTGGGATGGCATGATTTGGGGGACACGTACCTTGCAGGTACATGTCCCCGATGACCCTGCCCGCTTCCCCGTCCTCCGCCCGCAACCGTGAGCCGCTCCTCGCGGTGCTCCGACGCTGGCTGCCGCCGTCGGGAACTGTGCTGGAGGTGGCCAGCGGACTCGGCGAGCACGCGGCCTGGTTCGCCGAGGCGCTGCCGGGGATCACCTGGCAGCCGACCGACCGGAGCGAGGAGGCGCTGGAGATCCTCAGGGCGCGGCGGGATGCGGCGGGCTTGCCCAACCTGGCCCCACCCCTCGTCCTGAACGCCGCCGAACCGGACGGCTGGCCATTGATCCGGGCCGACGCAATCGTCTGCATCAACATGGTCCACATCTCGCCCTGGGCGGCGACACAGGGACTGATGGCGGGCGCCGCGCGGGTGCTGCCCGCCGGCGGGTCGCTGATCCTCTATGGCCCCTATGTCGAAGCGGGTGTTGAGACCGCGCCGAGCAACCTCGCCTTCGACGCCGACCTGCGCCGTCGTGATCCGGCGTGGGGCCTGCGGGATCTGGCCGACGTCACGGCCCTCGCCGCCGGACACGGCCTGACCCTTGCCGAGCGCGTCGCCATGCCGGCCAACAATCTCTGCCTGCTGTTCCGGCGCTAGCCACGCCGAAGGGGACATGTACCGCAGGTACGTGTCCCCCAATCGAGCGGCTACGGGTTTAGGGGACACGTACCTTCGGTACATGTCCCCTACGCTCGACTCCCCCAGCGTCAGCCGTCGCAGTGTCGTCGTCTGAACCAACGGAACCCGCCGATGAAACCGCCCGCCTGGCGCCAGGACGCCGCCCTCTATCCGCACAGCGTCCGGGTGCAGACCCGCTATCACGACGAGGACCGGCTGGGGCACGTCAACAATATCGCCGTGGCGGCCTACTACGACGAGGCGCGGTCGCAGCTGATGCGGCGGACCTTCGAACTGACGAACGGCCTGACCGGGGTGCGCATCGTCACCGCCGACGTGCGGGTCAGCTACCAGGGCGAGGTGTTCCACCCGGGCGATGTGGAGGTGTTCTCCGGCATCCTGCGGATCGGCAATTCGTCGTGGGAGATCGGCCAGACCATGTACCAGGCGGGCCGTTGCGTCGGGGTCGCCACCACGGTGCTGGTGCAGGCCTCGTCGGAGGGATCGAGCACTATCCTCCCGGCGCTGCGTGCAGCGCTTGAGCAGTTGATGGTCGTTGCGCCCTAAGGGACACGGGGACATGTACCGAAGGTACGTGTCCCCCAAATCGAGCGGCCGGGGTTAGGGGACACGTACCTGCGGTACATGTCCCCTTCTACCCCAGCGCCGCCACGCGCTTCGCCAGCGCCTGGTTGACCGCCACGTAGTGAGGGCGGAAGTCGCGCTCCAGCTTTTCGGCCGTGAAGGTCATCGCGATCAGGCCGCCCATATCCTCGCCATGCAGAAGTCGCGTGCCCTCGGCGACGGGCTCCAGCGTGAAGTGGTGCGTGCCGTGGAACAGCAGCGGCACCACGCCTGACCATGCGAGGGCGCTGTAGGGCTCGAACCGGGTCAGCCGGACCGTCTGGGTCACGGTCGCGCCGGGGCGGCCGGCGGGGTTCAGGAAGGTCGTGCGGATCTTGCCGCCGGCCCGCGCTTCACCCTCGGCGGCGATGTTGAGCGGGTTCCACTCGTGATAGCGCGCAAAGTCGGTCAGCACGGCCCAGACCTTGGCCGGGGCGGCGGAAATGACGGCTTCGGTACGGATCTGTTTCATGGATCGAGCCTGCCGGAGCAGAGCCGGCGGATCAACCGTTCGGCGGACATCCCCTGAAGTGCATGTCCCCGCGCATCCTATGTGATCCATGTTCAGATCGCCCGCGTATTGCCTTCAAAGGGAGACGCTCCATGGCGACCGCATCCGAGGCAGGGCCTGTTGAAAGACGCTTCATGCGTGAAGCCATGCGGGCGCCGTTGCTCGATCTGGACCGGGAGCAGTCGCTGGCCCGCCGCTGGCGCGATGACGCCGACGACGAGGCGCTGCAGGAGCTGACCGGCGCCTACATGCGGCTGGTCATCGCCATGGCCGCGAAGTTCCGTCGCTTCGGCCTGCCGATGGCCGATCTGGTCCAGGAGGGCGCGGTCGGCCTGATGCAGGCCGCCGACCGGTTCGATCCGGACCGCGGTGTGCGGTTCTCGACCTACGCCGGCTGGTGGGTGCGGGCGGCGATGCAGGACTTCGTGCTGCGCAACTGGTCGATCGTGCGGACCGGAACCACGGCCTCGGGCAAGAGCCTGTTCTTCAAGCTGCGCGGACTGCGCGCGCGACTGGGCGACCTGGAAGGCCGGCTGACCAACGAGGCGCGGACCAAGATCGCCGAGGAACTGGGCGTCGAGGAGGGCGAGGTCGAGGCCATGGCCGCCCGCATGGGCGGTCCCGACCGGTCGCTCGACGCGCCGATCACCGGCGATGGCGAGGAGGACTGGCTGGGCCTGCTGCCCGACGAGCGCGACCGGCCCGACCAGGTGGTCGAGGCGACCCTCGACGGCGAACGGC
The DNA here is from genome assembly GCF_058783025.1 of Caulobacter sp. FW305-C-30-S16. NCBI lineage: Bacteria > Pseudomonadati > Pseudomonadota > Alphaproteobacteria > Caulobacterales > Caulobacteraceae > Caulobacter > Caulobacter sp. FW305-C-30-S16. The sequence continues at coordinate 389,277 of NZ_JBYSYH010000002.1, read as the reverse complement.
GCCATGGCCTGATCGGCCGCTCGATGGCCAAACTCACGCCCCGCGAACGCTCCGTGATCGAGGCCAGGCGACTGGCCGATGACCCGGTCACGCTCGAGGCGCTGGGCGTCCAGATGGGCGTATCGAAGGAACGGGTGCGCCAGATCGAGCAGGCCGCGCTGGCCAAGATGCGCGCCAGTATCGAGCGCGAGGTCGGCGATCCGGTCGCGGCCGGTCTGGTCGGCTAGCGCGCGGCGCCGTCGTGGACCGGGCGCCGCCGCCCGGGCGCGAATGCCGGCGCCCAGGCGGTCTCCGGCGTCAGGAACGGTAGACGCCCTTCCGGGTCGAAGCCGATGTCGGGCGGCGTGACACGCCACAAGGGCGCCCAGGCTCCCGCCGCTTCCAGCCTGGCCCGGACCGTCGCCGCGGCATCGGCCGGCAGCGTCGCGAACGCCGTCTGAAGCGCCTTCAGACAGTGCACCCGGTTGAGATTGACCGGCAGCCGCCAGTCGACGCCCTGCAGGGTCACTGCGAACATGGTCTGCCCCGCCGCCCTGGCCTCGGCGTTGGCGGCCAGACTGGGCAGATAGCCGGTCGCCGCCTCCGCGAGGAAGGGCTCCCAGTCGTCCGGGACGGCGTCCAGCAGCGTGCCGTCCGCAAAGGCCGAGGCCCTGGCGTTCCACATCCGCGCCACCCATTCGAACACCGCCGGGGCCGTATCGCGCATGATCCGCGCCGGCGTCGGGTCGAGGCTGAAATGGCGGAACATGGAGCCCATGAAGCCGAAGTCGGCGAGGCTGGGGCGATCGCCGAGCAGGAAGGGCCGCTTGACGAGGATCGCCTCGAGCGCGGCCAGGCTGCGGTGGTAGAGCGCCTCGACCGCACCCCGTGTCGCCGGGGTGATCCCGTCGCCGCGGACATATTTGCGCTGCTGCCGGGCAATGATCACCGCCGTCCGCAAGGCGAGCGGCACGGGAACGTCGCGCAGCATTTCCGCGGCGATGCGGCGGCCCATCAGCGCGGTGTCCGGCTGGAAGCTCCAGCGGTAGTGAAGCGCCGGCCGCCACAGCCATTCGTCGGCGTAGTCTTCCAGCAGCAGGCTGAAGAAGCGTAGCGCCGGATCCCGGGGCGTAACGGCGGGGCCCGCCCGGCGCGCCTCGATCCAGCCGATGATCGCCGTGGTGTCGGTCATCCAGCGGCCGTCGGACAGTTCGATGGCCGGCATCTGGGCCATGCCGGTCGCCCGGGCGGCACGGCGCAGGCCGGCCGTGTCCATGTCTGCAAAGTCGAACGGCAGCTCGCAGTAGCGCAGATAGGCCTGCAGTTTGCCGGTGAAGTAGGACAGATCCAGCCCGTGAACCCGCATCCCGGCCAGGGCGGCCAGATCCGGATGCGCGGGCGGGCTCACTTCGCCCTGTCTCCCATCACCCGCAGCCCCAGTCCGACGATCACGATCAGCACCGCCTCGATGACCATCGGCGGAACCAGCACCGCGCCGCCGCCGGTGACCAGCAGGTTGATCACCCGGCCCGTCAGGGCGATCGCCAGCAGCAGCAGCACCGGGACCAGCCACCGGCGCTCGTTGCGCACCGCCGCTGTCAGCGACAGCACGCCCGCCGCGCCGAAGAAGCCGGCCATGTCGGCCCGCAGCGTGCCCAGCCCCGCCGCGCCGTCCGGCAACAGGCCCATCGTCGCGCCGATCTTGTCCGGCGTGATCCAGAAGCGGCTGGCGATCAGCAGCGCGAGCAGGCCGACGAGCCCGAGCAGGCCCCGCATGAAGGTGCGTCCCATGGTCTCTTCCCCGTTTGTCTTGTCCCGGCGCCACCGGAGGACCCGGTAGACGGCGTATGAAAGGGCGCCGGCCAGTACGATCAGGCCGGCCGTCAGCGGCAGCGCGAACGCCTCGGCGATCCGCAGGAAGATGTTCTTGGCAACCTCCCTGTCGGGCGCGTAGCCCGGCGGGATCTCCGCCACGCCGACCCGCGCCGCCCAGGCGCGGTAGTCGGCCAGCAGTTCGGCGGCCTTGCCGGGCATGGCCGCGCTGAGATCCCTGGTCTCGCCCGGATCGTTGGCGATGTCGTAGAGCCGCCATGTCGGGCTGCCGAGGGCGCCGGCGTTGCGCGTCAGCTTCAGGTCGCCCTTGAACAGCGCCGCATCGCCCGCCGCTTCCAGGCCGACCGGCGTATCGGCGTCATAGGCGGCCTCCGCCTCGCCGGTCAGGACCGGCCTGAGACTGCGCCCCGACAGCGGCGCGGCCGGCGCAGGGGCCGGCGCGACGCCGGCATAGTCGAGCACGGTCGGCGTGATGTCGCTGATGATCGAGAAGGCGCGGTTGGTCGCACCGGGGCGCACGCCCGGCCCCGCCACGATCAACGGCACCCGCGTGCCGCCCTCCGACGCGTAGAACTTGAACAGGGCGCCCGGCGCGGCGGCGGCGCTGGCCCAGCCCGGACCGATCGCAGCGTAGGTTCCCTTGCCGCCCAGTCCCTGCGCGCCCCAGCGGTAGCCGACGCTCTTCATCCACAGCTGGAACACCGGCTCGACCGTCGGGTCGCCGGCCTCCGGGCCGTTGTCCGAGAGCACCACGAACAGGGTGTTGTCGTACTGGCCAGTCGACTTGAGGTGGGCGACCAGTCGACCGAGCTCATGGTCCATCGCCTCCAGCATGCCGGCGTTGACCGCCATGCGTTTGGCGGCCAGCTGCTGCTCGGCCGCCGAAAGCCTGTTCCAGTCCTTCACATTGGCCGGCATCGGCCCCATCGGCGTGCCGGCGGGGATCAGGCCGGCGCGGACCGCGCCCGCATAGCGGCGCTGGCGCTGGGCCTGCCAGCCGTCGGCGTAGCGGCCCTCGTACTTCGCGACGTATTCCGCCGGCACCTGGATCGGGATGTGGATCGCCAGGAACGGCAGATAGGCGAAGAACGGCCGGCCATCGTCGGGCTTGTCCTTGATGTAGCCGATCATGCGATCGACGAGGAATTTCGACGAATAGTAGTCGCCCGGCAGGGTCGCCCGCTTGCCGTCCTCGAGCCAGTCGGCCTGGCGATAGATCGGGAAATAGGGCCGCTGCTCCCAGTTGTCCGCGCCGGTGGCGTCCAGCGCGAACGAACGGTCAAAGCCGCGGGCGCCGGGCAGATCGCCGGGTTCGTGCCCCAGGTGCCACTTGCCGGCCATCCAGGTGTGGTAGCCGCCCGCCTGCAGCCGGCTGGCCAGCGTCACGACGTTGGCCGCCAGCCGGCCCTGGTAGGCGGGGTCGTCGCGATGCTCGGGCGGGGTCGATTCCGGCAGGTTGGCGACGCCCGCCGTGTGGCTGTCGACGCCGGTCAGCAGCATCGCGCGCGAGGGCGCGCACATCGGCGTGGCGTGGAAGTTGGCGAACCGCGTGCCGCGCGCGGCCAGGGCGTCGATCGTCGGGGTGGCGATCTCGCCGCCATAGGCGCCGAAGTCGGTGTAGCCGGCGTCATCGACGAGGATGATCACGATATTGGGCGCCCGGGACGGAACCGGCGCCGCGGCGCTGGGCCCGAACGCCAGCGCCAGCAGGCCCAGCAGCGCCAATGCGGCGGCCCGCAGTGCGCGGTGCGAGACGGTGTTGACCCGGATTACGCCGCTCATCACCGCCTCGCCCGTCGACCGCCACGCCCCCCGTGGGAAGGTGATGATAGCAGGTCGCAGATGAGTTACCAGTGGGTAACGGCGAGCGCGTCAGTCCGCCTCGGCGTCCCTCGCCAGCCCTTCCGCCAGGGGATGGGCCTCCACCGCCGCAGGCCCGCGCGCCAGCTCCAGCGCCAGCCGGTCCTGGTCCAGTTCGCCCTCCCAGCGGGCGATCACCAGAGTCGCCACCCCGTTGCCGACAAGGTTGGTCAGGGCGCGGCATTCGCTCATGAAACGGTCGATGCCGACGATCAGCGCCAGGGCGGCGATCGGGATGTCGGGCACGACCGCCAGCGTCGCCGCCAGGGTGATGAAGCCCGCGCCGGTCACCCCGCTGGCGCCCTTGGAAGTCAGCATGGCCACACCGAGGATGGTCGCCAGCTGCCAGAAATCCAGATGGGTGTTGGTCGCCTGGGCCAGGAACAGCGTGGCCAGGGTCATGTAGATGTTGGTGCCGTCGAGATTGAAGCTGTAGCCCGTGGGAATGACCAGGCCGGTCACCGACCGCGACGCCCCGAGGCGCTGGAGCTTCAGCATCATCTGCGGCAGCACCGATTCCGAGGAGCTGGTCCCCAGCACGATCAGCAGTTCCTCGCGGATGTAGGCGATGAATCTGAAGATCGAGAAGCCGGCCATTCGCGCGATCAGGCCGAGCACCACGATCACGAACAGCAGGCTGGTGACGTAGAAGACGCCGATCAGGACGGCCAGGTTGCCGAGCGCCTCGACCCCGTATTTGCCGATGGTGAAGCCCATCGCCCCGAAGGCGCCCAGCGGGGCGAACCGCACGACGATGTGGATGATGCCGAAGAACACCTTGCCGATCTGGTCGAGGGAGTCGGCCACCTTGTCGCCGAAGTCCCCCAGCCGCGCGCAGGCGAACCCGGTCAGGATCGCGATCAGCAGCACCTGCAGCAGGTTGCCCGTGGCGAGCGCGCTGAAGAAGGTCTCCGGGATCAGGCCCAGCAGCCAGGCGACCAGCCCCTTGTCGTCCGCCGCCTTCGCCGCATACTCGGCGGCGACGGACGGATCGAGGGTCGCCGGATCGACGTTGAAGCCCGCGCCCGGCCGGATCACCAGCCCGACCACCAGACCGATCAGCAGCGCCAGGGTCGAGACCACCTCGAAGTAGACCAGGGTCTTGGCGCCGACCCGGCCGAAGGCCTTCAGATCGCTCATTCGGGCGATGCCGCCGGCCACCGTGACGAAGATCACCGGCGCGATGACCAGCTTGATCAGCTTGATGAACCCGTCGGCCAGCGGCTTCATCGCCACCCCGACCGACGGCCAGATCGCCCCGACCGCGACGCCCAGGGCGATCGCGATCAGCACCTGGACATAGAGCAGCTTCAGATACCGCATGCGCCCCCCGGCAGGCTTGCGCCGGGGTTCCGTTGACCGCCCCCGCACGCTATGACCGCCCTCACGCGGTCCAGTAGCTCAGCAGGATAGAGCAGCGCTTTCCTAAAGCGAAGGTCGGGGGTTCGAGTCCCTCCTGGACCGCCAGACAGTCGGAGCGACCAGACTCAATCCGCGCCTGCAGCAGGGTCGCCCTTTATGGGGTGAGGCGCCTCGCCTGGCCCTCGCGGCGGGAATCCGCGCCGCCCTGGAGCTGGCCGTCGATCAGCATCACGGCATGGACTCCACTCTCCTCGCCGCTTCCGGGCCTGACGTCGACGCCCAGGGCGCGAAGCTCCTCGAGCAGGCCTGGCCTGAACTTCCCGGCCTCGCCATTGAAGCTGGCGCCCCGCGCGACGAGGTTCGGAAGATCGATCGCCGCCTGGATGTCCAGACCCCAGTCCAGAACGCCGACCAGGGTCTTGGCGACATAGGCCGGAATGGCGTTCCCGCCGGGCGAGCCCACGGCGCCGACCCAACGCCCCTGACGATCGAGAATGATCACCGGCGTCATCGACGAGCGGGGCCGTTTTCCGCCCGCCAGGGCGTTCGCCGCCGGCGCCCCGTCCGGAGTGACCGGCAGAAACGAGAAGTCGGTCAGCTGGTTGTTGAGGAAGAACCCGCCGACCACGCGACCCGAGCCGAAGTAGGATTCCACGGTCGTCGTCATCGACACGACATTGCCGGCGCTGTCGACAATCACGAAATGCGTCGTGCCGCCGGGTTCGAGGGTCGCGTCAACGCCGGCCGCTCGCGCCCGCGCCGGGCGCCCCGCCACCGGCGCAGGCTGCGCCGTCTCTCCGATGAGCCGCGCCCGCGCATCGAGATAACCGCCGTCCAGCAGACCCTCGACCGGCACATCAACAAAGTCCGGATCGCCGACATAGAGATCGCGGTCCGCGTACATCAACCGGCTGGCCTGGGCGAACTGGAACCAGGCCAGAGCGTCGTCAGGGCCCCGCGTCGCAATGTCGGTGCGTTCCAGCAGACCCATCAGCTCCAGAAGGCCCACGCCGCTGGCCGGCGGCGCCGGCGCGCAGAGGATCCACAACCGGTAGGGGCGGCAGAGCGCCGGGACCTGTTGCGGCCGATAGCGCGCCAGATCCGCTTCCGTCATGGACCCGGGATACGGCGCGGCGCGGGTGCGATCGACGATCTGCCGCGCGATCTCGCCGCTGTAGAGGGCGCCGACGCCCTCGTCGGCGATCCGCCGCAGAGTCCTGGCGTAGTCGCCATTGATGAACAGGTCGCCCGCCTGAAGCGGCGTTCCGTCGGCGCGCGCGAACAGGGTCCGGGCGTCGGGCGACAGGTCCGACAAGGCATGGCGCGCGATCTGGTCGGCCAGGCGGGGGGTAACGACAAAGCCATGTTCGGCTGCCGAGATCGTCGTGTCGAAGAGGGTGTTCCACGGAAGCCGTCCGTGGACGCGGTGCACCTCGGCCAGCATCGCCATCACACCCGGCACGCCGGTCGCACGCCCGCTGTGAATGGCGACCGGTCGCGCCAGCGGCTTTCCGGCGTCGTCGAGAAACTGGGTCGGCGAGGCGGCCATAGGCGCGGCCTCGCGCCCGTTCCAGGCCGTCACCTGGTCGGACGCGCGGTGGTAGTACATCAGGAAGGCGCCGCCCCCGATGCCGCTGCTCTGGGGCTCGACGAGACCGAGCATCGCCTGGATGGCGACCGCCGCGTCAGCCGCGTCACCCCCTCGCCGCAGCACCTCCAGGCCCGCCTCGACGGCCATCGGGTTGGCGGCCGCGACGAGAGCCGTGGACGGCGCCGGGACCGGCGCGGTTGCGACAGCGGTCGCCGCAGGTCCGGCGATCAGGACCGCCGCGATCGCCAGCCCTGCAGCCAGCCGGCGCACGGTCCGGTTCACGGCGCGACCGCCAGGGCGCCGGGACGGCGCGGGTCCGCGGCCCCCAGGAACAGGCCCTTCTCGATCATGATCGACTGGGCGCTGCCCATGGTCTCGGCGACCTTGACCGGATGCCCCTTCGCCCGCAGCGCCGCGACCGTGTCGCCATTGAAGTTCGGCTCCACCTCCAGCGTTTCACTGGCGTTCTGGAAGATCCGCGGCTGGTGGACGGCCTCGGCGACGTTCAGCCTGAAGTCGATGACATTGACGATGATCTGCAGGACCGTGTCGATGATCGTGCTGCCGCCCGGCGACCCGGTGATCAGCCAGGGCTTCCCGTCCCGAAAGACCATGGTGGGCACCATCGTCGAAAGCATCCGCTTGCCGGGCGCCAGGGCGTTCGGCGGCGGCGGAGCCCCCCGCGCCGCGGCCAGATAGGCCTGCCGATGGGCGAAGTTGTTCATCTGGTTGTTGAGAACGAAGCCGCCCCCCTCGACCATCACGCCGGAGCCGAAATCCGCCCCGAGCGTGTAGGTGGTCGACACGACGTTGCCGGCGCTGTCGGCGACCGAATAGTGCGTCGTGTTCGGACTCTCGAACTTCCACGGATCGCCCGCGACGATTTCCGAGTCCGGCAGGGACCGATCGGGACTGATCAGACTCGCGCGCGAAGCCGCATAGGCCTTGGATATGAAGCCCGCCAACGGCACGCGGGCGAAGTCGGTGTCGCCCAGAAACACGTAGCGATCCGCATACGACAGCTTCATGGTCTCGGCCATCAGGTGCAGTGCGCCGGACGATCCCGCGCCGCCGGCGGCGGAAAGATCAAACCGTTCCAGGATATTGAGCATCTGCAGAAGCGTGGCGCCGCCCGAGCTGGCCGGAGGGGTCGTGGCCACCACGTTGCCGCGATAGGTTCCCATCAGAGGTTCCCGAACGACCGGCTTGTAGGCGGCCAGGTCCTCGAGCGTGATCAGCCCGCCGTGCGCGGCCATGTCCGCGGCGAACTTCCGGGCGATCTCGCCACGATAGAACGCGTCGGCGCCGTGATCGGCGATCTGCTGCAACGACCATGCGAGGTCGGGCTGCTTCAGCGTCTCGCCGGCCTGGTAGAGCGATCCGTCGGGCTTGTAGAAGGCCCGGCGCCCGGCAGGGCTTTCCCCCAAACGATCCTTCGCCCAGCTGAAGACGAAGGCTTCGTCGGCGCTGAGCGTGACGCCGTCGCGGGCCAGACGGATCGCGGGAGCGACCACGGTCTTCCAGGGCAACTTGCCGTACCGGCCATGGGCCAGGTAGAGCCCCGCAACCGTGCCCGGCACTGCCGGCGCCCGATAGCCCCGGGAGGCCAGCTCGCGCTCGCGCCCTTCCTTGTCGATATACATGTCGAGCGTCGCGCCCTGCGGCGCAACCGACCGGAAATCAATGACAACCGGCTTGGGCGTTCCGGCCATGTAGACCATCATGAACCCGTCCCCGCCGATATTGCCCGCCCGCGGCAGGGTCACGGCGAGGGCGAAGCCCACAGCAACCGCCGCATCAACGGCGTTCCCGCCGGCCCGGAGCATCTCCGCCCCCACCGCGCTGGCGATCTCGTTCTGCGTGACCACCATGCCGGTGGTCGCAACGACCGGGTGATGGATCGAGGGGTATTCGAGCAGCTGCTTGCGCGGGGTCTGGGCAAGCGCCGCCGGCGAGGCGACCAGCGACAGCGCGACAAGGACGCAAACCAGTGACCGTAAAAGCGTGCGCATGGCTCAGATGTCCCTGGCTGACTTGTAGATTTCGATGTCGATCTCGTTTTCCCACCGCGCCACGACGGTCGCCACCGCCAGATCGCTGGTGTTGTTCGGAATGGTCCGGATCATGTCGAGCGGCCGGTCGAACGGCAGGATGAAGCCGACCAGGATGGCGGTTTGCTCGGGGGTGACGCCGAATGTGGTCAAGACCCCGGCCAGCATGAACAGGGACGCGGACGGGACCGGTGCGGTTCCGACCGCCACCATGATCGTCGTCACCCCGATCAGCAGAAATTGCGGCATCCCCAGCGGAATACCGAAGGCCTGGGCCGCGAACGTCGCGAGGATCGCGATGTAGAGCGCCGTTCCGTCCATGCTGACCGTGGCCCCCAGAGGCAGCGCGGTCGACACCACGGCTTCACCAATGCCGAGGTTCTCCTCGGCCACGCGCATGGCCACGGGGAGAGTGGCCGAGCTGGAGGACGTCGAGAAGGCGACAAGCACCGCGTCGGTAATGCCGCGGAAAAACGGAAGCACCGGAAGGCCGGCCGCCAGCTTGACCAGAAGGCCGTGGACGATGACGCTCTGGACGAGCGACCCGACCGCCACGCACGCCGCCAGCACACCGATGCTGCGGAAGGTCTCAAGGCCGCTGGTCCCCGCCACGGTCGCGATCAGCGCGAAGACGCCGAACGGCGCCAGCTCCATGATGATGCCGACCAGCCGCAGCATGACCTCTGAGGCCGACTCGAAGACGACGGCGACCGGCCGCCCGGCCTCGGCCGCGAGCAGGATCGACGAGCCGAGCAGAACCGAGAACAGGATCACCGGCAGGAGGGCGCCGTCGGCCAGCGCCTTGAAGATGTTGGCCGGGACGACGTCAGACAGCTGCAGCCCGACCGATCCGCCGGCCGTGAGGGCCTGGGGCGTAGCCGCCGAGAAATCAGCACCGGCGCCCGGCTGGGCCAGGACGCCGATCGTGAGGCCGATACCGACGGCGATCGCGGTGGTGAACAGATACAGACCCAGCGTCCTGACGCCGATCGACCCCAGCCGCCGGGGATCGGCGAGCGCGGCGACCCCGGAAACGATCGTCACAAAGACCAGCGGAATAACCGCCATCCTGATGAGCAGGACGAAGAGATCGCCGATCCAGCGGATCGACGCCGCGCCGGGCCCCCAGATCGCACCGACGACGGCGCCGGCCACAAGCGCGCCGATGATTCTCTGCCAGAGGGGCCGGCCGAACCACAGCGCCGCCAGCTGTCGACCGGGTCCCCGCGATGGTCTCGCCAAGCCCTGTTTTTCAGTCATGTCGGGCGGTTCCGATCGTTAGACACCGGCGATCATCCGCCGCGATTGTGGGCCTTGGCATCAAGGGCGACCGATCGCTCCCCGCCGCACGTGCGGGGAGCGTCGATCTGACCACCGGAAGCCCGTCGCGCCTAGAACCGCTTGGTGAAGGTCCCGTAGAAATAGCGGCCCGTGGCGTTGTGCAGGGCGCCCGTATAGCCGACGTTGCTGGCGGCCAGGGGCGGGTCCTTGTCCGCGACGTTGCGGACGCCGAAGCGGATCGTCGAACCGTCCATCGGTCCGTCCGAGAACCTGTACTGTCCGTAGAGGCTGACGGTGGTCCAGGAGTCGACGGTGAAGTACTTGCCGGCCACCTGCGCCGGGCCGGTGTCGTACACCTCGCCGATGTAGTTGACGAAGGCCCCAGCGCCCCAGCCGTCCTTGCGCCAGGTGAACGAGGCCGTCGCCCGCCACTCGGGGAAGGTGTCGATCTTGATCTGGTTGCCGGCCGAGGCGACCGTGATGCCCGGCAGTGTTCCGGCGGCGATCGCCGTCAGCAGGGTTTGCTCCACGGCGCCGGGCGACTGGTCGAACTTGAGCAGCTTGGCGACGTTGATGTCGACGCCGAAGTCGCCGAACGAGGTTTCGTCCAGATCGTAGCTGACGGCGAAATCGGCGCCCTGCACGATACGCGGACGGAGGTTCTCGTAGAGGTCGTCAATGTACAGGATCGGCCCGACAATCGCTGGGTTGGTGGTGTCGCGAACGACCTGCGGATTGGAGCTGCCCTGCAGGCGCAGATAGTAGTCGTAGGCGATCTGGTTCGCCCCGCCGAGGATGCCGATGACGTTCTTTTCGCGGATGGACCAGAAGTCGGCCATCAGGGTCAGGCGGCCGAGGGACTCCGGAATGAAGGTCGGCTTGTAGATGACGCCCGCGGTGGCGTTGTCCGCCGTCTCCGGCTCCAGATCCTGATTGCCGCTGCGGACCTCGAGCGTGCTGACGCCCGTGCAGGTCGTTCCGTTGATGCGGCAGGCGGCGAAGTCGGTGCGGGTGTTCGCGACGGTCGTGCCGTCGCTGTAGAACTGCGGGAGGTTCGGCGCCCGGAAGCCCTGCGAGACAGAGCCGCGCAGGGAGAGGCCCCATCCCACCGTCCAGAGTACGGCGAGCTTCGGCTTCAGGACGTTCCCGAAGTCCGAATAATACTCATCGCGCGCCGCCAGTTGCAGGTTCAGCGACTCCATCAGCGGGATGTTCATCTCCGGGGACACGACCGGGATGGCCAGTTCCACGAAGGCGGAGGTGATCGAGCGATCCGCCTCGACGTCCGGAGAGGGGCTCGCGCCCATCACGTCGGTGTCATAGGTCAGACCCGTCACGCTGTTGGTGTAGCGGATCGTCCCGTCGAGACGTTTGTCGCGGTCGTCCTCATAGGTCTCCTGGCGCCACTCAACGCCGAAAGCCACGCCGACATCGCCGCCGGGAAGGGTGAAGAGGTCGTTGCGCGACGCCTTCAGGTCGATGAGCGCCAGCGAGGTCTCGCTGATGCGATAGACGTTGACCAGGAACGAGTTGATGACCGCCGGGCTGTTCGGCGTGCCGTCTCCCAGCGAGTAGGCGCCCTGCGTGCCGCCGTTGAACGGATTGTAGGCGTCAGGCGTGGTCCGCGACAGCGCAGCCTGGAACAGCTGCAGGCTGATGGCGTTACGCGTCATGTCCTTGGTCCGGGCGGACGACAGAACGAGCGCCGATTCCCAGTCAAAACCACGGAACTCGCCGCGCACCCCGGCCAGGGCGCGAATGCTGTCGTCGGTAACCGTGTAGGTCCTGGGACCGGTGTCCACCGGCCGGTAGTTTGCGATGTTCATCGCCAGACCGCCGACGGGGACGTTCACCAGTCCGGCAAGCCGGTTCGGGTTCGCGAGCCCGTTGAGGGTCGTGGGGCCAAACGGGTTCCAGTAGTTGTTCGCCGGAACGGACATCGGGCCCGACGAGATCGGCGCGGACTGCTCACGGCTGCCGGTGAACAGGGCGTGATAGTAGCCAAGCTCACTGAAGAACTCGATCCCGTCGGTCAGATCCCCCTCAGCGGTGCTGAACAGGCTGGTGCGCTCGACGCCGCCCCTCAGCGTGCGGTCAGGGTTCTCGTCGTACCGCAACGCCCGCTGGTTGGCGCCTGTGACGCCGCCCGTCTTGATACAGATGTCGGCGGCCGTCCCGAAGGCGCTGCTGCCGCAGCTGGTGACCGTATTCGAGGTCGGCTCGATGTGGAAAGCGCCCGACGCCGTCAGCGCCGTCGCGCCCTGCCGGACGATTCCCGGCGCACCGATGACCGTGAAAGACCCCCATGGGCTTGAGGTCGACCGCAGGTCGAAGGAGGTGTTGCCGTCCCAGGGCGTGCCGGCGACCGCCGGGCGGTGGTCCTCGCTCGCCGCATAGTCCCGCTCACTGGCGTTCAGACGGCTGCGTCCGGTGTAGTTCCCGAAGAAGGTGATCCGGACGCCGTTCGGGAGCCGGGTTCCGGCCTTCACGCTGAACAGCCCTTCGCGATAGCCGGTGCCTTCCGAACCGCCGATCTGGCCTTCCATGCGAAGACCGGTGAACCGGGTATCGAGGACGGTGTTGACGACGCCGGCGACCGCGTCGGCGCCGTAGATCGCCGCGGCGCCGTCGCGCAGGACCTCCACGCGCTTCACGCCGCTGACCGGGATCGCGTTGGCGTTCGGGGTCTGGACGGGCACGAAGTTCTCGGTCTGGGTGCCGGGGGCGAGCACCGAGCGACGGCCGTTCAGCAGCATCAGCGTATTGCCGGTGCCCAGACTGCGCAGGTTCAGCGACGCGATATCGCCCCGCGCGTCGTTGAGATTGCCGGTGGTGCGGGACTCTTCAAACTGCACGCTGCCGGCCTGCGGTATCGACCGGAACAGTTCATCACCGGAGACGGCCGCGGTCGCGAGGATCTGCTCCTCGCCGACGACGGTGACCGGCAGAGCGCTGTCGACCTTCGCCCCCTTGATCTGGGAGCCGACGATGGTGACGGCTTCGACTTCCGTGGCCGGAGCGGCGTCCTGGGCCCAGGCCGCCGTCGCGGACATCGCCGACGCGCTCGCCAGCAACGCAAACTTCAGACCCCGGATTACTTTCGTGTGGACCATGCCCCTACCCCCTTCAGCCGGCTTGCGCGGACTCTCCGCCCAATCCCGACCGTCCCAGATGATCGCCAATCACTGACGGTGCGCCAATAACGAGACCCCTTCGTTCGTTTGCGACATCCATAACCTGCGGTTATGGATTTCCGCCTATCCGCCCCAGAATTCCGGGGTGGGCGGGCGCATCCAGCCGTTCTCCATCGCGACACCGTCGGCCCAGTCACGCGAGAGCCACCACGGCCCGTCGAGGTCAGCCAGATCAGAGGCTCCGGCGAGCAGAAGCGCGGGCGCGATCCCCAGCGACGAGCACACCATGCAGCCGGTCATGACCCCGAGCCCGAGCTCTCGCGCGGCCCGCAACAGGGCCGCCGCCTCCGTCAGGCCGCCGGCCTTGTCGAGCTTGATGTTCACGGCCTGGTACCGATCCCCGAGCGTCGCCAGCCCTTCGCACGTGTGCACCGACTCGTCCGCGCAGAGGGGAGCGACCGCCCTGAAGCCTGCAAGCCCGTAGTCGGCGGCGGCGGGCAGCGGCTGTTCGATCAGGGCGACCCTGAACCGGGCCAGAAACGGCTGTAGATCCCTGAGCAGTTCAAGGCTCCAACTCTCGTTGGGATCAAGGATCAACCGGGCTTCGGGCGCGGCCTCTCCAACCGCCCGGATCCGCGCCTCGACCTCGCGGTCGTCCAGCTTGACCTTGAGAATCGGCGACGCTGCGACCGCACGGGCAGCGGCGGCCATGGCCTCCGGCTCGTCGAGACTGATCGTCACGGCGCAGGCCAGTCGCGACGGGACCTGCAGCCCGATCAGGGCGGCAACCGATTGACCGGCCTCCCGCGCCCGCAGATCCCAGAGCGCGCAGTCCAGGGCGTTGCGCGCCGCGCCGGCATCCAGGCGCGCAAGCAGCGCCGCGTCCGGCTCGCCCCGGGCGAAGGCCGGCGCTAGATCCGCCAACTCGCCGAGGACCTGATCGACCCCCTCGCCATAGCGCGCGTAGGGCGTGCCCTCGCCGCGCCCGACGAACCCGCCGCGCCGCAACTCGACCCGCACCGTCTCGGCCTCGGTCTTGACGCCGCGGGAAATGCGGAACGGCGCCCTCAACGGCCAGGCGTCCCTGGCGACGGTCAGTTCGGGAAGCATGACAACAGATGGTCCACGATTTGATCGACGCCGTCGCGCACGGGATCCTGACAGGGCAAGCCAAGTTCGGCCGATGTCTCGGCGCAGAGCCGCGCCGCCGCGGTCGCCTCGAGTGAAACGGTGTTCAGCGCGACGCCGGCGACCTGCACGGCCGGGTTGGTGACGGCGGCGGCCTCCAGATTGCGCGCGATGGTGTCCGACAAGGACGGCGTCGGACGATCGGGGAGCCCGCGCATGTGCGGACGAAAGGGCTCGTGGCAGACCACCAGGGCGTCCGGCTGGCTGCCATGGAGGAGGCCGAGCGAAACGCCGGCGTAGGACGGATGGAAGAGAGACCCCTGCCCTTCGATCACATCCCACCCGTCATCGGTTCTGGCCGGTGAAACCCGTTCGGCGCCCCCCGAAATGAAGTCGGCCACCACCGCGTCGATCGGCACGCCGGCCCCCGCAATGAGAATGCCGGTCTGCCCGGTCGCGCGAAAGTCCGCCGCCATGCCCCTCGCGCGCAGCGCCCGCTCAAGAGCCAGGGCGGTGTACATCTTGCCCATCGAACAGTCGGCGCCGATGGTCAGCAGCCTCCGGCCCGGCCGGGGCCGGCCATTGCCCACCACCAGATCGGCCGGGGGTGAGCGAACATCGAAGAGCGATCGGCCGGCGTTGAGGGCGGCCCGCCGGATCTCGTCGATATCACCCAGTCGCTGGTGCAGGCCGCTCGCAACATCCAGGCCGAGCTCAAGCGCCAGGAGGATGTCCGGGATGAGCGCCGCCGGAAGCACACCGCCCGCGTTCGCCTCGCCGATGACCATGGTGCGCGCGCCCAGATGCACGGCCTGCTCAACAGACATCTCCGGCAGCCCGAGAGACACGGTGCAGGCGGGCAGCTTGCGCTCACCGAGGCAGGCCTCGGGTCGCCATTGCGCGAGGCCGCGCGCAGTCTTCACAGACAGGGGATCGGTGGCCCCGCCAAGGTGGAGCAGAAAAGGAGCTGAAATCATTGGACAAACGCCGCTTCGAAGTGGCGCTCATCTTCTCTGCCAGGGTGCGGCCGCGCCAATTCCATTGGCGAGCGATACCCCAAACAAAAGTTATGGCTGCTGGATCAGGGCCGCGCCTGTGCGCCCTCCTGAAGCACCTCAGCCATCGTCTTCACAAACGTCTCCGACAGCAGGGACAGCGGGCGGTCCTCCAGATGCATGCAGTAGACGCCAAATCCCAGCGAGGGCGACAGGGGGCGGAAGTCGACGCTTTCGGATGCTTCGGCCCGGGCCGTGAACTCATCGACGACCGCGACGCCCACCCCGTTTCGGACCAGGCGGGCCGCCATGTAGAAGGTTGAGCAGGTGATCGGCTCATTGATCTTCAGGCCCTGCGTCTCGATTGCGGCGTTGAAGATCTCGCTGACCGGGCCGGTGGCCCCGGAGCCGACATACTCACGCGATTCGAGAACCGTCAGCGGCAGGGGGCCGGGCGTGTCGCTGAACTCGCCCCGGGGGAACATCAGCATCAGTTCGCCACGACCGATCTCGAAACTGACAATCCGCGGATGGGGAATGGCGTCATAGGCCAGCGCCATGTCGACCTCATGCTCATAGAGCCCGCGCAGCACTTCCTCGTAGTGCAGGGTGCGGAAGTCGAACGTCACGTTCGGGTGTTTGGCCCTGAATCGCGCCACCGCTTCCGGCGCCACGCCGAGACCCAGCGCCGGCAGAATGGCGGCGCGAATGTGCCCCGCCTCGCGAAGCCTAAGATTTCGCGACGCTTGCCGAAGCGAGTCCAGGCGTTCGAACACGTCCTTCACTTCGCGGAACAGGGCATGCGCCTCGTCCGTTGGGGCGAGCCGGCCCTTTACCCGGTGAAACAGGGAAAAGCCCAGCCGGTCCTCGGCATGCCGCAGGACCTTGCTGACGGACGGCTGGGATACATTGAGAGCGCGCGCCGCCGTCGAGATCGAGCCGTGAGCGTAGACCGCGTGAAATACTTCGATGTGTCTCAGTCGCATGCGTTCGGATATGCGCGAACGCGCCGCCAGGAGGCAAGCCTGCGCCGGTCTCACGACGCCCCCTGCCCGACCAGTCGCTCCGGCGTCCTTCCTCAAGAGGGCTCCGCAGCAGACCTCGATGGAGGCTGGCTGCTGCAGGATGGCCGCCCCCGGGTCTGTCGGAGACGGAGCCTGGCCGAGGTCTGAAGGGACGGAGGACAGTCGACCTAAAACCTCGCCCACCGCCAGACAGTCGCTGCAGCCTGTCTCTTCGCGGGGTTGTCAGGGGGCAGGGTCGGCGAACCCGCGGCCTCCACGGGCCAATCCAGCGCTAGGTCGAGAGGATTGTGACGACGCAGGCGGCTTCTTCCACGCCCCAAAGCCCGCCACCGTTTTCAGCGATCGCCAGCCTTGCGCCGTCGACCTGTCGCGCGCCCGCCTCTCCGCGCAGCTGCTGGACCAGCTCGAAGATCTGCCCAAGGCCGGTCGCACCGATGGGGTGACCCTTGCTTTCCAGGCCGCCGGAAGGATTCACAGGAATTCGGCCGCCGAGCGCGGTCTCTCCCCGCAGGGCAGCGGCTCCACCCTCTCCGAACGGGACAAGGCCCAGGTTTTCGACCTGGATCACCTCGCCAACCGCGGTCGCGTCATGCACCTCTGCGACACAGACATCCTCCGGACCCGCGGCCGCGGCCTCATAGGCCTTGAGGGCAGTGATGCGGCCGAGATGCCGTTGCAGGTCATCGGGCTCCCGATTGACCGACGATCCGAGGACACAGGCCCTGACACGGACGGCGGTTGACGCCGCCGCCAGCCGTCGCAGTCCCCGCTTCGTGCAGACTACCGTCGCAGCCGCGCCGTCGGAGATCGGCGCACACATCGGAAGGGTCAGCGGCCATACGATTCCGCGAGACGCCAACACCTCGTCGACCGTGAACGCCCGCCGGAACTGGGAGCGGGGATTGGAGACCGAGTGCCCGTGGTTCTTGGCCGATACGGCCGCAAACTCGAGGTCTGTCGACCCGTACAGCCGCATATGCTGGCGTGCGAAGGCCGCATAGACGTCCATGAACACGCTGCGCCGCTCGGCCGGGAGCGGTAGCGCCGCCTCATTCATTCCACCGAGCTCAAGCAGGCGCTGCCTGCTCTCGGCTACGGCCGCGACGTCCCAGCCCGCATCGAAAAGGGCGAAGGAACGCGTGCGGTCCGTCTGGATCATCTTCTCGGCGCCGACCGCCAGAACGATATCCGCGCCCCCCGCACGAAGATGATTGATCGCCCCGTGCAAGGCGGTAGACGCGCTGGCGCAGGCGTTTTCGACATTCACGATCGGAACGCCCTCAAACCCCAGGGGTCTGAGGGCGACCTGACCACGGATCATGTGCTGACCTTCAAGGGCGCCCTGGCCGGTGTTCGCGAACCAGACCCCCTCGATGGATGAGATGGCGCAATCTGCGTGGGCCAGAGCGTCCGTGATCGCCGCGGCGGCGAGATCACGGACGCTCTTGCCCGGATGCTCGCCGAAGACGGTCATCCCGACGCCGGCAATGAACACATCCATGGCGGAGGCCTAAAGCACCTTGTCGAGGGCGTAAAAGGCCGCCCAAAGGTCCGGCACCGGATCGCGGGTCTCAACGGAGCCGAGGAGATTGAAGCCGACGTAGACCGGGTCGTTCGGATGACGTGCGCCGCGTCCGGACTGGTTGGCGGCGTCGCGTGCCTCCACGCCAGAGAACTGGTCCATGATGGCGCGCATGTCCTTGGTGCGGACAAGGCGATCCATGTCGGAGGCAATGGTCCGACAGAGGATTTTCCACACGCCGTCGCGCTTTTCGAAGATGTCGATGTAACGGCCCTGGTGCCAGTAATCGAGAAACCCGTCGCCGTCCGGCTGGCGCAGCCGGTGCACGACCGACCACTGGGATTCGCAGAAGGCCTGGGAGCCCTTCAGATCGATGATGGTGTTGGTGATCGCGTGGATGCTGGCCTCGATCTGCCGCAGGACCGGGATCACATAGTCGCAGAAGGCATGCGCATTGCCGCTGAAGAAGCCGTGATCATCGTGACCATCAGGCCAGTAGCAGGCCTTGAAGGCGTCCAGATCGCAACGGTCAGCAGCGCGGCAGTAGCGATGGATCACGTCCCGGATGGCATCCTTGTCGCGCAGGACGCCCAGCTCAGATTCGAGGATCGCGAGACGATCTTCCGTGGTGGTGGCCATTCTCTTTTTCCCCGATCAACTAGGATTTGCGCGCCGAAAAGACGCGGTTCTTCAGAATTCCGATGCCTTCGATCTCGAGCTCGACCGTGTCGCCGTCCTGCAGCATGCGCCCCTGCTCGAGCCCGCAGCCGCCGCCGACGGTCCCCGATCCCAGGATCTCGCCGGGATGCAGCGTCTCCGAAGTGCTGATGAAGGCGATCAGATCCTCGAAACTGTAGGTCATCGTGCTGCTGGATCCCTCGGACTGAACCTCGCCGTTGATCCTCACGATCATGCGGGCCGAGTAGGGATCGAACTCGTCGGCCGTGACGATCCAGGGGCCCATGGCGTTGGCGTTGTCGAAGTCCTTCGACTTGGACGGCCCCAATGAACTCAGCATCTCCTGGCCCTGGGTGTCCCGGGCGCTGAAGTCGTTGAAAATGGTGAAGCCGAAAATGTAGTCGCGAGCCTCCGACACAGGGATATCCCGACCTCGCCGGCCAAGGACGCACCCCATTTCCAGCTCGTAGTCCATGACCTGGGAATAGGCCGGCCAGACCACGTCGGTATCGGTGCCGGTCACCGCGAACCGATTGGCCTTGTAGTAGATCGGGCGCTGATAGAAGGCATCCCGCATCGCCTGGTGACGCGCGCTCGGCTCATTGGCCCCGCTCATGCGCATGCTGGCGTCGATCGACCCGAGAAGATGCCCCTCGAAACACATGCAGTCACGGACCTGGACCGGCACCGGCAAAGGGGCGAGAAGGCGGACGTCGTCGAGCGGGACGAGATGGGTCGTTGCGGCGGCCAGGTCCTTGACCAGGTCCAGACCAGCCTGCCCGCTCTCGATGAGAGCCTGCATGGAGGCCAGCTCCGGGCTGTGACCGCCACCGCGCCCGGCATGGGCCGCGGCAAGGTCGACCAGCGCCCCACCGGTGGCGGCCAGCACCCCAATTCTGGGCGCTCCGCCGGCCACCGGGACAAACGTCGCAAGTTTCACGAGCTCTCCTATTCCCCAAAGCTGTAGGTCAGGCGAAGCCCCACGGTGCGGGGTTCGGCCCAGATCTCGCGCTGCGAATTGCCAGTCGAGTTCAGGACCTGGCGACGATAGCGCTCATCGGAGAGGTTGCGCCCCCAGAGAGAGACGGCCCACCTGTCGCCCGTGATGCCCGCCGACATGTCGACCAGACCCAGCGCGCCCTCGCTCGACTCCGGGTCGATCACGTTGTTGTCGGCCTCAAAGTAGATCTCGTCCCGCCACGCATAGCCCAGTCGGGCGTCGAAACGTCCCCAGGCGGTCGGACGGGTGTAGTTTGCGGCGATACTGAACGTGGTCTTGGGAGACCGGGGCATCTGGTTGCCGCTGAAATCGAAGGTCGCATTGAACACGTAGTTGTCGAAGGTCGCGTCGAGGTAGCCGTAGTTCAGATCGAACGACCAGTTTTCCGAAGCCACCCACTTGGCGTCGACCTCAAGGCCCTGGATGGTGCTCGAAGCCGCGTTGCTGATTACGATCCGGGTTACGCCGCCGCCGATCGGAACAAGCCGCAATTGCTGAAGATCTTTGTAGTCCATGTTGAACATGGCGACATTGAATCGCAGGCGGTCGTCGAACAGCGTTGATTTGAGTCCTATCTCAATGGACTCCACGTCTTCCGGGTTGGCGACCTGGTTGGCGGAAAGGGCGTCAATCGCGATGAACTGGAAGGCGCCCGACTTGTAGCCTGTGGCCCAGGACGCGTAGAGCATCACGTCGTCAGAGAATTTGTAGTTCAGCGCGATAGACGGATCGAATGATTTCCACGAACGGTCGACTGCGGCGCTGTACGGGCTGATGACAAGACCCGGAACGGTGGTGGTGGTGTCGAAGACCACATCCTTCTTGTCCTTGCTGTAGCGACCTCCCAGGCTAACGGAGAGCGCGTCAGTCATTTGCCACTGAAGCTGACCGAACGCGGCCATCGAGGTGGACTCGAGGTCGAAGCCGAAGCCCCATCCAAGCGGGGCAGGCGCGACCAGGAACGACAGTAGCGAGGCCGGGCCGAAGTCAATGAACTCAGTGCGGGTGACGTTCTCCCGCGCGTAGTAGAGGCCGAAGACCCAATTGAACGCATCGGCCTGATGGGCGACGCGGAACTCCTGGGAGACCTGATCGGAATCCTCTTCAGCGCGATAGACCTGGAACGGCAGAACAGTTCCATCGAGATCGTCGCGTTCGTCCAGCGCCATGCCGCGCGCCGCCGTGATCGACGTGAAGTCGAGCTCGCCTCTGGACCAGTCGAGTTGGGCTGAAACGCCGTAGGTCTTCTTCACGATCCCCTGATCATTCTCATCACTTGACGGATGATAGGGGTCGGACGGCTCCGCCTGAGCCACGTAGCCCGGAGCGAGGGCGCCAGGTGCGGTCGCAGCGCCCCCCAGTGTATTGGGGACCAGGACGAGGGGCGGTCCATCCGAACGCGCGTAGTCGCCCGAAAGCCTCAGCTTCGCGTCGCCGCCGAGTTCAAACAGCGTCTTGCCGCGGATCGCCCAGGAGTCCTCGCTGCCGCCACGAACATCCGTGCCGGTCACAGGCTGGAAGCCGTCGCGGGTCCGTCGCGAGACGCTCAGAGAGCCGTACGCCCCGTCCTGCGAGATCGGCCCTGACACCGATGCCGTCAGGCCGAAGAGGTTGTCCCCTGACGTTTCGCTCGCGCCCATCTCGCCGGACACCTTGCCGGTGAAGGTGGTGGAGGGGTCCCTGGTCACCACCGAAATGGCGCCGCCAATCGTATTTCGGCCGTAGAGCGTGCCCTGCGGCCCCTTAAGAACCTCGACGCGTTCAACGTCCATCAGATCCAGGTCGAGGGCGCCGAAGCGGCCCAGGTAGACACCGTCCACGAACACTCCGACCGAGGGGTCGCTGCCGGCATCATAGCCACGGGTCCCGATGCCCCGGATGAAGATCAGAGGCTTGGATCGATCAGCCGCTTCGAAGAAGACGTTGCTCGTAAGACGGCTGAGGTCGTTGAGCTCTGTGTAGCCCGCGTCCTCAAGGGCCTCGCCCCCAATAGCCGAAATCGACATCGGCACGTCCTGCAGGCGCTCCTCGCGCTTGCGGGCCGTCACGATGACCTCGCCAACACTGACGGCAGGCGATTCAGACTGAGCCCGCGCCGTCATGGGCAGGGCCACGATGGCAGAGCTGCCCAGGAGCGCGATGAGCGCGGCCTTCCTGTGCTTAGCGATGGTGTTCATGTTGATACCCTCCCCGGTTTCATGGCCCACATTTGTCGTTCGTTTTCTTTGTGGTACGATTATCGGTACATTGGTACCATCAAGAGGTCAAGCATGCCGAGTTCCGAGATTCTCGCCTTCAATCAGGACGCCCGAACCCGGAAGTCGGTTCTGTCCAGCGCCTATGATCCGGCGGCAATGCGACAGGCCCTGTTGGGTGATGACGGCGCAGGCGACGCGCCTCGTCTTGAGCGACGGGGAAATCCAGACGCGGAGCGACTTGTCCTGGCGGTCGCCGGCGGCGGGTTCTTTCTGCCCCCGGGAGAACAGCATCGGGCGCTTCTGGACCGACTCTGCGAGCGACTGGGCGCCCAGGCGGCGATCCTTCATCATCGCCTTTCACCCGAGCATCCCTTCCCGGCGGCCTATGACGACGTGGTCTCAGGAGTGGCTTCGGCGTTCGCGTTCGAAGGGGTCAGGCGGGTAGACGTCGTGGCGGATTCCTCTGGCGCCGCGCTGGCCCTGAGCGCCCTGCTGGCGCGGCGAGATCTTGGTCTGCCCTTGCCGACCAGCTGCGTGCTGATCTCCGCGCTTACAGACATGGCCATGACGGGGCTTTCGCACGTCGCCAACAGCGAGGCTGATCCGATGTTCGGGCCCGGGGCGATCATTCACAAGGCATGGCACTATCTTCAGGGCGCAAACCCGACCGACCCCCGGGCTTCACCCTACTGGGGAGACCTGGCCGGGCTTCCCCGGATGCTGATGTTCGTCGGAAGCACCGAGATCATGCTCGACGACACCCTGCGCTTCGCAAGGAAGGTCGAGGCGGCCGGCGGGACGGCAAGAACCGAGGTCTACGAAGACGCGCCGCACGATTTTCCGCTGATCCCGCACTTCCCCGAGGCTCAGGCCGCTCTGGAAGAAATGATCCACTTCCTCAGCGAGGATTAGCGATCAGGGCGCCGGATGCTCGACGATGCCGTGCAGAATGAGCTGGAAGAGTTCGGCAAAGGCTTCACTCAGACTGATCTGAGGGGCCTGAAGGACGGCGATTTCGTTGATGCGCCCGACAGCAGCCAGGAACACTTCGGCCACCAGTTGGGAATGGAATCCTCTAAACCGCCCCCGTCGGATGCCATCGTCGAGGATTTCGCGAAGGATGTTTGTGCGCTCACGCTGGTGGGCCTCAAGCAAGGCCAGCGCAGGCCTGAACGTCTGCACGTCTTCCATGAACTGACGGCTGGCCTGACGGGACTCACTCACGCCGGGGCTCAGATACGCGCCGATACGCTTGACCGGATCATCGAACTCGAGCGCGCCCACCCATCCCAGGTGCCGGATGCGCTCTAGCCATCGCTCCATGACCAGAAGGGCGAGTTCCTGCTTGCTGGGTGCGATCTCGTAAAGCGTCCGCTTGGAGCACTTCAGTCGCATCGAGAGGTCATTGATCGTGCGCTTGCGGAAGCCCTCCTCAAGGAAGATCGCCTCCAGATCGGCGATGATCTTTTCGTGCCGTTCGCCAAGGCGAACGTGCGTCAGGCTGTTGGACGGCGCCGCGATCATCACCCTCGGATAGCGACAATCGCGGCGGCCTTCAACATCAGCAATTGATATTGAAGGGTACTTTTGTACCCTCTATGGTACCTTCTCGAATAGCAGTCCCCGAGAAGGCTTATGACCAACGGCCGCCACACCCTTTGCCTCTCCGACGTCCTGGCGTCAGCCTTAGCCAGACACGGCGACAGGACTGCCATCAAGACCGACGACCGTCAGGTGAGCTACGCCGAGCTGGACCGGGCATCGGATGCCCTTGCCGCATCCCTTCAGCGACATGGCATCGGCAGGGGTGACCGGGTGGCCCTCCACCTGCGGAACTGCATCGAATATGTCGTCGCCGAATTCGCGATCCTGAAGCTCTGCGCGGTCAAGGTGCCGCTGAACGAATTGATGGCGCCAAGCGAGATCACCTACTGCCTCGACCATGCCCAGGCCAGGGCCCTCATCCGCCACGCTTCGCTGCCGGAGGCCAGTGAGCCGGTCAACTCCATCCAGGTGACCCTGTGCGCGCCTGAAGACGAGTTCGAGCCGCAGGGCCGGGAATGGCTCGCAAGCCTGGCCGCCTACACGGGAGGCTTTGTGCGCAACGCGCCCCACGCCGATGACATGGCCGTGCTGGCCTACACGGGTGGGACGACCGGTCGCCCCAAGGGCGTCGTCCACATTCAGTCGACGCTGGCGATCAATCTCTTCGCCCACGTCGTCAGCGGAGACATCCGGTCCGATGAGGTGATGCTGCTGACGACGCCGCTGCCCCACTCGGCCGGCTTTCATCTCCTCGCCTGCCTGCTGCAGGGGGGGCAGGCGGTGATCGCAAGACGATTTGAGCCCGAATCCTTTGTCCGCCTGACCCTGGAGCACGGCGCCACCTGGACCTTTGCGGTGCCGACGATGATCTACCGCCTGCTGGACCATCTCAAAGCCAACCCAGCCGACCTGCCCAGCCTCAGGACCTTCGTTTACGGCGCCGCGCCTATGAGTCTCGAACGCCTACAGGAAGGACTCGCCGTCTTCGGGCCTGTGTTCCTGCAGATCTATGGCCAGACCGAGTGCCCGAACTTCGTCACGACGCTGACCAAGCGTGATCACCTCGACCAGACTCTTCTCACATCCTGCGGCCGCCCTGTCCCCTTCCTGACAATCGACCTGATCGGGCCGGAAGGCAGGCAGACGCCGAACGGATCGGTCGGTGAGATCCAAATTCGGTCTCCCTACAATCTGGTCGAATACTACCGCGATCCAACCGCCACAGCCGACGCGCTCGTCGAGGGCGGGCTGCGAACCGGGGATCTCGCCGTCAGGGATGAGCGCGGCTATCTCTTCCTCGTTGATCGCGCCAAGGACATGATCATCACCGGCGGCATGAACGTCTATTCCGTCGAGGTCGAGCGGGCGCTGCGGGATCACCCCGACATCAGGGAAGCGGCCGTTGTCGGCCTTCCCGATCCGGACTGGGGGGAGAAGGTCACGGCGGCTGTCACCGCGAATGAGCCCCTGGATATCGCCGCAGTTCAGGCCTTCGTCCGGGCGCGCCTCTCCGCCTACAAGTCACCGAAGTCCATCGTAGAGATCGGCGCCATGCCGCTCACACCCTATGGCAAGATCGACAAGAAGGCGCTCCGGACAATCCTTGCGGCTCTGCCGTGACCGGTCCGCGCTCGAAGGCGCCTACAAGCACCGCTGTCACCCTCGCGGTCCTTTTCGCCGTCAACATCTTCAGCGTGATGGATCGAACGATTTTCTCGATCACAGCGCCGTCGATCGCAGCAGAACTCGATCTGTCGGACTCCCAGATCGGCGCGCTTGCCGGGCTGCTGTTTTCGGTCTTCTACGCCGTATGCGGCATCCCGATCGCCCGCCTGGCTGACAAGGGCAATCGCGGTCTCGTCGTGTCCCTGTCCCTGCTGGCGTGGAGCGCAGTCACGGTCCTGACCGGATTCGCCCAGTCGTTTCTGCAATTGGCCTTCGCGCGCATCGGCGTGGCCGTGGGCGAGGCCGGCGCCACACCCGCTGCACATTCGATCCTGGCCGAGCGGTTTCCCCTTGGACGGCGAGCGGCCGCGATGGCCATCCATAGCGCCGGCGCGCCCGTTGGGGCGTTCCTGGGATTGGCCATCGGCGGCTTCCTGGCGTCGGAGGTGGGCTGGCGGTGGACCTTTGTCATCCTGGGGGCTCCCGGCGCCCTGCTCGCCGCGGGCGCATGGCTGCTGCTGGACGAATCACGCCGCCCCCGCCCCGCGGCGGCTTCATCGCACTCGCTGAAGTCCGACCTCGGCGAACTGTTCGGAATTCCGGCCTACCGCTGGCTCCTCTGCGGCTTTGCCGTCGGTGCCTTCATCATCAGCGGCCTCACCCAGTGGTTGCCTTCCCACTTCATCCGCACCTTCGAAGCGTCACCGCGAGAAGTCGGGGCAGCCTTTGGCCTCGCCTACGGACTGGGTTCTGCGACGGGCATGCTGGTCGGCGGCTGGCTGACCTTTCACCTCGTCAAAAGGACGCCGCGCTGGACGATGTGGATGGCGAGCCTGTCCTACCTCGTGGCGGCCCCGCTTGGCGCGATGGCCTTGATGGCGAGCAATTCACAGGCTGCCTACATCAGCATCGGTCTGATGAGCGCCGCTTCGACCGTGGCCTACGGACCGGTGTTCGCCCTGATACAGGAATTGGCGCCGGCAAGACTGCGTTCGCTCGCATCGGCGACCGCGCTGTTCTGCGCCTCTTTCCTTGGCGCCGGACTTGGCCCTCTCGCTGTTGGGATGCTCAGCGATACCCTTGGCGGCCTGGATGCCGAACGGCTGAGGGTCTCTCTGCTTGTCTTGCTGAGCTTCTCCCCGATCCCGGCGCTGCTGTACCTCCTGTCAGCCCGATCGATGAAGATTGCTGCTCGAGGGAGCTGACTCGCTCTGGTTCCAACGGCTGCGCTCTCATCCGCCGAAGCGGTCGGGGCCGTGAGAGCCGATGACACTTGAAGGCGTGCCCATCCAGCGCCCGCTCACCAAGTCCCTTCAGACCTGAACCTTGAAACAGTTTGGCGCCGGCCTGCCCCCTTCAGCCAGACACCTGAATCGAACCTTTGGTCCCCTGACAGTCGCGACCAGAAATCCACCGGACTGTTCCCGGAGGACCCGAACCGCCGACCTCGGTCGAGGATGCACGATCCTGGCGACAAGTCTGTCCTGGGACCCCGCACAATCGGGCGCTCGCCGCAGATCGCCCGGCATGCCGTGAGGATGACGAAATCAGCCCACCTCGCTTCCCGCCAACAGCGGCCTGTGCGCCTATTGCCCGACGATCCTCCCGTCCTGCAGAGTGACCCGTCGGGTGCAACGCGCAGCGACATGCTCGTCGTGGGTGCAGATCAGGAAGGTGGCTCCGTCTTCGCGGTTCACCTCCTTCATCAGGTCCAGCACCTGATCGGCAGACTCCCGGTCAAGCGCGCCGGTCGGCTCATCGGCCAGAATTAGGTCAGGCCGGTTCATCAGCGCGCGCGCGATCGCAACCCTCTGTTTCTGGCCGCCGGACAGGCGGGTCGCCCGAAAATCCATGCGGTCCTCCAGGCCGACGCGCGCCAGCAGGTCCCGCGCCCGACGGCGCATGGTGTCCGACACGCCCCCGGCCGGCGCAGCCGCCGGGAAGGCGACGTTTTCGGTGGCCGTGAAGTCGGGCAACAGGTGATGAGACTGGAAGACAAAGCCGAGACGACGGCTGCGAAACAGTGTGCGTCGCGCATCCGACAGGGCCTCGACGCGCTCACCGGCGATTTCAAGCGTCCCCGCGGTCGGCCGCAGCAACAGCCCCATGATCGAGAGCAGGGTCGACTTGCCGGAGCCGGAGGCGCCCAGCAGGGCGGTCAGTTCCCCCGTGCCAAGTTGAAGGTCGACATCCCGGAGCACTGACGTCTGTTCATCGCCATTGCGAAAGGTCATGCCGATGCCGCACGCCGCGAGAAGCAGCGTCATTGCTGAATGGCCTCGAGCGGATCGAGGCGCGCCGCCGATCTTGCCGGGGCGACCGAGGCCAGCACCGCGCCGAGCGTCGTCAGGATCATCGCGGCCAGATAACCGCCCTGCTCCGGCGCGATCGGAAGCATCGGCGTTCCGTCAGGTCGGGTCAGACCCGCCAGCAGCCGACAGACGCCGTAGCCGACGCCGCAGCCGGCGAGCCCGCCGATCAGACCGATCATAAGACCCTGGAGGATGAAGACGGTGGAGACAAAGCCCCCGGAGACGCCGAAGGCCCGCATGATGCCGATCTCGCTTCGCCGTCGATAGGTGGACAGCACCAGCGCGCTGGCGATGCCGATGATGATCGAGACGAGGGAAAACCCCTGGATCAACGAGCCGGTCTGGGCCTGCGCCGTCAGCGCGTCGTTCAGGCTCAGATTCTTGTCCTGCCAGGGCGTCGCCC
Source organism: Caulobacter sp. FW305-C-30-S16 (assembly GCF_058783025.1). Classification (NCBI taxonomy): domain Bacteria; kingdom Pseudomonadati; phylum Pseudomonadota; class Alphaproteobacteria; order Caulobacterales; family Caulobacteraceae; genus Caulobacter; species Caulobacter sp. FW305-C-30-S16. Next base: position 361,715 of record NZ_JBYSYH010000002.1, on the reverse strand, counting down.
TCAGACCGGTCGCCCCTTGCAGAAAGGCCGCCACGGGGCGCGCCTGTTGCGGATCGACGAGCTTGATCTCGATGTCTGTGACCCCCTCCGGCAGCAGGAACAGGGGGCGCGCGAGAGATAGCGACAGGTAGGCGATCCGCTCATCGACGGCCTGCACTCCAGTGCTGAAGACCCCCTGGACCGTGAGCAGTCGCTCGACCCCGCGATCGGTCCGCAGCAGCACCGGCTGTCCCGGGGACAGGCCCAGGTCGCCGGCCAGACGATCGCCGATCAGGATCCCGCCCGCTTCGAGATTGGCGTCGCCCCCGACCAGCATGGTGCTGATCGGCGTGATCGCGTCGAGTTCCTGCGGTTCGACACCCGTGACCGAAACCGGGGCGGCGGATTCGCCCTTCGACAGGAAGGCGTTTCCCATGATCTGCGGACTGACGGTCGAGACGGACGGTTGCTGCTTCGCAAGCGCCACCGTCGAGGACCATTCGCGGATCTGTCGCCGCTGGAAGGTCGAGACAAGCGCGACGGCCTCGGTGTCGACACCCGGCCCGCCCAGCACCCGGGCGACCCGCGTGGCCGGTTCGAGCGTCACATGGGCGCTGTTCGCCGTAACCTGGGCGGTCAGGAGGATCGCGAGCCCCTGGATGAGCGCCGTGATGAACACGAAGATCGTCACGCCCAGCGCGACACCGGAGACCAGCAGGGCTGTCTGAAGGGGATTGGACAGGAGATAGCGGCGCGCAACCGTGAAGGCGAACAAGCCGTCACCCGCCGGTTTTCTTGGCGGCGCCCGTCAGCGGCCGTACGTGATCGCCAGGCCGGAGCTTGCCCGGACTCACGATGATCCGGTCGCCCGGCGACAGCCCGCTTTCCACAATGGCGTTGAGCGATGGCCAGCGCAGAATGGTGACGCCGCGAAGGCGGGCGATATCGTCCGCGTCGACCACATAGACCTTCGGGGCGGTTGAGGCGTCGATCACCGCCGTTCTGGGAATGACCAGGCGGTTCGCGCGGCGGTCCACGACAATGCTGACATCGATCGAGCGGCCGGGCGCGAGCGCCGGACCATCCATGGCGACCAGCTTGATCAGGCGGCCGCCGGTCGCGCTGTCGACCTGCGGCGACACTTCGGTGACCCGCGCCGCAAACGGCGCATCGGATCCTGTCGGAACGGCCCTGGCCGACAGGCCGGGACGCAAGGCGTCGGCGTAACTTTCGTCGACCTGGACCTGGATCTCCGTCCCCTGGAGAGAGCCAAGCACGAACAGGGTCGTCGTCGGCAGGACGACCTGGCCGTTGTCGATCGGACGCAGAAGCACAAGGCCCGCCATGGGCGCGCGGACCGTGAATTGTCCGGCCAGTTCGGCTGCGGCCGCCATCGTCGCGGTCGCGGCGTCGAGGTTCGCTTCGGCCGACTGCAGCGTGGCGCGCGCTTCGTCGAGCGCCGCCCGGGTCGCGAAGCCCTTTTCCATCAGGATACGGGTGCGATTGAACACCAGTTGCGCGCGCTGACGTTCAGCGCGGGCCGCCCGGACCTGCGCTTCGCCGACCGCCGTCTGCGCCTCTTCGACCGTGGCCTTTATGATGGCCAGAGGCTCGCCCCGGGCGACGCGATCTCCATCGTCATGCAGCAGGCGGATGACCTGGCCCGGATTCGGCGAGCGGACATCCAGCAGGTCGGCTGGTCGCGCGCGGCCGACAACGGCCAACACGCGCTCCACGGTCGAGAACCTGACGACAAGAACGTCGACCGTCGGCGGCCGGGTGACCCGCCAGACGATTCCCACCGTCAGGGCCGCTGACGCGAACAGGGCCAGACCGATCCAGAGGTTGCGGATTCGCCGCGCGACCGGCGGCGGAGACGGATGTGATGGCGTCACAGGCGATTGGGCGTCGACGGCGGAAAGGAGTGTCTTCGGAGGGGTCAGCGACCTGCTCCCCACGCGATCGACGGTGGCGTTGTCCTGCTGCGCTTGCCTCCCGGGAGGTGTTGCGTCGCCACTTCAGGCCTGAAGCCGTCGGGTCGGCGCAACGCCGACGCGACTGGATTTCGGGAGTGCGACCAAGGTGTAGGCTCGTGGCATGGCCAGACGAACGCGTGGACGGTCATTCCGTTGCGTCGGGGCGGCAAACCGAACTGCGCCGCCGGTCACCTGCGGGAGACCGGTCAACCCCCGACCGACCCCACCGCCAGACAGGCGGGGCGACCCGGCGCCATGCAGGGGTGTCCAGACCCCCCGGGGACACAGCCGTGGTTCGGCCGGCTGACGCGCCCTCGTTTGGACGCGCCCGCGAGACCATCGCCGGCCCGGCTCAGGCCCGCTTCCGGCGCGGATCGCGCACGGCGACGACAAGGGTCAGCAGGGCCGCCGTGAGCAGGCCCAGAGAGGCCCCGAAGACGACATTGTAGCCGAGCAGGTCCGCCACCGTCCCGCCGATCAGCGGGCCGAGGGTGGCGGTGACCCCTTCAGCGGTCGCCGAGATGCCGATCCGCATCGGCAGGTCGTCCCTGTGGCCGAACTCCAGGATCATGGTCTGCGAGGCCATGCCGTAGCCCGCCTGTGCGGCGCCCAGGATGAAGAAGGCGAAGAAGATCGCCATCGGCGCGCCCTGGGTCATCAGCAGCACGGTCGCGGCGATCCAGCCGATCATCGCCAGCAGGAGTACGATCCGAAAGCCGGACCGGTCGCCGAGGTAGCCCCAGGCGATGTTGGACACGGTGTCCGCGCCGAGGAAGGCCAGGGACAGAAGGCCCAGCGTGGCCCCGTCCAGGTGCATCGTGGCGCCCACATGCAGGATGTAGAACGGCGTCGCGATCCGGGCTGAGGTGGCCAGCATCTGGACCACCAGGAACCAGCGATAGGCAGGGTCGGCGGCGATCAGCCCTGGAATATCGCGCATGCGATCCCGCATGCGGGCGGGCTCGCGGATCGTCGGCGGGACCGGTTCGCGGATCTGGTATTGCAGGAACCACAGCCCGGCGCTGGTCAGGAAGAAGGCCAGGATAAAGGTGGTCGAATAGCCGTTGCCCAGGACATTGGCCTCGATCAGGTATTTGCCCGAGACATAGGCCAGGACAGCGGCGATCAGCCCCCCTATGGCGTTGCGCCAGGCCTGCAGGCGACCTCGCAGACTGACCGGAATGACCTTGGACATCAGCAGGGTGAAGGCCACCCGCTGGGCGCCCATGAACACCCCGAACAGGAACAGGAACATCAGCAGGGTGACGACCTGCGCCCGGTCCTTCAGGAACCAGCCGGACAGGGCCATGCCAAGGATCGCCAGTCGCCCCAGGCTGCCCAGGACGATGGCCGCCGGCATGATCTTCAGCCGGTGCTCCATCTTCGCCCCGGCCACCAGCGGCGAGACGATCGAGCCGACCTGCTGCAGCGCCAGGCCCAGACCGACGATGGTGTTCGAGCCCGAGATCAGGTGCAGGTAGGCCGGCATGAAGGTCGGCGCGTTGATCAGCCGAAAGCCCGTCATGCCGAGCATGCCGTGCACGAAGTTGCCGATGTAGTTGCGCCGCAGATTGTCCCAGATGAACGTCTGGAACGCGGCCTCCCGCACGGCCATGTCCTCCGACACGGCCGCGGGAGCTTCGGGCTCTAGAGCCGCTGCAACGGGATCATCCGTCTCGCTGGTCAATACCCCTGCATCCTGCCCCAGCGGTCGCGGTGCCAGGCGGCGGTTCCGAACAGGGCCTCCACGGCCCGCGCGCGCTTGAGATAGAGGCCGGCGTCATGGGCGTCGGTCATGCCGATGCCGCCGTGCATCTGGACCATCTCGCGCGAGATCAGGTTCAGGGTGTCGCCGGCCACAGCCTTGGCAAGGGCGGCCTGCTGCGGCAGGTCATCGGCGTCCTGGTCGATGGCCGAGAGGGCCGCCTCGACGCAGGACCGGGCCAGCTCCAGTTCGCTGAACATCTTCGCCGCCCGGTGCTGCAGCGCCTGGAAGCTGCCGATAGTCTGGCCGAACTGCACCCGGGTCTTGAGGTACTCGAGCGTGGTGTCGAAGGCCTGGGCCGACATGCCGAGCATTTCCGCCGACACCGCGATGCGGGCGACATCAAGCGTGCGCTCCAGCAGGGCGTAACCGCCACCGACCTCGCCCAGCACCGCGTCGGCGCCGAGCTGGATGCCGTCCAGGGTCAGGGCCGCATGGTCGCGGCTGTCTGCCGTATGACGGGCGCTCCTGGTCAGGCCCTCGGCGTCAGCGGGTACGAGGAACAGGGTGATCCCCGCTTCATCGCCGGGCGCGCCCGCGGTGCGGGCCGACACGAGGTAGAGGGACGCGGCCATGCCTTCGGCGACAAAGGTCTTGGTCCCGGACAGGCGATAGCCGCCCCCGACGGCCTCGGCCTTCAGGGCCGTGCGGACGGGGTCATGGCGCGGGCCTTCGTCCACGGCCAGGGCGGCCACCGTCTCGCCCGAGGCGATCTTCGGCAGCCAGGCGGCCTTCTGGACTTCGGTCCCGGCGCGGACCAGGGCGCTGGTCACGGCCATAGACGACACGCCCAGCGGGGACGCCGCCAGGGTCCGGCCCAGCTCCTCGAGCACCAGCCCGAGACTCAGGTAGCCGAACTCCGACCCGCCATGGGCTTCGGGGACAACCACGCCGGCCCAGCCCATCCCGGCCATTTCGGCGAAAGCCTCTGGCGCGTAGCCCAGCAGGCTGCCGCTGTCGCGCGCCTTGCGCAGCGCCGCCACCGGAGCCTTTTCCTGCACCCAGGCCCTGGCGGCGTCGCGCAGCATCGATTGTTCTTCGGTCAGAACGGCCATGTCGCGCGCCCCCTACTGGTGATCAAGAAGGCCAAGGATACGCTTGGCGATGATGTTGTTCTGGATCTCGGCGGAGCCGCCGTAGATCGTGGTCGCCTTGCCGCCCAGCCAGTTACGGGTCTGCTCCAGCTCCTTGTCGGTGAAGCCTTCGCCCTCCCAGCCGAGGCCCTGGGAGCCCATGATCTCGATGGCCAGTTCAGCGCGTTCCTGGCCAACCTTGGAACCGACGTTCTTCATGATCGAGGTGGCCGCCGACGGTCCGCCGCCACCCTTGCTCTCCGCCTGGGCGCGCATCAGAGTCAGCATGAAGGCCTTCGCCTCCATCTGGTGCCGGATCAGCCGCGCGCGCAGGTCCGGATCGGCGATCCGGCCGGTTTCGTCCACGCCGATGTAGTCCCTGGCCAGCTTGTCCAGCGGTGTTCCGGCCGCGAACCGACCGGCCGATCCTCCGCCGCCCGAGAGGCTGTTGCGCTCGTGGATGAGCAGCCGCTTTCCAATGGTCCAACCCTTGTTCAGCTCGCCGACCAGGTTCTCCTTGGGCACCTTCACGTCGGTCAGGAAGGTCTCGCAGAAGGGCGAATTGCCGCTGATCAGCTTGATCGGCCGCACCTCGACGCCCGGTGTCTTCATGTCGAAAAGGATGAAGCTGATGCCCTCGTGCTTGGTGGTGAAATCGGTCCGCACCAGGCAGAAGCACCAGTCGGCGTACTGGGCGCCGGACGTCCAGACCTTCTGGCCGTTGACCAGGAAGTGGTCGCCCTTGTCCTCGCAGCGCGTCTGAAGCGCCGCCAGGTCGGAGCCCGCGCCCGGCTCGGAATAGCCCTGGCACCAGCGGATCTCGCCCTTGCAGATGGACGGGATGTGCCGCTGCTTCTGCTCCTCGCTTCCGTATTCCAGCAGGGTCGGGCCGAACATCATGATGCCCATGCCGCCGATCGGGTTGCGGGCGCCGATGCGGTTCATCTCCTGCTGCAGCACGCGGGCCTCGGCCGACGACAGGCCGCCGCCGCCGTACGCCTTGGGCCAGGTCGGCGTGCCCCAGCCCTTCTCGCCCATGCGCTGTTTCCACAGCAGGGCGTCGCCCTCGACCGGGCCGTAGGCGTTGGCCATGGCCACGTCCACGCCGGCGAGAGACGGCGGGAAGTTGGCCCCGAGCCAGGCCTTCACGTCTGCGCGGAAGGCCTCCGTGTCGGCGCCGCCAAAATCGGCCATGTCGTTCCTCCTGGTGGTCGTCTTGTTCTTGTGGGTCGTGTTGTTCGTCGTGGGTCGTCGGGCGGCGTTGACGCCGATCAAATCTGTCGGGCGCGGCCTTCCCAATAGGGCGCGCGCACCTTGTTGCGTTGAATCTTGCCGGCTTCGGACCTTGGCAGTTCGGTCACGAAGTCGAGGCTTTTGGGCACCTTGAAGCTGGCCAGATTCGCCCTCGCGAAGGCCAGGATTTCCTCGGCCAGCGCCGGGCTGGGCTCATGGCCCGGGTTCAGCAGGATGACCGCCTTGACCTGCTCGCCCCACTCGTCGTGCGGCGCGCCAATGGTCGCCGAGTCCGCCACGGCGGCGTGCTTGACCAGTTCGTTGTCGATCTCCTGCGGATAGATGTTCACGCCGCCGGAGATGATCGTCTCGGCGTTGCGGCCGGTGAGGAACAGGTAGTCGTCCTCGTCGAAATAGCCGACGTCGCCCATGGTGAAGAAGTCGTCGACCCGCGACGCCCGGGTCTTGGTCTCGTCCTTGTAGTAGGTGAACCCGCCGCCGGGCGGCATCTGCTGGTAGATGCCGCCGGCCTGGCCGTTGGGCAGATCATTGCCCGCCTCGTCGAGGATCCGGACCTGCAACAGGGCGGGCCGCTTGCCCACGCTGCCCGGCTTGCTCAGCCACTCGTGAGAGTCGATCAGGAACCCGGCCCCGCCCTCGGAGCCGGCGTAGTATTCGGTCAGCACCGGGCCGAACCAGTCGATCATCGCCCGCTTGACCTCCGGTGGGCAGGGCGCGGCGCCGTGGATGATGAAGGTCACATGGTCGACCGGGTACTTCGCCTTCACCGCGTCCGGCAGGGCCAGCAGCCGCTGGAACATGATCGGGACGAGATGGAAGTGGGTGACCTTCCGTTCACTGATGGTCCGCAGCACGCCTTCGCTGTCCCACCGGTCGATGAACACCAGCGGGACCCCGCCGGCCATGGCCGCCCGTACATCGAAGGCCAGCGGCGCGGCGTGATAGGCGGGGCCGGCGCACATCTGCACCGAGGTCGCCGGGTCATAGCCGCGCATCAGATAGGTGGCGTAGGGCGTCACGGCCGGCACGGGCCGGTGCACCCCCTTGGGCCGGCCGGTGGTGCCGGAGGTGTACATCATGCCGTTGCCGAGCACGGGATCGGGGATGTCGGTTCCGTCGAACGGGGCGATGGCCGACTCGTAGGGTTCGAACCCCTCGATCTGCCCGCCGATCGCCAGCTTCAGCAGTGGGCCCGGACAGGCCGCAGCAGCTTCGGTAAGGGTCGCCACACGCGCCTCGCCGATCAGGGCCTTCGCCTCGCAATCGCGGATGATGTAGGCGATCTCGTCCGCCGACAGGTGCCAGTTCACCGGCGTCAGCCGAAGGCCGCAGCGCAGGGTGGCCGCCAGCACCTCGACGAATTCAACCCGATTGGAGCAGACGAGGGCCACGGCGTCGCCCGGGACCAGGCCCGGGTCCCGGAACAGCCGCACCAGCCGGTTGGCCCTGGCGTTGGTTTTGCTGAAGCTGTGCGCCGTTCCGTCGGGGTCGTAGACCGCGATCCGATCCGGCTGCAGGTCGGCCCACACCGCGAGCGTCATGCCTTGCAGCGCGGCCTCATCCAGGCGTTGGACCCGTGCAGGGTCAATGTCGGCGAAATCCATCCACGCCTCCGCAAGGCGCGACAGCGACCTCGCCTCAAGTCTGGTCTATTCGGACGGGATTCCGCAATCCGGCTTTCGAGGGTGCTGACGAGGCGACCCTGGCGCGCCTCGCCGAAATCGCCCGCCGGTCGCCCTCGCTGAGTGGCGAACGGTCATGGGCCAAGGCCCGGTCTGGATCGGGAATTGCGCCCGACCGGAGACGGATTGCCGTTAGACTCCCCCCCAGCCCGACCGATTTCACGCCGCAGCTAGGCCAGCGCCCTGGCGAGGGCGTCGGTGCTGTCGCGGCGGGCCATGGCGGCGATCGTGACGCCAGGCGCGACGTTGAAGGCGTGGAAGCCGCCCGGATAGACATGCAGCTCCACCGGCACGCCGGCGCGCAGCAGGCGGCGGGCGTATTCCAGGTCCTCCTCGAGGAACAGATCGAGAGAGCCGGTCGAGATGAAGGTCGGCGGCAGGCCGGACAGGTCTTCCGCCCGGGCGGGCGCCGCGTACGGCGAGACCCCCTCGATCCCCGGGGCGTGGCCCAGCAGGCTCGACCAGCCGAAATGGTTGTTGTGGGCGGTCCAGATGTACTCGCCGACGAACGGATGCGGATCGGCGGCCACGCAGGTCCGGTCGTCCAGCATCGGATAGATCAGATGCTGGAAGGTCAGGCGGTACTGGCCGCGATCCCGCACCAGCAGCGCCAGCGCCGCGGCGAGGCCGCCGCCGGCGCTCTCGCCCATGACCCCCACCCGTGCGGGATCGATCTGCAAATCGGCGGCGTTGGCGAACAGCCAGGCCAGCGCCGCGTAGCAGTCCTCGACCGGGCCAGGATGGGGCGTCTCCGGCGCCAGGCGGTAGTTCACCGAGACGATGCAGCAGCCGAGGCTGGCGGCCAGCGGGCGATGCCCGCCCTCGTTCTGGGCCGCGTCGCCGGCGACATAGCCGCCGCCGTGGATATGGAAGATGCAGGGCAGCGGACCGACGGCGTCGCGCGGCCGGTAGATCCAGACCTCGACTTCCGGCGCGCCGTCGGGACCGGGAACCTTGCGGACCGTCAGGTCGGTGCGGGCGATGTCGTCAGGACTGACCGGAAACCATGGCGGCCGGGCGCGCATCGCCGGCAGCATCCCGGCCGTGATCGCTACGGTCGGGAACGCCTCCAGCATCGGCAGGAGCTGCGGGTCGACGAGGTGGCGGCTGTCGGGCTGGGTCACGATCACAAACCTGCTGCTGAAAAGAGACGCGCCGCAACGGCCGGGATCGGTGCGGTGACGACGAGACGGGCGTCCTGACTTCCGGATGTCCGGCCGGTCGTCAAGACCGCATCCCTTCGGGAGGGCGCCTGCCCGGGGGCTCTAGCCGCCCGGATGCAGGCCCGGCGCTTCCTGGCCGGTGCGGGCGACATACTCGGTGTAGCCGCCGCCGTACTGATGGGCGCCGTCGGGGGTCAGTTCCAGCACACGGTTCGACAGGGCCCCCAGGAAATGGCGGTCGTGCGAGACAAAGAGCATCGTGCCCTCGAAGTCCGCGAGGGCCGCGACCAGCATCTCCTTGGTCGCCATGTCGAGGTGGTTGGTCGGCTCGTCGAGCACCAGGAGGTTCGGCGGATCGAACAGCATGCCGGCCATGACCAGTCGCGCCTTCTCGCCGCCGGACAGGACGCGGCAGGGCTTTTCGACATCGTCTCCGGAGAAGCCGAAGCAGCCCGCGAGGGTGCGCAGCGCGCCCTGCCCCGCCCGCGGGAAGGAGCTTTCCAGAGATTCGAAGATCGTTTCTTCGCCGTCCAGCAGATCCATCGAGTGCTGGGCGAAGTAGCCCATCCGCACGCTGGCGCCGATGTTGACCACGCCCTGGTCGGGCGTGATGGCGCCCGCGACCAGCTTCAGCAGCGTCGACTTGCCCGCGCCGTTGGCGCCGAGGACACACCAGCGTTCCTTGCGGCGGACGAGGAAATCGAAGTCCTCGTAGATCGGCTGGTCGCCGTAACCCTTGTGGACGCCCCGCAGGTTGATCACGTCGTCACCCGACCGCGGCGGGCTCCGGAACTCGAACTGGACCGACTGGCGACGACGCGGCGCCTCGACGCGGTCGATCTTGTCGAGCTTCTTCACCCGGCTCTGGACCTGGGCGGCGTGCGAGGCGCGCGCCTTGAACTTCTCGATGAACTTGATTTCCTTGGCCAGCATCGCCTGCTGGCGCTCGTACTGCGCCTGGCGCTGCTGTTCGCTGAGCGCGCGCTGCTGGTCGTAGAAGTCGAGATCGCCCGAATAGGTGATCAGCGAGCCGGCATCGATCTCGACCACCTTGCCGATGATGCGGTTCATGAAGGCGCGGTCGTGCGAGGTCATCAGCAGCGCGCCGTCGTAGTTCTTCAGGAACGCCTCGAGCCAGATCAGGCTTTCCAGGTCCAGGTGGTTGCTGGGCTCGTCCAGCAGCATGCCATCGGGCCGCATCAGCAGGATGCGGGCGAGCGCCACGCGCATCTTCCAGCCGCCGGACAGCAGCCCCACATCGCCGTCCATGCGCTCCTGGCTGAAGCTCAGGCCGGCCAGCACCTCGCGCGCCCGGGCTTCCAGCGCATAGCCGTCCAGTTCCTGGAAGCGCTCCAGCACCTCGCCGTACCGCTCCATGACGGCGTCCAGCTGGTCGGCCTGGTCGGGATCGACCATGGCCGCTTCGAGCGCCGACATCTCGGCGGCCAGCGCGCTGACGGGGCCGACGCCGTCCATCACCGCTGCGACCGCGCTCTGACCGGACATCTCGCCGACGTCCTGGCTGAAGTAGCCGATCGTCATGCCCGGATCGATCACCACCAGCCCGTCGTCGGGCTGCTCCTGGCCGGTGATCATCCGGAACAGGGTGGTCTTGCCGGCGCCGTTGGGGCCGACCAGCCCGACCTTTTCGCCCTTCTGGACCCCCATTGAGGCTTCGATGAACAGGATCTGGTGGCCGTTCTGCTTGGAGATGTTGTCGAGGCGGATCATGGGGCGGTCTGCTAGCGCGGGAGCGGGGCGAACGCCAGCCTTCGAGGCAGGCCAGGGCGTGACGCCTTCCCTGCCGACGGGCGGAAGGTTCAAGTTCAACTCGGCGCCCGGCGCGGTGTAGGGTCGCCTCAGCCTTGGGGGGAACGACATGACTGAACTGCTGACGCCGGCCGCGGTCGTCCTGGGCCCCGTGTTGCTGGTGGCGCTGGTGAGCCTGATCCGGCGCTCCGTGCGGTTCCGGTGGGCCAACGTCTTCAAGCTGTATCTGACGCTGCTGTTCGGGTTCTTCGGCCTCTACGGCCACATCCTGCAGCCCCAGTCGGTGGTCGACCTGATCCCGCCGTTCTTTCCGCTGCGGCTTGAGTCCAGCTACGCCAGCGGCGTGCTGGAACTGGCGTTCGCGGTCCTGATCTGGACGCGCTGGGCGCGGATCACCGGCTGGGCGATCATCGCCTGGCTGGTCCTGATCCTGCCGTTCAACATCTATGGCTGGACCGTCGCGACCAACGTGCCGAGCTACGCCAATTCGCCCTGGTATCTGTGGATGCGCATCCCGCTGCAGGCGGTGTTCATCGCCTTCGCCTGGTTCGGGACCCGGGAGGAGGCGCGGGACAGCCCAGCGCCGGAGCCCCACGCCGCCCCGGCGGGCTGAGGTCGCGACCCGGGGGTCGGTCTTGCCGCCGGGTCATTTTCCGCTGGACTGACGGCGCGTCACAGGCGCCAGACAGCCGCATTCGATTGCACCAATCCGGGGTCACACATGCAGTTCGACGACGTCATCCGCGGCCGCCGCAGCATCCGGGGCTACAAGCCCGATCCCGTTCCCAGGGCGCTGATCGAGGAGATCCTCGCCCTGGCGATGCGCGCACCGTCGTCGATGAACACCCAGCCGTGGAACTTCTACGTCGTCACCGGCGAGCCGCTGAACCGGATCCGCGCCGGCAACACCGAACGCACGCTGGCCGGCGTTCCGCAGTCGCGCGAGTTCCGCACCGGTCAGGCCTTCGCCGGCCAGCACCGTGACCGACAGGTCGGCGTCGCCAAGCAGCTGTTCTCCGCCATGGGCATCGCCCGCGACGATGCGGAGATGCGCCAGGACTGGGTGCTGCGGGGCTTTCGCCAGTTCGACGCGCCGGTCTGCGTGATCGTGACCTATGACCGCGTGCTGGACGGCAGCGACGACACGCCGTTCGATTGCGGCGCCGTGGCGACGGCCCTCGTCAATGCCGCCTGGTCCCGCGGCCTGGGCGCGGTGATCAACAGCCAGGGCATCATGCAGTCCCCCGTGGTGCGTGAGCACGCCGGGATCGCCGAGGACCAGGTGATCATGAAGAGCATCGCGCTGGGCTGGCCGGACGAGACCTTCCCGGCCAACGCCGTGGTGTCCGAACGCAAGTCGGTCGATGAGGCCGCGGTGTTCGTCGGCTTCGACTAGACCGCCCCGGGGCTGATCGAGGGTCTGTCCTGCGCGTCAGTCCGTATGCAGCCGCTCGGCCTCCTCAAAACCGTCGCCGTGACCGACGCTCCAGCCCAGCAGATAGCCGACGATGAGGCCCGCCAGCAGCCCGCCCAGTCCACAGGCGATCAGGGCGATCAATCCGGGCATTGGCAGAAGCTCTCCGGCATGCCGCAGCCGTCACAGGTGCGCTCCGGTCTGAAGACAAGCAGCCAGACCAGGCCGCCGATCAGCAGCAGGCCGATCCCGGCCAGGATGGCAAAGGCCAGCGGGCTCATGCGCCGCCCTCCCCTTTGCCGGATCCGGTCCCACGCGCCCTTCCGGGCCTGACCCTGCGGGTCCCACCTTGTGTCATGCCACCCTCGCTGACGCCCCCACGGCGCCGTCGAGGGTAGACTAGGACGCCCACACGTCAGGATTGGTCGCCCTGCCCCTGCGCGCTAGGGGTGCCCGGCCTGGAGGTCCGGCTTCGGACAGTCGCGATAGGCCGCCAGCGCGCCGCGACGGTCGACGCACAGCCAGACGCCCCACATCAGGAGCGCCGCGACATAGCCCGCGCCGGTCAGGAGGATCTGCGCGAGCCGGAAGACCAGGACCGCCGCGCCCGCCGCCGACCTCAAGACCAGCAGGGCCAGCCCCAGCAGGGGTGGTCCGAACAGGATCGCCAGTAAGCCGAGGGCGATGAACAGGATGGCTGGGGTCATGGCGGTCTCCGATCCCCATCGTTCTGACCCGTCGGAACGTCAGGATTGGTCGCACATTCCCGAGCAATCAGCCGCGGAAGCGCGCCAGTTCGTCCGCCATCATCACCTTCAGCGTTTCCGGGCCGAGGATCTCGATCTCGCCGCGCCAGGTGAACAGGTGCCAGCACAGTTCCAGCAGGCCGCCGGCGCGGAGGCGCACGATCAGGCCGCCGTCCGCCTCCGGCTCCAGCGTCTGGCTGGGGTGGAAGCGGTAGCTGGCGGCCCGTTCGGCGGCGGCCGGCGCGACGCGCAGGACGATGTCCTCGACCGGTTCCTGGAACACGCCGAACGAGCGGTCGGCGAAGGCGGTGAGGTCGAAACCCTCCGGCACATCGCTGACGTCATCGAGCACTTCGACAGCCTCCATCCGGTCCAGCCGCCAGAGCACCGGCTGCGGCGTTCCAATGCGGCGGGCCACGAGATAGTAGACCGAGCCGAACAGCAGGCCGCAGGGATCGACCGTGCGCGTCGCGGGCGCGCCGCCGCCGGACGGGCGGTAGGAGAACCGCACCTGCTTCATCGCCAGAAGCGCCGCCCGCAGGGTTCGCAGGATCGCCGGATCACAGGCCGGCCGCGGCCCGGGGCTCAGCGCGATGCGCTCGGCCAGCGCCAGAGCCTCGACATCGGCGGCGTAGCGCACGCGCAGCCCCGGCTTGATCCGCGCCTCGACCTTGCCGGCCAGACTGCGCAGGCTGTCGGCCCGGGCGGTCAGGCCGTCGTTCTGCGCGCCCTCCGCCGCCAGCGCCAGATCGGCCAGTTCCTCGACCGTCGGGACCTCGAAGAAGGCGTCCAGCCCGCCGCGGATCAGGAACCGCTTGGTCCGCCCGTCGCGGACCTCTTCCATCTGCGGAAACAGGTCGCGGACAGCGTCACGCATCCGCTCGGCCGTGCGCCGGTCGACCTCGAACTCCGCGGCGATCTCGTCGATCGACAACCCCTCGGCGGAGCTCGCGAGGCGGCGGGAGAGGCGCAGGATGGCGGCGGCTTTGTCGAGGCGCATTCAGCGGTCCGGAAAACCTCAGGATGTGAACGACTTTCGCGCTCCCGGACGATGAAGTGCAAGCCGCCAGGCGGCTGCCGCGACCGCCCTACGTCCGTATTTGACGTTTCAAGCCGCCGGTCAGCCTTCGTAGCGGCGGTTCAGCTTGCGCATGCCGCCGATCCAGCGGCCGTAGTCGGCGGTCTTGTTGCGCATGTAGTCCAGCACCTGGGGGTGCGGCAGGATGAGGAACTCTTCCTTCGCGATCGACTGGACGACCATCTCGGCCAGCGGCTCTGGCTCCATCATGCCGTCGACGCTGGCCACGCCGTCGGGGTTTCCGGCGGTCATCGCCGTGCGCACGGCCTGCGGGCAGAGGACCGAGACCTTGATGCCCTGGTCGCCGTGGGTGATGGCCAGCCATTCGGCGAGGCCGACGGCGGCGTGCTTGGTCACCGCATAGGGGGCCGAGCCGATCTGGGTCAGCAGACCGGCGGCGGAGGCGGTGTTGAGCAGGTAGCCGCCGCCACGCGCGGCCATCAGCGGCACCAGATGCCGGGCGGCCCAGACATGGGCCATGACGTTGATGTCCCAGATGCGCTGCCAGTCCTCATTCGGCGCCTCGGCCCCGCCGCCGACGCCGATACCGGCGTTGGAGCAGAACAGGTCGATCGGGCCGTGGTCACGCTCGACCGTCTCGATCAGGCCCTGGATCTCGGCCTCGCGGCTGACGTCGACCTTGAAGGCGACGCCGCCGATGCTCTCGGCCGTCGCCTTCGCGCCCGGCTCGTCACGGTCGACGCAGACGACCAGCTTCGGTCCTTCGGCGGCAAAGCGCTGGGCCATGGCCCGGCCGATGCCGCTGGCGGCGCCGGTGATGACGATGATGCGGTCCTTGAGGTCCATGGCGCAGGCGCTCCCCGTTCGGGTTTGATCTGTTGAAGGGCGTCGAGGGCCTTTAGCGACCGCGGAACACCGGCGGGCGCTTCTCGACGAAGGCCAGGGACGCAGCCTTGTGATCCTCGGTCTGCATGGTGCGGACCATGTGGATCGCCTCGGAGTCCATCGTCTCGGACAACGTGCCGTGTTCGGCGATGGCGAGGTTCTTCTTCATGTAGCCGATGGCCACGGTCGGCAGGTCCGCGAGGCGGCGGGCCAGGGCGGCGGCTTCAGCGGCGAGCTCGGCGGCAGGCACGGCGCGGTTGACCACGCCCAGGCGGGCCGCTTCGGCGCCGCTGATCACGTCGGCGGTGAAGTAGAGCTCCCGCGCCTTGGCCGGACCGACCAGCTTGGACAGAAAGTAGCTGCCGCCGTAGTCGCCCGAGGCGCCGATCTTGGAGAAGGCCGTCGTCATCTTGGCGTCTTCGGAAGCGATGCGGAAATCACAGGCCAGGGCGATCGACAGGCCGGCGCCCGCCGCCGCGCCGGGGATGACCGCCAGCGTCGGCTTGGGCATCTCGTGCAGCCAGCGGCTGAAGTCCATGCCGTTGCGCAGGCTGTGGACCCGCTGGTCGAAGGTCGGCCCCTCGCCCGCCGGACCCTTGTCGGCGACGAAGCCCTTCACATCGCCGCCGGCGCAGAAGGCGCCGCCCGCGCCGGTGATGACGACGACGCGGACCTTCGGGTCCATCGCCAGCCGGGGCGCCGCGGCGGACAGGGCGGCCAGCAGCTCGCCGGTCAGGGCGTTGCGCGCCTGCGGACGGTTCATCGTCAGGGTGGCGATGCCGTCTTCGAAGGTCTCGATCAGCTGGTCGGTCATGGCGTCGTCGTCCTTGTTCGGAGGCGCGGGCGTCTGGGTCGGTCGCCAGCCTAGATCAGGGGCCGGAGGCGGGCCAACGCGAGATTTGCATTGACCCAACGGCGCCCCCCTTCCAGGGTGACAGTCAAACAACTGTTTGACGCAGAGTCGGGCGCACCGCAATCGCGGTTTTCCCCGACCGATCCGGGGAGACCGCCATGAACAAGATCGTCGATATCCGTCCCGCCGACGCCGAGGCCGAGCTCAACAACCTGGCCATGTCGGAGTCGGCCAAGCCGCTGATGGAGGCGGTCAAGCGCCACATCGCCGAGAACGTCGAGCCGATCACCGAGGAGTTCTTCCGGCTGGGTGAGACCCGCACCGACCGCTGGAGCTGGGCGCCCGGCCAGCTGGAACTGCTGCAGACCGCCAAGGACAAGGCCAAGGCCTCGGGCCTGTGGAACTTCTTCCTGCCCGAGAGCGAGATCGGCCGGGGCCTGACCAATCTCGACTACGCCTATATCGCCGTGGAGCTGGGCAAGAGCCCGCTGGCGTCCGAGAGCCTCAACTGTTCAGCGCCCGACACCGGCAACATGGAAGTGCTGGAGCGGGTCGGCACGCCGGAGCAGAAGGAGCGCTGGCTCAAGCCGCTGCTGAACGGCGATATCCGCTCCTGCTACGCCATGACCGAGCCCGGCGTCGCCTCGTCGGACGCCAAGAACATCGCCACCCGCGCCGAACTGGTCGGCGACGAATGGCTGATCAACGGTGAGAAATACTACATCTCCGGCGCCGGCGATCCGCGCTGCAAGATCATGATCTGCATGGTCAAAACCAGCCCCGACGCCGCGTCGCAGTACCAGCAGTCACAGATCCTGATCCCGATGGACACGCCCGGCGTGGAGATCATCGGCCCGATGCACGTGTTCGGCCACGATCACGCCCCGCGTGGCCACATGCACCTGAAGCTGAACAACGTCCGGGTGCCGAAGGAGAACATCCTGCTCGGCGAAGGCCGCGGCTTCGAGATCAGCCAGGTGCGCCTCGGCCCGGGCCGCATCCACCACTGCATGCGCTCGATCGGCAAGGCCGAGCGGGCGCTGGACCTGATGGTCAAGCGGGCGACCACCCGCGTCGCGTTCGGCAAGCCGCTGATCCAGCTGGGCAAGAACCTGGAACTGGTCAGCCGCGCGCGGATCGAGATCGAGGCCATGCGCCTGATGGTGCTGAAGGCCGCCAAGGCCATGGACGTGCTCGGCAACCGCGAAGCGCGCATCTGGGTCAGCATGGTCAAGGCCATGGTGCCGGAGAAGGTCTGCGAGATCATCGACCAGGCGATCCAGATCCACGGCGCCACCGGCCTGTCGGAATGGACCCCGCTGGCCGAGCTCTACACCGACGTCCGCCACCTGCGCTTCGCCGACGGCCCGGACGAGGTGCACCACATGGTCGTCGGCCGGGCGGAACTGACCCGGCACTGAGACCTGGCCTCCGCCCTTCCCCGTCGGGAAGGGCGGGATGGTCAGTCGCGCGGGGCCATGCCGCCGACCGGGAACACCGGCTCCTCCAGCCCCTGCAGCGCGGGGCTGGCGTCGGCCTGGTCGAAGCCGGTCATGATGCGGGCGAAGCGGTCCTGAACCGCTGCGCGCATGCCCGGATGGGTGAAGATGTAGCGCTCGTCGTTACGGATCGCTTCGAGCACCCGGCCGCCGACGCGAGCCGGGTCGATGCCGCCCTGGACGAACTCGGACGCGACCAGGTTTTCCGGGGCGTCCGGACCGCCGAAGCGGTCAGGCCGGTTGCGGCGCGACTGGTCGATCCTGGTCTTCACGAAGCCAGGGCAGAGGACGCCCACGCCGATGTTCTCCGGCGCCAGCTGCGCGCCCCAGCCTTCCGACAGGGCGACCACGGCGTACTTGCTGGCGCAGTAGGGCTCCATGCCCGGCGGCGAAATCAGACCGGCCATCGAGGCGGTGTTGACGACGTAGCCGCCCTCGCCGTGGGCGCGCAGGTGCGGCAGGAAGGTCTCCATGCCGTAGACCACGCCCATCAGGTTCACTTCCATCACCCAGTCCCAGTCGGCCGCCGCGACCTCGCCGACAGGGCCGCCGGCGCCGACGCCGGCGTTGTTGCAGACCACGTGGACCTTGCCGAAGGTCTCGAGCGTCTTCTCCGCAGCGGCCTGCAGCGCCGCGCGGTGGGCGACATCGCAGAGCACGCCGGCGGCGCGGATCTGGCGCTCTTCAAGGCCACGGACCGCCTCGGCCAGCGCCGCTTCCTCGATGTCGGCCAGCATGACCGACATGCCCGCCGCTCCAAAGGCCTGCGCCATGGCCAGGCCAATGCCGCTGGCCCCGCCGGTGATGAAGGCTGTCTTGCCGGTGACGTCGCGCATGAGCTTTCCCTTCAGGGGTTCTATCGACGTCGGCCGCTTTGGCCGCCGCGAATCCCTACCCGGGTGATTTACCACCGACAGGGGGCGGGGCGCCCATCCGCCGGATGAAATCCAGGTCGATCCTGCGCTTGAGGAGAAGCGACACGCCGCCCAGCCACCACCAGCGACCGCGCTGCGCCAGCCCGGTCCCGTCGCCCAGATCCATGATCGACAGCCAGCGCGCCTGGGGCCGGAACCGCTTCAAACGACGCTGGCGCGCCATGGCCGCGAGATTGTGAACCAGCACCGGCGTCGCCCTGACGCCGAACACCCCGACGCAAGGGCGCGGGGCGGAGGCGATGACCGCACAGTCGCCCGTCGCGAAGACGCGGTCATCGCCGGTAGTCTGCAGGGTGTCCCGGGTCAGCAGGCGACCGCTCCGATCGGTCGCAAGACCCAGCCGCCCGACCAGTTCGGCCGCGATCAGGCCCGTGGCGAGAACCAGCATGCCACAGGCCAGCGCCTGGCCCGAGGCCAGTCGACAGACATCCGGTCCGCGTCCCGCGACAGCGCCGTCCACAAACACGATGCCACGCCGCTCGAGGGTCCGGCGCAAGGCGCGGTCCGCGGCCGACGCCTTGCATGCGCCGAACGCGGGCCCGACCAGCGTGATGTGCGGCGTCACGCGGCGGCGCTCGCAAAGACCCGCGAGCGCGGCGGCGGCTTCCAGTCCGGCCTGACCGGCGCCCGCGATGACGACGCCCGGGCAGACGCCGGTCCGGGCGATCTCCGCTTCGAGACGCGCCCGCAGGTCCAGCAGGCGCGACAGCGGCTTCACCGGCCAGACGGCGGGCTGGGCCGCGAGGTCCGACGGATCGGCGGTCCGGCTTCCGATGTTCAGCGACAGGACGTCATAGGCCAGGGTCGCGCCGTCCAGCAGGGTCACCCGCCCGCGGTCGCGATCGATGGCGGTCACCTCGGTCGGATGGAACGCGACGCCGAAGGCCTCGGCCAGGCCGGCCACGTCGATCTCGCCCGCCGCCGGTTCAAGCGCGCCGGACAGCACGCCCGTGGCCAGCCCCGAGTAGCGAAACAGCGGCGGACTGATCAGGCAAAGCTCGACGCCCTCGCCACGCAGCCGGGCGGCCTCGCGCACGACGCCCAGATGCGCATGTCCGGCGCCGACCAGCAGCACCCGCACTATGGGACCGCCGGCGGCGCCGAGAGGATCACATCACCCTGGTCGACGCTCACCTGTGGGGCGCGGGCGAGGGTCAGCCCCCGTCCATCGGCGCTGGCGCCGGTGCGGATGTCGAACCGGTAGTCGTGCCAGGGACAGCGGATGCAGCCGTCCTCGACCGGCGCGTCGTCCAGCGGTCCAAGCCAGTGCGGACAGGTCGCGGCGTGGGCGATCACCTGGCCCTCCAGGGCCAGCAAGCGGAACCGCTCCCCGCCGAACTCGACCAGGCGTGGAAGGGTCGTCAGCAAGGCCGACAAAGGCCCGAGGTTCAGCGGCTCGACAGACGCCGCGGAGGGGCGCCGGCGATTGGCCAGCGCCCGCTCGCGGTGGACCATCATCGCCTCGTCCTCATCCCACAGGCCGGTGTAGACCTCGACATAGCGCGCGCCGATCCTCGACAGGCGCTCCGGGCGGTCTTCGGCGACGTGGAAGGTGACCGCGACAGCCGTCCGGTCCGCCGACAGGGGCGTCAGGGTTGTCCAGATCTCGCTGCCGGCGCCAGGCCCTTCGAGCGTGGCGGAGCAGTAGCGACCAGCGTCCCGGTCGATCCGGACCTCGATCACCTGGGCCCGCGCGACGTCTCCGGGCTGGTTCACGACGGACGCGCGCCAGCCCCAGGGGCCGCTGTCGAGCAGGTCGATGCTGTGGAACTGGCCGTGATGCAGGGCCGGGAGGTGCTCCCAGTCGAGAACATTCTCCCAGACCCGCCCGATGCCGGCAGCGACCTCGCGGTCGTAGCGCCCGGCGAGGTTCAGGCGCGGGTCCACGGCGCGCGCAGTGTCGGCTCGTTCGCCCATTGGCCGAGCCCTACTTGCCCGCCGGCGCCCTGGCCTTGATCTCCGCCAGCAGGGCGCGGACGCGCTTGGCGTTGGCGCCGAGGTCGCTGAGGCCCACGCGGGACGTGGAGCGAACATCGACGACCGAAGCGCCGGCCGCACCGGGCCGGACCCGGATCGCGACGTCGTCCTTGAAGCCGAACCAGAAGGACTCGGCGATCGCCTCGACCGCGCCGCCGGCGGCGTCGACCTTTGTCACCTTCAGGCCTTGCGCCTTGGCCGCGTCGGCCGCCAGCTGCGTGGCGGCGGCGACGGGCATGGCGAGCGTCAGCGCCTCGATGTCCGGATTGGCGGCCTTGCCGACCTCTCCGACCGACTTGCCCTTCAGCATCGCGACCGGCTCGGTCATCGAGGTGACGGGGTTGCCGCCGCCGATCGCGGCGCGGGCGTCGATCACCGCCGGCGAAAACTGCGGCGGGTCCTGGATGTTGGTCGCGATGTCGTGGATCGGCGGGATGGTCTTGGCCTTGCCCATGACGCTGACCACGAAGCCGAGCGCCAGTGCCGGAACCAGCAAAGCGCCCAGCGCACGGCCCCAGCCGCGGCGCGGCTTGACCAGCACCGACAGGAGCAGGCCGATGAAAGCGATCCCGAACACGCCGAACAGCACCAGCGCGCCGAGCTTGAACACCAGCAGGCCGAAGCCGATCCGCCAGTCGAACAGGCCGAACTTGGTGCCAAGGGCCGCGGCCACGAAATAGACCGGCAGCAGCAGCGCCAGGATCAGCGCCACGCGCACCCAGCCGTCACGGAATTTCGACATCATTTCTTCCCCCCGGTGATCCGCCCTCACAGGGGCGGACGCCTCAGACTGTTGTCGGCCAGCATGCGCCCGAAGCGGGACGCTTCGCCAGCCTGTGAATCTATCGCCTATCCAAGCCGCTTCAGGACCGAAACCAGCCGTCGCGTGGCCGGTGAGAACAGTGCGCCGGTGTACCACTGACCCGCCAGCCGCTTGTTGATCTCGCCGCGCGTCGGATAGGGCGCGATCATGCCGGTCAGCTGGCTGAGCTTGAGGCCGGTAGTCATGGTCAGGACCCACAGCGGCAGGTGGTCGCCGGCATGGGCGCCCACCAGCGTGACCCCGAGGATCTTGCCGCGCGGGGTGGCGACCAGCTTGGCGAAGCCGCGGATGTCGCCCTCGGCCTGGGCGCGGTCGTTGTCGGCGAAGGGCTGGACCAGCACCCGGACGTCATCGCCGTGCGCCGCCCGCGCCTGGGCCTCGGTCAGACCGACCGCCGCCAGTTCCGGGCTGGAATAGGTGATCCGCGGCACGACCAGGGCGTCGGCGTTGATCGGCGCCGCGAACAGCGCCTTGCGCACGAACAGGCCCGCGTGGGCGCCGGCGAGGTGCGTGAACTGGCCTCGTCCGGCTGCGTCGCCGATGGCGAAGACCCGCGGATTGCTGGTGCGCAGGCTCTTGTCGGTCTTCACGCCCGTGCGGTCGAAGACCACGCCGGCCGCTTCGAGATTCAGACCGTCGAGGCTCGGCTTGCGGCCCACGGCGATGAGCAGGTGCGAGCCTGAAATTCGCCGTTCACCCTCCGGCCCGGCGACAACGACCACCGGCCCCGGCTCGACCCGTACGGCCTTGTGCCCCGGCAGCAGGGTGACGCCGTCGGCGGCCAGCTGGTCGGTGACCACTGTGGCGGCGGCGGGGTCCTCGCGGCCGAGAATCGCGTCGGCCTCGATGATCGTGACCTGCGCGCCCAGGCGCCGGAACGCCTGGCCGAGCTCGACGCCGATGGGCCCGCCCCCGAGGACGATGAGGTGCTCGGGACGGGCCTTGAGCTCGAAGATGCCTTCGTTGGTCAGGAAGGGGACGGCGTCGAGGCCGGGTATCGGCGGCACGGCGGCGCTGGATCCGGTCGCGATGACGACCTTGCGCGCCGTGACGCGGACACTGTCGCTCTCCACCACCCGCCGGTCCCGGAATCGCGCGGCCTCGCGCACCACACGGACGCCGAGGCCCTCGAAACGCTCCTGGCTGTCGATCGGCGCGATCTCGGCGATGACATGATGGACGCGGGCCATGACGGCGGCGAAGTCGACGCTGACCGTCGGGGCGCTGACGCCCAACGCGGTGCTGTGGCCGGCGGCATGGGCGGCGTTTGCGGCGGCGATCAGGGCCTTGGAGGGCACGCAGCCGTAGTTCAGGCAGTCGCCGCCCATCTCGCCCTTTTCAAACAGCACGACCTTGAGGCCGAGCTGCGCGGCGCCGGCGGCGACGGACAGACCGCCCGATCCCGCGCCGATGATCGCCAGATCGGCGCGGATGCGTTCCTGTTTCACGATCCGGTCCCCTTCCGCGCGCGCAGGCGCTGGAACAGCGTCGTGCCGAGCGACAGCAGGCCCAGCGCGACCAGCGGGCCGATGACATAGGGCTCGAAGATGATCTTCAGGTTGGGCTCTCCGCCCCTGGCCAGCACCTGGCCGATGCCGGCGCCGACGCTGGAATAGATGAAGGTCGCCGGCATGATCCCGATCAGGGTCGCCAGGGCGTAGGCGCGCAGGGGCGCATTGGCCAGCGCCGAGGCGACATTGACCAGCCAGAACGGCGCCAGCGGGATCAGCCGCAAGGTCAGGATGTAGCCGAACGCCCCGTCGCGGACGCCGTCCATCACCGCCTTGAGCCGCCCGCCGGACGCCTCGGCCCGCTCGCGCAGGGAGGCGCCCAGCGAGGTCCGCACGATGGCGAACACGAGGATCGCGCCGATGGTCGCGCCGACCACGGTCGCCGAGCCGCCCAGCCAGGTTCCGAACAGAAAGCCGCCGGCCAGGGTCAGGAACAGCGCGCCCGGGATGCTCACCGCCGTCGCAGCGGCATAGACAGCGACGAAGACGAGCAGGCTGAGGACGAGGTTGCCGGAGACGAATCCGCGCAGCAGGGCCTCGTTGGCCTTGAGCGACTCGAGGCTGAGATAGCGCCCCGCCCCGCTGGCGAACACCGCCACGACCGCTGCAACCAGCAGCAGCAGCGGTCCATATCGTTTGAGCATCAGCCTCGTCCCCCCGCTGGACGAAATCGCCCGGCGCCCTATCTGCCCTGAAAATTGGTCTCGCGTCTCTCAAGTCAAGCTCTTGGCGGCCCCGGGGGCGCCATGTCACGGTTCCAACGACACACTTCGGGCGGGACGACGAGCTTGGATCAGCGAACAGATGAGCGCCCGGACGGGGCGGCAGACACCCTGGCCGTGTCGCCGTTCGTCTCCCCGCTGGCGCCCCGCATGGATCCGCTGAAGTTCCGCGACCCCTTCGTCACTCTCGACGGGTCACGCCGGGCCGGCGTGGCGCTGACGTCGCTGGAGACCCTGTGGTTCAACACCGGCACCCTGTGCAACATCGCCTGCCTGACCTGCTACATCGACAGTTCGCCGCGCAACGATGCGCTGGTCTATCTGTCCGCCCGTGAGGTCGCCGACTATCTGGCCGAGATCGAGGCGTCGGGGCTGGCCACGCGGGAGATCGGGTTCACCGGCGGCGAGCCGTTCATGAACGCCCAGATCATTCCGATGCTCGAGGCGGCGCTCGCGTCAGGTCGCCAGACCCTGGTCCTGACCAACGCCATGCGGCCGATGCGGCGGTTCGAACGCCAGCTGGTCGACCTGCGCGGCCGCTATGGCGACGCCCTGACGATGCGGGTCAGTCTGGATCACTACAGCCAGCCGATCCACGAGGCCGAGCGGGGCGCCGACACCTGGACGCCGGCGATCGCCGGGCTGGTCTGGCTGGCGCAGAACGGCTTCTCGCTGGCCATCGCCGGCCGCCGGCTGGGGGATGAATCGGAAGAGGCCGCCCGCGCCGGCTACGCCGAGCTGCTCGCCGGCCTGGGGATCGCGCTGGACGTCGACGACCCGTCGCGGCTGATCCTGTTCCCGGAGATGGACGCCACGCGCGATGCGCCGGAGATCACCGAGGCCTGCTGGGGCATTCTGAGCGTCGCGCCGGAATCGATGATGTGCGCCACCAGCCGCATGGTGGTGAAGCGCAAGGGCGCCCCGCGGCCGGTGGTCGTGGCCTGCACGCTCACGCCCTACGACCCGCAATTCGAGCTCGGCGAGACCCTCGCGGAGGCGGCAGGGACCGTACAGCTGAACCATCCGCACTGCGCGCGGTTCTGCGTGCTGGGCGGGGCCAGCTGCAGCGGGCGATGAACGGCCGGCCGCGACTGTCCGTCATCATCCCGACGCTGAATGCGGCCGGAGATCTGCCGGCGATCCTCGGCGTGCTCGACCCGGCCGACGAGGTGATCGTCGTTGACGGCGGATCGACCGATGGCGGGCCGGCGCTGGCGCGTTCGCTCGGCGCCGGGGTTCTGGAGTCGCCGCCGGGACGCGGCGCCCAGCTGGCCAACGGCGCGGCCGCGGCGACAGCGGACTGGCTGCTGTTCCTGCATGCCGACAGCGTTCCGGCGGCCGGCTGGCGCGAGGCTGTCGATCACCACACGCGGTCGGCCAACGGAGCCGGCAAGGCCGCCTTCTTCCGCTTCAGACTGGACGATCCGTCACGACAGGCCCGCCGGCTGGAGCGGCTCGTCGCCGCGCGCGTGCGCCTGTTCAGCCTGCCCTACGGCGACCAGGGACTGCTCATCCATCGGGACCTCTACCGACAGGTCGGCGGCTATCGCCCCCTCCCCCTGATGGAGGACGTCGATCTGGTCTGGCGGCTTGGCCGGCGGCGGCTGATCGGGCTGGACGTCGACGCGGTCACCTCGGCGCGGCGCTGGCGCAAGGACGGCTGGCTCGGGCGCAGCGCGCGCAACCTGCTCTGTCTCACTCTCTTCCGGCTCGGGACGCCAGTTTCCCTGATCGCGCGGCTCTATGGACGCTGAGCGCCGCCATCTGGTGATCTTCGCACGGACCCCGGCGTTCGGCGTCGGCAAGCGTCGGCTCGCGGCCGGCGCGGGCGAGCTGGCGACGTTGCGCTTCCAGCGCTTCATGGTCGCCGACCTGCGACGAAGGCTGGGCCGGGACCGGCGCTGGCGCACCTGGCTGGCGGTGACACCGGATCGCGACGCCCTGGGGCGCGGCGACGCCCTGGCCCAGGGCGGCGGCGATCTGGGAGCCCGGCTGCGGCGGCTGCTGAAGACCCTGCCGCCGGGACCGGTGGTCATCATCGGATCGGACACGCCGGGCGTCACGCCGGCCGACATCGCGCGGGCCTTCCATACGCTCGGCGCGGCCGATGCCGTGTTCGGTCCCGCGCGCGACGGCGGCTACTGGCTGATCGGCCTGAAGCGGGCGCCGCGGCGCCGCGACCCGTTCGACGGCGTGCGCTGGTCGACGTCCCACGCCCTCGCCGACACCCTGGCCAATCTCGACGGACGACCGGTCGCCCGCCTGCGCACCCTGGAAGACATCGACGACGTCGACAGCCTCCAACGGGCCATGAAGGGCGGCCGCTGCATCCGCCGAGAATTCAGTTGATCCGCAGGCGGGTCGGCACCATCACCCTGCCGCATGACTGATCATCGCCCGCCGATCCGGGTCGCGGCCCTCTATCGCTTCGCGCCGTTCAGCGACTGCGCGGGCCTGCGCGCCGGCCTTGAGGCCCTCTGCGCCGATGCGGGAGTGAAGGGCACGCTGCTGCTGGCGCCGGAGGGCGTCAACGGGACCATCGCCGGGACCGTGGAGGGCGTCGACAGGGTCCTCGCCCACCTTCGCGCCCTGCCCGGTTGCGACGCGCTCTCGGTCAAGCTGTCGGGCGCGGAGACGATGCCGTTCTACCGGATGAAGGTGCGGATCAAGCGCGAGATCGTCACCATGGGCCAGCCGGACATCGATCCGTTGAAGGACGTCGGCTGCTACGTGGCCGCCGAGGACTGGAATGCGCTGATCAGCGATCCGGACACCCTCCTGATCGACACGCGGAACGCCTACGAGGTCCGCGTCGGCACCTTCACGGGGGCGGTAGACCCGGGCACGGCCAGCTTCCGTGAGTTCCCCGACTGGTTCCGCGCGAACCGCGAACGCCTCCTCGCCGGCCGGCCGGCCGCGAAGGTCGCCATGTTCTGCACCGGCGGCATCCGCTGCGAGAAGGCCACGGCGTTCCTCAAGTCCGAAGGCCTGGACGCGGTCTATCACCTCGACGGCGGTATTCTGAAATACCTCGAGACCGTACCCGAGCCGGCCAGCCTGTGGCGGGGCGAGTGCTTCGTCTTCGACCAGAGGGTCGCCGTCGGCCACGGGCTGACGCAGGGCGACCATGTCCTCTGCCACGGCTGCCGCATGCCGGTGAGCCCGGAGGACCGGACCTCGGCGCTCTATGTCGAAGGCGTCAGCTGTCCCGCCTGCCACGACCGGCGCGATGAAAGCCAGCGGGCCGGCTACCTTGAGCGTCAGCGTCAGGTCGCGTTGGCCGCCGCGCGGGGTCAGGGTCATATCGGCGTGACGCCGCCGCCGAAGGCCGCGCGGACGGCGCCGTCAGGTCCCGCCTGAATGACGCGCCGCCCGATGCGCCTGGCCCTGTTCCAGCCGGTCATTCCGCAGAATGTCGGCGCCTGTATCCGCCTGTCCGCCTGTTTCGGCGTCGAACTGCACGTGATCGAGCCGGTCGGCTTTCGCTTCGACGACAGCGCCCTGAAGCGCGCGGCGCTCGACTACGGCCCGCTCGGCCACATGACCCGTCATTCGGACTGGGACGCCTTCCAGCGCGACCGGCCGCCGGGCCGGCTGGTGCTGTTCACGACGAAGGGCGCGACGCCGCTCGACGCCTTTGCGTTCCAGCCGGACGATATCCTGCTGTTCGGCAGCGAGACCGCCGGCGCGCCGCAGGCGGTGCATGACGCAGCCGACGCGCGGGTCGTCATTCCACTGCAGCCGGACGCCCGGTCGCTGAACCTCTCGGTGAGCGCGGGCATCGGCCTGTTCGAGGGGCTGCGGCAGACCGGCGGCCTGTACAGCCCCGATGCAACCTCGCTGTAGGGACGGCCGGGTGCTGTAGCGGCTACCGACGGGCGGCGACCCAGCCGTCCACCCTGCCCTGCAGCAGATCCATCGGCAGCGCGCCCGCGCCGAGCAGGAGATCGTGGAAGGCGCGCAGATCGAACCGCGAGCCCAGCGCCGTCTCGGCCTGGCTTCGCATGGCGCGGATGCGCAGTTCGCCGATCTTGTAGCCGAGCGCCTGGCCAGGCCAGCCGATGTATCGATCGACCTCGCCGTAGATCGTCTCCTGCGTCATCGCCGTGTTTTCCGTCAGGCAGGCGGCGGCCTGGTCCCGGCTCCAGCCCATGGCGTGCAGGCCGGTGTCCATGACCAGACGGCAGGCGCGCCACATCTCCATCGACAGGCGGCCGAACTGCTCCTGCGGCGTGCGGTAGACGCCCATCTCCTCGCCGAGGCGTTCGGCATAGAGCGCCCAGCCCTCGACGTAGGCGGTGATGTCGTCGTTGCGGCGATATTCCGGGAGGCCGGTGTTTTCCTGCGCCAAGGCAATCTGCAGGTGATGACCTGGAACGCCTTCGTGGAGCAGCCAGGCCGGGAGGTTGTAGAGCGGCTCATGGGGTGCGGCGGTGGCGCTGTAGACGACGATCCCGGCCTGGCCGCTTTCGGGACTGCCCGCCAGATAGCCGTCCGACGTGCTCTCCAGCGCCGCCGGCTTGGCCCGGACGCCGTAGGTCAGGCGGGGCAGCAGGCCGATGTAACGCGGCAGCAGGTAGTCGATCCGCTTGGCGATCTCGCCGGCCTTCTCGGCATAGATTTCCGCCGTCGGCGCGTAGGAGGCAGGGTCGGCGCGCAGATGGTCTGAAAAGGCGCGCGGATCGCCGACGAAGCCGGCTTCATCCATCACCACCTGCATCGCTGCGCGGATGCGCGCCACCTCGGCCAGACCCAGCTCGTGGATCGCCGCGGGCGTCATGTCGGTGGTGGTCTCCTTGCGGACAACGAAGGCGTAGTAAGCCGCGCCGTCGGGCAGTGTGGTCGCGCCGAGCGCCGGCCGCGACGCGGGCAGGTATCGATCGCGGAGGAAGACGGCCAGGCGGCGCTGCGCCGGCTTCACCTGGGCCTCGATGATCCGCAGGCCCTCGGCGCGAAGCGCGGCCTGCGCGGTCTCGCTGACCGTCGCCGGCAGGGTGGCGAACGGCAGCATCAGCGGGCTCTGGTCGGCGGGCAGTTCAGCGGCCTTTTCCAGCACCTCGATCGCCCGCCGCGTCACCAGCGCCGGTTGGGTGAAGCCGGTGTCGACGCCGCGCTGGAGATTGACCGTCTCACGCTCGAAGTAGGCGGGAATCGCCGCAATCCTGGCCAGCCAGGCGCGGGCGTCCGCCTCGTCCCCCAGCCGCGTGACCTGCGCCGTGCCGTCGGGCGTGGTGTAGAAGCCCTCGCCGTTGCGGAAGGCCATGCGCTGTTCGTCGAGGGCGACCCCCTCGAGCGCGACGTCGATCTGGCGAGCCATGATGGCGCGGCTCAACACCTCGTCGTCGCCGGCGCCGCCCGCCGGGATCGCGGACAGTCTGGCCCGAAAGCCTTTCAGGGCGGCGGCCTGTGCGGCGATGGCCGCCGGCGAATTGTCCGGCCATCGGGTCAGCGCATCAGGGTCGCCCCGCGCGCCGGCGCGAATGGGGTCCTGAAGGTGGATGAAGGCGACATAGTCCCGGTCAAGATCACGCCACATCGCCGGCTTCGCTCCTGTCAGTCCGATCGCCAGGACGACGGCGAGAACCAGGGATGCCCCGGTATGAAGACGGATCATCGGAGACGACTCCCGGCGGCGGATGTCGCGAGCTTTGTCCGACCCTGCGACCGACGCAATACGTGACCTTACTCGCCCGCTGGCCTCGCCCGCAGCGCCCGGGTGATCTCGTCGTGGCGCGCGCGGGTGATGTTGTAGACCGCGAAGATCGCCATCGCGACGAGTGCGATGATCGCCGCGACCGGCCCCCAGATCAGCACCAGCCGGAACTGCACGTCGGCGGGAAGCTCCGCGCCGACGACACGGCCGACGTCCTCCGGAAAGCGGATCAGGTCCAGCGCGACGCCCGCGACCATGACGCCCAGGCCCGTGGCCGCCTTGCCGGCGAAGCCGAGGCCGGAGAAGTAGAGGCCCTCGCGCCGACGGCCGTAGAGGTGCTCGTGCTCGTCGGCCGCATCGCCCATCATCGAGGGATAGGCGACCGAGACCAGACCGACGCCGATCCCGGCGACGAAGGAGTTGATCTCCATCGGCAGCAGGGCCGCGTCGCCGAGGGGAACATCGACCCCCATCAGCATCAGCGTCTGCAGCACCACCCAGTTGCCGATGAGCATCACGAAGCCGATCAGGACGATGTTCTTCTTCTCCATCGCCTTCTGCAGCATGGGCGCGCCCATCACGCCGAGCAGGATGCCGAACAGGTAGGCGTAGCCGATGAACTGCAGCTGCTCGCTCTTCAGCCGCCAGACGAAGATGAAGGCGTGATTGTTGAGGCTGGCGTTCAGGCCGATGGCGATGAACACGACCACCGCCGAGATGAACAGCACGCGGAACGACCGGTTGGAGAAGATTTCCGCCACCTCGCCGGGCAGGCGCTTCCACATGGCGTGGGGGACCTGGTCGGGTTGCGGCAGCGCTGCGGCGTAGCGGCGCACGCCGAGGCAGCAGAGCGTCATGCAGACCATCAGCAGGGCGGCGACGAACCAGCCGAAGCCCGGATAGCCCTCCGGACGCTGGAGGGCGCCGTTGGCGAAGAACACCGAATAGCCGACCGCGTTGATCGCCACGCCGGCGCAGATCCCCGCCATCGCCCGGTAGACCACCACGCTGGTGCGGCCCGCGTAGTCGCTGGCCATCTCCGCCCCGAGCGCGATGTAGGGCACATTGAACAGCGAGATGAAGCTGCGGGCGGCGACCGACATGACCGCCAGCCAGCCGAACAGGGCCATCTGGCCGAGGCCCGGCGGCGGCGAGAACAGCAGCCCGACCGAGATGGCGATCAGCGGCGCCGCAACAATCATCAGCGGCAGCCGCCGGCCGAGGCGCGACTTGATGTTGTCCGACCAGGAGCCGACCACCGGGTCGACCACCGCGTCGAACGCGAGACTGACCGCCAGGGCTGCGCCGACCAGCGCCCCTGAAAGGCCGAGCACGGCGGAGTAGTAGAAGAAGATGAAGGCGATCGCCGCGTCGAAGCCGCCGCTCTGGGCCGCCTGGCCGAGGCTGTAGGACAGTTTCACCAGGGCCGAGGGCTTGTGCTCAAGCGGGGTCGCGGTCGGTCCGACCGGCTCTTCCATGATCGACAAGCGCTGCCCCCCAAGGCTGATTTTCTTTCGGGGAAGCCTAGCGGTCGGGCGGCGTAAGGCAATGACCTGACGCCCGATTCCGCCTTGCAGGCTTGGGAATTCTGGCTTCCCCTAGGTGATCCGGGCGTCTCGTCAGATCGCGGGCGTCAGGCGGTCTCGTCCTTGAACGTCAGGCCGGCGTTGGCGGCAAGGCGGTCGATCAGAGCCTGCCCCAGGGCCGCGCCCGGCACCCAGATGCCACCGGGGACTTCCGGCCGGTCCTGGACCAGGCAGATGGCGGTTTCGGCGATGATCTTGGAGGTCGAGCCGTAGCCCGGATCCTTGTCGCCATAGACCGAGCCGCGCACCTGCTTGCCGTCGGCGTCGACGCCGATGAACAGCAGGTCGTAGAAGCCGGCCTCGCGGTCTTCCTTGCTCGGCCCCTCGCCCGGCTTGGGCGCGCCCGCGCCGCCCATGCTGGTGAAGGACGTGTCCGCGCCGGGCAGGATCACGCTCATCTCGTCATAGACGAAGTCCGCGCCCCAGGGCTGACCCGCCAGGAAGTTGGAGCGGTGGACGTTCTTGGTGTTGATCGTCGCCATCATGAACGGCCCGACCTCCTGGCCGAGGTCCGGGTCGACATGCTTGTCCATGCCGGTCGGCTGGGCCGGGCCGGTGAAGCCGGGCGTCAGGGCGAACGGGTTGAACATCAGCATGCCGAGCGCCGGGTTCTTCTGGATCGCCGCCATGGTCGCCGCCCCGCTGGCCGCCGTTCCACCGGAGAGGCCGCCGCGCATCGACCGGACCCGGCCCTTCACGCGCGGAACCGCATGGCCCAGGTGTTTGACCGCCAGGAGCTGGGTGTAGAGGACGCCCAGTTCGAAGGGGATCGAATCGAAGCCGCAGGAGAAGACGATCCGCGCGCCCGAGGCCTTCGCGGCGGCCTCATGCGCCTCGATCATCTCGGCCATCCAGTTGGGCTCGCCGGACAGGTCGAGGTAGTCGGTCCCCGCTGCGGCGCAGTCGGCCACGAGGTCCGAGCCGTAGAGCTGGTAGGGTCCGACCGTGGTCAGGATGGCTTTCGCCCGGCCGACCATGGCCTTCCGCGAGGCCGCATCATTGGCGTCCGCGACGATCAGCGGGGTGTCCTTCGGGGCGCCGATCTCGTCGCGCACCTCGGCCAGCTTGGCGGCGCTGCGACCGGCCATGGCCCATTTCACAGACCCGCCGACGCCGTACTTCGCGGCGAGATACTCCGCGACCAGACGGCCGGTGAAGCCGGTGGCGCCATAGACGATGATGTCGAATTCAGCCGAGGGATTCATGACGGGCGCTCCGGTTTGTGGCGCGCAACCTCGCTGGACTTACAACGTAAGGCAATAGGGCGCAGACCCCCTCTTGCCTTCCCCGCCGTTCGCCTGCCATCCCTTGGAACAGGGAGAACGCCATGATCACATTCGCGCTCGATGAAGAGCAGGCCATGATCCGCGACAGCCTCAGGGCTTTCGCCGCGGAGGTGCTGGCGCCGGGGGCCCGGGCCATCGACGAGGCCGGGGAGACACCCGCCGATATCATCAGGCAGGGCTGGGACTTCGGGCTGATCGCGGCCTCGATCCCGGAAGCCTTCGGCGGCGGCGGCGGCGAGCGGTCCTGCATCACCAACGCCGTGGCGCTGGAAGCGCTCGGCGGGGGCTGCGCCAGCCAGGCCGTGGCCATCATGGCGCCGGGGCAGTTCGTCGGCGCGCTGATCGACTTCGGCACCGAGGAGCAGAAGGCCGAACACCTGCCCCGCTTCGCCGGCGCCGACCCGGTCGCGGCGGCCGTGGCCATCCAGGAGAGCCAGTTCGGCTTCGCCGCCGAAGCCCAGCGGACGACGGCCACCCGCAAGGGCAACGGCTGGGTGCTGGACGGCGAGAAGCGGCTGATCCCGCTGGGCGACCGGGCCGAGACCTTCCTGGTTCTCGCGCGCGAGGCCGACGGCGCTGTTCAGGCCTTCCTCGTGCCGCGTGACGCCGCTGGCCTGACCGTGGCGGCGGAAGCGGGCACCCAGGGCCTTAAGCCCGTTCCGAAAGCGAAGATCACGCTGAGCGCGGTCGAACTGCCCGGCTCGGCCCGCCTCGGCGGCGACGCCGGGATCAACGCCCAGCGGCTGGTGAACCAGGCCCGGATCGGCGCCGCCGCCGTGGCCGTGGGCCTGTGCCGCCAGGCCACCGACTTCGCCATCCCCTACGCCAAGGAGCGTGTCGCGTTCGGCGAGCCGATCGGCAAAAAGCAGTCGATCGCCTTCATGCTGGCCGACATGCACATCGAGTGCGAGTCGATGCGCTGGATGGTCTGGAAGGCCGCCAGCCTGCTGGAGCACAACGACCCGGGCGCGGCGAAGGCGTCGGTGCTGGCGCAGGACTATGTGCGCCGCAAGGCCGTGAAGATCGCCGATGACGCGCTGCAGATCTTCGGCGGCCACGGCTTCATCCGCGAGTTGCCGCTGGAAATGTGGCTGCGCAACGCCCGCACCCTGACCGTCCTCGACGGTCCGGTCTCGGTTTAGGGAGAACGACCATGGCTGATTTCCGTCTCTCCGACATCGACCAGCAGATCCTCGACAAGGTGGTCGAGGTCGGCAACTCGACCGTCCAGCACACCCGCTACTACGAAGATCACGAGCACGAGACCCCGCCCGCCCGGCTGGATGGCGAGGTCGGCTTCGAAGCGGTCTTCCCGCTGTTCGGTCAGCGCAAGCCGGACGACACCCCGCTCATGACCTTCATGATGGCGGTCAGCATGGTGCGCGGTTCCACGAACGGCGTCGTGCGGGGCCTGGGCCTCGGCATGCCCAACGGGCGCGCCGGCGGTCTCGGCAACGCGGCTTTGCAATCGGCGGGCACCGCCGAGCAGAAGGCCAAGTGGGGCAACCTGTTCCTGGCCATGTCGATCACCGAGCCGGGCGTGGGCTCGGACACCAAGGCCATCCAGTCCACGGCCCGCCTCGACGGCGACGAATGGGTGATCAACGGCGACAAGATCTTCGTCACCGACGGGGTGAAGTGCGACGGCGCCATCGTCTGGGCGACCATCGACAAGTCGGCCGGCCGGGCCGGGATCAAGTCGTTCCTGGTTCTGAAGGACGCGCCGGGCTTCCACCTGGTCCGCCAGGAGAAGAAGCTGGGCATCCGCGCCAGTGACACCGCCGCCTATGCCTTCGTCGATTGCCGCGTGCCGCGCGACGCCCTGCTGGGCGGCGACGAGACGGTCCCCAAGGACGGCGGCTCGGCCGGGTACAAGGGGGTGATGAAGACCTTCAACATGACCCGCCCGGCGGTCGCCTCCGGCGGCGTGTCCAAGGCGCTCGGCGCGTTCAACTTCGCCAGGGACGCCCTTGCGGCCGAGGGGGTCGAGGTCGACTGGAGCAAGAGCTTCAACCAGCGCAGCGCGGTCGAGCAAAAGCTGATCGAGATGGAGGCCGACACCGAGGCCGCCGCCCTGACTGTGCTGCACGCCGCCTGGCTCAGCGACACGCGCCTGCCGAACAACCTCGAAAGCTCGATCTGCAAGGCCAAGGGAGGCGAGGTCTGCCGGACCATCCCGCAGGCCGCGATGGACCTGCTGGGCGGCATGTCGGTCAGCCACGACCATCTGGTCGAGAAGTACCTTCGCGATGGCCGCATCAGCGACATCTACGAAGGCACCGGCCAGATCCAGCGGCTGATCATCGCCCGCGAGATCCTCGGCTACTCGTCCGAAGAGCTGACCTGACCGGGGTCAGTCCTTCGGAAGCAGCTTGTCCTGGGTCCGCAGGTCGAAGTCGCTGGCGTCATGGCGTTCGAGCAGTTGGCTGGCCGGGTCGCCCATCGCGCGATTGACCATGCGGCCGCGCTTGACGGCGGGGCGTTCAGCGATCTGGTCGGTCCAGCGCAGGACGTTCTTGTACTCCTGCACCTGCAGGAACTCGCCGGCCTCGTAGACGAGACCTTTGACCAGCGCGCCGTACCAGGGCCAGACCGCCATGTCGGCGATCGTGTAGTCGGCTCCGGCCAGGTACTCGCTCTCGGCCAGCCGGCGGTCGAGCACGTCGAGCTGGCGCTTCACCTCCATGGCGAAACGGTCGATCGGGTACTCCATCTTGGTCGGGGCGTAGGCGTAGAAGTGGCCGAAGCCGCCGCCCAGGTAGGGCGCGCTGCCCATCTGCCACATCAGCCACGACAGGGTTTCGGCCCGGGCGCCCGGCTCGGTCGGCAGGAACTCGCCGAACTTCTCGGCCAGATGGATCAGGATCGCGCCGGACTCGAAGACGCGGATCGGCTTGTCCGGATTGCTGCGGTCCAGCAGGGCCGGGATCTTCGAGTTGGGATTGATCGAGACGAAGCCGCTGCTGAACTGGGCGCCGGAGCTGATGTTGATCAGCCAGGCGTCGTACTCGGCGCCGCTGTGTCCCTTGGCCAGAAGCTCCTCGAGCATCACCGTGACCTTCACGCCGTTGGGCGTCGCCAGCGAGTGCAGCTGCATCGGATGTTTGCCGACCGGCAGGTCCTTGTCGTGCGTCGGACCGGCGATCGGCCGGTTGATGGCGGCGAAGCGGCCGCCGCTCTCCTTGTTCCAGGTCCAGACCTTGGGCGGGACGTAGTCGGTGGCGTCAGTCATCGGTCGGGCTCCCGGAATGTTGCGGGCCCGTCAGCGGCCCGTTCGTCTTTGCATGTGGGTGGCACACTCCCGATTGACGAGTCGAGTGCAGGATTTCTGGGGTCGCCCCCCGCTCACCGCCCCGCCTATGCTTCGCTCAAACCACACAAAGGGGAAACACATGGACCTCCAGCTCAAGGGCAAGACCGCCGTCGTCCTCGGCGGGACGCGCGGCATCGGCCGGGCGATCGCCGAAACCCTGGCCGCGGAGGGCGCCAATGTCGCCGTCTGCGCCCGCAACGCCGACCAGGTGGCCGAGACGGTCGCCGCGCTGAAGGCCACCGGCGTCAAGGCCACCGGCGCTTCGGTGGACATCATGGACGGCGCCGCGCTCAAGGCCTGGATCGCCTCGGCCGGCGACGAGCTGGGCGGCATCGACATGCTGGTGTCCAACGCCGGCGCCATGGCCCAGGGCGGAGACCCTGCCTCGTGGGAGCAGAACTTCCGGCTCGACGTGCTGGGCATGGTCAACGCCTTCGACGCGGCCAAGCCCTATCTGCTCAAGGCCGCCGAGACCCACGGCGACGCCTCGTTCGTGATCATCGCCTCCGTCTCGGCGGCCGAGACCGACAACGCCAGCTCCTATGGCCCGATCAAGGCCGCCCTGATCCACTACGCCAAGGGTCTGGCCCGGCAGTACGCGGGCCGCCACATCCGGACCAACGTCGTCTCCCCCGGCACCGTCTATTTCAAGGGCGGCGTCTGGAACATGGTCGAGACCAACATGCCGGAAATGTTCAAAGGCGCCATGGAGCGCAATCCGATGGGCCGCATGGCCACGCCGGACGATATCGCCAAGGCGGCGGTGTTCCTCTCCAGCCCGCTGTCGTCCTTCACCACCGGCATCAACATGCTGGTCGACGGCGCGATCAGCCGGCGGGTGAACTTCTAGGCGTCAGACCCGCACCGGCAACGTCTCCATGCCCCGGAAGAAGGGCATGGTGCGCCAGGCGGGCGTCTCGTCGGGGTTGGCCAGCGTCAGGTTCGGGAACCGCTCGAACAGCTTGACCAGGGCCACGCTCGCTTCGAGGCGGGCCAGCGGCGCGCCGATGCAGATGTGGGCGCCGCCGCCGAAAGCGATGTGCGGCTTGTGCTTGCGGCTGACATCGAAGCGGTGGGGTTCGGCGTAGGTCTCCGGGTCGCGGTTGGCGGCGCGCAGGGAGACCAGCACGGACTGCCCCTGCTTCATCGGACAGCCGCCCACCTCGGCGGGCGATGACAGCACCCGGCTGGTGACGTCGATCGGCGGCTCGTAGCGCAGCACCTCCTCGACCACCGCGTTGATGATGCCCGGATCGGCGCGCAGCTTGGCCAGTTCCGAGGGGTTGAGCACCAGCAGCCGCACGGCGTTGCCGATCAGGTCGGTGGTGGTCAGGTTGCCGCCGACCAGCAGCGCCTGGAGGTTCAGCCGGACCTCCTCGTCGTCGAGCGGCGCGCCGTCGGCGATCAGCTGGACCATGTCGCTGATCAGGTCGTCGCGCGGATTGGCGCGGCGGTCGGCCATGGCGTCGGTGAAATAGGCGTTCAGCGCGACCGCCGCCGCCTCCATCTGCGCCGTCTGTTCGGCGTTGCGGAACGGGTTCAGGCCCTGGATCACGCCCTCGGACCAGGCGCGGAAGTCCGCCAGCCGGCTGTGTTCGACCCCCAGGATCCGGGCGATGGCGTCGATCGGGATCGGCACGCAGAACCGGTCCATCAGATCGAACGCGGTCTCGCCCTCCAGCGCGTCGAGCGTCTCGTCGACCAGCGCCTCGACCTGCGGCCTGAACTTCGCCACCCGCGCGTACAGGGCCTGGGCCAGCGGCTGACGGATGCGGCTGTGGTCCGGCTCGTCGAGGGTCAGGATGCTGGTGATGTGCGTGCGCGGCACGCCGGCCATCACCTGGTCGCTGAAGTTGCGCCGCAGCACGCCGCCGCTCTCGCTGCGGACCGGGTCGCGCCAGAGATCGCGGTTGTTCACGATGCTCCGGACGTCAGCGTAGCGGGTCAGGATCATGCTGCCCGACATCGGATCATCGAGCACCGGACAACGGCTGCGCAGGTCGTCGAGCACGACATGCGGGTCGACCTGATACTGCGGGTTCGCCGGTGTGATGTCGACGATCGTCGGGATCGGCCGCTCGGTCATGGTCGCGTTTCCTCGTGCAGGACAACCGGCGCTTCGACGCGGCGCCGGTTCGTCCGGACCTACTGTCTTCCAGCCACGGTCGCAGGACAACCGGCTGGACCGGAGGACCGCAGTTCCGGGTTGTCGCGCACCAGCCGGGTGAAGATCTCGCAGCGTTGGGCGGACGTCTTCAACGTGGTGTCGGCGAGCAGATCGGCGACGATCCGCCCGCCGGTTTCGCGATCCGCGGACATGCGCACGCCGCCGCCCTTTTCCGTGTCGAACAGGATCAGCCGTTCGACCTGCGGGGCGCTGGACCAGGCCTTCCACTCCGGCAGGTCGCCCGCGACGCCCTTGCCCGGC
This sequence comes from Caulobacter sp. FW305-C-30-S16, assembly GCF_058783025.1. Classification (NCBI taxonomy): domain Bacteria; kingdom Pseudomonadati; phylum Pseudomonadota; class Alphaproteobacteria; order Caulobacterales; family Caulobacteraceae; genus Caulobacter; species Caulobacter sp. FW305-C-30-S16. The sequence goes on along the minus strand of NZ_JBYSYH010000002.1, from coordinate 324,383 downwards.
GAACCGGTGGCCGCGAAGTTGACCCAGTAGCTCATCATCGCGTCGGACAGCTTCGTTCGGGTCGCCCGGTTGCCGGCGGTGAAGGCGTATTTGTCGAAGGCGCCGAGCAGCTTGAAGTTGCCGAAGACGAACGGGATTTCCAGGCTGTGGCCGGCGCCCAGCAGCTCGCCCAGATCGGAGCCGAGGATCTTGCCCTCCTCGTCCCAGTCGAACCGATAGGCCCAGACCGGCGCATGGCCGCCCTCGGTCATCCGGGCGGCCGGTTCATCGACCGCATTGGCTCGCCACATCCGGCTGGGGTAACGGGAAATCGCCGCATAAAACGGCTTGTCGCGGATACGCGGCAGCTTGCCCAAGACGAAGTTCACCAGCTTCGGATTCAGCGCATTGAACAGCTTCATCTCGTCGAGGTTGGCCCCGGTGATCACCGGAACCGCGTTGTAGCCGGCGGGATCGGTGAGCACGGCGTCCAGGCCGGCCGCCGGCAGCACCAGGCCATCGGCGATGACCCGGATGGGATCCAGGTCGCCGTCAGGCCGCTTGTAGGCGTCGTAGATCGCCTTCACCGGCGCTGCTCGCAGCGCCTCGCCCGTCACAGGCTTGCCGGCGCCGAGGATACGCGGCGCGATTGCGAGGCCGGCCTCGGGCTTGTCGCCCTCCAGCCCCTCGGCCTGCGCCAGCGGGGTGGAGCGGAACGAGCCGGACTGGATAATCGCGCGGTGGAACAGGCCCTTCGCGCGCGGGCTGACCAGCAGGCTGGCGACGTTGTGACCGCCGGCGCTCTCGCCGAAGATCGTGACGCGGCTCGGGTCGCCGCCGAACGGGGCGATCTCGTCGCGCACCCATTCCAGCGCGCGGATCTGGTCCAGCGTGCCGAAGTTCGGCGAGGCGTCGTCCGGAAGGGCGCCGCCTTCGCGCAGCGCCGGATGCGCCATCCAGCCGAGGGCGCCGATGCGATACTGGATGACGACCACGATCACCTGATGCTGCGAGACCATCACCGAGGCGTCGTACTGTTCGGCCCGGCCCCAGGTGTTCGAGCCGCCGTGGATCCACACCATCACCGGCAGCTTCGCCTGCAGGGCGTCGGCCTGGCTCATCGGCGGGGCGTAGACGTTGAGGTAGAGGCAGTCCTCCTGGCCGACGATCTCGCCGAAGCGCGACTTGTCGACGCCGTCGAGGGCGCTGAGCTGCTGGGGGCACCAGGGCGCGGGCTTCACCGCCTCGCGCCAGCCCGTCCAGCGTTCAGGGGGACGCGGCGCGCGCCAGCGCAGATCACCGACGGGCGCCTTGGCGTAGGGAATGGAGCGCCAGATGTGAGCCTGGGTGTCGGAGTCGATGAATCCGACGATGTCGCCCTGGGGCAGATTGCGGGTGGTCAGCCGGTCGACCTGGGGCGGTCCCGGATCTGCCGGGGGCGGACTCGCACAGGCGGCCAGAGCGAGCAGAGCCAGCAGCATGGCGACGCGTTTCATGTAACCCCCCGGTATTGTCCGCCCCTTGAGCTAGGGCGAGTTTGGAAAACGCCCAGCCGCCGGACGGCGACCGGGCGTCTCCGTCATCAGAACTCGAGACAGATCTTGCCGAAGTGCTTCTGCGACATCTGGTGCGCGAAGGCCGCCGCGATGCCTTCCAGCGGGAAGGTCGAGTCGATGATCGGCTCGAACGGATTGGCGTCGATGGCCGCGATCATCTCTTCCTGGTCCGTGCGCGAACCGACCGTCAGCCCCTGAATGCAGACGTTCTTGGACATCGCCAGCGCCGTCGGCACGTCGCCGTTGATCCCAGCCAGCACGCCGATCAGCGAGATGTGGCCGCCGATGGCGCAGGAGACGATCGACTGGGGCATGGTGCCCGAGCCGCCGATCTCGACGACGGCGTCCACGCCGCGGCCACCGGTCGCCGCCATCGCCGCCGCGCCCCAGTCGGCGGTCTCCTTGTAGTTGATCAGGTGATCGGCCCCGAGCGCCTTGAGCTTTTCCAGCTTCTCGGCCGAGGACGAGGTCGAGATGACCGTCGCGCCGGCCGCCTTGGCCAGCTGCAGCGCGAAGATCGACACCCCGCCCGTGCCCTGGGTCAGAACGATCGAGCCCGGCTTGATCTTCGCCTCGACGAACAGCGCCCGCCAGGCCGTGAGGGCCGCGCAGGGGAGCGTCGCCGCCTGCTTCAGCGACCAGCCCTTGGGGATGCGGGTGAAAGCCGTCGCCGGCATGGCCACGTACTCGGACGCGAAGCCGTCGGCGCCGTCGCCGGGCACGCCCATCAGGCGCGGCAGGGTCGGCTTTCCGGCATCCCAGTTCGGGAAGAAGGTCGACAGGACCTCGTCGCCGACCTTGAAGCGGGTCACGCCCTCGCCGACCGCCTCGACGACGCCCGCGCCGTCAGACATCGGGATGCGGCCGTCCGGGCAGCGGATCATGCCGGCCACGACCGCGAAGTCGTGGAAGTTCAGCGAGCTGGCGCGCACACGGACGAGCACCTCGCCGGCCTTGGGCGAGGGCTTCTCGCGCTCCTCGATCAGAATCTTGTCCAGCCCACCGGGGGCTTTCAGGGCGGCGACCTTCATGACGCGTATCTCTCTGTTCTGATGACTATTCCGCCGCCATGGCGGCAGATGTGTATTGCGGTCCGCGGATCAGCTTGCCGGGCATTTCGCCGGTCGCCTCGCCGTTTTCGTAGGTGACGACGCCGCTGACGATGGTGGCGACATAGCCGCTGGCCCGCTGGATCATGCGGCGGCCGTCGGCGGGCAGGTCGAAGACCATTTCCGGCGGCTGGATCGCCAGCGCGTCGAAGTCGATGATGTTGACGTCCGCCTTCATGCCGACCGCCAGCACGCCGCGGTCGTTCAGCCCGTAAAGGCGTGCGGTGTCGCGCGTCTGCATCGCGACCACCTTCTCCAGCGGCAGGGTCGGCCCGCGCTTCCGGTCGCGCACCCAGTGGGTCAGCATGTAGGTCGGGAAACTGGCGTCGCAGATCACCCCGCAGTGCGCCCCGCCGTCCGACAGGCTGAGCACCGTGTTGGGATCATGCATCATCGCGTGGATGTGGTCGAAGTTGAACTCGGTGTAGTTCAGCAGCGGCAGGTAGATGTAGCCCCGGCCATTGTTCTCCATGAGCATGTCGTAGACCACCGCGTCGGGCGCCAGGCCGCCGGCTTCCGCCAGCGCCTTGATCGAGTCCTCGGCGCGGGGCTCGTAGTCGAGATTCCCGTCCGGCTGCTGCAGCCGGAACATCCGGTCGAAGCCCTGGGTCATGATGGCGCCCAGCGGCCCCATCTTGCGGCTCGGGTCGGCCAGGATAGCGGCGCGGACCGCCGGGTCCTTCAGCTTCTCGAGGCGTTCCTCGAACGGCAGGTGCGCGAGATCGCGATAGGTCTGGCGACCGACGAAGGGGTGGATCGTGCTCTGCCAGCCCAGCACCAGGCCGGTCGGGCGGCAGGCGATCTGGGCGGCGATGCTCGCGCCCTGGGCGCGCGCCTGGCGGGTCAGCTCCAGCAGCTTGATCCAGTTGCCGGGCTGCAGGGGCGACTGCAGCAGGCTGTAGGTCACGGTCACGCCGGTATCCATCGACATGGACTTCATCCAGTCGAACTCCGCCTCGGCCGGGTTCATGTCCGACGACATCTCGAACACGCCAGGACCGACAGCAGCCATGGCCTTGCCGATCGCCAGCAGTTCGTCCGCGGCCGCCGTGGTGCCCGGCATGACCGTGCCGTCCTTGGTCGTGTGCACCACGGTGCGCGAGGTGGAGAAGCCGAGGGCGCCGGCCCGCATGCCCTCGGCGACGATGGCGGACATCGCGGCGATGTCCGCGGGCGTGGCGTCCTCGTTGCGCGCGCCGCGATCGCCCATGACGTAGGCGCGGACGGCGCTGTGCGGGACGTGGGTCGCCACATCGAGCACGCGGGGTTTGGCGTCGAGGCTGTCGAGGTATTCGGGGAAGGTCTCCCAGTCCCAGCTGATGCCCTCGGCCAGGGCCGAGCCGGGGATGTCCTCGACACCTTCCATCAGCTCGATCAGCCAGTCGTGGCGGTCGCGCTTCACCGGCGCGAAGCCGACGCCGCAGTTGCCCATGACCGCGGTCGTCACGCCGTGCCAACTGGACGGGGACAGATAGGGATCCCAGGTCACCTGGCCGTCGTAATGGGTGTGAATGTCGACCCAGCCCGGGGTGACGATCATGCCGGCCGCGTCGATCTCGCGCCGACCCTTGCCCGCCACCGTCCCAATGGCGGTGATCCGGCCGTTGTCGATGGCGATGTCGGCCGTGAAGGCGGGCGTCTCTGCGCCGTCGATGATCCGCCCGTTGCGGATAACCAGCTCATGCATGTCGCTCTCCCGTCGGCGGCCAGCCTCGATCAGACGACCGGGCGACCCTCGTTGGGCGCAATCATGAACGTGTCTTACGTGCGCGGAAAGTATGACCCGACGTCAGGTCCGGCGCCGCGCGCCGGTCAGGTCAGGTCCCGGGGGCGCGGCCAAGCGAAGGACCGCGCCTGGCGGATGAAGGCGCCGACAGCCGGCGAATGCGGGCGGCCGCGCACCGTCACCAGGCTGATGGTCCGCTCGAATTCCGGATCGATCAGCCTGCGGGCCACCAGCGCCGGGTCGGTGACGCAGAACTCCGGAATGAAGCCGATGCCGAGGCCGGCCCTGATCATCCCCTGCACCCAGTCGTCGCGCTCACTCGAGAACATCTTGCGCATGAGGACGCCCTGGCTGTGGAACGCCTGCCGCGCATGGTCGAAGTATTCGCAGCTGGCGCGGCTGACGTAGTTCTCCTCGTGAAGCTCTTCCGCACGCACGACATTCTGGGCGGCGAAGCGGTGCTCGCGCGGCACGGCGACGACGAACCGCTCCTGGAACAGCGGCAGGGCGTGGAAGCGGTCATCGATCGGACCGGGCAGGCCGAACAGGCCGACATCCAGATCGCCGGCGTCGAGCCGGTCCATCAGCACGGCGGCGGCCATGTCGCTGACCCGCAGGTCAACACCCGGATTGGCGGCCCGGAACGCCACGATCAGGTCCGAGACGATCGCCGGCCCGACCGTGCACATGGCGCCGATGTGCAGCGTCGCCTGTCCGAGGCTCTTCAGCGCCATCGCCTGCGACCGGGCCGCGTCGGCCTCGGCCTGGATGCCCTCGAAGTAGGGCAGCATCATCCGGCCGAGCTCGGAGAGGTGGGTCTTCTGGCGTTCGCGATGAAACAGCGGCCCGCCCAGTTCGGCCTCGAGCTGCTGGATGGCGCGGGTCAGGGCCGGCTGGGAAACGCCGGCCTGTTCGGCGGCGCGCGTGAAGTTCAGCGTCCGGGACAGCGCCAGGAAATACCGGATCTGCTGCATTTCCATCGTCATTCCCCCGCGCTCGACGGGACCCTAACGCGCGCCGCGCCAGAGACCAGTCCCTGACGCCTTGAGGCGCCCCTACGGCATGCGGATATAGAGATCTCGCGAAGCAGGGGGAGCCCATATGTCCGAGACCACACAGACCGGCGTCGAAGACCTGAACCGTACGCTGGGACTGGTCCGACGGATCGAAATGAATCCGGAAGGCCGGGCCACCCTGGAGTACGAGGCCGGGCTGCACATGTGCCATTCCGGCGGCGTCGTGCAGGGCGGATTCGTCACCGGCTGGATCGACGCGGCCATGGCGCATGCCGCCATCGCCATGTCGGGTCCCGGCATCGTGCCGATGTCGCTGGAGCTGAAGGTCAGCTTCTTCGCCCCGGCGCGCCCGGGCAAGGTGATCGCCGAGGCCTGGGTGGAGAAGCGCGGTCGCACGACCTGCTTCTTCGAGGGCCGGTTGCTGGATCCGGCGGGCAAGGTCCTGGCCAAGGCCAGCTCGACCCTGCAGATGGTCGACCGGACCAAGGTCGAGGCCGCCAGCCGCGCCGCCGCCGGCTGACAAGAATTCTCGCCCGGCGACACCGTCAGGCGCTATGACACCGCAACGCAGCAGGCCGCCAGAAGCCCGCGCAATCACACCGGGATGGAGACGAGATGCACTACGCTGAACTGAACGACGCCTGGGCCGAACTGACCGCGCCCGGCGCGGCCTTCGAGATCGCTGAAATCGAGGTCCGGGGCGCCCGCATCCGGTCGTTCAAGAACGCGCCGCCCAGCGTGCGCGAAGTCTGGCTCTCCACCCTGCCCTTCGCCGAGCGCGACTACCTGGTCTACGAGGGCGAGCGGTTCACCTACGCCGACGCCCACGCCCAGGTGGCGTCGATCGCCAACTGGATGCTGGCCCAGGGCGTGAAGCCCGGCGACCGTATCGCGGTGGCGATGCGCAACTTTCCCGAATGGATGCTGATCTACTGGGCGGGCTGCTGCATCGGCGTCGCCGTGGTCGGCATGAACGCCTGGTGGACAGCGCCGGAAATGGCCTACGGCCTGAAGGATTCCGAGCCGAAGCTGGTCTTCGCCGACGAAGAGCGGATCGCCCGGATCAACGAGGACCCCGCCATGCTCGGCGGCGCCCGGCTGGTCGCCGTCCGCGCGGACACCCTGCCCGCCGGCGCGACGCCGTGGTCGGAGGTGATCGCCACGGGCGGTGATCTGCCCGACATCCAGATCGATCCCGACGCCGACGCCTGCATCTTCTACACCTCGGGCACGACGGGCTTTCCGAAGGGCGCGCAGCTGACCCACCGGGGCTGTGTCAGCAACCTGTTCAACATGATGTTCGCCGGCCAGGTCACGGCCCTCGCCACCGCGCACGGCACCGGCGTCATGCCCGACCCTGACGCGCCGGTCCCGGTCCCCGCCACGCTCGTGACCACGCCGCTGTTCCATGTGACGGCCAACAACTGCGGCGCCTACGCGACCACGGCGGCCGGCGGCAAGATGGTGCTGATGTACCGCTGGGACGCCGGCGAGGCCCTGAAGCTGATCGAGCGCGAGAAGATCAGCAGCGTCAGCGGCGTGCCGGTGATGGCGCGGGAGCTGGTTACTCACCCCGACTTCGGCAAGTACGACACCTCCAGCCTGATGAGCGTCGGCGGCGGCGGCGCACAGATCCAGCCCGACCTGGTCGAGAAGATCGAGAGCACCGTGGCCACGGCCCGGCCGAACACCGGCTACGGCATGACCGAGACCTGCGGGATCATCACCTCGATCAGCGGCGACTTCTTCGTCGACAAGCCCGCCAGCTGCGGCCGCGCCATGCCGAGCTTCGAAACCAAGGTCGTCGACGACGCCGGGAACGCCCTGCCTCCCGGCGAGCCGGGCGAGCTCTGGGTGCGCGGCTCTTCGGTCATCAAGGGCTACATCAATCGCCCGGACGCCACGGCCGAGTCGATCACGGACGGCTGGCTGCACACCGGCGATGTGGCCAAGCTCGACGAGGAAGGCTTCATCTTCCTGGTCGACCGCAAGAAGGACATGGTCCTGCGCGGCGGCGAAAACATCTACTGCGCCGAGGTCGAGGCGACGATCCACCAGCACCCGGCGATCGCCGAATGCTGCGTGTTCGGGGTCGCCGACGCGCGGCTGGGCGAGGAAGTCGGCGCGGCCATCGTGCTGCGGCCCGGCGAGTCCCTGACCGCCGACCAGATCCGCGAGCACTGCGTCAGCCTCGTCGCGAAGCACAAGGCGCCGCGCTACGTCTGGCTGCTGACCCAGTCCCTGCCCCGCAACGCGAGCGGCAAGTTCCTCAAGCGGGAGCTGCGCGAAAGCCTGAAGGTCGAGGACGCCGCCTGAGGGAGCGGGTGACACCGCGCCCGCGACATTGAATACTCTCCGGACGTGACGCCCCGCCCGCCACCCAAGGCGCAGGATCGGGGCGGACGTCCGGGAGAGAACCATGACCTACGCCCCCGCCACGCGCGCCTTCTATGACGCCGACAGCCACATCATGGAGCTGCCGGACTTCCTGAAGCGGTACGCCGATCCGGCGCTGCGGGAGGAGATTCCGGAGGTCAGCTATTCCGCCTCCATCGTCACCGACGAGGAGGTGGCGGTGATCATGGACCAGGGCGGGCGGCACAGCGACGACCACGTCGCCGCCCAGATCGCCCTGGGCGACCGGCTCATCGAGGCGTCGAAAGAGATCCAGGCGCTGGGCGCCTTCAACAGCAGCGACCGCAGCAAGGCCATGGACCTGCTCGGCTTCCGCAAGCAGCTGGTCTTCGCCACCCACAGCGTGGCCATGCCCTTCTCACCCAGCAGCAAGCTGGACCCGCGCCTGCGCTATGGCGGCGCCCGGGCGCACAACCGGCACATGGCCGACTTCTGCAGCGCCGACGACCGGCTGATGGGCGTGGCGATCATCCCGCTCGACGATCCGGACCTGGCCATGGCCGAGCTGAAGCAGGTGCTGACCAGCGGCCTTGAGGCGGTCTGGATTCCCCACCGGCCGAGCGGCGACCGCTCACCCGGCCACGTCGACTTCGACCCCTTCTGGGCGACCCTGGCGGAAAGCGGCCTGCCCTTCCTGCTGCACGTGGGCGGCGCGCCGCTGCAGCTGGCCAAGGCCTGGATGAACAACGGCCGTCCGCCGACCAAGGACTGGTTGGGCGGCGGCGAGAACCTGCGCACCAAGGACGTCGCCCTGTTGCACGAGGGGCCCGAAGCCTTCCTGACCATGATGGTGCTCGACGGCGTGCTCGAGCGGCATCCGGGCCTGCGCGGCGCCAGCGTCGAGCTGGGCGCCGGCTGGGTTCCCGAGCTGCTGCGCCGCCTCGACTGGGTGGTCAAACACTGGAGCCGCAACGACGCCAACCTTCAGGGCCTGAGCCGCATCCCGTCGGAGCAGATCACCCAGCAGCTGGCCTTCACGCCGTTCGTCTTCGAGGAGGTCGGGCTGTTCATCGACCAGTCGAACCCGGACCTGTACCTGTTCTCCAGCGACTATCCGCACATCGAGGGCGGCAGGAACCCGATCGGCCGGTTCGAGGCGGCGCTGGGCGATCGCAGCGAGACCGTGCGGGAGAAATTCTACGCCGAGAACTTCCTGCGCATCTTTCCCGGCGCGCGGGTCGACACGCCGCGCGTGGTGACCGCGACGGCGTGACGCCCGCTTGAGATCGGGGCCGACCGCCCTAGATCCGAACGGATGGCCAAGGTCACCGTCTGGTTCGATGGATCCTGCCCGCTCTGCCGCCGCGAGGTGGCGTTGATGCGGCGGCTGGACCGCGACGCCGCTGTGGATTTCATCGACATCGGAACCGGCGACGGGGCCTGCCCGATTGACCGGTCCGACCTCCTGAACCGGTTCCACGCCCGCGAAACCGACGGCCCGCTGCTGTCCGGGCCCGCCGCGTTTGCCGCCCTGTGGCGCGTTTTGCCCCTGCTCAGGCCGCTCGGTCTGGTCGCCCGCCACGCCGCGATCCTGGCCGTTCTGGAACAGCTCTACCGGCTGTTCCTCAGGCTGCGCCCGCTCACGCCGGCGCAGAGAGCCTGCATCCGATAGGCGCCGCTAGTTGAACAGCTGAACGCCCCGGCCGCCGATGACGGTCTGAACCTGACGACGACTGGTGAACATCGGCGCGACATTTCCCCGGTCCCACACGGTGAACCGCGCCGCCAAACGCCGGACGACCTCCGGGTGCTCGGCGGCGACATCACGGGTCTCGCCCGGATCGGCCTGGAGGTCGTAGAGCAGGACCCACTGGCCCAGCGGCCCGACCGTCGCCGGCACGCCGTCCGGCACCGGCGAGCCGAGAATGCGGCTGAGGTCGTCGCTGGTCTCGGACTTGTTGACCACGATCAGCTTCCAGCGCCCCTCGCGGACGGCGTGATTGGGGCCCATCCGCCACATCAGCGCCGGGTGGAAATCGCCGCGCCGCCGCCCGGCCAGGCCCGGAAACAGATCAACGCCATCGAGGTTCGCCGGCTTGGCGGCGCCGGCCATGGCTACGGCCGTCGGCAGGACATCGAGGCTCGACACGATCCGGCCATCAACCCGCCCGGCCGGAAGACGGCCCGGCGCAGCGATCACGAAGGGCACCCGGAGGCCGCCTTCCCAGGGCGTAGCCTTGGCCCCCTCCAGCGGCGCATTGGTGCAGCCGCCGTTGATGTAGCCAGCGCAGCCGTTGTCGCTGAGGAAGATCACCACCGTGTCCCGCTCCAGGCCCTGGGCCCGGAGTTCGGCCATCACCGCGCCGATGCCGTCATCAAGCGCGGAGACCATCGCGGTGTAGGTGCGCTTGTACGGCGAGGCGATGTCCGGGAACCGGTCGGCGTACTTCTTCGTCGCCTGCAGCGGCGTGTGGGGGGCGTTGTAGGCCAGGTAGAGGAAGAACGGCCGGTCGCGGTTGGCGCGGATGAAGCCGCGGGCCTCCTCGGTGAAGGCCTCGGTCAGATAGCGCGGCTCGTCCACCGGCTGGCGGCCCCGGTACACAGGGAAGGCGGCCCGGGTGGTCTGGGCGTCGCCGTAGACCTTGGCCGAGATGTCGCCCTCCGCCGGCCGGGTGATGTAGTCGGTCGCCCCGCCCTGGAGGCCGAAATAGCTGTCGAAGCCCCGGTCCAGCGGGTGGTAGCCCGGCGCCTGGCCGATGTGCCACTTGCCGACCATGCCGGTGGCGTAGCCGGCCCGCTTGAGCAGCAGGGCGAGCGTGGTCTCGGTCAGCGCGAGACCGGTGAGTTCGTCGCGGCCGACGGGATTGAACTCGAAGCCGTAGCGGGTCGGCGAGCGGCCGCTCATCAGGGCGGCCCGCGAGGGCGCGCAGACGGCGGCGGCCACATAGCCGTTGGTGAACTTCACGCCAGAGGCGGCCAGGGCCTCCAGGTTGGGCGTCGGCGCCGACCCGCCGTAGGCCGAGGTGTCCCCGTAGCCCAGGTCGTCCGCGAGGATGACGATCACATTGGGCTGGCGCGCCGGCGCGCTCGCCACCTGTTTGCCGCCCCCGGCGCAGGCCGCCAGGCCGAGAAGCGCGGCGGCGGCCGCAAAACCCGCAATCAGCCGGTGTGTCATGGTCGTTCCCCCGCCGTTGCGCCCTCGAGGGCGTCGTTCTGGCGAACAGGAGTGTCCGACCGCCGGGCGACGCGGTCAATCAACCGATCAGCGACGGGCGCGGATCTTCGGGCTGGGAGGATCGCTGAGGAATTGGCCCACCAGGCCGAGCTTGGCGTTGCAGGCCGGGCAGCGGACTTCCTGGTCTTCGGGCTCGGCGCCGGTCAGCACCACCGCGGCGCCGCAGGGCTTGCACTTCCAGCGCGACTCCTTCGCCGGCGGCGGGGGCGGCGCCTTGGGGGCCGGTGGGAACTTCAGGCTGAGAATGGGCCTGCGGGGCGCGTCGGTCATGAGGTCACAGAAGTCACGGCTGAAGGCGGCTCGCTACCACGAACCGGGCTCAGCCTTGTGACAGGATCGCGATCGCCGCGAAAGACGGCGCCCGATCAGGCGGCCGTCTTGAGCCCTGCCTTCGGCGCGGGGTTGGAGAAGACCATCGCCGAGTCGTTCACGGAACCGAACTTCAGCGCCATCAGGTCACGGGCGTAGTTCTGGTGCAGCTTCCACGGGGCCTTCGAGCCCTGCCGCGGGAACTTGCCGATCGTCCGCTGGACGTAGCCCGACGAGAAGTCGAGCCACGGCTCTTCCTGGATCGACGGATCGGTCCGGCGCGGCGTCGCCTGGCGTTGCCCGGTGCGGCTCATGTGGTTGAGCAGACGGGTGACGTACTCGCAGGTCAGGTCGCACTTCAGCGTCCAGGACGCGTTGGTGTAGCCGAACGAGGAGGCCATGTTCGGCACGTCGCTGTACATCATGCCCTTGTAGCTCAGGGTCTTCGCGGGCTCGATGACCTGGCCGTCGACGACCAGTTCCAGACCGTTGAACACTTCGAGGTTCAGCCCCGTGGCGGTGACGATGACGTCGGCCTCCAGCTCCGCGCCGGACTTCAGCTTCAGGCCCTTGCCGGTGAAGCTCTCGATGTGGTCGGTGACCACCGAGGCCTTGCCGGTCTTGAGGGCGTCAAACAGGTCGGCGTCCGGCACCAGGCAGAGGCGCTGGTCCCAGGGATTGTAGGTCGGCGTGAAATGGGTCGCGACGTCGTAGTCGGGGCCCATCTGTTCCCGGACCATCCCGACCAGACGCTCCTTGGTCTTCTCCGGGTTCTTCCGCGCCAGATTGTAGAACACCATGTTGAGCAGCACGTTCTTCCAGCGCGTCACGCCATAGGCGGCCATCGGCGACAGCTTCGTGCGCAGCCAGTTGGCGATGGAGTCCTCGGCCGGGCGCGAAACCACATAGGTCGGCGAGCGCTGCAGCATGGTCACGTGGCCGGCCGCCTTGGCCATTTCCGGGACCAGCGTCACCGCGGTCGCGCCGCTGCCGATCACCACGACCTTCTTGCCCGTATAGTCGAGGTCCTGCGGCCACTTCTGGGGATGGACGATGGCGCCCTTGAAGCTGTCCATGCCGGTCCAGTCGGGCGTGTAGCCCTCGACGTAGCTGTAGTAGCCGCCGCACAGGAACAGGAAGTTGCAGGTGAATTCGAGGGCCTCGCCGCCCTTGTCGACCTCGACCGTCCAGGTCGCCGTCCCGGTCGACCAGCTGGCGCGTTTGACCATGCAGCCGTAGCGGATGTGCTTGTCGATGCCGTAGTGGGCGGCGGTGTCCTTGACGTATTTCAGGATCGAGGGGCCGTCGGCGATGGCCTTGGCGTTCGTCCAGGGGCGGAACGAATAGCCCAGGGTGTACATGTCCGAGTCCGAGCGGATGCCGGGATAGCGGAACAGGTCCCAGGTGCCGCCCATCGTGTCGCGGCCTTCGAGGATCACATAGGTCCGGTCCGGCGACTTGTCCTGCAGATGATAGCCCGCGCCCACGCCCGAAAGGCCCGCGCCGATGATCACCACGTCGAAATGCTCGGTCGCCATGTGCGCCTGAATCCTGTGCCGGAAGATGCTTGTGCCCCAGCGTCATACTGCCGTTCGAACGACTGTTTGTCTTGTTCAAACTGATCAGCGTTTACATCATCCGGGTCACCCGGCCGTTGGCGCGACGCGCGGACTGTGGTCGGATCGCCGCAACAAGAAAAGCGGGAGCGGCGGCATGAACCAGGACGACTATCAGGCGCAGGACGCCACGGGCCTCGCGGCCCTGATCGCGGGCAAACAGGTCAGCGCCGCCGAGGTGCTCGACGCCGCCATCGCGCGAATGGAGCAGGTCAATCCGACCCTCAACGCCGTGATCCTCGATCTGACCGATCAGGCCCGGGCGCAGCTGAAGCAGGGAACGCCCGCCGGCCCGCTCGGCGGGGTGCCCTGGCTGATCAAGGACATCGGCGCCCTGGTCGCCGGAACCCCGACCACCAGCGGCTCGCGCCTGATGAAGGACGCGGTCGCGCCCGCCGACAGCGCCATCGTCACCCAGTACCGCGAGGCAGGCCTGGTGATCTTCGGCAAGACCAACACCCCCGAGTTCGGCCTGGAGCCGGTGACCGAGCCGGAATTCTTTGGTCCCACGCTCAATCCCTGGGATCTGACCCGCACGCCGGGGGGCTCGTCGGGCGGGGCCGGCGCGGCGGTGGCAGGCGGCATCGTCCCGGCCGCACACGCCAGCGACGGCGGTGGGTCGATCCGCACGCCCGCCGCCTGCTGCGGCCTGTTCGGCATGAAGCCCTCGCGGGGCCGGGTCTCTTCCGCTCCCGCGGGTGAAGGCTGGGGCGGCGCCTCGGTGCAGCATGCCGTCACGCGGTCGGTGCGCGACAGCGCCCTGCTGCTGGACGTGATCTGCGCGCCGCAGCCGGGCGATCCGTATTTCCTCGCCCCGCCCGCGACGCCCTTCGTCGAGGAGGTTCGGCGCGATCCGGGCAAGCTGCGCATCGGCGTCATCTCCGGCGCGCTCGACGGCGGGTCGATCGACCCGGAATGCAGCGCCGCGGTGGCCGATGTGGCCAGGCTCTGCGAGTCGCTCGGCCATTCGGTCGATGAGGTCGCGCTCGGCCTGGACTTCGACGCGATCCGCGACGCCGCCGGCGGGGTGATCGCCGCGAGCGTCCACGCCACCCTCGAGATGGTCACCGCCCAGCGCGGGCGCCCGCTGGAGGACGGCGAGGTCGACCTCATCACCCGGGCCATGGCCTCGCGCGGCGCGCGGGTGACCGGCGCAGCCTATGTGCAGGGTATGCAGACGCTACACGCCGCCGGACGAGCGGTGGCGGCGATCCATGAGCGGTTCGACGTCCTGCTCAGCTCGACCCTCGGCTCTCCGCCGATCCCGAAGGGCTCCCTGCGTGGCGACCCTCTGGATTTGGGCGGCTATGGCCCGCGCCTGTTCGCCTTCATGCCCAACACCCAGCTGTTCAACGTCACCGGCCAGCCGGCGATGACCGTGCCCCTGGCCTGGAGCAAGGCGGGCTTGCCGATCGGTATCCAGTTCGTCGCGCCCATGGGCGACGAGGCGACCCTGTTCCGGCTGGCGGGCCAGCTTGAACAGGCGCGGCCCTGGGCGGACCGGCGAGCGCCGTTCGGGGGGTGACTTCCACACACTGTCATCCCGGCCGAAGCGAAGCGCAGAGCCGGGACCCAGATTCGAGCTCAAGCACGCAGGGTGGGATTCAATCTGGGTCCCGGATCGCCCCTTCGGGCCGTCCGGGATGACAGTCGGAGTTGGCTAGCGCAGTCCCCAGCCCACTCGCGCGGCCTCGATGCGCTCAAGTTTGGCCGCCAGCGGGGTCCAGTCGTCGCGCTCGGCGATGGCGGCCCAGAGCGCCTCGACCTCATCCACCAGAAGCTCCTCGGGTTCAGCGCCGGCGAAGAACGGATGCGCCAGGCGCTCGGGCCGGTCGGCCTCGAACCCGGCCAGCAACGCGCGGAACGCCTTGAAGGCCTCGCCGTCGTAGAGACCGGCCCGCGGCCCGGCGAGCGCCCGGCCCTCGTCGCCGCAGAACCAGTCGAAGAAGAACGGCTCCCAGCGCAGGGCCTCGCCGCCCTCGGCCAGGGCGCGGAAGGCGGCGTTGACCAGGTCGATGTCGGCCTCGCCGCCCTGCCCCTTCAGCCCCAGCCGCGCCAGCATGGCCGCCCGCAGCTCATCGCGGTAGGCCGGGGCGAACCCGTTCAGCGCGGCGATCAGCGCGTCCGACTCCGCGACCAGTGACAGGCATCCCGCCAGTTGCTGCAGATTCCAGAACGCCGCCTCCGGCTGGCGGCCGAAGCTGTAGAGGCCGGTCTCGTCGAAATAGGCGGCGGTGAAGTTCGGATCATTGCGCGGCAGGAACCGCCAGGGGCCGTAGTCGAAGCTCTCGCCGGTCACCACCATGTTGTCGGTGTTGAGCACGCCATGGACGAAGCCGGCGCTCATCCAGCGGGCGGCCAGCCGTGCGGTGCGGCCGACGATCGCCTCCAGCAGGGCGACAGGCCGATCTGACGCACCCGTCAGTTCCGGAAAATAGGCGTCGATGCAGTGCTCGACGAGGAGGCCGACATTGTCGGCGCGCTGGAAGAAGGCCTGCCGCTGAAAGGTGCCGAAGCGCATGTGGCTGTGCGACAGCCGCACCATCACCGCCGAGCGCGTCGGGCTGGGCTCGTCGTTGCGCTCCAGATCTTCGCCGGTCTCGATCAGGGAGAAGCAGCGGCTGGTCGGCACGCCGAGCGCCTCCAGCAGCGTCGCCGCCAGGATCTCCCGCATCCCGCCCTTCAGGGTCAGCCGGCCGTCGCCGCGCCGCGACCAGGGCGTCTGGCCGGAGCCTTTGGTCGCCAGGTCCAGCAGTCTGTCGCCGCCCGCCTCGCGCAACTGCGCGAACAGGAACCCGCGCCCGTCGCCGAGATCGGGGTTGTAGTTGCGGAACTGGTGGCCGTGATAGCGCATGGCCAGCGGCCCGGGCTGGTTGTCCGGCAACGGCGCGAACCGGCCGAAATGGCTGATCCACTCCGCATCGGTCAGCGCGCCTAGACCCACCGTTTCGGCCGCCCGCTGGTTGCGGTGGCGCAGGATCGTCTGCGGAAAGTCCGCCGCCGCGACCGGGTCGGAAAACTCCGGGCCAAGCTGCATGAACTTCGGATCAGGGCGGTAGTCAGGGGAAACGGGCATGCTTCGCAGATGACCGTCGAAACCGGTGGGCGCAAGTCCGGTTTAGATTGGGACCCATCGGGCCACATGGTAGTTTGTCGCCATGACACGCCGGTTTACGCTCGATTTCCTGAAGACCGAAGCTGCTTCCGGTCTGGTTCTGGCCGCTGCTGCGCTCGCCGCGATCCTGCTGGCCAATTCGCCCTGGCGGGAGGCCTATTTCGGCTTCGTGAAGTCGCCCTTCACCCTGCAGTTCGGCAGCTGGGAAGAGACCAAGTCGGTCCTGAAGTGGACCAAGGACGGCCTGATGGCCGTGTTCTTCTTCGTCGTCGGGCTGGAGATCAAATACGAGATTCTCAGGGGAGAGCTGTCCAGTCCGCGCAAGCTGGCTACGCCGGTGCTCGCGGCGCTCGGCGGGATGGTGGTCCCGGCGCTCATCTTCCTCGCCTTCAATCTCGGCGACGGCGGGGAGCTGCGCGGCTGGCCGATCCCGACGGCGACCGACATCGCCTTCGCCCTGGCGGCGCTGGCCATCGCCGCGCCCCGGTTGCCCGCCTCGCTGAGGGTGTTCCTGCTGACCCTGGCCATCGCCGACGACCTTGGCGCGGTGCTGCTGATCGCGGTGCTGTTCAGCGCCGAGATCGACCTGGCGGCCCTGGCGGGCGCCGGCGTCGGGCTGGCGCTTCTGGCCTGGTTCGGGCGCTGGAAGGGCGATCCGACGCTGCTCTTCGCCCTGGTCTTCCTCGGCGTCTGGGCGCTCACCCTGATTTCGGGCGTCAACACCTCGCTGGCCGGCGTCGCCGCGGCCCTGACCGTTCCGGTCGCCGGCCATCGGCCCGGCGAGGAGGGGCAGCTGAAGCGGTACATGGAAGCGCTCCATCCCTACGTGGCCTACGCCGTGCTGCCCTTCTTCGCCTTCGTGGCCGCCGGCTTCGCGTTTGACGCCTTCCCGGCGGGCGGCCTGCTCGCCCCGCTGCCGCTCGGGATCGTCGCCGGGCTGGTGATCGGCAAGCCGCTCGGCGTGCTCGGCGCCACGGCCCTCGCCTGCGCGCTGAAGCTGGGACACCGGCCGAGCGGATCGACCTGGCTGCAGATTCTCGGGGTTTCCATGCTCTGCGGCGTCGGGTTCACCATGAGCCTGTTCATCGGCGGCCTGGCCTTCCACGACGGCGCGGCGGCCTCGCAGGTGCAGCTCGGCGTCATCGCCGGCTCAGTGCTTTCCGTCCTCGCGGGCGCCATCACACTGCGTCTCGCCCAGCCTCCTGTGCCAAAAATGGCGAACGCCGATTTTTGACACCTGTGCTGTTACATAAGCGACACGAAACGGGCATTTCCCCTTATTTGTAAGGGATTGACGCTTGCGCAGGTTTCACCACACACCGTAGGTGAACGCCGTCAACTTTGACGGAGCCGTCAGGCTCTCAAGTGTCAGTAATCCGCGCTGCTCCTCCCCGAGCGCGCCAAGAACTTCAGGACAGGAAATGCGCTTTTCACAGTTGCTTCGCGCGTCGGCTTCGGCCGCCGTGCTCTCGGCGGTCATCTCTGGCGCCGCCTACGCCCAGGAGGCCGAAGACGCCTCGACCGTCGACGCCATCATCGTCACCGCCACCAAGCGTGAGCAGAGCCTTCAGGACGTGCCGGTCGTGGTGACCGCCGTCAGCGGCCAGCTGATGCAGGACGCGGGCGTCAAGGACATCAAGGATCTGACGATCCTGACCCCGGGCCTCACCGTCACCTCGACTTCGAACGAAACCGTCACCACCGCCCGCATCCGCGGCGTGGGCACCGTCGGCGACAACCCCGGCCTGGAATCCTCGGTCGGCGTCGTGATCGACGGCGTCTACCGCCCCCGCAACGGCGTCTCGTTCGGCGACCTCGGCGAACTGCAGCGCGTCGAAGTGCTGAAGGGTCCGCAGGGCACGCTGTTCGGCAAGAACACCTCGGCCGGCGTCATCAACATCCTGTCGGTCGCTCCGTCGTTCAACTTCGGCGCCCAGGGTGAAATCACCGTCGGCGACTACGGCGCGCAGGGCGTGTCCGGCTCGGTCACCGGCCCGATCACGGCGGACGACAGCGTCGCCGGCCGCCTGTTCTTCGCCACGCGCAAGCGCGACGGCTACCTCGACGTCGTCACCGGTTCGGGCGGCCCGCGCTCGCAGGACGACGATGTGAACCAGGACTTCTGGACCATTCGTGGCCAGCTGCTCGCGGTTCCCACCGACTCCCTGACGTTCCGGATCATCGGCGACTACACCGCCCGTGACGAATCCTGCTGCCTGGCCACCCAGCTGCAGGTCGGCAACGCCGTCAACTCGCGCGCCGCCTTCATCAACCAGGTCCGCGCCGGCTCGATCGACGTCTCGGAATCGCCGTTCGACCGTCAGGCCTACGCCAACCGCGACACCGGCCAGTACATCGTCGACACGGGCTTCTCGCTGCAGGCCGACTGGGACATCAATGACGACGTCACGCTGACCTCGATCACCGCCTGGCGCAACTGGCGGGCCGAGACCGGTCAGGACTCCGACTTCACCGGCGCGGACATCGCCTACCGCCCGAACGACGGCAAGAACTTCACCGAGTTCGGCCAGATCTCGCAGGAAGTCCGGCTCGCCGGCACGACCGAGCGCTTCGACTGGCTGGTCGGCGCCTTCTACGCCAAGGAAGACCTCGAATCCCGTTCGGTGCTGAACTACGGCTCGGACTTCTACGCCTACTTCGACACCCGCGTTCTCGGCGGCGCGCCTGGCCTGATCGGCCTGCTCCCCGGCACCATCCACCAGGCCGGCAACGGCTCGGATGACCGCTACGACCAGACCGACACGACCTTCGCCCTGTTCACCGACAACACCTGGTCGGTTACGGACGCGCTGAAGCTGACCATGGGTCTGCGCTTCTCGAGCAGCGAAAAGTCGCTGACCACGCGCTACTCCACCACCGGTGCCTCGTGCGACCAGGCGGAGAGCTTCTACGGTGCGTTCGTGGGCGCCGTCGGCGTCGCCGGCGCGCGCTCGATCGTCGGCGGTCTGTGCCTCAACGCCCAGAACAACGACTTCGACGGGCTCGGCACGTTCAAGCAGAACAGCGCCGAGGAAGAACTGACCGGCACGGTCAAGCTGTCGTACAAGATCTCGGACGACATCATGACCTACGCGTCGTTCGCGCGGGGCTACAAGTCGGGCGGCTTCAACCTCGACCGTTCGAGCCGCGCGCGGATCACCCCGCTCGGTTCGCCGCTGCCGTTCAACACGGCCGTCAACTGCGCCGTGGCGACCGGCTGCCTGGACTTCGCGGTCCTGAGCAACACCAGCTTCGCCCCGGAGTTCGCGGACTCCTACGAACTCGGCGTGAAGACCAAGTGGTTCAACAACTCGCTGCTGCTGAACGCGACCGTCTTCTACCAGGAGTTCACCGACTTCCAGCTGAACACCTTCGTCGGCACCGCCTTCATCGTCGAGTCGATCCCCGAGCTGACGTCCAAGGGCGTCGACGCGGACTTCGTCTGGTTCACCCCGGTGGACGGCCTGGCCGTGCAGGGCGGCGTGACCTACGCCGAGACCCAGTTCGGCGAGTTCACGGCCGCTGACCTCAGCGACCCGACCCGCTTCAACGGCGTCTTCCGCCTGCCGGGCGCCCAGGCGGCTTTCGCGCCGCGCTGGTCCTCGTCCGTGGCGGCGACGTACGAGCGTGACCTGACCGAGTCGCTGGTGTTCCGCACCAACATCTCGGCCAAGTACTCCTCGCGTTACAACACCGGCTCCGACCTGCACCCCGTCAAGGAACAGGAAGGCTTCACCCTGGTGAACGCGCGCGTCGGCATCGGCTCGACGGACGAGCGCTGGACGGTCGAACTGTGGTCGAACAACCTGTTCGACCAGGACTACCTGCAGGTGGCCTTCAACGGTCCGTTCCAGGTGGACACGTCCAACCCGTACAGCCTGACGGCCGACAACAACATCTCGACCTACGACACCTTCCTGGGCGCGCCCCGGACGGTGGGCCTGACCCTGCGCGGCAAGTTCTAGCCCTCGCAGACATCGCTGAAATAGCGAAGGGCGGCTCGGGGAAACCCGGGCCGCCCTTTTCTTTGGCTGCAAGGTGCGTCCTTCGAGACGCGAGCCTGAGGGATCGGTCCTCAGGATGACGCAGAGGGTTGGGCGTCATCCCCGTTCGTCATGGTGAGGAGCGGGCCCTCAGGCCCGCGTCTCGAACCACGCAATCACCCCAGCGCCGCCTTCAACGCCGCCGCCGTTTCCTCGATCGCCGGGACCACGCCCGGGCAGATGGCGGACAGGGTGTAGAAGTCGTGGACGAAGGTCGGGTACTCGATGTGCCGGGCCGTCCCGCCGGCCTTGTTGAGCGCCTCGGCGTAGGCCTTGCCCTCGTCCTTCAACGGATCGAAGCCGGCGGTGACCACCAGCGCCGGCGGCAGGCCCGACAGGTCGGTGGCGTTGACCGGCTCGGCCCGCTTCGCCTGCGGATGCGCGCCCGCGCCGTAGTGGTTGCCGAACCACTCCATCACCTCGGCGGTCAGGACGTAGCCCGTGGCCAGCGCGCGGCGCGAGGGCGTGTCGAGGGTCATGGCCGTGGCGGGATAGAGCAGCAGCTGGAACGCCAGCTTGCGACCGGCGTCACCACGCATCTCCAGCGCCATGCAGGCCGACAGATTGCCGCCGGCGGAGTCGCCGCCGACCGCGATGCGGGCCGGGTCGAAGCCGATCTCGGCGGCATGATCGAACGCCCAGCGGGTCGCGGCCAGCGCGTCGTCGTGGGCCGCCGGGAACGGGTGCTCTGGTGCGAGGCGGTAGTCCACCGACAGCACCCGCACGCCCGAGGCCTTGCAAAGCCGGCGCAGGAAATCGTCGTGGGTGTCGAGGTTGCCGATGACGAAGCCGCCGCCGTGGAAATAGACCAGCCCCGGCCCCGCGCCTGTCGCGCCCTGCGGCTTGTAGAGACGCGCCTTCAGCGGGCCGTCGGCGCCGGCGACGTCCAGATTGCGGACATCGAGATCCTTCGGCGCGCCCATGTCGAGGCCCGAACGCTGGGCGATGTAGCCGGCGCGGACCATCTCGGCGGGCAACTGGGCCAGCGGCGGCATCTGGATCGCCGCGGCGGCGTCGAGCATCGCGCGGAAAGCTTGATCGAGCATGGGGTCAGTCCTGAACAGAGATGACGCCTTCGCCGGCCGGCGTGGCGTAGAGGGCCTGGACCAGGGCGTCGCGGCGTTCCAGCGTGGCCCGCTGGTTGACGTAGCCCTTGTCGGTGATTTCGCCGGCGTCGATCGACGGCGGCTCGGTCATGATCACGAACTTGCCGACCCGGCGGGAGGAGCCGCCGGCCGTGGCGTTGAAGGCGGCCAGCCTGGTCTTGAGGATCTCGGCCAGCTTTTCGATCGGCGTTCCGGGACCGCTGTCGGCGGCGAGCGCCTGCATGCCGGCCATCGAGGGCCAGAACAGCGCGCCGATGAACGGCTTGTCCTGGCCGGCGATCACCGCGTCCATCACATAGGGGCTGGCGGCACCGACGAGGTCGGGCCGCAGCGTGCCGACGCTGACCCAGGTGCCGCTGTCGAGCTTGAAGTCCTCGGTCACGCGACCGTCGAAGATCATGCCCTGCGACGGGTCGTTGTCGTCGACGAACTTCGCCGCGTCGCCGAGCTTGTAGAAGCCCTCCTCGTCGAAGGCGGCGGCGGTCTTTTCCGGATCGTCGTGATAGCCGGTGGTGACGGTGGGGCCCTTGACCCGGACCTCCATCTTGGTCCCGTTCGGCACCAGCTTGATGGTCACGCCCGGCACCGGCAGGCCGACCAGGCCGACCCGCTCGGTGGCCCAGTGGGTGACCGTGACGCCCTGGGTTTCGGTCGCGCCGTACATGGTGGTCAGCGGGATGCGGTGACCGGTCTCGGCCACGGCCAGGGCCTGCAGCCGGTCATTGACGTCATTCGACAGCGTCGCCCCGCCATAGCCCATGTAGCGCAGGTTCTTGAAGAAGGACGCGCGCAAGACGGGGTCGCGCTCCATGGCTTCAGCCAGCATGCCGAAGGCGATCGGCGCCGAGCCGAACACGATCGGGGAGACCTCGTAGAGGTTCCTGATCGTCGTATCGAACATGCCGGGGATCGGCTTGCCCTCGTCGAGGTGGACCGTGCCGCCCGACCAGAGCACGCCGTTGAAGCCGATGTTGCCGGCGCTGATATGGCTCCAGGGCATCCATTCGAGGCTCTGGGGGACGACGTCCGGATCCGCGTCCTCGGCGCGCAGCCCCTCGCCGCCGGCGATGGTCGCCGACATCATGCCGAAGGTCTGGGGCACGCCCTTGGGCATGCCGGTCGAGCCGGAGGTGAACAGGTACTTGGCCACGGTCGCATGACCGAGGGTTTCGCGCGCGACCTCGACCGCGGCCGTCGGCGCCGTGCCGGTCAGGTTCGACAGCGCAATGGCGCCCTCGCCCGTTCCGTCCGCCGTGACGAACACCAGGTTCGGCATCGCCGCCCGGAGGGTGTTGAAGGCGTTCTGGAACATGTCGCCGGACTGGGCGAACACCACGCGCGGCTTCACCACGGCGGCGCAGTGCTTGAGCTTGCCGTGGTCGCTGGAGATCAGGCTGTAGGCCGGGCTGATCGGCGCCACCGGCACGCCGGCGGTGTAGCAGCCGAGCGTCACCAGCGCGTGCTCGATGGAGTTGGACGACAGCACCATGACGCTGTCGGCGCCGG
Source organism: Caulobacter sp. FW305-C-30-S16 (assembly GCF_058783025.1). Classification (NCBI taxonomy): domain Bacteria; kingdom Pseudomonadati; phylum Pseudomonadota; class Alphaproteobacteria; order Caulobacterales; family Caulobacteraceae; genus Caulobacter; species Caulobacter sp. FW305-C-30-S16. The sequence goes on along the minus strand of NZ_JBYSYH010000002.1, from coordinate 301,712 downwards.
TCAGGCCGTGGTCCAGCAGCCACTGGGCGATGCCCTCGGCGGCCTTCAGCGCCTCGCCGTAGGTGATCTGGCGCCAGGGGCCGTGCCCCGGTTCGCGCTGCTTCATCCAGGGGCGGTCCGGGTGCGCCTGCGCCTTGTCCTTCAGCAGGTGGGCGATCGAGCGGGGCCCCTCGCCCGGCGCATGGTTCGACCAGATCAGCACCGACCCGTCGGCGCGGCGCTCGACCGACACGTCCGGTCCCTTCTGGGGCAACGGTTTGAAGGCCGGCTTCGCGGGAGCCGCGGCAGCCGTGGCCGCACCGTCAGCGGGGGTCATGAGCGTTTCCTGGAGCGTTTGTTATCGTTGTTCCCTTGAGACTATTCCTGCCCCTAGGGGAGTCAAACGCCTGTTGGGATCAGGGGGCGGCCCGGCCCACCGCGGGCGCCTTCGGGGCGAAGCTGACCCGGCCGATCTCGCGAATATCGCCGTCTCCGACCTTGCCCTCGACCAGCTCATAGCCGAGCAGGGCGAACACCCGGCCATAGAGGAAGATCGGCCGGGCGTTGCCATACCAGTCCGAGCAGGAGGCGATGCAGGCGTCATCCTCGAAGCCCTCCGCCGAAGCGGTCAGTTCGCCCAGCGGCGACAGCCGACGTTCCTTGCGCCTCAGGAACAGCATCGCCGCGGAATTCTGGAACAGCTGGTTGTAGGCCGCCCGCCCCGGACGGGCGACCGGCAGGCCCAGAAGGCCGGAGTCACCCTGGGGCGAGGCCACATCCGGGCTGTAGAAGAAACCGTGACTGCGGGTCTCGCCCTCGGAGGCGGCGGGATGCAGGTAGCGGTCGCCCAGACGAGGCGGCGCGCCAGCGTCCAGTTCGATAGCGGAAAAGATGAGGTTTTGCCGACCATCGCCCCCGACGACGATGGCGTCGCGCCCGGTGATCTCGATGCGGTCTACCGCCTGGGGCAGCGCCAGCCGCGTTATGTCGCCGCCGGTGAGCGGCACGGCCCAGACGGAGGCCGCCGTCACCCCCTGCGGGGCCCAGCCGTTGCCGGCGCCGTAGAGCAGATAGGCGCCGACGTAGCGGTTGGTCAGGCTGGCGTCGTCGTCGGCAAGAGCCGGCAGAATCCGGTAGCGGGACTTTTCGACCTCCGCCATGCCGTCGCCGAATCCGGAGAGCGGCACGCGTACGAGCGCCAGGGCGCCCTCGGCGAAATCCGACCGCCACATGCCATCGCCGCCTCCTTCGGACTGGACCAGCACGTTGAGGACGCCGTCACGCCGGTCTTCGCGGAAGGAGAACTGGTTGACCGGTCCGCCGCGCACGCCGACGGCGCCCGGCAGCTCGTCGCGGTCGAAGGGAAGACGATAGATCTGCGACTCCGGACCGGCGTCATCGCGGTCGGACCATCGGTCGCCGACCCACAGATAGACCGCTGAACTGGAGACGTAGAAGCTGCGCGACTCCGGGCCCAGCACGCCCATCGCCGAGCAGCGCAGGGTCGGGGCGGTGAGGTTGCAGGTGGTGACGCTGTGCAGGGTGTCGACCGACTCCGGGTCGCGGCGGGAATCCGGAGCGATGTAGATCTTCTGGGCCTGGGCGATGCGCTGGAAGCGCTCCTCCGACTGGCCCGCCACCCGTTTGCGGATCGCCGGCATCACGTCGAGCGGGTTGGTGTTCCAGTAGAGCGGCAGCGGCGCGTAGAACACCAGGTTCCGGCCGATCAGGCGCGAGGCGTAGTTGTCCGAGGAATAGTAGTCGTCCGACCGCAGGTAGTAGGTGTCGGCATAGGTCAGCCTGCCCTCCGGCGATATGCGGAAGCGGTTCAGCTCCGTGCCCGGCCCCTCGTAGTTGTAGCCGATCACCACGACCCACCCGTCGGCGACGAGCATTTCGTCGTACCAGCCGTCGCCGTCCCCGCCGGGCGGGAAGGCGTTGATCTGGTCGACCGCCTTCATGCCGCCGCCCGCCACCGAGACGGTGAACAGCCTGCCGCGCCGGAGGACCACCAGGATATCGCCCTGGACCTTCACGATGCCGCCTTCGTCGACGTCGACTTCCTGGGTGTTGGTGATCGACGGCGAGGCGAGCCGTGAACCGGTGACGACAATCGACTCGGAGACAGCGCCGGCGATGGCGGGGGTCGAAATCGATGGCGAGGGCAGGGATGGCGGCGCCATCATGACCGGCGGCGGCGGGGGTGGCGGTGGCGGTGGCGCAACGCCCGCTAATATCGCGGGTTGTTCCCGGCCCTGACTGCGCTTGAGGAACCGGATCAGTTCGCCTTCAGAGCGGAAGGCGTAGAGCTTCGCGCCCGCGCCGGCGTAGCTCGGCGACGCAGCGGAGGTCGCCGCCAGCAACATCAGCGTGACCGCCGCGATCAGCCTGCGAACCCGGCGCGCCGCGCCCGTCGTTTTTCTGATCGTCATGGCTTTCCCCGGAGCGTTCCCGTCGACGATCCTCCGCGCAGAAAAAGGCCCGCTTGTGGCCTTTCTCAAAGCCCCTTCAGCCACCCCAGCAGCAGATCCGTCACAGCTTCCGGCGCTTCCTGCTGCGTCCAGTGGCCGATGCCGGGCAGGACGTGGGCGCCTTGCAGGTTCGGCAGGTGGGGCTTCATGAAGTCGAGCGGGTTCACGCCCGGAATCATCTTCAGCACCAGGTCGCGGTCGCCGCCGATGAAGAAGCTGGGCTGCTCGATCCTGCGGTCCTTGAACTGCTGCAGCCAGTCGAAGTCCCGCTCGTGATTGCGGTAGCGGCTGAGCGGCCCGAAGAAGCCCGAGCGGTGGAATTCGGCGGTGAAATAGTCCTCGTCCTCAATCGTCAGCCAGGCCGGGAAAGGATCGGGGTCCGGCAGCCGGTCGAGCAGGCGCTCGCCGTGCGGCTTGTCGACCGGCCAGGTTCCGTCAGGCGCGTCGCCGCTGATGGCATAGTAGAACTTGCGGATCGCCGCGCGCGGATCGCTGCCCAGCTCGGCCTCGGCCGGACCGACGTCCTGGAAATAGACCTGGTAGAAGAACCGGCCGCGGTCAGTGAAGGCGGCCTTGATCACGTCCATGAACTGCACCGCCGGCACGCCGGTGTAAGGCACCGACAGCCCGGCCACCGCCCGCACCCGGTCCGGCCGCGTCAGGGCCGTGTTCCAGACGATGGGCGCGCCCCAGTCGTGACCGATGAGCACGGCCTTGTCGTTCGGCGACAGGTGCTCGATCACCCCGGCGACGTCGGCGGTGATCTGCTGGAGGCTGTAGTCCTCGACCCGGCCGGGCTTGTCCGAGCCGCCATAGCCGCGCACGTCGATGGCGCAGACGGTGAAGCCGGCGGCGGCGATCGGCGCGATCTGGTGACGCCAGCTGTACCAGCTCTCCGGGAACCCGTGGACCAGCACCACCAGCGGCCCGGCGCCCTGCACGACCGCGCGCAGATTGATCCCGTTGGTCGGGATGGTGGTGAAGTCTGTCATGGCGTTTCCCCGTCTTTCCGCCAGCCGATCATGCCGGACGCTGGGTCAGGCAACCCTGCGGTGGGCCTGCAACGATCAGAACGGCCAGGCGGCGGAGCGCCCTCACCCCACCAACCGCTCCCGACCCTTCCAGAACGGCTCGCGCAGTTCCCGCCGGAGCACCTTCCCGGACGGGTTCCTCGGCAGCGCGTCAACGAAGTCGATGGACTTGGGGGCCTTGTAGCCGGCGATCTTCGTCCGGGCGTGAGCGATGATCTCGTCGGGGGTGGCGGTGGCGCCGGCCTTGAGGACGACGATGCCCTTGACCGCCTCGCCCCACTTGTCGTCCGGCACGCCGATCACCGCGGCGTCGGCCACGGCGGGGTGGCTGAACAGGGCGTTCTCGACCTCGGCCGGATAGACGTTCTCGCCGCCGCTGACGATCATGTCCTTCACCCGGTCGTAGATGTAGAGGTAGCCCTCGTCGTCGAAGTAGCCGGCGTCGCCGCTGGAGAACCATCCCTCCGGGCAGACGGCCTCGGCCGTCGCATCGGGCCGGTTCCAGTAGCCCTTCATCACGCCCTTGGCGCGGATCTGGATCTCGCCGACCTCGCCGGTCTTGCCCGCCTCGCCGGTCGGGGTCAGGACCCGCACCTCGAAGCCCGGCCAGGGCTTGCCGCAGGAGCGCAGCTTGTCCCGCTCGGGCGTGTGGTCCTCGGGCGGCAGGAAGGTCGCGCCGCCGATCGTCTCGGTCAGGCCGTAGAGCTGGGTGAAGTCGCAGCCGAAGCGGGCCTGGGCCTGGCGCAGCACCGACTCCGAAATCGGCGAGGCGCCGTAGAAGATGCGCTCCAGCTTGCTGAAGTCGGCGGTCTCCACGCCCGGCGTCTGAAGCAGCATGTTGATGATCGTCGGGGCCAGGAAGGCGTAGGCGACCTGCTTGTCCTGCAGCCGGGCGATGATCTCGACCGGATTCACCTCGCGGGTCAGGATGTTGCGGACGCCCTGCAGCAGGGCGAGCAGGCCGCAGTTGGTGCCCGCCACGTGGAACAGCGGCATGACCACGAGGTTGGTCTTCTCCGCCTCGTACTTCGCCCAGCCGGCCTCGAGCGCCAGCGCGAACAGGGTGAGGAAGTTGGTCTGGGTCAGCTGCACGCCCTTGGGCAGGCCGGTCGTGCCCGAGGTGTAGAGCTGGATCACGTCGTCGTCGGGCTGGATGGCGAGCCTGGGGTCGCTCGCGTCGTGACTGCCGATCCAGTCTCGGAAGGCCGGCCAGCGGAGGTGGCCGGGCTCGAACTGCACCAGGCCCTTGATGTCCGGCAGGTCGCCGATGATCATGTCGACCACGCCGCCCAGATCCTCGCCGACGACGAGCAGCCTGGCCCGCGCATCCTTCAGGATGAAGGCGATCTCCGGCGGGGCCAGCCGCCAGTTGACCGGCGCGAGCGTCACCCGCGCCTTGATGCAGCCGAACCAGAGCACGAAGAAGTCGTCGATGTTCTTCGCCAGCACGCCTACCCGGTCACCGGGCTTGAGCCCCTGGGCCAGCAGCGCCTGGGCGCACTGGTTCGAGGCGCGGTCCAGCTCGCCGAAGGTGGTCACCCGGCCCTCGAACCAGATGGCCTCCGCGTTTGGCCGCAAGCGGGCCTGAACACGGGTGACGTCGGCCACGGACTGGATGTCGGCGAGTAGGGTCATGCTGCTTCCTCATAGGCCGCTGCCTCTGTCGGGCGCTGGCGGGACAAGCATGCACAGGATTCCCCAAAGCAAAAGGGCCGCCGGTGCGATCCGGCGACCCTTCGCTCGTCCTGGTGCGTCCTTCGAGACGCTCGCTTGAGGCTCGCTCCTCAGGATGACGATGAGGGGTTGGCTTCAACCCTGTTCGTCATGGTGAGGAGCGGACCCTCAGGTCCGCGTCTCGAACCACGCAACGCCTACTCAGCCGCTTGCGGCGGGGCGTAACCGAGCATGGCCTTGGTTTCGAGGAACTCGTGGAAACCGTAGTCGCCCCACTCGCGCCCGTTGCCGCTCATCTTGTAGCCGCCGAAGGGAGCCATCAGGTCCCCGCCGCCGCCGTTGATGCTGACCTGACCGGCGCGCAGCTTCGACGCCACTTCGCGGATCTTGGTCACGTCCGTGCCGCTGACGTAGGCGGCGAGGCCGTATTCGGTGTCGTTGCCGACGGTGACGGCTTCATCGACCGTGTCGTAGCCGATGATCGAGACGACCGGGCCGAAGATCTCTTCCTTGGCGATGGTCATGTCGTTGGTCACGTTGGCGAAGACGGTCGGCTTGACGAAGTAGCCCTTTTCGATGCCGTCCGGACGGCCGACGCCGCCGCTGACCAGGGTCGCGCCCTCGTCGATGCCGGCCTGGATCAGCTTCTGGATCTTGTTGAACTGGACCTCGGAGACCACCGGACCCATCTGGGCGTTGCCCTTGGGGTCGCCGACGGTCGTGGAGTCAGCGGCGGCCTTGGCGATGGCGATCACCTCGTCCATGCGCTTGCCGGGGACCAGCATGCGGGTCGGGGCGTTGCAGGACTGGCCCGAGTTCATCATCACCGAGCGGACGCCGCCGGTGACGGCCGACTGGAAGTCCGCGTCATCGAGGATGATGTTGGGGCTCTTGCCGCCCAGCTCCTGGGCCACGCGCTTGACGGTCGGGGCGGCGTTGCGGGCCACCTCGATGCCGGCGCGGGTCGAGCCGGTGAACGAGACCATGTCGATCTCGGGATGGCTGGAAATGGCCGCGCCGACGGTCGGACCGTCGCCGTTGACCAGGTTGAACACGCCGGCCGGCACGCCGGCGGCATGCAGGATCTCGGCCCAGACGTAGGCGGAGAACGGCGCGATTTCCGACGGCTTGAGCACCATGGTGCAGCCCACGGCCAGGGCCGGGGCGACCTTGCAGGCGATCTGGTTCACCGGCCAGTTCCAGGGGGTGATCATGCCGCAGACGCCGATCGGCTCCTTGACCAGACGGGTCGGGCCGCGATCCTCGACGAACTTGAAGCTCTTCAGGACGCCGATGGCGGTCTGGGTGTGGGCCAGGCCCATGGCCGCCTGGGCGCGCTGCGCCAGCGAGGCGGGGGCGCCCATTTCCTCGGTGATCGCGTCGGCCATGTCGCCGTAGCGCTTCTGGTACTCGACGACGATCCGCTCGAGCAGATCGATGCGTTCCTCGACCGAGGTCAGGGAGAAGGTGGCGAATGCCTTGCGGGCGGCCTTGGCGGCCTGGTCGACATGCTCGGCCGTGCCCAGCGAGATCTTGCCGCAGACCTCTTCATTGGCCGGGTTGATGACGTCGAGCGTCTTGACGCCCGTGGGCTGGACCCATTGGCCGTCGATGTAGAACTTCGTGTAGTCGCGCATCACGTCTCTCCCTGCGGACCGCCGAGCGGCCTCTTCAAACGTCAGTTTAGTTATCGCGGTTCATGTGGGGAAGGGGTCACGACAGGTCGAGGCTCTGAATCCAGAAGTACAGAGGGATACAGAACGCGAGGATCACCGCTTCGCCGACCAGCGCCCTGCGCCAGGCCCGGGCCCAGTTTTCGCGCGTGCGCGGCTGCAAAAGGCCGGTCTCGGAGTCTCGCTCCTCGGGTCTAGGGTTGAACAGCACCAGCATGAAGAACCACGGCTGCATGCCCAGCGCGCTGCCAATGCCCATGTTCACGTTGAAGACGACGTTCAGCAGAACGGGACCGGCCAGAAACCATGCGAGCGCGCTCCAGCCTGCCCATGCAGGCCAATAGGTGCGGAGCGGCGCCGTATCGGCGGGCCTGTTCGTCATGGCGTCACAGCTGATGCACGTGCGGCTGACCGGCGACCGGGCTGCGGGCCTTGAGCACATAGCCCGCGCGGATCGAGCCAATATACAGGTCCTTCAGGTCCGCCCCGCCCCAGGTGACGTTGGTCGGGTGATTGACGATCTCGCCGGAAGGGTCGTGGACCACGGTCTCGACGACGCCCGACGGACGGATCATCACCACCTTGTTGGCGGCGGGCAGGCAGACCCAGAGGTTGCCGTTGGCGTCCATGCCGACGCCGTCGGTGTAGCCGAGATCGCCCGGATGATGCTCTGCGGCGGCTTCGGCCTGGACCTGTGTCGCGTCGACCAGCCGGCCCAGCACCGGGCCGTAGCGTTCGCCCGGGCCCAGCTTGCCGCCGGGCAGGATCTCGAAGCGCAGCACGTCCGCGCCGCTCGTCTGGGCGCAGAACAGGTAGCGGTCGTCCGCCGACAAGGCCGTCCCGTTCGGGAACTTCAGACCCTCGGCGACGATCTCGCTCGAGCCATCCGGCCGCAGCACGAAGATGAAGCCGTCGGTGCGGCCGTCCAGCGCCTGGGGCCAAGTCTCGGCGTGGGTGGAGTTGGCGCACCAGATGTTGCCGGCCCGGTCGAGTACCGGATAGTTGGCGCTGGTCAGCCGCTTGCCGCCGACCTCCGCGACCAGGGTCTCGTGCTTGCCGGTGGCCGGGTCGAACCGCTGCAGCGGCCCCTCTTCCTTGTCGTAGATGCCGAAATTGGCGATCAGCACCCGGCCCTGCAGGTCCATGTTGATGCCGTTCGGCGCGCCGCCCTTCGGTCCCATGCGGGTGAAGCTGCCGTCGGGATGAATCTCGGCCACGGCGCACTGGTGGTCGGAGGCGAACACCCGGCCGTCCTTGCCGACAACCACATCCTCCGGCCGGTCAATGCCGACAGCGATCTTGCTGAAGTCTTCGGGCCTCATCCAATCGGGCATCTGCGCCTCCCTTGTCTTGCTTGTTGCCCCTACCAGAACAGGTCAGGCGGCCCGCCGTCCAGCATCTCGGCGATCCGGCGCCGGACCCCGCCGACGGTCCCCTCGGGCAGGGCGCGGGGGTCGAACCACTCCGCCCGGAGTATCTCGCCGCGCGAGGTGGCGGCAACGGCGGTGTAGGTCTCGACCCGGAAGAGCAGGACGTGGTCGCCCTTGAAGCTCGCGCCATTGGAATGAATCGACAGCAGCATCGGCCGGCCCTCGACCCGGATGCCGCCCTCTTCCTCCAGCTCGCGGATCACCGCCTCTTCGGTCGTCTCGCCGGACTCGACGCCGCCGCCGGGCAGGTGCCAGCCCGGCGTGTAGCTGTGCTCGATCAGCAGCACCCGCCCCTCGCCGTCCAGCACGATGGCCCGCGCGCCCAGCGTCAGCCCCCGCACCCGCCGCATCGCCATGCGGTAGGCCGGCAGCAGCAGGCGATAGAGGCGACGCTTGAGGGCGGACATGGCCGCCAGCCTAGAACGCCCGCTTGCCCGGGGCGAGAGCGGCGGCTAAAGCCGGGGCGTGTTTTCAACCGGAGCCGCGTCATGCTCGCCATCGGCGTCATCGCAATTTTCATCGTCGTCCTGGCTGGCCTGAACCTGTTCGAGTTCGGCCGGGTCGACTGATCCCGTCTTGAGCGGCGCGGCCGTCATCACCGGTGCTGCGCGGCGCATCGGCCGCGTGCTGGCCGTTCAGGCCGCTCGCTCCGGCTATGACGTCGCCGTCCACCACCGCGACTCCGCCGACGACGCCGAAGAAACGGCCGCGCTGGTGCGCGCCGAGGGCCGCCGCGCCTGTGTGCTCTCCGGCGATCTGACGGACCGCGACGCCGCCGACCTGATCGGTCGGGCCGCGGCGGACCTGGGTCCCGTGACCCTGCTGGTCAACAATGCCTCGCTGTTCCTCGAAGACCGGCTGCAGACTCTCGACGCCGAGGGACTGGACGCCCACATGGCGACGAACCTGCGCGCGCCGGCCGTGCTGGCCCAGGCGTTCGCGGCGCAGCTGCCCGCCGACAGGGCCGGCCTGATCGTCAACATCCTCGACCAGCGGGTCTGGCGGCCCAATCCGCAGTTCTTCAGCTACAGCCTGTCCAAGGCGGCGCTCTGGCATGCGACGCAGACGATGGCCCAGGCGCTGGCGCCCCGTATCCGCGTCAACGCCATCGGACCCGGGCCGACCCTCGGCTCGGTGCATCAGGTCCCGGGCGAGTTCGAACAAGAGGCCGCCGGCACGCCACTGGCCCGCGCCGTCTCGCCGGACGAGATCGCCGGGGCCCTGCGCTATCTGATTGACGCTCCGTCAGTGACCGGTCAGATGATCGCCGTGGACAGCGGCCAGCATCTGGGCTGGCGAACGCCCGACATCATCCACCCCTGACCCCGAGGAGTCGTGGCCGCCACCCTTCCCGAAACGCCTTTCGAGCCGGCCGCCGCGGCGCGCATCGTCGTCGCCCGCGTTTTCGTGCGCGGCCTCAAGGTCGAGGCCGAGGTCGGCGTCTACGCCCATGAGCACGGCAAGACGCAGCCGCTGATCGTCGATGTCGAGCTGGACGTGACGACGGTGCATGCCGAGCGGCTGGCGCAGACGGTCAACTACGAGACGATCGCCACCGCGGCCCGCGAACTGGCCGCCGAGGGCCATATCGAGCTGGTCGAGACCTTCGCCGAACGACTGGCCGAGCGCTGCCTCGTCGATCCGCGCGTCACCCGCGCCCGGGTGCGGGTTGAAAAGCCCCTCGCCCTGGCCCCGCACGCCGAGGCGGCCGGGGTCGAGATCACGGCGGTCAGGGTCTGAACGGCCCCGCGCCAACGCACGCCGCCCGCCTCGCGCCGTTGAGGCCCGAGACCGTCTGGACGCTCTCCGACGACAGCCTGATCGAGACCGGCGGCAAGCGCGAACGCCGCTTGCTGCTGAAAGACCTGCGCACCGTCAGGTTCGCCGGCCTGCCCGGCAGCCCGCGCCGCGCGGTGGTGCTTCAGTTCGCCCGGGGCCGCTGCGTGATCGCTTCGCACAGCTGGCGCGGGCCGGGCCGGTTCGACGATCGCACGGACACCTATTCGCCGTTTGTCCGGACGCTGGTCGCCCAGGCCGCAGACCATGCGCCACGGGCCAGGTTCGCGACCGCCGGTCTCGAGATCGGCGAGGCCTTCCTGTGGACGATCGGCCTGCTCGGGATCGGCGCCGTCGTGCTCCTGGTCACCTCGATTTCGGCCGGCGCCGCCTCGCTCGGCATCGCCCTGGCGGCGCGGCTGGTGTTCGTCCTGATCCTGATGCTCGCCGCCCAGCCCTGGCTGGCCGGCCGCACCGGCGCGCTCGATCCCGCCGCCCTGCCCGGGGACCTGCTCCCGTGAGTGTGAACGGCCGGCGTTTGCCAGCCCGGCCGAAACCGTCCAGCATCGCCCCTGGAGGCCCTGCATGACCGAAGTCACTGATCGTCCGCACGAGGACCGGGTTCTGCCCCTGGTCGTCTATGGTCTGTATCTGCTCAGCGTGCCGTCGGTCTGGGTGGCGGTGCTGCTCGGCCTGGTGCTGGCCTATGCCAACCGCGAGCATGCGGGCCCGCGCATGGAGACCCACTACCGGTTCCTGATCCAGACGTTCTGGAAATCGATCTGGTGGGCGGTGATCGGCGTGGTGCTGTGCATCGTCGGCGGCATCTTCTCGGTGATCCTGATCGGCATCCCGTTCCTGATCGCCGGCGTGCTCATTCTGGCGGCCGTGCACATCTGGTTCTACATCCGGCTGGCGGTCGGGCTGATCTATCTGGCGCAGGACGAGGCCCACCCGCGTCCCGACGCATGGCTGTTTTAAAGGCAGTCCCCCCCCCTTCTGCACAACGAACGAACGGTCCGGGGACTGGCCTTCCCCTGACGGTTGCAGCGTTTTGACCCGCCCCCGGCGACGACCAAGCTTCGTCCTGCGTTGGGGAAAAAGCGGGGAAAACCATGGGCGCGCGTATCCTGAGCTTTCTGCTGGGAGTGATGCTGAGCGGCATCGGCTGGGCGATCGTCGACCCCTCGGGGCTGGCCGGCGCGAAGCTGGGCGCGCTCGATCTGGGGATGTTCGAGGGGCATCGGCCGTTCATCGGTTGGGGCGTGCTGGCGCTGGGGATCGTCGCACTGCTCTCGGCGGTGCTGCCGCGCGGCGACGGGCCGGGGGCGCGCAAGCGCAAGGGGCCGCCCGCCGTCGACTTTGATGCGGTGATCGATCCGCCGGCGGACTCGGCGCCACACCATCCGGAGGGGGCCGGCAGCCGTCTGGCGGAGGAGGTCGTGGCGAACCTGACGTTCGCGGAGGCGGAGCCGGCGGCTCCGCCGCCGCAGCCGCCGCCGCGCGCCGAAGCCGCCGGCGACGCGCCCTTCCCGGTGCTGCGCGAACAGTTCAAGGCCCTTGTCCAGGCGGAGTCCTGGACCGAAGCCGCCGCCCTCGCGCGGCGGCTTCCTGCATCTGCGACCACCGACGCCGAGCGCCTGACGGCCGCGAGCGAAGTGGGCGATTTCCACCGTTCGCTGGGCGCGTCCGATGACGCCGCCGAGGCCTACGAGACCGCACTGGGCTACGCGCGCATGCTGCACGAAGCCAGCCCGAAGGACGCCGGCGCGATGGCCGCGCTCGCGGGCGCGCTGACCGGCGTCGGCGACGCCGCCCAGGACGAGGCGCGGCTGGAGGTCGCCGTCGACGCTTATGAGGAAGCCCTCGCCCTGCGCCGCAAGGTGGCGGCGGCGAAGACGGACGGACCGAGCCTGCGGGCCCTGTCGCTGGCGCTCGAACGCCTGGCCGACGCCCGCGAGGACCGCGGCCACCGGGTGCGCGCCCTGGATCTGTATCGCGAGAGTTTCGATATCGCCGGCAAGCTGGCCGTGAAGGACCCGCAGGCCTACGGCGCGGACCTTGCGATCACGCGCCGCCGCCTGGCCGAGCTGGAAGCCCGGCTGGCGCTTTAGGCGTCTACGAGTTCACGCCGCACGAGACGGGCGTAGTCGTCCATCAGCGTCAGCGAGATCTGGCCGGGGGTGAAGCGGTACTCGCCGACCTCGGCCACCGGAGTGACCTCGGCGGCGGTGCCGACGATGAAGCATTCCTGGAAACCCGCCATCTCTTCCGGCTTGATGTGGCGCTCCACCACCTCATAGCCGCGCTGCTTCGCCAGCTTCATCACCGACTGGCGGGTGATGCCGTTCAGGAAGCAGTCCGGCGTCGGCGTGTGGATCACCCCGTCCTTGACGAAGAACACGTTGGCGCCCGTCGCCTCGGCCACATAGCCGCGGTAGTCGAGCATCATCGCGTCCGAATACCCGTCCTTCTCCGCGGCGTGCTTGGAGATGGTGCAGATCATGTACAGGCCGGCCGCCTTGGCCGCCGTGGGGGCGGTCTTCGGCGAGGGGCGGTCATATTTCGCCCAGGCCAGGCGGATGCCCTTCTTCTTCTGTTCGGGATCGAAGTAGCTGGGCCAGTCCCACACGGCGATCGCCACGTGGATTTTCGACTGCTGGGCCGACACGCCGATCATCTCCGACCCGCGCCAGGCGATGGGACGAAGGTAACAATCAGTGAGGCCGTTCTTCGCGCAGGTCGCCTTGCAGGCCTCGTCGATCTCCGACACCGTGTAGGGGATCCTGAAGTCGAGGATTTCCGCCGATTTGAACAGCCGCTCGGTATGAGCCGTCAGCTCGTAGATCTCTCCGCCGTACATCCGCTCGCCCTCGAACACCGAGGAGGCGTAGTGGAGGCCGTGCGTCAGTACGTGCACCTTCGCCTCGCGCCAGGGCACGAACTGACCGTCCAGCCAGATCCAACCGTCGCGATCATCGAAGGGAACGAGAGACATCGGGAAAAGCCCTCCTTTCAAGGGAAGGGCGACCTTAGACGCTCCACCCTCTATGGCGTCAAACAAAATGGTGCAGTGCAGTGACCCAGACCGCTGATCCGCGGCTGATCCTTCGGGACGAGGAACTCGACTCCGGGCTTGAGCTGATGCTCCTGGCCGAGGCCAGCCTGTGGGCGGCCGTCGACGCGGCGCTGGAGGCGGAAACGGGGCTGGGGCGCCCCCACTGGCGCGCGGCCTTCCTGCTGCGGCTGCGGCCGGGGCTCGGCGTCCGGGACCTGTCGCGGCTGACCGGGCTGTCGAAACAGGCCGCCAGCCGGACCCTCGCCGACCTCGTACGGCGGGAGCTGGCCGAGACCGAAGCGGGCGATCTCGACGGACGACGCCGGCCCATCCGGCTGACCGCGGCGGGACGCGCCTTCGAGGACCGGATCGCCGAGCGGCTGCGCGCGCTGCTCGGTCGGGCCTATCGCACGGGCGGGCTTGACGGGGTGGCCGGCGCAAGGCGGATTCTCGCGGCTCTGGCCGGACCGCGCACGGGCGTCGGTCTTCGCCGGGAGGAGAGCTGACGTGAGCCAGCCGGACCGACATCTGCTGGTGGTCGACGACGACGATCGCATCCGCGACCTGCTGCGGGAATTCCTGGCGCGCGCGGGCTTTCGGGTCACGACCGCGGCCGACGCGGCGGCGGCCTGGCGGCTGATCGAGACGCTCGACTTCGACCTGATGGTGCTGGACGTGATGATGCCCGGCGAGGACGGCCTGTCCCTGGCCCGCCGGCTGCGCGCCCGCACCGACCCGCCGGGCCGCACGCCGGTGCTGATGCTCACCGCACGCGGCGACTCCGCCGCCCGCATCGAGGGCCTGACCGCCGGGGTCGACGACTACCTGGCCAAGCCGTTCGAGCCCCAGGAGCTGTTGCTGCGGATCGAGGCGATCCTGCGCCGCACCGGCCCCCGCGATACCGGGCCGACCAGCCTGTCTCTGGGCGACTGCGTGTTCGATCTTGAGCGCGGCGAGCTGACCCGGGGCGGCGTTCCGATCCGTCTGACCGAGGCCGAGGTGGAGCTGATGCGGCGGCTGGCGCAGTCGGCCAACGCCCCGGTCGACCGGCTCGAACTGGCCCGCGACACCGCCGACGTGACCGGCCGGGCCGTCGATGTCCAGGTCACCCGCCTGCGCCGCAAGATCGAGCCGGACCCGAAGAACCCCCGCTATCTGCAGACCGTGCGCGGCGTCGGCTATCGCCTGGCGCCCGACTGATGCAGCTGCGCGCGCTCAAGATCATCATTCCACGCCAGATCAAGCGGTGGCTGCCGACCTCGCTGTTCGGACGCAGCCTGCTGATCATCATCCTGCCGATCGCCCTGATGCAGATCGCGGTGACCTGGGTGTTCTTCGACGCCCACTGGCAGACCGTGACCAGTCGCCTGTCGGACGGGCTGGCCGGCGACATCGCCTGGGCGGTCGAGAGCTACAGCGACGACCCGCGCCCGGAATCGCTCGCCCGGATCGCGGAGCGGGCGCAGGATTCGATGTCGCTCTCCATCGCCATCTCGCCGATCCGGGACCTGCCGCCGCGCCGGCCGACCTCGCTGTTCGGGGCGCTGGACCGATCGCTGGACAAGGCGCTCTCCGAGCACCTCGAGCTGCCCTACTGGTTCGATACGGTCCGCTTCCCCGGCTACGTCGACATCCGCGTGAAGGTGCAGGGGCGGGTGCTGCGGATCATCGCGCCGGCCGACCGCGCCTGGGCGACGCAGGGCGGCATCTTCGTCTTGTGGATGACGGTCGCGACCTTGCTGCTGACGGCCATCGCCATCCTGTTCATCCGCAACCAGGTGCGCGCCATCGAGCGGCTCGCCGAGGCGGCGGAGGCCTTCGGCAAGGGCGGCGATGTGGCCGAGTTCAAGCCCCATGGCGCGCGGGAGGTGCGCCAGGCGGCGCAGGCCTTCCTGGCGATGAAGAGCCGGATCCAGCGCCACCTGGAACAGCGCACCGCCATGCTGGCGTCGGTCAGCCACGACCTGCGCACGCCGCTGACCCGACTGAAGCTGGAACTCGCCCTCGCCGAGCCGTCCAAGCGCGTCGAGGCGATGAAGACCGACCTCTCCGAAATGGAGCACATGATCGACGAGTATCTCGCCTTCGCCCGCGGCGAGGGCGGCGAGTCGGTCGAGGTCACCGCCCTGCGCGACCTGATCCAGGAGGTCAGCGAGGGCGCCGCCCGGGCGGGCACGGAAGTCTCCATCGACGCCGAGCCCGGCCTGTCGCTGGCCGTGCGGCCCAATGCGCTGAAGCGGGCCCTGTCGAACCTGGTGATGAACGCCGCCGTCCATAGCGAGCGGATCACCATCACCGCCGCACGGACCACGGCCGGCGGGGTGGAGATCACCGTCGACGACGACGGGCCCGGGATCCCGCCGGAACAGTTCGAGGCGGCGTTCCGGCCATTCAACCGGCTCGATGACTCGCGGAACCAGAACGACAAGGGCGTCGGCCTCGGCCTCGCCATCGCCCGGGACGTCGCCCGCAGTCACGGCGGCGACCTGACGCTGGACCGCTCGCCGATGGGGGGGCTGAGGGCGGTTATCCGGTTGCCGGGGTAAATCGATGCTCCCCATCGGGGGAGCTGTCGGCGCGTAGCGACGACTGAGGGGGTCCGCTCAGATTTCGGGTGACCCCCTCCGGCCCTTCGGGCCACCTCCCCCGATGGGGAGGATTACCCCAACTCCCGCGACCGCTTCACCGCCGCGGCGACCGCCTCGTTCAGCAGGTCGCGCAGGCCGCCATCGCCCATCAGCACCTCAAGCGCCGCCTGGGTCGTGCCGCCGGGCGAGGTGACCTGGGCGCGGAGCTCGGCGGGGGAGGCCTGGCTCATGGTCATCAGCTGCGCCGCGCCGGCGATGGTCGACTGCGCCAGGGTCGCGGCGGCGGCGGGTGCGAAGCCGGCCTCGATGGCGGCCGCCTCCAGCGCTTCGACGAAGGCGTAGAGATAGGCCGGGCCTGATCCCGACACGGCCGTGGCGGCGTGCATTAGGTCCTCGTCCTCGATGTCGACGGTGTTGGCGATGGTGTCGAACAGGTCGTGGGCGCGCCGGCGGGCCAAATCCGAGTTGGCGGCGATGCTGGCGGTGCCCTGGCCGATGGCGACCGCGGTCGTGGGCATCACCCGGGCGATGTCGCGGTCGCCGAAGACCTCCGCCAGGGACGCGATCGAGACCCCGGCGGCGATCGAGATGATCACGGCGTCCTGCGCAAGGTGGGGCTCCACGACGGTCGCCACCTCGCGCCACATCTGCGGCTTCACGGCGACGATCACCGTCGCGGCCTGCCCCAGATCGGAGTCGGACGGGTTGAGCGTGGCGCCGTCGCCAGCAGCGGCCAGCGCCTCGGCGCCCGGATGCGGATCGCGGATCAGCAGTTCGCCGAGGGCGACCGGACCGGCGCCGGTCCAGCCCTCGATCATCGCGCCGCCCATGCGGCCGGCGCCGAGCAGGAGAACAGTCGTCGGGTTCATGGCCGCGAGCTTACGCCTCGCCGACGGTCTCGAACATGCAGGCGGCCATGGCCTCGTCCGGGGTCTTGGCGCCGGCCAGCAGGAAGTCGAACGCCGGGTAGAAGCGGTCCGCCGCCTCCACCGCCGCATCGATCATCGAGGCCGCGGCGGCCAGGGTCGGACGCTCGCCGCCCGGCAGGCTGAGGGCGTGGCGGAAGACCACCTCGCCGTCGTCTGCCCAGACCTCGAAGTGGCCGAGCCAGACGCGCTGGTTGATCAGCGCCAGCAGTTCATAGGCGGACGGGCGCTTGGCTTTGGGCGTGGTCATGCCCATGGACAGGCACAGCTGCAGGCAGTCGGCCTCCGGCCGCCAGGCGAACCACAGCTCGTAGTCCTTCCAGTCACCGGCCAGGGCGAAGGCGAGATCGCCGTCGTCAGTCCGGTCAAACGTCAGATTTTCGGCAGCCAGGACATGCTCGACGACTTCGAGCGGATCCAGCGCCAGCAGGGCGTCGTCTTCTTCGGGATGGGGCGTGTCCATAGGGCCTCTGTATCCCTCCGACCTGAGGCCGAGCGGGGAAGCGCCCGGCGGAAGCAGCGTCCTTGAACAAGGAGCCTAGACTGCTTCGCGGCGGGCGTAAGGGGGTTCTTGCCGGGCGCGAGCCCTACTCGCCCTTCTTGGCCGGTTTGGCCTTCGGGGCGGATTTGGCGGCGGGTTTGGCCGGTGCGCTGCTGCTCTTCAGGGCGGCCACTTCGGCGCGCAGGGCGGCGATCTCGGCCTTCAGGGCGTCGAGATCGTCACGACGGACCAGGTCCATTTCCGCGACGAAGCGGTCGGCCTGCGAGCGGAACTGCGTCTTCGCCTCTTCGCCGGCGGCCTGTGCGAGGCCCGCGGCGGCGGTGGTGAGCTTGGCGATCTCGTCGAGGAAGGGGTTCTTGGTCTGCATCGGGGCCCTGTCGGACGCGAAATGGCGCGCCCACTCCCCCTAATATGGGAAACCGGGGGTGAAAGCGAAGGGGATCACCGCTATCACAGGCGCGAAGTCGTCCATCCGGAGAGAGACGTGCAGTTTCCGAACTTCGATCCCGTCATCTTCAGCATCGGTCCGCTGGCCATCCGCTGGTACGCACTGGCCTATGTGGCCGGCATCCTGCTGGGCTGGCGCTATGCTGTCGGCCTCATCCGCAAGACCGGACTGTGGGGCGGCGAAAAGCCCATCGCCACCGCCGAGCAGATCGACGACCTGATCCTCTGGATCACGCTCGGCGTCATCGTCGGCGGCCGGATCGGCTACATCCTGTTCTATGCGCCGAACCTGGTCTGGGACGACCCGCTCGAGATCTTCCAGGTCTGGAAGGGCGGCATGAGCTTCCACGGCGGCTTCCTGGGCGTGGTCGTGGCGATCATCCTGTTCGCCCTCGGCAACAGGATGGACATGCTGAAGCTGGGCGACCTGGTCGCGCCGGCCGTGCCGATCGGCCTGTTCTTCGGCCGCGTGGCCAACTTCATCAACGGCGAGCTGTGGGGTCGTCCGACCACCGTGCCCTGGGGCATCCAGTTTCCGGCGGCGGGCCCCGAGTACCGCCACCCGAGCCAGCTGTACGAGGCGGCGCTGGAGGGCCTGGTGCTGTTCTTCATCCTGCGCTTCGCCACCCACCGGCTGGGCTGGCTGCAGCGGCGCGGCGCGATCTGCGGCCTGTTCATGATCGGCTATGCGGCTTTCCGCATCTCGCTGGAGAGCGTACGCGAGCCGGACGCGCAGATGCTGCCGTTCCTGCGTGATGTGGTGACCATGGGCACCCTGCTGTCGATCCCGATGCTGCTGGTCGGCGTCTGGCTGGTCTGGCGCTCGCGCCGGACGCCGGTCGCCGCCCCGGCGCCGGAGCAGGTCGAAGGCTGATGAGCTTGATGGAACGCCTGCGCGCCGAGATCGCGCAGACCGGCCCGATGACGGTGGCCGACTACATGACCCGCTGCCTGCACGACCCGCAGGAGGGCTACTACGCGACCCGGCCCGCGCTGGGCGAAGGCGGCGACTTCATCACCGCGCCGCTGATCAGCCAGATGTTCGGCGAACTGCTGGGCGTCTGGGCGGTCGAGACCTGGACGCGGATGGGCAAGCCGTCCGCCTTCCGTCTGGTCGAGATGGGCCCGGGCGACGGCACGCTGATGAGCGACCTGCTGCGCACCGTGCGGCTGGCGCCGGACTTCGTCGCTGCCGCCGAGGTCTGGATGATCGAGACCTCCTGGCCGCTGCGCGCGGTGCAGAAGGCGAAGCTGGCAGACGTCAGCCCGGAGCCGAACTGGACCGGCTCGCTGGGCAATCTGCCGGACGGCCTGCCGGTGATCCTGATCGCCAACGAACTGCTCGACTGCCTGCCCGCGCGGCAGTTCGTCCACGCCGGCGACGCCTGGATCGAGCGGCTGGTGGGGCTGGGCGAAGACGGTGGCCTGGCTTTCGGCCTCGCGCCGTCGCCTGATGGCAAGACGCCCTCGCCGGACAGCCCGGTCCTCGAAGTCTCCGCGGCGCAGGAGGCGCTGGGCAATGACCTGGGCGCCCTGATCGCCCGCGAGGGCGGCGCCGCCCTGCTGATCGACTACGGTCGTGGCGGGCCCGAGTTCGGCGATACGCTGCAGGCCATCCGGGCGCATGAGAAAGTCGATCCCCTCGCCTTCCCGGGCGAGTCCGACCTGACCGTCTACGCCGACTTCCCGACCGTGCGCGACGCGGCCCGCGCGGCCGGCGCGGAGGCGACCGATCCGATCGCCCAGGGCCTGTTCCTCGGGATGCTGGGGATCCAGCATCGCGCCGAGGCGCTGAAGGCTGCGCGCCCCGACCGGGCCGACGTCATCGAACGGCAGCTGATCCGCCTGATCTCGCCCGACGAGATGGGCGAGCTGTTCAAGGTCGCCTGCATCCATTCGGCGGAACTGATCCCGCCGGGCTTCGAGGCCTCGACGTGACCGGCCTGCCTGTCCTGCAGAGCGACCTGCTGGCCGGGCTGCCGGGCGTTCGCCACGCATTCTTCACGCGGCAAGGCGGGGTGTCGAAGGGCATCTATGAGGGCCTGAACGTCGGGCGCGGCTCGGGCGATGATCCCGCCGACGTGCTGGAGAATCGCCGGCGCGCCGCCGACTGGTTCGGCGCGACGCCTGACGCGCTGAACACCTGCTACCAGATCCATTCCGCCACCGCCGTCACCGCCGACCAACCCTGGTGCGGACAGTTGCCGGAAGGCGACGCCGTCGTCACCGACAGGCCGGCGATCGTCTGCGCGGTCCTGACCGCCGACTGCGCGCCGATCCTGTTCGTCGATCCCCAGACCAGGGTCGTCGCCGCCGCGCACGCCGGCTGGCAGGGCGCGCTCAACGGCGTGGTCGAGGCGACGGTACAGTCGATGACGGCGCTCGGGGCGGACCGGTCGCGGATCATCGCCGCCGTCGGCCCCTGCATCGCGCCACGGTCCTACGAGGTCGGGCTGGAGTTCCTCGACCGGTTCGAGACCGCCTGCCCGGGCTCGGCGCGCTTCTTCAGCGCCGGCGCCGCGCCGGAAAAGCGCCAGTTCGACCTGCCGGCCTTCGTGCTGGACCGCCTGGCCGAGGCCGGCGTCGCCCGCGCAGAATGGATCCGACGCGACACCTGCGCCGAAGGGGACGTGTTCTTCTCGAACCGGCGCGCCTTCAGGCAGGGCGAGCCTGATTACGGACGTTTGATGTCCGCCATCATGATGAGCTGAGGCCGCGCCGCCACATTGCCTGAACCCTCGCGGCGTTCACGCGTTGTGGTGGCGATGAAGAACTGCGGCAGACAAGCCTATCGCGAACGCGCCGTCAGGGCGGTCCGGCTACCAGCCGCGCCGGCCCTGGACCTGCCGTGGCGGCCGACCGCCGTCAGCGCGCGAGTCGCCATTGAGTCTCAATGGTTGCAATTTGTCCGAACTATACCCTTGAATGCGTCGCGCGTAGTCACCCGTCCCGGGTGAAGCGGCCAGATCGGTGAACCGTGCTCTATCCTGTGATCATGAGTGGAGGATCCGGCCAGCGTCTTTGGCCTGCCTCCCGCCCGCACTTTCCCAAGCCGTTCATTCCGCTTGTCGGCGCCCGGTCGACCTTCGACGAGGCGCTTGAGCGCAGCCATGCCCTGCCCGACGCCGCGCCGGTGACCGTCGTCGCCGGTCGCGCCCACGCTCCGGCCATCCGTCGCGCGCTGCAGCGGGCCGGCGGCGGCGGCCTGCTGTTGCTGGAACCCGAGGCCCGGGACTCCGCCCCGGCGATGGCGGCGGCGGCTCACCTGATCGCGGCGAAGGACCCCGAAGCGGTGATCCTGTTCCTCGCCGCCGACCACCACATTCCCGACCACCATGCGTTCGCCGAAGCGGTCGGCATTGCCGAGCGGCACGCCCGCGACGGCTGGATCGTGACCCTGGGCGTGCAGCCTGATGCACCGTCGACGGCCTATGGCTACATCCGCCCGGGCGAGCCGCTCGGCGGCATCCATCATGTGGCGGCGTTCGTCGAAAAGCCCGACCTCGCCCAGGCGGAACGGTTCCTGCGCGACGGCTACCTGTGGAACAGCGGCATGTTCATCACGCGGGCGGATGCGTTCATCGCCGAGCTCGATCTGCATGCGCCCGAGGTCAGCATCGCGGCGCGTGACGCTGTCGAGCAGGGTGAGCACGAACCTCATCAGGTGACCCTCGGCGCCCGCTTCCGCGCCGCGCCGAAGATCTCCATCGACTATGCGGTGATGGAGAAGACCGACCGCGCCGTCGTAGCGCCGGCGCATTTCGCCTGGTCGGACCTGGGCGCCTGGAACGCCGTTCTGGCGGCGTCGAAGCGCGACGCCAGCGGCAACAGCGCCGCCGGCGAGGTGGTGCTCGAGAACGTCGAGGGGTGTCTCGTCCGCGCCGGCCAGGGCATGACCGTGGTCGTCGTCGGGGGTCGCAACCTGGCCGTCATCGCCGATCGCGAGGCGGTGATGGTCTGCGATCTCGACTCCGCCGAAGGGCTCAAGGCCGCTGTCGATCGCGCGTCGCGCATGGGCAATGTGGTGCTAGGGGAAACCGGCTTTCCGCCCCAGCGCTGACCCGCGCACGGCAGCGTGACGGCGCGCCGCGCATCCAATCGGCCCTCTCCCGCGTTGCAACATGGACAGGCGCCGGACGGGCCGCGCCGCCGGGGACCGCCATGCCACGTTCGACCGCCGCCACGTTTGCCGTCAATCCTTCGATGACACCGCTTCCGCCGGCCCGGACGCTGCGCAGCGTCGTGCTGATCGGCAGCTTTCCGCCGCGCCGCTGCGGGATCGCCACCTTCACCTGTGATGTGCTGGACGCGCTGAAAGCCGCCGCGCCGGCGCTCGACTGCCGCGTGATCGCCATGACCGACGAGGGCGGCGGTTACGAGTACGGCCCCGAGGTGATGTTCCAGGTCCACCAGAACCGCGCCGCCGACTATCTCGAGGCCGCTCGCCGGATCAACGACGCCGCGCCGGATTCCGTCTGCGTCCAGCACGAGTTCGGCCTGTTCGGCGGCCCGGCCGGCGAGCATCTGATGCTGATGCTGGACGCCATCCGCGCGCCCGTCACCACCACGCTGCACACCGTCCTGACCGATCCGAACGCCGATCAGCGCCGCGTCTTCGAGCGGCTGATCAGGCGGTCGGCGCGGATCATCGTCATGGCCGAACGCGGCCGGCAGATCCTGACGGACGTCTGGAAGGTCCCTGCCGCGAAGATCATCGTGACACCCCACGGCGCGCCTGACCGCCCGCTGACCGACACCACCGACGCCAAGGCCCGGCTGGGACTGGCGGGGCATGAGGTGATGCTGACCTTCGGGCTGCTGTCGCCTGGAAAGGGACTGGAATCGATGATCCGGGCCCTGCCGGCGATCGTCGCCGCCCGGCCGGACGCCCTCTATGTCATCCTGGGCGCCACGCACCCGCACCTGATCGCCCGTGAAGGTGAGGCCTATCGCGAGGGCCTGTTCGCCCTGGCCCGCGACCTGGGCGTCGGCGAGCATGTGCGGTTCCACAACCAGTATGTCGACACCCCGCTGCTGCTCGACTGGCTGGAGGCGGCCGACCTCTATGTGACGCCCTATCCCAACGTCGCGCAGATCACGTCGGGGACGCTGTCCTACGCTGTGGCGCTGGGCAAGGCGGTGATCTCCACCCCCTACTGGCATGCGCAGGAGCTGCTGGCCGACGGCCGCGGCGTGCTGACGCCCTTCAACGATCCGGACGCCATGGCGACCGCCGCGGTGGCGCTGCTCGGCGATCCGGAGCGGATGAACGCCCTGCGCCAGCGGGCCTGGGACGCGGGTCGCGAGACCCTCTGGAGCCGGCTGGCCGAGCGCTATCTCGCCGTGTTCGCCGAGGCCCGCGAGCAGCGGCCGCCCGCCCGCGCGGCCGGCGCGGAACCGCGCAGCTTCGCGACGAACCCCCTGCCCCGCCCGTCGCTGGGCGGCGTGCGGCGGATGACCGACGGCGTGGGCATGCTGCAGCACAGCGTCTACGCCGTCCCCGACCGCAACCACGGCTACTGCGTCGACGACAACGCCCGCGCGCTGCTGTTGATGCACAGACTGCGGGCCGTGGGCATGAACACGCCGGAGACGGCGGCGCTGGCGGAGACCTATTCGGCCTTCGTCCACCACGCCTGGAACGGCGATGCGGGCCGGTTCCGCAACTTCATGGCCTATGATCGCACCTGGCTGGAAGACGTCGGCTCCGACGACAGCGTCGCGCGAGCCTGGTGGTCGGTCGCGGTCACCGCGTCGGAGGCCGGCTCCCCCGCCCTGCGTCTCTGGGCGCGGGAACTGGCCGACAAGATCGCGCCGCATCTGGACAGCTTCACCGCCCTGCGCACCTACGCCTTCCTGGTGCTCGGTCTGGCCAGCCTCGTCCGCGCCGAGCCCGGCCTGACGCATGAGCGCGAACTGCTTCAGCGGCTGGCCCGGGGTCTGGCCGGGGTGCTGCGCGGGTCGGAGACCGACGACTGGTGCTGGTTTGAAGACGGCCTGACCTACGACAACGCCCGCCTGCCGGAAGCGCTTCTTCGGGCCGGGATGGTGCTGGACGACGAGTCCCTGACCCAGGCCGGCCTGAACGCGCTGCACTGGCTCTGCGGCCGGCAGACCGGCGTCGGCGGCGTCTTCCGCGCGGTCGGCACCCAGAATTTCGGCCTGCCGTTCACCGTCGCCGCGCCGTTCGACCAACAGCCGCTCGAGGCAGCCGCGACGGTCGACGCCTGCGCCGCCGCCTTCGCCGCGACCGGCGATCGCTGGTGGCTGGGCGAGGCCCGGCGCGCGTTCGACTGGTTCCTCGGCAAGAACGATCTCGGCGTCCCCGTCGGCGATCCTCTGACCGGCGACTGCTACGACGGCCTCACGCCTGATGGCCCTAACCTCAACCGGGGCGCGGAGTCCGTGCTGTCCTTCCAGCTGGCCGCCTGCGCCATGCTGGTGCTCGAACGCCTCGCCGAGCCCGTCGCCCGTCCCGCCGACAAGGCCTCCACAGAAGATCGACCCGCCGAACGATGCCCCACATCACCCACAGTGACCTCCGCATCCCTCCCAACCCCGCGCGCGTCGTCATTCGGCCCTTCCACATCGCTCCAGATTCCCGACCGCTGAAGCCGGGCCAGGTTTCGCGGGCGCGGCGCATCGTCGACGCCGTGCTGGCGATGGACATGCGGACCTGCGAGTCCGAGCTGGCGCTGGTGAACCAGGACTTCGGCGACCGACACTGGCAGACGCGCGGCGTCCATCTGGAGCGCTATGCCCAGATCAAGGCCCAGCTCGGTCTGAAGTCCGGCCTGCGCGAGACGCGCAAGGCGCTGATCGGCGCCTACTTCTGCCATGAGTACAGCTACGCCGGCGCGGCCCTGACCAACCCCAGCATCACCCCCCACCCGGACCAGTCCGGCCTGGTCGGCGGCGCGGTGCGGGTCGTCCTGTCGATGCGGGCGGTGGGTGAGGGCCACATCTCCTCGATCGCCTTTCGCGAGGGGATCGTGACACCCGACGGCGACCTGACCCTGATGCCCGAGCCCCGCGTCGCGATGGCCGCCCACGCCTATGATCCCCCGCCGGAGGGCATTCCGGAGGGTCCGGTGAGGGCTTGCCGCTATGACGAGGCCTCGCTCTCCGGCACGGTGATCTTCCCGTTCACCCAGGCCCAGCGAAACGGCCTGGAGGATCTGCGGCTCGTGCGGTTCATCGCGCCGGGCGAGGATCCGGTCTGGTACGGCACCTACACGGCCTACAGCGGCATGGCGATCGCCTCGGAGATGCTGGTCACCCAGGATTTCCGCAACTTCGATCTGCTGCCGATGAGCGGCACGGCGGCGCGCAACAAGGGCATGGCGCTGTTCCCGCGAAAAGTTGGCGGCCAGTACGCGATGATCGGCCGGCAGGACGGCGAGAACATCTGGTTCCTGCGCTCGGACGACCTGCTGGACTGGAACGGCGGCGACATGATCGTCTCGCCGCGCTTCCCCTGGGAGCTGGTCCAGATGGGCAATTGCGGCTCGCCGATGGAGATCGACGAGGGCTGGCTGCTGCTGACCCACGGTGTCGGCGCCATGCGCAAATACGCCATCGGCGCGGTGCTGCTCGACAAGGACGATCCGACGAAGGTGCTGGGCCGGACCGCGACGCCGCTGATCTCGCCGTCGGACGAGAACCGCGAGGGTTACGTGCCCAACGTCGTCTACACCTGCGGCGGCCTGGTCACCGGCCGGCGCCTGGTCCTGCCCTACGGCGTCGCCGACAGCTCGATCGCCTTCTGCTCGCTGGATATCGACGAGCTGGTGGGGGAGCTGGTCTAAAACCTGCCTCTCCCTATTGGGAGAGGTAGGACCTCTGCGCTACCTGAGCGCCGCGTTGATCTTGGCCAGGGCCGCAGAGCCGGGCGTGAGTTCGGCGTCGGTCAGGGCGTTCAGGGCGCGCGGCACGGTGTTCAGGGCGTCGTGCAGGTCCTCGGCTTCCGGGTCGACGTAGAGCAGGCCGGTGACGATCTCGCCGACGGCCTGACGCTCCTGGAGGTAGGCCATCGCACGGGTGCGGTCCGTCGCGTCGTAGTCGCTGGCCACCTTGCGCAGCAGCAGTGTCGAGCCGTCGTGCTGGGCCACCTCGACCAGCGAGCCGGGCTCGTAGGAGGTGGTCACCGGCACCCGGCCGAGCAGCACGTCGAGCCGGTTGACCGCCTCGTTGTGCTCCCGCACCCAGTCGAAGCTCTTGGTCGAGCCCTTGTGGTTGTTGAACGCGATACAGGGGCTCAGCACATCGATGAAGGCCGCGCCCTTGTGCGTCAGCGCCGCCTTGATCAGGGGCACCAGCTGGTCCTTGTCGCCCGAGAAGCTGCGGCCGACGAAGGTGGCGCCCAGCTGCAGGGCCAGGGCGACCAGGTCGATGCCGCTATCGGAATTGACCACGCCCTTCTTGGACTTGCTGCCCTTGTCGGCCGTGGCGGAGAACTGGCCCTTGGTCAGGCCGTACACGCCGTTGTTCTCGACGATGTAGGCCATGTTGACCCCGCGCCGCATGGCGTGGGCGAACTGGCCCAGACCGATCGAGGCGCTGTCGCCGTCGCCGGAGACGCCCAGATAGATCAGCTCGCGGTTGGCCAGATTGGCCCCGGTCAGCACCGATGGCATCCGGCCGTGCACGGTGTTGAAGCCGTGGCTGGCGCTGAGGAAGTAGTCCGGCGTCTTGGACGAGCAGCCGATGCCCGACAGCTTGGCCAGACGGTGCGGCTCAAGGTCGATCTCGAAACAGGCCTGAACGATGGCGGCGCTGATCGAGTCGTGGCCGCATCCGGCGCACAGGGTCGAGACCCGACCCTCGTAGTCGCGGCGCGTAAAGCCCAGCTTGTTGGTCGTCAGGGACGGATGATGGAACTGCGGTTTGACGATGTAGGTCATTGGGCCATCTCCCCGGCGGCGTTCACATCGACCGCGCCCATGCCCCGGGCCAGCTCGGCCTGGATGAAGCGCGCCGTGATCGGCGAGCCGTCGTAGTTGAGCACCTTCACCAGCCGGGCCGGATCGACCCCGCCCTCGTTGATCAGCAGCGCGCGAAGCTGGGCGTCGCGGTTCTGCTCGACCACGAAGACCAGCTCGTGATGGGCGATGAAGTCGAACACCTCGCCCGGGAACGGGAAGGCGCGGACCCGCAGGGCGTCGACATGCAGACCGCGAGCCTCGAGCCCCGCCAGGGCTTCGTCCATCGCCGGCGAGGTCGAGCCGTAATAGATGACGCCGTAGGCCGTCTGCTTGCCCGCCTTGCGCTGGATCGGCGCCGGAACGAGCGACTTGGCCGTCTCGAACTTGCGCAGCAGCCGTTCCATGTTGTCGACATAGACGGCGCCCTCCTCGCTGTAGCGGGCGTAGGGGTCGCGCGAGGTGCCGCGGGTGAAGTAGGCGCCCTTCGACGGATGGGTCGCCGGCAGGGTGCGGAACGGGATGCCGTCTCCGTCGACGTCCTTGTAGCGGCCGAAGTCCGCGCCGGCGTCGAGCATCTCGGCGGTCATGACCTTGCCGTGGTCGAGGACCTTGCTGTCATCCCACTTGAACGGCTGGATCAGCCACTCGTTCATGCCCATGTCGAGGTCGAGCATGACGAAGATCATCGTCTGCAGCCGGTCGGCGAGATCGAAGGCCTGGGCCCCGAACTCGAAACACTCGTTCGGGCCTTCCGGCAGCAGCAGGACGTGTTTGGTGTCGCCGTGGCTGGCGTAGGCCGCCGACAGGATGTCCGACTGCTGGGTGCGGGTCGGCATGCCCGTCGAGGGACCGCCGCGCTGCACGTCGAAGATCACCGCGGGGATTTCGGCGAAGTAGCTGAGGCCGATGAACTCCTGCATCAGCGAGACGCCCGGGCCTGAGGTGCAGGTGAAGGCCCGCGAGCCGTTCCAGCCGGCGCCGACGACGATGCCGATGGAGGCGATCTCGTCCTCGGCCTGGACAATGGCGTAGCGCGCCTCGCCCGTTTCCGGGTCGTGCCGCAGCTTCTTGCAGTAGTCGATGAAGCCTTCCGCCACCGAGGTGGACGGGGTGATCGGATACCAGGCGCAGACCGTCGCCCCGCCATAGACCGCGCCGAGCGCCGCGGCGGTGTTGCCGTCGACAAAGATGCGGTCGCCCACCGCGTCGGCGCGCTTCAGCTGCAGGCCGAGCGGCTTGAGGTTGGCCTTCGCATGGTTGAAGCCGATGCCCATGGCCTCGATGTTGGCCGGGATCAGCGCCGGCTTGGAGGCGTACTCCTCGGCCAGCAGGGCCTCGACGACCCCGGGCTCGATCCCGAGCAGGTAGGTCAGCGCGCCCAGATAGATGATGTTCTTCAGCACCTTGCGCTTGGACGGCTCGGCGTAGGCGGCGTTGCACAGGGCGGTCAGCGGGATGCCGACGACGGTGATGTCATCGCGGAACTTGCTGGCCGGCATCGGCTTGGTGGAGTCGTAGAACAGGTAGCCGCCGCTATCGATCTCTGCGACGTCGCGGTCCCAGGTCTGCGGGTTCATGGCGACCATCAGGTCGACCCCGCCGCGCCGGCCGAGCCAGCCCTGGCCGCTGACGCGGATCTCGTACCAGGTCGGCAAACCCTGGATGTTGGACGGGAAGATGTTGCGTGCGGCGACCGCCACGCCCATCCGGAGGATCGCCTTGACGAACAGGCCGTTGGCCGAGGCCGATCCGGATCCGTTGACGTTGGCGAACTTGACGACGAAGTCGTTCACAGCCTCGATCGGACGGGTCATTTCGAGCATCCCCCGCCAGCGTGGGTCATTTCGATGACGAACTTCTGCATGTCCCAGGCGCCCGTCGGGCAGCGCTCGGCGCAGAGGCCGCAGTGGAGGCAGACGTCCTCGTCCTTCACCAGCACACGGCCGGTCGGCAGGCTGCCGGAGACGTAGAGGTCCTGCGTCAGGTTCAGCGCCGGCGCCTTGAGACGGGGTCGCAGTTCCTCTTCCTCGCCGTTGACGGTGAAGGTGATGCAGTCCGTCGGGCAGATGTCGACGCAGGCGTCGCACTCGATGCACAGCGGCGCGGCGAAGACGGTCTGGACGTCGCAGTTCAGGCAGCGCTGCGTCTCGGCCCAGGAGCGGGGATCGTCGAAGCCCAGCTCGACCTCGGCCTTCACATCGGCCAAGGCCTCGGCGATCGGCAGCAGCGGCACCTTCTGACGGTCCTCGTCGGACACGTCATTGTCGTAGCTCCACTCGTGGATGCCCATCTTCTGGGAGGAGACGAGCACACCCGGCGGCGGCCGCAGGCGCAGGTCCGCGCCACGGCAGAAGTGGTCGATCGAGATGGCCGCGTCGTGGCCGTGCGCGACGGCCCAGATGATGTTCTTCGGCCCGAAGGCGGCGTCGCCGCCGAAGAACACATTCGGCAGGCTGGACTGGAAGGTCGTCTCGTCGACGACCGGCATGCCCCACTCGTCGAAGGTCAGGCCGATGTCGCGCTCGATCCAGGGGAAGCTGTTCTCCTGGCCGATGGCGACCAGGACGTCGTCGCATTCGAAATGCTGGTCCGGCTCGCCCGTGGGCTTCAGCGACCGCCGGCCCTTTTCGTCATAGACCGCGCCGACCTTCTCGAAGGTCACGCCGGTGAGCTTGCCGTTCTCGTGGGTGAACGCCTTGGGCACCAGGAAGTCGTGGATCGGAATGCCTTCGTGCTGGGCGTCTTCCTTTTCCCACGGCGAAGCCTTCATCTCGGCGAAGCCCGAGCGGACGATGACCTTCACATCCTCGCCGCCGAGACGGCGCGAGGTGCGGCAGCAGTCCATGGCCGTATTGCCGCCGCCAAGCACGATGACGCGCTTGCCGATCTGATCGATGTGGCCGAACGACACGCTGGAGAGCCAGTCGATGCCGATGTGGATGTTGGCGGCGGCCTCCTGCCGGCCGGGAACGTCGAGGTCGCGGCCGCGCGGCGCGCCGGTGCCGACGAAGATGGCGTCGTAGTCTTCCTTGAGCAGGGCGCCCAGGCTTTCCACCCGCTCGCCGAGCCGCATCTCCAGCCCGAGATCGGTGATGAAGCCCATCTCTTCGTCGATGACGCTTTCGGGCAGGCGGAACCGCGGGATCTGGCTGCGGATCATGCCGCCGGCCTTGGCGTCCGCGTCGTAGACGGTGACGTGATAGCCGAGCGGCGCGAGGTCGCGGGCGACCGTCATCGCGGCGGGGCCCGCCCCGACACAGGCGATGCGCTTGCCGATCAGCTGGGAGGGCGCCGACGGCATCCGGGCGGCGACGTCACCCTTGTTGTCAGCGGCGACGCGCTTGAGGCGGCAAATGGCCACCGGCTCCTCGTCGACGCGCCCGCGCCGGCAGGCCGGCTCGCAGGGACGGTCGCAGGTCCGCCCGAGAATTCCGGGAAAGACGTTGGACTTCCAGTTGACCATGTACGCGTCGGCGTGACGGCCTTGGGCGATCAGACGGATGTACTCGGGCACAGGCGTATGGGCCGGACAGGCCCACTGACAATCGACAACCTTGTGGAAGTATTCCGGCGCCTCGGTGTTCGTAGGCTCCAACGCGTAGAACTCCTCTCCCCCCGCTCCCGTGTCTGAGTGAGAAAGGCCGTCCCAGCTACTGAAGGACCGGCCGCCCTACGCCCGCACAAGATGCTCGAACATTTGTTTTAACGCGCGTTGTTCGGCCTATCCAGCCCGCCGCGACGATTAATCGCTTTCGGGCGTCAACGCCGGCGCGCGGGACGTCATGCCCGAGGCCGCCGCGTCGTCGGCGATCTGGTCGTCCGAGGCCGGATCGATGCCGGCGTCGCGCGGAACGGGGACCGCCGCGGCCTTGGGCTCCGGCGCCGAGGGGGCGGGAAGCGTGCCCGGATCGGGAAGCTGGCCGGCCGCCGTCGCCGCCGCGTCATCCGCCGCCGTACGGGTGTCCGCGCCGTCGCCGGACCCTGCGTTCAGGAACAGCAACGCCGACAACGTCAGCGCGATACCCGCCAGGATCCCGACCAGCAGCCAGAACCAGCTGCCCCCCGATTTCTGAGCCATGAGTCTTCTACCCCCTACGTGCCCTGCCAGGTTCTGACAGGACCGATATCAACATGGACGAACGCCGAGTCCGGATAGTAGCCGACCCCACCGCCCTGCAAGGTCAGCGCCGCGTCGCGGAAGCCGGTCAGCGACACGTCATTGAGTCGCACATCCATAGCCTTGCCTTCCATATGCAGGCTTTTCTTCGCCACCTGGCTGGAGCCGTTGGCTGCGGCGCTCTGGCCGCTCAGCATGGCGTTGGTCTGGACCGAACGGAAGGCCGAGATGATCCTGTAGGGCTCCTTCGAGCCGGTCAGCGACTGCAGCGTGAACAGAATGTCCAGCAGCCGCACATCGATCGGATGCACCTCGGTGGAGCGGAAGTCGCGCAGCAGCTTGTTGATCGCGCCCAGGGCGTCCCAGACGTACTTGCCGTCTTCCCAGTAGACCACCTCGAGGTTCTCGTCGGTGTGGAGGTGGCGGAACTTCAGATGACGCGGTCCGGGCGGCGGCGGCGTCAGCGGAACCGGCGACAGCAGGAAGTCCGGATAGGCGTCTTCGGGATCGTCGCGCGGTCCGTAGCCGTCGGCGGCCGGCGGCGCGGCGTCCTGGGCGCGCGCGGTCACGGCCGCGGTGGTCGCCAGCCCGGCCAGACCGGCCGTCAGCAGCGACCGGCGCGGGATCAAGCGCCGCGCCCCTGCGCCGCGATCCGCTGCATCAGCAGGGTGTCCCAGCCATAGGGGTCCTGGCGGAAGTTCACCTGGCCGTCGGGCGTCACATAGGCCGTCCAGTACAGCAGGAACACGGCCACCGGCCGGGCGACGGCCGCGCGGGTGGTCTTGCCGCCGGCTATCGTCGCGTCGATGGCTTCCGGCGTCCAGACCGGGTCACCCTCCATGATCGCGCGGGCGAGGGCCAGCGGCTTTTCGAGCCGGACGCAGCCGTGGCTGGCCAGCCGCGTGTACCGCGAGAAGCCGCCCTTGCTGGGCGTGTCGTGCAGGTAGACGGCGTAGGGATTGAGGAAGTCGAACTTGATCAGGCCGAGCGCGCTGCCCGGGCCCGGCGCCTGCTGCAGACCGCCACCCGGCAGGATGCGGAAGCCGGCGCTGGCGAGATAGGCGCGCCCCTTCGGGAACAGCTCACGCGCGGCGATGCCGGCCGGCACGTTCCAGGGCGGGTTCAGCACGATGCTGTGGATCTCGGACTGCAGCAGCGGCGTCTCGCCACCGTTGGGCTTTCCGGTCACCGCGCGCATGGACAGCGCCGGCTGGTCGTTCTTGTAGAGCGTCAGAACCCCGGCGGCGACGTTCACCTGGACCCGGTCGGCCGGCAGGGTCGGCGGCAGCCAGCGCCAGCGTTCCATATTGGCGACGATCTGGTCGAGGCGGCGCTGAACCGGGATGTTGAGCGCGTTGCGGGTCGAGGCGTTGACCACGCCCGTCGGCTCCAGGCCCATCCGCTTCTGGGCGCGCTTGACCGCCTCTGCCAGCGCCATGTCGAACAGCGGCTCGCCGACCGGCGCCAGGGCGCCCGGCGTCGCCGGGGCCGCAGGCTGGGTGCGCGCCGTCACGGCCGGTGCGGCGGGATCCTCTATGGCCAGTCGCGCACGCAGGGCCTCGACGGCGAAACCTGTCGAGCCGAGCTTGAGCTCCGGGCCCTCCGGCAACGACTGCCAGCCGCCCCGTTCGCGGATCGTCCGATAGGTGACCAGTCCGCGCTGCAGCGTCTCGTAGCCCGGATAGTCGGGCGGCAGGCTCTTCAGCCAGGCTTCCAGCCGATCATCATAGACCGCACGGGCCAGGCCCGCCCGGGCGTCGAACGGCATCGGCCGCAGGCCCCAGTCGTCGCGGAAGCCCGCGGGCGCCAGACGGCCGGTCTTGACGGCGCGGGCGTAGCGGATCGCGGCCTCGATCAGGCCGGCGTCGCCGGAGCTGCGCGGCGCGAACTCGCCGGGCTCGAAGCCGTGACGATCGGACTCGGCCAGGGTGCGCTGCAGGAGCGCGGCCTGGGCCGGCGTCAGGGTGATCGGCGCGGTGGGCGAGAGCGGCGCGGCGCGCGCCAACGAGGGCGAGGGCGACGGCGCCTGGGCCATCGCCGGCGACAGGGCGCTCACCATGACAGCCGCGGCAAAGCAGACCGTGGCGACTTTACGCGTCAGAAGCGGCATCGAACCCGTGCGCCCTTTCATTCCCAGCACCAAACCCTAGCAGAGCATTTATCGCTGCGCGCAACGTTGTCTCCCCTCACACGAAAAGAGATCACAGGTGTTGCAGTCCCGCCTGTTCCTCCCCCTGGAGGCGAATGCCGCCGCCCCTGATCGACAACGCCGGTCTGGCGAAGACGTTTCATGCTCCGGAGCCTGCACACTATCGCGTCGCACGTCTCGCAATCGGGCGCGTGTTGGGCCATATGAAGGCCATGACCGAGATCGCCACCACGCGCCCGTTCAAGACGGGCCTCCTGCGCGGCCTGCGCGGGCGCTGCCCCAACTGCGACAAGGGCCGTCTGTTCAGCAGCTACCTGAAGGTGGCGCCGACCTGCGAAGCCTGCGGGCACAACCTCGGCGCCTACAAGGCCGATGACGGTCCGGCCTATTTCACCATCCTGCTCGTCGGCCACCTCGTCGTCGCCCCGGCGTTCTTCTTCCCCTTCATGTGGGAGACCTCGCCCTGGGTGATCGTGCCGGTCGCGCTGTTCGCGCTGACGACCCTGATCCTGCTGCTGCTGCCGCGCATCAAGGGCGCCTTCCTGGGAGCCCTGTGGTCGATCCGGCCCGCGCCGGCCCACGGCTGACGCCTCACGCGTTTGTGGCCGGCGGCGCGATTGACCGGCGGCGGCGGGAATTGGACTGTCGGGTTTCCGACAGCACAGGAGCGCCCGCGTGGCCCACAAGTTCGAAATCTACAAGGACAAGGCCGGCGAGTTCCGTGTCCGGTTCAAGTTCAATGACGAAGTGATGTTCTCGACCGAGGGCTACAGCTCCAAGGCCTCGGCCCAGAACGCTATCGCCTCGATCAAGAAGAACGGTCCGGACGCGCCGACCGAAGACAACAGCTGACGGCCGCCGGCAGCGGACCTGAACAGCCCCCGGAACCTGACACCCTCGCCGGGAATTGATCTGGCGAAGCCGGGGCCGTTCTGTTCAGGAGACATCGCATGCTGGGGACCATCCTCATTGTCGTTCTTATTCTCGCGGTCATCGGGTCGCTGCCGACCTGGGGCCACTCCAGGTCCTGGGGCTATCTTCCCAGCGGCGGCCTGGGCCTTGTACTGGTCATCCTGATCATCCTGTTCCTGATGGGCAGGCTGTAGGGTCCGGCGCCCTTCCCCTCACCCCATGCCGCGCCTAACCTCCCCTGAACTGAACCGGTTCGGGGGGACGGCATGGCGGTGACGGAAACAGGCGTGTTCGGGGAAACGCCGGACGGCCCGCCGCCGCCCGGCATGACCGCCGGTCAGCGCCTGAAGGCGATCCTCGGCGGCTCGGCAGGCAATCTGGTCGAGTGGTACGACTGGTCGACCTACATCTTCTTCACTGTCTATTTCGCCAGCCACTTCTTCCCGGAGGGCGACCAGACCGCGCAGCTGTTCAAGGCCGCGGCGATCTCGGCCGTCGGCTTCCTCGCCCGGCCGCTCGGCGCGTGGCTGATGGGCGCCTATGCCGACCGCGCCGGACGGCGTGCGGCGCTGACCCTGTCGGTGTCGATGATGTGCGTCGGCAGTCTGGTCATCGCGCTGGCGCCGACCTACGCCCAGGTCGGCGCGCTCGCCCCGGCGATCCTGCTCGGCGCCCGGATTCTGCAGGGCCTGTCGGTCGGCGGCGAATACGGCGCCAGCGCCACCTATCTGTCCGAGGTGGCCGGCGCGAAGCGGCGCGGCTTCTGGGCCAGTTTCCAGTACGTGACCCTGATCGCGGGCTCGCTGTCGGCGCAGGGCATGGTCGTGCTGCTGCAGAACGTCATGCCGGAAGCCGACCTCAAGGCCTGGGGCTGGCGCATTCCGTTCTTCATCGGCGCCCTGCTGGCGGTGGTGGTGTTCTGGATCCGCAGCGGCATCCACGAGAGCCAGGGCTTCGAGAACGCAAAGGCCGAGGGCGAAAACCGCGGCCGGACGATGCTGCTGTTCGTCAAACACCCGCGCGAGACCCTGATGGTCATGGGCCTGACGGCCGGCGGCTCGCTCGCCTACTATGTCTACACCAGCTACATGCAGAAGTTCCTGATCAACACCTCGGGCTTCAGCAAGGCGACGGCCAGCGAGATCATGCTGGCGGCGCTGTTCTGCTTCATGCTGCTGCAGCCGCTCGTCGGCTGGCTGTCCGACCGGATCGGGCGCAAACCGCTGCTGCTGTTCGCCTTCGGCGGCGGCATGATCGCCACCTGGCCGCTGCTCAACGCCATTGCCGGAACAACCAGCGCGGTCACGGCCTTCGGGCTGATCATGATCGCCCTGGTGTTCCAGTCCGGCTACAGCGCCATTTCCGGCCTGTTCAAGGCCGAGATGTTCCCGGCCCACATCCGCGCTCTCGGCGTCGCCCTGCCCTACGCCATCGCCAACTCGATCTTCGGCGGCTCGGCCGAGGCGGTGGCGCTCAGCTTCAAGAAGGCCGGGCAGGAGAGCAACTTCTACCTCTACGTCACGGCGATCCTGGCGGTCGGCCTGTTGACGGTCATCCTGATGCCCGACACCCGCAGGACCAGCCTGATCAAGGAGGACTGACGGGCCGGTCGGGCCTAACCCGGAGGGTACGATGGACAGTCTGAACCTGCAGAACCCGGTTTTCGCGACCTGGATCATCGCCGCGGCGCTGATGATCCTGAAGGCCGTCGCCATGTCCTGGCTGACGGTCGTGCGGATGATGCAGGTGAAGGGGGGCTACCGCTCGCCCGAAGACC
Organism: Caulobacter sp. FW305-C-30-S16; assembly: GCF_058783025.1. Lineage (NCBI taxonomy): Bacteria > Pseudomonadati > Pseudomonadota > Alphaproteobacteria > Caulobacterales > Caulobacteraceae > Caulobacter > Caulobacter sp. FW305-C-30-S16. The sequence continues at coordinate 266,278 of NZ_JBYSYH010000002.1, read as the reverse complement.
TGCGCAAGACGCCGCTGAACCCCGATCCCGATCCGCGCCAGCTCGAGCCCGACGAACGCGTCGAGCGGGTCCGTCGGATCCAGCAGAACGACCTCGAAAACCTGCCCTTCTTCCTGGTCGCGGGACTGCTGTTCGTCTTCGCCGAGCCGGAGCTGTGGCTGGCGCGGCTGCTGCTCTACGGCTACGTGGTCTCGCGCCTGCTGCACTTCGGCGCCTACATCACCGCCCAGACGCACGATGTGCGCGCCACGCTGTGGACCGTCGGGTCGCTGATCCTGATCGCCATGACCGTGATCGCGCTGCTGGCCGCCCTCGGAGCCTGATCATGCCGCTCGCCGACATCGCCGCCCTGGCGTTTTTCACCCTGTGCTGGCTGTTCTACGAGCAGCTGCTGCGGATGGTGTCGCGCGAGAGCAGCCTGAACACGGACATGACCGTCGTCCGCGCCGCCTGGATGCGCCAGATGGCCCGGCGCGAGAGCCGGTTCATGGACGGCCAGCTACTGGGCCACGCGCTCAATTCGGCCAGCTTCTTCGCCTCGTCCAACCTGCTGCTGATCGCCGCCGCCGCCGGGGTGCTGTTCGGCGGCGAGCGGTCGTTCGCGAGCCTCTCCAGCCTGGAGCTGATTCAGACCTCCTCGCGGATGCTGTTCGAGCTGCAGATGGCCGTGATCCTGATCGTGCTGGCGCGCGGCCTGCTGGCCTTCATCTGGTCGATCCGCCAGATGAACTACTGCCTGACGATCTTCGGCGCGACGCCAGAGGGCGAAGGCATCGACCCGGCCGAACTGGACGCCTTCGGCGAGGCCGGCGGCGAGGTGCTGAACCAGTCGTTGTCGGCGTTCAACGCCGGGGTGCGTGGCTATTACTTCGCCCTGGCGGCGGCAGCCTGGATGTTCGGCCCGATCGCCATGGCCATCGCCACGGTGGGCGCGGTCAGCCTGCTGGTCTGGCGTCAGCGGCAGTCGCCGTCGGCGAAGGCGATCCGCAAGCTGCGGGCGCGGATCGAGGGCTGAAGCCGGCGCCGACGCTTCAAACCAGGCCGTCATGGCCCGACTTGTTCGGGCCACCCAAGCGTGATGGCGCCCGGCGATTGGCCGCTGACGATCAGTGAGTCACCGTCCCGAACTGTGTGCTTGGGTGGCCCGAACAAGTCGGGCCATGACGGTGATTGGACTGAATACCGCGCTAGATCCCCAGTTCGGCCCGCACCTTCTTCGTCAGCTTCGCCGCGATCAGCCCGTGCGCGCTCTTCAGCCAGCCCTCGACCTCGCCGGCCTCCTGCCCGGCCAGGCTGGCGAACCAGACCCATTTGGCCCGCGCCAGATAGGGCGCCGGCTTGCCCGGCCCGGTCTCGGTCAGCACTTCGAAGGCGATGTCGCTGGCCTTGAAGCAGAAGGTGTCCGCCGCCGGGCCGTAGACGGCGAACATCTTGCCGCCGACCTTGTAGACGTGATCGTCGCCCCACTGGACGTCCATGGTGACGCCCGGCAGGGCGCGGCAGACCGCGTCGAAGGCCTGTGGCGTCACGCCCCGACGCCGACGCCGATCGGGCAGGTCACGCCGGTGCCGCCGATGCCGCAGTAGCCGTTCGGGTTCTTGGCCAGGTACTGCTGGTGATAGTCCTCGGCGTAGTAGAACGGCCCGGCGGTCGCGATCTCGGTGGTGATCGGCCCCATCCGCACCTTCGCCAGCGCCTGGGTGTAGGCGTCCCTGGAGGCCACGGCGGCCGCCGCCTGCCCCTCGTTCAGCGGATAGACGCCGGAGCGATACTGGGTGCCCACGTCATTGCCCTGGCGCATGCCCTGGGTCGGATCGTGGTTCTCCCAGAAGGCCTTCAGCAGGGCGTCGTAGCTGACGACCTTCGGGTCAAAGACCACCAGCACAGCCTCGGTGTGGCCGGTGCGGCCGCTGCAGACTTCCTGGTAGGTCGGATTGGGCGTCGAGCCAGCGACATAGCCGACCGCCGTGCTCCAGACGCCCGGGATCTGCCAGAAGATCCTCTCCACGCCCCAGAAGCAGCCCATGGCGAACACGGCCTCCTCCAGACCCTCGGGCCAGGGGCCCTTCAGCGGCCGGTCGTTGACGAAGTGGGTCAGGGCGGTGGGCAGTTCCTGCGCCCGGCCCGGCAGGGCGTCGGCGGCGGTGGGGATTTCCAGGGTCTTCTTGGCGAACAGCATGGCGTCCTCGACTATCGGTTCGCAGACAAGATAGGGCGCGGCCCGCCCGATTTCATCGGCTGACGCGTGATCATTGTTATGCCAGATTTGCATGACGGGATCACGGGGAGGAACCGACGATGATCCGCATGCACAGACTGGCCCTGATCAGCGCCCTGGCGCTCTCCTGTCTCGCCGGCGCGGCGCTCGCCGCAGGCGGCGGCGGCGGCGGCGGCAGCGGCGGCTCGGACATGGGCTCCAGCGGTCCGCAGTATGATCCGGTCGCCGAGTACCAGAAGGGCATCGCGGCCATCCAGGCCAGCAAGTTCGCGACGCCGAGCGCGCCTTCAGCCGGGTGACCCAGGCCGCGCCCAAGGCCCCGGAAGGCTGGTTCCTGCTGGGCTATTCCCGCGCCGCCCAGGGCGAGTTCAAGGCCGCGCGCAAGGCCTATGAACGCGCGGCAAAGCTCAAGCCCGAGGATATCGACACCCGCCGCGAACTGGCCTTGACCCTGGTCCGGCTTGGCGAGGTCGACGAGGCCAGGACCGAACTGGCCGCCCTCAAGGCCCGGGATGCGGCCTGCGCCGGCAAGTGTCCCGAGGCGACCGCGCTCAAGACGGCGGTGACAAAGGTCGAGGCCGCCCTGGCCGCGCCGACGCCGACGCCGACCTCTTCCCTGCTGTTCGGCGATCCCACGGGCGGCGAGCGCGCCTATGTCGCGGCCGTCGGACTGATCAATGAGCGCCGCTGGCCCGAGGCCCTGGCCGCGCTGGACGCCGCCAGCCGCGTCGTCGGTCCGCACCCGGACATCTTCACCTATCGCGGCTACGTCCTGCGCCGCATGGGCCGGCTGGACGAAGCCGAAGGCTGGTACAGGGCTGCCCTTACCATCGCGCCGAACCACCGTGGCGCCACCGAGTATTACGGAGAGCTCAAGGTGCTGCGCGGGGATATCGCCGGGGCGCGGGTGATGCTGGCCCGGCTCGAAAAGTCCTGCACCTACGGCTGCCCCGAAGCAGAGGATCTGCGCCGTTGGATCGAAGCCGGCGGCCAGCCGCTCTAGCCTTCGTCCTGGCGCTCGGGTCCCTCGCCGCTTCGGACGCCCCGCCGCTGGCCGAGATGCGCTGGCTCGCGCCGGGGGCGGATCCGGTCGCGGCGCTGGGCTGGCAACCATCGGAATGCCTGCCGGCCAAGCGCGGCTGGTCGCCTGACACGGCCCAGGCGGTCTTTGTCGGCCGGGTCGCGTTCCGGTCGCCGCTTCTGCTCGGCGGCCAGGCGGCGCGCGCCGGCGTCTCCTGCGAGACCTGCCACCGCAACGGCCGGACCAACCCTGACTTCCTCTTCCCCGGCGCTTCCGGCGCGCCCGGCACGGCCGACGTCACCTCTTCCCTGTTCAGCAGCCATCGGGGCAACGGCGTTGACGATCCTGTCGCCATCCCGGACCTCGGCGGCCCCCGCACGGCCCTGAAGGTCGACCGCGATCCGTCGTCCGCCGCGCTGAAGACCTTCATCCACGGCCTGATCACCGAGGAGTTTGACGGCCCCGAGCCGACGCCGGCGGTGCTCGCCGGCCTGACGGCCTATGTGCGGGCGCTCGATCCGGCCGCCTGCGGTCCGGCGGAACCCTTGCGGGCCGACGACTACCTGGGCGACGCCATCAGCGGCGTCATCGCCGCAGACGGCGCGCTTGAGTACGGGGATCGCGCCACGGCGCTCGTTATGGTCGCCGCCGCGCGCACGCGGCTCGGACGGCTCGACGAACGGTTCGCGGGCCTGCCGCGCAGCCTCGCGGGATTGCGCCGCGCCAACGCCGGCCTGGCCCGCCTCGAAGCCAGGATCCGCGCCCGCGACCCGCGCGCACGTGGCGCGATCAACACGTGGATCCGGTCCGCCGAGGCCCTGTCGCTGACCCTGCGTCGCGACGAACCGCGCTCGTTGTTCAATCACCGCCGCCTGGCGGCCCAAGCGCCCTTGCCCCGGAAGGGTCCATGAGTATATTGCGCGCCTTCCTGCGCCGGGGGCTTTGACCAGCTCCTGACCGGTGGTGCTGGTGAGGTGGCCGAGTGGTCGATGGCGCACGCTTGGAAAGCGTGTGTAGGTTAACGCCTACCGTGGGTTCGAATCCCACTCTCACCGCCATCCAGTCACGCGCTGAATCCCGCTTCAGGGAACGCCCCGAAATACCCCCGACTTTACCGTCGCTTGCGCCGGATCAGAGACGCGATCTGCGTCTCTCGTTGCCTGAATGCGGCCCCTCCAGGGCCTGAATTCCCCGCCCGTCTCTGCATCGCCGTAGTCGGTGTTGTTTCCCTCTGACCCGTGGCCCGACGACGACTACAGGGAAGATACAGGGAAAAGCGCCCAAATCGCGCTCTTCCCGGGTTTCGACGGACTCGCGCTATCGTAACTACGGCAAGGGATTGCGTCAGCCCCCGCCGCCAAATTCCCGCATCCGGAACAGGGAATTATTTCAGCCCGAACAGGGAAAAAACGCCGCGGATCAGGGACCCGCGACGCCGTATTAGGGAATAACAGGAAAGCTGATCTCAGCTTCGGAAGAGCGTGCGCTGAGCGTCCCAAGCGAGAGGCAGATCGCGGGTCATTATGGCTTGCAGGTTCATCGCCGCGGGCTGGCGTCCTTCGAGGATGGCGCGCTTCAGATCAGGGGCGAGGAAGGCCAGGCCCGACGCGCGGCCCATGCAAAATCGATCGAAGAGCGACGCGAGAAACTGCTCGGCGAAGCCAAGCGCTGGCGGCGGGCGGCTAGATCTGACGTTGATTGGGCCGTTCGATCCGGAGGGCTGAGAGCTGAGACTCGAACTTTCCGCGCCTAAGTTCCAATATCCGAAGTTTTCGTATCCTCAGGGGCAACATTCGCCAAAGCGGTCCGGCGATTGCGCACACCACCATCCGCACGGCCTAGCTCGGCCTGGGTGTTGAAGTTTTCGAAGGCTGTCGCGTACGCGTCATCCCAGACCACGGCCTTCATCCCGACAGTCTCGGCGAAGCCTCTTACCGATGACCGACCACCGGCCAGGTAACCCGAGAGACTGGCCTGTACTTCAACATCCCAAACAGCGCAGACCGGATGCAGACGGCCCGCACACATCGCAATGGCGACGCCTGCCCCCGGCACGACCGCTTGCTCCAGGCGCCTTGCGAGGTCGTCGGGAAGGCCGGGCATGTCACAGGGCAACGTGAGAAGCCGTTCTAGCCCCTGGTCGCGAGCGAATAACAGCGCCGCCGAGAGGCCGGCTAAGGGCCCCTCAACGCCCGGGTCGTCCAGCACCAGCGGCGCCGCGACCGGCCCCACCTGGTCCGGAGAGCGCACGGACACGGCGACTTGTGGCGACCAACTGCGCGCTCGGTCGAGGGCGTGGGCGATCAGGCTCCGGCCCCGGAAGAGGCGCAGCGGTTTGCCGCCGCCCATGCGCCGGCCTTCTCCTCCGGCCAGAACCACGACCAGAAGGCTCGGCGTCATCCCGCCCGCCCCCGGCGCGGTCGGCCACGTGTCACCTTCAGCGCCACGCTGCTTCGGCCCGTGGCGTCCGCGACGCTCTCGATCGAGGTTTCCAGGTCGCGCAACAGCCCGTCCTGGATCGAATAGATCCAGCCGTGGATCGACAACGTCTGGCCACGGCCCCACGCGTCCCGGACGAAAGGATTGTCGGCGAGGCTCTCGACCTGGGCCAGCACATTGCGTTCGCACACGAGGTTCACCCGGGCGTCGAAATCCAGGATGGCGTCCAGTTCGGCGGCGTCACGTCGGCAAAGGCACGCAACCGGCTGCAGCCAGTGATCGATCAGCCCATGACGCTGGCCTGACAGCACCGCCCGAACGCCGCCACAGCCATAGTGACCGCAGACAATGATGTGCCGCACCTTGAGGATCTCGAGCGCAAACTGGAGCACCGACAGGAAATTGGCGTCCTGTGGCGGGGCGAGATTGGCGACATTGCGGTGGACGAAAAGCTCGCCTGGATCGAGGCCCACGATCTCGTTGGCCGGCACGCGACTGTCGGAACAGCCGACCCACAGATAGTCCGGCCCTTGCTGGCTCGCCAGCCGGCGGAAGTACTCCGGGTCCACCCTCGCGCGGCCCGCCGCCCAGCGCAGGTTGCGGTCGAAAAGCTCGGCGATCACGCGCTGGTCTCCGCCGGGGCCATGCCGCGCCGCGCCGCCAGTCTTCGGGCCAGCCCGGCGAGGTCCTCGGATGTCAGTCGCTGGCGGGCGATCGGCAGGACCACCGCGTTCTCCAGCGCCAGATGGCGCCGCTCCTGCGCGGCGAAGGCCGAGAGGTCCCGTCGCCCCTCAAGGGTCGCACCGGGCGCGGCGCGGGTTTCCAGGCAGCGTTCGAGATAGGTGCGCACGACCTTGCCGAGCAGGCCGTCAGCCTTGTGTTCGGCCGACAGCACGCCAAGCACCCCTTCAACCTCGTCCTCGGCAAGGCAACGACGACGCAGCAGGGGGAACAGATCCTCTTCTTCGTCGATGATATGGATGGGAGCCTCGAACCGGAGAAAGTCGACCACCTCCGCAATGGGTCCGGGTTCGAAGAAGGTCGTCATGCTCAGCTGATCGATCAATCCGCAAAGCTGCCGATGCCGGAAGTGCTCGGCGAAGAAGAAGTCCAGAGGGCTCGCCATGAGATCGGACGAGATCGGTTCGATCCCGCCGTCAGCTTCGGGCGGCGGCGAAGCCCTCCCCCGGCTCACAGCTTCAGCTCAAGTGTCACCCAGACCTTGGTGCGGTCGGCGAACGCCGGAAGATCGCCATTGAACCGGGCGGCCTTCACCTCGAACGACAACCTTGGTGTCAGGGGCAAGGACGCCGAGGCATCGATCTCGCTCCCGTAGTCGAGACCGCCGTCGGCCTCAGAAAAGTCATGCACCGCTGCCGCCAGCTTCAGCTTGCGGCCCCCAAGCGGGACGGTCGCCCCGGCGCGGAGGTTGATGTCCTTCACGCCCCGGGCGGGCGTGGCGAGGAAGACATCCGCCCAGCCCTGGAACACATGCAGGGTCGCCAGCGGCGTGCCGAAGCCGCGCGCTCCGTCGCCGTCGAGCCTTTCCAGACCGAGGGTAATGTAGCGGCTGTCCGCCTTCAGGCCCGCAGCCAGGGCGAGGTAGTCCAGGTCGAAGTCGACAGGATTGGAGCCATAGTCGCCCTGGCGGGCGTACTCGACCTCCCAGGTCAGCGACGGACCGACCGCCAGCGGACGAGACCCGGTCAGTCGGGCGCCCCAGGTGGCGCTGGATTGCAGCGGGGCGGACTCGAAATCGAGCAGATAGCCGTAGGCGGTCAGCTGCCCGATGGGGGTCTTCGAGTCGAGCTGGATGACGTGGGAGTCGCTGTCCCACTCGCCCTGCGGACTGTCGTCGCCGAGGATCCGGTGAACGCGGTCGACGTAGATCCAGGTCAGTGTCGTGGTCGGGTTGACCTTGAACGCCACCTTCGCCGCATCGAAGGTCTGTTCGTTCTGGCGGAAGCCGACGTTGCCGACGAAGCGGGCATTGCCGAGCACGATCCGCTGGCGGCCTACCACGACGTTCGCCTTGGCGCCCGACCAGGAGATCTGGGCGCGATTGAGCTCGGTCGTTTCGGGGTCGAGAACGGTCGGATAGGCGACCTGGCCGTTGGTGGTGCTGTTGTAGCGGTCCGACAGGGCGCTGACGTTCTCACCCTCAACCAACGCCTTGAAACCCTTCCAGGCCGGGGTTTCGTAGCCCAGCCGGGTGCGCAGGGTCAGGGCGCCCGCCTCCTCGGCGAAGCCGGTCTGATCGACGAATTCGTAGCGCAGGCGGGCGTCGACGATCCAGTCGCCCTGCCCTTCGGCAGCGTGGGCGAGGCCGGGGGCCGACGAGGCGGCGATGGCGAGGGGGATGAGGCAAGCGGCCAGGTGACGACGCATGGCGATCAACGTCTCCGGATGAGGGTGAAGGTGGCCTTGGCAGGGACGAGCCGCGACTTGAGGATCGCGCCAAGTGCCGAAAGGGCGGGATCCTCGGCGCCCTGGGCTGCGGAAATGACCCGGGTCCAGGCTTCGTCGTCGCCGCCCTGGACGAAGTTGGCCACGGCGGCGCGGACCCAGTCCGCCGGCGCGGCGCCGTCGGTTTCCGCCGCAGCTTCGACCCGCGACAGCAGGCCGGCGTCGGTGGCTGCGAGCCAGGACAACAGACGGGGCGCCGCGGCTTCGTCGGCGATCATGTCGCCAAGGGTCGCGCCCTCGGTGGGGAGGCCGTCGGCCGAGATCACCAGGCCCACGCCGCGCGAACGGGCACGGTCGGCGAGGTCGGCCACGTACTGAACAGCGGCGGCTATCCAGGCGCGGCTTTCCAGGTGCATCCGGATGCGGCCGGCCACCTGCTCGAACGGCAGCTGACGGCCCTCGATACGGCGATCAAGACGCAGGACATGCCAGCCGAAGCGCGACCGCACGGGCTTTGACGAGATCTGCGCCGGCAGAAGCGCGGCGAAGGCCCGCTCGACTTCCGGGGCGAGATCGCCCGGCCCGAGCTGGCCGAGCGAACCGCCGACCGCGCCGGACGGACAGGCTGAATGCTCCCGCGCCAGATCGGCGAACCGCGCGGGCGTATCCCGCAGCATTTGTCCGACGGTCTCGGCCGCGAGCCGGGCCGCCTCGATGGCGGTGACATCCTCGCCCTCGCCCCCGAACAGGATGTGCGAGGCTTCATAGAGGACCGGCGTCCGAAAGCGGGCCGGGCTGGCGTCATAGACCCGCCGACACTCCGCCTCGCTCGGCGTCTCCGGATCAACTTCCTCCGCCAGAACGGCGCGAACGAGGGCTTCCTCTGGCGTCTCCTCGCGACCGCGTTCGTCGAGCTCCGGCTCTGCGACCAGACCGAGTTCTGCGGCGCGATCGAGCAGCAGGGCCCGCACCGCCAGGGCATGCGCGGCTGCGGCGCGGACCTCCTCCGGCGATCCGCCCGGGTGGTTCTGCGCCTCCTGGGCAATCAGGCTCTCCGGGATCTGAACGCCGTCGGTGACGACGTAGCGAAGGGCGCTCATGACTGCCCTCCCGGGCGGCGGGTGGCTTCGTGGCGTGTCGGCATGGCTCGTCGGGTGCGAACCAGCTGCCACCCGCGGCGGTTCAGGTACCAGACCGGCGCCGACAGCATGTGCACCAGCCGGGTGAACGGGAAGACGAGCAGGATCGTCAGGCCAAGCACGATGTGGGTCTTGAACACCCAGTGCACCTCGGCCAGCAGGTCGGCGCTGCCCGCCCGAAGGGTGAATATGCCCTGGGCCCAGGTCATGAACTTGAGCATCTCGTGGCCGTCGCGATGCTGCAGCGACTGCGGGATGGTCGCCAGACCGAGGCATAGCTGCGCGATCAGCAGGATGAGAATGCCCGTGTCGCCGAAGGTCGAGGTGGCGCGGATGCGGGGGTCGAAAAGGCGGCGGTGCAATAGCAGCAGGCCGCCTGCCAGCATGAGGACGCCCGCGCCGCCACCGGCGACGATGGCCAGCATCTGCTTGAAGCTGTGGCTGACACCCAGGGCGTCGAACACCCAGATCGGGGTCAGCAGGCCCACGAAGTGGCCGGCGAAAATCGCCAGGACGCCAAGGTGGAACAGCACCGAGCCCATGACCAGCTGGCGCCGGCGCAGAAGCTGGGAGGAGCCCGTGCGCCAGGTGTATTGCTCGCGGTCGAAGCGCACGACCGAGCCGATCACCAGCACCGACATGGCGATGTAGGGATAGACGCCGAAAAGGATGTGATTGAGGTCCATCGTCAGTTCCTCAGGCCGCGCCGGCGCGGCGACGCGCGGGCGCGGGGGCGTCGTTCATGGCGCGGACCAGATCGTCGGCCTTTGGACAGCCGACATCGGACGGGCCAAAGGTGACGGCGGTTTCAGCCCACAGTCGGTCGAGCGTCTCGAAGTCGCCGGGATCGTCATCCGGCTCCTGCATCAGCGAGGCGAGCGCCTCGGCGTCGGCCTCTGCGCCAGCGAGGGCGGTCAAGGCGCCGAACACTGCCCGGTATGGGCTCTGGCGCTTGTGCAGACGCTGCCCCATGGCGGCCAGGACATGGGCGGCTTCGCCCAGCAGCGAGGCCGCCTCGGCCTCGGGCAGCAGGGAGAGGAACTCGAGGAACACCGGCAGGTTATCGGGCAGCTCGTTGGCCGACAGTTCGACACCCTTGCTGCGATAGAGCTCCAGCAGGGCGACCATAGCCTGGCCGCGGTCGCGGCTTTCGCCGTGAACGTGCTCGTAGAGGTTCAGCGACAGCGAGCGGGTGCGGTCAAACTGCCAGACATAGCGTTCCTGCAGCTCGAACAGGTCGCCGTTCGCCAGTTCATCGGCCAGCCGGCCAAGCGAGCGGCGAACCTGGAGGGGAACCATGCCCTCTTCCTCGATCGCCTGTACGGCGGCTGCGGCCAGTTCCTGCGTGTCGGCGGTCGGATAGGCCAGCAGCACCGCCAAGGCCTTGTAGGTAAGGGCCATCTCAGACCTCCATGACGGGTTTGGCGCGCGAACGCGGATCGGAGCCGAACAGGCCCACCTCGGTGCGGCCGCCGGAGCAGCCGTTGCCGAAGGAGAAGCCGCAGTCGCCGCGGAGCTCGTAGGCGTCCTCGGCGGTCTCGCGGTGGGTCGTGGGGATGACGAAGCGATCTTCGTAATTGGCGATCGCCATGTACCGGTACATCTCCTCGATCTGGGCAGAGGTCAGGCCGACCCGCGCGGCCAGAGCGTGGTCAGTGACCCCCTCCACCGTGCGGGCGCGCATGAAGCCGCGCATGGCCATCATCCGCTCCAGCGCCGTGACGATCGGCGGCTCGTTGCCCGCGGTGAGCAGGTTGGCCAGGTAGCGGACCGGGATACGCAGACTGGCCACATCGGGCATCTGGCCGTCGTTCTCCAGCGCGCCCGAGGCGGCCGCCGACTGGATCGGCGACAGCGGCGGCACGTACCAGACCATCGGCAGGGTCCGGTATTCGGGGTGGAGCGGGAAAGCGACCTTCCACTCGATCGCCATCTTGTAGACCGGGCTTCGGCGTGCGCCCTCGAGCCAGGCTTCCGGCACACCGTCGAGACGCGCCTGGGCGATCACCGCGGGATCGTTCGGATCGAGGAAGACGTCGAGCTGGGCCTGGTAGAGGTCCTTTTCGTTCGGCGTCGCGGCGGCCGCCTCGATGCGGTCGGCGTCATAGAGGAGGACGCCGAGATAGCGGATGCGGCCGACGCAGGTTTCCGAACAGACCGTCGGCTGACCCACCTCGATACGCGGGAAGCAGAAGGTGCATTTCTCGGACTTCCCGGAGTCCCAGTTGTAATAGATCTTCTTGTAAGGGCAGGCCGACACGCACATGCGCCAGCCGCGACACTTGTCCTGGTCGATCAGGACAATGCCGTCCTCCTCACGCTTGTAGATCGCGCCCGAGGGACAGGCCGCCACGCAGGTGGGGTTGAGGCAATGTTCGCACAGCCTCGGCAGGTACATCATGAAGGTGTTTTCGAACTGACCGTAGATCTCCTTCTCGATGCCCTCGAAGTTGGAGTCTTCAGACCGCTTGGCGAACTCTCCGCCGAGGATCTCCTCCCAGTTGGGCCCCCACTCGATCTTTTCCATCCGCTGGCCGGTGATCTGCGAACGCGGCCGGGCCGTCGGAAAATGCTTCATCTCCGGCGCGGACTGCAGGTGGCCGTAGTCGAAGGTGAACGGCTCGTAGTAGTCGTCGATCTCGGGCAGATCGGGGTTGGCGAAGATCTTCGACAGGATCCGCCACTTGGCACCCATACGGGGTTCGATCTTGCCGTTGGCCTTGCGCCGCCAGCCCCCGTTCCATTTCTTCTGGTTCTCCCAATCCTTGGGATAGCCGATGCCAGGCTTGGTCTCGACGTTGTTGAACCAGGCGTACTCAACGCCCTGACGATTGGTCCAGACGTTCTTACAAGTGACCGAACAGGTGTGACAGCCGATGCACTTGTCGAGGTTCAGCACCATGCCGATCTGCGCGCGGATCCTCATTGGCCGAACTCCCGGGACTCGAGCGGCTCTTCGAGCCAGTCGACCTTGTTCATCTTGCGAAGGACGATGAACTCGTCCCGGTTGGAGCCGACGGTTCCGTAGTAGTTGAAGCCGTAGGCCAGCTGGGCGTAGCCGCCGATCATGTGGGTCGGCTTGAGCACCGCCCGGGTGACCGAGTTGTGGATGCCGCCGCGCCGCCCGGTGATCTCCGAGCCCGGCGTGTTCACGATCTTTTCCTGCGCGTGGTACATGAAGGTCGTGCCTTCACGGATGCGCTGGGAAACCACCGCCCGGGCCGTCAGGGCCCCGTTGGCGTTGAAAACCTCGATCCAGTCGTTGTCGACGATCCCGGCCTTGCGGGCGTCCGTCTCCGAAATCCAGACCACCGGCCCGCCGCGGTTCAGCGTCAGCATCAGCAGGTTGTCGGAATAGGTGGAGTGGATGCCCCACTTCTGGTGCGGGGTGATGAAGTTGAGGACGATCTCGATCTCGCCGTTGGGCTTGAGGCCCTTCACGTGCGTGGTCTTGAGGTCGATCGGCGGCTTGTAGACGCACAGCGCCTCGCCGAAGGCCCGCATCCACAGATGGTCCTGATAGAGCTGCTGGCGGCCGGTGAGCGTCCGCCAGGGGATCAGCTCATGCACGTTGGTGTAGCCGGCGTTGTAGCAGACCTTCTCGCTCTCGATGCCCGACCAGGTCGGCGAGGAAATGATCTTGCGCGGCTGGGCGAGCAGATCGCGGAAGCGGATCTTCTCGTCCTCCTTGGGGATCGCCAGGTGGGCGTGCTCGCGGCCGGTCTGCTTCTCCAGCGCGTGCCAAGCCTTGACCGCCACCTCGCCGTTGGTCTCCGGCGCGAGCATCAGGATGGTCTCGCAGGCGTCGATGTCGCTATCGATGCTGGGCATGCCCTCCGTGAGGCCCACGTCGAGTACCGCGCCGTTCAACTCGCGAAGCAGATCGACTTCGTGGCCGGTCTTCCAGGCGAGGCCCTTGCCGCCGTTGCCGACTTTGTCGAGCAGCGGACCGAGCGCCGTGAACTGCTTGTAGAGGTTGGGATAGTCGCGCTCGACGATGGTGATCTGCGGCATCGTCTTGCCCGGGACCGCGTCGCATTCGCCGAGGTACCAGTCCTTCACCTCGAACGCCTGGGCGAGCTCGCCAGGGCTGTCGTGCTGGATCGGGGTGAGGACGACGTCCTTCTCGACCCCCAGCACCTCCGGTGCGACCTCCGAGAACTTGCGGGCGATCGACTTGAAGATTTCCCAGTCCGACCTCGACTCCCAGGCGGGATCCACGGCCGCCGACAGCGGGTGGATGAAGGGGTGCATGTCGGAGGTGTTGAGGTCGTTCTTCTCGTACCAGGTGGCCGTCGGCAGAACGATGTCGGAGTAGACCGAGGTGGTCGACATGCGGAAGTCGAGGGTCACCAGGAGGTCGAGTTTCCCCTCCGGGGCCTGGTCATGCCAGACCACGTCGACCGGCTTGACCTTGCCGGTCTCGCCCAGGTCCTTGCCCTGGACGCCATGCGACGCTCCGAGCAGGTGCTTGAGGAAGTACTCGTGCCCCTTGCCGGAGGAGCCGAGCAGGTTCGAGCGCCAGACGAACATGTTGCGCGGCCAGTTGGCAGGATCGTCCGGGTCCATGCAGGACAGTTCGACCGAGCGGTCCTTGAGTCCGGCCACGGTGAAGGCCTTCGGATCAACACCCGCGGCGGCGGCAGCCTTAGCCACCTCAAGCGGATTGGTCTTCAGCGCCGGCGTCGACGGCAGCCAGCCCATCCGCTCGGCGCGGACGTTGAAGTCGATCATCGAGGCCTTCCACGGGCCTTCTGGCGCGGTCGGCGAGAGCAGTTCGTCGATGTCGACAGTCTCATACCGCCACTGGTCGGAGTGGGCGTAGAAGAACGATGTCGAGTTCTGCTGACGGGGCGGACGGATCCAGTCGGTGGCGAAGGCCAACGGGGCCCAGCCGGTCTGCGGCCGCAGCTTCTCCTGGCCGACGTAGTGGGCCCAGCCGCCGCCGGACTGACCGACGCAACCGCACATCACCAGCATGTTGATGACGCCGCGGTAGTTCATGTCCATGTGGAACCAGTGGTTCATCGCCGCGCCGATGATCACCATCGACTTGCCGTTGGTCTTCTCGGCGTTGGTGGCGAAGCCGCGGGCCACGGCGATGATCTGCTCGCGCGGCACGGTGGTGATCGCTTCAGCCCAAGCCGGCGCATAGGGCTGCAGATCGTCGTAGGAGGTCGGCATGCAGTCGCCGCCGAAGCCCTGGTCGACGCCGTAGTTGGCGAGAAACAGGTCGTAGACGCAGGCGACCATCGCCTCGCCGTCCTTCAGCATCACGCGGCGGACCGGCACATTCCGCGTCAGCACGTCGGGATGATCAGTCGAGGCGAAGCCGTTGGAGGCGGTGTTGGCGAAGTAGGGGAACCGCACCCCAGCGACTTCGTCGTGCGCGTCCTTGAGGCCCAGCTTCAGCGTGGTCTCGCGGTCCGCAGCGTCGCGTTCTTCGAGGTTCCAACGGCCGTCCTCGCCCCAGCGGAAGCCGATCGAGCCGTTCGGCACGACGATCTCGCCACTGGCCTCGTCGATGGCGACAGTCTTCCAGTCGGGATTGTTGGCCTGCTCCAGATCGCCAACAAAATCGGACGCGCGCAGCAGGCGCTCGGGCACAAGGCCGCCCTCCTGCGGAACCAGCCTGACCAGCATGGGGAGGTCGCTGTACTTGCGCAGGTAGTCGCGGAAGTACGGCACCTGCTTGTCCAGATGGTACTCCTTGAGGATCACGTGACCGAAGGCCATGGCCAGGGCCGCGTCGGTTCCCTGTTTCACCGGCAGCCACAGATCGGAGAACTTCGAGGCCTCCGAGTAGTCGGGACAGATGACCACCGACTTGGCGCCGCGATAGCGGGCCTCGGTGTAGAAGTGGGCGTCCGGGGTTCGGGTCTGCGGAACGTTCGAGCCCCACAGCAGCATGAAGCTGGAATTGTACCAGTCGGCGCTTTCGGCCACGTCGGTCTGCTCGCCCCAGGTCTGGGGCGAGGCCGGCGGCAGGTCGCAGTACCAGTCGTAGAACGAGCCACAGGCCCCGCCGAGCAGCTGCAGATAGCGCGCGCCGGCGGCGTAGGAGACCATCGACATGGCCGGGATCGGGGAGAAGCCGAACACACGGTCAGGGCCCCACCGCTTGACGGTATGAGCATTGGCCGCCGCGATGATCTCGGTGACCTCGTCCCAGTCCGCCCGCACAAAGCCGCCGGAGCCGCGCATGCTGGTGTAGGACTTGCGCGCCGCAGGATCGTCCTGGATCGAGGCCCAGGCCGCCACCGGCGCCAGGGTCTCGCGCGCCTTACGCCACAGACGCAGCAGGCGCGAGCGGACCAGCGGATACTTTACCCGGTTGGCCGAGTAGAGGTACCAGCTGTAGCTGGCGCCCCGCGCGCAGCCGCGCGGCTCGTGATTGGGCAGCTCCGGCCGCGTGCGCGGATAGTCGGTCTGCTGGGTCTCCCAGGTGACGATCCCGCCCTTGACGTAGATCTTCCACGAACAGGAGCCCGTGCAGTTCACGCCATGGGTCGAACGAACGATCTTGTCGTGCCGCCAGCGGGACCGATAGGCCTCCTCCCACGTGCGGTCGTCGTCGTTCATAACCCCGTGGCCGTCTGAGAACAGCTCGGTCTTGCGCGTGAAGAACGCGAGGCGGTCGAGGGTATGGCTCATGCCGCGAGCTCCGGAACTGGGGTCATCGTGGGGGTGTTCAGAAGCGACCGGCGGCGGGCGTAGAAGACCCAGTTCACCACCACGCAGCTCAGGTAGAAGCCGAGGAAGAGGAACAGCGCCGTCTCCGGACCGCCGGTGGCCTTGAGCGAGTCGCCGAAGGCCTTGGGGATGAAGAAGCCGCCATAGGCGCCGATGGCCGAGCTGAAGCCGACGATGGCCGCCGCCTCCATGTCCGCGGCCTTCAGGCGGGTGACCAGGTCAGCCTTCGGCATCAGCCGGGGCATGTCCGCGCGCACGATCGCGGGGATCATCTGGAAGGTCGAGGCGTTGCCCACGCCGGTCCAGAAGAACAGCCACAGGAAGGCGCTGAAGAAGAGCGGGAACGACGGCGCTGCGCCCATGGCGCCGACGCCGTAGAGCACGCCCAGCACCCCGACCGAGAGGGCCAGGAACACCCAGTGGGTGACATGCTGGCCGCCCCACTTGTCGGACACCCAGCCGGTCAGGGCGCGAGACAGGGCGCCGATCAGGGGGCCGAGGAATGCGATCTTCAGCACCATCACCGCTGGAAACAGCGTCTTGGCCAGCAGCGGGAAGGCCGCCGAAAAGCCGATGAACGAGCCGAAGGTGCCGACGTAGAGGTAGCACATGATCCAATTGTGCTTGCGCTGGAACACCACGGCCTGGGTGGCGAAGGAGGCCTTGGCTGAGCTGATGTCGTTCATGCCGATCCACGCGGCGGCTGCCGCGGCCAGGATGAAGGGAACCCAGACGAAGCCGGCGTTCTGCAGCCAGATCTGGCTCTCGACACCCTTTTCAACGGCGATCTGCGGCGCACCGACCACCGGAGCGAAGGCGCCCAGGGTGATGACCACCGGGATCAGGAACTGCATCACGCTGACGCCGAGGTTGCCGAACCCGGCGTTGATTGCCAGCGCGTTGCCCTTCTCCGCCTTGGGAAAGAAGAAGGAGATGTTCGACATCGAGGAGGCGAAGTTGCCGCCGCCGAAGCCGCACAGCAGGGCCAGGATCACGAAGGCGATGTAGGGCGTGTCAGGGTTCTGTACGGCCAGGCCGATGCCGATCGCCGGGACCAGCAGGGACAGGGTTGAGAGCACCGTCCACATGCGGCCGCCGAAGACCGGGACGATGAAGCTGTAGAATATCCGCAGGGTCGCGCCCGACAGGGCCGGCAATGCCGCCAGCCAGAACAGCTGGTCTGTGGTGAAGGTGAAGCCGATCAGCTTCAGCTTGGCCACGACCATCGACCAGACCATCCAGACCGAGAAGGCCAGCAGAAGGTTGGGGACCGAAATCCAAAGGTTGCGGGTCGCGACCTTCTTGCCGGTGGACGCCCAGAACGCGGGATCCTCCGGACGCCAGTCGTCCAGCACGTGCTTGGGGGTCGGGACGGAAGCCATCGGGCGCTCCTTGAGGGTCAGCTGGCGGCCGCGACCGGCGCCGGGGCGACGGGAGCGGGACCGCTGGAGGGACTGGGGTGCAGGCCGGACATTTCCGGCAGTTCAGGCAGATCGGACAGCCCGGGCGTCCGCGCCCGCTCCATCCGCCGGATGGCGAAGTGCATCCAGGTCAGGGCCGAGGCGACCAGCACGAACAGCAGCATGAAGCAGCTGGTCCACACGCCTGTGATGTCATTGAGCAGGCCGAATGTGATCGGCAGGACAAAGCCGCCAAGGCCACCGACCAGGCCGACCAGACCGCCGACCGACCCGATATTGCCCGGGTAGTAGACCGGGATGTGTTTGAACACCGCCGCCTTGCCCAAGCTCATTGCGAAGCCAAGGCAGAACAGCAAGACGATGAAGGCGCCCAGGCCCGTTTCCAGGTGGAAGCTGATCGGACCGTGAATACCGGAGACGGTGTAGCTGGTCGGCGGGTAGGACAGCAGGAATGTGCAGACCGCACTGACGCTGAAGGTGATGTACATCACCCGCCGCGCGCCGATCTTGTCCGACAGCCAGCCGCCGAAGACGCGGAACAGAGAGCCCGGGATCGAGTAGGCGGCGGCGACCATGCCGGCGACCTTGATATTCAGGCCATACACCCCGACCAGATAGTGCGGCAGCCACAGGGCCAGGGCGACGAAGGCCCCAAAGACGAAGAAGTAGTAGAGCGAGAAGCGCCAGACCTGCAGCTTCATCAGCGGCGTGAACTGCATCGCGGTGCTGACCGGCTTGGCGCCGGTGCGGCGGCGTTCGACCAGCGCGGGATCGTCGCGGGTGAGCAGGAAGAAGGCCACTGCGATCACCGCGAGAGCACCGGCCCAGATCTGGGCCACCGACTGCCAGCCAAAGGCAATCATCACGAACGGAGCCGCAAATTTCGTCACCGCAGCGCCGACGTTGCCCGCGCCGAAAATCCCCAGCGCCGTGCCCTGCTTTTCCTTCGGGAAAAATTTGGACACGTAGGCGATGCCCACGGCGAACGAACCGCCGGCCATCCCAACCCCGAGCGCAGCGATCAGAAACTGCGGATAGGTCTCGGCGTAGGACAGCAGAAAGGTCGCCAGAGCCGCGGACAGCATGACCATCAAGTTGACGACCCGGCCGCCATATTGGTCGGTCCATACGCCGAGAAGAACCCGCACCAGCGAGCCCGTCAGGATCGGTGTGCCTGCCAGCAGGCCGAACTGCGCTTCGCTGAGACCCAGGTCCTGCTTTATCTGGACCCCGATGATCGAGAAGATCGTCCACACCGCGAAACAGGCGGTGAAGGCGAAAGTGCTCATCCAGAGCGCCGAACCGGCGCCGACTGCGGCTTTGGGCGAGTCCCCGACCATCTGCGAAACCGTTTTTCCGCGCCGGCGACGATCACCGGCTGATGCCCTGTTTCTGATGCAGCGACAGCGCGGAACAATTGATCCGAGTCAAAGAAGCCCATATTCCGTGGAGCATTGGAAAGTATTTCAGCAAATCCAACCGAAGTATTGATCTGATTATTGGGCTGGATTGACTTAGATTTGATTTAGACTTGATTTTCATCAAGTGCATGTCCTGTTGCAGATGGGGGTTGATCCACATCAAGGCACGACGGCGCGCGAGTCGTTGAACTCAAATGACAGGATTGGGGAGAATGGGCATGCCCATGCGCAGCGCCGATGTCGAACGTGTCCGGGCACTCCCCCTGTTCAAAGGGGCTCTGCCGCGTACCTTTGACAGTCTGATCGCAGGCGCCTTCCTGCAGAAGTTTCCTGCGGGCACGACGCTGTTGATGGAGGGGGACCCGGTCGACTTCCTCTACGTGCTGATCGAGGGGCTCGCCGAGTTGCAGGGCACCTGGAACGACAAGGAAACGACCCTTGCCGTCCTGCGTCCGATTTCCACCTTCATCCTTGCCGCGGTTGTACTGGACGCAGACGCCTTGATGACCGCGCGAACGATCGAACGATCCGACATCCTGATGATCTCGGGCGAGGCCGTGCGCCGCGCCATGAAGGAAGACGCCGGTTTCGCTGTCGCCGTCGCCGAAGAGTTGTCGGGCTGCTATCGCGGCCTCGTTCGCACCGTGAAGAACCAGAAGCTGCGCGGCGCGTCCGAACGGCTGGCCAACTATCTGCTGGCCGAACAGGTCAGCCAGGGCGGCGGCCCCACCCTCACCCTCCCCCATGAAAAGCGGGTGCTCGCTTCCCTGCTGGGCATGACGCCGGAGAACCTCTCGCGCGCCTTCGCCAATCTCGCGGACTATGGGGTCTCGGTGAACGGCCCGGACGTGTCGATACACCGCCCTGTCGTGCTCGACCGCCTGGCCAAGCCCGACCGTCTGATCGACAGCCACCTGCAGCCCTCCGCGGCCCGGGTGGGTGTGGCGGCGCGGGAGTGCAGCGCGAGCGACAGCACTGTCGGCGCCCTGAACTGATCAGCCGCCCAGCTGGGCCAGATGCCGCGTATCGCCGGTGACCTGCTCTGCGAGCCGGTGGCCCGCCGCCTTGCCGCCCAAGGCCCCGGCGATGCGCTCAACAAGCGGCTGACGATCGGCGTCATCAACAAGCAGATCCCGCAGATCGATACCGCCATCTCCAAACAGGCATAGCCTCAACTTGCCCCTGGCCGTCACCCGCAGGCGATTGCAGCCGTCGCAGAAGCCGGCGCCATAGGGCGCGATCAGGCCTATGCGTCCACGGTGATCGGGATGGACGTATTCAACTGCCGGCCCGTCATCCTGACCGCGCGTCCCCGGCGTCCAGCCGCCGGACTCAAGCCAGGACCGCAAGAGCTGTCCGCCGACATGCTGACGCGCGAAATAGTCGGCGTTGTCGCCGGTCCGCATCAGCTCGATGAAGCGCACCGCGACAGGTCGGTCGCGGACGAAATCGGCGAACTGGGCGAACTGGTCCGGGCCGGCGGCATCCTTCAGCAGAACCGCGTTGATCTTCACCGAGGGCACGCCGAGCTCAAGCGCGCGATCCAGCCCGCCCATCACAGCGGGCAGACGGTCGTGTCCCGTGATCTGGTGGAACAGCGTCCGGTCCAGTGAGTCGACACTGGCGTTGAGATTGGTCAGGCCGCCCGCGCGCCAGTCGTCGATCTGCCGCGCCAGGTTCCAGCCGTTGGTTGTCACCGCGACCTTGTCGACACCCGGTGTGTCGTGGACACGTCGGATAATCTCGCCCAGGTCACGGCGCACGGAGGGCTCGCCGCCGGTCAGCCGAACCTTGCCCACGCCCAGCCCGGCGAAGGCTTCGACCAGCCGACCAATTTCCGAAACCGTCAGGAAGGGACGCGAGGCGGTCTTCTGGTAGCCGTCGGGCAGGCAATAGGTGCAGCGGAAATTGCACACCTCGGTGATCGACAGTCGAAGGTATTTGAAGCGCCGGCCGAAGCCGTCGACGAGACGGGACATCGGGTCCACCTCTGCGGAGTGTCGACCTTCGTGGGGCGACACAGGTGCCTCGCGTTGATCCCGCTTGAGGGCCAATCGATGCATTGTCGTGCTCATGATGCGAGCCGCGGTCGGAGGAGCATCGGGCCGTAGCGAACAATGAAAAGGGCAAAGGCCGCCACCCAGAATATCGCCGCCGCGACCAGCAAGACGGCGACCGCGCCAGGAGCAAAGGCTGCCGCGATGCGGCAGACCGCCGCCAGGTTGATTGCCGCGTAGAGCGCCACGGTCGCCCGGTCCGCATGGCGCTCCCGGCCCGTGTGCCCGAGCGTTGCGCGGGTCATCATGGCAAGGGTCATGACCCCGGCGGCTCCGCTCATCAACGCATGGATTCCCGCCGTGCGGGGCACGATGGCGGGGACGAGGATGTGGGCTCCGGCGAGGATCAGGCCCAGGCCCAGCCAGCCATATCCCGCGTGCAGGCTCCATAGCAGCGGCTCCGACAGCATCTGCCCGGTCCGCCAGCGCGACAGGCGGATCAGTGTCGCTAGTCCAGCAATGCACAGGGCGATGCCGGTCAGGCGCTGATCCGGAACTGTGATCCAGCACGCTGCCGCCGCAGCGACCAGAACAACCCCGGCCTGATCAAGCCTGTCAGCCTGCGCCGGAAGCGGCGCACGCCCGACCTGGACCATCCAGTTGCGGGTGAAACTCGGCACGGTCCGGCCGCCGATGAAGGCGATCAGCATGGCGATCATCGCCACTGCGCCGCGTTCGGCCGCCGGGCCAAGCTCCGGCCAGAACAGCCGGCTGTGAAAGGCGAGATTGGCGAGCGCCAGCAGGGTGACCATCACAGCCACAGGCAGATTGCGCCAGTTGCGACCGGCGAGAACCTCACGCCAGACCACTCCGGCGAAGACGACCAGGAATGCTGCGTCCACAAGTGCGGCTGCAGGCTGCGCGGGTCCCAGCAGCATGGCCAGCCGGCCCGCGAACCAGAGCGCGGCGAGAGCGGCCAGCGGCACGCCCAAGACCGGCAGGCGGCCGGTCCAGTTGGGCACGGCGGTCAGCAGGAAGCCGGCGACAACGCCGCCGACATAGCCGAACAGCATCTCGTGCACGTGCCAGTTACGATCGATCATCGCGGCCGCCGGACCGCCCAAATGGGCCCAAAGCCAGAGCGGCAGCGCCAGCGCCGCCCAGATCGCCGCCCCCAGGAAGAACGGCCGAAAGCCGAAGCTGAACAGGGCCGGCCCGGAATACTGACGGCGCGCGGCGGCGGAAGTCATGACGGTCTCACCTGTTGGATCAGGCGAAAGCCTTAGACCTGGCCGCGCAAGGCCGCCTTGTCGAATGTCAAATGCCAACTAGCCGCATTTGGAATGACCGCAGTCGAGACAGGTGTCGCAGCCTTCCTTGCGGACAAGCGCCGCCGCCCCGCAACGCGGACAGCAAGCAAGGCGCGGGGCAGCCTCCGCTGACGGAGGCGCAAGCTCCTGCGAGGGACCTGGCGCTGTCCCGGCGCCGGTCATATGTCGCTCCACCACGCCCCCGATCGCCGCCAGCAGCGAGGGAACATACCTGCCGTCCAGCCAGGCTCCGCCGCGCGGATCAAACACCGCCTTCAGCTCTTCGGCGACAAAGGACACGTCGCCGCCTCGGCGGAAGACGGCCGAGATCATCCGCGTCAGCCCCACGGTCCAGGCGTAGTGGTCCATGTTGCGAGAATTGACGAAAATCTCGAACGGCCGCCGGCCATCGGCGTCGACCGTGTCGTTGAGCGTGACGTAGACGGCGTAGTCGCTCTCGGGCCACTTGATCTTGTAGGTCATGCCCTCGAGGGCCTGCGGGCGGCTCGCCAGATGCGGTTCCAGCGGCCTGGTCGCCGCGCTTGTCGGCGGCGGCGTGACACTGAGCACCGAGCCGGTGATCGCGTTGGGCCGATAGGTCGTCAGGCCCTTGCAGCCGAGCCGGTATCCGTCGAGGTAGATGTTCGAGAAGGTCTCGAAACTGATGTCCTCGGGACAGTTGACGGTCTTGGAGATCGAACTGTCGACAAGGGTCTGGGCCGCCGCCTGCATACGCAGATGGTCGGCGGGAACCAGGGTCTGGGCGCTGACGAACAGGCTCTCGGGCGGAGGCAGATCGCCGCGCAGGGACTTCCAGACCGTCAGGGCGTAGTCCTCGACAGGCTCTTCCCGGGTCGACCCGTCGGCCTGCCGGACCTTGCGGCTGTAGGCATAGGCAAACACCGGCTCAACGCCTGATGAGACGTTGCCGGCGAGGATCGAGGTCGTGCCGGTTGGCGCAATCGAGGTGAGGCAGCCATTGCGAAGCCCGTGGGCGCGAACCAGATCGAGGGTCTCCTCATCCAGAGACACCAGGTTCGGCCGATCCAGCATGGAGTCCTGATAGAGCGGGAACATCCCCTTCTCGGCCGCAAGCCGCGCCGAGGTCCGGTAGGCCTCCCGCTTGATGACGCCCAGCCACTGCTTCGTCAGCTCAACCGCCCGATCATCGCCATAGCGAGCGCCGCAGAAAGTCAGGGCGTTGGCCAGGCCGGTGATCCCCAGCCCCAGCCGCCGCTTCCACCGGGCCTCTGTTGCCTGGGCTTCGAGCGGGAAACGGGAGATGTCGATGACATTGTCGAGGAAGCGCACCGCCGTGCGCGTAAGCTGACCCAACTCTTCCTCATCGATCGTCGCGCTCGCCTCGAAGGGCGACCGCACCAGCCGGGCCAGGTTGATCGAGCCGAGCAGACAAGCGCCGTAGGGGGGCAGCATCTGCTCACCGCACGGATTGCTGGCGAGGATCTCCTCACAGTAGGCGAGATTGTTGGCGGCGTTGACCCGGTCAATGAAGATCACGCCGGGCTCGGCGCTGTCATAGGTCGCGCGCATCAATCGCGCCCATAGATCCGCCGCCGGCAGAACGCGATGCACCTTGCCGCCGAAGGTCAAGGGCCAGTCGTCGCCGGCCTTGAGCGCCGCCATGAAGGCGTCGCTGACCAGGACTGACAGGTTGAAGTTCCGAAGCCGTCCGGCGGCCCGCTTGGCGTCGATGAAGGCCTCGATGTCAGGGTGATCGATGCGCAGACAGCCCATCATCGCGCCACGGCGTTGCCCCGCGGACATGATGGTGCGGCACATGGCGTCCCATACATCCATGAAGCTGAGCGGACCCGAGGCGTCAGCCGCCACGCCGGACACGAAGGCCCCCGCTGGCCGGATGGACGAGAAGTCCATGCCGACCCCGCCACCCTGCTGCAGGGTCAGCGCCGCCTCCCGCACATGGTCAAAGATGCCGCCCAGATCGTCCGGGATCTTCCCCATGACGAAGCAGTTGAACAGGGTCACCGACCGGGCCGTGCCCGCGCCGGCGATGATCCGCCCGGCGGGCAGGAAGCGATGATCGCGCAGGGCCTCGTAGAACTCGGCCTCGATCGGCTCCCGGATCTCCGGGTCTTCGGCCGCGGCGACCGCATAGGCAATGCGCCGCCACGTGTCCTCGACCGCGCCCTCGCCCGGCTCGCCCTGCGGCGTGAAACGGTATTTGCTGGACCAGATTTCGCCGGCAAGCGGAGTATCGAACGCCATGGGACGCCTCTTTGGAAGTCATCCGGCAGGCTTCCAGAGTCCCTGCGGCGCCCGCTAGGGCGGCGGCGCTGTCGCACCCGAAGATATTTGGCAGGCCGACGCTTGCTGAGGATCAACCGCGAGCGCGGCGGGCTTCAAGGCGCTCACGGTCGTCACGGTCTAGGCTCCGGCCAAAGGAGACACCTATGCCGTTTGACAGCGCCGTCGCCGCGGAGCGCATGCTGGAGAATGCGTGGACCCAAGCCGGTCCCGCCGCCCTGATCGACCACATCGTTCAGCGTTTCCATGACGTTCATCGGGCCCAGTTCCCGAAGGCCATCGCTCTCGCCCGGCGTGTCGAGGCCGTCCATCAGGATCATCCCCGTTGTCCACAGGGCCTTGCCGACCACCTCGCGGTGATGGCTGACCACCTGATCTCGCATCAGGCTCGGGAAGAAGCTGTTTTGTTTCCCCTGATGCTGGCCGGGGGTCACCCCCTGATCGGTCACCCGATCAGCCGGATGGAAGCGGAACACCGCGATGTCGACGAGCAGCTTCTGCGTCTGGCCATGCTGACCACCGATTGCACGCCGCCTACGGACGCCTGTGGCTCCTGGCGCTTGCTCTACCGCGCCTGCCAAGAAATCACCGGCGATCTGCGCGAGCACATGCGGCTGGAGAACAACATCCTGTTCCCGATGTTCCTGGACGGATCCTAAAGGTCGAGGACCTCGACCCGGTCACCCGAAGGGGCCGCCGGCGCGCCGGGTCTGCGGCGTACGAGCAGGTCTGACGCCGCCAGAGCCCGTTGGGCGGAAGAGTCCTGGTCGTCCATCAGGCTTACACCGCCCTGATCGGCCCGAGCCCGGTGGAAGGTCTCCCGATTGCCCTCGTGATCCATCGATCCGACAAGCGTCATTGATCGCCAGGCCCATGCCTTGCGAGGATTGCGCCCGCCCAGGCCGGCCAGCAGCGGGGCGAGGAACAGGCGCGCTGTCACCAGAGCCGAGGTCGGATTGCCGGGCAGGCCGACGATGATCGCCCCGCCTGCGCGGCCAACCCACACCGGCTTTCCCGGCTTGATAGCGACCTTGCTGAACAGTAGGTCCAGACCCAGGGGCGAGAACATCTCGCGGGCGAAGTCCCGCTCGCCAACAGACGCGCCGCCGGTTACCACCACCACATCGGCCTCAGCTACGGCCAAGGCCGCCGCAGCTCCCAGGTTCGAGAGGTCATCGCCGCAGAGCCGGCGAGATACGACTTCTGCGCCCCAGTCCTCCGCGAGGGCTGCGACTCCGAAGGAAACGCTTTCGGGGATCGCGTCGGGCCGAAGACCCGGGGTCCCGGGCGCGGCGAGCTCATCGCCCGTGGCGAGGATCGCCACCGTGGGGCGCCGGTAGACGTCGAGGATCGCCAGATTGGCGGCGGCGGCGGCGACCATCCGTTGTGCATTCAGACGACGACCTGACGGCACGAGCAGGTCGCCCGCCTGAAAGTCGGAGCCCGCCAGCCGAATGTGCCGCCGCCCACAAAAGGGGCGGTCGAAAGCGGCGAAATCCCCCTCCCGCCGCACATCCTCCTGGATGACCACACGGTCGGCGCCATCAGGCACGGGTGCGCCGGTGAAGATGCGGACACAGCCCCCTGCCGGCAGGGGTCCAGCGAACCCGGCTCCGGCGAAGGACTCACCCATCACCGCCAGGCGGGCGGGCGTCACGGCGAGGTCGCCCTCACGGATGGCGTAGCCATCCATCGCCGAAACGGCGGCCGAGGGCGATGCGCGGCTGGCCAGCACGGGCGTTGCAAGCACTCGCCCGCGCGCGTCGCAAAGCGCCACGGTTTCAGTCCCGAGCGGAAGGGCTATTCCTGCAATCAGGACGGCCGCCTCATCGAACGCGATCACGGGCAAATGTCCCGGAAGCGCGGGATCTGCCCCACCAGAGAACAGGGCTTGAAGCGGCTGTCGAGTTCCATCGACAGGACCAGATCCCAGGCGTCCCGGCAGGCTCCGGTCGAGCCGGGCAGGCAGAAGATGAACGTGTCGCCTGCCTGACCGGCGAAGGCCCGCGACTGGAGGGTAGCGACCCCAACCGTCCCCTGGCTGGCCTGATGGAAGACCACGGAAAAGCCGTCCATCTCGCGTCGGAACAGCGGCTTGATCGCCTCTGGAGTCACGTCGCGCGGCGAAAAGCCGGTGCCCCCTGTGGACAGCACCACGTCGATCGCGGGGTCTGCCACCCAGGCGGCGACCTGGTCGCGGATCGGCTCAATGTCGTCCTTGACGATGGCCCGCTCGACAAGGCGATGCCCTGCCGCCGACAGCCGGTCGATGAGCAGTCCGCCGGATGTGTCCGTCTCCTGGGATCGGGTGTCGGACACGGTCAGGACCGCAATGTTAAGCGGCAGAAATGCGCGGTCTGGATCGATGCCGGCCACAAGGAGTCTCCGTAGCCGGACCAAGCCGGCGCGAGGTGCCCGGCAAGGCGCACCAGCGCACCACGACCGGGTCAGGCGACTGACTAGCGCGTTGGGATGACGGGGCACTTGTCGCACATCAAATGGCCGGGCGACCGCAATCAGGCCGGATCAGAAAATTGTTCCACCGGACCCCGGAGAGCCTGAAACACTTGATCCAGCGCATTTTCGGAGCTTCAGCGGGCAGCCTAGCCTTTGGGCAAGCCAAGAAGGAGGTCGCCAATGACCCACCTCGCCCACGAACTCGCCCAGGAATTCCCGGCCCATGTCGAGCTGATCCAGAAGCTCCGGCATGCCGATCGGCACTTCAGCGGACTCTGTGACCGCTACCACAGCGTAAACCGGGACATTCACCGAATCGAAGCCGGCGTCGAGCCTGCATCCGACGAGCGGCTGGAGACACTGAAGAAGCAGCGGTTGGCCATGGCGGATGAAGTCGCGACGGTGTTGGGGGGACACCAGGGCGCTCCCTAATTGGCCGTTTTGTCCATGCGGAAGTCAGGCGGCGCGAGAAGCAGCCCCTGCCAAGGACGCCTTCGAGTCATTGTCGGAAATCATGTCGCTCGTTCGACGCATTGGCTGCGCGGAATCCCGGAAGACCGCCTAGTTGCCGGCTAGGAAGACCCGCAAGGCCGCCAGATAGCCGTCGAAATTCTCGCGGCGGATGTTGTGGCCAGCGTTGGGAATCAGGACTGTCGTGATGTTCGGATTGAGGGCCATCGCCTCGTCGGCGATCTCCGGCGTGACCAGAGCGCCGCGCGCCGGCTCGCCGAGGATCAGCAGGATCGGGGCGCTGATGGTCCGAAGCGACTCCTGCCAGGGCGAGCGATAGTCCGGCATGGCGTCCGGATCGACCTGACGCTTGCTGGCCACCCACGCCGGAAACTCGTCCTCATGCCAGTCCGGCGATGTCTTTCGACCCAACGCGATGATGTCCGCCTCGGACATGGCCTGGAAGGCTTCCACCTGATCGCGGAACTTGCGCCGGCGGAGTGCGGCCGCCGCTGGATCGGCGACCGGCAGGAAGGGCGGATCTTCAAGAATGACCTTCGACGCCAGCCCCGGATAAGCACCGGCAAAGTCGGCGGTGGCGCGCGCGCCAACCGAATGGCCCATCACGATCGGCGATCGCAGCCCCAGGAAGTCGATCGCCTCGGCGATATCGCGGCTGGCGTGATCCGGTGGGGCTCCGGCCATGCGCGAGCTGCCCCCATGGCCGCGAGCATCGAGCATGATGACGTCGAAGTCCGGCGCCAGGGCCGCCGCCAGCCGGCTCCAGCAGAGGCCATTGTCCGTCAGGCCGTGGGACAGCACCAACGACGGGCCATCGCCTCCGGTACGGTGGTAGGCCAAATGACCGCCGGTCACCGGAATGCGACCCTCGCGGGTCACCACGCGTAGGCCTCGGGCGCAGGACCACAGACAGGGAAAATCCCGTCGATCGCCGCCAGCGACTCGTCGTCCAGCCGGATGTCGGGCACATGCAGAACCGAGGTCAGCTGGTCGAGGTTGCGCGGGCCGATGATGGTGGCCGTCACGCCGTCCTGATGCAGCAGCCAGGCCAGGGCGACCGCGCCGGGCTGTTCCCCTATGGCCCGACAGAGGTCGCCGAAGCGGGAAAGTTGCCCGGACCGGGCGACGGCCGCCGCCTTCGCTTCGGCCGACTGGCGTCGACCATCCGCATCCATGGACGCGCCGGCCAGCAGGCCGCCGGCCAACGGGCTCCAGGGGATGAGGCCCAGGCCGTATTCGCGGCAGGCGGGGATCACCTCCAGTTCAGCGCGGCGTTCCAGCAGATTGTAGAGACCCTGCTCCGACACCAGGCCCAGCCGGCCCCGGCCCTCCGCCTTCTCGTTGGCCTGGGCGATCTTCCAGCCGGGGAAGTTGCTCGAGCCGACGTATGTGATCTTGCCCTGGCTGATCAGCCGGTCGGTCGCCTGCCAGATCTCTTCCATCGGCGCGGTGCGGTCGATGTGATGCAGCTGGTAGAGATCGATGTGCTCGACCCCGAGCCGGCGCAGGCTCGCCTCGCAGGCCATCTGGATGTGCCGCGCCGACAGGCCCCGGTCGTTGACGTCGTCGGACATCGGCTCGTGAACCTTGGTGGCGAGCACGATCCGGTCGCGGCGGCTACGATCCTCTGCGAGCCAGCGGCCGAGCAGGCTCTCGGTCGCACCCACGCCCAGATGGCCGCCGTACTGGTTGGCCGTGTCGATGAAGTTGATCCCGGCGGCGACGGCGGCGCCAAGAATGGCGAAGCTCTCAGGCTCGGGGGTGCGCGGGCCGAAGTTCATCGTGCCGAGGCACAGTTCACTCACCTTCAGCGCGGTTCTGCCAAGCCTTCGGTACTTCATGGGATGTCTTCCGGACGGCAGGTTCAGGGCGCGCGTAGGGTCGGACCGGTGACAAGCGTTACGCTCGAATCCGCCACACAGTAGCGGATCAGACGCTGGGCGTGTTCGGACAGGTTCCTGGCGTCACGATAGCTGATGCCCGGGACGATCGGCTCGCGGAACCACGGCGCATAGAACTCGAGGTTCGGGATGGCGCGGATGGCCTCGGAAATGTTCGGCGTGCCGCCGTGCCAGGCCCGCACATCCCGCACCATGATGGCACCGGCGGGGGCCGGGCAGACCGTGCTCAGCCGCATCCATTCGGGCTCGGCGTCGAGGCTGGGGATCGGCGTGCGGGAATGCTGCGTGCCGGGGATCTGTCGGGTAGGGCCATTCAGACGGGTGACCTCCTGGGGCAGGAAGTTCACGCAGACATAGGGACAGGGCAGATCGCGGATCGTGAGTTGGCCGCGCGGATCATGGAAAGCGCTGAAGGGGGTCGTTTTGTTGCTCTGCCAGTCGCGAATGTCTGAATGCAGCGGCTGGTATTCCACCGCGCCCGGCAGGCAGAAGTCGCCGCTCGCCGCCCGCAGCGAATAGTCCGGCGAGCCGAAGATCGCGCTGACGAGCTCGGTAACCGTCGGAATGTCGAGCAGCATCTGCCATTCGGGGCGGTGCAGCTGACTGCGGGTCAGGCTGGAGCCGCCGAACGAATAGCGATGCGATCCCCGGTTGCCGGCGCGGTCCTGATCCAGCGCCAGGATGTCGGCGGCCACCGCGCTACAACCCTGGCCGAGGATATCGATCTGCTCGCTGTTCAGCACGTTGGCGATGACCACGAAACCGTCCCGCCGGAACAGCTCGACCGCGTGGGCAGTGTCGCCGGGCTGGAGGATGTCCAGCCCCTTGATGCCGTTATTGGCTTCGAGATGCGCCCGGAGGGCGGCGACCTCTGGGGTGTCCAGCGACCGGTCGGTCGGGAGTGATGCGGGCAGGGTGTCATAGGTCATCGGGACCCTCCGTGGCGTACTGACCGCCGCCCGGACGGAGCAGCGGAATGGATGTGTTGACCGGCCGCTCAGCCGGGAGCCGGGCCGCGTCCAAGCCCCACTGCTATCTCGGCGTGGCGGGCGCGCGTGATGTTGTAGGAAACAAAGATCAGGAGCGCGACGATCGCGATAACCGCCGGGACAGGCCCCCAGACCATTACGAGACGGAACTGAACGTCAGCAGGCAGGACCGCCCCGACGGTCTGGCCGAGCTCCGCAGGAAAACGCACGAGATCCAGCGCAACCCCGGCCACCATAACGCCTAGCCCCGATGCCGCCTTGTTGGCAAATCCGAGTCCCGCGAAGTACAGACCTTCTCGACGATGCCCGAACAGGTGCTCATGCTCGTCGGCGGCGTCCGCCATCATCGACGGATAGGCCACCGACACAAACCCGGTGCCGATGCCGGCGACGAATGAGTTTATTTGCATCGGCAGAAGCGCGGCATCGCCCTGCGGCAGATAGAATCCGGCAAGCATAGACCCCTGCAGCACCAGCCAGTTGGCGATGAGCAGTCCGAAGCCGAGGATGACAACGTACTTCTTCTCCATTGCCCTCTGCAGGATCGGCGCGCCCGCGACGCCCAGCAGCATGCCGACCATGTAGGCATAGCCGATGAACTGGATCAGCTCGCTCTTGATGTGCCAGACGAAGACGAAGGCGTGGGCGTTAAGCGTCGCGTTCAGGCCGAGCGCCACGAACAGGATGACCGCCGACAGGAACAGGATGCGGAACGACCTGTTGCGGAAAATCTCTCCGACTTCCCTTGGCAGCCTTTTCCATAGAGACGAAGGCGTATGTCCTGGCTGGGGCAGGCCAGCGGCATAGCGCCGTACGCCCAGACAACACAGGGTCATGCACACCAGAAGGAGGCCTGCCACTGACCAGCCAAAGCCTGGGTAGCCATCGGGCAATTGCAGTCCGCCGTTGGCAAAGAACACGGAATAGCCAACCGCCGTCACGACGACAGCTGACAGAATGCCCGCTACGGCGCGATACATGACGACACTCGTGCGTTCGCCGTAGTCGGTCGCCAGTTCCGCGCCCAGTGCGAGGTAGGGCACGGTGAACAAGGATATGGCGCTTCGCGCCGCAATCGACATGACCGCCAACCATCCGAAAAGCGCGAACTGGTCCAGGCCACGCGGCGGCGAAAACAATAATCCGACCGACAGCGCCAGCAGTGGCGCCGCAACAAGCATGAGCGGCAGACGGCGGCCCAGTCGGGATTTCAGATTATCGGACCAGGAGCCGATCAGGGGGTCGACTGCTGCGTCGAAAGCCAGGCCCACGGCCAGGGCGGCCCCGACCAGCGCCCCGGATAAACCGAGAACAGCTGAGTAGTAGAAGAAAATGAAGCCGAACGCGGCGTCGAACCCGCCATTCTGGCCCGCCTGACCCAGGCTGTAGGCGAGCTTGACGAGGAGTGGCGGCTTCGGCGGCGTCTCGGCCAGAGGTGATTCAATGGTGGCCAAACACTTCTTCCCCAATGTGCCGGACGGGTTTCTCCCGCCTCGCTGCGTGATCCGCCGATTTCGTATCCTAACCCCGCCTCCTCAACGCGGAACCAGCGCTACGTCGGCAACGGCGTCCCCGGACCCTTGCGACCTTTCCGGCATCTTCCCTGGTGGAAGAAGAGACGCCGGGCCCGCGAGGGTCCCGGCGCCAGTCATGAGGTCGTCAGGGAGGTTGCTGGATCAGAAGGCCTTGGACACGATCAGGCCGTAGGTCCGCGGCTCAAGCAGGCGCGCGTTCCGATAGCGGCCGACCAGCGCGTCCTCGATGATGATGTTGGTGATGTTGTCGCCGTCCGTCAGGTTCTTGATGAAGAAGCGCACCTCCGTCTGGGTCGTGTCGTTGCGGAAGCGGGCCTGCAGGTCGATCACGCCCCACGAGTCGATGCGATCGGTCGGCGAGTTGTATTCGCGAGCGAAGTAGGAGTCCTGCCACACCGCGTCCACACGCCAGGTCGAGGTCCAATCACCCCAGATCGGGCCCGTCGTATACTGACCCCCGAACTTGACCTTGGCCGGGGGTGAGTGAGGCAGCTGGTTGCCCGCGAGGTTCACCTGCACAGTAGGGGTCGTGGCCGTCAGGCTCTGAGCCGGATTGGCGGCGTCCTCGCTGAAGAAGGTCCCGATTTCCGTGTTGAGGGTCGAGAGGTTGGCGTCGAAAAGCCACTGATCGTTGGGCGCGTAAACGAACTCGGCCTCGAAGCCGTAGATCGTCGCGTCGGCGTTGCGGGTGACGACGCCGCCATTGATGCGCTGCCCGAGCTGGAGGCCCGAGTAGTCATAGTAGAAGGCCGAAAAGTTGGCCTGCATCCGGCCGCCCAGTAGAGTGTTCTTGGCCCCCGTTTCATAGGCCGTGACCGTCTCGGGTCCGTAGGTCGGAACCGTTCCGCTGTTGTTCAGTCCGCCGCCCTTGTAGCCGGTGGAGACCGAGCCGTAGACGAGGGTGGTGTCGGTGAAGGACAGGTCCGGTGACCAGTCCAGCGCCGCCTTGTAGGTCGCCTTGTTCCCCGAGTACTCGGAGTAGCTCCAGGGCACGAGCCCCGACAGGACGATCGAGCGCGACTCGCCCGAGCGCTGCTCGTCCGTGTAGCGGGCGCCAAGGGTCAGGCGAAGGGTCTCAGACAGCGTGAAGTAGGACTCGCCGAACAGCGCCCAGGTCTCGTTCTTGCCGTTCCGTGTCAGGGCTGACACGCGCCAGGTCTCTGCCGGACGGCCATTTGCGCGTTGGAAATACTCGATCGCCGGGTGCCAGGTCTCGAAGCCGCTCGAGCTGGTCCCCTTGAGACCGAACACGCCGATCAGGAAGTTGAACCCGCCGTCGAAGTCGGAGGCCAGTCGCAGTTCACCCGTCGTCGTTGTGCTGCGGGTCGAAAAGCTGTCAGTGGTCAGCAACCGGTTGGTGGTGACCACCGTGTTGCGGTCCTTGTTGTAGGTGATCGGTGCGGTGAAGCGGAACGGCAGGTCGGCGTTGTCCCAGTCGGTGTTCTGCTCCGACGATCCCTCGGAATAGGCCAGGACGGTCGAGAGCTTCACCGGCCCGAAGTCGTGGTCGAGGTTGAAGGTCGCGAAGTCCTGGTCCAGGAGGTATGTGGGATCGGTGTCTGCTTGGACCTTGCGCAGATCATGCGGATTGGGCGCGCCGGCATAGATATTTCCGCCGACCGGGAACGGCGTGAAGAACCGGGACAGGGTCTGCAGGATCGTGGTGTTGGCGTCCGGAGAGTCAAAACCCAGCTGCCGCGGATCGCACCCGAGCACGGGGTGCGCCTTGCACAGGCGCTTGCCTTCGCGGGCGCGCGAACTGTCCTCATCATATCGGCCCACGATCAAGGTGGCGTCGGTGTTGTCGCCGAGATCGAAGGTCACGGTGCCGCGCACGGCCCACTGGCTGCGACCGTCAATGTCGTTGCCGGTGCCGAGGTTCTCTGTGTAGCCGTCGCGTTGCAGGGAGTAGCCGGCGAGGCGAACGGCGACCCGCTCGCCGAGGGGAATGTCGACCGCGCCGCCGATCCGCACATTGGAGAAGTTGCCCAGCTGAACGCTGACGTCACCGCCGAAGTCGCTCCCCGGACGCTTGGTGATCAGGTTGATCGCGCCGCCGGTCGTGTTCCGGCCGTAGAGCGTGCCCTGGGGACCGCGCAGCACCTCGATGCGCGCCATGTCGAAGAATTCGTTCTGCGGAAGGTAGCCAATGGCGGCGCCGTTGACGAACGACTGCACGCCCAGGTCGGACGAGCCGAGCGCGTTGGTGCCGATGCCCCGCAGCGTGAAGCGGTCATTGCCGGTCAGAACGGCGTTGGGGATCGAGAACTGGATATCCGTGGCGTCTTCAATCTGGGCGCGATCGAGCGTCGCTTCCGAAAAGGCGCTGACGGCCAGCGGCACGTCCTGCAGAGCCTGCTCGCGCTTTTGCGCCGTCACGATGATCGCTTCGACCCCGGTCGCCGCCGGCGTGGACTCCGCAGCCGACGCGGCCGTCGGGCCGAAAATCGCCGCCGCGCACAGGGCCATGACCGAGGCGCCGGCAAGCATGCTCGTTGAACGTGATGTCCAGGTATTCATTGGATCCCTCCCCTTCGGCGGGCGCTGACCGCACCGCTATTGTATTGTTAGTCAATAGAGGTAAGCGGGCGGATGCGGACGCGTCAAGCGTTATTATTCACCCCGTCAATAGCGGTGCTGACGGATAGCGCCGGCAAGCAAGGGGGCCGATTGACGGCTGGCGTGATCGGACAGTATCGCTACTGACGAAGCTTCCAACAGAGAGCGGGGCGCACGCCTTGACCATCAGCGTCACGATTGCAGCCTCGGACGGCTGCCGGCTGCATCTGAAACGGGGCGGATCAGGGCCGGTGATCGTGCTGTGTCACGGTTTCCCGGACTACTGGCGGGGATGGCGGGCCCAGATCGACGCCCTCAGCAGACGGTTCACGGTGATCGCGCCCGACGGCCGCGGCTGCAATCTGTCCGGCAAACCGGTGGAACTGTCCGCCTATCGGCTGGAAAGGTTGACGGCTGACCTGGACGACATTCTGGACCGGCAAGCCGGCGACAGGCCCGTGCTTCTGGTCGGTCACGATTGGGGCGGCGCCGTGGCTTGGACCTATGCGGCCACGCGCCCGGAGCGACTCGCCGGCCTGTGTGTGCTCAGCGCGCCGCATCCCGCCATCCTTGCGGCAGCCCTGCAAGACGACCCGGCCCAACGGCGGGCGTCAGCCTATATGCCGCGCCTGAGAGAGCCTGGCGCCGAGGGTCTGTTCGAAGCTCACGACTACCGCGCGCTGCGCGGCATGCTTGATCGTCTCCGGTCCATGGGACTGTCTGACGATGCCGATGAAGCCGCCTATATTGAAGCTCTGTCGCGCCCCGGCGCCCTGACCGGCGCGCTCAACTGGTACCGCGCGAACCCGATGGAGGCCGGCGCGCCGACCGTGGCGGCGGGACCGGTGACCTGTCCGGTAGAACTCTTATGGGGCGATCAGGACGAGGCGCTTCTGCCCAGCCTGGCTGAACGCCATCGGTCCCTGGCGCCAGATCTGACGATCCGGATGTTTGAGGGCGCAGGACACTGGCTGCAGCGCGAACGCGCAGAGTCCGTTAGCGCCGTGATCGCCGCCTTCGCCGACAAGGCATTTATGGCTGGGCGGAAGGATCCCGGCGCAGGCTGAAGCCGAGCGACCAACGCTTCGAGAACCCCTTGGCAACACCGCCGGACGGCAACGGCTTCAGATAGTCCGCGCGATCGGTGTCGCCCTTCAGTGTTAGGTCCAGAAATGCGACGATGAAGTGGGCGCTGATGGCGCGCAGGCGGTCCTTGCGCCAGACGGGCTCCTCGAAGCCCTCAAACGAGGAGAAGGCTGTTCGCGCCGCCGCCGGGGCGTCAGCGCCAACGAGGTTGTGACGGGCGTTGGCGAAGACCAGCATCCGCCGGTCCGCCCCGGTCAACCCTTCATAGATCCGCTGCGCGCCATCGGCATAGCCAGCGACATCGTCCTGGTCGCCGACGATCAGCAGCGTCGGCGCCGTAACGCGCGACAGCGCCGCGGTCGACCAGCTCCGGTTCTCTGTCTGACCGCCCCACGGCGCGATCAGCACCAAGGCCTTCAGGCCCTCCGCCGGCTGCGCCTGGCCCTCGGCCTGATTGGCTAGCAGGTCGCCCGGGATGCGGCGGTAGAAGGGGCTGGCGGTATCGTAACCCGCGCCGGCCGTGGCCAGCGCGCCAAAGCCGCCCATGGAATAGCCGATCAGCGCCAGACGGTCGGGATCGAACGCCCCCGCCAATGCAAAGTCCGGGTCATGGGCCAGCCCGCGCAATCGCGCGATGACGGCCTGCTGATCGCGAGCCCGGTTCGCCGCGACGTGCGCGAAGGACAGGGCGAAGCCCCCCGCGTCCTGGAACGGCGGGTCTTCATGATCGATCGCCGCGACGAGATAACCACGGGACGCCAGGGTCTCGGCGAGATCGGCGGTATAGGTCGCCCAGCCGCCATACCCGTGGGAGAAGACGACCAGTGGCGCGGCAGTTTTGAGCGGCGCCGCGCCTCGCTGCGCACAGCCGGGAATCTCGAACACGGCGTCCGGCTGACCCGGGCGGCGGACGTGCCCCTCATAGGCCTTCGGCGCGATCACGCTGGCGCCACCGGTGGCTGGGTACCAGACGGTGACCTTCAGCGTCCGGTCCGTCCTGACGATACGGCCTGTCAGCAGGTTTGACGCCGGGAGGTCCGGTCGCCCCGCAACCGTCACCGGGACGGTCATGACGCCGACGGACGCAGCGCCGGCGCGGGCCAGCTCCGGCGCGTCGACCGCGGCCCCGCAGGCAAGCGCCGACGTCGGGGTGGAGAGGAGAACCGTCGCGAGAAGGGGCAATATAAGGCCGTGCATGGAAGTCGTCTCCGGCGTGTCTTGGTCAAAAAAAGCCCCGGCGCGAGGCCGGGGCGAGAAGCCTTTGCGCAAGGCGGATCGAGGACAGGCGAGGTGGAGGCGCTGTGGCCAACCCACCTCCGGGCCACGTCGCCAAGGTGCGGTTTCCCGCCGCCGCCGTCAACTATTATATTAATCGTCAATAATGAATTGCGGGCGGATCAGCCGGCGGCGGCGGCGCAGTCAGCCAAGCGGGCGGCGACCTGCTCGGGGGACAGGCCCGGGGTGTAGAGCTCCGATCCCAGGCCGAAGCCCGCAGCCCCGGCAGCGCGCCAGTCCGCCATCTGCGTCGGGCCTACACCGCCGACCGCGAGCACCTTCACGGCGCGGGGAAGTACGGCCTTCAAGGCCTTGAGATGCCCCGGTCCATAGGTCGACGCCGGAAACAGTTTGAGAAACCGGGCTCCGGCGGCGACGGCGCCGAAGGCCTCGGTGGCGGTGGCTACGCCCGGCAAGGACTCGAGACCCAGCGCCAGGGTCCGGGCGATGACGGCGACATCAGCGTTGGGCGAGACCACGAAGCCGCCGCCGATCGCGTGCAGCGCCTCGACCTGATCGCCGGTCAGCACCGTTCCGGCCCCGACCGCCATCGTCTGGCCGAAGCGGCGCACCAGGCGACCAATGCTCTCCAGCGGATCGGACGAATTGAGCGGGACTTCCATCGCCCGCACGCCGCCGGCGTATAAGGCCTCGCCCACGGCCACAGCCTCGTCGGGGGTCACGCCCCGAACGATGGCGATCAGGGGCAGGGCATCGAGCGCCTCGTCGATCGTCATGGGCGGATTCTTTCCACAAGGGCCATCAGGCCGGTGAGCGCGGCGGCGTCGCCATCCAGGATCTCGCTGGCCCGCCCCCGTCCGGCCAGGGCCTGGCGATAGGCGGCGCACAGGGCTGTGTCACCGATCAGGGTCACCGGCATGTCGGTGGTCGCGCCAAGCAGCCGGGGCCCGGCCGCCACGTCGGCGCCGATCAGCAGACCCGACAGGAAGGCGGGTTCCTGCCCCGGCGGGAGATCGCCCGTGAGTCGCCGCGCGCGAACGCCGAACAGGCGGGCGGACAGGTCGTCTCCTTCCCCGGCCGCGGCCAGGCCGGCCGCGAAGCCGGCGGCATCGCCGGGATCGCCTTCGGCCGCGAGAACGCTGTGAGTGTTGAGCACCGCGAACAGTTCGCCGGTCATGACGGTGACGAAATCGATGATCCGCCCGTCCTCGACGCACACCCATTTCGCATGCGTTCCGGGCAGGCAGAGGAGGCGCGGTTCCGTCGTCCGGGCCAGCGCGCCGAAGACCTGGAGCTCCTCGCCGCGCATCACATCCGGTCCGTGATCCGCGCTGCAGGTCCGAACGCCCGGCGCGATCCAGACGCCAGGGGCTGGTCTCACGACGGCCGCTTGCAAAGACCCGAGGGTCGCCGGACAATTGACATAGGGTGCCGCCGTCCAGCCGAGGTTCGATCCCGCCATACCGCCGAGCAGAACCGGCAGGCCTTCAGCCTCCAGCGCGGGGCGAACGTCGGCGTCCAGCCGCGCCTCGACCTGGCCGGAGCCGATGCGCGACACGCCGAGAGGGAAGCTGGCCATGGCGCGGGTGACGCCGTCCTCGACCCGCCAGGCCCTGACGTTGGTGGTGCCCCAGTCGCAGAGCAGCCAGGCTCTCACGTCCGACCGCCGTCGATGACCAGGTTCTGGCCGGTGATCAGGGCGCTGTCGTCGGCCGCGAGGAACAGCACCAGCCGGGCGACGTCGTCCGGCTGGATCCGCCGCTTGAGCGCGACCTGCTCCATCCAGGCTGCTTCGGCCTCGGGCGTCAGCCACAGGACCAGCTGGCGTTCGGTGACCACCCAGCCGGGCGAGACCGCGTTGACCCGGATGCCGTCGACGCCCCACTCCCGCGCCAATGACTTCGAGAGTCCGATCACCGCCGCCTTGGCCGCCGTGTAGGCGCTCAGATCGGCAGGTCCCAGCAGGGCGTTGATCGAGGAGAAGTTGATGATCGCTCCGCCGCCGGCGACCTTCATGCCCGGCTGGACGGCACGGGCGGCCAGGAAGGTCGGGTCGAGATTGACCGCCAGCCCGGCCCGCCAGGTGGCGACGTCGGTCTCCGAGGCGGGACGGCGCTGGTCGTTGGCCACGTTATTGACCAGCACCCTGATCGGCCCGCGTCGGATGGCGGCGTCGCCGATGGCCGCCTCAAGGGCCTCCGCCCGGGTTACATCGCAGAGGGCGAACTCGACGTCGCTCCCCAGCCGCAGGGCGAGCGCTTCCCCCGCTTCGCGGGCGATGTCGATGAAGCTCACCACGGCGCCCTGACCGGCGAAGGCCTCGACCAGCGCCGCGCCGATGCCCGTCGCGCCGCCGGTGATAAAGACGTGTCGCCCCTTCAGGCTCGGGTAGTGGGCGTAGACGGACATCAGTGCGACTCCCGGCTCACCGTCTCGCCGCTGGCGCCGACGAGGAAGTCGAGGTCGCAGCCTCGATCGGCCTGCAGAACCGTGTCGACGTAAAGCTTTGCCCAGCCCCGGACATAGGGCGAGGCTGGACGGGCCAGAGACGGATCCGCCCGGCGCCGCTCTAGTTCGGCCTCGTCGACCATCAGCGTCAGCTGACGCGCCGGACCATCGAGTGCGATGAGGTCTCCGTCCCGGACGAGCCCGAGGGGTCCGCCGGCGTCCGCTTCCGGATTGACGTGCAGGACGACGGTGCCGAAGGCCGTTCCGCTCATCCGGGCGTCGGAGATGCGGACCATATCGCGCACGCCCTTCGCCAAGAGCCTGGCCGGCAGGGCCATATTGCCGACCTCCGGCATGCCCGGGTAGCCCTTCGGCCCGCAGCCCTTGAGCACCAGAACGCAGGTTTCATCGACGTCCAGATCCGGGCTGTCGATGCGCGTCCTGTAGTCCTCGATCGACTCGAACACGACCGCCCGACCTGTGTGGGTCAACAGTTCCGGTGACGCTGCGCTCGGCTTCATGATCGCCCCGCCAGGGCTGAGGTTGCCGCGCAGCACCCAGAGTCCCGAGTTCGCCGAGACCGGCGCCTCCAGCGACCGGATGACCTCGGGATTGTCGCAACGGGCCATGCCGGCGATCTCCGCCTGGGTAACCCCGGCGACCGTGATGGCCCCGCCGCGCAGGTGCGGACCCAGGGCCTTGAGCACCGCCGGCACGCCGCCCGCGTAGCAGAAGTCTTCCATCAGGAACCGGCCGGACGGCATCAGATCGACGAGCAGGGGAATATCCCGGCCCAGAAGATCAAAGTCGTCCTGCGTCAGTGGCACGCCCAACCGGCCGGCCAGGGAGATCAGGTGCAGTACCGCGTTGGTCGAGCCGCCGATCGCCGCGTGCGTCAGGATGGCGTTCTCGAACGCGGCGCGGGAGGCGATCGCCGACATCCGCACATCGTCGCGGACCAGTGACACGATGCGCCGGCCGGTCAAGTGGGCCAGGGTCGCGCGGCGCCCGTCCACCGCCGGCAGGGCGGCGTTTTCCGGCAGACTGAGGCCCAGCGCCTCGACCAGGCTGGCCATGGTCGAAGCCGTACCCATGGTCATGCAGACGCCATGGCTACGCGACATGCCGCGCTCGGCGGCCATGAAATCGGCCAGCGTCATTTCGCCTGCACGGACGGCTTCCGAGAACTTCCAGACGTCGGTGCCCGAGCCGATATCCTTGCCGCGGAACTTGCCGTTGAGCATCGGCCCCGAGGAGACCACCATGGTTGGCAGATCGACGCTGGCCGCGCCCATCAGCTGGCCGGGCGTTGTCTTGTCACAACCGCCCAGCAGAACGACCCCGTCGATCGGGTTGCCGCGAATCGACTCCTCGACCTCCATCGCCAGCAGATTGCGGAACAGCATCGCCGTCGGACGCATCTGGGTCTCGCCCAGCGACATGGCCGGAAACTCGAGCGGGAGTCCGCCGGCCTCCCAGACGCCGCGCTTCACATGGTCCGCCAGGTCGCGCAGGCCTGCGTTGCAGGGCGTCAGCTCGGACCAGGTGTTGCAAATGCCGATGACAGGTCGGCCGTCGAACGCGTCGTCCGGCAGACCCTGACTTTTCATCCAGCTGCGGTGGATGAAGCCGTCGCGGTCCAGTTTTCCGTAGGTGCGTGCGCTTCGCAGCGGCTTGCGAGACAAAGGAGAGCCTTCCCTGAAGGTCGCGACCCAAACTTGGTCCCGTCCGGAATGGCTTCTATTGTATTATTCGTCAATAGTCGGGCCAGACCTCGCCGCCAGCTGCTTCGCGCCGCCAGTGATGATCTGAACGCACATCTCCTCGGCCGTGGGGATGTCGACCTGCCCTTCGGCCACCAGTTTCCCGGCGCGGTCGGTCATGGCCATCAGCATCTGGACGGCGAGCAACGCCATCTCGCGGCTAAACCCGTACTCCCGCCGCGTCTCGCGGACAAAGTAGCGCACAGTGCGCTCAAGACCCGCGGCGGATTCCGCCTCCATGAGCCGAGCCACCGACGGATCGGCAAGCAGGGTCTGGATCAGGGCGCCGCGCTCGCTGGTGTGCTCGAGATAAACCCGGGTGGTTTGCCGGATCAGCTCTTCGTAGGACTTCGCCTCGAGCGCCCGCTCCATGCCGCGGCTGTCGAGGTCGGCCTGCTCCCGATGCAGCAGCGAGGCCAGAAGGACCTCCCGGCTCGGGAAATAGTTGTAGACCAACGCCTTGCTGACCCCGCTTTCGCGCCCGAGCCGTTCCATCGACACCGCTGATAGCCCCTCCTCCAGAATGAGCTTCGCGGCGTCATCCAGGATCTGGGAGCGACGGACTTCCGGGGCCAGTCGGGTGCGTTTTCGGGGTTCAGCGAGCGTCATTCAGATCATCCGGCGAGAGTCCGCCATCATCCCGCAATGTGCGCCGGGCGCAACGGCCCGTAGCGCGTCATCGTCACTCATCCCGGGCGCCAGATCGAAACGCCGGCGGGCGGGAGCTCCCGACCGCCGACGAGGAACACCGCGTCATCAGGGGCGGGGGCCAGGCGCAGTTCGGGCGCGTAGTTGACCGCAAGGACGAGATCGCCCCGACGACTGACGCGGACGCCTTCGGCCAGGAGCGCCGCCGCAAGTCCCGCGCGATCCGCCGCATCCGCCAGGACGACGTCCAGCAAAGCCGCGTCCGGCGAACAGGCGAGGTAGTCGCATCGGCCGGACCGAAGCCAGGCCGGACCGCCGTCATCGAACCGGCCGAGGATCCGTGCGTCCGTCTCGATGTCCTCGCGCCAGGCCTCGCCGGCGAAGACCCCGGCTGCGGTCGTCACCGGCAGGGGCGTGCCGGGGCGCAGGCTTTCGACGCGCAACACCCGCATCGGCAGGAGCGCCGACAGGTCGCCGGGCGGCAGGCCGGCGGGGATATGCAGATCAGTGGTCTTCGAGCCCGCGCGGGCGCCGAAGACCGTGACGGCGCCACAGCCCTCGAACGCGGCCAGCGCCTCGGGCGACAGGATCGGCAGACAGGGCGCGACCACAAGGGCGTAGGCGGACAGGTCGACGCCCGGAGGCACGATGTCCACGTCCAGCCCCCGACCGCGCAGCGCCGAGTACCAGGCAAAAGCCTCCTTCAGCGCGCGGAAGCCCTGCCCCTGGGGCTGGATTCCGGTGACCCAGTCACTCTCGTACGAGAAGACCAGAGCCACCGGAGAACGACCCCGGGGCACGACGTCACCGACGCGTGCGAGATCGGCCGAGACCTGGCGCGCCTCGCGGCCACCCGTATCCTCGGTGCGGTCCGGCCGGTTGAGGCCGGCGTGCATCTGTTCCTGGGCGAACGGCGCCTGGCGCCAACGGAAATAGGAGACGACTTCCGCGCCGTGCGCGAAGGCCTCCCAGGTCCAGGCGCGAACCATCCCGGGCAGCGGCGCCGGATTGAAGCCGGCCCAGTTCACCGGCCCGGGCTGCTGCTCCATGACCCACCAACGACCCCGGCCGCAGCCACGGTAGAGGTCGTGATGGAAGGCGGCGATGTCAGGATGGCCCTGACGCAGGTAGCGCGCCTTGTCCTCCGGACTGAACCAGAACTGCTCGAGGAAGCCGAGCGGATAGCTGTCCCAGGTGGCGACATCGAGGTCTCGGCCGACCGCGAAATGGTCGAACTCGGTGTAGAAGCCCATAAAGTTGTGGGTGATGTCCCGGCCCGGCGAGTGCCGGCGCAGGATGTCGACCTGCAGGCGATTGAAGCTGACTACCTCGTCCGACGCGAACCGATTGTAGTCCAGCCGTTGGCTGGGGTTGGCTTCGGTCACGGTCAGGTTGGGAGGGTCAATCTCGTCGAATGTGCGGTAGTCCTGGGACCAGAACACCCCGCCCCACGCCGCGTTCAGCGTCGCGATATCGCCGTAGCGACGCACCAGCCAGAGGCGGAAGCGCCGCGCGGCGGCGTCCGAATAGCTGATCGTGGTGTCGTGGCAGCCGTACTCGTTGTCGGTCTGCCAGGCCGTTACCGCCGGATGATCACCGTAGCGACGGGCCATGACCTCGACGATGCGCGCGCATTCGCCCCGGTAGCCTTCGTGTGAAAAGCAGTAGTGCCGCCTGGACCCGAATTTGCGGGGCCGGCCCGACGCATCGACAGCCACCATGTCGGGCGTCCTGTCGACCAGCCATTTGGGCGGGGTCGCGGTCGGGGTGCACATCACGACTTTCAGGCCCGCAGTGTGTAGGGTCTCCACCGCCGCGTCGAGCCATTCCCAGTCGAGCCGGCCCGGTTCCGGCTCGATCCGGCTCCAGGCGAATTCGCCGATGCGGACCAGGGCGATCCCGGTCTCGACCATGCGCCGTGCGTCGTCGGCCCACCACGCGCGCGGCCACTGTTCGGGGTAGTAGCAAACGCCGAGCTGCATCCCGGTCTATCCTTCAAAGTAGAGCGGCGCGGCGCCGGCGACGTCCAGCACGACCGCGAACACACCGCCGGCCAGAGGCTGGGCGGACAGCTGGGCGTCGGTGAGGTCATCACGGGCGCTGGTGATGAACAGGGTGGCCCCGCCCGGTCCTCCGAACGTGCAGCTGGTCGGCCGCTGCACGGGCAGATCGATCACCCGATCCAGCCGGCCATCGGGGGCGTAGCGAACGACCCGCCAGCCGTCCCATTGGGCGTTCCACAGGAAGCCTTCTGAATCGATCGCCGAGCCATCGGGCGTGGCGGCCTGACCCATCGTCCCTGCGAACTCGTGGCGGACGCCGAGGCCATCGGGTGTGATTTCGACCGCGGATATTCGCTGGTCCAGAGAGTCCGCCAGATAGAGCCGCTGTCCGTCCGGTGATGTGCGCAGAGTGTTGGCGATGCCCCAGCGCTCAACGACGCGACGGCCGATCCAGTCAGGCCGGACCTGATAGACCGCGCCCGACCGGCGGGCCGCACGGGCGTGCATCGTCCCGAACCAGAAGCTGCCGTCCGCCCCGACGTTGCCGTCATTGCTGCGGTTTTCGGCGGGCTCGTCGGGCGTGGGCCAGCGCAGCGTGAACGCGCCGGACACGGGGTCGAACACCCCTGCGCCGGCGGGGGTGGCCGCGACGAAGCCGCCCGCCCGTCGCAGGCCAAGCGCGGTGATTTGCACCGCAGCCGGAATCGTCCCGAGTGCGCGAGAAGCGGGTTCAAACCAGTGGACCCGCCGCGCATGGATATCGACCCACCAAAGCCGACCGTCCCGCGGATCCCAACATGGGCCCTCGCCCAAGGTGCAGCGGCTGTCTGCGACGCAAACCACAGTCATGGCTGGCGCTCCGAACCCGGGCGCGCCGGGCCAGCCAGCGACGCCCGGCTGTCGCGCACCGCCGCCCTCTCCTGACCCAACCCTGACCTCGCCATGCCGACTCCACCGGGACCACCGCCCGACTCGAGCGACCCGGATCGATGCTATTGACTATTTGTGTAATAGAACAGTAGGTCGACGGGGAAAGGATGTTTCCAATGATCAAGGGCGTGCATCACGTCGGCCTGTCGGTCAGCAATCTGGACCAGGCCGTGGCGGACTACGGCGCGGTGGCCGGGCTGACCGAGATCGCCCGCTTCACGGTCGAGAACACCGACCAGGCGCGCCGCCTGATGGGCCTGCCCGCGGTGTCCGCGAAGGTAGCGCTGCTCAAGGGCGTCAACGCCTGCCTGGAACTGTTCGAGTTCGCAGTTCCCGCTCCGGGCGCTCCTTCCAGCCCGCCGGTCAACGCGCCGGGCATCACCCATATTT
Source organism: Caulobacter sp. FW305-C-30-S16 (assembly GCF_058783025.1). Taxonomy (NCBI): domain Bacteria; kingdom Pseudomonadati; phylum Pseudomonadota; class Alphaproteobacteria; order Caulobacterales; family Caulobacteraceae; genus Caulobacter; species Caulobacter sp. FW305-C-30-S16. The sequence goes on along the minus strand of NZ_JBYSYH010000002.1, from coordinate 221,511 downwards.
GCGCCCAGGGCAGCTCGATAGACGACCTGTATGCCAGCCTCATCCCTAAGGGCTTCAGCTTCCCCGAGTCTCCGGTCGACCTCGGCACGGGCTTCCTCTACGCCTACGGTCGCTCGCGCGACGGAGCGGTGATCGAAACCGAAGGCGCGCCGTTCGCCCAGGCAGACCCCGCCAGCTGGATGGGCCATGTCGCGTTCGCGACCCACGACCTAAAACGGCTCGTCGGGTTCTACGCCGCACTGCTCGGCGTCGAGCCACAGTTCAGCCCGCGTCTGCGCAGCAGCGAACGCTACGACCGGGTGACCGGCCTGACGGGAGTCGACGTGCTCGCGGCCTGGGTCCGCGGCAGCAATCTGGCGCTCGAGTTCTGGCAGTATCTCAGCCCGGAAACGGTCGCACGCTCCGATGACCGGCCGGTCTCGGACCTCGGCTATTCGCACGTGGCGTTCGAGGTCGATGATCTGGAGACCGCCTTCGCCCGGGCCGTGGAGCTGGGCGCCCGACCGCATGGGCCGCCGGAGGATCTGGGTCGCGCGCGGGCCGCCTATCTGCGCGATCCGGACGGCAACGTCCTTGAGCTGATTACCTGGGCGCCCGGGGCGGAAGCGCTGTCCGTCAGCGCGCTGTCTCACCCGCGTATGCTCGAGGCGGTCAGTCGCGACCACCAGACGCTCAACCAGAAACAGGAAATCTGACATGACCCATTCGGGACTGGAAGGGCGCGTCGCACTGGTCACGGGCGCGGCGAAGGGGATCGGTCTGGCTGCTTCAGATGCGCTCGCCCGGGCCGGTGCTGACGTGGCGCTGTTTGACCTTCCAGGCGCGGACATGACCGCTGCCATCGCTGCTGTCGCAGCCCATGGGAGGCGCTCCATTGCCGTCAGCGGCGACGTCTCGGTCGAGAGCGACTGGGCCAGCGCGCTCGGGGCCGCCCTGGAGGCGTTCGGGCGGCTGGATGTGCTCGTCAACAACGCTGGCATCACGGGTCCGGTCGGACCGCTCGTCGACTGCAGTGTTGAAGCGTTCGATCAGGTTCACGCGGTGAACACCCGTGGCGTCTTTCTTGGAATCCGCACCTGCGCCGAAGCGCTCGCCGCGACGCGAGGCGCCATCGTCAACGTGTCCTCGATCTCGGGGATCGGCGGCGGCCGCAACACCGTGGCCTACACCGCCAGCAAGCACGCGGTCATCGGCATGACCAAGCTCGCCGCAATGGAATTTTCGGACCGAGGCGTGCGGGTCAACGCCGTCTGCCCCGCTCCTATCGTAACCGACATGACCGCCGCCCTGGCCAATCAGTATCGCCCGGAAGACCCGGAGGGCTTCTCGCGGGATTTCGCCAAGGGCATTCCGCTCGGCCGCTACGGCCAGCCCGCCGAAGTCGCCGACGCCATCGTCTTCCTGGCCGGTGATACGGCCAGCTTCATCACTGGCGCGGCCCTGCCCGTCGACGGCGGCATACGCGCCCGATAGATCCGGAGAGACATCATGGACCTGAACCTCAAGGGCAAGCGCGCCCTCGTTACCGGCGGAAGCCGCGGCATCGGCCGCGAAATTGTCCGCGCCCTGTTGGCGGAAGGCTGCGCAGTCGCGACATGCGCACGCGGCGCGGACGGTCTTGCAGCGATCGAAGCTGAGGCCGCCGCGATGGGCGGCGAAGTTCATGGCGCGGCCCTCGACGTCCGGGACAAGTCGGCCTTTGAGGCCTGGTTCGCCGCAGCCGTCGAACAACTCGGCGGCCTGGATATTGTTGTCAGCAACGTCTCCACACGGGTGACGATCACTGGCGAGGAAATGTGGCGCGAGACGTTTGAAACGGACCTGCTACAGCATGTCCGCCTCGCCGAACTGGCCGTTCCCGCGCTGCTCAAGGGAGAGGCGCCGGCCCTGGTGTTCATCTCCTCGATCGCCGGGGTGCTGACGAACCTGCCGCCAGGCGAGGAGGCCTACGGCACGATGAAGGCCGCGCTGGTCAACTACGCCGGCCAGCTATCGGCCCGCTTCGGCGGCAAGGGCCTTCGGGTGAACACCGTCTCGCCCGGACCGATCTTCTTCGAAGGCGGCGTCTGGGATCAGATCCGCACGCACCAGCCGGCGCTGTTCGAGTCCGCGGCGCGGCTGTCAGTCCTCGGCCGGCATGGCACGGCGCGGGAAGTCGGCGACGCCGTCGCCTTCCTGGCCAGTCCGCTGGCAGGCTACATAACCGGCGCCAACCTTCGGGTGGATGGCGGGATGGTGAAGACGGCTAACTTCTAGACACCATTCTATGTTCCCGCCTCGACACAGTCCGGGGCGGGGGCAAACTGGAGACGGGTTGGCGTTAGACTGACAGCACCGCCACTCCCCTCGCCACAAATCTCTCTGTGGGCCGGGCGGTGCCAGAAAATCCCGTTGTATTACAGGGTTTCCCCGAACCGGCTCCGCACTGCGCTTGCCAGGAAACGGCCGCTTTTCTCTCCTAATGCCCGGATAGTCTCCAGACCTCCGCACCGTGGCGATTTGGTGCGGAGCCAAAAACTACAAGTCTTTTCAGTTAGATAAAAGGCTGCCGAGCTGAGTGGTCTTTTGGGGCACCTCGGCAACCGGGGCCAACCCATAGCGAACTGGCGACCGGCAACACCCAGTCAGCCTAACGGTCCTGACCGGTCAGGACATCAACCTGCCGCAACTTGGCGACGATCTCTTCGGGCTTGTGGCGCTTCCTTGCCATCGTTCCACCCATCCAAAATGGTCCTGCGACCAACATAAGGGGTGGACCACTTCAAGGGGGTCAGAACACCCGGACGTTGGCGCGCAGCCAGCCTGCGCCGGAAAGCTACTCTACGGGCTGCTCGTTAGCGTCGGCAGCTACTCTGCCGCCGCAAACTAACTGCGTCAGTCAAGGTGCAGCAACACCTGCCGCCTTTTGCACAGCATTCACCAGCCTACGATAGGCGTCCTGGTTGTTGGTGACGCCGGCGACCGCAATCCCGGTGTCAGGCACGTAATAGGCGACGGTGCCCCAATAGCCGCTGTGCCAATAGTAATCGCGGCCGTTTGCCCGCCCGACGAAGACGCCAAGGCGATAGCCGTCAGCGCCCTTATGCGGACCCTGCCACAACATCTCCTGCAAGGTCCCGGGGCGCTCGAACAGGCGCCCCTCGAACAGCGCTGCCGTCAGTATCGCGAGATCCTTGGCAGACATAACGAGGCCACCTCCGCCATGCAGGTCGACACTGGCGTCAAGGTCCGTGACCTCTGCATCACCGATGAACTGGCGAGCGCGCCACGGCGCACGGCGGGGCTTGTCCTCCAATACCTCCCACCAGGTCGACTGCAAGTTCAGGCGATCCAGTTGCAGTTGCGTGCGCACCGCCTTGCCCAGAGACTGGCCTGTGATCCGCTCGATGATGTCGCCAACAAGGATGTAGCCCGTGTCGGAATAGTGGAAAACCGTGCCAGGCGGACCCAGCGGCTTGCCCCACGTCACCGCCAGGCGAACCTGGTCCTCACGGGTCCAGCGCTTGGCCGGCTGCGAGAGCACCAATGTCAGATAACGCTCGTCCTGGGCATGATCATAGATCCCGGCACTGTGACTGAGCAGGTGCCGCAACGTAATCCGGGCGGTGTCATAGCCGCCGCTCCGCATCAGCTCGTCCAGTCTTGGCGACATGAGCGGCCCGATCGCAGCGTCGAGATCGATGCGACCCTGTTCCCAGAGCCGCAAGACTGTCGCAGCCACGAACGTCTTCGTATTGCTGGCAACACGCACTGGCGTGTCGGGTCCAAGGGCTGGAGTAGCAGCCACGCCGTCCTTCCCGGCTATCGACACGGCGAACGGCGAAGCCACCCCCCTGCCCGTCACGAACAGGGCCATGGGCCGCGGGTCGGACGCAACCTCTGCCTGCAACGCGGCTCGACTAATGACTTGCGCAAACGCTGGCGCAATCAGCTGCATCGACACGCACAGGGTGATTGGGATGGCCAAAAAAAGCCGACCGATCGAGGCGCTGAACATCTTTGCCGTCAGGTGCATAGCGCCGTCATAGGCGTCGCAGGACACCACTGTCACTAGAGGACCCTTCTGCTCTCGGCGCTTTGGCGGTTTTTTCCTGGTCTGCCCATTCGGCCCACAATCTGCCGTTCAAGGATCCCAAACAGGACGCCTCATGAATGAGGAGATGAAACAAACGCCAGAGACGGCGCGCATTTGGCCTGCCCCGATGGGCAACGCAGTTTCGATGTTAGCGCACGGCGGACTCTGATGCAGAGGTTGGCGCACGCTCGCCCATGGCACCATGCCACGCCCACAGCGCTACCTACTGCTCGGCCAAAACGACCGGCGACGGAAATCGCCGACGGTTCGGTTTGAATGTAGCCTGATCAACTATCCCGAGGTCCAGTCTGATGAACCGACGAAGCCACCTTATGGGCTTGGGCGTCTCACTCGTTGGCCTTGCCGCAGGGAGCGCCGCACAGGGAAGACCGGCTCAATCGCCCGGACGGATGCCTCCCCTAACACCGCTTGAGTGGGTGACGCCGAGGGTCGAAGGTCCCGGCCTGTCCTTCCACACATTCCAGAGCCAGGCTGCGGGCACCGTGGTCAGCTTTCACGTATATGCGCCTCCAGCCTATGTCGCCGATCCGGACCGCCGGTTCCCCGTAGTCTACTGGCTGCACGGCTCCGGAGGCGGAGCCTCCGGCATCTCCCGCCTGTCTTCACTGGTTGACGAGGCCGTCGCGACCGGCCGGGTGCAGCCCTTCCTCCTCGTGTTCGTCAACGGCCTGCGGATGGGGATGTACGTTGACTGGGCCAATGGTCGGGCACCCCTTGAGACCGTCATCGTCCAGGAACTCCGTCCCCACGTCGATGCAAACTGGCGCACGATAGCAACCCGCGATGGACGATTGCTCGATGGCTTCAGCATGGGCGGCTACGGGGCCGGGCGCTTCGGGTTCCGTTACCCCGAACTGTTCCGCAGTGTGTCCATGATGGGCGCCGGGCCTATGCAGGAGACGCTGGAAAGGACGCCACGCGCCAGTAGGGTTCAGGCGGAAGACCTCCTCAGGGACGTCTATGGCGGCGGCCAGGAACGCTTTCGGGCGGTAAGCCCGCGCCGGTATGCGGAACAGAACGCAGCCACCCTTGCCCGGGACTCTCGCCTGCGTCTGGTCATTGGAGACCGGGACGAAACCCTGGAGAATAACCGGGACTTCCACGAGCAACTGACCCGGCTAGGCATCCCCCACGACTGGATCGTCCTGCCCGGCGTCGGTCACGACCCGATGGGCGTTTTGACCGCCCTCGGCGACCGGCATTGGGCCTTCTACCGGGACGCCTTTGCAGCGGCGGGCGGCTGACGCAAGCTCAGCTCCAAGTCTGATCAGACGCCCGCATCCCTTCGATCCGCAACAAACCCATAGTCCCCGTCCAGCAAGGAATCTGACATGCTTCTCGCTCGCGCTCTGTTGCTGCTGTGGGCGTTCGTATTGCTGAGCCCTTCCGCCCGGGCCCAGGACGCGCGGGATATTCAGATAGTCGTCGACGGGACCCCTCGACGCGCGTTGCTGGTCAACGACTTTGGGCCAGGTCAGGCGGTGCCGGTCGTCATCGTCCTGCATGGCGGTATGGGCAGTGCAGAGGCTCAACGAGAGAGAACGGGTTTTGATAGGCTCGCCGTCACTGAGGGCTTCACCGTGGTTTACGCGGAAGGCACCGAAATTGTGCCGGGCCGACACGCTTGGAACACCGGCTTCCTCATGCGCCGACAGGTCGGACTGGCGAACGACATTGCCTACCTGGACACACTGATTGACCTCCTGATCCGCGATCACAGCGCCGACCCCCGCAGGATTTTCATGACCGGGGGTTCCAACGGGGCCATGATGACCCTCGTCTATGCAACCCAGCGCGCCGAGCGCCTCGCAGCTATCGCGCCCGTAGTCGGCGCCATGTTCAGTTTCGAGATGAAACCCAGCGGACCGCTTCCGATCATGCTCATCAATGGTGCGCAGGACAATGAGGTGCCGATCGAAGGCGGTTTCAGCAGAAACCCTCTGGTGTCCCGCGCACAGTCAGCGCCTTACATGCCGCTGGAAGATACCGTCGAGTTTTGGGTCGAGGCCAATCGTTCACAAACGCCGCCGTTCATTACGACAACAGGAACCGTGACAACCTCCGTCTACGCCCCGACGCCCAATGGCGCCGTCACGATCTCTGTGGTTGACCAGATTGGCGGACACGGCTGGCCAGGCACGAGCCCAGTGCGCGGGACCAGCAACCCCATCCAGTCCTTTGACGGCGCAGAGCGTGTCTGGGAGTTTTTCAAAACACAGTCTCGGGCCCCCTGATCGACGGTGACGACAGGTTGACCGGACCAGGTCGTTTGCCGCGCCGGACTTACGAAATCAGTCAACCGCCGCCTCCCAAACGGAAGGCGCGTCGGCTCGGAAGCGCCGAATTGTAGATCCGTCGCTGACCGACGCGAACCCTACGCCCCCAGCACGGCCCGCTGCTCGGCCCACACCACCGGGAACCCCGTAAGCAGCCCGGCCATCGTCATGCCGGCCGGCTGCCGCCTCTCCATGATCGCAGGCACCAGCCGGCGCTGCTCGAGTCCGCGGCGCGGCTGTCAGTCCTCGGCCGGCATGGCACGGCGCGGGAAGTCGGCGATGCCGTCGCCTTCCTGGCCAGTCCGCTGGCAGGCTACATAACCGGCGCCAACCTTCGGGTGGATGGCGGGATGGTGAAGACGGCTCACTTCTAGACACCATTCTATGTTCCCGCCTCGACACAGTCCGGGGCGGGGGCAAGCTGGAGACGGGTTGGCGTTAGACTGACAGCACCGCCACCGACCCGCGCCCTGGTCTCCGGCCTGCGCCGGCGCCCACATCCCTCGCTGAAGTCCCGGCTATAGCGGAGGCTGACGCGCGTCATTCGCGCGAAGCTCCCTTGTCGGAAATCGCACCGCACCTTCGCTGACGGCCTCCACCCCTTAGCCAGCCTGTCGCCGCAGCGCCTGGGAGACACCGACATTTCGCCGACTGTGAGCGGCCGACAGCAAAGAAAAGGCCGCCGAGCAGCACGGCGTGATGGACGCCAGTGTTGCTCGACGGCTGATCCCGGTGACCGGGAGCGCGGCGGCGCGGAGGAGGAGCCGCGCCGCCGGTCTCGACGTCTGGATCTAGAAGGTCACCCGCAGGCCGGTGCGAATGGTGCGGCCGAGCGGGTCGGAGGTCATCGCGTCATAGCCTTCGGCGAGACGGGCCAGGGGCGGTTCCTCGTCGAACACGTTGGACACGGCGAGCGAGAAGGTCACGTTCCGCGGCAGGTCGAGGACCAGGGCGAAGTCGTGCAGCACAGTGGCGTCGATGGTGCGGCCGATCGCCGTCGTCGCCTGTCGCTGATCGATGTACTCGGAGTTGTAGCGGACAGACCAGCGCAGGTTCAGGGGGCCGCGGTCGTAGTTCATGAACCCCTGCCATTTCCATTCCGGCAGGGTGTGCGCGAGCGTGCCGGCATTCAGCTTCCCGACGGCGTCGAAGCCCGCGACCTTCAGGCCGGCGACGGTAAACGGCGCGAACTCGTAGCTTACCGTGCGGTTGCCGACGCCCCCGATCGTCAGGGATCCGCCGAGAACATCGTCGAAGCGGTAACTGGCGCGGAAGTCGACGCCGCTGAAGGTAGCCTCCGGACCGTTGATCCGCAGCAGCTGCACCTTGGCCAGATTGGCCGCGCTGCAGGCGCCATTGAACACGAAGTGGTCGGCCAGGAACGTCGGATCGACCGTGGCGCAGTTGTTCGCTCCGCCCGCGCCATTCGGGAAGACGGCGTTGACGATGGCGTTCTGCGGCTCGGACGTCAGAATGTTTGCGACGTCGTAGGTGTAGTAGTCGAGGCTGGCGTCCAGCCCGCCGGACTGCAGGATCAGGCCGAAGCTGTAGGTGGTGGCCGTTTCGGGCTCGAGGTCGGGGTTGCCGATCAGGTCGAGCGCCGTGGGACGGCCCAGGATGGTCGGAATGGACGCCAGCGGATTGGGCGTCAGCGCGGTCTGCGGCGGCGCCCTGAAGGTGGTGCTGGCCGAGCCGCGGAGCGCCAGCCAGTCGGTCAGCTGGAACTTGGCCCGGATCTGCGGATCGAAGGTCGAGCCGCCGTCGGACCCGTAGTCCTCGTAGCGGGCGCCGAGCGTGATGTCGCTGCGGTCCGACAGCGGCAGCACGACTTCGCCGAAGGCGGCGAGGATGTCGGTGGTGATGTCGGTCGGCGCAAAGGCGGCGGCCAGGCCCAGCGGCGTGTAAGGCGTCGGCGTGCAGACGTCCGCGCCGGGGATATCCAGCGGCGAGTTCAGGCACGGCACCCGGGTGCGGTCGGCATACTCGGAGTCATGCTCGTTGAAGGAAATCCGGCGCCACTGGACTCCGGCGGCCCAGCGGACTTCACCGCCGCCCAAAGACAAGCCTCCAAGCCCGCCATCCATGCCGAAGTTGGCCTCTGACGTCTCGCTGGTCAGGTAGCGGATCTGCGGGATCATCAGCCAGTCGGCCAGCTCGCGGGTGTTGGCCACGGCGGCGTTGTAGCCGGGGTTGGTGGCGACGCCGTTGATCGGGGCGCCGGCGATAGCGTTGGACATCGGGTTCAGCCAAAGGCAGCCGGGGCTGCCCGGCGCGGCCGTCTGCCAGTTGCAGCTCGGGCCGCCCAGGCCGCGGAGCGCCAGCTCGATCATCACGCCGCTCGAGTCGAAGCCCTTCAGCTCATGCTCGTTGCGGCCGAAGGTGAAGTCGGCGTTCCAGTTGAGCGTGTCGCCGACCGATCCGGTCAGGCCGGCAGACAGGCGGAACTGCTGCTGGTCGCGGGTCTGGTAGGCCGAGTTCGCCGGATTGGCGCCGAAGAACGGGTTGCCGCCGACGAGGTAGGGTCGCCACTGGCCGATGGGGATGAAGATGCCGGTCGTGCCGGCGGGAAACTGGGCCGGGTTGGTCGCGGCATAGGCGGCCAGACCCGGGTTGGTCATCGGCACGAACCAGTTGTTGAACAGCCGCGGCGTTGTTCCGGCGATCCAGCTGGCCGGGTTGATGTTGGACGGCAGGACCGTCTCGGTGATCGGCTTGGGCTGGTTGAACGATGGCGGATAGTGAACCAGCGCCTCGGACTCCGCATAGAGCGCCTCGAGATGCAGGGTCGTGGTGTCCGACAGGTCGTAGTTGAACTCGGCGTACAGTTGCCAGGTGGTCGCCGGCGCGACCAGGTCCTGCCACTTCTGGACGTTGTTGACGCAGAAGCCGGCGAAGGGCTGGATGCCGCCCAGCACCGAACAGCCGACGTCGACCTGGCGCGCGCCGTTCGTGGCCAGAGAGCCGCCCGGGCCGGTATTGGCGACCGGCGTGAACTGCGCGGGATTGCTGGAGAAGTTCCAGCCGGCGTCCGGATTGATCGTGTAGTCCGGCGTGGACCACGGGCGATCCAGCACCTTCAGCCGCGCACGCGACTGGTAGCCGCCCGACACCAGCAGGTTCCAGCCCTCGCCGACCTTGCCCCAGGTCCCGTCCAGGCCGTAGTCGCCATCGGTGTCGGCGATCCAGGTGTAGGCGCCGCCGAGTTCCAGACCCTCGAAATCGCGCCGGGTGATGAAGTTGACCACGCCGGTCATGGCGTCCGAGCCATAGGTGGTCGAGGCCGCGTCCTTGAGGATCTCGATACGGGCGACCGCGGACATCGGAATGTTGCGGGTGTTGACGAAGAAGCCTGACACCAGCGGCAGCCGGCGGCCGTTCAACAGCACCAGGTTCCGGTCGGGGCCAAGACCCCGCAGGTTGACGCTCTCCGCCGCCTCGAAGCCCTGCCCCTTGCCGGCCTGGGAGGAGTTGGAGTTGCCGATCGAACCGGCCGTCTCCGGCATCGCGCGGATGATGTCGAGCAGGTTTGGCGAGCCCTGTTTCTCGAGGTCCTCGGCCGTCACGATCCGCAGCGGCAGCGCCTCGGCCTGCTCGCTGGTCAACAGGCGCGAGCCCGTGACCACGAACTCCTGGACCTCCGCCGCCGGCGGCGCATCGGCTCTCGCAAGGGCCGGACCGGCCCAGACGCTCGCCGCGATCACCGCGGCGATGGCCGTGGATCCGCTCAGATAGGACGCTCTCATCTTGGTTCCTCCCCCCGGCCTGATACGCAGTCTGTGCTGCTCGGCCACATCCTCATGCTTCGGTCGGCGCGCGGCGATGATCAAGCCACCCGACCAACGGGTCGAAATACCTTAATTCTTTGATTTATTTATATTTTTCAAAGTTTGATCAGGTCGTTTTCGGAATCGATTAGCCGTCGAATTTCCGCGCAGGCCGGCGTCTTGCCCGGGCTCGGCAACGCCTTCAGGACAGATGCAGACAGACGCTCGCGCGCATCACCCGGACGGTCGCACAGCGCGGTCCGCGCCGGGGGCCATCGCACCTTCGCCAGCCAGCCCGGACCCCGCCATGACACATGCTGAAGACAACTGGCCCGGAAAGATCGGCCGCACCTACGCGGACTCGGAAGCCTGGTTCGAGCCGGTGACCCTGCCAGCGCAGGGATCGCCCAATGTCGTGGTGATCGTTCTGGACGATGTCGGCTTCGCCCATCTCGGCTGCTACGGCTCGACCATCGAGACGCCGCACATCGACGCCCTGGCGGCCGGCGGCCGGCGCTACACGGGCTTCCACACCACCGCCATGTGCTCGCCGACGCGCGCCTCTCTCCTGACAGGCCGCAATCACCACGCCGTCGGCATGGGTATGATCGCCGACATGTGCACCGGCTTCCCCGGCTACCTCGGCCAGGTGACGCAGCACGCCGCGACGATCCCGGAGATGCTCAGGCCGTCGGGCTACAGCACCTTCGCCACCGGCAAATGGCACCTGACGCGCGCCCGCGAAATGACGGCGGCCGGCCCGTTCGGCCAGTGGCCGCTGGGTCGCGGCTTCGACCGCTTTCACGGCTTCCTCTATTCCCTGGTCGACCAGTGGCACCCCGAACTTGTCAGCGACAATCACTTCATCCCGGCGCCGAGCCGGCCCGGCTATCACCTGAGCGAGGATCTGGTCGACCAGACCATCGGGATGATCCGTGACCAGCAGGCCGGCGTTCCCGGCAGACCCTTCTTCGCCTACCTCGCCTTCGGGGCCTGCCACTCGCCGCACCAGGCTCCGAAGGACTACATCGAGAAGTATCGCGGCCGGTTCGACGCGGGTTGGGACGTGATGCGCGAGCGCTGGCATGCGCGGCAGATCGAACTCGGGATCATCCCGCCCGACACCGTGCTGACCGACATCAACGCCGGCGTGCGGCCGTGGGCCTCTATGACCGCGGACGAGCGCCGGCTGTGCGCGCGCCAGCAGGAGGTGTTCGCCGGGTTCCTCGACCACACGGACGCCCAGATCGGGCGGCTGACCGCCTGGCTGAAGGCGCGCGGGATGCTCGACAACACCCTGATCATGCTGTTGTCCGACAACGGCGCAAGCGCCGAGGGGGGCCATTTCGGCGACGTGAACCTGCGCCGCTATATCCAGTTCCAGGAGGAGACCTTCGCCGAGAAGCTGGCGGCGATCGATGAGCTGGGCAGCGACCGGCACTGGAACAACTATCCGGCCGGCTGGGGCCATGCCGGCAACACCCCGCTCAAATGGTTCAAGATGCAGACCCATGGCGGCGGCGTGCGCGACCCCCTGATCGTCCATTGGCCGGATCGCATTCCGAACGGCGGGGAGATCAGCCACCAGTTCTGTCACTGCGCCGACATCGCTCCGACCATCCTGGAGGCGTGCGGCGTGACGGCGCCGGAGGTGCTGAACGGCGTCGAGCAGATGCCGATCCATGGGACCAGCCTCGCCTACACCTTCGACCAGGCCGATGCGCCCGGCCGAAAGCGCGTCCAGTATTTCGAGCTGATGGGCAATCGCGGGATCTGGGCCGATGGCTGGAAGGCCGTCACCCGGCACTTTCAGGGCGACGACTACGAGACCGACCGCTGGGAGCTCTATCACCTCGACACGGACTTCTCGGAGTCGAAGGACCTGGCGGAGGTCTACCCCGACAAGGTGCGCGAGCTGGTGGCGTTGTGGTGGGAGGAGGCCGGACGGAACAAGGTCCTGCCGCTTGATGACCGCAACCGCGAGCGCGTGCTGCTGACCTACTGGGGCGCCGCCCGCAAACGCTGGCGATTCGAGCAGGGCATGAACCGGGTCTCGGGTTACGCCGCGCCGTCGGTGTCCAACCGGTCCTACCGCATCGCCGCGGACGTCGAGCTCGCGGCGGGCAGCGAAGGCGTGATCCTATCCGTCGGCGGCCAGGCCGGCGGCTATGTCCTGTTCATTCAGAACGGCAGGCTGGTTCACGAGTACGTCGGGCCGGACCGGCGCCAGGTGCTGGAATCAGACATCGTCCTGCCGACAGGGCGCCATCAGCTCGCATTCGAGTTCCGCAAGACAGCGCCCAGGACGGGCGTGGCGTCGCTGCTCTGCGACGGCGTGGTGATCGCCACGGGCTCGCTCGACCGCATGTGGCCGGGCAGTCCGACCGCCGGCGGCGTCTGCTGCGGCTTCAACGAGGCCAGCCCGGTGAGCGACCGCTACGTGCGTCCGTTCACCTTCACCGGCTTGATCCACGAGGTCGTGGTCGAGGCGTCCGATGACTATGTCGACGACCCAGGCCTGGCCATACACATCGCCCTGGCCGAAGACTGACCGACACCCGGCCTGGCGATCAGGTCCCGCCGGCCTCGTCCGGAACTTCAGCGTCGCCACTGCCGAGCGCGCGGGTGCGGAACTCGGTCGGCGTCAGGCCGGTCTCGCGCTTGAAGGCCCGATTGAACGGCGCCAGCGACTGAAAGCCGCTGTCGATGGCGATGGTCGAGATCGGCACCAGCAGCTGTTCAGGGTCGGCCAGCGCTGACCGCGCTTCATCGATGCGCCATTGCCCGATGAAGGCGTTGAAGTTGCGGAAACCCAGGCCCTGGTTCAGCAGGTGCCGCAACCGGTGCTCGGGCACGCGCAACTGTTGCGCCAGAGTCGAAATCCGCAGGTCCGGCGTCCGGTAGAGACGCTCCACCTTCATCAGGCGATCAAGTTCGGTCGCCAGCGTCTTTTCCGCGGCCGACAGCCGGATTGCCGGCTCACGGGCATGGGCGCCCGGCTCGACGGGCTTGTTCTGACGGAACAGCTCCGGACCCGCCTGGCCGAAGACGAAAGCGCCAAGGGCGCTGCTCGCCAGCAGGGTGAAGGCCGCGAATATCGACGGCTGGCGCGCTGCGAAGGTGAACAGCTCCATGGTCTGCACGAAGGCGACGCTGATCGAATACAGGCTGGTGAAGACATAGAGCGGCGTGACCACCAGCCGGCGGCGCTCGACCAGATCGCTGCTCCAGCTGCGAACGACGATGATCAGCACGTGGGACATCAGCCCGACCGTGATGAAGTTGTGCAGCAGCCAGAGGCCCCGGGCGACGTCCGGCGGCGACATCTTGGCGATGATCGCATTGACCAGCACGACGGCGAGCGGGATCAGCTTGCGGCGGTCGAACCGCTTCGATTCCTCGAAGAACTCGGTGACGAAGATCCATGCCAGGCTGGCGCCTACGACCGACGGCAGGTCGAGGAGCAGGTACAAGGCGCCGAGCGGAGCCATGGCGGGCGGGAACTGGGCCAGCACATGGGCCGCCTTGGAGACGTAGCTGAGCGAGCCCGACAGGCCGCTCGGCGTGCGCATGTAGCGGCCGATCACGATGGCGGTCGCCAGATACAGGCCCGCAGCAACGCCCCGCACGATGCCTTCGAAGAGAATGCCGTCGGTCATCGCGGTCGCCGTGCGGTGGACAAGTTCAACTCCTGAAACGGGCGACCCGGGCCATTGGCAGGCCCCCAGGACTGTCGCCGCGAGCGATCGCGAGCTGCAGAGACGGGGACCGTAGCCTGCTTGCATCGATGGCCCAAACATCCCCGGCAGGCCGGTTCGGAGCAAGGCGGAAGCGCCGCGGCGAATTGTCCCTACAATACTGTTTTCATTTCTGTTTTCCATTTCTGATCAGTCCGATTTGAACCTGATCAGCCCCGTCCGCAATCACCCCCGCTTTCGGCTTGCAACACCCCCGGCCGGCCAAGCATCTGAAAGAGCGGAAAGACCGGAGCAACCGTTCGGCGCCGCACTGGGGGAGTGAAACATGCGTCCCGAAGTCGCCTTGGCGAGCGCGACAGGGCTATGGGTGACGCCCGGGCCGGAGGGCTTCGGCGCCGGGATCGGCGGCGTCGACCTCGCAAAGGGCCTGTCGCCCGATGATCTCGCGGCGGTGCAGGCGGCGTTCGCCAGATACTCCGTCGTCTGGTTTCGCGACCAGCCCCTGAGCCACACGGCGCTGGAAGCCATCTCCCGGCAGCTCGGCGAGTTCGGCGATGAGCCGTATGCGGCGCCGCTTCCGGGCCATCCGCACATTCTTGAAGTGCGGCGCGAGCCGGAAGAAACCGTGGCGGTCTTCGGCGGCGGCTGGCACTCGGACTGGAGCTTCCTGGAAACCCCGCCGGCGGCGACCCTGCTGCACGCCAAGATCATTCCGCCGGTCGGGGGTGACACGCTCTTCGCTGACGGCAGCCGGGCCTATGAGGCCCTGGACGGCGCGACCAGGCAGGCCATCAGCGGTCTGCGCGGCTGGCATTCCGCGACAGGTCCGTATGGTCCGGAAGGGTACTTCGCCAAGGAGACCGGCCGGGTCGGCATGACGATTTATTCGAGCCCCGAGGCCGACAAGCGCTTCAGCCACCCCCTAGTCCGGACCCATCCCGTCACCGGCCGGCGGTCGCTCTTCATCAGCCCCGGGTACACGGTCGGGATCGAGGGCATGGACCCCGCCGAGAGCGGCCCCCTGCTGGCCCGCCTGTTCGCCCACATGACCGAGGACCGGTTCGTCATCCGCCACAGTTGGGCGCCGGACACCCTGACCCTCTGGGACAACCGCTGCGTCCTCCACCATGCGACAGGCGGCTACGACGGCCATCGCCGCGTGTTGCATCGCACGACCCTCGTCGGCGAACGCCCCGTCTGATCCCGCCCTCCAACCCTCACACCGCGGCCCCCGGCCGTTCCCCGATGCGCGAAGACCAAAGAGCCATGTCAGACGAATTCGATTTCATCATTGTCGGCGCCGGTTCAGCGGGATGCGTTCTGGCTGATCGCCTGACCGCCGACGGCAAGCATCGGGTGCTGCTGCTGGAGGCCGGCGGGTCGCACAAGCGGCTGATGGTCGACATGCCCGCCGGCCTTGGCCACGTCTTCTACGATCCGAAGGTCAACTGGTGCTACGTCGCCGAGCCGGATCAGCAGCTGGGCGGCCGGACCGACTTCTGGCCGCGCGGCCGGGTCCTCGGCGGCTCCAGCTCGATCAACGGCATGGTCTATATCCGGGGTCAAAAGGAAGACTTCGACGACTGGGCGAAGCTGGGCAACACCGGCTGGGGCTACGAGGACGTCCTGCCCTATTTCCGCAGGTCCGAGGACAACGACCTCGGCGAGTCCCGGGAGCACGCCGTCGGCGGCCCGTGGAAGATCTCGAGCATCAAGGGCCGGCAATCCCCGGTCGTGGATCTGGCGATGCAGAGCGCGCGGTCGCTCGGCTATCGCGACAACCCCGACTTCAACGGCCCCGAACAGGAGGGTGTCGGCCTCTACCAGTTCAGCATCCGCAACGGCCGCCGGACCAACACCGCCCGCGCCTTCCTCGACCCGGCGACGGGCCGTCGCAATCTGACCGTCGTCACCCACGCCCACGCCAACCGGATCCTGTTCGAAGGCAAGCGGGCGGTCGGGATCGAGTACCGTCGCAAGGGCAAGGTCGTGACCGCGCGTTGCCGCCGCGAGGTGCTGGTCGCGGCAGGGTCGGTGAACTCGCCGATGCTGCTGCAACACTCCGGCGTCGGCCCCGGCGCCCTGCTGCAGCTACACGGCATCGAGGTCGTGCACGACAGTCCCGCCGTCGGCGAGAACCTGCAGGACCACGTCTTCACCGGCTTCTCCTACAAGACCCGGCTGCCGACCCTGAACGACCGGTACAACACGCGCCTTCGCCAGATCATGGCCGGCATTCAGTGGGTGCTGACCAAGACGGGCCCGCTGGGACTGGGCATCAACCAGGGCGGCGCCTTCGTGCGGACCCGGCCCGAAGAGACCCGGCCCGACACCCAGCTCTACTTCTACCCGCTCAGCTTCGGCGCCTCTCCGGACGGAACGCCGCCCAAGTCGCTCCATCCCCACCCGTTCAGCGGCATGACCATGAACGCCAGCCCCTGCCGACCGGAAAGCCGCGGCCAGATCAAGATTCGCTCGGCCGACCCCGAGGCGCCGCCGGTGATCTACCGCAACTACCTGAGCACGCCCGGCGACGTACGGGTGATGGTCGACAGCCTGCGGATCATCGACACCATCGCCCGAACCGGGCCGCTGGCCGACGCCATCATCGCCCCGGTCTATGACGTCGGAAATCCGCCGACCGACGACCAGCTCGAAGCCTGGGCCCGCAACACCGGCCGCACGACCTACCACCCGACCAGCACCTGCATGATGGGCGTCGACCCGAAGACCTCGGTGGTCGATCCGACACTCAAGGTTCACGGCCTGCTCGGCCTGCGGGTGATCGACGCCTCGATCATGCCACTGATCGTCTCCGGCAACACCGCCGCCGCCGCCACCATGATCGGCGAAAAGGGCGCGGACCTCGTCCTCGCCGACTGCGCCTGACCCCTCAAGGAAACGCCATGCCCGCCAACCCGAAGATCACCAACATCGAGACCCTGGCCTGCGACGCAGGCTGGCGGAACTACACCTTCGTCAAGATCAGCACCGACGAAGGCGTCGTCGGCTGGTCCGAATACGACGAAGGATTCGGCAACCCGGGCATCGCCTCGATCATCGAACAGGTGAAGCCGCGCCTGATCGGCCTCGGCGTGATGGATCACGAGCGTATCTTCGCCCTGCTGCAGAGCGCCATGCGGCCCGCGCTCGGCGGCCTCATCGGCCAGGCGATGGGAGCGATCGAGAACGCCCTGCTCGACGCCAAGGGCAAGACGCTCGGCGTCTCCTGCGCGCAGCTTCTGGGCGGCAAGATCCGCGACCGGGTGCCCCTGTACTGGTCTCACTGCACGACCTGGCGGATCAGCCGCAAACCCTACTACCAGCCCGAAATCGAGACGATCGACGATGTCGTGTCGCTCGGCCGGGAAGTGCGTGACAGGGGCTTCAAGGCGCTGAAGACCAACGTCTACACCTACGTCGATCGCAAGCCGCGCGGCTGGGCGACCGGCTTCGGCGTGCCGTTCGAGCCGGGCCTCAATGTCGACCGCCGTCTGCTGCACGGCTTCCGCGAGCACCTCGAGGCGCTGCGCGACGGCGCGGGGCCCGACGTCGACATCCTGATCGACCTGAACTTCAACACCCGAACCGAGGGCTACCTCAGCCTGGTGCGGTCGCTGGCCGACATGGACCTGTTCTGGATCGAGCTGGACACGCTCAATCCAAAGGCGCTCGCCTACATCCGCGAGCAGAGCAAACACCCTATCGCCTCCTGCGAGACGCTGGTCGGGCCGGCGGCGTTCAACCCGTTCTTCGCCGAACAGGCGATGGACGTGGCCATCATCGACCTGCTGTGGAACGGCGCCTGGCAGTCGATGAAGATCGCCGCCATGGCCGACGCCCACGACGTCAACGTCGCGCCGCACAACTTCTATGGCCATCTGGCGACGATGATGAACGCGCAGTTCGCCGCCGCCACGCCCAACCTGCGGATCATGGAAACCGACATCGACCGGCTGGCCTGGGACGACGAGCTGTTCACCCACGCGCCGGACATCCAGGACGGCCACATCGTCATCTCCGACCGGCCCGGCTGGGGCACCGAGCCCAATGAAGAGGCGTTGCGGAAGTATCCGCCGAACACGCACCTCAACCCCGCCGGCCTGATCACCTACGGCCGCAAGGCGCCCTGACCCTCTCCACCAGCGTACGACGCCGCCTCCGGTCCGGTGAGGCGGCGTCGCCAGGAATGCCCATGTCCGACTCTGTCGCCGTCACCACCGCGCCGCCGCTCAAGCGCTCGACCCGTTACTTCTACGGTCTGGGCGGCGTCGCGCTTGGTCTGAAGGACAACGGCTTTTCGTATCTGCTGCTGATTTTCTACAATCAGGTGGTGGGACTGCCGGCCGCGACGGTCGGCCTGGCCGTCATGATCGCGCTGGTGATCGACGCGATGATCGACCCGATCATCGGGCAGATGTCGGACAACTTCCGCTCCCGCTGGGGACGGCGGCACCCGTTTATGTACGCCTCGGCCCTGCCGATCGCGCTCAGCTATCTGCTGATCTGGAATCCGCCGCTGGGCTGGTCGCACGAGGCCCTGTTCGTCTACCTCATCGTTGTGGCGGTGCTGATCCGGACGTTCCTGGCGCTGTTCGAGATCCCCAGCGCCGCGCTCGCCCCCGAGCTGACGACCGACTACCACGGCCGCACGAACCTGCTGGCGTTCCGGGCCCTGTTCATCTGGTACGGCGCGCTGATCATGACGCTGCTGACCTTCCGGGTGTTCCTGAAGGCCGACGAGACCCATCCGGTCGCACAGCTCAACCCGGCGGGCTATTCGACCTACGGGCTGGTTTCAGCCGTGGTCATGTTCGTGGTGATCCTCGCTTCGGCGATCGGCACCCACCGCCAGATCCCCTTCCTGCGCACGCCGGACGTCCGCAAGGTCAGTGTCTGGCAGACACTGAAGGAGATGGTCAGCTCGATCACCGACCTGACCTTCCTGCCTCTGCTGATGGCCGGGATCTTCAACGCCATGGGTTATGGTCTGTCGGTCGCGCTGAACCTCTACTTCAACACCTTCTTCTGGGGTCTGACGGCGACCCAGATCTCGTTCTTCGTCTTCGCCCAGTTTATTTCGTCCGCGGCGGCGGTGATGCTGGCGACGCCCATGTCACGTTGGCTGGGCAAGCGAAACGCGGCCATCCTGGCCAAGACCCTGGCCTTCACGATCGGCGTCGCCCCCATCGTCCTGCGCCTGCTGGGACTGTTCCCGGACAATGGACATCCGGCGCTGCTGCCGATCCTGTTCGTGCAGGCGATGATCTCGGTGACCTTCGCCAGCATCGCCGCCGTGCTGCATTCCTCGATGATCGCTGACGTGGTCGAGGAGACCGAACTGCGCAACGGACGCCGGTCGGAAGGCCTGTTCTTCGCCGCCAGCATCTTTGTCGCCAAAGCCGTCTCGGGCGTGGGGATCTTCGCCTCGAGCATGGTCCTGCTGGCGATCGGCTTCCCCGACCACGCCCAGCCCGGCGAAGTCAGCGAGCAGGTCGTCCGCAACCTCGGCCTCGTCTACATCCCGGCCCTGGCGCTCACCTACCTCGCGGCCATCGGCGCCATGGCGTTCTTCCGCATCACCCGTGAGCGGCACGAAGCGAATCTGGCGCGGCTCGCCGAGATTGCGGGGCGGTCGTCCTAGCAGCCTGGACCGCACACCAGCGGGCTGGCGCCTTTCAGAGAAACGGCGTGAGGCGATCATCCCGGTGCCGTCCCGACCGCGAAGTCCAACGCCGGGGATTGATCCGCCGTGCTATAGCCGCGTCGAAAGGGCGGCTCCGCCCCCCAACCCCGTATCAGGGAAGCTCCGTTGACCGCACCGACGCTGATCATGGGCGCCGTCGCCTACGCCCCCAAGGTGGTCACCATCTGGGAGGGTTTCAAAGCCTGGTTCGGCCAGCAGGGTTTCGCCTTCGACTACGTCCTCTACTCCAACTACGAGGCCCAGGTGGAGGCGCAGTTCGACGGGACTCTGCACCTGGCGTGGAACTCGCCGCTGGCGTGGGTGCGGGCGGACCGGATCGCGCGCAGCCGCGGTCAGTCGGTGCAGGCCGTGGCGATGCGCAACACCGACTGCAATCTGCGTTCGGTCATCGTTGTCCGCGCCGACGGCCCGCTGCAGTGCGCCGCCGACCTGCGCGGCCTGACGCTGGGCGTGGGTGCGATTGACTCGCCCCAGGCCACGCTCCTGCCCTTGCATCACCTGCGGCGGGCCGGGCTGGTCGGCGGGGAGGACTTCACCGTGCGCCGCTTCGACGTGCTGTCCGGCAAGCACGGCGACCACATCGGCGGGGAGCGCGACGCCGCGAAGGCCCTGATGGCCGGCGAGGTGGACGCCTGCTGCATGATCGACGGCAACCACCTGGGCTTTGGCCTGGACGGCACGCTGCCATCGGGCGCGACGCGCATCATTGAGCGCACCGAGCCCTATGATCACTGCAACTTCACGACCAGCCCGGACGCACCGCGGGACGCCATCGACCGGTTCGTCGCGCTGCTGCTGTCCATGCAGTGGGACGATCCACAGGTGCGCCCCCTGCTGGAGCTGGAAGGCCTGAAGAAGTGGAAGCCGGGGCGCACCGAGTTCTATCCGGCCCTGGCCGAGGCGGTGGACGAGCAGGGCTTCTACGGCCGCGATGGAAGCATTCTCCGTGCCGACTATCGATATTGAAGGGCTCGGCCTGGACGAAGGCGGCCTGCTGCTCGTCCGGCGCGCCCTGGCGGCGTTGTCCGCCGGAGAGAGTCTGCGTGTGCGCGGGGGACCGCCAGGGTGGGACCTGCACCTGACCGCCTGGTGCCGGCAGGAGGGTCATGACGTGGAAACCCGTCGCCTGGCGAGCGGCGATATCGAAGCGGTTCTGACGCGCAGCTCCTGGGCCGAGGGCCGCTGGCGAGACGCACTTGGCAGTGGCCATTCCCGGCTGGCGGACGATGAACTGCCGGCCGAGCACGCCGACCCGGCCTGGGGCCTGGCCGCCCGTGGCGCGACCGTGGAGGCGGGCGGGCCGTCCATCGGCTTTAGCCTGAGCCGGCGCGATGATCTCTGGGCCACGACGGCCGGGGAGCTCTACCGACAGGCCGCCGCCGGGCAGTGGGACCCGCAGACGGCAATAGACTGGGACGCGCCGTTCGACCTGCACCCCGCCATCGAGGCGGCAGTGGTTCAGGTCATGACCTACCTGGTCGAGAACGAGAACGCCGCGCTGGTGGTCCCGGCCCGGCATCTGGGCCAGGTCCATCCGCACTTCCGCGAAGTGCAGCAGTTTCTGGCCCTGCAGTGCGCCGACGAGGCGCGGCACATCGAGGTCTTCACCCGGCGTCTTGGCCTGCGGGGGCATGAGCCGATGCTGTCCACCGCCGGCGGACAGGCATCGCTGGACACCCTCTTGCGGGCGCCGGACTTCTCATCGGCGACCTTTCTGCTCTCGGTCCTCGGCGAAGGCAGCTTCATCACGCTGCTGAACTTCCTGCACGCCCATGCGCCTGACCCCGTGACGGGCCAGATCTGCAGACTCGCCGCCCGGGACGAAGCCCGACACGTCGCCTTCGCCATGGCCCATCTGGAACATCGGCTGGCTGCCCAGCCTGACTATCAGGCCCGCCTTCAGAATGCGGTCGAGCAGCGGCACGAGGAGCTGGCCCCTACGGCCGGGCTGAACGAAGAGGTGTTCGACTCCCTCGTTCTCCTGGCCGCCGGCGACCTGACCCCGAGCGCCGTGGCGCGGGGTCATGCGGCCGTGCAGCAGCTCAAGCTGGATATGGCCGCCGGGCGAAAGGCGCGCCTCTTGCGGCTGGGCTTCGGGCCGGTCGAGGCGCAGCGTCTCGCCGATATGCACACGCGCAACTTCATGTAGCCGCAGCGGTCAGGGTTTGGCGGTCACCGGCCAGTCCGCGAGTTCAGCCAGAACGTCGTCCGTATCCTGACCAATCCGGGGCGGATCGCGCAGGATGGCGGCCGGGGTCTTCGAGAACCGCAGACCGGGTTTCATCGCCCGATAGGTCCCCTCGCCCTCCAGCGTCCGGTTCTCGAACAGGGTCTGGCTGAGCTGGGCGTCCTCGAAGATCATCGTCGGCGTGTTCGCCCGCATGACCGGGATGGAATTGGCGGCGCCCAGCGCCATCCATTCGTCGGTCGTATGGCTGGCGGCCGCCTCGCCCATCATGGCGTAGTATTCCGCGACCTTTTCCTTGCCGCTGGTCTTTGAGGTGAAACGCTCACTCTCGTAGGCGCCTGGCAGGCCGCCCAGTTCCATGAACTTCGCTGACTGGCCGGCATTCGCCGGCATGACTGTCAGATAGCCGTCCTTCGTCTTCATCGGCTTGCGATGGGGCGTGACCGCGGTGGTGAAGCCAAAGCTGCTGGTCGGCGGGATGAAGGTCTCACCGTAGAGATGCTCGGCCATCAGGAAGCCCGTGAAGGTCTCCAGCATAGGCACCGCCACATACTGACCTTCGCCGGTCTGCTCCTTGTGGCGCAGGGCGGCCATCGTGGCGATCACGGCGAAGAGGCCACAGGTCTTGTCGGCCAGGAACGACGGCAGGGGCCGCAGCTCGGTCTCCGGATCCACCAGTTGCCCAAGACCACAGGCGCCGCTGGCCGACTGGATGAGGTCATCGAACGCCTGCAATCCGGCGTAGGGGCCCGCCTCGTCGTAGCCCATCGCCTCGACGTAGACGATGTCAGGCTTGATGGCCGCGACCTGCTCATAGGAAAAGCCCAGCCGGGCCACGGCGGCGGGGCGCATGTTGTGGATAAAGACGTCGCCCGTCGCCACCAGCTTGCGAAGGGTCTCGCGCCCCTCGTCCGTTTTCAGATCGAGGCCGACCGACCGCTTGTTGCGATTGAAGGCCACATAGCCCGGCCCCATCTCCTTCGAGTTCGGAGCCTTGCCAGAATTGCGCTGGCGATCGCCCGAGGGCTCCTCGACCTTGATGATGTCCGCGCCCAGATCGCCCAGGGTCTGCGTGGCGTAGGGGCCCAGGATGAACTGGGTCAGGTCGATAACCCGGACCCCCGCGAGCGGCCCGGGCCGGATGCCCGGGGGCGAGGCTTGATCGGTCATGGTCGTGTCCAGTCGCTCGTGTTGGCCCAAGGCTGACGCCTCGTCCACCACTCCTGCAATGCCCCTCGGGAGGCAAGACCTTCCGACATCTCGATCACCGCCGGGTCCGCAATGCAAAGCACGCACGCCGCGGCCGCCGACAGGCGTCGACGGCGAACAGGCGGGTGATCGGAGACCAGTTCAGAGGCGGCTCAGCCCTCCGCCACCCGGTCGCGCGCTGAATCCCCCTTCACGGAGACGGGCTAGCCTTCGCCTGACGGCGCCTGCTCCGCCCGTTTCGTCGACGCCGTGAGGTCAACGATCAGGATATCGATCATCTGCGATGCAAGCGTGGACGGCTCCGCGAAGTCCAGGCGGTCGAAATTGACCGGCAACGCCAGGCAACCATGGACGCCGGCCCAGGCCATCTGCGCCAGTTCCCCGGGAGCGCCGTCCCGCATGATCCCCCGGGCCTGGCCTTCCCGGATCGCCGAGGCCAGCAAGGCCGCGAACGGCGTGCCTTCCAGCGGTTCGCGCTCCGGCTTCGGCAGGGTTTCAGGACGAACGAAGAGAAACGCGCCGCGGAACAGTTCGGGCCGTTTCAGGGCCACCTCGACGTAGGCGTTCAGCAGGGCCCGCAGCCGACCGACAGGATCTTCGATCCCGGCGGCCAGCTCGGCCAGCTGTTGGTTGATGACCTCGACGGGCTCCCTCCACAGGGACTGCATCAGGCCCTGCAGGCTTCCGAAATAGGCGTAGATCGTTCCGACGCTGACCCCGGCCCGCTGGGCTATGGCGCGCGCCGAAACTCCTGCCGCTCCGGCTTCGGCGTAGAGGCCGGCCGCCGCCTTCTGAAGCGTGCGGCGCGCGGCCTGCCGTTGAGCATCGGTCGCGGGTTTCCGGGCCATGGCCTGCCTTAGGCGGCGAGGCTGCTCCGGTTCAAGTTCATTCGCGTCCGCAGGACGTCGAGCGGGGTGTCCAGCTCGTCTTCCCAGCGTTCGAAGTTGAGGTTGCGCGCGCTGCGCCCGTAGCTCCAGCCGTCGACGAAGGCGTCCATGGCGTCGACGATGAGCCCCGGCCTCACGAAGGCCATGTGCGCGGCGGTCACCGCCACCCGCATGGCGTGATAGGGAAAGCGGAGCTGCGCGAGATAGAAGGCCGCCAGGGCCAGCTCGCCCCAGTTGGTCGCCTCGTAGCCTGTCAGAACGTGCAGGAAGTCGTGGATCTGGAACCCGCGGACCATCATGTAGCTGAGGTCCGGCGGCAGGCGGTCCAGCTTGCCCGAACTCGTCAGTTCCTCGTTGAATTTCCGGTAGTTGCGGCCGAGGTTCTGTTCCAGCTTGTTGTCGAGGATGAAGCGCCTGTAGGCGTGCCCGAGGGTGCCCGGCGCGCAGTCCGCGAGGCGCTCCAGCGACAGCGGCTCGGAGATGAAGCGGCTGGCGAGCAGAGGCGCGGCCTCCGGAATCGACGCCAGCTCCCGGCTGTAGGCGTCGATCGCATTCTGCGGCGCTTCGGCCCACCATTCGTGGAAGAGCAGATAGACGCCGTAGTCGAGCGGGGCGTCTGCCGCGACAAGGAACTTCGCCGCGAACGCCCGATCGATAATCTCGCCGCCAGCCATGGTCTTCTCCCTGAGTTGGAGACCAAGGCTAACAGGATCCACATTAAATGAACAGGTTCATTTTATTGACTGCGCCCGGGCTGTTTCCGGGCGGCTGACAGGCGATCAATGCAGCGGTTGATCTCGCCGCTCAGCACCTCGATCTGCCGGTTGTCGAGCACCCCGGCGAGCGAGAGGCGTGTCATGTTCACAAGCGGCTCAAAGCAACGCGGCAGCCAGAGCGTGCTCAGGGAGACGGCGTCGGCGAGCTGGCAGATCTTCAGGAAGCACTCGGACAGTCCGGTCCGCTCCACCCCCGCGCAATAGCCCATACATTCGTCGGCGATGCCGTGGATCTGGTCGAGGCCGTCATCGGTCGGCCGGTCGCTGTAGGGCTCTACAAGCGCCACAAGCGCGTCGAGCCGCTCGGCCATCAGGGCAAGATGGGTATCGGCCAGGCCCGCGAGGTTCTCGCGGGCGTCGGTGACCGCGCTGGCGATGGACTTGCCGCCCGCCTTGCGGATCTTCGTCTCGAGCGACGTCTTCACCTTGTGAAACGTGACAGCCATCAGAGACTCACGCGCTGGGGTCGGAACACGGTGTCGATCTCCGATTGGGTCAGGTTTGATTCAGAGGCGTCGCCCAGCGCTTCAACCGCGTCAGACGCCCGGCGTCCGACACCGTTGGGCAGGCCTTCGTGTTTGAAGCGCCGGTCGGGACCGACGAAGTTGTCGGACTCCACAAACATCCGGCCGCCGCGCGCCACCCACTGAATCCGCTGCAGCAGGACGATCGGCGAGGTCGGCTTGGCGACAACGAAATTGGCGCCAGAGTCCCGGGCGTCCTGAATCTGGCTTTCCCGCGTATGACCCGTGACCAGGATCACCGGCACAAAGCGGTTCTGGTCGAACGAACTGCGACGCAGCCAGCGCAGAAGGTCGTAGCCGCTTTCGTCGCTCAGCCGAGCATCGGCCAGGACGATGTCGAAGCGCTCCTGACGAAGCGCCTTGCGCGCCTCTTCCGCCGTATGGGCCCTGACCAGCTTGTCGACCCCGAAGCCCGTGAGCGTCTGGGTCAGGATTTCGAGACCCTGGGAGTTGGAGTCCACGCACAGCGCCTTCACGGCGGTCAGGTTCAGGCGGCCTTCCGGCAAGGATTCGGCCATCACCAGAGCTCACAGTCGCCGGGGCGGGCCGCAGCGACGGCCTCCCCGCGAAGACGTTGGGCGAGGGCGTCCAGATTGAGCACCTGCGTCGCGGCGGCGACGCAGACGGTCCCCTCCGCCGCGTCGGACAGTCCGGCGACGTAGCGCTGCAACTGTTCCAGATGCTGACGCAGGGCGTCGATCTCCTGCAGGGCCGCCGGAGACGGCCGACCGCCGGTCAGGCCATCCTCGATGCGGCGGGCGGCCTGGGCCCAACGGCCGAGTTCGTCCGAAAGCGCCCCGAGCGCCGCCGGGAGCTGATGAACGTCCTTGCGGGCCATCAGCCGAACAGCTCCACGTCGCCGGGCACGACGGCCTGAACCGTGGCCTGCCGCTCGACTTCCTCCAGCCGGCTCGACGGCGCGACGAACTGTTGCTGCGCGCGTCCGAGCGCGGGCCAGTACTTGATCTTGCGGGCGCGGTCTCCGCCGACGCTCTCGCTGATTATCGGGATCTGTTCGTCAGCAAGGAAGCGGTGGGCGAACGCGATGTTCCGTGCGCCGATATCGGCGAGTCCCGCCGTCATGCGGGCGCCGCCGAAGATCTTGGCCTCGAGGCGATGGCGGCCGGCGCCCATCGCCAGCAGACGGTTGATGAGCAGCTCCATCGCCTGGACGCCGTAGCGCCGGTCCGCGGCGCCCGACCCGGGCGCTTCGGGCAGGAGGAAGTGGTTCATCCCGCCCACGCCGGTCGACGGGTCGCGCAGGCAGGCCGCCACGCAGCTGCCGAGGATAGTCGACAGAACGACGTTGCAGTCGTCCGTCGCCTCGAACGTTCCCTGAATGACGTGCCGGCGAACCAGGTCCGGCGCCAGGACAGCCGTCAATGCAGCGCTCCGTAGACGTCTTCGAGCTTCTGCCGCAGCGACGCGACCGTGAACGGCTTCACGAGATAGTTGTTCACGCCGAACTGCTGGGCGCGCTTGATGAGCTCTGCGTCTGACCGGCCGGTCAGCATGACAAACCCGATGCTGCGAAACTGCGGCGCGGCGCGCACGGCGCGCAGCAGGCCCAGGCCGTCCAGCCGCGGCATGTTGTAGTCGGAGATGATCAGGTTGAATCGCGCCTTGAGCAGGTGCTCCAGCGCATCCTCGCCATCAAAGGCGTCCTCGATGACCTGCACGCCGATCTCGCGCAGACCGGTGCGGACGAGACTGCGGATCGTCTGCTGATCGTCGACGATGAGGGCGCGGATATCGGCGGCGGCGGGCATCAGGCGGCTTCCATGGTCGGTCGGGAGGCGGCGCGCAGGATCGCGCCGCCCAGTTGTTCAAGCGGGAGCTGGTTTTCGATCGCCCCGATTTCGTACGCGGCCCGGGGCATGCCGTAGACGATGCAGCTGGCCTCATCCTGACCGAAGGTCCGGGCGCCGGCCTCGCGCAGCGCCAGCAGCCCTTGCGCGCCGTCGCGGCCCATCCCGGTCAGGATCGCCCCGACGGCCCGGCGGAAGCCGGCCCGGGCGATCGAGTAGAACAGGGCGTCCACGGACGGTCGGTGTCCGCTGACGGTGTCGCCCTCCTCAAGGCGGCAAATGAGCCGCCCGCCAAGGCGCACCAGGCGCAGATGCGTCAGGCCGCCGGGCGCCAGGTAGACCTGCCCGGTGCGGAGCTCTGCGCCGTCGAACGCCTCGCTCACGCCGGGGGCGCAGGAGCGGTCCAGGCGCGCGGCGAAGCTGGTGGTGAAATTGGCCGGCATGTGCTGGGTGACGACGGTCGGCGGACAGTTTGCCGGGAACGCCCCGAGCAGGGTCATCAGGGCCTCGACCCCGCCCGTCGAGGCGCCCAGGGCGACCACATCGGCGTCGGCGGCATAGTCGGGCGCGGCCCGGACCGCCGGCGTCCGCTCGGACGACCGCAACCGCGCACTCGCGGCGACACGAACTTTCTCGACGAGGGATCCGAAGTCTCCGGCGCGGCCGCCGGCCGGCTTGCCGACACAATCGACGGCGCCCAGTTCCAGCGCGGTCAGCGTGGCGTCCGCGCCCCTCTGGGTCAGGGTCGAGACCATCACCACCGGGGTTGGCCGCAAGCGCATCAGGCGCTCAAGGAAATCGAGGCCGTTCATGTTCGGCATCTCGATATCGAGCGTCACGACATCGGGGTTGAGCGCCTTGATCGCCTCACGGGCCTCGAGCGGGTCGCCCGCCTCGCCGACCACGACAATATCAGCGGCGCCGCCGAGCTCGCGCGCGATAAGGGCGCGCATGGTCGGCGAGTCATCAACCACCAGAACGCGGATGGGTCCGGCCATCAGCGGCCCTCCCGGCGATAGGCGGTCAGGCCGTCGGGCTTCAGTCCGGCGATGTCCGCGCGTTCGGAGTGGCCGATGTAGAGCCTGCCCCCGTCGTTGAGCGAGTCGCGGAACCGGCTGAACAGGGCCGCCTGCGTCGGCTCGTCGAAGTAGATGGCGACGTTGCGGCAGAAGATGACGTCGAAACGCCCCTTCATCGGCCAGTCGCCGAGCAGGTTCAGGGGCCGGAAGGCGATCAGCTCGCGCACCTCCCGCGCCACGGACCAGCCATCTTCGACGCGGTTCAGCCAGCGGCTCTTGAAGGCGGACGGGACGGGATCGACGTCGGCGTCGCTGTAGAGACCCTCGCTGGCCCTCTGGATCACCTGGGTGTCGATATCGGTGGCCAGGATCCGCACATCGTAGCGGGCGGCGTCCGGAAACACCGACAGCAACGCCATCGCCGCCGAATAGGGTTCGTGCCCCGCGGAGCAGCCGGCCGACCAGAGACGAACCCGTCCGCCGGACGTCGCGACCTGCCGCAGCTTCTCCGCCTCGCCGTCCGCGAGGTCCCTGAAGTGATGCGGCTCGCGGAAGAAGGCGGTGACATTGGTCGTCAGGGCATTGAGCAGTTCACGACGCTCATCGGCGCCGGCGCCGCCCAGAACGTGGTCGCAGTAGGCCGAAAAGTCGCTCAGCTGAAGCGCCCGGACGCGCTTGGCCAGCCGGGAATAGACCAGCGAGGCCTTCGCCTCCGTCAGGCGGATTCCGGACATCTCGAACAGAAGCTGCGCCACGGTGTTGAAGTCACGCCAGGTCAGCGCGAATTCACCGCCGACGGCGATTTCGTCAGCCCGGCCTCTGGCGAGTGCAGCGGCCATCAGGCTGCTTCCGCCGTCTGGGCTTCGGGCAGGATACCGTCCAGCGCGATCAGGCTGGTCATGCCGTCTTCCTCGGCGATGAGGCCGCAGACGAAGCCGCGGACAACGTCGCAGCCCACGTCGGGCGCCGGCTGGATGTCCTCTTCGTTCAGGTTGAGAATGTCGGAAACCGACTCCACCAGCAGGCCGACCGTCTTGCCGCCGATGCGGGCGACGATGATCACATGCCGCGGCGTGGCATCGGTCGCGCCCAGCCCGAGCCGGGCGCCGAGGTCGATGATCGGCAGGACCGCCCCGCGCAGGTTTATCACGCCCTGAACATAGGCCGGGGCCTGCGGCAGCGGGGTCGCCTGGGCCCACCCGCGGATCTCGCGCACCGAGCGGATGTCGACACAGAACCGCTGGCCGGCGATGCGGAAGGCGATCAGTTCGCGGCGATTGGTGGAAGGTGCGTTCATTGGATCAGCTTGCCAGCGCGAAGGGGGCGACACGGGCGGGAGCCCGGCGCCGCATGGAAATGAGGGCCTCGACATCGACAATGAGCGCCACGCGCCCGTCGCCCAGGATGGTTGCGGCGCCGATCCCCGGGACCTGCGCGTAGTTCTGCTCGAGGCTCTTGATGACCACCTGGCGCTGCCCCTGGATGCCGTCGACATTCAGGGCGGCCAGACCGCCGAACTCGCTCTCCACCAGCAGGGAAACACCCGGCTCCTCGGCGGGAGCCGCGGCGAAGCCGAGGGTGGTCGCCACATCGATGACGGGGACATGGCTGCCGCGGACCGCGAGCACGTGGCCGTGCGGGCCAAGGGGCCGGATGTCGCCCTCGCGCGGCCTCAGGGTCTCGACGATGACGCTAATCGGGACCACCAGCGTCTGGGCCCCGACCGTCACGACCATGCCGTCCAGAACAGCCAGCGTAAGCGGGAGGCTCAGGCTGAACTTCGATCCCCGCCCGGGGGTCGAGGTGATGGTGATGCGCCCGCCCAGGGCCTGGATGGAGCGCTTGACCACGTCCATGCCGACGCCGCGGCCCGAAATGTCCGACACGGTCGCGGCGGTCGAAAAGCCGGGCGCGAAAATCAGGTTGTCGGTCTCTTCCTCGGACAGGATGGCGTCCGCGTCGATCAGCCCGCGCGAGACGGCGATCTCGCGGACGCGACCCCGGTCGATACCCTTCCCGTCGTCGGAAATCTCGATGACGATCCGGCCGGAGCGATGCTGGGCCGACAGGCGGATCAGGCCCTCTTCCGGCTTGCCCGACGCCAGGCGAGTGGCCGGATCCTCGAGGCCATGATCGATGGCGTTGCGGATCATGTGGGTCAGGGGATCGGCCAGCCGCTCGATCACCGTCTTGTCGACCTCCGTGCCCTCCCCGTCCATGACCAGGCGGACCGACTTGCCGGTCATGGCCGCCACCTCGCGCACGAGGCGCGGCATGCGCTGGAAGACGGACTTCACCGGCTGGGCGCGGATGGCCATCACGCTGTCCTGGATATCCCGGGTCAGGAGCTCGAGATCGTCCAGGGCGAGGGAGACGGACTCGGTCTGCGACGCCCCGGCCTCCATAACCTTCTGGGCCAGCATCGCCTGGTTGATCACCAGTTCGCCGACCAGATCGATGAGCCGGTCGACGCGGTCGAGATCAACGCGGATGGTCGCCTTGGGTGGTGCGTCGGTCCGACCGGCGGCGGGTTCGACCTCAGCGGCCTTCGAGGGTTCCAGCGGGACCAGAGGTGCAGGATCGGGATCGGCCGCCGCGCGGAGCGGCGTGATCTCGTCGGCGGGCGCCCCGGCCAGGGCGAGCAGGTCCGCCAGCGAGGGCATGTCGCCCGGCTCACCGGGGGCTTCGTCCGCAATAGCCGACGGCCACGGATCGTTGCGTTCGATCACGAGCTCGCACTGACCCTCGACGAACTCGAAGGCCTCGCGGATGTCGGATTCGCTGCAGGCAGCCTCAAGCCCGATCGTCCAGGACAGGTACGAGGCCTCGACATCGAAGCTGTCGAAAGACGGAACCGCCGAACGGTCGACCTCGACCGAGAGGGTCCCAAGGCGCTCCAGCTCCCGCAACAGCAGGACGGGGTCGTTGCCGTTCCGGTACAGCACCGCCTGCGGCGTAAAGCGGATGGTCCAGGAAGTCGGGGCTTCCGCGGGCAGATCGAGCGTCAGGGCCAGCGGCGCGGCCATGGGCTCGTCACCGCCGAGCGAGAGAGTCAGCGGGGTGAAGACGACATCGGGTTCGGCGTCCTCATCCGGAAGCGGAGCCCCCAGCAGACCTTCCAGGGCTTCGACCAGCTCGCCGTCGTCGGCGACGCAGGAGTCGCCGGCCCGGGCCGCCGCCACATGGTCAGCCAGACGGTCCGCCGAGCGCAGCAGAACGGAAACGACGGCGGAATCGGGCGACAGCTCGCCCCGGCGGACCGCATCAAGCGTGGTCTCGAACACGTGGGCGAACCGGACGAGCGCCTCCATGCCGAAGGCCCCGGCGCCGCCCTTCACGGAGTGAACCGCGCGGAACACGGCGTTTACCGTCTCGGAGTCGGTCACGCCGCCCTGCATGGCGAGCAGGCCCGTCTCCAGGTCTGCGAGCAACTCCTCGCATTCCTGGAAGAACGTGACCTTGATTGACTCCATCGGATCCATCGACAGTCCTCAGGCGGCCACGCGCCGGACGGCGTCGACCAGCTTCACCGGGTCGAAGGGCTTGACGATCCAGCCGGAAGCGCCCGCGTCACGGGCGCGCTGCTTCTTCTCGGCGTCGCTCTCGGTGGTCAGGACCAGGATGGGCGTGGCGCGCCGCCGGGTGTCGCCGCGAACAGCCTCGATGAACCCGAAGCCGTCCAGGTTGGGCATGTTGATGTCGGTGATGATGACATCCGGCGCGTGCGACTCGAGGACCTCCAGACCATGCAGGCCATCGACCGCCTGGACGACCCGAAAGCCGGCGCCGTCGAGCGCCATCTTCAGCATGTCGCGCATGGTCCGGGAGTCGTCGACGGTCAGGACAAGCTTGCTCAAGCCGGTCGCTCCTGTTGGAAGGCAAGGATGTCGCCGAGCCCGAGCCGGGAGAGCCCCGCCTTCAGGCCTTCGGACGGATTGACGAGCGACAGGCGCAGGCCGTCATCGCTCCAGGTGCGCAGGGCGGAGACCAGCAGCTGGGCGCCCAGCCCTCCGATCCGGTCCGTCTGTGAAGCGTCGAGCTCCACATCCCGCCCCCGGGCCTGACGCAGCGCCCCGAACACCTCGCCGAGCGTGGAAAGGTCCAGACGCGGCGGCAGGACGAGCCGCTCCGGCATCAGAACTCCTCCCAGCCGTCATCCGCCTGCGACGGTCCGTTCACAACGCGCTTGGGCGCGGCATAGCGGTTGGCGAAATCGGCGATGCGCGAGTGCGCCTGGCGCACCATGTTGCCGGCAGGGGCTGAGGTTTGCCGATGGGCCGGCGCCGGGGCGGCGGTAGCCATCCTGGGGGCCACACCGGCGGTCTTGAAGCGGCCCACCAGATGCGTCAGCTCGATGGCCTCCTGCTTGAGGCTGTGGCTGGCGGCGGTCGACTGCTCGACCATGGCCGCGTTCTGTTGGGTGGTCTGGTCCATCTGGTGCACGGCCGTGTTGACCTGGCCCAGCGCCGTCGCCTGCTCCTGCGCGGAGGCGCTGATCTCGTGCATCAGGCTGTTGATCTCGGAAACGCTCTGGGCGATCGCCGACAGCGCCTCGCCGGTGCGGCCGACCAGATTGACGCCGTCCTTCACCTGACTGGTCGAGGCGCTGATCAGGGCCTTGATCTCCTTGGCGGCTCCCGCCGAACGCTGGGCGAGGGCGCGAACCTCGGAGGCCACGACGGCGAAGCCCTTGCCGGCGTCGCCCGCGCGCGCCGCCTCGACCCCGGCGTTGAGGGCCAGCAGGTTGGTCTGGAAGGCGATCTCGTCGATCACGCCGATGATCTGACTGATCTGGCTGGCGGACGACTCGATCTGGCCCATCGCGGAAACGGCCGACTGGACGATCTCGCCGCTGGCCTCCGCATCGCGCCGGGCTTCAGTCACCACGACGCTGGCGCGCTGGGCGCCGTCGGCGGTGCGCCGCACCGTGGCGGTAATCTGGTCCAGCGCCGCTGCGGTCTCTTCCAGGGTCGCGGCCTGCTGCTCGGTCCGCCGCGAGAGATCGTCAGCCGCCATGCTGATTTCGCCGGCGCCGGTCTGCATCGCCAGGGCGTTGGTGGCGATGACGCCCATGGCTTCTTCGAGCTTGTCCATGGCGACGTTGAAATCGGTCCGCAGCTTTGCGTACTCGTCCGGGAAGGCCGCCTCGATGCGGAAGGTCAGCCGCCCTTCGGACAGCGCCTCCAGGCCCCGGGCCGTCTCGGTCACGACCATCTGCTGGGTCGCCGCGCCGGCCGCCAGCCGCTCCTGGCCGATCAGCGTTTCGGCGGACGCTCTTTCGAGCGCGACAGCGTTTTCGCGGAAGGTCTCGAGCGCCCGGGCGAGGGCGCCGATCTCATCCTTGCGGTCGCGGTCGGGGACGACGATATCGAGCTTGCCACCGGCCAGCTGACCCATAGCCGCGGTGATTTCGCCCAGCGGCGAGAAGACCCGGCGCAGGATGAGCGCCGACGCGAGCGCCAGGAGAGCGACGATGATCAACCCGCCGAGGAGCGTGGCCATCATGGACGTGTCGCTGAGGCTGAGCGCCTGCCCCTCGAACTTCTCCTCGCGGGCCGACGCGATCTTGACGAGCTCAGCGACGGCGGCCTCGTGCTGCTGATAGAAGACATCGGCGCGGGCGAAGGCCGCCCTGGCTGCGGCTTCAT
Source organism: Caulobacter sp. FW305-C-30-S16 (assembly GCF_058783025.1). Taxonomy (NCBI): domain Bacteria; kingdom Pseudomonadati; phylum Pseudomonadota; class Alphaproteobacteria; order Caulobacterales; family Caulobacteraceae; genus Caulobacter; species Caulobacter sp. FW305-C-30-S16. The sequence goes on along the minus strand of NZ_JBYSYH010000002.1, from coordinate 187,911 downwards.
CGCCCCGCGCGGCCGCCGGGATCACTTCGTTGTCGACAATATTGAAGAAGCTGTTCGCGCTCGACGCGATCGGACCTTCGATGATCTCGACCAGCGACCTGTCGAGGCCGGACGCCTTCCAATAGGCCTGGCGCTGGTTGAATTCGGCGTGGTGCCGCCGGATTTCGGGCAGCAGTTCCTGCACCTTCGACGGCTGTTCAGCGATGTGCAGGACATCGAGGTAGGCCTCCACGATATAGAGCGGAGGCGGCAGGATGTCGGCGATCAGCTCGTTGTCCTGCGCGATGTGTTCATAGCGCGGACCCCCGACGCGAACCTCGCGCATCGACAGCGCGGTCCCCGCGACCACGGCCACGACGAGAAGGGTGACAATGGTCGCCCCGGCGAGAAACAGTTTCTTGAGCATGGACATCCGCTTCGCTGCAGCGCCGACGACACGATCGCCTGCCTCTGATTGAGCGCCGTATGCGGAAAAGAAGGTTCGAAAAGAGTAAACCGACGAACGCCGTTTACTGTATCCCAGCCACAATTCTCAGTAGAAACACCCGCAGAATGATAAACCGGGACGGGAAAGTAGACTACCCCAATTTGGGTATAAATGTATATTGGTTCTGCAGTGGCGATTGCATCGGACCATTGACCAGCGGACTCGCAATTCCCCGTGAATTTGCACCATTATGTTGGTAAATTTGATAATAATGATAGAGAAAACGCGCGCACCTTATTGATAGGAAACTATGCTCAGACTGAGGAGGGGCCCTCCAATCTGAGAGCCTTCGCGCAGCGAACGGCGCGATTGCTCTTCGCCCCAGGGCGCCCAAATCGGGGGCGTCCGCCGTCGAGCACCAGAGTGAAACACCGGGCCCGCCTGCCATGCGCCCGTGCGGCCACTCCTCGACTGGAATGGTCATTGGCGTGGGATGGGCGACGGCGGGGTCCCTGACGGGCGGCGCCCGTTCAGGCGCTTCCGGCGCCCGGACCGGCCTCGACCTGACCGCCGCCGAGGTCCCTGCGGAGCTGGGCGATCAGCGCCTCTCGCGCCGCGTCGTCGGGGGCCCGTTCCAGGACTTCACCCAGCTTCAGAAGGAGCTGGGCGCGGGCGTTGTGCCAGTCGAGCTTCGCGGTCGCCTCAGGCGCCATTCGCGGCGTCGCGCCCGCCTGCGCCTCGGCGCGACCCTTGCGCAGGCGGAACGACTCATCGAGCCGCGGCGCAATCAGCTGATCGGCGGGGAAGCCCGCCGCCGCCAGCCGCTCGCGCAGGCCCTCCACGGCGCCGGGTTCGCCATGCGCCATGAACACCGAGCCAGCGATCGGCCTGCGCGCCAGGGCCCAGGCCTCAAGACCGGGGCCGTCGGCGTGGCCGGAATAGACGTCGAGCATCCGGATGCCGGCCCGGACCCGGATCTCCTCCCCCTGGATCGTGACCCGCTCCGCCCCCTCCGCCAGCAACCGTCCGAGGGTGCCGACGGCCTGGAACCCGGACAGCAGCACGGTCGTCTCCTTGCGCCACAGCAGACGCTTGAGGTGTTTGCGGATGCGGCCCGCGTCGCACATGCCGCTGGCGGCCAGGATGATGTGCCAGCCCTTGAGCCGGTCCAGGCCGTCGCTGTCCTGGGGCTTGTCGAGAAAGCGGAGGCGTTCGGATGGCCGAACCGTCTCGAACGGATTTCGTCCGGCTGACGGATTCCAGCCGCGTTGCTGGAACACTTCGGTCGCTTCGATCGCCATCGGCGAATCCAGGAAGATGTCGCCGGCCGGCGCCTCGCCGCTGTCCATAATGGCCAGCAGGTCAGCCAGCAGCTCCTGGGTGCGTTCCACGGCGAAGGCCGGGATCAGAAGCGGACCGCCGGCGGCGTGGGCGTCGTGCATCTCGCGCGCCAGCATCTTCCGGCGGGTGGCCGCGTCGACGACGATCCGCTCGCGGTCGCCGTAGGTCGATTCAATGATCAGGTGGTCGATGCCGGCTGGCCCTTGGGGATCGCCAACGAATTCGCTGCCGCCGGGTCCGATATCGCCGGAGAAGAACAGGCGCATCGGCCCGGCCTCGCCGGCCACGGTCACCTCGATCGACGCGGCGCCGAGGATGTGGCCGGCTTCCCAGTAGACGGCGCTGACCCCTGGCGCGACCTCGACCGTTTCGCCGAGCTTCACGCGCTCGAACTGGCGCATGACCTCTCTCGCATCGCGCTCGGTATAGATCGGTTCGATCGTCGGACGGCCGCGCTGCTCGTTGCGCCGGTTGAGGTGGCGCACCTCGCTCTCCTGGATGCCGCCGGCGTCGGCCAGCATTACGGCGCAGAGGTCACGAGTGGCCGCGGTGCTGAAGATCGGCCCCTGGAAGCCGGCCAGCATGAGCTTGGGCAGGAGGCCGGAGTGGTCGATATGGGCGTGGGTCAGCAGCACCGCGTCGATGCTCGCCGCATCGAAGGGAAAGTCCCCGTAGTTGAGGGCCTTCAGCGTCTTGGAACCCTGAAACATGCCGCAGTCGACGAGGATCCTCGCGCCCTCGAGCTGAAGCTCGGCGCAGAAGCCCGTGACGCAGCCAGCCGCGCCGTGAAAGGTGATGGAGGGGGTCACGCGGTGATCTCCTCGCGAAGAGCGGTGGCGAGAACGTCCGCCAGCTCCATCGCGTTGGTCGGATTGGGAACGGAATCGCTGGACAGGATCCGGCGGGCGCCGGCGGCGCGCAGGCGGGCCTCGACGTCGGAGTCGAACAGGGCGTGGGCGACCGCCACATCCACCGATGCTGCGCCGACCTGCCGCAGCAGGGTGATGGCCTGTTCCATCGTGCCGCCGCTCGAGCAGACGTCGTCCAGAAGAAGGACAGCGCGACCGGCCACCTTGTCCGGGGCCTTCAGCGAGAGACGCACCTGTCGATCACCCAGTCTCGTCTTGTCGAAGACGACCCAGTCCGTCCCGAGGCGGTTCGCCGCGTCTTCGGCCAGGGGCCAGGACTCGATGTCCGGTCCGACGATCAGCGGGCGGTCGCCGCCGGCGGCCAGGACCGCGAGATCGCCGGCGATGCTCAGGCTCTCGGAACGCGCGCCGAACACGTCCGTCAGATCGGCCGTGCGATGCAGGTGGGCCTGCACCGTGATGATGCGATCGAACGCCCCGCCCAGCCAGCGGCCCACCACGTCGCGGCTGAGCGGCTGGCCCGGCCGGAAGACCGCGTCCTGTCGCAGGTAGCAGAGGTAAGGCGCGACCAGCACAAGGCGCGCAACGCCGGCGCGGCGGTAGGCGTCTGCCGCCAACAGCAACGAAACGAGCCGGTCGTTGGCGTGATGCAGCGACCGGTAGAGGATCACCGTCGCGGCGCTGGTCAGCGGGACTGTCGGCAGGGTCTCCCCGTCCGGAAACGCATGCAGATCGACCAGGCCCTGGGGAACAGCGAGGCGACTGGCCAGTCGCCCGACCTCGGCGGCGTCCCCGGCGAAGCCATGAACCTCCGCGCGGGTCACGATCGGCCGATCCTGAAGCCGGCGTCCACGCCCGCCGCCTCGACGGCGAAGCCGAAGTCCGGGAGATCGGAGCCGTAGATCCGGTAGAGCGGATCTCCACGCTCGACCCTGTCGCCGATGCGGTGGAGGATCTCGATCCCGGCGCCCGCGTCGGTGGGCGCCCCTGCCAGCCTGGCGATGCCGGCGATGCGCAGGCAGTCGACCGCCGTGACATGACCGGCCGCCTCCGCCACGACCTCATGCTGCAGCGCGCCCAGAACGCCGCTCAGCGGAGAGGGACCCTGGGCCTCGATGATGGCGTCCATGGTCCGGCGGGCGGCGCCCGACTCCAGCAGGTCCCGGGCGCGAGCCTCGGCCTTGCCGCCGGGCAAATCTGGATCGGCGTCCAGCACCCGGGCCGCCAGTCGGAGGGCCTTTTCCCTGAGATCCTCCGGTGCGCCGGGCGCGTTTGCGAGGACCGCCATGACGTCCCGGGCTTCCAGGACCGGCCCCACGCCGCGCCCGATCGGCTGGGCGCCGTCAGTGAAAACCACCTCGATCTCGAGGCCCAGATTGGTGGCGACGAACTCGAACAGCTTCTTCAGGCGCAGCGCGGCCCGGCTGTCGCGCAGCTTGGCCGACGGTCCGACGGGCAGGTCGAGCACCAGTCGGCCGACCCCCGCGGCGATCTTCTTCGACAGGATCGAGGCGACCATCTGTTCTGGCGTGTCGATGGAAAGCGGGCGTTCCACGGAAATCAGCACGTCATCCGCCGGCGACAGGTTCACCCGCCCGCCCCAGATGATGCAGCCGCCGCAGGTTTCGACGACCTTCCGCATTTCCTCTTCGGACAGATCCACGCGGGCGAGGACCTCCATCGTATCGGCCGTTCCCGCCGGCGAGGTGATCGCCCGCGACGAGGTCTTTGGAATGGTCAGCCCGTGGGCGGCGACGATCGGCGCGACGATCAACGAGGTTCTGTTTCCGGGAATGCCGCCGATGCAATGCTTGTCCACCACAAGATGGCCGCCCCAGTCGAGCCTCGAGCCCGCCGCGATCATCCCGCGCGTGAGGCCGAGCGTCTCCTCCGGAGACATGAAACGGGCGCAGGCGACAAGGAAGGCCGTAACCTCCATATCGGTCCATCGATGAGCGGCCAGATCGCGGGCGACGGCCGCGAAGGAGTCGTCGTCGAGCGCCAGGCCGTCGACCTTGGCCCGAATGGCCGCGAGGCTGGCCGGCGGACGCGCGGGCGCCACCTGGACAAGGTCGCCGGCCTGGACGCCGAGGCGGCGGAAGAGCGGCTGGGGCAGTCCGATCTCGTCCGGAAGGAGCAGGTCGGGGTCACCGATCATCGTCGAGGCCAGCAGCGTTCGATCTCCGGCCCGCAGCTCGACCTTGCGCGAACCGCGGAGGCGCTCGGGACGCAGCACCTGGCTGCAGCGGGCCAGGACGACGACGTTCTCGCGAAAGCTGTCCAGACCGAGCGGCCGGGCCTTCAGGAACTCCGCCTGGCCGGACCCGGCCGCCGACTCCGCTTCGCTGTCGCTCCTGATCAAGGCTCCCAGGCTCCATCTCCAAGTCCTGCAGCATGGGCCCTCGCCGCAGGGCGGCCTTGAGCGAAATCAAGGCGCCGGTCTCCCGGGTCAGACGATCATGCGGGCAATTGGGCCGGCCCTTCCCGGCGGCGCCAGGGATTCGACCGCCATGACGAGACTCACAGGCGAGGTCGCCGCCGTCTCCGCAGCCGCCAATGCCCCTGCCGCGCGCGTCATCGACGCCGCCGACGGGGCGCGGTGACCTGATGGCGCCCGCAAAACGCATCCTGGTGATCAACGGCCATCCGGACCCGTCATCGGAGCACCTGTGCGCCGCGCTGGCGCAGGCCTACGTCTGCGGCGCGACGGCCGCGGGCTACGAGGTCGCGACGCTCGACGTCGGCGCGCTCGATTTTCCGCTGATCCGGTCGCTGAAGGACTACAAGTCCGGCGAGGTGACCGAGGACATGGCTCGCGCCCAGGAAGCCGTAAAGCACGCCCGGCATCTGGTGTTCGTCTTCCCCATCTGGTTCGGCTCGCCGCCGGCGCTGCTGAAGGGCTTCTTCGAACAGCTTCTGCGCTATGGCTTCTCCTGGAGCTCGCCACAGGCCGCCCTGTCGAGCGTGCTGACCGGCAAGTCGGTCCGGCTAATCGTCACCATGGGGATGCCCACGCCGGTCTTCCGCTATCTCCTCGGCGGGCACGGTCTTGCGGGTCTCGAGAAGGGCCTGCTGCTGGTCGCCGGCGCCGGGCCGGTGCGCCGGACGCTGCTGGGCGGCTCCGAAGGGCATACGCCTAATCGCCGGGCGAAATGGCTGGCGCAGGTTGAGGACCTCGGCCGGCGCGGCGCGTGACCGGAGCGGGCTGACGGCCGCGAGCCCGACTCACGGCTGAACGGGATCAGACGGTCCGGAGATTCCGGCGCCGTTGGTCGCCAGGCCGGCGGCGCAAGGCATTCAGAAATCGACAGTTGAGCCACGGGCCGCGCCGCAGCAGGATCGTCGCCCGGAATGGAGGCGGTCGGCATGAGTCTGCGCGGCGCGATGCTTGGGCTGCTGATCGTCGTCGTCTGTCATGTCGGGCAGGACGTTCAGGCGCAACCGGCTCCGACCTCGGCTCAGACCGCCAGCCTCAGGGCCCAGGCCAACCAGGCGATCGCCGACTATGACGCGGGCCGGTACGAGCTCGCCGAGGCGGGCGTGCGCAAGGTCTGGCTCGAACTACGGCGCACGCTCGGCGACGAGCATCAGCAAACCCTGTCCGCCGCCGGCTACCTTGCCAACACCCTGGAGGCGCTCGGCCGGATCGCTGAAGCGGAAGCCCTGAACCGGCAGGTCTGGACCATTCGCAAGCGGGTGATGGGCGAGACCGATCCTCGCACGCTGACCTCGGCGAACAATCTGGCGTCCAACCTGCTGGCCCTCGGCAGGCCTGCGGAGGCCGAAGATCTGTATCGAAAGGTATGGACGGCCCGCCGCGTGACGCTGGGCGAAGAGCATCGCGACACGCTGCTCGCGGCCGGCAATCTCGCCTCCAGTCTCGGCGCCCTGGGCCGCCTCGGCGAGGCCGAAGTCCTGAAGCGGCAGGTCTGGGAAGCGCGCCGGCGTGCGCTGGGCGAGGCGCATCCCGACACATTGAGATCGGCGAGCAATCTCGCGTTCAGCCTCGGCGAACTGGGTCGGGCGGCGGAGGCCGAGCGCCTGAACCGCGAGGTCTGGACAATCAGCCGCCGGGTGCTCGGCGACGATCACCCCGACACCCTGGCGTCGGCCGGCAACCTGGCCTTCAGTCTGGGCGCGCTCGGCCGGACGGCGGAGGCCGAGGGCCTTGAGCGCGCGGTCTGGACGGCGCGTCGCCGCGTGCTGGGCGAGGAGCATCCCGATACGCTGACCGCGGCGAGCAATCTCGCCGGCACGCTCGGCGATCTGGGCCGAACGGCCGAGGCCATGACGCTGCATCAGCAGGTGTGGACCGTCCGCCGGAGGACGCTCGGCGAGGACCACCCGGCGACGCTCATCGCCGCCAACAACCTGGCTGAAAGTCTGCGCGAACTGGACCGTCTGGCGGAGGCCGAGGCCCTGCAGCGCCGAACCCTGACCGCCATGCGCAAGATCCTGGGCGAGGCGCATCCCAGCACCCTGGTCGCGGCCAACAACCTGGCCTTCATCCTCAAGGCCCTGGAGCGGACAGCCGAGGCGGAGCCCCTCTACCGCCAGGTCTGGACGACGAGCCGCCGGGTGCTTGGCGAGGACCACCCGACCACGCTGACGTCCGCGAACAATCTCGCCGAGACCCTGTTCGCCCTCGGTCGCCGGCAGGACGCCGAGGCGTTGCATCGGCAGGTCTGGGCGGCCCGCAGTCGTGGGCTGGGGCCCGACCATCCGGATACGCTCAGCTCGGCGAACAACCTCGCTGTGCTGCTGGGCGCCCTCGGCAGGCTTGAGGAGGAGGAGGCCCTGCTGGCCGCGATCACCGACACCGCGACGGTGCGGGAACAGACCCGGGGCTCACCGCAATGGATGATCACCGCCTACGCCAATCTCGGCGACGCCCGTTTCGCCCTGCGCCGCTACGAAGGCAGCTACGAAGCGTTCGCCCAGGCCGGCGGGGTGACGCGACGCCGCTACGCCGACCGCCGCATGAGCGGCGACAGCGATCAGGCGCGTCAGGAACTCGTGCGCGGCCGCGATGTCTTCTTCGGCCAGATCCGCGCCGGCTGGGCCTGGGCGAACGAGCCCTGATACAGGCCTCGCCCTAGAGCGCCGCCTCGATAAACCTCGGGCCCTTCGACGTCATCGCCCGCGCGATGGCTGCGTCGAACTCTTCCACCGTCGAGCAGCGCTCCGCCGGCAGGCCGAGGCCGCTCGCCAGGCTGACCCAGTCGATGCGCGGCGAGCCCAGATCCAGCAGCTTCTTCGCCGCCGGCCCGGGGTTGCCGGCGCCGGTGCGGCCCATCTCGATGTTGAGGATCCGGTAGGCGTGGTTGGCGAACACGACCACGGTCACGTCCAGCTGCTCGCGGGCGATCGTCCACAGGCCCTGCACCGTGTACATGGCCGCGCCGTCGCCGTTCAGGCTCAGCACCTTGCGATCGGGGCAGGCCACGGCCGCGCCGATGGCCAGCGGGATCCCCTGGCCGATGGCGCCGCCGGTCAGGCACAGCCAGTCGTGCGGACGGGCCGTCTTTGTTGACTGCCAGACCGGCAGGCCGGCGGTCACCGCGTCATCGCTGATGATCGCGTTGTCGGGCATGTGTCGGGCCAGCGAGGCGCCGATGGTGTAGGGGTTCTGCGCCCCGACGGGCATGTCCGGCAGCTTTAGCGGCTCGACCGGCGCCGCCTCGGGGGCGCCCAGCGCATCGGCCAGGGCCTGCAGGGCGGCGATGCCGTCCGCCTCGCGACCACACAGGCTGACCGGCTCGCAGCCCTCCGGCGTCAGCAGGCTCGGTCGGTCGGGATAGGCGAAGAAGGCCACCGGCTCGACGGTCTCGACCAGCACCATCAGGTCGACGCCCTCCAGATCGGCCAGCGCCATTTCGCCGAAATACATCATCTTGTCCGGGGCGAACCGCCCGGCGCCGCGGGCGATGCGGCTGACGAAGGTGTCGACCAGGGTCCGTACGCCGGTGGCGGTGATCCGCCCGGCCTGGCGCACCCCGCCCTCGAGGCAGGCCGTGCCGCCCATCAGGATCACGGGCTTCTTCGCCGCCTTGACCCGCGCGGCGATGGCGGCGACGTCGGCCGACGTCGGAACAGGCCGGGGCGCCGGCGTCAGCACCGGGCCGGTCACGGCCGTTTCGGTCCAGGCGCTGTCGGCCGGCAGGATCAGGCTGGCGCAGCCGCCCGGCGCGCCGAAGCTGGCCTGCACCGCCTCGGCGGCCAGCGGCCCGACTTCGTCCGCCGTCTCGGCCGACTTGACCCACAGCGAGTTGGGCGCGGCCCAGCCGGCGATGTCGGAATTCAGCGGCGCATCGTACTGGCGGTGATAGGTGGCGTGCTCGCCGATCACGTTGACCAGCGGCGTTCCCGCGCGCCGGGCGTTGTGCAGATTGGCCCCGCCGTTGGCGTAGCCGGCGCCCAGATGCAGCAGGGTGCAGGCCGGCTTGCCCGCCATACGGCCGTAGCCGTCCGCCGCCCCCGTCGCCACGCCCTCGAACAGGCACAGCACCGACCGCATGCGCGGCTCGCGGTCCAGCGCCGAGACGAACTGCATCTCGCTGGTGCCCGGATTGGCGAAACAGGCGGTCACGCCGTTGTCGGCGAGGGTGGTGATCAGGGCGTCGGCGCCGTTCATGGTCTTCTCCTGTCGCGACAGTCTCCCATCCAACATTTCGGGCGCCGCGCCAACCGCGCGTGCATCAGCGGGCCGGCGGCGCGAGGATTTTTCCGGGGTTGAGCACCCCCGCCGGATCGAGCGCCTGCTTCAGCCGGGCCATCAGCGCGATCTCCTCCGCCGATCGCGACAGCGGCAACCAGTCGCGCTTGGCGAGGCCGACTCCATGCTCGGCGGAGATCGAGCCGCCGATGGCCTGCAGCGGGCCGTAGACGATCTCCTCCAGCGCATGACGGTCCGCGAGGTCGGCGCCCGGCGCGATCCGCGCCAGGATGTGCAGGTTGCCGTCGCCGAGGTGGCCGAACACCCAGGGCGGGGTCAGGTCCGGCCAGCGAGCGACACAGGCGGCGCGAACCGTGTCGACATAGGCCTCCATCGTCGCGATCGGCAGGCTGACGTCGAAAGCGATGATCGGACCGTCGCGGCTCGTCTGGCCGACATCGTCGCGCAGGGCCCACAGCGCCGCGCGCTCGGCGCCGGACCGGGCGATGGCCGCGTCCTCGATGTCGCCGTCCTCGAGCGCCTCGGCCAGGGCGGCTTCGAAGCGCGCGGCGTCCGCCGCCTCGTCACCGCCGAGACTTTCGATCAGCACGTAGAAGGGATGGCGGCCGGCGAGCGGCGGCCGGCCCCGCGCGGGCGCGCTGGTCACCAGGTCGTGGAAATCAGACCACATCACCTCGAACGCCGACATCGCGCCGCCCAGCCGCCGTTCCAGCCGGCGCAGCAGCCGCGCCACACCGTCGAACGAGCCCACGCCGACGAAGGCGGTGTCCTGGCTGACAGGCGCGGGCCGCAGCCGCAGGATCGCCCGGGTGACGATGCCCAGCGTGCCCTCCGAGCCGATGAACAGCTGCCGCAGGTCGTAGCCGGTGTTGTTCTTCATCAGCGGCCGCATCGCCGAGATGACGGTCCCGTCCGCCAGAACCGCCTCGATCCCGATGACCAGATCGCGGGTCATGCCGTAGCGCAGGACCCGGTTGCCGCCGGCGTTGGTCGAGATGTTGCCGCCGATCGTCGCCGAACCCCGGGCGCCGAGGTCGAGCGGCAGGAACAACCCCGCCGCCTCTGCCGCCTCGCAGGCGGTCTGCAGGATGCAGCCGGCTTGCACGGTCATGGTCCCGGCGGTGGCGTCGATGCTCTCGATCGCCGCCATCCGCTCCAGCGACAGGGCCAGCGTTCCATCGGCCAGGCAGCCGTCGACCAGGCCCGTGCAGCCGCCCCAGGGCGTCACCGCCGCGCCGGCCGCGCTGACCAGCTTCAGGATCGTCGACACCTCCTGCGTCGAGACCGGCCGCAGGATCGCCAGCGGTTCGCCCAGCCGCGTCCAGGGGCCGCGCGGCCGTTCAGCCGCCGCGGCGCCGGTCAGCACGCCGCCGGGCGCCAACGCCGCCTGCAATTCGGCGATCAGGTCTTCCATGCCCGTTCCCCCAAAGGTTTGACCGAAAGGGTAGCGGTGACGGCGGCGCCCGGGATTGATCCAGACCAATTCACCCGCGACCCGCCGACCGGCCGGGCTTTTTTCGGCGCGGGAAACCGGGCATTCAGGGGCGGGGACGGGGGAGACGACCATGACACTTCGCGACAAGGCCGCCCGCTGGGCGCTGATCGCCTCGATCATCGGCGGCGTCAGCTATATCGCCAGCTGGCCGATGGACCTGTCGCAGGCGGCCAGCCTGGCCTGGAAGGGCTCGGGCGTCGGGCTGCTGGCCGTCTATGCGGCGCTCAAGGCGCGCGACCGCGACGGCTGGCTGCTGGCGGCGGTAATGGCGCTGGGGACGGCCGGCGACGTGCTGCTGGGGATCCAGTTCATCGTCGGCGCTGTGGCCTTCCTGCTCGGGCACGTCGTGGCGATAGGGCTCTATCTGCGCAATCGGCGGCCGGCCCTGAGCCGCAGCCAGCAGGCGCTTGCCCTGTTGCTGGTCCCGGCTGCCGTGTTCATCGCCTTCATGCTGCCCGCCGACCGCACCGGCGCGCCGGGCGTGGCGTTCTATAGCCTGGGTCTCTCGCTGATGGCGGCGACCGCGTGGACGAGCCGCTTCCCGCGCTTCACGGTCGGGATCGGCGCGCTGCTGTTCCTGATCAGCGACCTGGTGATCTTCGCCAAGATGGGCCCGCTGCTGGACAGCTTCCTCACCGGCCTGGCGGTGTGGGTTCCCTACTATGGCGGGCAGCTGCTGATCTGTGTGGGGGTGGTGCGGGCATTGAAGCCTGAGAAATGAGATCCTCCCCAGCTTGCTGGGGAGGGGGACCGCCGGAGGCGGTGGAGGGGAGTCAGTGCACCGACTCCCCTCAGTCACGCTCCGCGCGACAGCTCCCCACAAGGGTGGGGAGCAGTGAGGACGTTCAGAACACCATCACCCCGTCATCCGGCGTCTCGGCAAACAGCCGCGCCACCTCCGCCGGCCGCCGGTCGCGCGCCATGGCCTGGTTGATGTAGCCCTTGTCGGTCAGCTCGCCGCTGGCCGCGTCCGGGGCGCCGTCGAGGATCAGCGCACGCCAGATCCTGCCGCCGCCGCCCTTCGCCGCCGCGTTCATCTTCGCCAGCCCGCTTCGGATCGCCTCGCGCACCTGCGCCGGGTCCGGATGGCGGGCGTTGAAGGACGGGTCGAGGAACAGCATCAGGCCGACGCCCTCCTGCCCCTCGCCGCAGACCACCGCGTCCAGCGCCGCGCCGCCGATGGCCGAGACCGCCGCCACGCGCAGGGCGCCGGCCGCCACGAACGTGCCGCTGGCCAGCTTGAAGTTCTCCACCAGCCGGCCGTCGAACATCAGGCCCGCCTCGGGATCGGCCGGATCGATCGCCCGCGCCGCGTCGCCCAGGCGATAGAAGCCCTCGACGTCGAACGCCTCCGCCGACAGTTGCGGCTCGCCCAGGTAGCCCGGCGAGATCTGCGGGCCCTTCACGCGGATCTCGAACTTCTCGCCGGCCGGAACCAGCTTCACCGCCGTGCCCGGCACCGGCAGGCCGATCATGCCCGACCGCGCGTTCAGCCAGTGGATGTTGCAGGCCGTCGGCCCGGTCTCGGTCGAGCCGTAGCCGGTGGCGAACGTCACCCGCTCGCCGATGGTGCGGATCGCCACCGCCTGCACCCGGTCGAGGATGCTCTGGGCCATCGAGGCGCCGCCGTACTGCAGCACGCGCACCCGGGCGAAGAAGGTCCGCGCCAGAGCGTCGTCCTTCTCCAGCGCGCTGGCGAACAGCCCCCAGCCGGCCGGGACCATGTTGTGATAGGTCGGCGAAACCTCCGACAGGTTGCGGATCGTCTCGGCGAACCGCGCGGCCGTCGGCTGACCGGCGTCGATGTAAAGCGTCCCGCCCCGGTGCAGGACCATGTGCAGGATGGCGTTGGCGCCGAGGCTGTGGCTCCAGGGCGCGGCGTTGACCACCACCGGCGGGTCGGGGTCGTCGAAGCAGGCGGCGATCTGGGCGGCGTTGATGGCGATGTTGCGGTGCAGGCCGATGACCGCCTTGGGCCGGCCCGTCGAGCCGGAGGTCAGCAGCAGCTTGGCCGTGTCGTCCGGCCGCGCGACGAAGGCGGCCGGCGCCGAGGTCAGCAGGCTGTCGAGGGTGATGTCGGAGGCGCGGGGGTTGGCGCTGGCCACCACGGGCAGGCCCTTCAGAAACTCAGCCTCCAGCGCGCCCGCGAAGGCGGCGGCGTCATCGGCGTAGACCGCGTCCGGACTCAGTACGCCGCAGGCATAGGCCAGACGGGACAGGTCTGCGCCGGCCAGGCCGTATTGCGGCGACACCGGCGCCACCGCCACGCCCAGCGCCATGGCCGCGTAGCAGATCAGGGCATGGTCGACGGTGTTGCGCGCCAGGATCAGCAGGCAGTCGCCGCGCTTCAGGCCCAGCCCCTTGAGGCCGCCGGCCAGGGCCGAGACCTGGGTCAGCGCCGTGGCGTAGTCGACCGTCCGCCACCCCTCCCCGGCCCGCTCGGCCAGCCAGACCCGCTCCGGCGCCCGGGCCGCCCAGTGGACCAGCGCATCGAGCGTGGTGGTGAAGTCGGTCCCGAACGGCGTCGGATTGGCCAGCACGAGCGACCCGTCCTCGCGACGTTCGATCTCAAGCCGGCGCGGCGCATAGCGGGCGTCACGGAACGGTGCGGTGGCGAGTGAGGCGTCATCCATGGGCCGGTTATCGGGCGCCGAAGTCCTGCGTTCAATCCTCTCCGCGAAGCGGGGAGGCGGACCATGCGGAGCATGGTGGAGGGGTGGCTCAGGATCGTCCGGAAGCACCGGAATTCAGAATTGGGCCGCTCGCACTGGCGCCGCCCCTCCACCAGCCTTCGGCTGGTCCCCCTCCCCGCTTCGCGGAGAGGAATTTCCTAGCCCAGCCTCCGCCGCGCTCCCTCCAGGAACAGCCGCTCGGCCGGCGGGGGTGAGAGCGCCAGGGCGGCGTCGAGGGCGGCGAGGGCCGCCTCCGCGTCTCCCGCCTGCTCGCAGAGCCACGCCCGTGCGGCCTGCCAGGGCAGCCAGCCCTCCAGCCGCCGGTCGGCCGGCACGGCCGCCAGCGCGGCGAGGCCCGCCGCCGGCCCCTGGGCCGCGCCCACCGCCACCGCGCGGTTCACCGCCGTCACCGCGCCGGGCCGCATCGCCAGCAGGCCGTCATAGAGCGCAACGATCACGGCCCACGGCGTCTCGCCGGTCTCGCGCCGCGACAGATGCGCCCCGTGGATCGCCGCCAGCATTTGATACGGACCTGTCTTTTTCAGGTCCGCGGCGCGGTCGAGGAGGCCGGCGCCCTGCGCGATCATCGCGGCGTTCCATTGCCGCATGTCCTGTTCGCCGACCGGAACCATCGCGCCGCCGTCGTCGAGGCGCGCCGGCCGTCGCGCCTCGGCGAACCGCACCAGCGCGGCCAGGGCCAGCACCTCGGGATCGTCCGGAACCAGCTCGGCCAGCAGGCCCGACAGCCGCACCACCTCGTCCGCGAAGTCCGCCGCGTCTCCCGCCAGCGCCGCGTCCTCATAGGCCTGCGCATAGGCGATCTCGAGCGTCGCCAGCACGGCCCCCAGCCGCTCCGGCCAGGCCGCCCGGGCGGGGATCTCGAACGGCACGCCGGCGCCGGCGATCTTGGCCTTGGCCCGGGTGATCCGCTGCAGCAGGGCGGGCTCACTGACCAGAAACGCCCGCGCCAGCCGCGCGGTCGGCAGGCCGCAAACCACCTTCAGCGACAGCGCGGCCCGGCTCTCCGGCGCCAGCGCCGGATGGCAGCAGACGAAGATCAGCCGCAGGCGTTCGTCGGGAATCGGCGCCTCGGCCAGCATCGCGAGGTCCTCAGGGCTGGGCTCGGGCTCCGGGTCGTCATGCAGGGCGGACTCGCGGGTGCGCCGCCGGCGAAACGCGTCCAGCGCCTTGCGCAGCGCCGCGCGCCACAGCCAGGCGGCCGGGTCGCGCGGCGGATCGGCGGGCCACACCGCCAGCGCCGTCAGGCTGGCGTCGGAAAACGCGTCCTCTGCAAGGTCCAGGTCGCGAAACCGCGCGGCCAGCGCGGCGACAACCCGTCCCCGCGCCGCCTGGATGGCCGCGCCTGTGTCCGCGCGGCTCAGTAGATCATCACCGGCCGGACCTCGACCTTTCCGCCGGGAACGACGGGCACCTGTCGCGCCCAATGCAGGGCCGCGTCGAGATCGGCGACTTCAATCAGGTAGTAGCCGCCCAGCTGCTCCCGCGTTTCCGCGAACGGTCCGTCGTGCAGGCTCTGGGCGCCGTCGCCGCCGGTGACCACCGTGGTGGCGGTCTCGACACCCTGAAGGCCATCCCCGCTGACCAGCACCTGCTGCTCACGCATCGTCGCCGAGAGCGCCATGTGCTTGCCGACGATCTCCATCAGGGTCGCCTCCCCGGCGCCGGCATAGGCCGCCTCGGGTTCGTAGATCAGAAGCATGTACTGCATCGGTGTCTCCCTTCGGCGCGCCATTCGCGCCATCAGGTCAGAGACGGGCGGGGCGGAGGGAATTCGACAGGGGCCGAAGAAAAAAGTCGAGAGGCGACACGCATCCGATCCTCCCCAGCTTCGCTGGGGAGGGGGACCGCCGGAGGCGGTGGAGGGGGCTGCGCAGGACTGACCGGAAAGTCCGGAATTCTGGATGGGGCCGCTCCCGTTCGCGCCGGCCCCTCCACCATGCTCCGCATGGTCCCCCTCCCCGCTTCGCAGAGAGGACTAGTGAGAGAGCGTCTCCCCGAACCGCACCGGTTTGCCCTGGCCGTGGGTCACGATCTCGTCGTCGCGCATGACGGTGATCCCGCGGACGATGGTGGCGACGGGCCAGCCCTTCGCCTCGAAGCCGTCGAACGGGGTCCAGCCGACGCGGCTGGCCTGGTCAGCGTGGCGGATGGTGCGGCGGGCCTTCAGGTCGACGATGGTCAGGTCGGCGTCGAAGCCCTCGGCGATGCGGCCCTTTTCGGCCAGGCCGAAGATGCGGTTGGGGCCATGGCTGGTCAGGTCGACAAACCGTTCCAGCGTCAGCTTTCCGTCCGCCACATGGGTCAGCATGATCGGCACCAGGGTCTGGACCCCCGGCATGCCAGACGGCGAGGCCGGATAGGGCCGCGCCTTTTCTTCGGCTGTGTGCGGCGCGTGGTCCGAGCCCAGAACGTCGGCGACGCCGGTCGCCAGGCCCGCCCACAGGGCCGCGCGGTGGTGCGCGTCGCGGATCGGCGGGTTCATCTGGGCGTAGCCCTTCAGGCGCTCATAGGCCTCTGGTCCGGCCAGCGTCAGATGCTGCGGCGTCACCTCGACGCTGGCGACATCCTTGTTCAGCGCGAGGAATTCCATCTCCTCGGCGGTCGTCACATGCAGCACGTGGATACGCTTGCCGACCTTGCGCGCCAGGCCGACCAGCCGCCGCGTCGAGCGGATCGCGCTCTCGGCGTCGCGCACCTCGGGGTGGCTGGTCCAGTCGCCCGTGCGGGCCAGCGGCCGGCGGTCCTCGAGCCTGTACTCGTCCTCGGAGTGGAACGCGGCGCGGCGGTTGATGTGCTTGAGCACCTCCTCGACCCCGGCGTCGTCCTTGATCAGCAGGGTGCCGGTCGAGGCGCCCATGAACACCTTGATTCCGCAGCAACCGGGCAGCCGTTCCAGCTCGCCGAGGAACCGCGCGTTCTCGTGCGTGCCGCCGACATAGAAGGCGTGGTCGCAGCTCATCCGCCCGCTCGCCCGCGCCAGCTTGTCGGCCAGTGCGTCCGGGTCGGTGGTGGTCGGCTCGGTGTTGGGCATCTCGAACACGGCGGTGACCCCGCCCAGCACGGCGGCGTTGGCGCCCGTCTCGAGGTCTTCCTTCCACTCCAGCCCCGGCTCGCGGAAGTGCACCTGGCTGTCGATGACGCCCGGCAGCACGGTCAGGCCGGTCGCGTTGATGACTTCGCCGGCCGAGGCCTGCGACAGGTCGCCGACATGGGCGAACTTGCCGTTCCGGATGCCGATGTCGGCGATCCCGCGCCCGGCATGGCTGACGACCTCGCCGCCGCGGATGATCAGGTCATAGGTGTTGGTCATCTCGAAGTTCCGCTCATCCCGACGGGCGGGCCGCATCTGTTTCCGCAAGCAACGCCCGCGCCGCCTCGACCACCATGTCGACCGGCAGGTCCATCATGTGGCCGATGGTCTGGGTCAGGGTCGGGTCGACGTCCTTGAACTGCTCGAAGGTGCGCGGGCCGCGCACGACGCGGGCGTTCGGCCCCCAGGGCGCATAGAGCCGGTCGTCGGACGGGCCGAACAGGCCGATCGTCGGCGCGCCGGCGGCGGCGGCCAGGTGCATCAGGCCGGAGTCATTGCCGACGAACAGCCGCGCCTTTTTCAGCGCCGCATAGGCGGTCAGCAGGTCCACCTGCCCGGTCAGGTCGATCACGCGATCGCGCGGAAGGGTGCGGACAAGCGGCTCGACGTAGCGCGTGTCGCCGGGCCCGCCCAGCACCATCAGCCGCCCGCCGGCCATCGGCCCTTCGGCGTCGAGCAGCTCGATCGCCACCCGGGCGAAGCGCTCGATCGGCCAGGTCTTGCCCAGCCAGTTGGCGGCCGGCCCCATGGCCAGGATCGGACCGCCCTCGCCGACCAGCTCGGCGGCGCGGGTCTCGATCTCGTCCGACGTGAAGAGGAACGGCGCGGGCGGATCGTCCTCGAGCGTCAGCAGGCTCGCCGCCTCGACGACCTTGTGCACCGGTTCGCCGACGATCTTGCGGTGAACGGACCGCCGGTCGGTGCGAAGAAAGCGCGCCGTGGCCGAGCCGCGCATGTCGATCACCAGGCTCCAGCGCATGTGGCGAACCTGGTTCCACAGCGCGAACCAGTGGCCCGAGCGCTTCTTCTTCTCCATCACGATCAGGGCGTCGAGCCCCGGGACCTCGGCGAACAGCGGGGCGGCGTCGGGGCCGACCGCGATGGTGAACCGCGCGCCCGGCGCCTCGTCGGCGAGCTTCTTGATCAGCCCGGACGCCAGCACAGCGTCGCCGATACGGGTCGGACCAATGAAGAGAATCGGGAAGGGTTTTGCCGCCATTTCCGCACCTTAGACTGGCGAGCACTGGCATTACAGCGCGCGAAAGGCCACATCGGGTCCATGAGTGACGCACCGACCTACGCCCTGCTCCGCGACCGGGCCCTGATCGCGGTCACCGGCCCTGACTGGCGCAGCTTTCTCCAGGGCCAGCTGACACAGGATGTCGAAACGCTGGCGCCGGGCGAACTGCGCTTCGGCGCCCTGCTCTCGCCGCAGGGCCGGCTGCTGTTCGACCTGTTCATCCAGGACCGCGGCGACAGCGGCCTGCTCGATGTGCCTGCGGACGGGCGCGACGCCCTGATCGCGCGGCTGACCCTCTACCGGCTCCGGGCGAAGGTCGAGTTCACGCCGGCCAGCGAGCCGGTGGTCGCCCTCTGGGGCACGCGACAGGCCGAGGAGGGCTTTGCGGTCGATCCGCGCCTGCCCGCGCTCGGCTTCCGCGGCTACGGCGCCCAGCCGCCCGGCGTGCGCGGCGACGCCGCCGCCTACGACCTGCACCGCCTGACCCTCGGCATCCCCGCAACGGCCGACTTCGGCGACGACGCCACCTACCCCATCGAGGCCAACTTCGACCTGCTGAACGGGATCGATTTTCGCAAGGGCTGCTTCGTCGGCCAGGAGACGACCAGCCGGATGAAACGGCGGGGGCAGATCAAGAGCCGCATGCTGCCGATCACCTTCGACGGCCCGCCGCCGACCTACGGCGCGGAGGTGCTGGCCGGAGACCTGCGGGCCGGCCAGGTGAAGTCCGGCGCCGGCGGCCGGGCTATCGCGCTGCTGCGGCTGGACCGGATCGAGGGCGCCGACCTGACCGTCGACGGCCGCGCGGTCACCGTTGAACAGCCGTCCTGGCTCGAAGCCTGATCCCGACAGGAGAATCCCTTGGTCTGATCAGGACAACGGCGATATGGTTTCCAAGGGGGCGTGAAGATCATCGAGAGGTAGGCCATGCTATTGCTGTTGTTGGCCCTGCTGGCCGACGCACCGGCCGCCCCGGAAGCGCAGGCCACCCTGCAATCCTGCGAGATGACGCCCAACGGCTGGGTCTGCCACTACGCCATGCCGTCGGTGACCCTGCTTGTGTCGCCCGACAAGACGATCCCGATCTCTCCGACACCGCCGACCCTGGCTGTCCCGGCTCCGGCGAGCGAGGTCGACAAGGCCGAGGCCGCCCGTCAGGCGCGGCTGATCGCCCGCTGCGCGGAGGCGACCTGGAAGTCGTTGTGCCTGCCGGGGGATCGGCGCGAGGCCAAACGCCTGAAGGAAGAGGCGGCCAAACGCGACGCGCTGCGCGGTCAGGTCACCACCCTGCTCAGCGAGAAGAAGTGCGAGGAAGCGGTGAAGGTCGCGTTGGCCGCCGGCGACCTGCCCCTGGCCCGCGAAGCCCGGACCTTCTGCGCGAACTGAAACCGGGCCGCGTCAAAGCCTGAGCCACAGCCACAAACAAATTCGGCCGGGCGTGAGCCCGGCCGATCTGTAGTCGTATCGATCGCGAGTGAAGCGACGCGACGGCATGGCCGGCGCATCGCTCCTCCGTCGCTCCGGTCCCTTACGGACGCGGGGCGGGCTCGCAGCGCTCGCCTTCGGCGCAACCGGTGAAGTGGATTTCCGGCGGCGCGACCGTGACGGTCGAGGGACGGACGAACACTTCAGGACGGTGCAGATAGATCTGCGGCGCCTGGATGTGGATCGGGGGCGCGTCGACGTAGACGGGCGGGCCCTGGATGTCGATGCGGCCGGTCGGCACCACGACAGGCGTGCCATAGACGCGGACGCCCGGCGCGCGGACGCGGATGTTGCCCCAGGGCGCGGTCGGGCCGTAGAACACCACGGCGCGCGTGCAGAGGCAGTCGATCGAGGAACCGCCACCGTAGCCACCACCCGGAGGCGGCGGCGGCGGCGGGCCGTAGGGGTCGCGAGCGCTGGCAATACCGGCGGTCCCGACTGTGGCGATGAGTACGATCATGCCGGCGAGAAGATTGCGTTTCACTTCAGCTCCCCCAAAAAGGTCTTCGACCCTGGTGTCTAGCGTCGCCCAACAGAGAGACACGGACACAGGTCCGGCCCAATGCAACGAGTGTTAACCCTAATTCATAGGTTACACGGCGCGAAGGCGCTTTCAACCGTCGGGGGAATCTAGCGGAGCAGAAAGAACCTCGTTACGCGAATGACTCCCCAAAGTGGTGAGCGGCGAAGCAAAAGCCCCTGATCTGGGCGCCTTCCCGGGCCGACAACGGCCCCTTCGCGCGACCTGCGGGTCCGGGGCGCCGACCGCCGGGACGGCCATTCGAACGCTCCCCTTATACGCGACGGCGTTTGACAACCCCACGCTCTGGCCTGCGAATGCCGCATCAGGGGGTGGGATATCATGACGCTGGATCGCCGCAGGATACTGCAGGGCATGGGCGCCGCCGGTCTCCTGGCGGGCGCGGCCGCGCCGACCGTAGGGGCCGCCCAGACGATCCGGCTGCGCAAGCCGATCTCGACCCTCTCGACCAGCGATCCCGATGTCGAGGCGATGCGCCGGGCCATCCCGCTGATGCGCCAGTCGGGCGCCTGGGCGGACCAGGTCGCCCTGCACGCCGACATGCGCCACCGCCACCATTCCTCCTGGCGCTTCATGCCCTGGCACCGGCTGCAGCTGGTCTGGTTCGAGCGGCACGTCGCCCGCCTGAGCGGCAAGGCCGATTTCGCCATTCCCTACTGGGACTGGGACGATGACCGCATCCCGGACCTCTTTCTCTACGACGAGACCTTCTATGTCCCCGGCCGCGAGGCCCAGCAGTACGACACGATCAGCGACTTCCTGCGGCGCAACGGCCAGGTTCTGACCGGCCGGCTGACGGACGACTTCCCGACCTTCTTCGGCCGTCCGCGCGGAGGCAACGACCCGACCGACGGCGCGCTGGGTCGCCGTTACTACTCCGGCTCGGGCGAGTGGGGCGGCCACAACCTGATCCACGGCTTCGTCGGCGGCGACATGGGCGACCTCAGCCGGTCGCCGAACGACCCGCTGTTCTGGCTGCACCACGCCAACATCGACCGCATCTACGCGCTCTGGCGTGACCGACACTACAGCGTGGTCCCACCGAAGGCCTGGCGAAACGAGTCCCTCGGCGGGTTCATCGACCCCTGGGGCCGCACGGTTTCACCGGTTGCGGCGGCGACCACCCTCGACACCACGACTTTCGGCTATGCCTACCCGCAGGACCCGACGCCGCCGATCGTGTTCTTCGCCGCCGCCCCGCCGCCGCCGGTCAAGCGCCGCAAGTCCTACAGCTGGCGCATGCAGCGCATGGGCCCCGCGTCGGCCTTCATCGAGATCTCGCCGGCCCTGGCCAGCGCCACGGCGACGCAGGCGACCGGCTATCTGGAGATCCAGCCCGATCCGCACCGCCCCTCGATGGTCACCCTGACCGGTCGCGCGCTGAAGGGCGGCGCCGAGGTGTTCCGCGACGCCGTTTTCCTTGTCCCGATGGGCCATTCCATGGGGCCGCAGGGCTATCGCATTCCGATGCAGCGACTGTGGAGCCCGGCGAGCGCCGGCGGCGTGCGTCTGGAAATCGAGGCCGCGCCGCTGGCCGGCCGAAAGGCGAGCGCCATGCCGACCACCCTGGTGGATTTTGTGCTCGATGCGGACCTGGCCTTCCTGGCCTGAGGCTCTGCCGGATCAGGGAAGCTCGACGCCCAGCGCCTGCAGCGTGCCGACGGTCCAGCCGGCGGGCAGACGGCGGTCATGCTGGAAGCGCGCGAGGCTGTATTCGGTCTGTGACGTCAGCACCCCGTCGCACGGCCCGTCGTAATAGCCCCCACGTCCGAGCGCCGTCTGCACGGCCAGAACCACCTGCTCATTGGTGGCGACGCGCACCTCCGGCGACCGATAGGTCTCGGCGGGCGGCGCATAGGCCACGGGCTTTCGTGATGCTGCGGCCTCAAAGGCCGGGGTATCCCCGTAGCCGCAGGCCACGACCCGCCATTCGAACACCTGCGGGACCCGACGAGTCATCGTGCGGCCATAGCCGCCAGGCTCGACCGAGGTCTCGACATGCTCCGGGACCAGCACCTTCTCGTAGCACTTGCCGGGCTCGGGATTGGGCGGGCAGTCATCAGCGCTGTTGGCCAGGGCCACGCCAGCGCAGACCAGCGCGGTCAGAAGACCCGCCGCCGCACCAAATACCGGCCTGAACCCGCTCATCTGGACGCCCCGTCCCCAATCCGCGCTAAGCATAGTCGATTGAACACGGTTTTCGAGACGCTTTGTCTCCCATTCGGCTGGCAGGCGAAATCGGCGGCCGCGCCGCGCGGCGAATGCGCAGCCGGGCGTCCCGCGCTACAACCCTCACATGACCGATACGCCGACTCGCTGCGCCTGGCCCGGGACCACCGACGCCCTCTATCTCGCCTACCATGACGAGGAGTGGGGCGTGCCGGAGTACGACTCCCGCGCCCTGTGGGAAAAGCTGGTGCTGGACGGATTCCAGGCCGGGCTCGCCTGGATCACCATCCTGCGCAAGCGCGAAGCCTTCCGCGCGGCGTTCGACAATTTCGATCCGGAGAAGGTCGCCCTATACGGCGAGGCGGACCGGGCGCGGCTGATGGCCGACGCCGGCATCGTCCGCTCCAACGCCAAGATCGATGCGGCCATCGGCGGGGCGAAGATCTGGCTGGAGATGCGCGACAACGGCGAGGACTTCTCGCAATTCCTCTGGGACTTCGTCGGCGGCGAGCCGATCCAGAACCACTGGCCGGACATGAAGTCAGTGCCGGTGAAGACGCCCGAGGCCGAAGCCATGGCGAAGGCGCTCAAGAAGAAGGGCTTCAAGTTCGTCGGGCCGGTGATCGTCTACGCCTTCATGCAGGCGACCGGCATGGTCAACGACCACATCGGCGACTGCTTCCGGCGCGAGCCCGTGAGCCGTCTCACGCGGCCATGAGCGCCCTGCCCGACCTGAGGCTCGAACTGACCTGCCCCTCGCCCGTCTGCGGCGTGGACGAGGCCGGGCGCGGGCCGCTGGCCGGGCCGGTCTGCGCCGCGGCCGTGATCCTCGACCATGACCGGATCCCATCGGGGCTCAACGACTCCAAGAAGCTGACCGCGAAGGTTCGCGAGGCGCTGGACGCCGAGATCCGCCAGTCGGCGGTGGCCTTCTGCGTCGCCTTCGCCAGCGTGGAGGAGATCGCCGAGCTCAACATCCTGCACGCCACGGGCCTGGCCATGCGCCGGGCGGTCGAGGGCCTCGGCGTCGCGCCGGCCTTCGCCCTGATCGACGGCAACTACAAATTCAAGCTGCCCTGCGAGATCCGGGCCGTGGTCGGCGGCGACGGGCTCAGCCTGTCGATCGCCGCCGCCTCGATCCTCGCCAAGACGGCGCGGGACCGCCTGATGGTCGAGATGGACGCGGTCTATCCGGGCTACGGCTTTGCCGGCCACAAGGGCTATGGCGCGCCGACCCATATGGCGGCGCTGAAACGGCTGGGCCCCACGCCGATCCACCGCATGAGCTGGGGCGCCCTGAAGTCGATGTTCGAGGACGCGTAACGCGGGGGTGGCCAGCCTTCCCGGTTCCTCACGGCGGACTCGCCCTGATGTCCTGAGGGCCAAAGGGCAGGTGTCAGCGGAGCGGCGCGAGGGCAGGCGCTGAAGCGCGCGCCCACGCCGCCGCCCTAGATTCCCATCTGCCTTGCCGCGAGGTCCCGCATGATCTCCTCGCTGCCGCCGCCGATCGCGTTGACGCGCACCTCGCGATAGATCCGTTCCACGCGGCTGCCGCGCATGTAGCCCGCGCCGCCCATGATCTGCATCGCCTCGCGGGCGCAGTATTCCATGGTCTCTGTGGCCTGGACCTTGAGCAGGGCGATCTCGGCGATCGGCGACTCGCCGTTCTGGATCCGCCAGGCCAGGGTCTCGAGCCAGGCTTGGGTCGCGTTGATGCGCTTGTACATGTCGGCCAGCTTGTGGCGGATCACCTGGTGGTCGGCGAGCCGCTTGCCGAACGTCTTGCGCTCGCGGGCCCAGTCGATGGCGTCCTCAAGGCAGACCCGCGAGAAGCCGATCGCCCCGGCGGTCATGCCGATCCGCTCGCCGTTGAAGTTCTGCATGATGCCGGAGAAGCCCATGTTCTCCTGGCCGATCAGATTGTCCGCCGGAACGCGGACGTCGTCGAAAAACAGCTGCGCCGTATCGGACGCCCACCAGCCCTGCTTCTTCAGCGGCTGGCGGCTGAAGCCCTCCCGCTCGCGCTCGATCAGCAACAGGGAGACGCCGCCGGCGCCCTCCCCGCCGGTGCGGACGGCGACGGTGTAGAAGTCCGCCCGCATGCCGCTGGTGATGTACATCTTGCTGCCGTTGACGACGTACTCGTCGCCCTCGCGCCGGGCGGTGGTCTTCAGGTTGGCGACGTCCGAGCCGCCGGTCGGTTCGGTGATCGCCAGGGCCGAGATCTTCTCGCCGGAGAGGACCTGCGGGATGATCCGGTCCTTCATCTCCTGGCTGCCGAGACGCCGGATCGGCGGCAGGCCGATGCCGTGGCTCATCAGGCTGGCGTTGACCCCGCCGGCGCCGTGGCGGGACATCTCCTGGCTGGTGACGATGGACATGAAGGGATCGGTGGCCACCCCGCCGTACTCCTCCGGCCAGCCCAGCCGCAGCAGCCCGACATCGGAGGCCTTTTTGTACAGCTCGCGCGGAAACTCGCCGGCCTCGTCCCAGTCGTTGACGAACGGCATGATCTCCGCCTCGACCCAGCGCCGGAGCGTGTCGCGCCAGGCCTTGTGGTGCGGCTCGTAGAACGGGCTGGTGCGGCTGTCGTCGAGAGGGGCGAGCGGGCTGGGCATGGCGTCTCCGATCCTTGCGGCGCGTCTGCGGGCGCACCTTGCCGACAGGTTTCAGCCCTTCCGCAACGGTAGTCGAGACCCGGTCCTTCCCGTCACGCGTTAAGCGTCTATCTTCGGCCCCGACCGATCCCCTCCCGAGAGAGCGACCGCCATGTGTGACGACGACATCCACCCCGGCCTGATCGTGAACCCCGCCGTCTCCCGCCGGACCTTCGGCCTGATGACCGTGGCCGCCGCCGGCGCCGCCGGATCGGCCCGCGCCGGCGTCCCGGTGGTCGAGAAGGAGGTCGATGTGAAGACCGCCGACGGCGTCGCCGACGCGGCGCTCTACTATCCGCAGGGCAAGGGCAACTGGCCCGCCGTGCTGCTGTGGACCGACGTCGTCGGCCTGCGCCAGGCCTTCCGCGACATGGGCCGGCGGCTGGCCGGCGAAGGCTATGTCGTGCTGGTCCCGAACCCCTACTATCGGGTCAAGCGCTCGCCGGTGATCGAGGGCAGCTTCGACTTCAACAAGCCCGAGGACCGCGCCAAGCTCGGCCCGCTGCGCGCCAGCCTGACGCCCGATGGCATCGATCGGGACGCCGTCGCCTACGTCGGCTTCCTCGACGCCCAGCCGCAGACCAACCGCAAGAAGAAGGTCGGGGTGCAGGGCTATTGCATGGGTGGGCCGCTGTCGTTCCGCACGGCCGCGGCGGTCCCCGCCCGCATCGGCGGCGTGGCCAGCTTCCACGGCGGGGGCCTCTATACCGACCAGCCGACCAGCCCGCATCTGCTGCTGACGAAAACCACGGCCGAGTTCCTGGTCGCCGTGGCCGACAACGACGACAAGCAGGACCTGACGATCAAGGACAAGCTCAAGGTCGCCATGGACGCGGCCGGCCGCACCGCGAAGATCGAGGTCTACGTCGGCGCGAACCACGGCTGGTGCGTGCCCGGCAGCCCTGTCTACAACGAGCCCGCCGCCGAGAAGGCCTGGGCGGAATTGCTGGCGCTCTACAAGCGCGCGCTGTGAAGGCGTCCCTCTCCCTGCGGGAGGGGGCTTTCGCTACAACGCCATGAAGCTCTGGAACCCGCCGTAGATCATGCGCCGGCCGTCAAAGGGCATGTCGGACTGCCACTGTTGCAGCCGGGGGTCGGTCATGATTTTGGCGTTGATCTCGTCGCGCTTCTCGCGGGACTCGTAGGTGATCCAGGAGAAGACCACGACCTCGTCGTCGGTCGCCTGCACCGCGCGCGGGAAGGACGTCAGCTCGCCGTAGGGCACATCGTCAGCGAAGCACTCGACGTAGCTGAGCGCGCCGAACTCCATCCAGACCTCGCCGCCCAGCTTCGCCATCGCCCGGTAGGCGTCCAGCTTGTCCTTCGGAACCGCGAGCACAAATCCATCGACATAGGGCATCGGAGCCTCCTTTGCGCATGACCTGATCACAGGACGAACAAGCGCGGCAAGTTCCGACAGGGCTGCGTTTTAACGCCTCGCTAACCACGTCAGCGAACGCCCCCTTAACCGTAACGCCCCCAGATTCCTTGGACTCTCTCGGGTTCAGGGGCTTGTACGAAAAATGGCGTTCGGCGCGGAAACGATTATCCAGGGCGACTGCATCGAGCAGCTGCGCAAACTGCCCGACAAGTCGGTGGACCTGGTCTTCGCCGACCCGCCCTACAACCTCCAGCTCGGCGGCGACCTGCTGCGGCCGGACAATTCCAAGGTCGATGCGGTCGACGACCACTGGGACCAGTTCGCCAGCTTCAAGGCCTATGACGACTTCACCAAGGCCTGGATGGCCGAGTGCCAGCGCGTCCTGAAGGACGACGGCGCCCTGTGGGTCATCGGCAGCTATCACAACATCTTCCGCGTCGGCACGGTGCTGCAGGATCTCGGCTTCTGGATCCTCAACGACGTGGTCTGGCGCAAGTCCAACCCGATGCCGAACTTCAAGGGCACCCGCTTCGCCAACGCCCACGAGACGCTGATCTGGGCGGCCAAGAGCCGCGGCGCCAAGCGCTACACCTTCAACTATGACGCCATGAAGATGGCCAATGACGAAGTCCAGATGCGCTCCGACTGGACCCTGCCGCTGTGCACGGGCGAGGAGCGGATCAAGGGCAGCGACGGCCACAAGGCCCACCCGACCCAGAAGCCCGAAGCCCTGCTCTACCGCGTGATCCTGACCTCGACACGCCCCGGCGACGTGATCCTCGACCCGTTCTTCGGCGTCGGCACCACGGGCGCGGCGGCCAAGCGGCTGGGCCGCCGGTTCATCGGCATCGAGCGCGAGAGCGAGTACATCGCCCACGCCAAGGAGCGCATCCGCAAGGTCATCCCGATCGCGCCCGCCGATCTGGACGTCATGGGCAGCAAGAAGTCCGAGCCCCGCGTGCCGTTCGGCCAGATCGTCGAGGCCGGCCTGCTGCGCCCCGGCGACACCGTCTGGTGCCCGAAAGGCAAGAGCTCGGCCAAGGTCCGCGCCGACGGCTCGCTGGCCATCGGCGACCTGACCGGCTCGATCCACAAGGTCGGCGCGATGATCCAGTCCCAGCCCGCCTGCAACGGCTGGACCTACTGGCACTTCAAATCGGACAAGGGCCTGGCGCCCATCGACGTGCTGCGCAGCAAGGTGCGGGCGGAAATGGCGGCCTAGGTCGCAGGGGACATGTACCGCAGGTACGTTTCCCCCAATCGAGCGGACACGGTTTAGGGGACACGTACCTGCGGTACATGTCCCCTGGCTACGCCAACCCTTGCCGCGCCGCCTTCAGGAACACGCTCGGCAACGCGCCCAGGCCTTCGCGCGCGGTCCACTCCGCGTCCATCAAGCCCTCCGCGCGGAACACCCGCAGGGTCAGGGAGAAGTGCGTAAACACGTGCTCGATCTCGCCGACGTCATGCCAGGCCGCCGGTACTGGCGAGGCAACGACGGCTTCATCATCGCCCCACGGCGTTGAGCGCCAGTCGCTGGTCGGCAGGCTCAGCATCCCCCCGAGCAGCCCCTTCGGCGGCCGCCGCACCAGCGCCACCTCGCCTTCCCGCGTCAGCAGATACGCCACGCCGAACCGCCGCGGCCGGTCGGCCTTCTTCGTCTTGCGGGGGAAGGTCTCCTGGTCGCCTCGCGCGAACGCCGCGCAGAACCCCGACACCGGGCACTGGTCGCACAGCGGCGCCTTGGGCCGACAGACCGTCGCGCCGAGGTCCATCAGCGCCTGGGCCCAGTCGCCGGGGCGGTCATCCGTGACCAGCGAACCGGCCAGCCGTTTCAGCTCCGGCTTGCTGTTCGGCATCGGCGCCTCAACGGCGAACAGCCGGGCCATGACCCGCTCGACATTGCCGTCGACGACATTGGCCTCACCGTCAAAGGCGATCGCGGCCACGGCGGCGGCGGTATAGGCGCCCACCCCCGGCAAGGCGCGCAGGCCCTCCTCCGTATCGGGAAACACCCCGCCATGATCGGCCGCCACGGCCCGGGCGCAGGCCAGCAGGTTGCGGGCGCGGGCGTAGTAGCCGAGCCCCGCCCAGGCGGCCATCACCTCCCCGTCCGCCTCGGCCGCCAGGTCGCCGACCGTCGGCCAGCGCCGGGTGAAGCTGAGGAAGTAAGGCGTCGCATGCGGCACGGTGGTCTGCTGCAGCATCACCTCCGACAGCCAGACCCGATAGGGATCGGCGCGCGGCGTCCGCCCCGGCGCCACGCGCCACGGCAGATCACGGGCGCTGGCGTCGTACCAGGCCAGCAGCGCGGCGCGGAGTTTCGAGCGATCCATAGGCCCTACCTAACTGTCATCCCGGAAGCCGCGAAGCGGCTATCCGGGACCTGGATTGAATCCGGGCCGAATCCGGGTCCCGGCTCTGCGCTTCGCTCCGGCCGGGATGACAGTTAAGGTAGACCCATGCCGCCCCGCCGCCCGCTACCGACCGCACAAGAGACCGCCGAGATCCTCTCGCGCCGGCGGAGCAAGCCCATGCCGCGCCCTGCGCCGCCCGCCGGCCGGGCGCTCGGCCCGGTGCTCAAGGCGCTGGAAGAACGGTTCGGCCAGGGCCCCGGCCAGCTGCAGCTGAAGTGGAAGGAAATCGTCGGCGAGACGCTGGCGCGCCACACCGAGCCGGTGAAGCTGATCAAGGCGCGCGGCAACGCGCCCGGCACGCTCGAACTGCGCGTCGCCGGCCCCGCCGCCGCCATCGTCCAGCACCAGGCCCCGGAAATCCTGCAACGCGTCAGCCTGATCCTCGGCGAGGGCTCGGTGACGAAGCTGCGCATCATCCAGGGCGCCGTGCGCGCCCATGCCCGGCCGCAGGCGCCCCGGCGTCGGCCGAAAGGACCGCTCGACGCCGCCGCCGAACAGACGCTGTCCGAAGGCCTCGCCGACCAGCCGGAGGGCCCGCTGCGCGACGCCCTGATCCGCCTCGGCCGCGAAACCCTGCGCGGCCGGACCAGTTGACAACCGCCGGCCCGCCGGGCTGTTGCGCCAAACAAACGCCGCCTTCTTACAGCCTGTGGAATCGGGCTCTAATCACCGTTCGGACTCAAGGGGACATCCCGCCATGCGCAGCATCGCTCGCCGCTCCATCCTCGCCGCCGCCGCGGCCATCGCCACCCTGACGCTGGCCGCCTGTGGCGGCGCCGGCGGCGGTGGCGTCACCAGTGACGACATGAGCCTCGGCAAGGCCGACGCGCCGGTTACGGTCATCGAATACGCCTCGCTGGCCTGCAGCCACTGCGCCGTCTGGGAAAAGACCGTCTTCCCGGCGTTCAAGGCCAAGTACATCGACACCGGCAAGGTCCGGTACGTGTTCCGCGAGTTCGCGACCCCGCCGCAGGAACTGGCCGCCGCCGGCGCCCTGCTCGCCCGCTGCTCGGGCAAGGACAAGTACTTCACCACCGTCCAGGCGGTGTTCCATGCCCAGGAAGAGATCTTCACCACAGGCGACATCCGCGGCCCGCTCCTGCGCATCGCCGAGACGGCGGGCATGAACGAAGAGCAGTTCGTCAAATGCGTCAGCGACGAGAAGGCCCTCGCGGCCTTCAACGACCGTTGGCAGAAGTATGCCAAGGAAGCCAAGATCGAGGGCACCCCGACCTTCTTCTTCAACGGCGACAAGTACGACAAGGGCGAGATGACCCTGGCCGAAGTCGACGCGGCCTACGCCAAGGCCCTGGCCAAAGTGAAGAAGTAGGGAAGGTCCCACCGGCCCGTGCACTTCCAGCGGCTGCGCCTTTCCGGGTTCAAGTCCTTCGTCGATCCGACCGAGTTCCGGATCGAGCCCGGACTCACGGGCATCGTCGGGCCGAACGGATGCGGCAAGTCGAACCTGCTGGAAGCGCTGCGATGGGTGATGGGCGCCAACTCCGCCAAGGCCATGCGGGCCGGCGGCATGGACGAGGTGATCTTCAACGGCGCGGGGTCCCGCCCCGCCCGTAACCACGCCGAAGTCACCCTGACGATCGACAACAACGACCACACCGCCCCGGCGCAGTTCAACCAGCATGCCGTGATCGAGGTGGTCCGCCGCATCGACCGGGGCGAGGGCTCGACCTACCGGGTCAACGGCCGCGAGGTCCGCGCCCGCGACGTCCAGTTGCTGTTCGCCGACGCCTCGACGGGCGCCAACTCCCCGGCCCTGGTCCGTCAGGGCCAGATCAGCGAACTGATCGCCGCCAAGCCGCAGAACCGCCGCCGCATCCTCGAGGAAGCCGGCGGCGTCAGCGGTCTTCACACCCGTCGCCACGAAGCCGAGCTGCGCCTGCGCGCCGCGGAAACCAACCTCAACCGGCTCGACGACGTCATCCGCGAGCTGGACGCCTCACTGGCCCGCCTGCGCCGCGAGGCCCGTCAGGCCGAGCGCTACAAGAAGCTGTCGGCCGAGATCCGCGCGGTCCAGGGCGCCGTCATGTTCGCCCGCTGGACCGAGGCCCGCGACACCCTGCTGCGCGTCGAGGAGGAGTCGACCAACTCCGGCCGCCTCGTCGAGGACACCGCCCGCGCCGCCGCCATCGCCACGACCGAGGCCCAGAAGGCCGAGGAGGCGATCCGCCCCCTGCGCGAGGAGGAGACGGTCGCCGCCGCCATCCTCAACCGCCTGGCCATCGACAAGGACCGGCTGGAGCGCGAGCACGAAACCGCCGCCGCCGAGGTCGAGCGCCTGACCAACGAGCTGGCCCGCATCGACACCGACTCCGCCCGCGAGAGCCAGATCGTCGAGGACGCCGGCGTGGCGCTGGAACGGCTGGCCACCGAACTCATGGTCGTCGAGTCGGAAGTGAAGTCTGCCCCCTCCCGCCTGCCCGAACTGCAGGCGATCCTGAAGGCCGCCGAGGAGGCCCGCGCCACAGCCGACCGGGAGGTCGAGAACCTCGCCGCCGGGGTCGCCGCCGATGAAGCCCGCCGCAACGCCGCCCGCGCCAGGGTCGCCGACGCCGAGAGCCGCCTGAACCGCACGGTCCGCGCGCTCGACCAGGCCCGCGCCGACCGCGCCGCCATCGGCCCGACCACCGACCCGCGCGCCGCCGAGGCGACCGCCGCCTTCGACGCGGCCACCGCCGCCCTCGCCGCCGCCCGCGCGGCGCTGGAGACGGCCGAGGCCGAACGCTCCGACGCCGCCCGCGCCGAAGGCGCCGCCCGCGACGCCGCCCGTCAGCTGGAAGACAAGCTCGGCCGCCTCAAGACCGAGGCCCGGGGCCTGGCTCAGCTGTCCGCGCCCCGCGGCAAGTCAGGCTTCGCCCCGGCGCTCGACCGCGTCACGCCTGACCGCGGCTACGAGGCCGCCCTCGCCGCCGCCCTGGGCGATGATCTGGAAGCCGCGCTCGACGCCAAGGCCCCCTCCTACTGGGGCGGCCGGGACGCAGACGGCCCGAAATGGCCGGACGGCGCGACGCCGCTGGCCCCGCTGATCAAGGCCCCGCCGGAACTGGCAGCGCGCCTGGCCTTCACCGCCCTGGTCGAGCGCAAGGACGGCGAGCGCCTCAGCAAAGCCCTCCCCGCCGGAGCCCGTCTGGTGTCCCGCGAGGGCGACCTGTGGCGCTGGGACGGGTTCACCGCCCGCTCGGAGGCCCCGCGCCCGGCCGCGATCCGGCTGGAACAGCGCACCCGTATGGCCGAGGTCGAGGCCGAGATCGAGACCCTCACGCCCGCCGCTGAAGACGCCGCGGCGACGCTGAAGGCCGCCCAGCTCCGCTTCCGCGCCGCCGAGGACGCCCTGCGCGACAAACGCCGCGCGCCGCAGGACGCTGAACGCGCCCTCGCCACCGCCCGCGACACGGTCGAGAGGCTCACCAACGAAGCGACCCGCCGCGACGCGCGCGCCCAGTCGCTCGACGAGACCATCGCCCGCTTCGACGCCGAGCGGATCGAGGCCGAGACCGCGCTTGCCGCTGCGCGCGCTGACGCCTCCGAGGACGGCTCGGCCGAGAACCTGTCGCCGATGCTGGACGCCGCCCGCGCAGCCGCCGCCGTCGCGCGGGAGGCCGCGTCTCAGGCCCGCGCCGCCGTCGACATCGAGACCCGCGAACGCGACGGCCGCGCCCGCCGGCTGGAAACGTTGCAGCGCGACCGTGATGACTGGGCCCGCCGCCAGACGGCCGCCCGCAAGCGCACGGATGGCCTGATCGAGGCCCGGCAGCAGACCGACGCCGCCCTGCTGGCCGCCCGTGAAGCGCCGCGCACGCTGGAAGTCCGCACCACCCGCCTGCTTGACGAATACGCCGCCGCCGAGGCCCGCCGCGCCAAGTCCAGCGACGCGCTCGAACAGGGCGAGACCGCCCGCGCCGCCGCCGACCGCGCGGCCCGCGCCGCGGACGCCGCCGCCGCCGAGGCCCGTGAACAGCGCGCCGGCCTCGCCGCCCGCCTCGACGCCGCCCGCGAACGTTTCGGCGAGATCGCCGGCAACATCCGCGAGTCGGCGAAGGTGGAGCCCGAGGAGCTCGGGCGTCGCATCGCCGACGAAGCCATCGCCATCCCCGGCGACGCCGGCGGGGTCGAGGCCCACCTCTACGCCCTGGAGCGCGACCGTGACGCCATCGGCCTGGTCAACCTGCGCGCCGAGGAAGAGGCCAACGAGCAGGGCGCCCGCGTGCTGGTCCTCAAGACCGAGCGCGCCGACCTGACGGGCGCGGTGGCCAAGCTGCGCGAAGGCATCGAGGAACTGAACGCCGAGGGCCGCGCCCGCCTGCTGGCCGCGTTCGAGATCATCAACGGCCACTTCCAGGCGCTCTTCCAGGCCCTGTTCGGCGGCGGCGAGGCCGAGTTGCGCCTCATCGAGTCCGACGACCCGCTGGAGGCCGGCCTGGAGATCTTCGCCTGCCCGCCGGGCAAGCGGCTGTCGACCATGAGCCTGATGAGCGGCGGCGAGCAGGCCCTGACGGCCTCGGCGCTGATCTTCGGCGTGTTCCTGGCCAACCCCTCGCCGATCTGCGTGCTCGACGAAGTCGACGCCCCGCTCGACGACGCCAACGTCGACCGCTTCTGCTCGATGCTCGACGAAATGCGCAACCGCACCCAGACCCGCTTCATCTGCATCACCCACAACCCGGTGACCATGAGCCGCATGGAACGCCTGTTCGGGGTGACGATGGCCGAGCGGGGCGTGAGCCAGCTGGTGAGTGTGGACCTGCGGGAAGCGGAAGCGCTGGTGGCGTAGCCCTTCGCCTGCCGTTTGCATTGCTCCGGGGAGAACCCGGGACCCGCTAGTCCTGAATGATCACGGCGCCCGGCAGAAAGCGGATCTCCGCCTGGGTCCAGCAATCGCTCCACTGCGTGGCGACCCTCAGCCCGCAGACGCAGGCGCGGTTTGGACCATCCAGACCGTCGGAGCCGCAGCATCCGTTATCTATGCCCGCCGACCTGAGCGCCTCCGGAGCGAGATCGCCGGGATTGGTCGCGATGGACCCCGCCGGAGAATAGAGCTTTGTCCCGACGGCCCCGCCAGGACCGGTTACGACGACCCTGTCCTCGTCCTCGAGCCTGACCATCGCCCCGGGCGCAACCGCGGCGGCCTCGACCTCGGCCAATCGGTTGTAGTCCTCCTGCCCTGCCCAGCGGCAGTCGCGGGTCAGGGGCCGGCGGCAGCGCTTGCAGAGCAGGTGGGGCACGCTACCCGACCTTCGGAAACAGCCCCGCGCGCGACACGGACGACGCAGGGGCCTTGCCGATCAGGCCGCCGACCCACTGGGCCGTGTCGATCAGGGCGGGAATATCCAGCCCTGTATCAAATCCCGCGCGGTCCAGCATGTAGGCCAGGTCCTCGGTGCCGATGTTGCCGGTCGCCGCCGGCGCGAACGGGCAGCCGCCCAGCCCGCCGACCGAGGCGTCCAGGGTGGTCACGCCGGCCTCGACGCTGGCGAAGGCGTTGGCGATGCCGGTGTTGCGGGTGTCGTGGAAGTGCATCCGTAGCGGGATGTCGCCGATCACCGCCTGCACCGCTTCGACGCGCTTGCGCACGACCCAGGGGTCGGCGACCCCGATCGTGTCGGCCAGGGCGATCTCGTCCAGCCCGGCGGCGACCATCTCGCGCACGATGGCCACGACCTGGTCCTCGCTGATCTCGCCGTCAAACGGACAGCCGAAGGCGACCGAGACCGTGCCGGTGATCGGCGGGCCGCCCTCGGCGTGCTTGCGGGCGGCGATGGCGGCCATGGCGGCGATCTGTTCGCTCACCGAGGCGCCCTGGTTGCGGATGCCGAAGCCGTCGCTGGCGCAGACCACAACATTGGCCTCGTCGCAGGCGCCGGCCAGGCAGCGGTCCCAGCCGCGCATGTTCAGCACCAGCCCGATCCGCGAGCGAGCGTTGTCGTGCGGCAGGGCTGCCATCATCTCCTCGGCCCCGGCCATCTGCGGCACGCGGGCCGGGTTGACGAAGCTGACCACCTCCTGGCGGCGCACCCCGGCGGCTTCGAGCCGACGGATCAGCTCCAGCTTCTGGCCGACGTCCAGGACGGTCTTCTCGTTCTGCAGACCGTCGCGGGCGCCGACCTCGACGATGTCGATGAAACGGCTCATGGGGCCTCCTGGCTGATCGGCTGCCCGGCCTGCGGCTCGCCGCGATAGAGGGTCAGGGTCATGTCGTCGCCGTTGGAATAGTCGATACCGGAGATGGCCCCGGCGGGTCGCGGCGACAAGCCGGCGGCCTTCAGGGCGGCGAGGAAGGCGGCCTGCTCCCGCTTCTCCACGAGGGCCGGCCGGCCCTCGGCGATGGCCTTCGCCGCCTCGGCCGGTCCACCCAGCCCGGTGTCCGTGCCCAGCGCGAAGACCAGGCTGGGTTCGGCATAGCCGGCCACTTCCACCGGCCCCGGCACGACGCCGGCGCGGGGCGCCAGGCCCGTACTGTCCATCGCCATCGCCAGCCGCTGTGACAGCCACAGGGGCTCCAGGCGCGGGGCCAGCTGACCGAAGAAGGCCGCGTGGGCCAGGACGCCGAGCACGCCGGCCGCGGCCAGCGCCGTCCCTGCGGCCCGGCGGAAGACCAGCACCCCGCCGGTGATCGCCGTGGCGACGAACAGACCGATGGTGATCGCACCCCATGTCAGGTCGCTGTCGTCGCCGTACTCGGCCATGCCCGCGACGCAGACGGCCGCGAAGACCAGACTGGCGAAGCCCAGCGTGACCACGCCGGCGATCCGGCTGATCCGGCCCAGCGGCTCGCGCAGGGCGGCGGCCATCAGCATGAACAGCGCCCCGTGCGCCGGCAGGCTGTAGTGGGCCAGCTTGGTCGGCAGCAGTTCGAACATCAGCCAGGTCGGGATCAGCCAGCAAAGGGCGAACCGGACGGACGGCTCCTTGCGGGCCTGCCAGCCCAGCGCCAGCCCCGCCGGCAGCAGCAAACTGCCCGGGAAGGTCAGCATCGGCGCGAGGAAGGCGTGGTAGCCGAACAGTCCGCCATGGCGCTCATGGCCGCCGACCAGCTTGGGCGCCAGATCGCCGCCGATCGCGGCGCCCCAGAAGGCCCCGTCGCTGGCCACGGTGATCGCCCAGGCCCACGGCCCGACGATCGCCAGAACCAGCAGCGGTCCCCAGCTCCAGCCCAGCGACTTCGCCCAGTCGATCCTGCGCTCGGAGGCCCACAGCGCGAGCCCGGCCAGCAGGGCCACGAGCGGACCGACCGGTCCCTTGACCAGGGCCGCCACGCCGATGCCCAGCCAGAACAGCAGCCGCGTCTTCCAGCCGACGGGCGGTCCGCCCCTGTGCGACAGGTAGATACGCGCCATTGCCGCCAGCGCAAGGGTCGTGGCGCCGGCCTGCACGGCGTCGGTCTTGGCGATTCCCGCCTCGGTCGAGAGCAGGAAACTCGCGCCCATCATGGCCCCGGCCAGCAGCCCGGCCCGGGCGCCGAACAGCGCCGCCCCGCCCCAAGCGCAGGCCGCGGCGGCCAACATCGCGCCCAGCAGCGACGGGATCCGGTAGGGCCAGATATCGCGGTCGGAAGCATCCGACAGGGCGGCGACGCTGATCGCCTGCAGCCAGTGGATGCCGACCGGCTTCTTGTCGCGCGGCTGGTCCTGGTAGTTGATCGAGACGTAGTCGTCCGTCTCGAGCATCTGGGCCGTCGCCTGGGCGAACCGGGATTCATCCCGGTCCAGCGGCGGCACGGCGAACACACCGGGCAGGCCGGCGACAAGCGCGATCAGCGCGGCCAGAAGCGGACCGCGCCAGCCGCGGCTCCATTGGTCGAGACGGGATTCGAGCGTCATGGACCCTGTGATAGCACGATCCTCCCCTCCGCCGTCTTTTCGGCTATGAAAGGGCATGACCGAAAAGACTCCCGCCGCGCGCCGCAAGACCGCCGCCGCCCCGAAAGCCCCGGCGAAAGCCGTGGCGGCCCCAGCCTCCAGGGGCGTGTCGAAGGCCGCGTCCGCGACGCCCGACTTCTCCGTCGTCGTGCCTGTCTTCGACGAGGGCGGCGCCGCGCCCGCCCTGGCCCGCGAAATCGCCGGAGCCTTCAAGGGCACAAACTTCGAGATGGTGTTCGTCAACGACGCCAGCCGGGACAATACGCTTGCGCTGCTGACCGAGCTGAAGGGCGAACTGCCGATGTTGCGGGTGCTGTCGCACCGCAAGAATGCGGGGCAGAGCCGGTCGATCCGCACCGGCATCATGGCCGCGCGGGCGCCGATCGTGATCACGCTGGACGGCGACGGCCAGAACGACCCCGCGGACGCGCCGCGCCTCGCGCTCGCGCTGCAGGCCGGTCCGGACGATCTGGCGATGATCGGCGGCGAACGCGTCAAACGCCAGGACAGCGCGGCCAAGAAGATCGCCTCGCGGTTCGGCAATGGCGTGCGCAACTGGCTGCTTAAGGACGGAGCGACCGATACCGGCTGCGGCCTGAAGGCCTTCCGCCGCGAGGCCTTCCTGCGCCTGCCGTACTTCGATCACATCCACCGCTACCTGCCGGCGCTGATGATCCGCGAGGGCTACCGGATCGGCTTTGAGCCGGTGAACCACCGCCATCGCGAGACGGGCGTCTCGAAATACACCAACTTCGGCCGACTCAAGGCCTCGGTCAGCGACCTGCTAGGCGTGATGTGGCTCCAGTCCCGCGCCCGCAACCCGGGCGGCGCCGACGAGGTTTGACAACCATAACGCGTTCTGTTTGTGTTCCACCCAGAGGTGGAGCATGGTCTTCGCGGAACTGGATCGGCGAACGAGAGTCTACGGCGCCAAGCGAGTCAAACTTGCTGTTCAGATGCTGACGACGTTTGCCTACGGCGCCTTGGGGTTCGCCTTCGGCGAGCCGCTTGTTCAGCGGACGGTTGTTGGCCCCGGTCACGTGATCGCTATGGCGTTCGGGCTGGCCTGCCTGTTCGGCGCGCTCTATTTCGTGCCGGAAGGAGAGCGCTATGGTTGACCCTGTCGTAGTTGTCGCTCTTGTCCTGGTCTTCGCGGGACTGACGGCGTTTCTACAGTACCAGAAGGTGAAGATTCATCGCCTCGACCGGATCATCGCCGAGAAGGAAGCGGCCATGAACGCGCCCGAGCAACCCACCGCCACGCCCCAGTAAGGCGAGCCCGCTTCACCCCCGGGCCGAAAGGCGTTAACCCTTGCGAACCGGGTTATCCGGGTTGGGGGAGATCATGCCCATGTTCGCCGCGTTCCCGCTGCTGGCGCTGCCAGTCCTGGTCTACAATCTGGTCGCGCTGACCCTGCAGGGCGGCTTCGGCTCACAGGTCGCCAGCAGCAAGTTCACCGAACCGCTGTTCACCGTCGCCATGACCTCGGGCGCGCCATGGCCGGTCAGTCTGTCGGACCTGCTGCTCGCCGGCGCCCTTGTGGTGCTGTTCATCGAACTGCTGAAATCGACCACCAGCCGGCGGATCGCGATCATCAACCACTCGCTGTCGATGATCCTGTTCATCATCTGCCTGGTCGAGTTCCTGCTCGCCCCGGCCTTCGCCACCTCGACCTTTTTCCTGCTGACCGTGATGGTCCTGCTGGATGTGCTGGCCGGGTTCATCGTGACCATCGTCGCAGCCCGTCGCGATATCGATCTGGCGGGCGGCATCGACGGCGCTCACTGACCGTCAGGTCAGGACGGTGAAGATGATGGTCACGACGGCGACGTCCAGCAGGCGGATGGCGAAGAGGGTCACGGGCGACTCCGGGGTTCGATTCACCTCCGGTTAAGCAAGACCCGCGCCAGTTCGAGTCCGCATGGCCCTGTTCTTCGATCAGTCCTGGTTTGAGGCCCGTCTGGCCGAGCGGAACCTGTCGCGCGCCGTGCTCGCGGCCGTGGTGGGACTCACCGAGGCCGAACTGGCTCTCGTCTGGAAGGACCAGCGGGAGCTTTCTGCCGCACAGGTCGCGGCCTTTGCCGAGTTGCTGGGCGTCAGCGGCGCGGAGGTGGCGAACCGGGCGGGTGTTTCAACGCCGACGCCGGGCGCCGATCCGCTGTCCCGAATCGCGGCGCTGGAACGTCGGGTGGCGGCGCTGGAGGCGGAGATTGCGCGGCTGAAGGGCTAGCGCGGGGATCTCGGCGATCAGATCTCGGTCTTCTTCAACAGCCCCTTGGGCGGGCGGCGGTCGTCGGGGCCGGAGTACTCCGTCTCGAGATAGGCCGCGCGGGCCTGGTCGATGACGGGCTGGCCGCCACGCAGGCCGCGCTTCTGTCCGGTCTGGCCGTACATCTGGGCGGCGAAGGTAGAAAACCCTTCGGTCGGCGCGGGGTCGGCGATCTCCTCGGCGTGCTCGCCCTCGATGATCGCCGGCAGGTTGGCGCCGCCGTCAGACGCGTGCGCCGGTCCGGCGTCCGCCACCCGGCGGCGGGTCTGGCGGCGTTCAAACGGACGGACGGGATCGACGGAGCCGGTCATGGGCCCAGCCTAACCCCGGGATCGTAAACAAGTGGTCAGCCCTTGGAGGCGAGCTTTTCCAGCTGGGCCTGCATGGCGGCCATCTGCCGCTTCAGGTCGGTCAGGGCCTCGTCGCCGCTGGCGGCGGGCGTCTCGGCGGCCTTCGCCGCGGCCTCGCCCTCTTCGCTGCGATTGCCGTAGCCGCCGAAGGGCGAGAACATCTTCATCGCCCGGTCGAACAGGGCCATGTTCTGGCGCACCTGCTCCTCATAGGCGCCCAGACCGGATCCGGTCAGGCCGGCGCCCGGGGTCATCGCCCCGAACTGGCTGCGGAACTGTTCCTGCTGCTTGGCGAAGTTGGCCAGGCTCATCTCCAGGAAGCTCGGCACGAACGCCTGCATCTGGCCGCCGTAGAAGCCGATCAGCTGGCGCAGGAACTGGATCGGCAGCAGATTCTGGCCGCCGCCGCGGTTCTCTTCCTCGAAGATGATCTGGGTCAGGACGGGGCGGGTGATGTCCTCACCGGTCTTCGCGTCATAGACGACGAAGTCGACGCCCTCCTTCACCATGTCCGACAGGTGCTCGAGCGTGACGTACGAACTGGACGCCGTGTTGTAGAGGCGACGGTTCGCGTATTTCTTGATGACGACGCGATCGGCGCTGTTTTTCTCTCCGGCGGCATTTTCGCCGGACTGGGGCTTCTCGGACATTTCCATTCCCTGAAGAGCGCTTTCCCGCGCCTTTTCGCACCGCACTATCGCGGATGCAAAGGCATGACGGAAGGGCCGTTTTGCTGCGCAGCATATTGCACTGCAAAACGAACAGTCGACGAACTGCGTCTGTTTATGCAAGGTGCGGCCGCACAACGAAAAATGAGCGCTCCGGGCTCGTATCCGCCGGGACGCCGCGCAGGGAACGACGGAGAAACTTCCATGACCGACATCGTAATCGTTTCGGCTGCCCGCACGCCCGTCGGGTCGTTCAACGGGGCCCTTTCGAGTTTGCCCGCGCACGAGCTGGGCAAGATCGCCATCCAGGCCGCGGTTGAGCGCGCCGGCATCGCCGCTTCGGACGTCGATGAAGTGATCATGGGCCAGGTGCTGCAGGCCGGCGCCGGTCAGGGCCCCGCCCGTCAGGCCGCGATGAACGCCGGCATCCCCGCCGAAAGCCCGGCCTGGAGCCTGAACCAGCTGTGCGGCTCCGGCCTGCGCGCGGTGGCCCTGGGCGCCCAGCAGATCGCCGACGGATCGGTCAGCATCGTGGTCGTCGGCGGCCAGGAGAGCATGAGCCAGTCGCCGCACGCGGCCAACATCCGCAACGGGCAGAAGATGGGCGACCTGGGCTTCGTCGACACCATGATCAAGGACGGCCTGTGGGACGCGTTCCACGGCTACCACATGGGTCAGACAGCCGAGAACATCGCCGTCCGCTGGCAGATCACCCGCGAAGACCAGGACCGCTTCGCCGTCGCCTCGCAGAACAAGGCCGAAGCGGCGCAGAAGGCCGGCAAGTTCGCCGGCGAGATCGCGCCGGTGACCATCAAGGGCCGCAAGGGCGACACGGTCGTCGACCAGGACGAATACATCCGCCACGGCGCGACCTACGAAAGCATGTCCGGCCTGCGCCCGGCCTTCACCAAGGACGGCACGGTCACCGCCGCCAACGCCTCGGGCCTCAACGACGGCGCCGCCGCCCTTGTGCTGATGAGCGCCGATGAGGCGAAGAAGCGCGGCCTGACCCCGCTCGCCCGCATCGCCAGCTGGGCCAGCGCCGGCGTCGAGCCGGAAATCATGGGCACGGGTCCGATCCCGGCGATGAAGAAGGCCCTCGACAAGGCCGGCTGGTCGGTCAGCGACCTCGACCTCGTCGAATCCAACGAAGCCTTCGCCGCACAGTCGCTGTCGGTGGTGCGCGAGCTGGGCCTCGACCCGGCGAAGACCAACGTCAACGGCGGCGCGATCGCCATCGGCCACCCCATCGGCGCCTCGGGCGCGCGCATCCTCACCACCCTGCTCCACGAAATGAAGCGGTCCGGCGCGAAGAAGGGCGCCGCGACCCTCTGCGTCGGCGGCGGCATGGGCGTGGCGATGTGCGTCGAGGCTGTCTAAAAACACCTATAAAAACAAACACTTTCTGCAGGGAAGAAGCGCATGAGCAGGGTTGCATTCGTCACGGGCGGGACCCGCGGCATCGGCAAGGCGATCGTCGAGCGGCTGAAGGCCGACGGCATGAAGGTCGCCGCCGGCTATTCGGGCAATGACAAGGCCGCCGCCGAGACCGCCGAGGAACTCGGCGTCCAGGTGGTCAAGGGCAACGTCGGCAACTTCGAGGACTGCGCCCGCGCGGTGAAGGCAGTCGAGGACGCGCTCGGCCCGATCGAGGTGCTGGTCAACAACGCCGGCATCACCCGCGACGGCTTCTTCCACAAGATGACCTACGAGCAGTGGAGCGAGGTCATCCGCGTGAACATGGACAGCGCCTTCAACATGACCCGTCCGGTCATCGAGGGCATGCGCGAGCGCAACTGGGGCCGGGTCATCAACATCAGCTCGATCAACGGCCAGAAGGGCCAGGTCGGCCAGACCAACTACTCAGCCGCCAAGGCCGGCCTGATCGGCTTCACCAAGGCGCTGGCGCTCGAGAACGCCAAGAAGGGCATCACCGTCAACGTGATCTGCCCGGGCTACATCGACACCGACATGGTCGCCGGCGTGCCTGAGAACGTCCTGGCCGGTATCGTCGCGGGCATCCCCGTCGGCCGCCTCGGCAAGGGCGAAGAGATCGCCGACATGGTCTCCTACCTCGCCGGCGAACGCGCGGGCTTCGTGACGGGCGCGACCTTCACGCTCAACGGCGGCCAGTACCTGGCGAGCTGATGTTCTGCGGGGACATGCACTGAAGTGCATGTCCCCGATCTTGCCCCGCGTTCCGAACCCGTCCAAGAATCGCCCCAGTCACGGTGCAGAACCGAGGGGATGGCGCGTACCGAAATCCGGTTTCCTGCGGTCGCGGCGACTGTCGCGGCGACGCTGACCCTGCTGTGCTTCGGCGCGGCGGCGCCGGCGGCGGCGCAGGACTCGCTCAAGGACTTCCTGTTCCCCGAGCGCCCGGCCGAAGGCCAGCGTCAGGCGCCGCCGGTGGCCCGCTATGTCGCCGAGACCGGCGAAGGCTTCATCCTGGATCGCTCGAACGAACGCACCCTGCTGCGGTTCGAGAACAGCCCCGAGATCTGGGTGTTGCAGCCGCAGATCGGGCCGCGCGGCGACGTCATCTACAAGAACGACATCGGCCAGGTGCTGTTGCGGGCCACCCGCGTCGGCGGCCTGACGCTGTTCACCGGCAAGCAGCCGGCCGGCGCCTCGGCGTCGCTGGCCGGCGCCTCGCCGCCGATCCGGCTGAAGGCGATCGGCCCGGTCGATCTGTTGCGCGTGCTGCTCGCCGCCAGCACCCGGGCCAGCCGGCTGGCCCGCCACCGGATCAGTTTCGAGTCCGAGGCCACGCCCGTCTCCTCGACGCTGATCGCGGACGCCGCGATCCTGACGGTCATGGCCATCGAGCGGGTCTCACGCCGGCCTGACGGCGCGGCCCTGATGTCGAGGATTCAGCGGGTGATCATCGTCGAGGGGCGCCGCCCCGAAGTCGCCCTGCGCGCCGGCACCCTGCTGGTGGTGGTCAGCCCGGCGCTCGGCGTGGCCGGACGCCCGTCCTCCGAACGGATCGCGTTCGTCACGACGAAGTAGGCGGCTCCCAGCCCTCCGGCGCCATCTCGAAGCCGGCGAAGTCGAAGCCCGGCGCGACGGTGCAGCCCACCAGCGTCCAGTCCCCCAGCGAGCGCGCCTTTTGCCAGACGCCGGTCGGCACGACAGCCTGAGGCCGTTCGCCGGCGGCCAGATCCGCTCCCAGCCGGTGCTCCGCGGCCCCGATCGTCAGCAGCAGCGGCGCCCCGGCGTGAAAATGCCAGACCTCGGCCGCGTCCACGCGGTGCCAGCGGCTCTCCTGACCGGCCTCCAGCAGGAAGTAGATCGCCGTCGAGGCCCCGCGCCCTTCGGGTCCAGCCGTGTCGCGGAAGGTCTGGCGGTACCAGCCGCCTTCGGGATGCGGTGCGAGTTCGAGCAGGGCGATAACCTCGGCGGCCGTCATCCCTTGAAGCTGTCCTTGGCCGCCCGCACCGCCCCGAACGCCTCCGCCGGATCGGCGATGTCGGGCCGCAGCAACGGCGCGCGCAGGAAGGGGTTGGTCGCCTTCTCCAGGCCGATGCTGGTCGGCACCGTCCATTCGCCCTTCTCGCGGGCGGCAAAGATCGCGTCCGCCCGGGCCTTCAGCGCCGGATCCGCGTCCACCGACAGGGCGAAGCGGGCGTTCGAGGCGGTGTATTCGTGCGCGCAGTAGACGGCCGTGGCGTCCGGCAACGCCGTGAGCTTTGCGAGACTGGTCCACATCTGCTGCGGCGTGCCCTCGAACAGCCGGCCGCAGCCCAGCGCGAACAGGGTGTCGCCGACGAAGGCGATCTGGTCGGCCGCATCGTGAAAGGTGATGTGTCCGAGCGTATGGCCGCCCGTGTT
Source organism: Caulobacter sp. FW305-C-30-S16 (assembly GCF_058783025.1). NCBI lineage: Bacteria > Pseudomonadati > Pseudomonadota > Alphaproteobacteria > Caulobacterales > Caulobacteraceae > Caulobacter > Caulobacter sp. FW305-C-30-S16. The sequence continues at coordinate 144,433 of NZ_JBYSYH010000002.1, read as the reverse complement.
GATCACCTCGAAGCAGGTTTCGCCGAGCATCACCACGTCACCGTCATCGACGACCCGGTCCGGCGCGGTCCCGAGCCGCTCGACTTCGGCCGGGCCGACCACCTGGCAGCCGGTGGCCGCCTTGATCTCCGCGTTGCCGCCGGCGTGGTCCGGGTGCCAGTGGGTGTTGAGGATATGGGTCAGCCTCCAGCCCAGCGCCTTCAGCTCGCGCAGGATGGCGGCGGCGTCCGGCGTATCGATACAGGCCGCCTGGCCGGTCGCGTCGTCCCGGATCAGGAAGCCGTAGTTGTCGGACAGGCAGGGAAACTGGTGGACGGTGAGAGTCATGACGGCCTCGGGCAGTGACGGCGGGGACATCGCCACCCTACATTGACAGCGACTCGAAACGGGAGCGCGAATGCGCCGCGACGTTCTGGAACTGAGGGCTTTCTACGCCTCCGCCCGTGGCCGGGCGGCGCGGGAGATGGTCGGCCGCAAGGTGGCCGAGGCCTGGGGCGATCCGCGCGGGCTCGATATCCTCGGCGTCGGCTATCCCACGCCCTACCTCGAACAGTTCCGCGACCGCGCCCGCCGCACGGTGGCGATGATGCCGGCGACCCAGGGGGTCGAGGTCTGGCCGGCCGTCGGCCGCAACCTCGCCTGCATCGGTCACGAGACGGCCCTGCCCCTGACCAACGCCCTGTTTGATCGCGTGCTCTGCGTGCATGCGCTGGAAGAGGCCGATGACGCGGTGGGACTGATGACCGAGGTCTGTCGCGTGCTGGCGCCGTCCGGCCGGGTGATCGTCGCGGTCGCGGCCCGCAACGGCCTTTGGTCCAACGCCGAGGGCACCCCCTTCGGCCACGGCCGGCCGTGGAGCCGCGCCCAGCTGGAGCGGGTGCTGCGCGATGCTGACCTGGAGCCGTCCGGCTGGACCCGCGCCCTCTATGCGCCGCCGTTCACCTGGACCGCGCGCTGGGCCGAAGGGTTCGAGCAGATCGGCGCCTGGCTCTGGCCGCCGCTGGGCGGGGTGATCCTGATGGAGGCGGTCAAGCAGACGTTCGCGGTGAAACCCAAGGGCGTGCGCGCCAGGGCCAGGGTTTTTGCGCCGGGAACGCTGGTTCCCGTCCCTCCGGCGCCCGCCGGGCGGTCACCGGATGCCGCAATGCAGCAAGACCCCTTGGCGGCCGGACCAGTTTCGCCCTAGCTTGGCCTTTCGCCACGCCGACGCCCGACCGGAGCCGCCGCCATGAAAATGATCGTCGCCATCATCAAGCCCAGCCGACTGGACGCCGTGCTCGACGGGGTGACGGAGGCCGGCGCCTCGGGTCTGACCGTCACCGAGGTGCGCGGCTACGGCCGGCAGAAGGGCAAGACCGAGGTCTATCGCGGCGCCGAATACGAGGTGAAGCTGCTGCCCAAGGTGAAGCTCGAGATCGCCGCGCCGGACGATGTGGTCCAGGCGATCCTCGACGCCATTGTCCGTACGGCGAACACCGGCAAGATCGGCGACGGCAAGGTGTTCGTCATGGACCTCGACCAGGTCCTGCGCATCCGCACCGGCGAAACCGGCGCCGCGGCGATCGCCGGCTAGGGAGCCGCCCGAAAGTCTGCGCGTTGATGCCCTGAACGGCACCCGGGGCGGCATGACGGACATTCTTCGTGACGGCGATACCTGCTGGCGGACGGCAAAGGCCGATGCGCTGGCGTTCCTCGTGGACGGCGCGGACTATTTCACCGCCGTGAAAGCCGCCATGAAGCAGGCGCGGCGGTCGATCTGGCTGCTGGCCTGGGTGTTTGACCCGCTCACTCGCCTGCAGCCCGATCAGGTCGCCCGCAGTGGCGATCCGGCGACCGCTGACCGGCTGGGCCTGTTGCTTCGGCGCATGGCGGCCCTCCATCCGGGCCTCGATGTGCGGGTTCTGGCCTGGGACATGCCCTTTCCGATCAACGCCTCGCAGGGCTTTGCGCCGCAGCGGGCGCTGGCCGAATTTGTCGGTTCGAAGGTCAAGTTCCGGCTCGATTCCACCCTGCCCGCCAGCGCCTGCCATCACCAGAAGGCGCTGATCATCGACGGGCGGGTGGCCTTCGTCAGCGGCGGGGACCTCGGCGCTGACCGCTGGGACACCTGCGACCACAACGACCGCGACCCACACCGCCGCCTGCCGAACCTGCACCGCTATCCGGCCCGCCACGATGTCTCGGTGATGATCGAAGGACCCGCGGCGCAGGACTGCGCCCGGCTGTTCGCGGACCGCTGGTCCGGCGCCGGCGGCGGTCGGCTGGAGCTGCCCGAAACGGATGTCTCCACGGAGTCGCCCTGGCCGGTCTCGGTGACGCCGGACCTGATCGGCCATGACGTCAGCCTCGTGCGGACCATGCCCGGCTGGAAGGGCCAGCCGGAGATCATGGAAGGCCTGCGCCTGCACCTCGCCTCGATCGCGGCGGCCCGGCGGACGATCTACATCGAGAACCAGTATCTGACATCGCCGACGGTGGTGGAGGCGCTGTCGCGACGACTGGCCGAGACGGACGGGCCGGAGGTGCTGGTCATCGGCCCGGCCTCCAGCCCCAGCTTCTTCGACCGGCTGGCCATGGACAGCGCCCGGATCTCGGCCATCGACAGATTGACGGCGGCAGACGTCCACGGCCGCTTCCGCGCCCTGACGGCCCGCACCCGGGCAGGCAAACAGATCATCGTCCATTCCAAGGTGACGATCATCGACGACCGCTTCCTGCGGATCGGTTCGGCCAATCTCAACAACCGTTCAAACGGCCTGGACAGCGAGCTGGACCTCGCCTTCGAGGTCCGGGACGGCCAGGCGGGCGAGATGGCGCGCGAGACCATCGAGACCTTCCGCAACCTGCTGATCGGCCACTATCTCGGGCGTAGCCTGCCGGAGACCGAGGCGGCGATCCGTCAGACGGGCAGCCTGGCCGCCGCCATCGACCGGCTGGACGGCGCGCCTCGCCGGCTGAAGCCCATGGAGCCCCGGCCGCTGGGCCCGATCGAGCGCTTCATCACCGCCTGGTGTCTCGGCGACCCGATCGCGCCGTCAGACGCCTGGCGACCGTGGATCCGCCGCAAGCGGCTCGAGGCCCAGAAGGCCATGATCACGGCGACGGCGCCGCAACCTCCAGCTCCACAATCAGCGGCAGATGATCCGACGCCGCCCGCGACCGCGGATCAAACGGCGACTCCACGCCGGTGACGGTGATGTCGCCGGCCAGGAAGACATGGTCGATGCGCAGGATCGGAAAGCCGGAGGGAAAGGTCGCCGTCGTCGCCTTGCCCCGCCCCTCCTGCGCGTCGCGCAGCACGGCGGTCAGCATCCGGTAGGTCTGCGACACCGGCAGGGCATTGAAGTCGCCGAGCAGCACCGCCGGCGGCGTGAAGCCCTCCGCCCCCAGCCAGCGCTCGCCCAACAGTTCAGCGACCTGAACCTGCTGCTCGCGGGGAACCAGTCCCAGATGGGTGTTGATCACCTGCAGCTCGACGCCGCCGATATCCACCGCGACCCACAATGCGCCGCGCGGCTCCAGCGCCTTGATCTTCGGCAGGCCCGGCAAGGCGCCTGTCTTCACCAGCCGCTCCGGCAACGCGGTCAGGATGGCGTCGCCATAGCGCTCGCCCTCCACCGTGATCGCCGGGTGAAAGTGCGAGCGCATCTTCAGCAGCTCGGCCAGCCGGTGCGCCTGGTCGACGCTGCGGGTGCGCATCCGACCGACGTCCAGCTCCTGCAGCGCGACGATGTCGGCCCGGCAGCTCGCGATGACGTCGGCCACCCGTTCCACATCGAGTTTTCGGTCCACGCCCACGCAGCGGTGGACGTTCCATGTCATCAGGCGAAGCTTCATCCACCAAAGAGATCGCGGGACGGGGCTTCCGGTTCCACAGGGTCGGCGTTTCGCCGCGCCAGCAGGAACAGCGCGGCTTCGGCCCGCCAGTTCTCGATCACGCTGTCCGGGTTCATCGGCCGGGCCGGGTGACCCTCCGACAGCGCCGCGCAGGCCTCGATCCGCACATCCAGATCGGCCACCAGCGCGTTGAAGTCGGCCAGGGTGCAGAGGTGGATATTGGGCGTCGACCACCAAGGCTCCGGCAGCGACCGCGTCTCCGGCATACGGCCCCGGCTCAGCAGCGACCAGCGCACCCGCCAGTGGCCGAAGTTCGGGAAGCTGACGACGGCCCGGTCGGCGATCCGCAGCAATTCGCTGAGCACCTGTCTCGGGTTGCGCGTCGCCTGCAGCGTCTGGGACAGCACGGCGTAGTCGAACGCGCCGGTAGGAAACTGGTCGAGGTCGCGGTCCGCGTCCCCCTGCATCACGGCCAGGCCCCGCGCCAGGCAGGCGGAGACACCCTGCGGGCTGATCTCGACGCCACGGCCGTCGGCCTGTTTCTCCCGCGCCAGCAGCTCGAGCAGCTCGCCGCCGCCACAGCCGACGTCGAGCACCCGCGCGCCGGGCCGCACCAGCCGCAGGATCTCGCGGAAGTCCTCGCGGATGCCGGTCATTTCAGCCCCCGCGCCGAGTCGACGGAATCGAGGAACCCGGCCAGGGCCGAGTCCATCACCGGTTCGTCCAGCAGGAACGCGTCATGGCCCTTGTCGCTCTCGATCTCGACGAAGCTGGCCCGCGCGCCGGCGGCGTTCAGGGCCCGCACGATGTGCCGGCTCTCGGCCGTCGGGTAGAGCCAGTCGGAGGTGAAGGACAGCACGCAGAACCGGATGTGCTTGGCCCTGCCGAACGCCTCGGCCAGCACGCCGCCGTGCGATGCGGCCAGGTCGAAATAGTCCATCGCCCGGGTGATGTAGAGGTAGCTGTTGGCGTCGAAACGGTCGACGAACGCGGCCCCCTGGTGGCGCAGATAGCTCTCCACCTGGAAGTCGGCGTCGAAACCCCAGCTCAGGCCGTCGCGTTGCAACTCGCGGCCGAACTTCCGCTGCAGGGCCGTCTCGGACAGATAGGTGATGTGCGCGGCCATCCGCGCGACGGCCAGCCCCTTCTCGGGCCGGGCGCCGTGGTGGGCATAGTCGCCGCCGCGCCATTCGGGATCAGCCATGATCGCCTGGCGGCCGACCTCGTGGAAGGCGATGTTCTGGGCGCTGTGCCGTGCGGCGGAGGCCACGCAGACGGCGCTGAACATCCGCTCGGGATAATCCGCCGCCCACTGCAGCACCTGCATGCCGCCCATCGATCCCCCGACGACGGCCAGCAGGGTCTCGATCCCCATGGCCTCGACCAGCATCGCCTGGGCCCGGACCATGTCGGCGATGGTGATGACCGGGAAGGTCAGACCCCAGGGCCTACCGGTCGCCGGATTGATCGAGCCCGGTCCCGTGGTGCCCTGGCAGCCGCCGACCACATTGGCGCAGACGATGAAGTGCCGCGCGGGATCCAGCGGCTTGCCCGGCCCCACCAGCCGCGTCCACCAGCCGGGCTTGCCGGTCACCGGATGGACCGCGGCGACATGCTGGTCGAGCGTCAGGGCGTGGCAGATCAGGACGGCGTTGGATTTGTCGGCGTTGAGCTTGCCATAGCTGGACCAGGCGACCTCCAGTCCGTCGATACGCGCGCCGGAATCGAGCAACAGCGGCTGGCCGGCGGGAAACCGCCAGATGCCGCCGTTTTGCTCAATGTCGCGCGTCGCCTCGAGGGTCATGCCGCGCGTTGGACCGCCACGGGCCGCGACTGTCAACCGGCGCCTTCCGGCGCAGGGTTCGCGCAGGTATGAGGGAGCCGATGAAACGCCTGATCCTCATGCGCCACGCCAAGGCAGAACGGTCCAGTCCCGCCGGCGACTTCTCGCGCGCCCTGGCCGAGCGCGGCCTCACCGACGCCGCCCTGATGGGCCGCCTGCTGGCCGATGAAGGCCTGGTTCCCGACATCGGCGTGGTCTCCACCGCGCGGCGCACCCAGGAGACCTGGCGCGAGGTCTCGGCGGCGTTCCCGAACGCGCAGACGCGCGCCCTGGCCGGTCTCTACAACGCCGAGGCCGGGCGCATCCTGTTCGAGGCCGAGGCCGCCGGCGAGGAGCACGACACGGTGATGGTCGTAGGGCACAATCCCGGCATGCACGCCCTGACCATCGGGTTGCTGCGCGAAGGCGGCGCGGGTTCGGCGCTGATCGCGCGCGCCGAAAGCCGCTTCCCCACCGCCACGGTCGCAGCCTTCACCTTCGATGCCGCCGGCCGGCCCTCCTACGATGGTCTGTTTTACGCCGCCGATCACGGCGGGGGCGGCGGCGAGTGACGCGGATCTACAAGCTGCTGACCCGCCCCGAGTGGCTGGCGGCGTCGGATGCGGGCGTGTTCCACGGCTCGCCCGTCGATATCGCCGACGGCTTCATCCACTTCTCCACCGCCGCCCAGGCGCAGGAGACCGGCCGCAAATACTTCGCCGGCGTCGAGGGCCTGGTGGCGGTCGCGTTCGAGGCCGAAGCGCTGGGCGCCGGGCTGAAGTGGGAGCCCTCCCGCGGCGGCGACCTGTTTCCCCACCTGTATGGCCCGCTGCCGACGGCCCTGGCCGTGGAAGCCATGCCTGTGGAACTGGATGAGGGCGGGGTTCCGTTGCTGACGGGGTTGAAGGCGTGACCCTTCACGACTCCCTCGCCCGCGCCCTCCACGTCCTCGACCCCGAAGACGCCCACACCGCCACCCTGCTCGGCCTGAAGCTCGGTCTCGGCCCTGTCGACAGCACGCCCGACGACCCCATTCTCACCACCAGCCTGGCCGGCATTCCGCTGGCTTCGCCGATCGGGCTGGCGGCGGGCTTCGACAAGAACGCCGAGGCGTCGGCCGCCATGCTGCGGGCCGGGTTCGGTTTCGTGGAATGCGGCACGGTCACGCCGCTGCCCCAGGCCGGCAATCCGCGCCCGCGGCTGTTTCGTCTCAGCGAGGATCGCGCGGTCATCAACCGGATGGGGTTCAACAACGCGGGTCTGGGCGCCTTCGCGACCAACCTGGCCCGTCGGCGCAAGGCCGGACCTGTCGGCGCCAACATCGGCGCCAACAAGGAGTCCGCCGATCGCATCGGCGACTACGTGCAGGGCCTGCAACGGCTCTGGGGTCTGTCGGACTGGTTCACGGTCAACATCTCCTCGCCCAACACCCCCGGCCTGCGCGCGCTGCAGACGCGCGCGGCGCTGGAGGAGCTTCTGGGACGTCTGGCCGAGGCGCGGGCGGCGCTGGCCGGCGACTATCCGGTCTTTCTCAAGGTCGCCCCCGACCTCGAGGACGGCGAGGTCGAGACCATCGTCGAGACGGTCGCCGCCTTCGGCCTTCAGGGGATCATCGTTTCCAACACGACCATTTCGCGGCCGGACACCCTGCGTGACCCGCAGAAGGCCGAGACCGGCGGCCTGTCCGGCCCGCCGCTGATGACCCTGTCCACGGCCATGCTCGCCCGCTTCCATGCCGCCAACAGCCCGGGCCTCACCCTGATCGGCGCCGGCGGCGTCGCCTCTGGAGCCGATGCGCTGGCCAAGATCCGCGCCGGGGCCAGCGCGGTGCAACTCTATTCAGCGATGGTCTTCGAGGGTCCGGGCCTGGTCACCCGGGTGAAACAGGACCTGGCCGCCCGTCTGCGCGCCGAGGGCTTCGCGTCCGTTCACGAGGCGATCGGCGCGGGATGACCGCGACCGTCGCCCAATACGCCGGCGTCCACGCCCCGGGACCGTCACGCCGTCTTGCACTTTTCGCGCGTCGCGCGAACTGTCGCCGCGTTGCCCTGCTGTCGGACGTGAAGTAACCCATATCCATGGTCGACGCCCCGCCGCCCGAGACGGAGACGACCGGACCCCGGAACCAGCCATCGCGGCGCTGGCTTTGGCCCGGCGGCCTGTCCGCGCGCCTGCTGGTCCTCACCGCCCTGTTCGTCGCCGGCGCGGCGCTGTTCGTGTTTCCCGCCACCCTGGCCGCGTTCGAGGAGCAGTGGCTGCTCGACCGCATCCGCGCCGCGGAACTGGCCTCGACCATCGCCGAGGCCGACCCCGCCCGCCGCGTCACCGCCCCGGTCCGCCAGCAGCTGCTGGAACAGGCCGGCGTCGTCTCGGTGGCGATCCAGACAGACGGCATGCGACGGCTGATCCTCGCCGCCCCGCGCGACCTGCGCACGCCCTACCTCGTCGACATGCGCAACCAGAACCCGCTCAGCTGGATGTCGGCGCCGTTCCAGACCCTGTTCGGGGGCGAGGGCCGCATGGTCCGGGTGATCGCCGAACCGCGCTTCCGCTCCGGCGAGTTCGTCGAGATCGTCACCCCGGACGCGCCGCTGCGCGAGGCGCTGCTGGGCTATCTGGGCCAGCTGATGCTGGTGACGCTGTTCGTCGCCCTGCTGGCGGGCCTCGCCGTCTATCTGGCCCTGAACGCCTTCCTCGTGCAGCCGATGCAGCGGATCACCCGCGCGATGGAGCGGTTCCGCGCCGACCCGAACGACCCGGCCGCGCGTGTCACGCCGTCCCGCCGCCGCGACGAGATCGGCCGCGCCGAGGTCGAGCTGGAGCGGATGCAGATTGACCTGCTGGCCGCCCTCTCCTCCCGCGCCCGGCTGGCCCAGCTCGGCGAGGCCGTGGCCAAGATCAATCACGACCTGCGCAACATGCTGACCAGCGCCCAGATCGCCTCGGACCGGCTGGCGGAGATCGGCGACCCCAAGGTGGCCCAGGCCATGCCCCGGCTCGAGCGGGCGCTGGACCGGGCGGTGACCCTGGCCACGGACGTACTGGCCTACGGCAAGTCGGCCGAGGCCGCGCCGGAAGCCCGGCCCACGCTGCTGCTGGCGGCGCTGGACGCCGCCGCCGAGGACGCGGGCCTCAGCGAAAGCGGCGTGCGCCTCGAAACCGGGATCGACGCGGGCGATGCGGTGCTGGCCGACGCCGACCAGCTGCACCGGATCCTGGTCAACCTGCTGCGCAACGCCCGCGAGGCGATCCAGGACAAGGATCCCGCCCGCGCGGGCCGCGTCCAGGCCGCCCTGACCCGCGATGGCGGCGTCAGCACGCTGCGCCTGTCCGACGACGGCCCGGGCCTGCCGGAACGGGCGATGTCCAACCTGTTTCAGCCCTTCTCGGGTTCCGCGCGGCGCGGCGGCACGGGTCTGGGCCTCGCCATCTCCCGCGAACTGGCCCAGGCCCACGGCGGCGACCTGACGCTGGTCCGGTCCACGGCCGAGGGCACGGTCTTCGAACTGACCCTGCCCGGCGTCGTCGAGGATGCGCCGGCCAGACCCAAACGCGCGCGCCGGAAGAAGATGGACGCCTGAACCTTTCCGTCCGCGCCTAGAGCCCCTTCGCCACGCCCTCGCGGCGGGGATCGGCGGCGCCGACGAGGCCTTGCGGCGTGACGACGACGCCGTGGAGGCCGGAGTTCTCGCCGCCGGTGTTGCTGAAGGTCAGCCCCAACGCCTGTAGCCCGTCGACCACGCCGGGGGCGTACAGTGCCGGCTCGCTGGAGATACGATCGCCGCGCGCGATGAGGTTGGGCAGGTTGAACGCCTCCTGCAGCGTCAGGCGCCAGTCCAGGAGGCCCACCAGGGCCTTCAGGTTATAGGCGATGATCGACGGGCCGCCGGGCGAGCCGAGGGCCGCCACCAGCCGCCCCTGACGGTCCAGCACGATGACCGGCGACATCGACGAGCGCGGCCGCTTGCCCGGCCCCACCGCGTTGGCCGCCGGAGCCCCGTCGGGGTCCTTCGGCGAGAAGCTGAAATCGGTCAGCTGATTGTTCAGGAAGAAGCCGCCGACCATCCGGCCCGAGCCGAAGATGCTTTCGACGGTGGTGGTCATCGAGACGACGTTGCCCTTCGCATCGACGATGACGAAGTGCGAGGTGCCGCCCGGCTCAACCGTGCGATCCGGACCGCGCACGCCGGCGCCATCCGGATTGCCGGCCTTCGGCGCGGCGCCCAGCCGCTCACCGATCAGGGCGGCCCGGCTGTCGACGTAGGCGGGCTTCAGCAGCCCCTTCACGGGCACGTCGACGTCGCCGACGAACCGGTCGCGGTCGGCGTACATCAGCCGCTGAACCTGGGCGAACCGCAGCCAGCCGATCGGATCGGTCGGCCCCCGCGTGGCGATATCGGTCCGCTCCAGCAGCATCAGCCCCTGCAGCAGGCCCACGCCGCTCGACGGCGGGTTGGCGGTGCAGACGACATAGATCCGGTAGGGCCGGCACAGGGCCGCGTCCGAGGCCGGACGATATGCGCGGATGTCCGCGACCGTCATCGACCCGGGCAGGTCGCCCTCACCCAGACGGGCGACGATCGCCTCGGCGATGGGGCCTTCATACAGCGCGTCGGGCCCGTCGGCGGCCAGCCGGCGCAGGGTGGCGGCGTAATCGGGATTGCGCAGCAGGTCTCCGGCCACCATCCGGGCGCCGTCGGCCTTGCTGAAGTACTTGCGGCTGTCAGGCGTTGCGGCCTGCGGAAAGGGTCCGGCGATCATGCCGGCGAGGCGCGGGCTGATGATGAAGCCTTCGTCGGCCAGCCGCTCGCCGTCCGTGAACAGCGTCGACCAGGGCCTTACGCCGTGGTCCCTGTGCGCCAGCGCCAGCATGGCGACCACGCCCGGGACGCCCGTCGACCGGCCACTGAGCAGCGCCTTCACGAACGGCAGCGGCTTGCCGTCCGGGCCGAGGAACAGCGCGTCGGTCGCGGCCGCCGGCGCCGTCTCGCGACCGTCGTAGGCGGTGACCTTCTTCGCGGCGGCGTCGTAGTAGACCATGAAAGCGCCGCCGCCGATGCCCGAGCTCTGCGGCTCGACCAGGCTGAGCACCGCCTGTACGGCCACGGCCGCGTCAACGGCGCTCCCGCCCTCGCGCAGGACTCTCAGCCCCGCTTCCGTCGCCAGCGGATTGGCCGTGACCACCATGGCGGCCGAACCCGGGCGCGGCGGCGCGGCGGCCTCCTTCGGCAACAGCGAACACCCGCCCAGCAGAAGGGCGGCGAGAAGACTGACGAGGCGCATGCGAACTCCGGACAAGGCCGCGGCAGCATAGGGGCCGTACGCCGAAGGGAAACCCCCACGCATGGACAAGTTCCGGAGGTCGTGCCACTCGAACGGCATGGAAAAGGCGCGCCCCGGCCCCCGCAACCTGATCACCGACGTCCCCGGCCTGACGGTCGGCCAGGCGCAGGACGAGGTGGTCCGCACGGGCGTGACGGTCATCCTGCCGACCGAGCGGGCCGTCTGCGCCGTCGACGTGCGCGGCGGCGGCCCCGGCACCCGCGAGACCGACGCGCTGGATCCCGAAAACCTCGTGGGCGGTCGCGTGGACGCCGTCGTGCTGTCCGGCGGCTCGATGTATGGCCTGGCCGCCGGCGACGGCGTGGCCGCCTGGCTGGGCGCGCAGCGCCGCGGCTATCCTGTTTCCGTTCGGCCGGACGTCCCGGTCGCGCCGATCGTGCCGGCGGCGATCCTGTTCGACATGGCCAACGGCGGCGACAAGGCCTGGGGCCTCGAGCCGCCCTACCGCCGGCTCGGCATCGAGGCGGCAAAGGCGGCCGGACTGGACGTCGCCCTCGGCGTCGCCGGCTGCGGCTATGGCGCAAAGGCCGGCCAGCTGAAGGGCGGCACCGGCTCGGCCTCCATCGTCACCCCGGACGGCTACACCGTCGGCGCCATCGCCGGGGTCAACAGCTTCGGCTCCGTCGTCGGCGGCGACGGCCTGACCTTCTGGGCCTCGCTGTTCGAGATCGACGGCGAGTTCGGCGGCCGCTCGCCCGCCGGCCTGCCGATCGGCGCCGACGACTGGGGCCTGGCCAAGATGAACCCCGGCGTGCGCGAGAACACCACCATCGCCTGCGTCGCGACGGACGCGATCCTGACCCCGGTCCAGGCCAAACGGGTGGCGATCATGGCCCAGGCCGGCATGGCGCAGGCGATCCGCCCGGTTCACACCCCGTTCGACGGCGACGTGGTCTTCGCCCTCTCCACGGGCCGCATTCCGCTGGGCGACGCCCCCGACCGGCAGGTCGCCCGCATCGGCGCCCTGGCCGCCGACTGCCTCGCGCGCGCCATCGCCCGCGGCGTCCACGAAGCCGTCGCCTGGCCCGGCTGCGACACCCCCGACTGGCGCTCTCTCGCGGCCCGCTGAAAAAGGTCAGCGGAGCGCTTGCCTTTCCCCCGGACCCCGACTAGGTTCCGCGCCCTTGCAGGAGGCCTAGACGCCCCCCGCGAAATGCGCGCCCGTAGCTCAGCTGGATAGAGCATCAGACTACGAATCTGAGGGTCGGACGTTCGAATCGTTCCGGGCGCGCCATTTCTTCCCCTGCCAGAGGGGAGCGATCTCCTAGAACCCTCGCGCCGCCAGCCAGTCGCCCACCGCCTTCACCGCCTCCGGCAGCAGGTCGTAGCGTTCGATGTAGTAGTGGTCGGCGTCCTTGACCTCGACGAAGGTCTTGTCGTCCGAGGCCAGGGCCTCAAAGAGCCGCGCGGCGTGGCTGGGGGTGCAGGCGAGGTCGGCGGTGTTGCTGATCACCAGGGTCGGACAGGTCACGTTGGCGGCGTTCTTCAGGCCGTGGGCGCGGCTCTCGTCGTAGCTCCACTGCGACAGCCACGAGCGCAGGGTGGTGAAGCGGCCGAGGCCCACCGGCCCGTCGTTCACGATCCGCGGGTCGCCGAGATAGCAGGTGTAGGGCTTGCGGTCGGAGGGATCCTGTGTCGGGTCGGTCCAGCGCACGTCGCTCATGGTGCCGTAGACGACGAACGGCCGCTCCATGTCCGGGTCGGTCTTCTTCAGCTCGGCCAGGGTCGCCTTCGCGCGGGCGGTGATGCGGCGGTTGCGGGCGATCTGGGCCTCGCGGAAGCGGGCGACGAAGGCGTCGCTGTAGGGCGGCTGGTCCGGGCAGGCCGGGTCGTAGATGTTCAGCGACGGATCACGCTCGAAGGGTCTGTCCTCATCGAGGATCGAGGGGTCGAGCCACTCGGTCATGGTCACCGAGCGGCTGATGTGCGCCGCCAGCAGCATGATGCCGTCGGCCGGCTGCAGGTTCGCGGCGGCGAGGTCGATCGGGTCGCCCGCGGGGGTCTGCGTGATCGTCGGATGGACCGCCTGCTCCTGGTAGAACAGCGACAGTGAGCCGCCCCCCGACCAGCCGCCGAGGACGACCTTCTCGTAGCCGAAGCGCTTCTTCAGGTCGGCGATGCAGGCGCCGAGATCCGTCACGCACTTCTCGAGGATCAGGGCCGTGTCGTTCCCGCGGTAGCGCGGGTTGCAGTAGATGACATGGTGGCCGGCGTGGGCCAGGGCGGTGACCAGCGGCAGGAAGGATCCCCCGCCGATCGGATGGCTGAACAGCAGCGCCGTCTTCGACTCGCCCGCCTCCGGCCGGATGCGCATGCATTCGATGAACACCCGCCCCTCGGGCCCGCCGTAGGTCTCCTTGAGCCGGCTCTTCTCGGCGTAGGCGAAGCCGTAGGGTTCGCGGACAATGCTCATGGGGTTCCCCTACGTCGCCTGTTCGCCCGCTTGCCGGGGGCTGTTGTTTCTGGTTTCTGAGTCCGGAATTCAGGACGCAGAGTCAAGGAAACGACCATGTCCCAGCAACCTTCCGGCATCCATCACCTGGCCTTCATGGCCGGGGACATCAAGAAACACATCGCCTTCTTCTCCGAGGTGATGGGCTGCCCGCTGGTGGCGCTGTTCGACATGCACGGCGTGCCGGGAGGGCTGCACGCCTTCCTGCGGATGAACGAGCACAGCTATTTCTCGATCGTCCAGCTGCCCGACGTCGACAAGATCCCGATCAAGCTGGGCGAGACCCATGCGGGCAACGGCGCCCTGCCCAGCGCGGCGGGGACGCTGCAGCACCTGGCCTTCCGGGCGGACACGCTGGAGGACCTGATCGCCATGCGCGACCGGATCCGCAGCCACGGCGTCAACGTCATCGGCCCGATCGACCACGGCATGTGCCAGTCGATCTATTTTGCCGGTCCCGACCATATGACGCTGGAAGTGGCCACGGCCACGGGCGGCATCGACCCGAAGCTGTGGATCGACCCGGCGGTGCTGGCCAAGGCCGGGATCGACGACGCCGAGGCCGAGCGGTTCAAGGCGCCGGCGCCCTACACCGGTCCCAGCCCCGTGCCGCAGCCGGCCTATGCCGAGGACAAGCCGCACATGGCCTATCCGAAGGAGGCCTACCTGAAGATGCTGGCCATTCCCGACGAGATGCTCACGGCCGGGGCCTCCTATTCGGAGCCCCCGGTCAAGGCGCACGCCTGAGCGCCATGAGCCTGCCGGAGCTCGCGCGGCGGATCGCGGACGGGGCTTCGCCCGGCGCGGTCCTGATCGTCGGCGTCACCGGCTCGGTGGCGGCCGGCAAGAGCACCCTCTGTGCGGCGTTGAAGGCGACGCTGGAGCCGGCCTTGCGGGTCGAGGTGGTCTCGACCGACGGCTTCCTGTTTCCCAACGCCGTGCTGACCGGGCGCGGGACGCTGATGCGCAAGGGATATCCCGAGACCTATGACGTCGAAGGCCTGGCCGCGGTGCTCGAGGGCGTGCGGGCGGGGCCGGTGACGGTCCCGGGCTACTCCCATGTCATCTATGACATCGACCCGGCCCTCAGCCGGGCGGTGAGCCGGCCGGACATCCTGATCGTCGAGGGGCTCGGCCTGACGCCGCGGCCGCGGGGCCTGGACCTGCTGGTCTACATCGACGCCGACGAGGCCCATCTCGAGGACTGGTTCGCCGCCCGGTTCATGGATTTCTGGCGGGCGGCGGAGTCCGACCCGACGTCGTTCTACGCACGGTTCCGATCCATGACGGCGCCGGAGGCCGAGGCCTTCGCCCGGTCAATGGTCTGGACGCAGATGAACCTGCCGAACCTGCGCGAACACATCATCAAGGCGCGGGACGAGGCGGACATCGTGGTGCGCAAGCAGGCGGACCACAGCCTGATGCTGGCGTAACGACTACTTCCCGCCGCCGCCGGTGATTTCCTTGATCATGGCCTGGACCTGGGCCTTGCCGCCGGCGGCCCAGATGACCTTCAGATGCGCGAGCGTGCGGGCCGCCGAGTCATCGAAGCGCCAGTCGCAGGCGTCGAAGCGGCAGTTGTCGAACACCGGCGGCTTGCCACCGCTGTAGACCATCCGGCATTCGCGGAACTCGCAATCGGCGAACACCTCGTCATCCAGCGGAACGGTCTCGAGATTGAAAATGGTGGCGGTCTGCATGGTCGTTACTCGTCTTCGTCCTCAGGCTCGGCCGGAGCTTCCGGCTGGCCCAGTTCACGCGCGCGGCGCTTGGCCTCGGCCTTCTCGGCGGCCTTCACGGCCTTGAGACGCTCGCGTTCGCTGCGTTCGAAATTATAGTTGGGCTTGCGGGCCATGGCGGCGATCTCCCGTCAGGGTCTGAAACTACTGCCGCGCCTTGCGGGCGGCGTACTTGGCGTCTCGGGCGGCCTTCTGCTCGGCCTTGGTCAGCGCCTTGCGTTCCTTGCGCTCGCCACGGCGGGCGTCGAGGTCGGCTTCGGCACGGGCCGCTTCAGCGAGGCGGGCGGCCTCCTCGGCGTCGGCCAGGGCCTGCTTCGCGGCGGCCTTGGCTTCAGCGCGTTCGAGACGGACCTTTTCCAGCTCGGCGGCCTTCATCGCCGCGCGCTCCGCATACAGCGGATCGGTGACGGTAGCCTTGGGCTTAATCTTGGCGAGCATCGCCTGTTTGGCGGCCGAGGCCGTCTTGAGCCGGTCAGCGAAACCGGTTTTCAGAATATCGTTCATGAATCTTTCGGGGTGCGGGCTGATGCGCCCGGATCATTCCGGCGGCGGAGTCGGCGTCGGAGTCTCGGGGGCCGCCTCGACGGGCGGCTTGAAGGTGGCGGCGCAGATCGCCTCAAGATGCTTGCGGATAGAGCGGGCCGCGAGCAGGGCGTCGACCGCGCGGCAGCCTTCCGCCTTCAGCCGGTCCTTGAGGACATCGACATCGCGGAACTGGCCGGACCGGGCCAGGGCATAGGCGCGTTGAACAGTGGACATGGTCTTGATCTGCTTGAGGACGCGCGGACCGGGTCAGGCGCCGCACGATCAAATTGTCGGAAAGGAACGCGGGAGGCCCGGCGCCCGATCCGAAGACCAAGCTGAGTGAGCAACCGAACCAGAACGATATTCGACTTTGGCATCATACGCCAAAGGGCCGTTCAGCGCCACAGAAATACAGGCGCGCAGTTTACACTGCACGCCTGTCGTTGCGGCAAGCACCGGATTTCCTCAATACGCGCGCGGCCCTGGGCTCCTCCCGGCCTCCCGGGTCCGCCGCCTTGTCGGCTCAGGCGCGGGACCAGCCGCTGCCCTCGAGATCGAGGCCCTTGGCGGCCTCCTGGACCTCGGCGGAGAAGTCTTCCATCTCCTGGATTCGGCGGATCTCGATCACCTCGTTCTCCTGGGCGGGGCATCGGGCGGCCCAGGCCGTGGCCTCTTCCAGCGAGCCGACCTCGATGATCCAGAAGCCGCCCAGCGCTTCCTTGGACTCCGCGAACGGGCCGTCGGTGATCAGGGGCTTGCCACCCTTGAACGACACGCGCTTGCCCACCGCCGGCGGGTGCAGACCCTCGGCGTTGCGCAGGATGCCGGCGTCCACCAGAGACTGGTTGTAGGCCATCATCTTCTCGACGTCGTCGACGGGCAGGTCGAGTTCAGGGCCGGCCGACTCGTAGCCGCCGGGGATCATCAGCATCATGAAACGCATGGTCGGGTCTCCTTGGAAGGGTGGGTCGTCAGGATGACGAACGACCGGCGCCCGCCCCGACAAAATTTCGCTCAGCGCAACCGGCGCCGGAACAGCGCCAGGATCCGCTCCCAGTGCCGCTCGGACGCCGCCTTGTCGTAGGCCGCGCGCTGGGGAAAGACGTAGCCGTGCTCGACGCCCGGGCAGAGCTCGACCTCCGCCTTGACCCCGTTGGCGGCCAGATCATCGCGCAGGGGCGCGATGCTCTCCTCCGGGAACCAGCGATCGATCTGGGCGCAGCCGAAATAGAGCTCGGCGTCCGTCTGGCGGGCCAGCAGATGCGGGCTGTCGGGTTGGTCGGTCATCAGCGAGACGCCGTGGATCGAGGCTGCGGCCTTGACCCTGTCACGGAAGCGGGCGGCCGCGGCGATCGCGTAGGGACCACTCATGCAGTAGCCGACCGTCCCGACGGTCCGGCTCCAGGCGGCGGGGTCCGCGTCGGCGAACGTCAGCAGCGCCTCGGCGTCGCTCATCACCAGCGGGATCGAAAGGCTGTTCATCAGCTCGAACATCCGCGCCCGCCCCGGATCGTTCGGGTCCGGCGACAGGGTCCCCAGCTCCATCACCCCGGCGCGATAGTAGAGGTTGGGCAGCATCACGTAGTAGCCGCTGGTCGCCAGCCGTCGGGCCATGTCGCGCAACTCTTCGCGGATGGCCGGAGCGTCCATGAAGAACAGGAGGACCGGATGGGGCCCTTCCCGCTCGGGATGGACGATGAAGGTAGTGGTCGCGCCATCCCGGGTCGGGATGTCGAGCTGGCGTTCAATCATGGAAGGCCCCCTGGCAATTCGTTGTGACGAATATCAGGGACCAGCGGTTCTGTCCGCTAGCGGCGGTTGAACCGCGCGCCGACGTCGGCAAGCGCGGCAGGGGCCAGGAACCAGGGCTCGACCAGGTAGCGGAAGGCCAGACGTTTGGGCTGGGAAAGCAGGCGGTAGAGCCACTCGATCCCCAGCCGGCCTGTCCAGCGCGGTGCAGCGCTCTGCACGCCCGCCTCGTAGTCGAAGGCGGCGCCAACGGGGAAGAACACGCCACGGCCGATCAGTTGCCGGTTGGCCGCGATCCAGTCCTCCTGGCGCGGCATGCCCATGCCGACGAGGATGATGTCGGGATCAAAGGCGGCGATGTCCCGGCGCAGGGCGATGCTGTCGGCGCTCTGCGGGGCGATGTCGAAGAAGCCGTCGTGGACGGCCAGGTTCACGCCCGGATGCCGCCGGCGGATTTCCGCCGCCGCCCGCTCGCCCACGTCCGGCGCGCCGCCGACATGGAACACGCGCCAGCCGCGCTCGCGGGCCAGGCTCCAGAAGTCCTCACGCCAGTCGAGATAGGTCGAGCGGTGCTCACGCCCGACCTTCAGCCCCATCAGGCGACCCCACAGGATCATCGGCAGGCTGTCGATCTGGGTCAGCTCAGCGTCCTCGAAGAAGGCGCGCAAGGCCGGGGTCCGCTGAAGCAGGAACAGGCTGTGACTGTTGTGGTTAGCGATCACCGCCGTGCCGCCGCCGGCGACGAACACCTCCGTGGCCGCCAGCATCTCGGCCGGCGTGACGGGGTCGACATCGCCTCCGAGGAGGCGCAGGCGCAGGGCGGGTGCGAACAGGTCCATGCCGCGACTATGCCGACGGCCGATGTAGGGACGGTTGAGAGGCGTGGTTAAGCCTCTCTGAATTTCCACTTCAGGCCGAGGATAACGCCGCTGGCGACCAGACAGACCGCGTTCGACACCGCCACCGGCCAGCTGCCCAGCATCACGCCGTAGGACGTCCACAGGATGAACCCTGCCACCGTCAGCAGCCACATCCGCAGCGACACCGAGGAGGCGTCGCGCTCGCGCCAGATTTTCAGGATCTGCGGCGTAAAGCTGGCCATCGAACAGAGGGCGGCGCCGGCGCCGACGGCATTGATCCAGACGGGGCTCACGCCGAGCGGGGCATGTCGTGCACGCCCCAGCGCTCGGCCCACGCCGGCGCCAGTTGCAGGCCGGCGGGCGGCATCCCGGGGGCCCGGCCCTCTCTGAGACAGGCGTCCAGATAGACCAGGGCCATCTTCACACCGTGCTCGGAATAGGGCTTGCCGATCACGCCACAGGCGCCGGCGAAGTCATCAGGCAGACGGCGGACGTTGGCGGTCATGAACAGGGCGACCCCGCCGCAGTCGTGCGCAATACAGCGCGCCACGTCGATACCCGTCGGGCCATCGCTCAGGTGCACATCGACAAGGGCCAGATCCGGGCGCAGTTCGCGGGCCATGGCGACCGCCTCCTGCGAGGTCATGGCGTGGCCGACCTCAACGCAGCCAACTTCGCCGATGAGAAAGCCCAGCTCGGCGGCCAGCAACACTTCGTCTTCAACAATCAGGACATTCAGGGGATTACAGGACGCCATCAACAAGCACTCAATGTCTCCCGTTCACCGGCAACCGGATCACGGTCCGCACGCCAGGTTTGGCGTCCATCGTTTCGCGCTTTGCCCCGAGTTGCCCGCTCAGTAACGTCACGATGGTCTCACCAAAACCCGGTGCGGCGGCGGGAGTTCCCATGCCGACGCCATTGTCGGCGATTTCGACGAAAAAGCCGTCGGTCTCGCGGCCGACCGAAATGGAGAGCAGCCCGGGCCGGCCGTCCGGAAACGCATGGCGCACGGCGTTGACCAGCAGCTCGCTGATCAGCAGCGCCAGCGGCGCGGCCTGGGCCGCGGGAAGGTCGACCGGCTCCAGCTGCAGTCGCACCTGGATATCGCGCCGACCGGAACCGCCGATGACGTCATCGACCAGGTCCTCGACGAAGGCCGCCACGTTGAACCGCTCGACCTCCTCGCCCCTGAACAGGCGCCGGTGGACCGTCGCCACCGCGCTCACCCGCACCTGGGCGCCGTTGAGGGCATGCTTGACGGCCGGATCGCTGGATCGCCGCGCCTGCAGCTTGAGCAGCGATGTAATGAGCTGGAGGTTGTTCTTGACCCGGTGATCGACCTCGTGGAGCAGCGCGAGCTTCTGCTCCAGCGCCCGGGCCAGATCGAGAGTCGGCGGCGCGCAGGAACCTTGGCCGTCGACCGCTCGATCGGTCTCGCGCCCGCTTGAATTGTTGTCCTGCATACGGCCTCAAGTCAGCCCCCCGGCGGGCTGCAAACGAAAGAAACGCCGCCCGGTTCCAGACCGGACGGCGTTTCCGTCAATGCAGCGATGCGGGAAGCCGGCTTTCGGCGGCCCGGAGGCTAGAACATCATCCGGCCGGCGATCTGCAGATTGTAGACGTCCTGACCGTCGGTGGCCTCGTACTCGCCCTCGATGGCGACGTAGGACATCGGCGTCCCGGCCTTGAGCGACAGGCCGATGATCGTCGCGCCGTCACCAAGTTCCGCCGGATCCAGCGCGACCAGCTGGCCGTTCTTGAAGCGGAAGACCGTCTGGCCCATCTCGCCGCCGAGTCGCGCCCGGTAGCCGAGGCGCAGTTCCGGACGCCACCAGAGTTCGCGGCCGAAGGTGGCGCCGAAGGCGATCTCGGCGGTGCCGGTCAGGCGGCTGCTGGTGCGGTCCTCGATGAACAGGTTGAAGGCGTCCTGGCCGCCTGTCTCCTGACGCGAGCCCTCGCTCAGATACAGGTAGTCGATGCTGATCAGCGGACGGATGTACATCACGCCGACGTTGGCTTCGTAGGCGGCGCTGAGGCTGGCCAGTCCGGTGAAGCCGTTCCAGCCGGAGTCGGCCTGACGGATCAGGCTGTCGGTCGGCGAGACGAACACGCGATCGCCGTCGAACCAGGCGTAGCCAGCGCTGCCGCGCGCGCTGAACAGCCAGTTCTTGACCGACCGACGCCAGTAGACCCCGGCCTCGAGCAGCGAGATGGTGGTTTCCTCGCCGATCTGGGCGATGTCGTCCTTTTCCTCGGCGCTGATGAAGGCCAGCGTAGCCCCCAGCGCGCCGCCGTCGGCGCCCATGCTCTCGTAGCCGCCGACAAAGCCGAAGGCCTGCGTGTCAGAGCCCAGACCGACGCCGGCCTCGCGCATCACGCCGACGTTGATCTCCTGCATCCAGAAGCTGTCGGGGCCGTAGCGGGCGCGCGGGTCGGGACGGGTGGCGGTCAGGCGCGAGATCGTGCTGGTGATCGCGTCGATGGACGAAAACAGGCCCTCGCCCTGGTCGGGCAGCATCTGGTCATAAAGGGCGAGGAACTCCGCGCGCGTGTCGGCGGCGAGGAAGGCCTGCAACACCGCGTCGTCGCTGCTGAGCGCGTCATAGACCGCGTTCAGTGCGAGCGTCTGGTTGACGCCAAGATCCATCTCCAGCGCCGTGCGACGGCGGATGTCGATATAGACCTCGCCGGTAGCGGCGTTCGCCGACGCGTCCGCGACAACGAGGAACGGCGAGTTGCCGAGCAGGCTGTCGTCGATCGTGCCGACCGTGAGCCCCGCCGGCGCATCTGTCCGGATGATGGTGTAGCGCTCGGTGGGCGTCGTGATCAGGCTGGTGAGCTGGAGACCCAGCTGGGCGCCCGAGGCGATGTTGGCGGTCGCCACGGTGATCTGGGTCGCCGTATTGGCGGCCGGGTCGGCCGTCACGATCAGCGTGCTGTCCGCCGAAACCGACAGGCTCGTCGCATCCAGCACGCCGGTGTTGTTCAGCTGGACCGTGCCGTTGACGATGTTGATGGTCAGCTGGCCATCGGTGTCGGTGACCTCGCCGAGGTAGCCGGCGACCCACGACGCCGTACCGACGTTGAACACGTCCGCGCCATTGCCGAACGAAATATCACCGGAGATGACGCCGTTCTGCAGGTCGACCAGGTCAGCCCCGGAGCCCAGCTTGATCGCACCGAAGATCGATGACTCCTGGGCGTCGGCCACGCCGTCGTCGTCGAGGTCCAGATTATTGATCGTGTCGTCGGTGTCGAGGATGCCGTCGTTGTCGTCGTCCGTGTCGCTGGCGTTGGCGACGCCGTCGCCGTCGACATCATTGTCGTTGATGTCCAGCACGCCGTCGCCGTCGGTATCGCCGACCGTCGAGTACTGCACGAGGGTGACGCCGGTGGTGTTGTAGCGAAGGTCGAGGGCGATCGCCTGGCCGGCAATGACCTCATCGACCGCGTCGGTGTTCGTGTCGTCCGTATCGTCCTGGTCGTCTGTCGGGTTGATCGTGGCCGAAATGCTGCCGGTATTGGTGATCGAGTTCAGCAGCCCGCTGCCGTCCCACACCGCAACCGAGTTGCTCCGCTCGCCGTTGACGAAGGAGGTGATCACGCCGGTGTTGTTGAGCGTCGTCATCGTCGCGCCCGGATCGATGCGCAGCGCGAAGACATTGAACGAATCCTCGGTGGCCAGCGGCGCGGAGGTCGTCGCCATGCCGGCGTAGAGCGTTCCGTCATTCACGAGCGTCCCGACGTTGGCGCCGGACGCGAGGTGAACCGTCTGGACGTTGCCGTTGTAGGCGACCGAAGAGATCGCGCCGCTGACATACATCCCGCCGGTCAGGACCGTGGCGAAGCCCGCCGAGCCGCCGATCTTCACGCCCGTAGCGTCCAGATCGTCATAGGTTGCGGTCGAGCTGATGGAACCCGACAGGATCAGACCGTAGTTCAGACTGCCGGGACCCACGGCGCCGAGCGTGATGGCGCGCGTGTCCGACCCGATCAGCAGCGCCGGGGCCGAGCCGGCGATCGAGATGTTGGAATTGCCTTCCGCGCTGTCGACGATGCCGTCGCCGTCCAGATCGTCGTCGATGATGCCGTCGCCGTTATCGTCGGCGTCGTCGACGTCGAGGGTTCCGTCACCGTCATCGTCGGTGTCGGTGGTGTTCAGCGTGCCGTCGCCGTCGAAGTCGTCGTCGTCGATGCCATCGCCGTTGGCGTCGGTATCGGTGGTGTCGAGGATGCCGTCGTTGTCGTCGTCGGTGTCGGAGTTGTCGACCCAGCCGTCGTTGTCGAGGTCGTTGTCAGCCACCGGCGCGACGCCCAGGTTGACGCCGCCGGTGACGTCGCCCGCGATGCGCACCGCCGGACCGCTTTGCAGCAGATCGTCGGCATCGAGGATCGCGCGCGAGGCGGCGAGGGACGGCCGGGAGGCGTAGCGGAACCCCGTAACGCTGACGCTGCCCTGCATGCTCACAGCGCCGTTCACGTCGGCGTCGAGCGCGATGCCCACCGCGTTCTGGCCCGTGGCCGAAATCAGGCCGTTCAGGGTCACGTCGCCGGTGATCGCAGCCGTCGAGCGGATGCCATAGATATTGTTGCCGGTGATCGTCACGCTGCCGAAGTTGGTCAGGTCGCCGATCAGGGCGCTTTCGATGCTGATGCCGAACGAGTTGTTGCCCTCGATCGTGATCGCGCCGCTCGAGCTGTTCAGAATGTCGCCGGTGATCGCGCCGACGCCGGACGCCCGGATGCCGTAGCGGCCGGTGCCGTTGGCGAACGGGCCGTCAAGGTCGCCGTCCTTGTCGGTGTCCGTGGCCGCCCCAGCCTGGTTCAGCGAGTCATTGAGCGTGATGACGGCGTTGTTCGTCACGGTGGTCGTCGTGCCGCCGTTGATCTGGATGCCGATCGAACCGTCGACGTCCTGCGACGTGATCTGGCCGCTGCTCTGGACGGTGTTGTTGCTGTTGACCGTCACAATCGGCCCGGCGGTGGTGACCACCACGCTGCCGGTGTTGCTGATGATGATGTTGTCGGCCGCACCGCCATTGATCGTGCCGGTCGCGACAGGCGCGGTCCGCTTGTCGGTGATGGTGACGTCGGCCAGGGCCTGGCTCGCGAAGAGCAGCAGGGGGGCGGCGGCGACAGTTGCGACCAGACGCTTGCGAAACATGTACAGAGAACCCCGGACCTTCAACGGCGACACGTCAGTCCCCTTACGATGCGGCGAAATTGCGTCAGCCGTCATGAACCATCCCCAGGAACCCCGCCTCGTCTATCGCAAGGCCTGCAAGGGCGCCATATCTCGGGGCACCATAGCCCGTTGAAAAAATTGAATCGAGGCTTTCGCGCCATGCCCTCGCAAAGTGAGGCCAGACTTGACCGCTACACGGTCCTGGCCGGGGTCGCGGGGGCCGCCGCGCCGCTCCTGCTGGCGGGCCTGGGCCAGGCGCAGACCTTGCCCGCGCTGATGGTTTCGGCAGGCGTTGCCGGCCTTGGTCTTGCGCTGGCCCGCCGTCAGCGGGCCGGGACGCCGCCCGTAGCGACGTACCCCTCCGCGCCGCCGCCGTCCGCTCCCCTGCCCTTTTCAGCCATTCTCGACGCCCTCGAGGATCCGGTGATGGTGATCGAGACCGGCGCACCGGGTGAACTCGCCGATCACCGGCTGATCTTCGCCAACACCGCCGCGCGGTCCCTGTTCCGTGTCCAGCGCCAGGAGGCGCGGTTGATCACGGTGATCCGCAACCCGCAGGTCATCGAACTGGTCGACGAGGCGCTGATCGGCGGAATCGCCGGCCATGTCGCCTTTGAACCGACCGGCGCGCACGACCGGGTCTGGACGGCGACCGCCCGGCCGCTGGCCCGGCAGGAGGCGCGGCCGGCGCTGGCCCTGCTGGTGCTGCGCGACCAGACAGACCTGCGCCGGGCCGAGCGGATGCGCGCGGACTTCCTGGCCAACGCCAGCCATGAGTTGCGCACGCCGCTCGCCTCGCTGACCGGCTTCATCGAGACCCTGCGCGGCCCCGCCCGCGACGACACCGAGGCGCGCGACCGCTTCCTCGGCATCATGCAGGTCCAGGCCGAGCGGATGGCCCGTCTGATCGACGACCTGATGAGCCTGTCGCGCATTGAACTGAACGAACACATCGCGCCGCAGGGCTGTGTCGATCTGGCCCTGGCCGTGACCGATGTCGCCGACGCCATGACGCCCGTGCTGCGCGACAAGGACGTGCGCATCGACTGGGTCGCCCCGACGCCGGGCGCCACGCTCGTCGAGGGCGACCGCGACCAGATCATCCAGGTCATCCAGAACCTGATCGACAACGGCGTGAAATACTCGCCACGCGGCGGCGTGATCCGGGTGGAATTTCTGGCGCCTGTGGCCGGCGACCCACCGCCGGTCCGAGACCCGGACGCGGCGGGGCTGGCGCTGCTCACCCCCGAGCATCGCCCCGGAGAGCTCTATGCGCTTTTGCGATTCAGCGACTCGGGACCGGGCATGCCGCGCGATGCGTTGCCGCGGCTGACCGAGCGATTCTACCGGGTCGAGGGCCAGAAGAGCGGCGACCGGTCCGGAACGGGTCTCGGCCTCGCCATCGTCAAGCACATCGTCAACCGCCACCGTGGCGGCGTTTCCGTCGAGAGCATCGAAGGCCGCGGCGCAACCTTCTCGATCTGGCTGCCGCTCGCCGCCGACGCCCGGCAGGCGCGGCCGGAGGGTGTCACGGAAGTGTCATAGGACTGTCGCATAGGGACAGCATCGGCGGGGCAGGTTCCGGCCGTTCCCGCCGACGCGTTTCCCGGACCCGCGATGACCATCCTGATCGCCCTGGCCTTGCTCGCCGCCTTCTCCGCCAGCGTCTTCATGCTGGGCCGGCGCCGTGCCGTGGCCTTGGCGGAGGGGCGTTCGGCGTCCCTGCATTCGCTGCCCGGCTATCACGGGATCTGGGTCGCGCTCTGGGCCGGGGTTCCCGCCGCCCTGATCGTCATCCTCTTCGCCGTCTTCGGCGCGCGGATCGAGGAAAGCGCCCTGCGGGCGCAGGTGCCCGCGGCCGTCGCCGAGCTGTCCGCAGAGCGCCAGGAAGTCTTCTGGAGCGACGCCTCGGCGGTCGCCCGCGGCCAGACGCCCAGTGAAATCAGCTATCAGGGCGCGATCGGCGAGGCCCTCACGGCGAAGGCCGCCGAAGCCCGCAGGCTTTCAGCGATCGGACTGGTTTCGGTGCTGGCCCTGTCCGGCGTCCTGGCCCTGTGCGGGGTCCTGCTGACCTATCCCCGGCTTTCGAAGGATTTCCGCGCCCGCAATCGCGTCGAAGGCTGGACCGGCGTTCTCCTGATCGCCTGCTCGACGCTCGCCGTTCTGACGACCGTCGGCATCCTCGGCTCGCTGATCTGGGAGAGCCTGCGGTTCTTCCAGTCGGTCTCGCCGACCGACTTCCTGTTCGGAACCAGCTGGGACCCGCAGATCGCCATGCGCAGCGACCAGGTCGCCGCCCAGGGCGCTTTCGGCGCCGTCCCGCTGTTCGCCGGCACCTTCCTGATCATGATCATCGCCATGACCGTGGCCGCGCCGGTCGGGTTGTTCTCGGCGATCTATCTGTCGGAGTACGCCGGACCGGCGATGCGGGCGACGATCAAGCCGCTGCTCGAGATTCTCGCCGGCGTGCCGACCGTGGTCTACGGCTTCTTCGCCGCCCTGACGGTGGGACCATCCTTCCGCGCCTTCTTCAACTGGATCGGCGCCATGCTGGTCGAAGGGCCGATGGACCCGCTGGGTCAGTATCTGATGACCGTGCAGAACCAGATGGCCCTGACCGCGGGGGTGGTGATGGGGATCATGCTGATCCCGTTCGTCTCATCGCTCTCGGACGACATCATCAACGCGGTGCCGCAGACCTTGCGGGACGGCAGCTACGCCATGGGCGCGACCAAGTCGGAAACGGTGAAGCGGGTGATCCTTCCCGCCGCCCTCCCCGGCGTGGCCGGCGCCCTGATGCTGGCGATCTCCCGGGCCATCGGCGAGACGATGATCGTGACCATGGCCGCCGGCCTGCAGGCGAAGCTGACCGCCAACCCGCTGGACACCGTGACCACGGTCACCGTCCAGATCGTCACCCTGCTCACGGGCGACCAGGAATTCGACAGCCCCAAGACACTGGCCGCATTCGGTCTGGGCCTCACCCTCTTCACCGTAACCCTGGCCCTGAACATCGTCGCCCTGGGCCTCGTGCGGAAGTATCGCGAACACTATGACTGACGCCGCCGCCATCCGCCTGAAGAAGCGTCACGCCGCCGAAACGCGGTTCCGGATGTATGGCCGCGTGGCCATCATCGTGGCCCTGTCGTTCCTGGTCCTGCTGCTGGGCCGGATCGGGATGCAGGGCTACTCGACCTTCACCACCCACACCATTTCCCTTCCGGTCTACCTCGATCCGGCGCGGATCGACCGCAGCTATCTGGAAGGCTCGAACTACGACACCCTTGTCGCCCAGTCGCTGCTGAAACAGCTGGGTGAAACGGACGACGAGTTCAACACCGTGTCCGACGACGCCATGGGCCTGGTCAGCCGGGATCTGGGCTTCCAGATCCTCGACAAGATCAAGGCCGACCCGACGCTGATCGGCAAGACGATCTCCGTCACCGGCCCGGTCAAGGCTGACGCCGACCTGTACTACAAGGGCGAGCTCAAGCGATCGACGGACCAGGCCGACCGCAAGCTGAACGACCGGCAACTGGCCTGGCTGGATCGCCTCAAGAAGAGCGGCGCCGTCACCGGCGGGTTCAACGTCGGCTTCTTCACCCATGCCGACTCCACCGAACCTGAACAGGCGGGGATTCTGGGGGCGATCATCGGCTCGGCCATGATGCTGCTGGTGACCGCGCTGATCGCCGTGCCGATGGGCGTGCTGGCCGCGGTCTGGCTCGAGGAATTCGCGCCGAAGAACCGCTGGACCGACGTCATCGAGGTCAACATCAACAACCTCGCCGCCGTGCCGTCGATCGTCTACGGCCTGCTTGGCCTGGCGGTGTTCATCAACTGGTTCGGCGCGCCACGCGGGGCGCCGCTCACGGGCGGGATGGTGCTGGCGCTGATGGCGCTTCCTACGGTGATTATCGCCACCCGCTCGGCGCTAAAGGCTGTCCCGCCGTCAATCCGGGAGGCCGCTCTTGGCGTCGGCGCCTCGCGCACCCAGACCGTTTTCCACCACGTCCTGCCCCAGGCCATGCCCGGGGTGATGACGGGGACGATCCTCTCGCTCGCCCACGCCCTGGGCGAGACGGCGCCCCTGCTGATGATCGGCATGATCGCCTTCAACCCCGGCCTTCCCGAAGGCTTCACCAGTTCCGCCAGCGTGCTGCCGGTGCAGGTGTTCATCTGGGAAAACGCCTCCGAACGCGCTTTCCACGAGCGCACCGCCGCAGCCATCATTGTGCTGCTGGTCTTCATGATCGCGATGAACGCGGCCGCGGTGATCCTGCGCCGCCGCTTCGAGCGCAGATGGTAACCGACATGACCGTTCAACCGCCTCTCATCCGCACCGCCGCGCCGCACAGCCACAATCCGGTTGCGCAGGAAGCGTCCAAGATCGTCATCCGTGACGTCAACGTCTTCTATGGCGCCAAGCAGGCGCTGGACTCGGTGTCGATCGACATCCCGGCCAAATCCGTGACCGCCTTCATCGGTCCGTCAGGCTGCGGCAAGTCGACCTTCCTGCGTTGCATCAACCGCATGAACGACACGATCCCCGGCTGCCGGGTCGAGGGCGCCATCGAGATCGACGGCGCGGACGTCAACGACAAGTCGGTCGACCCGGTCGTCCTGCGCGCCAAGGTCGGGATGGTCTTCCAGAAGCCGAACCCCTTCCCCAAGTCGATCTTCGAAAACGTCGCCTACGGCCCGCGCATCCACGGCATCGCCTCCAGCAAGAGCGAGCTGGAAGGCATCGTCGAGGCCTCGCTGAAGAAGGCCGGCCTCTGGGCCGAAGTCTCCGACCGCCTTCAGGCGCCGGGCACCAGCCTGTCGGGCGGCCAGCAGCAGCGCCTGGTCATCGCCCGGGCCATCGCGGTCAATCCCGAGATCATCCTGATGGACGAGCCCTGCTCGGCGCTCGACCCGATCGCCACCGCGCGCATCGAGGAGCTGATCGACGATCTGCGGCAGCAGTTCTGCATCGTCATCGTCACCCACTCGATGGCCCAGGCCGCGCGGGTGTCGCAACGCACGGCCTTCTTCCACATGGGCCGGCTGATCGAGGCCGGACCGACCGAAGAGATCTTCACCAATCCGCGCGAGTCGCGGACCCAGGACTACATCACCGGACGGATCGGCTGAGGCGCGTCATGAACGAACACATCGTCAGATCCTACGAAGATGAACTGAACCAGCTGGCCGCCGAGGTGGTCCGCATGGGCGGCCTCGCCGAGGCCCAGGTCGGCGACTCGATCCAGGCTTTCGCCCGGCGGGACGTGCCGCTGGCCCAGGCGCTGATCGGCCGGGACATCAAGCTCGACACGATGGAGGCTGACATCGAGCGGGCCGCCATCCGCATGATCGCTCTGCGCCAGCCGATGGCCAACGACCTGCGACGGACGATGTCGGCGATGAAGATCGCCATGAACCTCGAGCGCTGCGGCGATCTCGCCAAGAACATCGGCAAGCGCACCCTGATCCTGGCCGAGGCCGAGCCGGCGGGGCCGGTCACCCGCTCCATCGAGCGGATGGGCCGCCTGGTCGCCTCACGCCTGAAGGAAGTGATCGACGCCTACACCGCCTCCGAGGTCGAACGGGCCGTCTCTGTGTGGGTCCGGGACACCGAGGTCGACGAACACTACGAGAGCCTGTTCCGCGAACTGCTGACCTACATGATGGGCGATCCGCGCACGATCACCGCCGGGGCCCATCTGCTGTTCGTCGCCAAGAACCTCGAACGGATCGGCGACCACGCCACGAACATCGCCGAGATCGTCCACTTCGAGATCACCGGCCAGGAAATCGTCTCCGAACGGCCCAAGCTGGACACGCTCACGCCATGACCCCCACCGTGCTCGTGGTCGAGGACGAGGACGCCCTCGCCACCCTGCTCCAGTACAATCTCGAGAAGGAAGGCTATCGCGTCGTCCAGGCCGGAGACGGTGAAGAGGCGCTGATCCTGGTCCAGGAAGAACTGCCCGATCTGGTGGTGCTGGACTGGATGCTGCCGAAGGTGTCCGGCATCGAGGTCTGCCGCCGCCTGCGCCAGCGGCCGGAGAGCCGCAATCTGCCGATCCTGATGCTCACCGCGCGCGGCGAGGAGAGCGACCGGGTCCGGGGTCTCGATACCGGCGCCGATGACTATGTGGTCAAGCCGTTCGCCATGAGCGAGCTGACCGCCCGGATCCGCGCTGTGATGCGCCGCATCCGCCCGGGCCTGGCCGATGACCGGGTGACCTGCGGCGATATCGTCATGGACCGGGTCGCCCACCGGGTGAAGCGCGGGGGCCAGGAGGTCCACCTTGGCCCGACCGAATTCCGCCTGCTCGACCATCTGATGCAGCACCCCGGCCGCGTGTTCAGCCGCGAGCAACTGCTCGACGCAGTCTGGGGCTCGGACGTCTATGTCGAGGCCCGCACCGTCGATGTGCACATCGGCCGTCTGCGCAAGGCCCTCAACGGCAAGACCGACGCCGACCCGATCCGCACGGTGCGGTCGGCGGGATACTCGCTGGATCTGGACAACTAGGCCTCATCCCCTTGCGGGAGAAGGACTGTGGCGCTTGACCCTGTCAGCGGCTCGCGCATAACCCCCACCCCATGAACATCCTTCTCGTCGGATCGGGCGGGCGCGAACATGCGCTGGCCTGGAAGATCGCGCAGTCGCCGCTGCTGACGCGCCTTGTCGCCGCGCCGGGCAGCCCCGGCATCGCCGGGCTTTGCGAGACGCGGGCAGTGAAGGCCACTGACGTTCAGGGGCTCGTGGGCCTGGCGATGGAGATCGCGGCGGACCTGGTCGTGATCGGCCCCGAATCGGCGCTCGAGGTCGGCCTGGCGGACGCGCTGGCAGACGCCGGCATCGCCTGTTTCGGCCCGACGCAGGCCGCCGCGCAGATCGAGACCTCGAAAGCCTTCAGCAAGACCTTCCTCGCCCGGCACGCCATGCCGACGGCGGCGTTCGGCGTGTTCGAGACCGTGGAAAGCGCCGCGGCCTTCCTCGACACCCAGACCGCGCCGTTCGTGATCAAGGCCGACGGCCTGGCGGCAGGCAAGGGTGTCGTCATCTCCGCGACCCGCGCCGAGGCCGACGAAGCCGTCGCCGACATGCTGGGCGGTCGCTTCGGCCAGGCCGGCGCGCGTGTCGTCATCGAGGAATTCATGGCCGGCGAGGAGGTGTCCTTCTTCGCCCTCTGCGACGGCGAGACTGCCGTGCCGTTCGGCTTCGCCCAGGATCACAAACGCGCCTTCGACGGCGACATGGGCCCCAACACGGGCGGCATGGGCACCTATTCGCCGGCGCCGGTGTTTACGCCCGCGCTGGCCGAGCGAGCCTTTGCGGACTGCGTCCTGCCGGCGGTGAAGGGGCTGGCCGCCGAGGGCAGACCCTACAGGGGCGTGCTCTATGCCGGCCTGATGCTCACCGACACAGGCCCGCGGCTGGTCGAGTTCAACGCCCGCTTCGGGGATCCCGAATGCCAGGTGCTGATGCTGCGACTGGCCGATGACATCGTGCCGTACCTGAAGGCCTGCGCCGAAGGTGTGCTGGCGTCGATGCCCGCGCCGACCTGGCGGGACGAGGCGGCCATCTGCGTGGTGATCGCCGCAGACGGCTATCCCGCCAGCCCGGTCAGCGGCGCGATCATACGCGGGGCAGACGTCAAACGCGCCGACGCCGTGGTCTTTCACGCCGGCACCGCCCGCGATGCGGACGGCACGCTCCGCGCCGCCGGCGGCCGGGTGCTGAACGTCTGCGCTCTGGGCCAGACCCTGCAGGAGGCGCGGGACAGGGCCTACGCCGCCGTCGCGACCATCGATTTCCCCGGCGGCTTCAGCCGGTCGGATATCGGCTGGCGGGCGCTCTAAAGCCCCTTCTCCCAGCGGGAGAAGGTTCATCCACGCCTTGCACCCGTCGCCCCAGCCCCTAAACTCGGGCTCAAACAACTGTACGAAAAATTGGGGAGCCACTCATGGCCGAGGCCGCCGCGCCGACCGCGCAGGATCTGAACTCGGGGACCAAGCCGGTCGACCCGCGCCACGCCATCGACGAAGGCAAGCTGGCCGCCTGGCTTGAGGCCAATGTTGAAGGCTACGCCGGTCCGCTCGAGGTGCGCCAGTTCAAGGGCGGCCAGTCCAATCCGACCTATCAGCTGGTGACGCCGGCGAAGAAATACGTCCTGCGCCGCAAGCCGCCCGGCAAGCTGCTGCCCAGCGCCCACGCCGTCGATCGCGAGTTCAAGGTCATCGCCGCGCTGGGCACGACCGGCTTCCCGGTGGCCCGGGCCTACGCCCTGTGCACCGACGACGACGTCATCGGCACGATGTTCTACGTGATGGACAACGTCGAGGGCCGGATCCTCTGGGACCTGACCCTGCCCGACTATCAGCCGGCCGAGCGCAACGCGATCTACAAGGCCAAGATCGGCACCCTCGCCGCCCTGCACAACACCGACTACGAGGCCATCGGCCTGGGCGACTACGGCCGGCCGGGCAACTATTTCGCCCGCCAGATCGATCGCTGGATCAAGCAGTACAAGGCGTCCGAGACGCAGGTCATCCCGTCGATGAACCGGCTGATGGAGTTCCTGCCGACGACCACGCCGGGCGACGACCGGACCTCGATCGTCCATGGCGACTATCGCCTCGACAACATGGTGCTGCACCCGACCGAGCCGAAGGTGGCGGCGGTGCTCGACTGGGAACTGTCGACGCTCGGCGATCCGATGGCCGACTTCTCCTATCTGCTGATGCACTGGGTCATGCCGGGCGCGGAGCGCGCCTCGCTCTCCGGCATCGAGGACCTGAAGGCCTGGGGCATCCCCACGGTCGAAGAAGCCGTCGAACAGTACTGCGGCCTGACGGGCCGCAGCGGCGTGCCGAACCTCGACTGGTACTTCGCCTACAACCTGTTCCGCCTGGCCGGCATCTGCCAGGGCATCGTCGGCCGGGTCCGTGACGGCACCGCCGCCAGCGCCCATGCCCAGACGATGGAAGCCCGGGTCCCGGCCCTGGCCGACGCGGCCCTCACCTTCGCCATCAAGGCCGGAGCCTGACATGACCCTGCCGATCAAGCGCCTCGCCGCCCTCGCCGCCGGCGCCCTCCTGGCGATCGGCGCGGGCCTCGGCCTCGCCCAGGCCCGAAGCACGCCCGCCGAAGCGCCGCTGACCTATGTTCAGGCCGGCCGTCTCCTGGCCGATCCGGCCACCGGGACCGTCGAAACCCAGAAGACCCTGGTCATCCAGGGCGGCAAGGTGCTGCGGGTCGAAGCCGGCTACACCTCCGCGCCCGGCGCGAAGATCATCGACCTGCATGACAGCTTCGTGCTGCCCGGACTGATCGACAGCCACGTCCACCTGACCAGCGAACAGGGCCCTGCCGCCCAGCTGGAAGAGTTCACCAAGACGAAATCCGATCTCGCGCTCGACGGCGCGTGGAACGGCATGAAGACGCTGCGCGCGGGCTTCACCACGGTGGCGGATCTGGGCGCGCCCAATGAGTCCATCTTCGCCCTGCGCGACGCGATCCGCACGGGCCGGATCGCCGGTCCGCGGATCATCGCGTCGGGCGCCGCCATCTCGGTTCACGGCGGCCACGGCGATCCCGGCAACGGCATGCCCGAGGCGCTGGTGCCGGTCTATCGCGGCACGGCGGTGTGCTCGGGCGCCGACGACTGCCGCCGCGCGGTGCGCGAACAGGTCCGCGCCGGCGCCGACATCATCAAGATCACGGCCACGGGCGGCGTCCTGTCCCAGACCGCCGCGGGTCTGGCCAAGCAGTTCACCGATGACGAAATCCGCGCCATCGTGGAGACTGCCCATTCCATGGGCCGCAAGGTCACCGCCCACGCCCACGGCGCCGACGGGGTCACCGCCTTCCTCAAGGCCGGCGGCGACTCGATCGAGCACGGCACCTACCTCGACGCCGACTCGATCAAGGCGTTCAAGGCCGGCGGCGCCTATCTGGTCCCGACCCTCATGGCCGGCGACTTCGTGGCGCGCGAAGCCGCCAAACCCGACACCTTCTTCACCCCGGCCCAGCGCGACAAGGCCCTGCTGGCGGGCCCCAGAATGCTCGACATGGCGCGCCGCGCCCTGGCCGGCGGCGTGAAGATCGCCTTCGGCACCGACACGGGGGTTTCGGCCCACGGCGACAACGCCGGCGAGTTCGCCCTGCTGGTCAAGGCCGGCATGAGCCCGCTGGACGCCATCCGCGCGGCGACCATCTGGGCGGCGGACCACTTCGGCCTGCTCGACCAGATCGGCTCGCTGCTGCCCGGCAAACAGGCCGACCTGATCGCCGTCCGCGGCGACCCTCTGACCGACGTGACGGTGCTGACGCAGGTCAGCTTCGTGATGAAGGGCGGGGTGGTTTACCGCCAGGACTGATCCTCCCCGCATCGCGGGGAGGATTCTCAGGAGGTCGTAAGGAGCGTCAGCACCGCGGGCTCGTCCTCGAACCGCGCCCGCACCGGCCACACGGTCGCCTTGTCGCGCCAGGCGGGCGGCAGGCGGACCCAGTCCTTTTCCGTCGTCACCAGTCCCGCGCCGTAGCGGCCGGCGACGTCCTCCAGCAACGCCAGATCGGCATCGCTGTAGGGATGGTGGTCGGGAAAGCGCACGAAGTCCTTCAGGTCGCAGCCCGCCGCCTCCAGCGCGCGTTCGACCTTCCACGGCTTGCCGATGCCGGCGAACCCGACCTGCGGTCCCGGCGGCGGCGCGGCGGCCGGTTCGAGCCGGGCCACAAGCACCGGCCCGCCCGCAAACAGCGCCAGCAGCTCCGGGTCCGGCGCGGCCATGTCGGCGGGCAGAAGCATCACCACAGCGTCGGTGCGCGCCAGACCGGCGGCCAGCGGCTCGCGCATCGGCCCGGCGGGAAACACCGCACCGTCTCCGAACGGCCACTCGCCCTTGCGCGTCTCGCCGTCGACCACGACCAGCGACAGGGCCTTTTTCAGGGACGGGTTCTGGTGGCCGTCATCCATCACCAGCACCTGGGCGCCGCCGTCCTTCGCGGCGCGGGCGCCGGCGGGCCGGTCCGATGAGATCCACAGGGGATAGTCGCGGGCCAGCATCAGCGGCTCGTCGCCGACATCCGCCGCCGTGTGAACCGCCGGATCGACCCGCAACGGCCCCTTGAGCCGACCGCCGTAGCCCCGCGACAGACCGTGCGCCGCCACGCCCTGCGCCGTCAGCAGCCGGAGCAGTTCGCGCACGACCGGCGTCTTGCCCGTGCCGCCGACGGTGAGATTGCCGACACAGATCACCGGCAGGCCGGCGTCCTGCGGGACCGTCCGGGCGATGCGGCGCGCCGTTACGCCCGCCCAGATCCAGGACAGCGGCCGCAGCAGCATCCGCGTCACCCGGCGCGGGGCGCCGTGACGCACGTACCACCAGCGGGGCGTCGAGAGTTTCATGGCAGCAGCGGCTCCAGCCGCGACCACAGCCGGTCCAGCACGCCGTCCTCCGCGTCCGCCGCCTGCTTCGCGGCCGTGGCGACCCGCGCGCGGTCGGCGTCATCGCTGAGCAGTCGGGTCAGGGCGGCGGTCAGGGCGGCCTCGTCCTCACACCGCACGCCGCCGGCGCCGAGCGCGCCATAGATGTCGATCCAGTTGGCGTAGTGGTCGCCGAACACGACGGGCCGGGTCAGACGCGCCGCCTCGAGCGGATTGTGGCCGCCGATGTCGGGCAGGAAGCTGCCGCCCATCACCGCGATGTCGCCCAACCGGAAGAACAGGCCCAGCTCGCCGAGCGTGTCGGCGATGTAGATGTCGGTCTCGGGCGTCAGGGGCTCGCCGGCCGACCGCAGGGCGATGGTCCGGTTGTGGGCCCTCAGGTCCGTAGCCAGCTTCGGTCCGCGCACCGGGTGCCGCGGAACCAGGACGAGCAGCGGGTACCGGCCGCTCCGCTCGACCGCAGAGGCGATCAGGGCGTCCTCGCCGGGATGGGTGCTGGCGGCGGTGACGATCAGCCGGTCCCCGGCGGCGGCCTTCAGGCGGGCCAGTTCGGCGGCGTCGGCCGACAGGGCGTCTCCGACCAGCTTCAGGTTGGCGTAGCCGTCGACGAGGGCGCCCAGATCCTTCAGCCGCACGCCTGTCCGGACATCCTGCGGCAGGACGAGGTCGAAGGCGCGGAGGATCGTCCGGGCCGCCGCGGGAAACCGCCGCCAGCCCTTCGCGCTCTCTTCGGTCATGCGAGCGGAGACCAGCGCCAGCTTCATGCCCCGCTCCCGCGCGCCCAGGAGCAGGTTCGGCCACAGCTCGCTTTCCACGAACACCGCCAGATCGGGCTTCCAGTGATCGAGGAAGCGCGCGGCCGCGCCGGGCGTATCGACCGGGATGTACTGGTGGAACGCGCCCTCGGGCAGGCGTCGCGCCAGCAGCTCCGCCGAGGTGGTGGTCCCGGAGGTCACCAGCACCGAAACGTCAGGCCGCGCCACCCGCAGGCGCTCGACCAGCGGCAACAGCGACACCGTCTCCCCGACGCTGGCGCCGTGCAGCCAGACCAGCCGCCCGGCCGGTCGCGGGCGGGCCGCGTGCCCCAGCCGCTCTCCCAGACGGGAGGCATCTTCCTTGCCGGCCTTGACCCGCCCCCGCAGGATGCCGGGCACGACAAGGCCCAGCATCCTCGTGGCGCCGCGATACAGGCTGAGGGAAAACGGAAGCCCCACGCCGGCTCAGACCACGTCCGCAGGCGCGAGCCGGCAGGTCTGCCCGTCGGCGCCCGTTTCCAGCTGCAGGGTCGGATGGCCGATCCGGAACCGTTCCGACAGGGCTTGCGCGGTCTCGCGCAGGAACCGGTCGCCATCGATGTTGTCGGGGCGCGTCAGGTGGGCGGTCAGGGCCGTCTCGGTCGTGCTCATCGCCCAGATGTGCAGGTCGTGGACCTCGGTCACCCCGGGACGCGCCGCCAGCCAGGCGCGGACGGCGTCCGGATCGATCCCCCGGGGCGCGGCGTCCAGCGCCAGGTCGAGCGAGTCGCGCAACAGGCCCCAGGTCCCGGCGACGATCACCGCGGCGATGGCGAGGCTGACCACCGGGTCGATCCAGGTCCAGCCGGGAACCAGCAGCAGCACGATCGCCGCCAGCACCACGCCCAGCGACACGGCCGCATCGGCGGCCATGTGCAGGAAGGCGCCGCGAACGTTGAGGTCGCCGTGCCCCCGCATGAACATCAGCGCCGTCGCCGTGTTGATCGCCACGCCGATGAGGGCCACGACAATGACCGGACCGGGCGCCACCGGCTCGGGCGCGCCGAAGCGGCGGACCGCCTCCCAGACGATCGCGCCCACGGCCAGCAGCAGCAGGCCGGCGTTGGCCAGCGAGGCCAGGATCGTGCCCTTGCGCAGGCCATAGGTGCGGCGCGCCGTCGGCAGCTGTCTGGCCATTGCCGCCGCCGCCCAGGCCATCAGCAGGCCCAGCACGTCCGACAGATTGTGACCGGCGTCCGCCAGCAGTGCCAGCGAGCCGGTGACCAGCCCGGCCGCGGCTTCAACGACGACAAAGGCGATGTTCAGGGCCGCGCCGATGGCGAAGGCGCGGCCGAAATCCGCCGGCGCATGGTGATGGCCATGCCCGTGCGAATGGCCGTGTCCATGACCGTGTCCATGACCGTGGTCATGCCCGTGGTGATCGTGATGATGGCCGTGGTCGTCGTGCGGCATGGCGGTCAGACTCTCACTCCCCGCCCGTCGCGTCCAGAATGGCTTCGGCGCGGCGCGTGACGGCGCTGAGCCGCGCGCCCCAGTCGCGCGCCAGCGCCTCCAGATCGTCGTCGCGGTCGGCATAGTGCGGGCCGTCCCAGACCATGGCGGCCCGCGCGAACGGCAGCGGGATGATGGTCCGGTCCCAGCTGCCGACACGGATCTGCGGCTTGCTGGAGAGGCCGCACAGGATGACCGGTGCGCCCGTCACCCGGGCCAGGGTCGGCGCGCCCGGCTGCATGACCTCGACGGGGCCGCGCGGGCCGTCCGGCGTGATGGAAACCGCCCCGCCGTCCCTCACCCATCGGACCATGTCGCGGAAGGCGCGCTCGCCGGACTTGTGCTTGGTCTTGTCGCTCGGCTTTTGCGACGAGCCGCGGATCGCCGGGTAGCCGATCTTGTTCATCGTCAGGGCCATGAACTCGCCGTCGGAGGATCGCGAGATCAGGCAGCGCATTTCCTGCCGCCCCGGGCCTTGCGGCCAGCATGCCGGGCCGAGCGGACCGGTCGCATGCCAGACGCAGAAGATCGCGCCGCTGTCGGAGTCCCACACCGCCTGCGCCTGCGCCTCGCCCTCGACGGTCCAGCGCAGGGTGTCGCGACAGAGCTTGAGCCAACTCGCGATCAGGATCGCCATCAGGTGCTGAACGGGCCGGGACCGCAGGAACGCCTTCACGCCTCGGTCTCCTCCGGCGCGGTGTCGAGGTCCTGGGCGCGGGCCAGCCGGGCATAGAGGCCGCGCTTGCGCACCAGGGTCGCATGGCTCCCGGTCTCCACGATCCGCCCGCGGTCAACCACGTAGATGCGGTCAGCGTGCCGAACGGTCGACAGGCGGTGGGCGATGACGATCGTCGTCCGGCCGGCCATCAGGCGATCGAGCGCCGCCTGAACCTGGGCCTCGCTCTCGGTGTCGAGCGCGCTGGTGGCCTCGTCGAGCAGCAGGATCGGCGCGTTCTTCAGGAAGGCGCGGGCGATGGCGATACGCTGGCGCTGGCCGCCCGACAGGCGGGTCGCGGCCTCGCCGACGATGGTGTCATAGCCGTCCGGCTGTTCGAGGATGAAGTCATGGGCTGCGGCGCGGCGCGCGGCCTCCTCGATCTCGGCGTCGGTCGCCTCGGGCCGGGCGTAGGCGATGTTGGCGCGGATCGTGTCGTCGAACAGGAACGGCTCCTGGGTCACGAAGCCGATCCGGGCGCGCAGGGAGGCGATGGTGACGTCCCGCACGTCGACGCCGTCGACGGTGACCCGCCCGCCTGTCGCGTCGTAAAAGCGCGGGATCAGCGACAGCACGGTGCTCTTGCCGCCGCCCGAGGGGCCGACCAGGGCGACCATCTCGCCGCGCCGCGCCTCAAGGGTCACCGACTCGAGGATCGCGCCGCCGTCGTCGTAGGCGAAGCTGACGTCCTGCAGCCGAACCTCGCCGTCGCCGGCGGCCAGCACCTTGGCGCTCTCGGTTTCGCGGACCTCGGGCTGCACATCCAGCGCGCTGAACAGGCGCCGCGCGGCGGTGGTGCCTTCGGCGAACACGGTCTGCAGATTGGCCAGCTGGCGCAGCGACTGCCCGGCCATGCCGAGCAGGGCGAAGAAGGCCATGAAGTCGCCGGGGTTCATGTTCCGACGCCAGCCGACGTAGACAAAGATCGCGGCGGTGACGAACACCGTCAGCAGCTCGGTCACCGGCGCCGCCTGGGCCCGGGCGTTGGCGCCCTTGATGATGAACCGCTGCCGCTCGCCGATCACGGCCGCGACGCGCGCCTCTTCGTAGTCCTCACGGTTCTCCATCTTGACCACGCGGACGCCGTCGAGGCTCTCCATCAGGGCCGTCGACAGGTCGCTGGTCGCGGCCATGGCGCCCTTGGCCGCCTTCTTCGACCGCCGGGAGAAGCGCCGCATCAGACGGCCCGCGAACGGCCCCACCAGCGCGACGCCGGCGGCCAGAACCGGGTCACGCTCGATCATCGCGATCAGGCAGCCGCTGACGATCAGGATATTCTGGGTCCAGTTGACGACGCCGCTGGTGGCCGCCTCGCGGATCAGGGCCGCATCGTAGAGCACCTGGGAGACGAAGCTGCCGGAGTGGGTCGCGCGCAGGCGGGCGAGGTCGGCGCGCACCATGCGGCCAAACAGCTCCTGCTGGATGTCGCCGACGAGCCCGTGGCCGATCCGGTTGACCAGCATCGCCTGGATGATCTGCGACGCCGCCCGGCCGAGGCCATAGGCGACGATGGTCAGGGGAATGATGATGATCGCGTCGGGCTTTGGCTTGCGCGACAGCAGGTCGTTGACCGCCGGCTCGATCATCTGCGCCAGCAGGGTGCTGAAGATGGCGACCGAGATCGCGCACAGCAGGGCGACCACCACGCCCTTCCAGCGGCGCTTCAGGTAGCTGCCCCAGACGCGTCCCACCAGCTGGCGGTCGGTCAGTTCGGCTGGCGCATCGGCGGTCATGGAGTTGGGAATCGGCCCTGAAGACATTTGCGTTCGGCGCGGAGAGCCCTACTTAGGACGCTCTTGCAGGGAGCGCCACTTGTCGACGCGTTTCGACCTTTCAACCGGCTGGGGCCGATTCAAGGCCTACTGGCATTCCATCTGGGGTGACCACGCCTTCCTGCGCGTCGGATTCTCCAACGCCCACTGGATCGGACCGGACATGGTCCGCGCCGCGCAGCCCTGGCCGTACCAGCTCGGCTACTGGAAGCGCGACGGCATCAAGACCATCATCAACCTGCGCGGCGGGTTCGACACCGGCTTCTATGTGCTGGAGCGCGACGCCTGCCAGCGGCTGGGTCTCAAGATGGTCGACTTCACCATCACCTCCCGCGAGGTGCCGCGCCGCGAGACGGTTCTGGGCGCCCGCGACCTGTTCCAGAGCATCGAGTATCCGGCCCTGATGCACTGCAAGTCCGGCGCGGACCGGGCCGGCATCATGAGCGTCTTCTACCGCCACTTTCACCTCGGCCATCCGATCCGCGAGGCGATGACCGAGCTGGGCCTGCGCACCCTGCACATGAAGCAGGGCAAGACCGGCGTGCTGGACTACGTGTTCGAGCGCTATCTCGAAGAGGCCGAGCCGAAGGGCATCAGCTTCGTCGACTGGGTGCAGAGCGACGCCTACGACCGGGTGAAGATCAAGAACGACTTCACCGCCAGCTGGTGGGGCACCCTGCTCACGGACAAGCTGCTGCGGCGGGAGTAAATGGGGACATGTACCGCAGGTACGTGTCCCCGAATCGAGCGGCCGGGTTTAGGGGACACGTACCTGCGGTACATGTCCCCGTCGCCCTCAATGCGCGTGGTCGTCGTCTTCCGGATCCAGCAGCTTGTGGGCGTGGATGATGAAGTAGCGGGCGTGGGCGTTGTCGACGGTGGCCTGGGCCTTGCCCTTCCAGGCCTTCCAGGCTTCGGCGTAGTTGGGATAGGCGCCGACGAACTCGACCTTGCTGAGGTCGCGGAATTCGACGTCCTGGACGTCCTTCAGTTCACCGCCGATGACGATGTGCAGCAGCTGTTTGTCCGGCATGTGCGGGGGCCCTTCCGCGTGAGTCAGTTCGGCAGGTCGATATGCCGGACGCGCTCCAGGATCAACGGGTGCAGCGACGGCGCGGCGGACACCAGGCTCGGGAGACGGGTGTTCGTCTGATTATAGGCGTAGGCGCGGCCCTTGTGGTCGGTGCAGACCGCCTTCGCCTCGGCGCAGATCAGGTCCGCGGCGGCGAGGTCCCACTCGCTCTTGCCGTTGAGCGCCAGGGCGGCGTCGAACCGGCCGTCGGCGACAAGGCACATCCGGTAGGCGATCGAGTTGCGGGTCTCGATATGCATCGGCGGCCAGGGCTCGCGCCACGCCGGATGCTTGAACATCGGCGCGTCGCCGAGCATGCGGCAGTCCTCGACCCGGTCCTGGGCGCTGGCCGTGATCACGGCGCTGTTCAGGAAGGCGCCGCCGCCGGCCGTGGCGGTGAAGGTCTCGTCCAGCTCCGGCGCGAACACCACGCCGGCGACGGGCTTGCCGTTCTCGACCACCGCCACCGACACCGCCCACCAGGGCTTGCCCTTCAGAAACGCGACGGTGCCGTCGATCGGATCGACGACGAACAGCCGGGACTTGTCCAGCCGCGCCGGGTCATCGGCCGTCTCCTCCGACAGCCAGCCGTAGTCCGGACGGGCCTCGCCGAGGCGGGTCCGCAGCAGGGTGTCGACGGCGATATCGGCGTTGGTCACCGGCGAGCCACCGGTCTTGGACCAGGTCTCCAGCCCCTCGCCCTTCAGGCGCCGGGCCAGCTCTCCGGCCTCGCGCGCCGTGTCCAGGATGAGGGCCAGATCGTCGATCATCGGCCGGCGATCGGCATGGCGTCGACCAGCAGCGACGGCGCGTTGGCGGCGCCGCGGAACTCCAGGTCCGAGCCGGGGATCAGCCGGCCCCAGATGTCGATCAGGTTGCCGGCGACGGTGATCTCGGTGACCGGATAGGCGATTTCGCCCGCCTCGAACCAGAAGCCCGAGCAGCCGACCGACCAGTCGCCGGTGTTGGAGTTCAGCGACGGGCCGAACATCGAGGTGATCAGCAGGCCGTCGCCGGCGTCGGCCATCAGCCCGGCCAGATCGCGCGCGCCCGGCTCAAGCGTCAGGTTGCTCGTCGAGACGCCCGGCGGGCCGGCGAGACCGCGCGAGGCATGACCGGTCGTTTCCAGCCCCAGCTGCTTCGCCGAAGAGGTGTTGAGCAGCCACGTCGTCAGGACACCGTCCTCGATCAGCGCCATCCGCCGGTTCGCCACGCCTTCGTCGTCGAACGGCGAGGATCCCAGACCGCGCACCTTGTGCGGGTCGTCGATCAGGTTGACGCCCTGGCTGAACAGCGGCTGCCCCAGCCGGTCCTTCAGGAAGCTGACGCCGCGCGCGACGGCGGGACCGGAGATGGCGCCGATCAGCGGGCCGATCAGCGACATCGCCAGGCGGTTCTCGAAGATCACCGGCGCGGTGGTCGAGTCGATCTTGCGCGCGCCCAGGCGCTGCACGGCGCGCTTGCCGGCTTCGGCGCCGATCACGGTGGCCGAAGGCAGGTCCGCGCGGTGGCGAACGGTGCGCCCCTCCCCGCCGCGCTCCATGGCCGAGCCCTCGCCGGCGACCGCCGAGGCCGACAGCGAGAAACCGGAGGCCTTGTGCAGTCCGGAGAAGCCGGCGCTGGTCACCAGCCGCCACTGCGCGGCTGACCAGGCGGCCGATCCGCCGTCGGAGTTGGTCACGCCCTCGACCGCGCGCACCGCCGTCTCGGCCTCGCGCGACATGTCTTCCAGCGCTTCGGGCGAGGGTTCGGCCGTGTCGAACAGGTCGAGGTCGGGGAACGGGCCGGTCGCCAGGCGGTCGGCGGACGCGAAGCCGGCGTAGGGATCTTCCGGGGCGAGACGGGCCATGGCCACGACCCGCTCGATCAGCTTGCGGCGACCTTCGGCGGAGACGTCCGATCCGGACACCACGGCCTGGCGCTTGCCGACGAACACCCGGATGCCGAGGTCGCGGGCTTCCTCGCGCTCGACCTCCTCCAGATCGCCCATCCGGACATTGACCGACAGCGACTGGCGCTCGGCGAAAACGGCCTCGGCCGCGTCGGCGCCGGCCTTCAGGGCGGCGGCGACCGTCTCATGCAACAGGGTTTCGTCCATGTCCGGGTTATGGGCACGACGGGGCGCCGGGGCAACCCGCGCGGACCTACCAGACCGCTGAAATCAGGGTCGCCGCCACGAGGAAGACATAGGCGCACCAGGTCATTGTCATGCCCAGCGCCCGCGGGATCGAGGTGGCGACGCTGTTGTAGAGACCGGCCGCGTGCACCACCCGGCCGACCAGCAACAGAAAGCCCGCGACATGGATCAGCAGCGGCGTCGCGCCGGACAGGTCGAGCACGATCAGGCCAGCCAGGCCCGTCGGCACATATTCGGCGGCATTGCCGAAGGCGCGGATCGCCTGGGCGAGCTCGGGGATGCCCTCGTCGCCGAGAAACACCTTGTGCTTGTTGCGCAGCCGCACGACCAGCAGCGAGAGCACCAGCATCAGCAGGACGTGCAACCCCACCCACAGGGCCGAGGCATGCCCCGGATTGACGACATCCATCCAGAGTCCTTCCCGGAAAAGCGCGACTTCAGCGGCGCCGGATTAACCTTGCTTTCGCCCCGCAGGGCAAGACCGCTCAACCGGCCGGTTCGCGACCCACCGGATACAACAGATAGCGGTCGTCGAAATAGGGCGTCCGCTCGTAGAACCAGCCCAGGCGCGCGTCAGGACT
Source organism: Caulobacter sp. FW305-C-30-S16 (assembly GCF_058783025.1). NCBI lineage: Bacteria > Pseudomonadati > Pseudomonadota > Alphaproteobacteria > Caulobacterales > Caulobacteraceae > Caulobacter > Caulobacter sp. FW305-C-30-S16. The sequence continues at coordinate 100,951 of NZ_JBYSYH010000002.1, read as the reverse complement.
GGCGGCGAAGGCGGGATCGGCGGCCAGCTTCGCCTCGAAAGCGGCCTTCAGCGCCGGGTCGGCCGCCAGCATGCGGTCGGCCAGCGGTGCGACGGCGTAGCCCTCGATATACTCCACCCTGTTCAGCACTTCGGGGATCATGCCCCAGGCAAAAAAGCTCTCCGACGATTGCGGCTCCAGCAGCAGCACGATCACGTCGCCCAACGGCTGGTCGGTGGAAATCCGCACCGAGCCCGGGCTCCAGGTCCAGTCGCGCCGCTCGGGCGTGACCGTCTCCACGGTGATCTGGACGTGCCCTTCATTGGTGCGAGGCGCGACCTTCGGACCCTTGAGGCGCAGCATCTCGACCGACACGGTGCGCGGTGCGGTCACGGTCTCCATGGCGACCCCGTGAATTTTCAGCCGCTCGATCAGATCCTTGCGGTAGCCCGGAATCCAGTAGGCCGCCGGACGCTTCAACGTCAGCGTCGGCCGGGACCCGTAAAACGGCATCAGCCAGGGTTCGGGGTCCGGCTTGCCCAGCCAGCGGATCTCGGACCCGCCCGAGGCGGCGCTGTCATAGCGTTCGAACAGGATGCCCTTGAACGTGCGGGTCGCGGTCGGCTGATCGACGGCGACGAAGTTGGCCGGGATGTCCGTCGGGCGAAGGGCGCGGTCGTTGCCGATGGCCGCGCGCAGATCGCCGCCCTGCTCGGCGAGCAGACGCAGCGCCGCCTCAAGGAAGACGTAGGTGCCCAGCACCCGCTGCTCATGAGGCTTCAGGCTGTGATTCTCGATCAGGATTGTCGGCACATGGGCCGCCGAGCCCCAGCCGTTGGAGAAGCGCTCGCCCAGACCGCCGTCCGACAGACCCTTCTTCGGATCCCGGTCGTCGATGGCGAACACCAGTTCGCCGGGGATATGCCCCTGCCCTTCCAGCGCCGCGTTGATCGCCGGCTTGAAGACGGCGTCCAGCCATCCGGCGATCGCGGGCGAGCGCGACCAGGCGCCGTCCTCGCCGTTGTAGCCGTAGGTCACGTCGTACTGGTAGTCGATGCCGTCGGTTACATGGACGTCGATGTAGAGATCGGGCCGGTACTTCACGATGAGCGCCCGCACCGCCTGCATCTCCGGCTGGTCGAGCTTCATGTAGTCGCGGTTGAGGTTCTGGTTGGTCGCCGTGTTGCGCCAGCCCTGGATGCGCGGCCCGCGCTGGTTGGGCCGCGAATAGAGACCGGACCGCTCGTGGCCGTCGACCGACAGGATCGGAATCAGGATCAGGTTCACCCGGTCGAGCAGCCCGTCCTTGCCGTAGAAGGCGATGTCGCGCAGCAGCATCATGCCCGCGTCCTTGCCGTCGATCTCGCCGGGGTGGATGCCGGCCTGGACCATCAGCACCGGCTTGGCCGGATCGAAGGCCTTGCCGTCCTTGCTGGCGATCACCGCATAGATCGGCCGGCCTTCCGGCGAGACGCCGAACGGCTCGAGGCGGATCAGCTTCGACGCCTTGTCCAGGCGGTCGAACCACGCGCGGGTGTCGGCATAGCTCGGGCTGAAGTCGTGCGCCGGGTCCTGTTCAAAGGCGCTGGCCCAGGGATCAGACGCGGGGCGCAGCAGCGCGCGACTGGCGCCGTCCCACGCCGGCGCCGGCGGCAGGAAGGGCTCGTCCCACGGGCGGGCGTTGGGGAGCACAGGAGGCGTTTGAGCCATGGCGGGGATTCCCGAAAACAGCAGGGCGATTGCGACAAGCAGCGTGCGCATGGAACCTCGAGATCAGACTGGCGCCAGACCTACGCCTGATCAGTCTTCCCGGAAATGGACTTCAGCGTGGCGCTGACGCCGGCGCCGGGCCCCGAACATTCACCCGTCCGTCTTCATCGACAGGCGCGGTCGGGGCGACCACCGAATAGACCGCGATGGCCAGATAGATCGCAGTATGCAGACCGATCATCGTCGCGAACAGACGGGGGCCTTTTGCAAAGGCCGCCGCGCCGACCAGGGCGAGATACAGCGCCATCGTCACCGCATAGGTCTTCATGATCGTCATCCCGCCGGGGCGGTCGAGGTTTACCGCCAGCAAGACGGCCACGTTCAGCAGGTTGGCCACGATCAGCAGCAACAGAACCGGCCGCTTGTTGGCCGCGAAGTGATCGTCGAGCGAAGCGCCGTCCTCAATGCGGTGGGGGAAGACCAGCGAGGCGGCGACGAAATAGACCAGGGCGATGACCAGGCCCGCAACCAGCAGGCCATAGCTGAACGGCAAAAGCCGGAAATTGGTCCAGGCCGAATCCCAGAAGCTGGCGATATCCAGGGCGACGAAGATCGCGAGCAGCGGCGCGCGCCAGCCGATGCGGACCGATTTGCGATGCTGGATCGCTGTCGCCAGCCCCGTGGCGATAGCCGCCAGCGAGAGACCGAGCAGCAGCCCGTAGAAGCTGAAAAAGAACTCAAACGCGCTCATCGCGCTGCTCCGCGGGTTGCGTCGACCATCATCCAGCCGCCGCCCTGAAACAGTCCCACAGCAGACCGGCCGACAGTGAAGGCGTGGTAGCTCACAAGGATGATCAGGGCCGCGAGCACGACGCGGCGGCGACGCGCCAGGGCGGCGACCAGGGTCCCGGTGGTGAAGATCGCCAGGCCGATCCAGAAGATCGGCGGCAGGTTCAACCGCGGTAGCTCGCCACTCAGGTTCGCGAAGACGAAGAAGCTGATCGCCATGATCCAGTTGGCCGACAGCACGCACAGCAGCACCAGCCGGCGATGCGCCCAGAAGTGCTCGTCCAGCGTCTGGCCGGGCTTGATCTCGCGCGGAAACACCGAAGTCGCGGCGACGTAGAAGGTGCTCGCCACGAACAGACCCAGCACCAGCAGGGACAGGTTGAACGGCGCGTTGCGGAAGATCAGCCAAGCCTGGTTCCAGAAGGTGGCGATGTCCACGGCGACGAACACGCCGAGCAACAGGGTCAGGGCGCCGATACGCACGGCCCGCCGTTCATGAACGACCCGGGCGAATCCGCCGACCAGCTCCGCCGCGGAGAAGCCCAGCAGCAGACCGTAGAAGCTGAAGAAGAACTCGAACGGACTCATGCGCCCCCCGGCGACGTCTGCGGCGCGAACAGGCTACTTCCAGATCGGCTTGCCGTCGCCCGGCAATCCGAGCTTGCCCCAGATCTCGCTGACCCTGTCGACGACGTCCTGGTCCATGCGGATCTGCTCGCCCCACTCGCGGTGCGTCTCGGGGGGCAGCTTGTTGGTAGCGTCGAGGCCGATCTTGCTGCCCAGCCCGCTCTCGGGGCTGGCGAAGTCGAGGTAGTCGATCGGGGTGTTCTCGATCACCGTGATGTCGCGCGCCGGGTCCATCCGTGTGGACAGAGCCCACATGACGTCCTTCCAGTCGCGGGCGTTGATGTCGTCGTCCACGATGATGACCCACTTGGTGTACATGAACTGGCGCAGGTAGCTCCAGACGCCGAGCATGATCCGCTTGGCGTGGCCGGGGTAGGCCTTCTTCATCGACACCACGGCGATGCGGTAGCTGCAGCCCTCAGGCGGCAGCCAGAAGTCGACCACCTCCGGGAACTGCTGCTGGAACAGCGGGATGAACACCTCGTTGAGCGCCTCGCCCAGCACCGACGGCTCGTCGGGCGGACGACCGGTGAAGGTGGTGTGGTAGATGGCGTCTTTGCGCATGGTGATCGCGCTGACCTTGAACACCGGGAACTTCTCGACGCTGTTGTAGTAGCCGGTGTGGTCGCCGTAGGGGCCCTCGTCCTCGAACTCGTCGAGCATCACGTGACCCTCGATGACGATCTCGGCCTGGGCCGGGACCATCAGCGGCACGGTCTTCGCCGGCACCAGATCGACCTTGCTACCGCGCAGCAGGCCGGCGAACTGATACTCCGACAGGGTGTCGGGCACCGGCGTCACGGCAGCCAGGATCACGCCCGGATCAGCCCCGATCACCGCGCAGGCAGGCAGCGGGTCGCGGCGGCCGGCCTTCTTGTGACGACCGTAGTGCTGCGCCCCGCCCCGGTGGGCCAGCCAGCGCATGATCGCCCGGTCCTTGCCCAGCACCTGCATGCGGTAAATGCCGAGATTGAAGTCGTCTTCCTTCGAGTCCGACGGCCCCTTGGTGACGATCAGCGGCCAGGTGATCAGCGGCGCGGGCTCGCCCGGCCAGCAGGTCTGGACCGGCAGCTTCGTCAGGTCGATCTGGTCGCCCTTCAGGACGACCTCCTGCACCGGCGCCTTTTTCACGGTCTTCGGCCGCATGGACATCACGGTCTGCGCCAGCGGCAGCAGCTCCATCGCGTCCTTGATGCCGCGCGGGGGTTCCGGCTGGCGCAGGAAGGCGAGCAGCTCGCCGACCTCGCGCAGTTCGCCGGCGGTGGTGCGGGGCTCGCCGCCGAGGGTCACGCCCAGCGCCACCCGCTTCACCGTGCCGAACAGGTTCGCCAGGCAGGGCATAGGCGAGATCGAGCCGTCTTCCATCACCGGCTTTTCGAACAGCACAGCCGGTCCGCCCGTGGCCAGCAGCCGCGTGCAGATCTCGGTCATCTCGAGCACGGTCGAGACCGGCTCGGTCACCCGCACCAGTTCGCCGTCCGCTTCCAGTTTGGCGATGAAGTCCCGCAGCGACCGATAGGCCAAGGTTCGATGCTCCCGTTACGCGCGGCGGAAGCTAGGGCGACGCCCCCGCCCTGTCACGCGGTCTGCGGTCGATTTCGCGCGAGCCGGCCGTCGATCGCCACCAGCAGCAGTCCCGGCAGGTAGAAGCCGAGCACCAGTCCGACCATGTTGGTGAGCACTCCGGGGTAGCCCAGCTTGGCCACGTCCATGAACGGATAGGGGTAGAAGCCGCTGACCGCGCCATGGACCAGGGTCCAGAGGCCATAGACCGCCGGGACGCTCAGCCAGACCGCCGCATCCCGCCAGCGCAGGCCGCCGCGCGGCGTGAAGAGCAGCCAGTCCACCAGCATGCCCAGGGGCATGACGTAGTGCAGCATGTAGTCGTTGATCAGCTGAAGCCCCTGCGGATGCCACAGGGACCGCAGCAGCAGGTGGTAGATGATCATCACCACCAGCGCGAAGGCCGTCACGGCGCCGCGCGGGCTGGCGGCCGACCACCAGCGGCCAGCCTTCGACGCCGGCGCGAACGCCGGCGCCGAGAAGGCCAGCGCGATCAGAAAATTGGTCACGATGGTGAAATAGCTGACGTATTCGACCGTCCGCTCGAGAATCGCGGCCAGTGTGAGCGCCTTGAGAAACAGGCCGTACTGAATGCCCAGCGTGACCCAGGCCAACGCAGCGAAAATCCGTCGATAGAGTGTCATGCGCCCCCCGGCGTCGTAACCGCCTCAGCCGGCGGCCTCCCTGGCCCTGACCATGGCCTTCGTCGCGGATTTTCGCCAGCGCCGTTCGAGGAAACCCTTCAGCTGATCGGGATCGAGCGTATCCAGCCGGGCCAGCACACAGGGGTAGTCCTTGTAGTGGGCCGTGAAGTGAAAGGTCTGCGGCTCCACCTCCATCAGCAGGTCGCGCTCATCGAACGGGACCTCCATGACCACCGCGCTCGCATCCTCCTTGCGGACCCGGGTGAAGAACTTGCCGTTCACCTTGTAGGCCGGCTGACCATAGCTCGGCCCTTCCTCGACACCAGGAAAGGCCATGACGATGGCGTGGAACTCGTCACGGGTCATCGGTCTCTCCGCTAGTAGGCCAGCGCGACGCCGTCCTTGCGCATCTCGGTGGCGGCGGCGTAGCGGCCGGGCCAGCGCTCGATCGCCTGGTAGCCGCCGAAGCCGCCGGGGTTGGGGCCCAGCTTCCAGCCGATCGCCTGCAACGCCGCCTGCGTCGCCGCCGGCACGCCGCTCTCCAGATGCAGCTCGCCGGGCTGGCCCAGGGGCACGCCGGTCGGCTCGGACCCGCCCTCGTGATGCCAGCGCGGGCTGTCGCCGGCCGCCTGCAGGTCGAGCCCGAAGTCGACCATGTTGCTGATGATCTGCGCCTGGCCCTGGGGCTGCATGTCGCCGCCCATGACGCCGAAGCTTAGCCAGGGCTGGCCGTCCTTCACCGCAAAGCCGGGGATGATCGTCTGGAACGGACGCTTGCCCGGCGCATAGAGGTTGGGGTGCCCGTCGGTCAGCGAGAACAGTTCGCCACGATCCTGGAACATGAAGCCCATGCCGTCGGGCGACAGGCCGCTGCCCATACCGCGATAGTTGGACTGGATGATCGAGACCATCATCCCGTCGGCGTCGGCGGTGGTGAAATAGGTGGTGTCGCCCTTCGATGGCGCCTGTCCCGGATAGATCGGGTTCAGGATGCTGTCCGGCCTGATCAGCTTCGCCCGCTCGGCGGCGTAGGCCTTGGAGTTCAGCCACTCGAGCGGGATCTTGGCGAAGTCGGGATCGGCGAAGTAGCGGGCGCGGTCCTCGTAGGCCAGCCGCTTGGCCTCGACCGCATGGTGGATCGCCGCGGCCGACTGGAAGCCCATCGTCTTGACGTCGAAGGTCTCAAGGATGTTCAGCAGCTGCAGGGTCGACAGGCCCTGGCTGTTGGGCGCCAGGCCGTAGACGTCGACGCCGCGATAACCGCTGACCAGCGGGGTGGTCCATTCGCTCCTGTGGGCGTTGAGGTCGGCGCGGGTCATCCAGCCGCCGATGCGCTTGAAATAGGCCTCGATGCCCTGGGCGATCTCGCCATTGTAGAAGGCGTCGCGGCCACCGGCGGCGATCTTGCGATAGGTCTCGGCGAGGCCCGGATTGCGGAACATCTCGCCCTCACGCGGCGCGCGGCCGCCGGGCATCCAGACCTTGCGGAAGTTCTCGACTTCCTCGATCCCCGAACTGGGACCGGTGAACCGGCGCACCGAGGCGGCGAGATAGAAGGCGACGTTCTGGCTGACCGGCGCGCCCTCTTCCGCCAGCGCGATGGCCGGTTCGAACAGGTCCTTCCACGGCAGCTTGCCGAACCGCTGATGCAGGTCCCACCAGGCCTGGACCGCGCCGGGTACGCTGACGGAGACCGCCCCGAAACTGGGGATGGCGCCGTTCTTCGCCCGCGACCGGACGGTCTCCAGCGACAGTCCCTTCGGCGAGCGGCCCGAGCCGTTCAGCCCGACGACCTTTTTCGTCTTCGGGTCCCACAGCATGACGAAACAGTCGCCGCCGATGCCGCAGGCGATCGGTTCCAGAAAGCCCAGGCAGGCGTTGGCGGCGATGGCGGCGTCGATGGCCGAGCCGCCCTTGCGCAGGGTGTCGATCGCGGCGAGCGAGGCCAGCGGGTGGGCGGTCGCCGCCGCGCCGTGGGCGCCCCAGGCCGCCGAGCGGCTGGCGAAGGTCGCGCCGTCGATCCGGTCGCCGCCATGGACGTCCGGCCGGTTCAGGTTGGGATTGCCCGGTCGGCTCTGGGCCAGCGCCTGACCGGCAAACGCGGCGGCCGGCAGGGCGGCGAGAAAGGTGCGGCGGCGCATGGGCGGAACTCCCCGGGGACTGTGTCGGGGGACTATAGGCCGGTGGGCGCGAGGGGATAGGGAGTAGGGAGTAGCGTTCAGGAAGCGGCGGGCTTGCGGCGCAGGTTCTGCTTCAGTGCGGTGAGCATTCTCCCGACTTCTTCGGCGTTCCGGAACACCGGAAGCGCCCTCTCCCTCTCGACCAAGCCTGAACGCACGGCCAGCATCAGCAGTGTCTCGGTTTCCGCCAGCGACCCGCTTGCGATACTGAGAAAATGCAAGAACTCGCGCTTGCCCGTTCGAGCACGACCTTCGGCGATATTGGCGGGAACAGATACCGCTGCGCGCAAGAGCTGGGCGGTTAGGCGAAATTGTTCAGCTTTGGGCATCAACTTTCCCAGAGCGTAGGTTCCTTCAGCAAGGTCCATGGCCTTCCGCCAGACCAGCAAGTCGCGATAGGACGCCATCAGCCCTACTCCCTACTCCCTACTCCTACTCCCTAGCCCTCCGACCAGACCCCCAGCTCATTCCCCGACGGATCGGTGAAATGGAACCGGCGGCCGCCCGGGAAGCTGAAGATCGGTTTGACGATCACCCCGCCGGCGGCCTCGACCTTCGCCAGCATGGCCTCGAGGTCGTGGGCATAGAGGATCACCAGCGGCTTGACCGCGCCCTCGGCGTCGAACCCGCCATCCAGGCCCTCGTTGAAGCCCGCGTAGTCGGGGCCGTAGTCGACGAAGCTCCAGCCGAAGGCCTGGGTGTAGAAGGATTTTACTTCGGGAACCCCCTTCGCGAGGAACTCCACATAGTCGATCTTGCCATCTTCGCGCATCGGGCGAGCTCCTTATGTTCTGTTTTTGTTCTATAGCGCGGCCGCGCCGTCAGGGGAAGCTCCAGACACGGGTGCGCTTGACCTCCATGTCCTCCAGCTCGCGGGTGGTGGCGACCTGGTATTCCGCCAGCAGGGTCAGACCGGTCTTCGGGAAATAGGTCCGGCCCGGGTCGCCGATCAGCACGGTCTTGCCCGCCGCCTTCGCCGCCGTCAGCCAGCCGATGACCCGCTCCGCCAGCGGTTTCTCGTAGCAGATGTCCCCGGCGAGGATCACATCGGCCCAGTCAGGCGCATGGGCGTCGAGCAGGTCCGCGCCGGTGAAGGCCACGGCCACACCGTTGGCCGCCGCGTTCAGCGAAACGGCCGCCTCGCAATAGGCGTCGATATCCGCCGCCAGGGCGTCCGCCGCGCCGGCCTTCATGGCGGCGATGGCGACCATCCCCGAGCCGGAGGCGAAGTCGATCACCCGCTTGCCGGCGACGATGTCCGGATTGTCGAGGACGTAGCGCGCCAGCGCCTGCCCCCCGGCCCAGGCGAACGCCCAGAACGGCGGCGGCAGCCCGATCTTCGCCAGGTCTTCCTCCGTCAGCTTCCAGATCGGGGTGATCTCGTCGGCCAGATGCAGCACCAGCTCCGGCGCATGCGGCGGCGACTGGAGGCGGGTGTTTTCGACGATGAAGGCCCGGCGGTCGGTGATCATGGGGCCTTGTGGACCGTATCGCCGCCAAGCTCCATGGCGGCGAGCGGGACTTGCAGTCCGATGGCGTCTGACATCTGTTTCACAGGATATCCGGAGCGCGCCATGAACCGTCGTCACATGAGTCTCATCGCCGGAGCCCTGCTTGTGCTCGGCCCGACGGGCGCCGCCGTCTCGCGCGACGGCCCGCCGACGGCGCCGGCCGCTGGCGTCCCGGCCGCGGACTGGCATGAACCCACCCTCTGCGCCCCGACCGAGAACGTCGTCTGGTCCTGCCGCGCGAAGAAGAAGACGATCAGCGTCTGCGCGTCGCGTAAGATCTCCGCGCGCGAAGGCTACATCCAGTACCGGATCGGCAAGCCGGGCGCGCTCGAGATGCGCTATCCGGAAACGCTGACGCACCCGCGCGGCCTGTTCCGCTACACCCTCTACATCCAGGGCAACCAGTCGCTGGAGTTCACGCGCGGCGGCTTCGACTATTCGGTTGTCGAGGATCTGCGGTCGCCGGAGGACGGGATCATCGTCACGAAGAACGACGCCGAGGTCGCCCGCATCACCTGCAACGGCGGCGGCGCCATCGAGATCCAGCGGCCCGACCTGCTCGGCATCGCCGATACGCCGTACGGGAACTGACGGGACTTAGGCGGCCGCTACGGCGGCCTTGCTGGACGCCTCCCGCAGCACCGTCAGATACCCCGGCGCGGTCAGCATCTTCTCCATCACGCCCTTCTGCTTCAGCAGTCGGTGCACCTTCGGCAGGTTCCAGCAGGGGACGTGCATGAACATGTGATGTTCGCAGTGATAGTTGACGTAGTAGGGCGCCATCAGCAGCCGCGCGATCGGGCCGGCAAGGGTCGTGCGGGCGTGGCGCAGGGGGTCGGGCTGGTCCTTTCCGACCAGGGCGTGCTCGGCGATGTTCCGCAGACGGGTGATCAGCGGATACCAGGTCGCCATCGGCAGCAGCCACAGCACCGGCCAGGCCCACCACAGGCCGACCGCTGACAGCAGCACGATCACCGGGATGTGGAAGATCAGGAACGGCGACCAGAATTTCAGGACGCCCTTCGCCGTCTTGCTCAACGGGACGCCCTTTCTCGCGCCGGTCCTGAAGGCGTCGATGCTCGGCTGGATACGCTGCTTGTAGAAGGTCTGGCCGGTCAGATCGCGGACCGCCTTGCGCCACAGCGACTGGCGCGTGATCGGGAACGGGGCGGAGAGGCCGAGGTCGGGGTCCTCTTCCTGCTGGGCGAACTTGTGGTGCTGCAGATGGTAGTCGCGGTAGCGCTGCAGATCGCCGTTGGTCGGGGCGCCGGCCAGCCAGTGGCCGATCCAGTCGTTGACCTTCTGGTTCGGGTGCAGGCAGCCGTGGGCCCCGTCATGCATCAGGATCGCCAGCCCCAGCTGGCGGCAGCCGATGATCATCACCGCCAGCACCAGCGTCAGCGGATTGGGCCAGATCACGAACAGCGCGCCCGCCGCGACGATGGTCAGCCAGGCGTGGGCGATCAGCCAGATCCCCTTCCACGACGAGCGGGCCGCCAGCGGCGCCCACTCTTCGTCGGTGAAGAAGTCCTTCGGTTTCACACGTGCTGCGACGGCCATGCGGGGATTATCTCATCTCCATGGCGGGATGGGTAGGCGGGCGGCGGGTCGCCGCTTCAGGCGTCAGAACGCCCCGCCCGGCTGCCAGACGCCGACGGCCAGCGCGACCACCAGGATCACGCCCGCCCAGGTGTTTGACTTGAACAGCGCCAGGGCGCCGGCCGGGTCGCCGACGTCGAGCTTCGCCGCCTGCCGCGACAGGTGCAGCGCGAACAGCGCCGCCGGCGGCAGGAACAGCGGTCCCAGCCCGCCGATCCAGGCGCCCGTCAGCACCAGACAGAAGCTGACAAGGTAGAAGGCCAGCACCGCCCGCGGCGCCTGGTCGCCCAGTCGCAAGGCGGACGACTTCACGCCGGCGAGGGCGTCGTCCTCAAGATCCTGCACCGCGTAGATGGTGTCGTAGCCGAGGGTCCAGAACACGAGCCCCGCGTAGAGCAGGATCGCCGGCCAGCCCGGCGCGCCGGCCGCCGCCGCGAACCCCATCAGGGCGCCCCAGTTGAATGTCAGGCCCAGCCAGGCCTGCGGCCACCAGGTGATCCGCTTCATGAACGGGTAGCCGGCCACCAGCGCCAGCGACGCGACGCCCAGGCCGATCGTCCACCCGTTCATCGACAGCAGGATGACCAGACTGACCAGGCAGCAGCCGATGACGAACGCCCAGGCCTGTTTGACGCTGATCTGGCCAGACGGGATCGGCCGGCCCGCCGTGCGGGCGACCTTGGCGTCGATGTCGCGGTCGACGATGTCGTTGTAGGCGCAGCCCGCCGCGCGCATCAGCGCCGCACCGACGAAGAACAGCAGCATCAGGACCGGGTCGGGCGCCCGCCCGCCCACGGCGGCGGCGAGGGCCAGTCCCATCCAGCCGGGCAGCATCAGCAGCCAGATCCCGGTCGGCCGGTCGAACCGGCCGAGCTTCAGCCAGGGCCGCAGGGCGACGGGCGCATGCCGGTCCACCCAGTTGGTCGGCGCGGCGTCGGGCAGGATCGAACTCATGGGCTGTTGGTGGCGGAAAGCGGCCGAACCCGCAATAGTGCCCGCCATGGAGACTCCGCCGCCGAACCGCCGCCGGTCGCCCGCCGCCCGCGCCGCGCTCGACGGCCTGGGCGCGGCGCTCGTGGCCGTGGGCGCCGTCGGCGTCGTGACGCCCGGCCTGCCGACGACCGTGTTCTGGATCGGGGCCGTGGTCTGCTTCCTCAAGACCCGGCCGCACGCGGTGCGGCCGCTCCTGAGGACGCCGGTCGTCGGCCCGGCGATCATCGGGTTCCTCAGGTGGCGACCGTTCGGGGGCGGGGGGACCCGCAGGCGCTGACCCTGCGTCCTTCGAGACGCGATCCTGAGGGATCGCTCCTCAGGATGACGCAGCGGGTTGGGCTGCAATCGTGTTCGTCATGGTGAGGAGCGAGGCATCAGCCGAGCGTCTCGAACCACACAGCCCTGCGACCCGCCCGCTTCTCCGGCGCCAAATCAGCGAACGCCCCTCCCACCGAACACCGTTCGGGATTACACACCCCGCAACAGGTCTTTCCATGAGCGAGCAATACGAAGACGAGGAGGTCACCCGGGGACGGGTGCTTTCCAACGGCCAGGTCATGGCCTTCATCGCCGGCTTCTGGCTGCGGCGGCGATGGCTGCTGCTCGGGTCGGCGGGCGGGATGCTGCTGGCCATGGGGTTCGAGCTCGCGCTGCCCTGGGCGGCGCGCGGCCTCGTCGATTCAGTGACCGGACCGGACAAGGCCGCCAGCGGCGCGTGGGTCGCCTGGGGCCTGTTCGTCGGCGCCTATCTGGCCTTCACGGTCACCCGCAACATCGCCTTCCGGTTCTGGAACCCGCTGGCCGCGCGGAACATGGAGGAGATGACCAACGAGGGCTTTCGCCGGGTCCAGTCGTTCTCCGCCGACTGGCACGCGGACACCTTCGCCGGCGCGACCGTACGACGCCTGTCGCGGGCCATGTGGGGCTATGACTCGGTGTCGGACGCGGTGGTGCTCTGGCTCGGCCCGGCGCTGCTGTTGCTGGTCGGCCAGTCGATCCTGATCGCCCTGCAGTGGCCGCTGGTCGGCGGCGTGGCGCTGTTCGTGGTGTTCGCCTTTCTGTGGGTGAACCTCTGGGTGGTGAAGGTCTATGTCCGGCCGGCCAACCTGCGCTCGAACGCGCTGGACTCGCGGATCGGCGGCGCGCTGGCCGACGCCCTGAGCGCCAACCCGACGGTCAAGAGCTTCGGCGCCGAGGCGCGCGAAGAGGCCCGGTTCGGCAGGCTGACGGCCGACTGGCGCACCGCGGTCCAGATCACCTGGGGCCGGTTCATGGACATCTGGCTGCTGCAGAACCTGCTGACCATGCTGCTGCAGGCGGTGATGACCGGCACGCTGGTCTGGCTGTGGACGAAGGGCCGGGCGAGCCCCGGCGACATCGCGTTCGGCATCACCACCTTCATGCAGATGAACGGCTATCTGCGGAACATCGGCGAGAACGTCCGCATGTTCCAGAAGGGCGTCGACGACGTCGAGGACGTGGCCAACTTCGCCGGCATGGCGCCGCAGGTCGCCGATCCGGCGACGCCTCAGCCGTTCCGCGCCGTTGAGGGCGAGATCGTCTTCGACGCCGTGACTTTCGCCTACAAGAGCGCCGACACGCCGCTGTATGACAGCTTCTCCCTGCGCATCGCGCCGGGCGAGCGGGTGGCGCTGGTCGGGGCGACCGGCGCGGGCAAGTCGACCTTCGTCAAGCTGGTGCAGCGGCTCTACGACCTGAACGCCGGCGCGATCCGCATCGACGGCCAGAACATCGCCGCCGTGGCCCAGGGCGAACTGCGCCGGGCCATCGCCGTGGTGCCGCAGGACCCGGCCCTGTTCCATCGGACCATCGCCGAGAACATTGGCTACGCCCGCCCCGGCGCGACCCTCGACGAGATCCGCCTGGCCGCCCGCCGCGCCCGCGCCGAGGAGTTCATCGACAGGCTACCCAAGGGCTACGACACCCTGGTCGGCGAGCGGGGGGTCAAGCTGTCGGGCGGCGAGCGCCAGCGCGTGGCCATCGCCCGGGCCTTCCTCGCCGACGCGCCGATCCTGGTGTTCGACGAGGCGACCAGCTCGCTCGACGTCGAGACCGAGCTGTCGGTCCAGGCGGCGATGGACGAGCTGATGGCCGGTCGCACGACCATCGTCATCGCCCACCGCCTGTCCACGATCCGCCACGCCGACCGCATCCTGGTGTTCGACAAGGGCCGCGTCGTCGAGGAAGGCGACCACGCCGAGTTGAAGGCGAAGGGCGGCGCCTATGCACGGCTGGCGGCCGTGGCCGAGGGGACGGCCTAGCCGAAAAACGACCGTCATGGCCCGGCTTGTCCGGGCCACCCAGGCACGCAGACTTCCGACAGTTCACACTGTCGATCCGGGACCTCTCCGTCCCGCACGGTGTTCATGGGTGGCCCGAACAGGTCGGGCCATGACGGCGATTGTGATTGATGGGGCTGTGGAGCTAGGGTCGCGCCGCATCACAGTGTCGGGGGAGTCACCATGCGCATACTGACGGTTCTTGGCCTTGCGGCCGCGATGGCGCTCGGGGGCCTCACCGCCGCTTCCGCCGCTGACAAGCCGGCCGACGCCGCGGCGGCCAAGCCGGCTGACAGCGACCTGCCGCCCTTCCCTGCCGACGCCACGGTCAAGCAGGTGACCCACGTCGCCGGCAAGACGCTGAACTACACCGTCACCGTCGGCTCGCTGCCGGTGCGCGACGACAAGGGCAAGATCACCGCCGAGGTGGTGTTCACGGCCTATGTGCTCGACGGCCCGCGCAATCCGAACCGTCCGGTGACCTTCGCCTTCAACGGCGGGCCGGGCGCGGCCAGCGTCTATCTGAACCTCGGCGCGATCGGGCCCAAGCGGGTGCAGTTCGGCGCCCAGGGCGACGCGCCCTCGGACTCTGCGGTGCTGCAGGACAACCCCTTCACCTGGCTGGACTTCACCGACCTGGTGTTCATCGACCCGGTCGGCACCGGCTTCTCCCGCTCGCGGGTCTCGCTCGAGGAGAGCAAGAAGGCCTTCTTCGGCGTCGACCAGGACATCGCCTACCTGTCGCGCATCGTCTACGACTGGCTGCTGAAGAACGGCCGGATGACCTCGCCGAAGTACATCACGGGCGAGAGCTACGGCGGCTTCCGCGGGCCGCGCCTGACCCACTACCTGCAGACCGAGCTGGGCGTCGGGATCAACGGCGTGATCCTGGTCTCGCCGTTCTTCGACGGGACCAGCTGGTCGGGCGGCGATTTCTCGCCGATGCCCTGGGCGGTCACCCTGCCCTCGATGGCGGCGGCCAACTACGAGCGCCAGGGCAAGACGCTGTCGCCGGAGCAGATGGCCGAGGTCGAGCAGTATGTCCGCACCGAATTCCTGACCGACTTCATGGCCGGCCGGACCAACCAGGCGGCGCTGGAGCGGATCATCAAGCGGGTCACCGCCTACACCGGCCTGGACGAGGCCGTCGTGCGCCAGATGGGCGGGCGGATCGACAGCCGCGCCTACCTGCGCGAGCTCTATCGCCGCGAGGGCCGGATCGGCAGCTGGTACGACTCCAACGTCACGGCCTGGGACCCCTACCCCTTCGCGCCCAGCCAGCGCAGCGGCGACCCGATCCTCGACGCCCTGATCGCGCCGACGACCAGCGCCATGGTCGACTTCGTCACCCGCATCGTCGGCTGGAAGGTCGAAGCCCGCTACAACGCGCTCAGCGACGCGGTGAACAACGCCTGGGAAGACGAGCTGCCGACGATCGAGGCGGTGTCGGCCTTCCGCAAGTCACTGGCCAACGATCCGAAGATGAAGGTGCTGATCGTCCACGGCTACGACGACCTCAGCTGCCCCTACTTCGCCTCGCGCATCGTCATCGACCAGCTTCCGCCGATGGGCAATCCGGGCCGGGTGCAGCTGAAGGTCTATCCGGGCGGGCACATGTTCTACAGCCGCCCCGACAGCGGCGCGACCATGCGGCGCGACGTGATGGCGCTGTACGGGGCGGGCTGAGGGAAAAGAGGGGGACATGCACTCAAGTGCATGTCCCTGACAGTCGCTAGACCCCGGCGAACAGCAGGCGGCCGCCGTCCATGTCGGGGCGGAGCTGGCCGAGGTCCGCGCGGCTCAGGCTGAAGCAGCCGTAGGACCTGCCGAGCTTGCCGTTGGCGGCGAGGTAGCCGGGCTCGCAGTAGTCAGCGGCATGGACGATGATCGCCCGGTCGCGCGCCTCGGAATTGCTCGGCTCCAGCCCGTCCAGCAGGACGTTGGGGCCGTGCTTGGCGCCCATGCCGGGACCCGCCGTCCGATAGGCGCCGACCGACGAGGCATAGGAGCTGGGCGTGTTCGAGAACCGCTGGGCGAAGCCGGTGTGGGCCGGGTCGGAGCCCCTGCCGTGGGCGGTGTGGAACGCCTTCACCTGGCCGCTCTCAAGATCCAGCCGGAACAGGCGCGGCTTGCCCGAGTGGACCTGGAAATCGACGATGTAGATGCGGTCTTCGTGGTCCACCCGGTCGCGATGGCGCTTAAGGGCGTCGAGCGCCGCGTGCATCAGCGGCCGGCGGATCAGCCCCTGCGGATCGAGTTCGGGACCCAGCACCTGGATCGGGGCGGCGGCCAGCACGGGCGGCGGCGGAAGGGGCGCGGGCGGGACGGTCAGGGTCGAAGCGACCAGCGAGGGCTTCGGGGTCGAGGCGGCGCACGAGGCCGTCAACGCCGCCAGGCCAACGATAAGTCCGCGCCGCGACAGGCGCTCTTCCACGTTACGCAAGATCGGATACTCCGCTAGGCGCCCCCGCGCGGTCTGAGGGGGCTCGATAGCCCACCTCTCCCGGCGCTTGAACCCGGTTTGATGTCGCACCCGCTCACTTTCCCGATAGTGGTCAGTTCGCGGGCGCCTGCAACGCCGACTGCAAACGCACCGCCAGATCGCCCTTTCCGGCGACCTCGACGCGCTCGAGACCCAGCCAGCCGGCCATCCGGTTCAGCTCGGCGGCGAGGGCCGCAGGGGTTTCCGCGCCGGCTTCGGGCTCGGCGTGGGCGGCCTGGACCCGCAGCACCTTCGCCTGCCGGTCGGCTTTCAGGTCGACCCGGGCGGTGATCGCCTCGCCCTCCAGGAACGGCAGCACATAGTAGCCGTGCAGGCGCTTCTCGGCCGGGGTGTAGATCTCCAGCCGGATCTGGATGCCGAACAGGCGCTCGGCCCGGTCGCGGAACCAGATCAGGTTGTCGAACGGCGAAAGCAGGGCGTGGGCGCTGATCCGCTTCGGCTTTGCATCGGCGTGGAGATAGGCGGGTTTGCTCCAGCCCTGCACGGTCACCGGCGTCAGCTCGCCGGCCTCGACCAGTTCGCGCACCGCCCGCCGCGCGCCATCGAGCGGCAGGCGGTAGTAATCCCGCAGGTCCGCCTCGGTCGCGACGCCCATGGCCTTGGCCGAGCGCCGCACGAGTTCGCGGATCGCGTCCTCTTCAGACGGCGTCGGCAGTCCGATGACGGTCGCCGGCAAGGCGCGCTCGGTGATGTCGTAGACCCGCTCGAAGCCTCGCCGCGTGGCGGTGGTCAGGTAGCCGGTCCAGAACAGCCATTCGAGCGCCCGCTTGCCCTCTGACCAGGACCACCAGCCCGGCTGGCCGCGCGGGCCGGTGGCGAAGTCGCCGCCGGTCACCGGTCCCCGCTGCTCGATCTCGGCGAGGATGTTGTCGATGTAGTCGCGGCGCTCGCGACCGAACCGCGCCAGCCCGCCCCAGGTCTCCCCGGCCTCCGCCCGCGCCATGCGCCAGCGGAACAGCGGCTGCATCTCCAGCGGCAGCAGCGAGGCCTCGTGGCCCCAGTACTCGAACAGCGTCCGCTTCCTGCCCCAGGCCTCGGCCTCCAGCACGCCCTGCGGATAGTCCCCCAGCCGCGAGAAGGCCGGCAGGTAGTGGGTTCGGGTCAGAACGTTGACGCTGTCGATCTGGATCACGCCCAGTCGCCCGGCGACCTTGCCGAAGTGACTGCGCCCCGGCGCGACGTGGCGGCGCGACTCGGCGAACCCCTGCGCCGTCAGGGCGATGCGGCGGGCCTGTTTGAGAGAGAGGTCGTAGGGCTTCACGCGTGATCCAGCACGGGCTTGGGCCGGTAGGGCGTCTCCAGCGCCGCGACCTCGTCGTCGCCGAGGGCGACATCCAGCGCCGACAGGGCGTCGGTCAGGTGGTGCAGCTTGCTGGCGCCGATGATCGGCGCGGTGATCCCCGGATTGCGCAGCACCCAGGCCAGGGCGACCTGCATGTTCGACAGGCCGCGCGCGCCGGCGATGGCTTCAACCGCATCGACCACGGCGAAATCGGCGTCGCGGTAGTAGAGGCGCGGCGCGAACTCGTCGGTGCGGGCCCGTTCGGTATTGCCCTCGCCGACCTTGGCCCGGCCGCCAGCCAGGAAGCCGCGCGCGAGCGGCGACCAGGGGATCACTCCGATGCCCTGGTCCTTGCAGAGGGGCAGCATCTCCCGCTCCTCCTCGCGGTAGACGAGATTGTACTGCGGCTGCATCGAGACGAACTTCGTCCAGCCGTTCTGCTCGCTGACGGCCAGCATCCTGGCGAACTGCCACGCGTACATCGACGAGGCGCCGATGTAGCGGGCCTTGCCCGCCTTCACGACGTCATGCAGCGCCTCGAGCGTCTCCTCGATCGGCGTGTCGTAGTCGAAGCGATGGATCTGGAAGAGGTCGACGTAATCCACCCCGAGCCGCTTCAGGCTGGCGTCGATCGAACTCATGATGTGCTTGCGCGACAGGCCCCTGTCGTTCGGCGCCGCGCTCATCGGCAGGTGCACCTTGGTGGCGATGACCACCTCGTCCCGGCTGGCGAACTCCTTCAGCAGCTTGCCGGTGACCACCTCGCTCTGGCCGATCGAATAGACGTTGGCCGTGTCGAAGAAATTGATCCCGCCCTCGATGGCCGCCCGGAAGAACGGCCGACTCTCCTCCTCCTCGAGAATCCATGGCCGCCAGGTCTTGCTGCCGTAGGTCATGCAGCCGAGGCAGAGGCGCGAGACCTTCAGGCCGGTCTGGCCCAGACGAACGTATTCCATGACGTCTCTCCCGCGGCTGTCGTGACACGCCGCCGCAACCTGTCGCATATAGGGTCCGGACCGGCCCGGCCGGACGAGGGGGAGAGTGACGACCTTGACGGCTTTGACAAGCAGCGACGTGCCTGAAACCCAGCGGGGCGGCGCCGCGGCCGACCGGGCGTTCCGCCTGCACTGCCTGGACCGCGACAACACCAACCTGAACCTGTTCAAGCATCGCGACTGGCAGGGATTCATGGTCACCGGCCAGCATTCCGGCACCCACTGGATCAAGTGGATGCTCAGCCTGGCGCTCGCCCACCAGTACGGGCTCGAGCCGCCGCGCTACATGAACAATCCGTCGTCGAACGACTTCATCGGGCATCCGAAACACAAGCGGAAACATCCCGATCTGCCGCGCGTGGCGAGCACCCATTCGATCCCGCCCAATGCCGCGCATTGGGGCTGGCTGCGCGCGCTGGCGCCCCTGCCGCCCTACGCCGTGGTCGTGCGCGACATCCCCGACGTGCTGATCTCGAACTACGAGAAATGGCGCGAACGCTACGGCGTGTCCTTCTCGCGCTACGTCGCCGGCGACCCGTGGCAGAAGGTCTATATCTGCGATGTGTGGTGGTACATCCGCTACCTCAACCAGTGGGGCGAGGTCGCGTCGCGCTATCCGCAGGACACCATGGTCATGACCTATGAGTCGTTCCGCGACGATCCGCGGACGGCGCTGGAGCGGATCGCCCGGCAACTGCGGCTGGACCTGAGCCCCGCGGCGCTCGACGCAGGCGTGGCGGGCGGGACCAAGGAGGCCATGGCCAGGGCCCAGGACCCGGATATCCAGGATTTCCCCGTCCGCGCGGACGGCGCCGGCCGGGCGGCGTTCTCCGAAGAGGACCGGGCGCTGATGCTGGCCATCCTCGACCGACACCTGCGCCACGATTTCGGCTATGGCTATTTCGACAAGCCGCGCGGCTTTCAGATCTGAGCGCGAAGTAACAGGGTCCCATGAGCAGCATCCGCGTCCTCAGCCACGCTTTCCGCGCGTGGCGTCGAAACCTCCGCTCGGCCAAGCATGAGCCGGAAACCCCCTATCTCGCGGACCTTCTGTCCGGCGCGCCCGTCTGCCTGCACGTCGGCGCCAGCGATGGCCGGCACACCTATGTGATGACGCAGGTCGCGCCCGACGCCCGCATCGTCGCGTTCGAGCCGTCAGCGTTCAGCTTCGAGGTGCTGGGTCACTGCCTCGCCTGGCACGGCATCGCCAGCCAGGTGACGAAGGTGCATGCGGCGGTGTCGGATGCGCCGGGCGAGATGCTGCTGGTGACGCCGAAGAAGGGCTCCGGCCGGATGGGTCGGGCCTATGCCTTCATCGCCGAGCGCGCGCCCGAGGGTCAGGTCCGGCCGGATCTGGAAGACATCGGCGTGGCCACGCAACCGACGCCTGTCGTCACCCTGGACGGCTGGTGCGCCGCCAACGGGGTCGACCATGTCGACTTCATCCGCATGGACATCGAGGGCGCCGAGCAGCTGGCCCTGACCGGCGCGACGACGATCCTTGACCGCGACAGCCCGCACGTCCTGCTGGAGATCCATCCAGTGATGCTGAAGGCGCAGTTCGGCGGCTCGGCCGAGGCGGTGATCGACCTGTTCCTGTCGCGCGGCTACCGCATGTTCGCGCTCAATGAGGACTCCCTGGAAGAGCGGACGACCGCCGTTCCGGATCTGCCGTGGAAGGACTACTTCTTCATCCACCCGTCAAAGGCCGCCACCCTGCCGCGGGGCGCCTTCAGGACGCTGATGGCCGCCTGACCTAGCGGTGCAGCCGGCCGTCGGTCAGCGCGGCCGGGTCAAACCGGAAGATCACCTCCGGATCAGGCTTGGCCACGCCCTTGCGCACCTTGTCCGGGGCGGTCGTGTGCAGCCACCAGCGCAGGATGTTGAGCCGGGCCGGCTTCTTGTGATCGGCCCGCACGCAGATCCACGGCGCCTCGTCGCAGTCGGTGCGGCGGAGCATCTCGTCGCGCGCGGCGGTGTAGTCGTCCCACTTGGCCTCGGCGACATCGTCCAGCGGGCTGGTCTTGAACACCTTGAGCGGATCGGTGCGGCGGGCCTTGAGGCGTTTGGCCTGCTCCTCGGCCGAGATGTCGAGCCAGAACTTCACCAGCTTCACGCCGCTGGCCACCAGCATCGTCTCGAAATGGGTGACGACACGCAGGAACTCCTCGTGCTGCTCCGGCGTGCAGAAGCCCATCACCGGCTCGACCCCGGCCCGGTTGTACCAGGAGCGGTTGAACAGCACGTACTCCCCGCCCGCCGGCAGGTGGGCGACATAGCGCTGGAAGTACCACTGCGTCCGCTCGCGGTCGGAGGGTTTGGGCAGGGCGACGACGCGGGTCTCGCGGCGCGCCAGCGGCGTGGTGACGCGCTCGATCGCGCCGTCCTTGCCGGCCGCGTCACGCCCCTCGAAGATGATGAGGACCTTCCAGCCCTCCTTGATCGCGAGCTGCTGGGTGCGGATCATCGCGATCTGGAGTTCGCGAAGCTCGGCGTCGTAGGCGTCGTTGTCCATGCAGAGACCCTACCGCCCTATGCCGCATGACCGCTAGAAGAGTCCGATGATCCGCCTTCATGTTCCTGACGACCTCGCCGCCGGCGCCGATATCGCCCCCTCGCCTGAGCAGGGTCGCTATCTGGTGACCGTCATGCGGCTGGCCATCGGCGGGGAGGTGCTGCTGTTCAACGGCCGCGACGGCGAATGGCGCGCGACGCTGGTCGAGGCGGGCAAGCGGGTCTGCCGGCTGGCGGTCGGGGCGCGGATGCGGACCCAGACGGAGGGGCCGGACCTCGACCTTGTCATCGCGCTGGTGAAGCGCGCCCGGCTCGAGACGATTATCGAGAAGGCCGCCGAACTGGGCGCCCGGCGCGTGCGGCTGGCCAAAACCCGCCGGACCAATGCCGACCATACCAACGTCGCGCGTCTGCAGGCGATCGCCGTCGAGGCCGCCGAACAGACCGGGCGCCTGGACGTTCCCGAGATCGTCGCCCCGGAGAAGCTGGACCGGATGCTCGACGCC
This sequence comes from Caulobacter sp. FW305-C-30-S16, assembly GCF_058783025.1. NCBI lineage: Bacteria > Pseudomonadati > Pseudomonadota > Alphaproteobacteria > Caulobacterales > Caulobacteraceae > Caulobacter > Caulobacter sp. FW305-C-30-S16. The sequence goes on along the minus strand of NZ_JBYSYH010000002.1, from coordinate 79,256 downwards.
TGGGACCCGGCCCGCCGGCTGGTGTTCTGCGATGAAGGCGGCGGCGTGCCGCCGATGCTGGATGCGCTGCGCTTGGCGCCGGACGGCCCGGGCGCGATCCTGATTGGCCCCGAGGGCGGGTTCGCGCCGGAAGAAGGCGAGCGCCTGCGCGCACTGCCGTTCGTCACCGCCGTCTCCCTGGGCCCGAGAATCCTGCGCGCCGACACCGCGGCGATCAGCGCCCTGACCCTCTGGCAGGCGGCGCTGGGGGACTGGCGGGTTTAGCCCTCTCATCGTCCGTGATGGCCCGGCTTGTCCGGGCCACCCAAGAACACAGTCGTCATCGCATGTCCTCCTTCGGTTGTTTCCCCTGACTTCGCCGGTGCGCCTGGGTGGCCCGGACAGGCCGGGCCATGACGGCGAACGGGTGGGAGATGGTGGCGCGTGTCAGCTGTCACACTCGCGCTCGTCACGAACCCTTGCATCGAGTGTGATTGTCTCCCACCTCGAGATGGGCGTATTGATCGCGCCCGGTCGGGGAAGGGCCTCCCTAGCCACTCAAGATGACGCCTGGGGAGGCATTTACTATGGCCACGACCGTCCGTGACGACAGGCCCCTGACACTCGATGACCTGACCGGCTGGTTCGCCTCCGGCAGCAAGCCGGCGAGCGAATGGCGCGTCGGCGCCGAACACGAGAAGTTCGGCTTTCACCTGAAGGACCACAGCCCCGTCCAGTACGGCGGCCCCGACGGCATCGAGGCGATGCTCAAGGGCCTGATGCGGTTCGGCTGGGAAGGCGTCTACGAGGACCGCGCCGACGGCGGCAGGACGCTGATCGCGCTGGAACGCAACGGCGCCAGCGTCAGCCTGGAGCCCGGCGGCCAGTTCGAGCTCTCCGGGGCGCCGCTGAACTCGATGCACGAGATCTGCGAGGAGACCGGCAGCCATCTGCAGGAAGTGAAGCAGGTCGCCGACGAACTGGGGCTCGGTTTCCTCGGCCTGGGCTTCCACCCGACGCTGAAGCGCGAAGACGCCGCGATCATGCCCAAGGGCCGCTATGTGATCATGCGGCGCTACATGCCGCTGGTCGGGTCGATGGGCCTGGACATGATGTTCCGCACCTGCACGGTGCAGGCGAACCTCGACTTCAGCTCCGAAGCCGACATGGTCGCCAAGTTCCGCACCAGCCTGGCGCTCCAGCCGATCGCCACCGCCCTGTTCGCCAATTCGCCGTTCACCGAAGGCAAGCCGAACGGCTTCCTGTCGGCCCGCGCCAACGTCTGGACCGATACCGACGCCGACCGCACGGGGATGCTGAACTTCGTCTTCGAGGACGGCTTCGGTTTTGAACGCTACGCCCGCTACGCGCTGGACGTGCCGATGTATTTCGCCAAGCGGAAGGGTCTCTACGTCGACGTGGCCGGCAAGTCGTTCCGCGACTTCATCGACGGCAAGCTGGACGAGTTGCCCGGCGACCGCGCGACGATGAAGGACTGGGTCGACCACACCAGCACCATCTTCCCGGAAGTGCGACTGAAGACGTACCTGGAAATGCGCGGCGCCGACGGCGGCCCGTGGAGCCGGCTGTGCGCCCTGCCCGCGCTCTGGACCGGCATCTTCTATGACAGCGCGGCCCTCGCGGCGGCCTGGGACCTCTGCAAGCACTGGACGCCGGAAGACCGGGAAACCGTCCGGCGCGACGTGAACCGGCTGGGCCTGAAGGCCGTCGTCGCCGGCCGCACCGTGCAGGACGTGGCGAAGGACATGATCGCCATCAGCCGCGAAGGCCTCAAGCGCCGCGCCCGGCTGGACGGCGGCTTCATCGACGAGACGACCTACCTCGGCGAACTCGAAGCCATCGCCGACAGCGGCCTGACCCCGGCCGAGCGCCTGCTTGAGAAGTTCCACGGCGACTGGAACGGCGACATCAGCCGCATTTTTGAAGACTGCGCGTACTAGGACTGACCTCTCCCACTTGGGAGAGGGGGACCACCCGCAGGGTGGTGGTGAGGGACGCGCCGCTGGCGGCAGGGACATCCGGATTGACCGTGCTTGGCCGTCGACACCACGCCTCCCTCTCCACCATGCTTCGCATGGTCCCCCTCCCCCTACTGGGGGAGGTTAGAGATAAGGCGGATCGTGCGGCGGCACGCGCTGGACGGGCGCCGGATCATCCACCTCCAGCGTGATGTGCCCGGGATCAAAGGCGATGTAGCCGGCAATGACGGCGGCTTCGTCGTACGGATCGGCGTAGGACCAGGCGACGTTCTCGACGACCTTCGCGTCCCGGGAGATCGTGTACCAGGTGGTCACGCCGCCCCAGGGACTGGTGGTGACATGGTCGTTCCGGCGCAGCACCTCGGTGCGAACATCTTCGACCGGAAAATAGCACACCACAGGTCTGCCCGGCTCTCTCAGGAACAGGGCGCGCTCGCTGTCGGCCACTTCGTGACCCTCAAACAGCGCGCGGGCGCCGGCGCCGACGGCCGTGATCGAGACGATGGGTTCATGAACAACGTTCACCATGGCGGCGTTCCTCCTCGATGGATAACGCCGCCGGCCACAGGTCGGCTCCCCATTTACGCGAACGGAAAGCCGTTGCTTGTGAATCCGGCCAACGCGTGATTTTCTCGCGCTCAAATCGCGGCGGTTCGGGGGAATCTTGCCGTTATCCCGACCGCGCGGGCCATAGAGTCACAGGGTAGGCAGTATGAATATCGTTATCGCGCTGGGGATCCTCGTGACCCTGGCCACAGGCATCCCGGTGCTTCTGCAGATGCGGAACCACCCGAAAGGCCTCTTCATTCTCTTCTTCGCCGAGATGTGGGAGCGCTTTTCCTACTACGGGATGCGCGGCATCCTGATCTTCTATCTGACGCAGCATTTCCTGTTCAAAGACGACTACGCGAGCGGCCTGTACGGCTCCTACACCTCGCTGGTCTATCTGCTGCCGCTGCTCGGCGGCATCCTGGCGGACCGCTACATCGGCACCCGCAAGGCGATCGCTTTCGGCGCGCTGTTGCTGGTCGCTGGTCACGGCATGATGGCCATCGAGGGCCAGCCGGCGAAGCAAACCCTGAATTATCAAGGCGCTGCCTACGAAATGCAGGTCCAGGGCCGTGGCTCCGACCGCAAGGTCTGCATCCAGGTCGGCGAGGGCTGCTACGCCTTCGGCGCCGGCGAGAAGGGCGTTCTCGAGATCAAGGACATGCCGGCCGCTTCGCCGCTTCCGGCCAGCCTTGCGCCGGGCGCCTACGAGATGAAGGAGACGCGTAATTCGACCTACGTGAACATCTTCTTCCTGGCGATTTCGCTGATCATCATGGGCGTCGGCTTCCTGAAGCCGAACATCTCCACGATCGTCGGCCAACTCTATCCGGAAGGCGATCCGCGCCGCGACCCGGGCTTCACGCTCTACTACTACGGCATCAACCTCGGCGCCTTCTGGGCCTCTGTGCTGTGCGGCTATCTGGGCCAGACCTTCGGCTGGGGCTGGGGCTTCGGCCTCGCGGGCGCCGGCATGCTGCTCGGCTACATCGTGTTCGTGCTCGGCAAGCCGCTGCTCGAGGGCAAGGGCGAGCCGCCCAACCCCGAGCTTCTGGCCAAGCCCTTCGTCGGGCCGCTGAACCGTGAAGGCCTGATCTATCTGGCGGGCATCCTGGGCGTCGGCCTGATCTGGATGCTGGTCCAGTCCAACGCCATCGTCGGCCTGGTGCTGAGCCTCAGCATCATCGCCTCGCTGGCCGCGATCGTCTTCATCATCGCCGTCATCTGCAAGACCTGGGTCCAGCGGCAGCGAATGATGCTGGCGATGATCCTGATTTTCGGCGCGGTGGTGTTCTTCACCCTGTTCGAGCAGGCGGGCACCTCGCTCAACCTGTTCGCCGACCGCAACGTCGACCTGGCGCTGATCAGTTCACCCATCACGATGGACCTGTTCGGCCAGAGCTTCTTCTTCGGCACCCGTGACATGGTCATGGCGGCCAACGTGCCTGCAAACGTGCGCTGGATCGACATGGGCATCACCGCCGCCCAGACCCAGTCCTTCAACGCCGGCTTCATCCTGATCTTCGCGCCGATCTTCGCCGCGCTGTGGCTGTTCCTCGGCAAGCACAAGCGCGACCCGAACCCGGTGATGAAATTCGGCCTCGGCCTGCTCCAGGTCGGTCTCGGCTTCATGGTCGTGGTCTGGGCGGCGAAGTCCGGAATGGTCAACTCGGCCTTCCAGATGCCGCTGATGATCCTCGGCTTCCTCTATCTGCTGCACACCACCGGCGAGCTGTTCCTGTCGCCCGTGGGCCTGTCGGAGATCACCAAGCTGTCGATGCCCTCGGTGGTGTCGTTCATGATGGCGGTCTGGTTCCTGTCCAGCTCCATCGCCCAGTACGTCGGCGGCATCATCGCCGGCGCCATGGGCGCCGAGACTGTCGGCGGCCAGGTCCTCGACCCGCAGGGTGCGCTGGCCACGTCGCTCGACGGCTTCGGCAAACTTGGCTGGGCCGGGATCGGCGTCGGCGTGTTCTTCATCCTCATCAGCTTCCTGGTGAAGACCTGGGGCCATGTGGGCGTTGATGGCGCGCAGTCGGCCGACGAAGCCAAGCCGCACTGATCGCCTGATCAGTCCTGAAACGGCGAAGGGCCCCGGGAGCGATCCCGGGGCCCTTCTTCTTTGGCCGCGTGCGAGGGGTCAGGGGCCCGCGGCCGAAGCGGCTGTTGCGTCAGCCGAACGTGCGGCGGATGCGGATGTAGGCGAACGGGTCGAAGTCCAGCGGCCGCTTGTCGATGAAATCGATCCCCGAGGTGTTGCGCGGCCCGCTGTAGACCTCGCGGGTGCGGGTGAAATCGCGGCCCAGCAGGTTCTGCAGCTCGACGCGGATGCTCAGGTTCGGCTGCGGCTTGTACTCGGCGTAGAGCTGGAGCCAGGTGCCCAGTTCCACCGTCTCGATCTGGTCGAAGCGATAGTAGCGCTCCTCGAAGCCGAGGCCGGTGTTGATGCCCCACTGGGTCCGGTATTTCGGCAGGTCCTGGGAGAAGTTGATTTCGCCCTCGAACGGGGCCTGGCCGCTGATGCGCCGCGCTTCGCCGGTGACCGGGTCGGTGACCTCGGACTTGCTCCACTGGCCGTCGGCGCGGAGCAGACCGCCGGGGATGCCGAACCTGACCAGCGGCAGGTTTAGCGAAACCCGGAAGCTGTCGCTGGTCCCGTCGCCGATGTTGCCCGGGGCGTCGAACGCATACCCCGGTCCGATGATCGGCACCCGGTCGGTGGCGTCAGTGATCTCGCGGTGGATGGCGGTGAAGACGACCGCGCCATCCTTCCAGAACTTGCGCTCATAGGCCGCCTCGGCGACCCAGGTCTTGGCCGGCTCAAGGTCGGCGTTGCCCGCGGTTCCCAGCCCGGTCGCAAAGGCCACCGATGATACGAAGTCGCCGAAATCCAGCTGGCCGACCTCGCGTTCGACCCGCAGGCGGAACTGGTCCGCCGGCGTGGGGGACCAGGTCACGGCCAGGCGCGGCTTGGTGTAGGTCAGCGATTTCTCGAGATTGGTGTCGCCGCTCTGGGAAATGGTCGAGACCTCGATCCGCAGACCCGCCTCGACAGACAGCTTGGGCGACAGCCGCAAGGTCGACGACCCGAACACCTCGCCCCGCCGCTCCTCGACGCGGACGTTCGCCGCCGGCAGGACCACCGGCACGCCGTTCTCGACATACTCCTGGGCGCTGTCGAGGAAGTTGAACGCCACCTCGCCGCCGCCCTCGACCGACCAGGTCGGGCTCATCGTGTAGCGCAGCACGCCCCGCGCGATGCTCTCGCCGGATTCGTTTTGCTGCAGGAACACCGCGTCGTCGGCTCCCTCCACGTAGGTCGAGGAAAAGTCGGTGTAGCGACGCTGCACCAGGCCGGTGAACTCGAACCGCGTATTGGGACCCAGCGCCCGTTCCCAGTTCGTCCCGACCTCGCCCTCGTCCCGGATGAAGTCGTCGTTGACGGACAGCGCGCCCGGAGCCGGGAAGCTGAAAGCCTCGTTGAGCGACCACTCGAAGTGCTCGCGGTCCAGCTTGGCGTTGATCGACACCTTGCCGTCGAGGAACGGGCTCTTGATCCCGCTCTTGAAGGTGTAGCCGCGGCCGCCGCCGGTTTCATCGAGCTGGCTCTGGTTCAGCAGCGCGCCCGTCGGACCGACGACCGTGCGCGGGCCCTCGCCGGCGCCGTCGTCGACAAAGGTGAAGCCCAGGATCGACCAGTCGAAGGTCTGTTCGCCGAACTTCTGCGTGCCCTCGAAGCGCACGGCCGGCGCGGAGCGGCCGTCCTGGTAGAAGATGTCGGCCACTCCGATCAGCCACTGGCCGGTCTTGTCCTTGCGCAGGACGACGTTGGCGATGACCGTCTTGCCCTGCATGTCGATGCCGGGCGCACCGCCGCGGATGACGTCGATGCGCTCGACCTGGCTGGCCTGGATCCGGCGCAGGGCGTCCTCGAGCGATTCGCTCTTGGTCGCCGGCCGCTGGCCGTCGATCAGCACATTGCCGGCCGCGCCGCCGTAGCCGCGCACATTGTCGCCGCCGTCAAACGAGAAGCCCGGGATCCGGCCGATCATGTCCATGGCGGAGTTGGGCTGGGACGCGACGAAGAAGGCCGCGACATAAGGCGTCACACCAGTAGCCTCGACCGGCTGGATGACAGCCGCCTCCGGGGCCGCTGCGGCAAACATGGCGACGAGCAACTGGCTCATGAAAAGGACGTCCCCCGTGAGCCCCCCGGCCCGTGCTGGCGCGAAGGTGACGGGGACGCGCCGTCAGGGCACGTTACAAGCCTGAAATGTGCATTAAATCTCGGACAGGTTTGTTGATCGCTCAGATCACGGGCGTCAGACAGCCGTTCCGCCAACCGTCAGTCCGGTGATCTTCAGCGACGGTTGCGCCACGCCGACCGGCACGCCCTGGCCGCCCTTGCCGCAGACGCCGATGCCGGGGTCCATGGCGAAGTCGTCGCCGATCATGGTGATGCGGGTCAGGGCGCTGGGGCCGTCGCCGATCAGGCTGGCGCCCTTGACCGGCGTGGTCAGCTTGCCGTTCTCGATCAGCCACGCCTCGGTGCACTGGAAGACGAACTTGCCGTTGGTGATGTCGACCTGGCCGCCGCCGAGGTGGGCGCAGAAGATGCCGCGCCGGGTCGAGGCGATCATCTCGGCCTGGGTGTCCTTGCCGCCGAGCATGCCGGTGTTGGTCATGCGCGGCATCGGCATGTGGGCGTAGGACTCGCGGCGGGCGTTGCCCGTGGGGGTCAGGCCCATCAGCCGTGCGCTCATCCGGTCGTGCATGTAGCCCACGAGGATGCCGTCCTCGATCAGGATGGTCCGCTCGGTGGGCGTGCCCTCGTCGTCGACGGTCAGGGAGCCGCGGCGGCCGGGGATCGTGCCGTCGTCGAACACGGTGACGCCCGGCGCGGCCACGCGCTCGCCGATCCGGCCGGAGAAGGCGCTCAGACCCTTGCGGTTGAAGTCGCCCTCCAGCCCGTGGCCGACGGCCTCGTGCAGCAGCACGCCGTTCCAGCCCGGGCCGAGCACCACATCCATCTCGCCCGCCGGGCAGTCGACGGCGTCGAGGTTGGTCAGGGCCTGGGCCAGGGCGAATTCGACCTGGTCCTGCCACTTGTCGGGCGAGATCCACGCCTCGAAGCCGGCGCGCCCGCCGGCGCCGGAGGTTCCGGTTTCCCGCCGGCCGTCGCGCTCGACGGTCACCTGGACGTTCACCCGCACCAGCGGCCGGACATCGCGAATCAGCCGGCCGTCGGCGCGCAGGATCTCCACCGTGCGGCGCTCGCCGGCCATCGAGGCCATCACTTGGACCACGCGGGGGTCGCGGCCGCGGGCGAAGGCGTCGATCTCCTGCAGCAGGGCGACCTTGTCGGAGAAGCCGGGCGAGGCGACCGGGTCGTCCTCGCCATAGAGTTTCGTATTGGTCGATCGCGGCGCCTCGGCCGCGACGCCGGCGTAGCCGCGACGGGCCAGTCTCGCCGAATCGCCGGCGCGCCGGATGGCGGCCTCGGAAATCTCGCTGGCGTGGGCGTAGCCGGCCGTCTCGCCGGCGACGACCCGAAGGCCGAAGCCCTCGCTGGTGTCGTAGGAGGCGGTCTTCAGCCGGCCGTCGTCGAAGACGAAGGCCTCGCTCTCGCTGCGCTCCAGGAACAGCTCCCCGTCGTCGGCCCCGGCAAGGGCGTCGCCAAGGATGGCGCGGGCGCGGTCAGGATCGACTCCGGCGGAGTCGAGCAGCGAGGGGGCGAGAACTGATGCGGTCATGGCCTACAGGTAGGCGCTTCGACCGCATCCGTCATCATTCCGGCAGGTGAAGATCGCCCGAACCGTCGATATTGCTGCTCAGGCTGGCCGGCTTGGTCGTCAGGGTGACGTCGCCGCTGCCGGCGATGCTCACCTGGGCGGCGCCCGAGACCGACGCTTCAGCCTCGCCGCTGCCCGCCACGCTGATGCTGCCGTCACGGGCCTTGAGCTCGGCCAGACGCGCCTCACCCGACCCGGCGATCGCCAGCGACAGGCTCTGGGTCACGCCTGTGACCGCGACTTCGCCGGAGCCGTTGACCGCGATGGCCAGGTCCGGCTGGTCGTAGTCGGCGATGATCAGGTCGCCGGAACCATTGACCACGAAGCGCTTCACCGCCGGCGCCACGATGGTGACCCGCAGACTGTCGCGCACGTAGCGCAGATGCAGACCGCCCTTGGTTTCGCTGTCCCGGAAGCGGAGACGACCGTCCTCGAGCACAACGCGATCAACCAGCGCCTTGGGACCGGTCAGGGTCACGCTGGCGACGGCGCCCTGGGTGTAGGACACCTCGGCGGGCACATCGATCTGCAGCTCCGGTCCGCCGGCCCAGGCGAGCGTCTGGGTCACGTCCGGGCCATGGCGGCTGTCGCGGCCGATCTGGACGGACACGTCGCCGTTCTCGTCGAACTGCTGCAGGAAAGCCGGCGAGAAGGCCCAGCCCTCCTGGAACAGCTGGCGTCCGCCCGTCGCCGCGGCGCCGGAGAAGCAGACCACGGCCAGCACGAAGCTCGCCACAGCAATGATGATCAGGGTTCGGATCATGACCGGGCTCCTCAGCCTTGCGGATCGATGGCCGGCTTGAGCAGCCGGTAGTGGAGACGGGCGTACCAGACCAGGGCGTTGACCAGTCCGACGGTGACCAGGGTCAGCACGGCGCCGGCCGAGGTCGAGATGGCCATGATGCCGATGCCGCCGAGGATGGCGGTGGCCGGCCCGCCCGGCGGATTGGCGAACGGACCCGCCGCGAACACGACGCCGCCCGCGACGACGCCGACGATGACGGCGATGAAGAAGCCGAACAACGCGCCCACGACGCCCATCAGGATGGGCAGCAGCACGATGATGTCGATCGCGCCCAGGCCGAGCACGGCGAAGACGGCCGCGGCGGCGGCTGAGGGGTTCTTCTGCTCCTCCCACTTCTTCATGCCCGCCTCGGCGCGCAGCTCGCGCGCCAGCCGGCCGGGATTGCCGAGCGCGTCGGCGACCTCCTGCTCGCTGCGGCCGGCGGCCAGGGCGTCCGTAAAGTGGGTGTCGTAGTCGGCGGCGATGTCCTCGATCGAGGCGGCCGGCATGCCGACGAGGCCGCGACGGAGCTTCGTCATGAAGTCAGCGCGGGTCATGCGGCCGCTCCCAGGATGTCGTCGACGGCGCGGGTGAACGCGGCCCATTCCGACTTCTGTTGCGTGAAACTGCCGCGACCGGCGTCGGTCAGACGGTAGTATTTGCGCGGCGGGCCGCTCGGCGACTCCACCAGATAGGTCTCGACCAGCCCGTCCGCCTGCATGCGGCGCATGAGCGGGTAGATGGTGCCTTCCCCCATGTCGATGTCCTTCGCGAGCCGGCTGGCGATCTCGTAGGCGTAGCTGTCGGCGCGCGACAGCAAGGCCAGAACGCAGAGCGCCAACACCCCTTTTTTCAGTTGGATTTCGATAGCTTCGGTCACGTTTTCCATTCCCAAATCTGACACCCTTCTATCGCATGATACTGACTAACGCAAGGTAGCTGTCGAAACATGATAGCGGGTTGGATCAATGACAGGCGCCGGCCCATGGCGGGTCAGGCCTTGAGCCGCTTGGCAAGGCGGGTTCCAGCGCGTATGCACCGGGCCTGAAAGGGCGAAAGGGACGGGTGGGATTCCGGCATGCGCAAGCGGCTGGTCCATTCGCCGAGTAACTCCTGACTGCCGGCGGACTTCAGAGACCGGCGAAACGGACGTGAGGCGCATGAACGCGAAGGTGAAGGGGATGCGGGGGCTGTTTGCAGCTTTCGCCGCCGTCGTAATGACGGCGATGATGACGGGGACGGCCTACGCCGACGATTTGGTCGGCCAGCCCACGCCCGGGGGAATGGGACTGCAGCCGGCGGCCTCGCCGCTGAAACACCAGGTGCATTTCTTCCACGATGCGATCCTGCTGCCGATCATCACGATCATCAGCCTGTTCGTGCTGCTGCTGCTCCTGTGGATCGTGGTTCGCTACAACAAGAAGGCCAACCCGATCCCGGCCAAATGGAGCCACAACACCACCATCGAGGTCATCTGGACCCTGGTGCCGGTGCTGATCCTGATGGTCATCTCGATCTTCTCGTTCCGGCTGCTGTTCGACTATCACAACATGCCCAAGCCGGACGTGACGGTTAAGGTGGTCGGCTACCAGTGGAACTGGGGCTACGAGTACCCCGACCAGAAGATCCCCGAGTTCATCTCGGCCATGCTGCCGGAAGAGGAAGTCGCCAAGCGCGGCCTGCCCCACAGCGTCTTCCGTCTGGCCGCCAGCGAGCCGATGGTCGTGCCGGTCGGCAAGGTCGTGCGGGTCCAGGTGACAGCCGCCGACGTGATCCACTCCTTCGCCCTTCCCGCGTTCGGCCTCAAGACCGACGCCATCCCGGGGCGTCTGAACGAGACCTGGTTCACTGCGGAGAAGGTCGGCACCTACTACGGCCAGTGCTCGGAGCTGTGCGGCGTCGACCACGCCTTCATGCCTATCGAGATCAAGGTCGTGAGCCAGGCGGACTTCGACGCCTGGGTCGCCACCAAGGCTCCCGCCGCGGCCCCCGCGCCCGTCTCCGCTCCGGCGGCCGACGCGGCCGCGCCGGCTCCGACCCCCACGGCGGCTCCCGCCGCGCCCGCCGCCGGCCCCGCGCCGGCGGTCGCGAACTGATTTCAGGATAAAGACCGATGGCTTACGCCGCCGCTCACGACGACAAAGAAGCCGAGCACATCCCCGGCTTCTTCACCCGCTGGTTCCTGTCGACGAACCACAAGGATATCGGCACGCTCTACCTGCTCTTCGCCATCATGGCGGGACTGGTGGGCGGCGCCCTGTCCGGCCTGATCCGCTGGGAACTGGCCGCGCCAGGCATCCAGATCTTCGGCCCGAACTCCTCGGTCAGCCTCCTGGGCCTGATCGAGCAGAGCAACCACGGCTACAACGCCGTGGTGACCGCCCACGCCCTGATCATGATCTTCTTCATGGTCATGCCGGCGATGATCGGCGGGTTCGGCAACTGGTTCGTGCCGATCATGATCGGCGCGCCGGACATGGCCTTCCCGCGGATGAACAACATCTCCTTCTGGCTGCTGGTCGCGGCCTGGGTGCTGCTGCTCACCTCGATGTTCGCCGATGGCGGCCCGGGCAAGGGCTTCGGCGGGGGCTGGACGATCTATCCGCCGCTCTCGACATCCGGCCACACCGGTCCGTCGATGGACCTGGCGATCTTCTCGCTCCACCTCGCGGGCGCCAGTTCGATCCTCGGCGCGATCAACTTCATCACCACCATCTTCAACATGCGCGCGCCGGGCATGACCCTGCACCGCATGCCGCTGTTCGTGTGGTCGATCCTGGTCACCGTGTTCCTGCTGCTGCTGTCGCTGCCCGTCCTGGCCGGCGCCATCACCATGCTGCTGACGGACCGCAACTTCGGCACCAGCTTCTTCGACCCGGCCGGCGGCGGCGATCCGGTGATGTTCCAGCACCTGTTCTGGTTCTTCGGTCACCCGGAAGTGTACATCCTGATCCTGCCGGGCTTCGGCATCATCAGCCACATCGTCTCGACCTTCTCGAAGAAGCCGGTCTTCGGCTACCTCGCCATGGCCTACGCCATGGTCGCGATCGGCTTCGTCGGCTTCATCGTCTGGGCCCACCACATGTACACCGTGGGCATGGGCATCAACCTGCGGGCCTATTTCGTGGCCGCCACGATGGTCATCGCGGTTCCGACGGGTGTGAAGATCTTCAGCTGGATCGCCACCATGTGGGGCGGCTCGGTCAGCTTCAAGACGCCGATGCTGTGGGCGATGGGCTTCATCTTCCTGTTCACCGTCGGCGGCGTGACCGGCGTGGTGCTCGCCAACGCCGGCATCGACTACAGCCTGCACGACACCTACTACGTGGTCGCCCACTTCCACTACGTGCTCAGCCTGGGCGCGGTGTTCGCGATCTTCGCCGGCTTCTTCTACTGGTTCGAGAAGATGTGGGGCGTGAAGTACAACGAGTTCCTCGGCGCGCTGCAGTTCTGGGTCATGTTCGTCGGCGTGAACCTCGTGTTCTTCCCGCAGCACTTCCTGGGACTCCAGGGCATGCCGCGTCGCTACGTCGACTATCCCGACGCGTTCACGATGTGGAACCAGGTCTCCTCCTACGGCTACCTGATCACGATGGTCGGCGTGGGAATCTTCCTGGTCGTTCTGCTCGAGGCCGCCATCCGTCGTCGCAAGGGCGAGGCCAATCCCTGGGGCGAAGGCGCCACGACGCTGGAGTGGACCCTGTCCTCGCCGCCGCCGTTCCACCAGTTCAACGAACCGCCGGTTATCGAGGACGACCACCACTAGGTCGCCTTCCAGCGGAAACACTTTCAGGGCGCGTCAGGGTTGGACCCGGACGCGCCCTTCCCTTATGAAGCCCTCACCCATGACCGAGCCCGCCGCCATCAACACCCGCCCCGCCATTCCGGCGCAGTGGTCGGACTACCTGCAGCTTCTCAAGCCGCGGGTGATGTCGCTGGTCGTGTTCACGGCCCTGACCGGCTTCGTCTGCGCCGGGGCGCCGTCCAATCCGCTGCTGACGGCCGTCGCCATCCTGTGCATCGCCGTCGGCGCCGGCGCCTCGGGCGCGCTGAACATGTGGTTCGACGCCGACATCGACGCCCGGATGCGCCGCACGCGCGGACGTCCCGTGCCGATGGGCAAGGTCCTCGGCGCCGAGGCCGCGACCATGGGCGTGGTGCTGTCGCTGTTCGCGGTCATGCTGCTGGGCATGACAACCAACTGGCTGGCGGCCGGCATGCTGGCCTTCACCATCTTCTTCTACGTCGTGGTCTACACGATGTGGCTCAAGCGCTGGACGCCGCAGAACATCGTCATCGGCGGGCTGGCCGGCGCCCTGCCCCCGGCCATCGGCTGGGCGGCCGCCACCGGCGAGGCGCCGCTGAACGCCTGGCTGATGGTGCTGATCATCTTCATGTGGACGCCGCCGCACGCCTGGGCCCTGGCCCTCTATACGTCCGAGGACTACGCCAAGGTCGGGGTGCCGATGATGCCGGTGGCCAGGGGCGCGGCCTCGACCCGCAAGCAGATCTTCCTCTATTCGCTGCTGTTCACGCCGATCTGTCTGGCGCCGGCTTTCACGGGACTCGGCGGCCCGTCCTACCTGGCCGTCGCCGCCGCGGGTGGTCTGGTCTTCCTGCTGCTGGCCTGGCGGGTGTTCCGCTCGAAGGCCGGCGATGCGCCGGACGAGCGCCTCGACGGCGATGACCGGCTCTATGCCGTCCGCGCCGGGGCCAAGGACGCGCGCAACCTGTTCGCCTTCTCGATCCTGTATCTGACCCTGCTGTTCGCCGCCCTGCTGGGCGAGCATCTGCTCGGGGTCGCGCCGCTGGAGTTATTGAAATGACCCCTGAGACCCTTGAGCGGCCCAAGTATGACGCCGAGGCCTTCCGCAAGGCCCGGTCGGGGCGGAATATCGCGCTGGGCCTCGGCCTGGTGGCGTTCGTGGTCGTCGTCTTCCTCGTCACCGTCATCCGGATGGGAGCCAATGCAACGCCCCACTTCTGATACCGGCCGCAAGGCTGGCGGCCGCAACGCGCGGCTGGCCATCATCTGCACGGTGGTGTTCGCCGGCATGGTGGGCATGGCCTACGCCTCGGTGCCGCTGTATCGCGCCTTCTGCCAGCTCACCGGCTTCGACGGCACGGTCCGCAAGGCCGAGAAGGCGCCGGACAAGGTGCTGGACCGCAAGCTGACCATCCGCTTCGACGCCAACGTGCGCGAACTGCCCTGGAGCTTCACGGCCAGCCAGGTCAGCCAGGAGCTCAAGATCGGCGACACCGGCCTGGCCTTCTACAAGGTGACCAACAACGGCAAGACGCCGATGACCGGTCGCGCCAGCTACAACGTGATCCCCGAATCAGCCGGTCTCTACTTCCAGAAGCTCGAATGCTTCTGTTTCACGGACCAGACGATCCAGCCCGGCCAGACGGTCGAGTTCCCCGTTGTCTACTTCGTGGACCCGCAATTCGCCTCGGATTTCGAGACCCGCGGGGCCCAGGAGGTCACACTTTCCTACACCTTCTTCCCTTCTACGGAGAAGAAGACCCAAGCGGCTCTTGGCGGAACGGCCGGGGCGAGGCTATAGCACCCCATAAAGTCGGAACGGCTGGCCCGTTCCGGGGGACAAAGAGGTTCAGGCACGATCATGGCCCACGGCGCCGTCAAGCACGACTACCATCTGGTCAATCCCAGCCCCTGGCCGCTGGTCGGATCCATCGCCGCGACGGTGATGATGTTCGGCGCGGTCGTCTGGATGAAGGGTCTGTTCGGCCTTGAGAAAGGCACGTCCTGGATCTTCTTCGCCGGCCTCGGCCTGGTGCTCTTCACCATGCTCGGCTGGTGGATGGATGTGACCCGCGAGGCCAACGCCGGGGATCACACCCCGGTCGTCGGAATCGGCCTGCGCTACGGCATGATCCTGTTCATCGCGTCCGAAGTGATGTTCTTCGTCGCCTGGTTCTGGATCTTCTTCGAGATGGTCCTGTTCCAGGGCAATCGCACCCTGACGCCGGAAGTCGGCAACTTCGAGGGCGTGGCCGAGGCCTGGAAGGCCTGGCCGCCGGCGGGCGTGGAACTGGTTCCGGCCTTCCACCTGCCGCTGGTCAACACCCTGACCCTGCTGCTCTCGGGCACGACTGTCACCTGGGCGCACCACGCGCTGCAGGTCGGCGACCGCAAGGCCGCCAAGATCGGTCTGGGCCTGACCATCATCCTCGGCGCGCTGTTCACCGCGATCCAGGTCTATGAGTACAACCACATCCTGCACGAGAACCTGTTCTTCTCGGAGGAAGCCGGCAAGGCGGGCCTCTACGGTTCGTCCTTCTTCATGGCCACGGGCTTCCACGGCTTCCACGTCCTGATCGGCACCATCTTCCTGGCGGTCTGCTTCTTCCGCCTGCTGGGCGGCGGCTTCAGCCCCAAGCAGCACTTCGGGTTCGAGGCGGCGGCCTGGTACTGGCACTTCGTCGACGTGGTCTGGCTGTTCCTGTTCGCCTTCATCTACGTCGTCTTCGGGACGGCCTGACGTGGTCAATCCCTACGCGGCCGGGGCGGCGGGTCGCTGCCCCAGCTGCGGCGAGGGACGCCTGTTCGAGGGCTTTCTGAGGATCGCTCCCGTCTGTGAAGCCTGCGGCTTTGATCTGAAGACGGCCGACACCGGAGACGGTCCGGCCGTCTTCGTCATTCTGATCGGCGGCTTCCTGGTCGCATTCGGCGCGGTGTTCACCGAGATCGCCTTCAGCCCGCCGATCTGGCTCCAGCTGCTGGTCTGGCTGCCACTGACCGCAATCGTCTGCGGCGCGTTGCTGCGGCCCTTCAAGGGCCTGCTGGTCGCGGCGCAATTCACCAATAACGCCCGGGAGGCGGGACGGGATGGCCGCTAGACGGTTCCCCATCGGCCTGACCATCGCCACGGCGATCAGCCTGGCGATCCTCATCGGTCTGGGCGCCTGGCAGCTCAAACGGCTGTCCTGGAAGACGGAGCTGCTGGCCAGCATCGCCGCCGCGCAATCCACGCCGGTGAAGCCGATCGGCCAGGTGCCGCTGACACCCGCCTATCAGTTCCGCCGCGTGTCGCTCGACTGCCCGGGCCTGGCCACCGCCCCGTTCGTCGAGCTCTACGCGATCCGCGACGGCAAGGCCGGACACCGGCTGGTGTCGCTCTGCAGCCCGGTCGGCGGTCGCGTGCCGATCCTGGTCGATCGCGGCTTCGTCGCCGATACCGTCAGCGCCCGCCCGGCCATCGCGGCCTCGACCGACGTCGTCCGCCTCACCGGCGTGCTGCGCGAAGGCGAGGTGGCGGGTCGCTTCACCCCGCCGACCCTGAAGAACCTGTTCTACGTGCGGGACCTCGACCAGATGGCCTACGCCCTGGGCGCCCGGCGGCACCCGGACGTGATGATCCTGGCGGAGACCTCCAGCAATCCGGACTGGCCGGCGCTGATCCCCGCGCCCCTGCCGACCGACATCGCCAACCGGCATCTGGAGTACGCCCTGACCTGGTTCGGCCTTGCCGGGGCGCTGGTCGCCGTTTATGCGGCGCTCGTCCGGCGCAGGATGAAGGGCTAGATGAAATACGTCTCCACACGGACCGGGTCCGGTCCCGACGCGCCGGCGGTCGGCTTTCTCGACGCGATCCTGTCGGGCCTGGCGCCCGACGGCGGCCTCTATGTGCCGGAAGTCTGGCCTGAACTGACCCATGCCGAGATCGCCGCCTTCGCCGGCCAGCCCTATCACCGGGTCGCCGCCGAGGTGCTGAGTCGCTTCACGGGCGGCGAGATCCCCGCCGACGTCCTCGATGAGATGTGCGAGGAGGCCTATTCGACCTTCACCCACACGGCCACCTGTCCGGTGAAGCAACTGTCGCCAGGCCTGTTCATGGTCGAGCTGTTCCACGGTCCGTCACTGGCCTTCAAGGACGTGGCGATGCAGCTGCTCGGGCGGCTGTACGACTACGCCCTGTCGCGCCATGGCCGGACCATGACCGTCGTCTGCGCCACGTCCGGCGACACCGGCGGCGCGGCCGTCGAGGCGTTCCGCGGCCGCTCCAACGCCCGCATCGTCGCGCTCTTCCCGGAAGGCCGCATCAGCGAGGTCCAGCGCCGGTTCATGACCACGGCCGGCGAGAGCAACGTCGCCTGCGTTTCGGTCGACGGCACGTTCGATGACTGCCAGGCCATCGTGAAGGCGATGTTCGGCGACGACCAGTTCCGCAACGCCGTGGACCTGTCGGGCGTCAACTCGATCAACTTCGCCCGCATCGCCGCCCAGGCCGTCTACTACTTCACCGCCGCCGTCGCCCTGGGCGCACCACACCGGCCGGTGGCCTTCGCGGTGCCGACCGGCAACTTCGGCGACGCCTTCGCCGGCTGGGTCGCCCAGCGCATGGGCCTGCCGATCGCCCACATCCTGGTGGCGACCAACAGCAACGACATCGTCGCGCGCGCCTTCGAGACCGGCCGCTATGCGCGCGGCGTGGTCGCCGCGACCCAGTCTCCGGCGATGGACATCCAGGTCGCCTCCAACTTCGAGCGGCTTTACTACGAGAGCGTCCGCCGCGACGGCGTCGAGACCGGCCGCGCCTTCCGGGCGTTCAACGAGACCGGCATTATCGACCTGCCGCCGCAGGCCCTGGCCGCCATGCGCGAGACCTTCTCCGGCGCCTCGGTGACCGAGGACGACACGGCCCGGACCATGCTCTCGACGCTGAACGAGACCGGCGAGCTGATCGACCCGCACACCGCCGTGGCCGTATCGGCCGCCCGCCGCGCCAGCCTGCCCGACGCGACCACGCCGATCGCCATTCTCTCCACCGCCCACGCCGCGAAGTTCCCGGATGCGGTCAGCGCCGCCACCGGCGTGACGCCGGACGTTCCGGCCTCGGCCCAGGGGATCACCGGCAAGCCGGAGCGCTACGACCACCTGCCCGCCGACGCGGACGCCATCATGGCCTACGTCCGCGCGTTCGCGTCGAAGTGACGGCGCGCCTCCACACCCTCGCCAACGGCGTACGGGTGGTGTTCGACCCCATGCCGGGCCTCGAGACCCTCGCCCTGACGGTCGTCGCCGGCCGCGGCGCCCGCTACGAGGATGAGGCCCGCAACGGCTGGTCGCACCTGCTCGAGCACATGGTGTTCAAGGGCGCGGGCGAGCGTTCGGCGCGCGCCATCGTCGAGGACATCGAGGCCGCCGGCGGCAATCTGAACGCCGCTACCGGCTATGAGCGGACCAGCTTCCAGACCCGCACCCTGGCCGGCGGCCTGCCGCTGGCGATGCAGATCACCGCCGATCTGGTCCTGCGCCCGACGATGAACGCCGCAGACCTCGTCCGCGAGAAGAAGGTCGTCGGCCAGGAGATCGCCGAGGCCCTCGATACCCCGGACGACCTGGTGTTCGAACTGGCCCAGGAACAGGCGTTCGCCGGCCAGGCGCTCGGCCGGTCCATCCTCGGGGCGGTGAAGTCGCTCAAGCCGGCCACGCCGGAGGCATTGTCCGACTGGCGCGCGGCGCTCTATGCCGCCGACCGGCTGGTGGTCAGCGCCGCCGGCCGGGTCGACGAGGATCATCTGCTGGCGCTGGCCGAAGACGCGTTCGGCCACCTCCCGCCGACCGCCGGAGCGGCCCTGCCCACGCCCCCGGCCTTCACCGGCGGGACGGCGACGAAGCTGCGCAAGCTGGAGCAGGCGCATCTGGTGCTGCTGTTGCCGGCTGTCGGCGCGTCCGATCCCGACTATTTCGTCCTGCGCCTGTTCGCCGAGGCGCTCGGCGGCGGGATGTCGTCGCGGCTGTTCCAGGAAGCCCGCGAGAAGCGCGGCCTCGCCTACGCCATCGACGCCTATGCCGACACCTACGCCGACGTCGGCATGCTCGGCGTCTATGCCGGCTGCGCGGCGGGCGACGCTTCCGAACTGGCGCGGATCGCGGCCGGCGAGATCCGCGGCCTCGCCGCCTCGGTCAGCGAGACCGAACTGGCCCGCGCCAAGGCCCAGCTCAAGGCCAGCCTGTTCATGGGCCGCGAGCAACCGCTGAACCGCGCCGAACAGGCCGCCGGCCAGGCCTTGATGTTCGGCCACCTCTACACGCCCGCCGGCATCGCCGAAGCCATCGACCTGGTGACGGCGGCCGACTTCGCCCGGCTGGGCGAGCGCCTGCTGGCGGACCGCAAGTGCGCGGTGTCAGTGCTTGGCTCGAAGGCGGCGCTGGGAGCGGGCGAGGCGTTCGAGCGGGCGGCGTTCGGTTAGGCCACGCCGAGCTTGCCGCGTTCCCCGTTACGGGAGGTTGCGAGTTCCTCGGGCGTAACGAATTCGCCCAGATCCTCGGCTTCGTAGAAGGCCCGGATTTCCATCTCGCCCTTCTGGCCCGGGATGACGGGTGCACGCTCCGCCCAGGCCATGGCCTCGTCCATGTCCTTCACCTCCCAGATCGAGAAGCCGACCACCACCTCGCCGGTCTCGGCAAACGGTCCGTCGATGATCGTGCGGCCGGCGCCGTCGAACAGAATCCGCCGGGCCTGCGCGTCATTCTTCAGACCGGCTGCGGCCACGAAGACGCCGGCCGCGACCAGCGTCTCGGTGAACTGGTCCATTGCGGCGAAGGCCGCCAGCATCTCGGGCGTGGGCGGGGCGCTCATGTCCACGTCCCCGGCGGCCTTGCTGAACACCATAACCCGCATCGTCTGTCTCCCTGCCAGAGCCGGCCTCATTCGACCGCTCATCGGCACGACGAACAAGCCCGTCGGAATTCGACGTCGTTCCGGAACTTTTCGC
This sequence comes from Caulobacter sp. FW305-C-30-S16, assembly GCF_058783025.1. Classification (NCBI taxonomy): domain Bacteria; kingdom Pseudomonadati; phylum Pseudomonadota; class Alphaproteobacteria; order Caulobacterales; family Caulobacteraceae; genus Caulobacter; species Caulobacter sp. FW305-C-30-S16. The sequence goes on along the minus strand of NZ_JBYSYH010000002.1, from coordinate 59,406 downwards.
CATTGGCCGGGCGGAAGAGGACGCTTGCCCGCATCCGCGACCCGCGCCACCCTTCGCCCATGTCGCTCCTTGAATGGATCTCGCCGGAGACCGGCCCCAGCTTGCAGGGGCAGGGTGTGGTGCTGCGTCCGCCGCGGCGGCGCGACTATCCGCAGTGGGAGACGCTGCGGCAGGGTTCACGCAGCTTCCTGCAGCCCTGGGAGCCGGTCTGGTCGCCGGACGAGCTGAGCCCGGCGGCCTACGCCCGGCGGCTGTCCGCCTGGCGCAATGGTCGCGAGAGCGACCAGATGTACGCCTTCTTCGTCTTCCGGGAATCCGATGACGCGCTGGTCGGCGGCATCACGCTCAACAACGTCCGGCGCGGCGTCGCCCAGATGGGCACGGTCGGCTACTGGTCGGGCCAGCCCTATGCGCGTCAGGGGCATACGCTGGCGGCCCTGCGGACGCTGATCGGGTTCGCCTTCGGTCCACTCGGCCTGCACCGCCTCGAAGCCGCCTGCCTGCCGACCAACGACGCCTCGGCGGCGCTGCTGCTGAAAGCCGGCTTCACCGAGGAAGGCTACGCGAAGGCTTATCTGAAAATTAACGGCGATTGGCGAGATCATCGTCTGTTCGGGCTGGTCTCACGCGAAGGCGCGTACAGCCGTCCGTAAGGAGAAGCCGGCGTGAACCGGTCATGAGGCTGCAGGCTCAGGATCGACGTGTGTGGGACGCAGCCGCTACGCTGGAGGCGCTCGGCGGCGCCCATGTAGCCCTGTGGGTCTGGGAGCCGGCGGAAGACCGCTTCCGCGTCTATGGCGCCGCGCGCCAGCTGGGCCTCGGACCGCTGGCGCCCGAATGCTCCTCCGCCGCCTTCCGCGCGCTGGCCCTGCCGCAGGACCGCGCCTCCGCCGAAGAGCTGCTTCGCGTCCAGAGTCCCGGGTCGGAGATCGCCCTGCGGATCCGCATGCGCGGCGGCGAGACCTGCCTGTGGCGCGGCGTCTGGCTTGAGGAAGGCGTTCGCGCTTCCGGCGTGTGCGCCCCTGAAACCCGCTTCGCCGCCTCCGAATTCGACAGCCTGACCGGCCTGCTGGACCGCAAGAGCTTCGTCGCCCGCGCCCGCGAGCGCCTGACCCAGCCCCTGCGGCAGACGCTGGTGGTCGCAGACCTCGACCGCCTGCGCCGGCTCAATGAGGCCCTGGGCCACGACCGGGCCGATCTGGTGCTGGCGGCGCTCGGCTCACGGTTGGCGGCCGCCTTCGGCGCGGACGCGATCATGGCGCGCGTCGGCGAGGACGAATTCGCCATTATGGTCTCCGGCATCGCCGACCCGGCCGAGAAGCTGCGCAAGGCGCTGGAACAGCCTCTGCGGATCGCCGGCTTCGACATTCTGCCGACCCTGGCCATCGGCGCTGTCGAGGCCGACGGCGGTGAAGACGCCCCTGACGCCGCCGAGCTTCTGCGTCGCGCCGAGCTGGCCGTGGAAGCCGCCAAGGGCGCCGGGCGCGGCGGCGGCGCGGCCTATGGCCGTTCGATGGAAAGCGACGGCCTCTCGCAACTGGCGCTGGAGTCGGATCTGCGCGGCGCGATCGCCCGGGGCGAAGTCGTTCCCTACTACCAGCCGGTCGTGCGTCTGTCGGACGGCGCCCTGTCCGGCTTCGAAGCGCTGTGCCGCTGGCGGCACCCGCGCCGCGGCCTCATCCCGCCCGACGACTTCCTGCCCCTGGTCGAGGAACTGGGCATGATGGTCGAGCTGGGCGCTCACATGCTCAAGACATCGGCCCGCCAGCTGGCGGCCTGGCGCCAGAGCCACCCGGCGGCCGGCAACCTGACGGTCAGCGTGAACCTGTCCACCGGCGAGATCGACCGTCCTGGCCTGATCGACGACGTCACCGGCCTGATCCAGAAGCATCGCCTGCCGCCCGGGTCGCTGAAGCTGGAGATCACCGAAAGCGACATCATGCGCGACCCGGACGGCGCGGCGAAGATCCTGCGCGCCCTGCGGGCCGGCGGCGCGGGCCTGGCGCTCGACGACTTCGGCACCGGCTTCTCGTCGCTGAGCTATCTGACCCGTCTGCCGTTCGACACCCTGAAAATCGACCGCTACTTCGTGCGCACCATGGGCGCCAACGAGGGTTCGGCCAAGATCGTCCGGTCGGTGATCAAGCTGGGCCAGGACCTCAACCTCGAGGTCGTCGCGGAGGGGGTCGAGAATTCGATCATGGCCCGGCAGCTGATGGAACAGGGCTGCGACTACGGCCAGGGCTTCGGCTACGCGCCCGCCCTCTCGCCCCAGGAGGCGGAGGTCTACCTCAACGAAAGCTACGTCGACGGCGCCGCGCCGGTGCGGCGGCAGGGCTAGGCCCGCCCCCCTACATCCGACAGCATCGCCGCCGAGACGCCCAGCTTTTCGAGGGCGCGCGACCACTTGTGGTCGTGATCGTCGCCGAACAGCAGCGCTTCGTCGGGGTCACAGACCAGCCAGACGTTCTCGCGCACCTCCCGCTCGAGCTGACCCGCGCCCCAGCCGGCGTATCCGAGGGCGAGGATCGCCTTGCGCGGGGCGGTGTCGCCGCCCATCGCCTGAAGCACGTCCCGCGTGGTCGTCAGCGCCAGCCCGGGCGTCACCGGCAGGCTGACGTCATCGAGCAGATAGTCGTCGGTGTGCAGGACGAAGCCGCGCTCGCGCTCCACCGGCCCGCCCATCAGCACCGCCTCGTCGGCCAGTCGCCGCAGCGGCGGATCGACGCCGATCCGCTCGAACAGCGAGGTCAGGGTCAGGCCGTCGACAGGCCGGTTCACGGCCAGGCCGATCGCGTGCTCCGCATCATGGGCGCAGAGGAACACCACCGCCCGCTCGAACCGCGGATCACCGATGCCGGGCATGGCGATCAGCAGGCGTCCGGAAAGAAAGTCTGCGTCCGATGGCTCGGTCATGCGTTGATGATCAGCATTCATGGCGGCGGATTCAAGGTCGCGTCCTTGGCGAACCGCTTCGCCGCCTCTATTTGCACCAGCGAGCGCCGTTCGGCGACAAGGGAGAGATCACATGACCATCAAAGCCGGCGACACCCTGCCTGACGCCACCTTCATGACGTCCGGCCCCGAAGGCCCCCGTCCGATCACCTCGGACGAGCTGTTCAAGGGCAAGACCGTCGCCGTCCTGGCGCTGCCGGGCGCCTTCACCCCGACCTGCTCGGCCAAGCACCTGCCGGGCTTCAAGGAGCACGCCGCCGAGTTCAAGGCCAAGGGCGTGGACGCCATCGCCTGCATCTCGGTCAACGACGTGTTCGTGATGAAGGCCTGGGGCCTCGACCAGGGCGTGGGCGACGACATCATCATGCTGGCCGACGGCAACGGCGACTTCACCAAGGCCATCGGCCTGGAGATGGACGGCAGCAAGTTCGGCATGGGCCTGCGCTCGCAGCGCTACTCGATGATCGTCAAGAACGGCGTCGTCGACACCCTGAACGTCGAAGCCGGCGGCGAATTCAAGGTCTCGTCGGCGGACTACATGCTGGCGCAGCTTTAAGGACAACGGGGACATGTACCGAAGGTACGTGTCCCCTAAACCCTGCGGCCACTCGTTTGGGGGACACGTACCGCAGGTACATGTCCCCTATTCTGTTTCCAGCACCGCCGCGCCCTGCGTCACGCCGGCCGCCTGGCCCGGCGCGGTCGCCAGCACCTGTTCAGCGTAGAACCGCCAGACCTTGGCGTAGTCCGCGTCAGCCGCGGCCATCCGGGCGAGCATCCAGCCGCCGACCACGTCTCCCGCCAGCTTGAGGAACGCCGTGGCGCCGGCCAGCGCGTCCGGCGTGTTGCGGCGCGCGGCCAGCCAGTCGGCGGCCGCCTCCAGCGCGTCGGCGCCTTCCGCCAGGCGGGGCTCGTTCGCCGCCGTCTCGCGGATCTCGGCCAACAGGAATGACAGGGCCTCGCCGCCGCCCAGCGTCAGCTTGCGACCCACCAGATCGATGGCCTGGATGCCGTTGGTCCCCTCGTAGATCGGCAGGATGCGGGCGTCGCGGTAATGCTGGGCCGCGCCGGTCTCCTCGATGAAGCCCATGCCGCCATGGATCTGGACCCCCAGACTGGCGGCCTCGACGCCGAGGTCGGTGGACCAGGCCTTGGCGATCGGCGTCAGCAGTTCCTCGCGCAGCTTGGCCGCCGTACGCGCGGCGTCCGTAGCCGCATGACGCGACAGGTCGGCGGCGACGGCGGTCGACAGACAGATCGCCCGCGCCGCCAGGATCTTCGCCCGCATCAGCATCAGCATGCGACGCACGTCCGGATGGTCGTGGATCACGGCGTTGTTCTCGCCGGTCCAGACGGAGCGGCCCTGTTTGCGGTCCAGCGCGAAGGTCAGCGCCTGCTGGTAGGCGCGTTCGGCGATGCCGACGCCCTGGGCACCGACCTGCAGCCGCGCGGCGTTCATCATCGTGAACATGGCCGCCAGGCCCTGGTGCTCGACCCCGACCAGTTCGGCCTTCGCACCCTCGAACGCCATCACGCAGGTGGGCGAGCCGTGGATGCCGAGCTTGTGCTCGATGCTGACCGGCCGCACGTCGTTCAGGCCGCCGGCGGTCCCGTCGGCGTTCAACAGCCGCTTGGGACAGACGAACAGCGAGATGCCGCGGCTGCCCTCCGGCGCGCCGGGCAGACGGGCCAGCACCAGATGGACGATGTTGTCGGCGACGTCGTGGTCGCCCCAGGTGATGAAGATCTTCTGGCCGGTCAGCCGGTACCCGCCCTCCCCGTCCGGCTCGGCGCGGGTGGTCAGGGCCGCCAGGTCGGAACCGGCCTGCGGCTCGGTCAGGTTCATGGTGCCGGTCCATTCGCCGCTGACCAGTTTCGGCAGGAACCGCGCCTTCTGGCTGTCGGTCCCATGGGCGGCCAGCGCCTCGATGGCGCCCTGGGTCAGCATCGGACAGAGACCGAACGCCAGGCTGGCGGCCTGGATCATCTCGAAGACCGCGATCTCCAGCGTCTTGGGCAGACCCTGCCCGCCGAAGTCCGGATCCGCCGACAGGCTGTTCCAGCCGCTTTCGGCGAAATGGCGATAGGCGTCGGCGAATCCGGGCGCGGCGGTCACCTTGCCGTTGGCGTATTGCGCGCCGACCCGGTCGCCCGGCCCGTTCAGCGGCGCGATGACGCCGGAGGCGAACTCCCCGGCGGCTTCCAGCACCGCCCAGACGGTTTCCGCATCCGCCTCCGGAAAGGCCTCGCCCAGCCGGTCGAATCCGGCGGCCTTCAGCGCAGCGGTCATGTCCCGAAGCGGCGGACGATAGGTCATGGAGCGTCTCCCTGGAGGCTGGCGTTTTAGGCCGGACCGCGCCGGTTCGTGAAGCCTTGGCCTTTCGGGCGCCACACAGACGGCCTATCTTGATCCGCAACTGAATCAGTCACAGTCGAGGCCGCCATGTTCCGCTCCGCCATCGCAGCTTTTGCGCTCGTGCTGATGTCCGCCCCGATGGCGTCCGCCGCCCCGTCGACCAATCCGGCGGACATGCCGGCCGGGACCTGGGTCGTCGACAAGACCCACGCCAGCCTGATCGCCCGCGTGCGTCACATGGGCCTGTCCGCCTACACCGTGCGCTTCACCGATTTCGACGCGGCCTACGTCTACGATCCCAAGGTCCCGACTGCGTCGAAGGTCACCGCGACCTTCCAGGCCGCTTCCCTCGACACCGGCAACACGAAATTCAACGGCGAGTTCGCCGACAAATTCCTCGACGCCGCCGCCAACCCCACGATCACCTTCGTCTCGACCGCGATCACGCCGGGCGAAGGCAACAGCGGGACGATGACCGGCGACCTGACGTTCCGGGGCGTGACCAGGCCCGTGACGCTGGACGTCACCTTCGAGGGCTATGCCTCCGGCCTCGGCGGGCAACGTTCGGGCTTCTCGGCCCGGGGCGTGATCAAGCGGTCGGACTTCGGGTCGACCTTCCTGCTCAGGCCACCGCTGGCCATGGTCGGCGACGAGGTGGAGTTGATCCTCGAACTCGAGTTTGTGAAGAAGTAGCCTGCGCCGAAATCAGGAGCCGCCATGACCCGGACCCGCTACTCGACTGTCGCCATCCTCCTGCACTGGGCCATCGCCGCCCTGCTGGTCTGGAACGTGCTGCTTGGCTGGCAGGCCGAGGAGCTCAAGGGCGCGGCGAAGGTCGCCGTCATGCAACTGCACAAGCCGCTCGGCATCACCATCATGCTGCTGACCCTGATCCGGGTCGCCTGGCGGTTCGTCAGTCCGCCGCCGGCCCTGTCCGGACATCTCAAGCCCTGGGAGCAGCGCCTCGCGAAGGTCGTGCATGTGCTCTTCTACGTCCTGCTGATCGCGATCCCGTTCACCGGCTGGGCCGCCGTCTCGGCGAGCGCCCTGATCAAGGTCTACCCGATCAACATGTTCGGCCTGTTCGACTGGCCGATCATCCAGCCGCTCTACGATCTGCCGGCCGAGGCGCGGCACGCCCGTCACGAGCTCATCGAGGACATCCACAAGCTGCTGGCCAAGGTCATCATCTACGGCCTGATTCCGCTGCACGTGCTCGGCGCGCTGAAGCACCAGTTCCTCGACAAGGACAACGAGCTGGCGAAGATGATCCCGTTCCTCGCCCGCAAGGACACCGCCGCGTGAAGCTGTTCGCCACGATCCTCATCGCCGCCACCGTCTTCGCGGGGCAGGCCCTGGCGGCGCCGGCGCCGGTGTGGACCGTGGACAAGGGCGCCTCGAAGGTCGCCTTCAGCTCGAGCTTCGACGGCGGCGCCTTCAGCGGGTCGTTCCGCCGCTGGGACGCCGCCATTCGCTTCGACCCGGCCAATCTGTCCGGCTCGTCGGTCACCGCCACCTTCGACATGACCTCGGCCGCCACGGGCGACACGGGCCGCGACGAGGCCCTGCCGCTGGACGACTGGTTCGCCGCGAAGCGCTTCCCGAAGGCGACCTTCACGGCGTCGTCCTTCAAGGCCCTGGGCGGCAATCGCTACCAGGCGGTCGGCAATCTGACGATCCGGGGTGTCACGAAGCCGTTGACCCTGCCCTTCACCCTCGTCATCACCGGCGGTGTTGCGAAGATGAACGCCAGCGTCGGTCTGAACCGTCTGGCCTTCGGCGTAGGACAGGGCGATTGGAAGACGACCGAGGTCGTGCCGGGAACGGTGACGGTCAACATCAGCCTGACGGCGAAGCGCGCGCCCTAGAGCGTGCGGTCGCGGCCCTGCGCGCGGGCCGGCTGGTCATTCTGCCGACCGAGACGGTCTATGGTCTGGCCGCCGACGCCGCCAACCCGCTCGCCGTGGCCGCCGTCTACGCCGCCAAGGGCCGACCGAGCTTCAACCCCCTGATCGCCCATGTGGCCGACCTCGCGGCGGCGCGGACCATCGCGGTCCTGGATGATCGCGCCGAGGTGCTCGCGGCGGCCTTCTGGCCGGGCCCCCTGACCCTCGTCGCGCCGGTGCGGGACGCGGCGGCGGTCTGCGACCTGGCCCGGGCAGGGCTCGACACCGTCGCCGTGCGCGTGCCGGGCCATCCGCTGTCCCGTGCGCTGTTGCAGGCGTTCGGCGGGCCGCTTGTGGCGCCCTCGGCCAACCGCTCCGGGCGCCCGAGCCCGACGACCCACGCCGATGCGGTCGAGGAGACCGGCCTCGCCGCCGCCGAGGCGCTCGACGGCGGGCCCTGCGACGTGGGCCTGGAATCGACCGTCGTCGCGCTGCTGCCTGGCGCCCCGGCGCGGCTGCTGCGGCCCGGCGCGGTGACCCGCGCGCAGATCGAGGCGATCATCGGTCCCCTGGCCGAGGCCGAGTCCGACGCCAAACGCTCCCCCGGCCGGATGGCCCTGCACTACGCCCCTGACGCGCCGGTGCGGATCAATGTGGACGCGCCGCAACCCGGTGAGGCCTTCCTCGCCTTTGGGCCCGGCGACAGCCCGTTCAACCTCAGCCCGAGCAGCGATCTGGCCGAGGCGGCCGCGAACCTGTTCGCCATGCTCCGCGCCGCTGACCGGACGAAACCGACCGCCATCGCCGTCGCGCCGATCCCCGCCGGCGGGCTGGGCGAGGCGATCAACGACCGGCTGAAACGCGCCGCCGGCTTCATCGGCTGACGACAGCGCGACGGCGGCGTATGCTGCGCCCATGACCATCTCAGTCCCCGCAGACGTCATCTCCCGCCTGAAGGCCGTCCTCGGCGAGGGCGGATGGAGCCAGGACCGCGACCGCATCGCGCCCAAGCTCGTCGAGTGGCGCGGTCGCTGGGAGGGGACGACGCCCCTGCTGGTCCTGCCGAAGACGACCGCCGAGGTTGCCGCCGTCGTCGGCATCTGCGCCGAGTCCGGAACCGCGATTACACCCCAGGGCGGCAACACCGGTCTGGTCTCGGGGCAGATCCCGCAGGGCGAGGTGCTGCTGAGCACCGAACGGCTGAACCGCATCCGCGACATCGACGGCTTCGACGACGTGATCGTGGCCGAGGCCGGCGTGACCCTGGCGGCGGTGCATGAGGCGGCGGCGGCGCTGTCGCGGCGCTTCCCGCTGGGCCTGGCGTCGGAAGGCTCGGCGACGGTCGGCGGAGTCATCTCGACCAACGCCGGCGGCACGCAGGTGCTGCGCTACGGCACGACGCGCAACCTGGTGCTCGGCCTCGAGGCCGTGCTGCCCAACGGCGAGATCTGGAACGGCCTCAAGCGCCTGCGCAAGGACAACACCGGCTACGACCTCAAGCAGCTGCTGATCGGCGCCGAGGGCACCCTCGGCGTGATCACCGCCGCCAGCCTGAAGCTGTTCCCGGTGCTGAACTCCCGCGCCACGGCCGTGGTCGGCCTGGCCTCCCCCGCCGACGCCATCCGGCTGCTGGCCCGCGCCAAGGAAGAGACCGGCGGCGCCGTCGAGGCCTTCGAATTGATGAGTCGGCTGGGCGTGCGGTTCGCCGTCGACCACATCCCCGGCATCCGCGAGCCGCTGGACGCCATCCACCCCTGGTACGTGCTGGTCGAGACCGCCAGCGGCGAGCCCGGCGCCGCCGAGGGGGCCATGGAGCGCCTGCTGGGCCGCGCGCTCGAGGACGGCCTGATCACCGACGCCGCGATCGCCCAGACCCAGGCCCAGGCGAAGGCCTTCTGGGCCGTCCGCGAGAACCAGTCCGGCGCCCAGAAGCCCGAAGGCGCGGCCTGGAAACACGACGTCTCCGTCCCTGTCTCGCGCATCGCCGACTTCATCGAACAGGCCTCGGCCGCCGTGCTGAAGCATGATCCGGCCGTCCGTATCGTGGCCTTCGGCCATGTCGGCGACGGCAACGTCCACTACGACGTGCTCCGACCGGCCGGCGGCTCTGACGAAGCCCACAACGAAGGCCGCGACGCCGGCTCGCTGATCGTCCACGACATCGTCGATTCCATGGAGGGCTCGATCAGCGCCGAACACGGCCTGGGCGCCGCCAAGACGGCCGACGCCCTGCGCTACAAGTCGGCGGTCGAGGTCGAGACCCTGCGCGCGATCCGCAGCGTGCTCGACCCCAAGCGGATCATGAACCCGCGGGTCCTGTTCTGATCTTCGGGCCTAGGTGATCTCGGAGGGCTTGGCCGGCCTGGCGGGTCCGCCTGTGCCGGGCCTGTCTGACGGCCTGTCGAAGGTCAAATGGAAGCCGTTCACCTGCCAGGCCCCGTCCTTCTCCCGGGTCAGCACCGTTTGAACCAGAACGGTCTGGCCCGGGTAGCTGTAGGCATGCACCAGGACCGCCCTGGAGCCGCCCATACCGGCCTTCAGCGACCAGCTGCGCGTGGCCACAGCGGAAGGGGGCCCGGGCGGCAGCGCCGCCTTCAGGGCGGACAGTTGCTCCATCGCCGCCGGGGTGCGGAGATTGCTGGCCAGGTCGGTGTTCCGGCTCAGATCGGCGCCGGTGCTGATCTGGGCATAGAGCGCCCTGGCCTTGGCGTCCGCGACCTTGTCGGGCGTCAGCAGACTGCAGGCAGCCAGGGCGAGACAGGCCATCAACGCCGCCAGAACCGGTCTTGGCATCACTCGCATTCCACCCACTCCGCTCATCGCCGGAGCATGATCATCCCGGCGCGACGCAGGCAACCTCGCGTCACGACGGAACGACTCGCCTTCCCGTCCGGGCCGCTCTATCTCCCGCGCCATGCTGATGGTGATCTCGCCGGCCAAGGCCATGAACTTCGAGGCGCCCGCGCGCGCCCTGCCGCTGACGACGCCGGCGCTGAAGGACGACATCGCGGTGCTGGACACCGTGACGCGCAAGCTGCGCCCGCGCGACCTGCGCCAGTTGATGGACATCTCGGAGAAGCTGGCGGACCTCAACTACCAGCGGTTCCAGGCCTTTGACCCGGCGGTCGAGGACGGTCTCCAGGCGGCGATCGCCTTCAACGGCGATGTCTATGCGGGTCTCGAGGCGCGCAGCCTGGATGCGAAGGGCTTCGCCTGGGCCCAGGACCACCTGCGCATCCTGTCTGGCCTCTACGGCCTGCTGCGACCGGCCGACGCCATCCAGCCCTACCGGCTGGAGATGGGCGTCCAGTTGAAGACCAAACGCGGCAAGAGCCTCTACCAGTTCTGGGGCGACCGGCTTTCGCGCACGCTCAACGAGGCGGCCGAGGGCCAGAAGGACAAGACCCTGGTGAACCTCGCCAGCCAGGAATATTTCGGCGCGGTCGATCGCAAGGCCCTGACCCTGCCAGTCGTCACCTGCCGGTTCTTCGAGGACCGCGGCGAGGTGACCAAACAGATCAGCTTCATGGCCAAGAAGGCGCGTGGCATGATGGCGCGCTTCGCCATCGACGGCCGGATCGACCGGGTCGAGGGGCTGAAGGACTTCGACCGCGAGGGCTACGCCTTCCAGCCCGCGATGTCGTCCGACGACGACTGGGTGTTCCTCAGAAAATCCGGCTGATTTCGCGCTCGCTCCGAAGGCTGCGAGTCTCTATGCTGCACCGCAACAAAAACTAGGCGGGAGCTTTCGCCCATGACCTCCGAACTCCGGGGACAGGTCGCCATCGTCACGGGTTCGACCAGCGGCATCGGCCTGGGCCTCGCTGAAGCCCTCGCCGCCGCCGGGGTCAACATCGTCCTGAACGGCCTGGGTGACGCCGCCGCCATCGAGGCGACCCGTGCGGGCCTTGCGGCGAAGTATGGCGTCGAGGTCCGCTATCACGGCGCCGACATGACCCGGCCGGCCGAGATCGCCGATCTGGTGACCTCGACCACCGCCGCCTTCGGCCGGCTGGACATCCTGGTCAACAATGCGGGCATCCAGCATGTATCGCCGGTGGAGGACTTTCCCCTCGACGCCTGGGACCGGATCATCGCCATCAACCTGTCGAGCGTGTTCCACGCCTCCCGGGCGGCGATCCCGGCCATGAAGGCCGCCGGCCGCGGCCGGATCGTCAACATCGCCTCGGCCCACGCCCTGGTCGCCTCTCCGTTCAAGAGCGCCTATGTCGCCGCGAAGCACGGGGTCGCAGGCTTCACCAAGTCGGCCGCCCTGGAGCTCGCGACCAGCGGCGTGACCGTCAACGCCATCTGCCCGGGCTATGTGAAGACCCCGCTGGTCGAGGCCCAGATCGCCGACCAGGCCAGGACGCGCGGCATCAGCGAGGAGGCCGTCATGCGTGACGTCATCCTGGCCGCCCAGCCGACCAAGCAGTTCGTCACCGTCGAGCAGCTGGCGGGCCTGCTGCTGTATCTCTGCGCCGGCGCCGGCGCCTCGGTGAACGGGGCGATCCTGTCCGTGGACGGCGGCTGGACCGCGGCGTGACCGACTATCCGCGCCCGACGGCGGGCGTCGTCTGCCTGCGCGGGAACGAGGTCCTGCTGATCAAGCGCGGCAATCCCCCGCGCCAGGGCCAGTGGAGCCTGCCCGGCGGCCGTATCGAATGGGGCGAGACCAGCGAGGCCGCGGCGATGCGGGAACTGGTCGAGGAAACCGGCGTCCAGGCCCGGTTGCTGGGTCTGATCGATGTCGTCGACGGGATCATGACCTCCCGCGAGACGGGCGAGATCACCCGCCACTACATCATGGTCGACTACGCCGCCCTTTGGCTGGCAGGGGAGCCGGTGGCCGGAGACGACGCCGCCGAGGCCCGCTTCTTTGACCGCGAAGAGGCCCTGGCGGTGGTCGAATGGGACGTGACCCGCAGGGTCATCCGCGACGCCTTCGACCGTTTCGGCGCTTGACCGCCGCCGCGTCACCCGCCTTTTGTGAACTCAAACAGATGTTCACGGGGAGTGACGCACCATGGCCTACAAGCCCTTTGATCTGACCGGCAAGGTCGCGCTCGTCACCGGCGGCAACGGCGGCATCGGCCTGGGCATGGCCGAGGCCATGGCCCAGTCGGGCGCTGACATCGTGATCTGGGGCTCCAACCCCGAAAAGACCCAGGCCGCCGAAAGCCGCCTGCTGAGCCACGGCGTGCGGGTGAAGGCCCAGATCGTCGACTGCTCGGATGAAGCCCAGGTCGTCGCCGGCATGGCCGAGGCCGCCGTCGCCATGGGTCGCCTCGACACCGTGATCGCCAACGCCGGACGCGGGCGCGGCGCCGCCTCGTTCGCCGAGATGTCCACCGACACCTGGCGCTACAACATGGCCCTCAACCTCGACGGCGTGTTCTGGACCCTGCGCGAAGCCGCCAAGCACATGATCGAGCGGGCCAAGGCCGGCGATCCCGGCGGGTCGCTGATCGGCGTGGCCTCGCTGGCCGCGGTCGAGGGCGCCGCGCGCAACGAGGCCTATGCCGCCACCAAGGGCGGGGTCATCTCGATGATGAAGTCGATCGCCGTCGAGCACGCCCGCTATGGCGTTCGCGCCAACTCCATCCTGCCGGGCTGGATCGCCACCGACATGACCGCCGGCGCCCAGGGCAACGACACCTTCACCTCCAAGGTCATCAGCCGGGTGCCGATGCGCCGCTGGGGCGAGCCCGAGGACTTCGGCGGCATGGCCGTCTACCTGGCGTCCGACGCTTCCCGCTTCCACACCGGCGACACCTTCATGATCGACGGCGGCTACGCGATCTTCTGAGAAAGACCACACCGATGTCCCTCCGTACCCCCCTCTGCGACCTGCTCGGCATCGAGCATCCGATCATGCTGGCCGGCATGGGCGGCGTGTCCTACGCCGAACTGGCGGCGGCCGTCAGCAACGCGGGCGGCTACGGCGTGCTCGGCATGGCCGGCACCCAGCCCGACTTCATCCGCGAACAGATGCGCAAGGTCCGGACGCTGACCGACAAGCCGTTCGGCGTCGACCTTCTGGCGGCCTCCCCCGAAAGCCTGACGGCGGCGGTTGAGATCATCATCGAGGAGGGCGCGAGCTCCTTCATCGCCGGTCTCGGCGTGCCGATGCCGATCATGGAGAAGCTCAAGAAGGCCGGCCTCAAGGTCATGGTCGTCTGCGGGGCGGTGAAGCACGCGGTCAAGGCCGAGCAGGCCGGCTGTGACGCGGTCATCTGCCAGGGCGGCGAAGGCGGCGGCCACACGGGCCTCGTCGGCACCCTGCCGCTGCTGGCCCAGGCGGTCGAGGCGGTGAAGATCCCCGTGGTCGGCGCCGGCGGCCTCTACGACGGGCGCGGCCTCGCCGCCTGCCTGGCGCTGGGCGCCCAGGGCGTCTGGATGGGCACCCGCTTCATCGCCAGCCAGGAAGCTCACGCCGGCGACCTCTATCGCGAGACCATCCTCAACGCGTCGGACGAGGATACCGTCCGCACCCGTTGCTACAGCGGCAAGCCGATGCGGGTGCAGAAGAACCCCTACGTCGCCGACTGGGAAAGCCGCCCGCAGGACATTCAGGCCTTCCCGATGCAGGCGGGCATCAGCATCCGCAACAACGCCATGGGCGGCATCGGCGGCCAGATCGAGAACCTCGATCCGGACAAGTCCTGCTTCGCCATGGGCCAGAGCGCGGGCGGCGTGCACGACGTCCTGCCGGCCGGCGAGATCGTCCGCCGGCTGATGGCCGAGGCCCACGCCGCGATCGGCAAACTGACCGCCCTGAACGCGGCCAGCCCGGCGACTGCGCGCGAAACGGCGGCCTAGTCGCTATGGCGGTCTACGGCGTCGCGCAGATCACGATCACCGACCGGACGGCTTATGACCGCTATTCGGCGGCGTTCATGGAGGTGTTCAGCCGGTTCAAGGGAACACTGCTGGCCGTCGATGAAACGCCCGAGGTGATCGAGGGCGAATGGACCGCGACCAGGCTCGTTCTGATGAGCTTCCCGGACGCCGAGGCGTTCCATGCCTGGTTCGATTCACCCGCCTATCAGGCGATCGCGCAGCATCGTCACGCCGGCTCGACGGGCGTCGTGATGCTGGCGAAAGGGCTCGGCGGCCAGGCAGGCGCTGCCGGGACCTAGACGCCCTCGACGATCAGCACGCGGTATTCCGCCCCGGCCAGGCGGTGCTTGAGCGCCTCCTGATAGGCCGGGCTGCGGTACCAGGCCTGGGCTTCGGCGAAGCTCGGGAATTTCAGGATAACCGCGCCCTCGACCTCCGGTCCCTCAAGGACTTCGTGCTTGCCGTAGAAGGCCAGCGGCGTGACCGCATGGCCTTCGCGCGCGCCACGGGCCTTCTGGCCATAGGTGGCGAATTCATCCGCATCGACCATCCGGTCGCGGACGAGGATCACATAGGCGGGCTTGGCGGCGTCGGTCATGGCGAATCCCTTCGACTCTGAGGCGTCCCGTCCCTCTACCCCCGTCGGCGGACCAGGGGAATCAAGGCGAAGCCGATCTGGCCCGCCAGACCGAACTGCCCCGCCAGTGTCGTGAAGGCGGCGAGATAGACCGTCGGGCTCCGGCCAAAGACGAAGATCGCCAGAAGCGCTTCCGCCGCCTGCAGGACGACAAAGGCGACGCCGCCCATCATCATCCGGTCGCCGGGGCGCGGCGATACCGTCAGACGCGCCACAAGGGCCCCACAGCAGGCCCAGGACGCTCCGAGCACCACCGGCAGCTCCAGCAGCACCGCGAGGGTCTCACCGAGCCTGGGCGCCACCAGCAGCACCCGCACGGTCCCGATGGCGAAGGCGAACGCGAACACCACGGCGAAATAGAGAATCCCGGCGACGACGGCCTTGCGCATGGCGCTCCCTCGCAACCGGACCATCCGAAGGACTGAACCCGGCAGAGCGTCACCCTAGGCCGTTCCGCCTCCAGCCGCTTGATTCAGGTCACGGCGAGGCGGGGACACGCTGGCCAGTCTGGCGTTCCCCACCGGAGACACGACGCATGACCGACCTGCCTGCCGACCTCGGCGCCATCCAGCGTCTCGGCGACATCACCCAGGTGACCCTGACGCGGGAGCTGGAGCATCCGGCGGCGGCGGTCTGGGCATTGCTGACCGATCCGGCGCGCCTTCCGGAATGGCTGGCTCCCGGGACCATCGATCTGCAGGAGGGCGGCCGGGCGGTCCTCGACTTCGCCGACTCCGGCACGGTGATCGACAGCCTCGTCACGGCCTGCGAGCCCGGCGCGCTGCTCGAATACAGCTGGAGCGGACCCGGCGAGCCACTGCGGCCGGTGCGATGGGCGCTGCGGCCGACCGGTCCGGACGCCTGCCATCTGACCCTGACGCTCTCCAGCCCGGCCGGCGAGGACGCCGGCCGGTCCGCCGCGGGCTGGGAGGCGCACCTCGAGATGCTCGCCGCCGCGTTGGAGGGCGTCCCGATCCGCTTTCCGTTCGAGCGGTTCAAGGCGGCCCGGGAAGCCTATCGCTACCTGATGGCCTGACCCGCGATCAGGATCCACAAGCCGATGCCCGCGAAAGCCGCCGCGGCGGTCCAGCGGATGTATTTCAGCGGCAGACGGGTCGCCATGGTCTCGCCCAGCCAGACCGCCGGACCGTTGGCGAGCATCATGCCGACCGTCGTGCCGGCGGCGACCAGCATGACCGACTGGAACTGCGCGGCCAGCGCCACGGTGGCCACCTGTGTCTTGTCGCCCATCTCGACGAAGAAGAAGGCGATCGCGGTGGTCAGGAACACCGACCCGGCCTTCACGGTCGACGGCGCCTCGTCGTCCTCGAACTTGTCCGGAACCAGCGCCCAGACGCCGAACGCGATGAACAGGGCGCCCAGCACCCAGCGGACCCACGGACCGCTCAGGGCGTGACCGGCGACAGCGCCGACCGTGGCGGCCAGACCATGGTTGGCGAGGGTCGCGACGAGTATCCCGGCGAGGATCGGCCAGGGTTTGCGGAACCGCGCCGCCAGCACGATGGCCAGCAGCATGGTCTTGTCGCCGATTTCAGCGATGGCCACGAGGCCGGTGGAGACGAGGAAGGCTTCCATGAACTTGTCCTGGCGGGACCGGTAAGACAGACCATTGGCGTTCCGCGCTCCGGTCCCGCTCGACCGCACGCGAAAGCCAAAGGTCTCGCCAGGTCCTTTCGGACTGGATGCGCCATGGAACCGCGGCTCCAAGTTTGTTGACGCACCCGCTGCTGGATTCGCAGCCGGCTACTCCCCAGTGACGGGGCGCAGATACGACCCGTGCACATCAAACGCAAGGCTAGAGGCTGCCGTCGGCCTTCGCCGCAGCGGTCAGCTCATCGCGGAATTTCGGATGCGCCAGGCCGATCAGGGCCTTGGCCCGCTCGGACGTCGACAGGCCCTTCAGATCGGCGTGCCCGTACTCCGTGACGACGATGTGGGTGTCGTTGCGCGGCGTGGTCACCGGACCGTCCAGCCGAGTGGTGATCCGCGACAGGGCCCCCTCCTTCGCCGTCGAGTGGCAGGCGATGATCGACCGGCCGCCCTTCGAGGCGTAGGCGCCGCGCACGAAATCCAGCTGCCCGCCCGCCGCACTGAACTGACGGCCCGACAGGTGCTCGGAATTGCAGGCGCCGGACAGGTCGATCTGCAGGGTGGCGTTCACCGACACGACCCGGTCATTGCGCGCGATCACCGCCGGGTCGTTGACGTAGGCCACCGGCCGGCTCTCGACCGCGGCGTTGTCGTCGATGAAATCGTAGAGCGCCTTGTTGCCCAGGGCGAAGGTGAAGATCGACAGGCCCGGGTCGGTGGTCTTGCGGCTGTTGTCGACCGCCCCGGCCTTCATCAGCGCGACCAGCCCCGGCGTCAGCAGCTCGGTGTGGACGCCCAGGCTCCGGTGCTTGTCGAGCGCGGCGCAGACCGCGTCCGGCAGGGCGCCGATGCCCATCTGCAGGCAGGAGCCGTCCTCGACCAGACCGGCGATGATCCGGCCGATGGCGTCATCCTCCGGCGCCGGCGCGCGGTTGGGGTTTTCGAACAGCGGCAGATCGTTCTCGACGATGCCGTCGATCTCGCTGATGTGGATCATGCCGCCCCGGACCCGGGGCATGTGCTTGTTGACCTCGACAATGACCTTGCGCGCGGACCGGGCGACGGCCGAGCCATAGTCGTTGCTGGTTCCCAGACTGAAGTAGCCGTGCCGGTCCATCGGCGAGACCGTGGCGATGAAGGCGTCGATCGGCGCCCGCTCGGTCATCAGCCGCGGCGCCTGGCTGAAGGCGCCGGGCACAAAGGCGATCGTCCGCTTGCCCTCGGCCTCGCCGCGCTCGAGCAGCATCCGCTCTATAGGCCCCAGGAAGAAGCAGTGCGGCCGGATGCGATCCATCAGCTCGTAGCGCAGGACCGTCGCTCCAGCATGCGGCGTCGAGTGGAAATAGAAGAGTTTGACCTCGTCGATCTCGTCCGCTTCGGCCCGCGCGGCGATGGCCGCCAGGATCGCCGGCGGCTCGGCCAGCGCCATGCCGACGGCCACCCGCTGTCCGGACTCTATGCGCGCGGCTGCTTCGGCCGCCGTCAAGCGCCTTTCGGCGTATAAATCCTGCCACGTCATTGTGTTGACCTTGCCATGCGGAGAGCCCCGCGACGAGGGGTCGCGGCAGGTGTCTGAAAAGGTTGTCAAACCCTTGCGGAACGGCGGTCCACGGAGGGCTTCTCAACAGTTTGTTAACGAAAAAATCCCGCCTGAGGCGTTTCTCCCCGTTGACGAGTCATTAGCCCTCGTGGCCCCATATAGTGGGTTCAGGGGGCGCGTCGCCCACAAGATGTAGCGTCTATCGGACGGTGCGTTCGTTCGGGAAACCGCTGTTGATTACGGGTTTAAGGTCATGATGGGCGAAGCGGCACGGCAGATTCCCCTCGGCGAGGCGGCGGGCGATACGGCCTGGCTCGGCGGCGAAAAGCCCCAACTGGCGCTGGTCAGGAAGGTCGAGGTCGACCGCAGTCGCGACGCCCTGCTGACCGATTTCGGCCGCACCACCCTCGAGGACCGTTACCTGCTGGCCGGCGAGTCCTACCAGGACATGTTCGCCCGCGTCGCCACGGCCTTCGCTGACGACGCCGACCACGCCCAGCGCGTCTACGACTACATGAGCAAGCTCTGGTTCATGCCGTCGACGCCGGTCCTGAGCAACGGCGGGGCCAATCGCGGCCTGCCGATCAGCTGCTTCCTCAACGCCGTCGGCGACAGCCTCGACGGCATCGTCGGCACCTGGAACGAGAACGTCTGGCTGGCCGCCAACGGCGGCGGCATCGGCACCTATTGGGGCGGCGTCCGGTCGATCGGCGAGAAGGTCAAGGGCGCCGGCCAGACCAGCGGCATCATCCCCTTCATCCGCGTGATGGACTCCCTGACCCTCGCGATCAGCCAGGGCAGCCTGCGCCGCGGGTCGGCGGCGGTCTATCTGGACATCCACCATCCGGAGATCGACGAGTTCCTCGAGATCCGCAAACCCTCGGGCGACTTCAATCGCAAGTCGCTGAACCTGCACCACGGCATCTCGATCAGCGACGAGTTCATGCACGCCGTGCGGGACGGCACGAAGTTCGGCCTGCGCTCGCCCAAGACCGGCGAAGTGCTGCGCGAGGTCGACGCCCGCGCCCTGTGGCAGAAGGTGCTGGAGCTGCGCCTGCAGACCGGCGAGCCCTACCTGATCTTCTCCGACGCGGTGAACCGCGCCATGCCGAAGCACCAGCAGGAGCTGGGCTTCAAGGTCCGCCAGTCGAACCTCTGCAGCGAGATCATGCTGCACACCGGCAAGGATCATCTGGGCGTCGAGCGGACCGCGGTCTGCTGCCTCTCCAGCGTCAACGCCGAGTCCTTCATGGAATGGCGCGACGAGCCGATGTTCATCGAGGACGTCATGCGCTTCCTCGACAACGTGCTCGAGGACTTCATCAAGCGCGCGCCTGAAGACGCCAAGCACGCCGTCTACGCCGCCATGCGTGAGCGGTCGGTGGGTCTGGGCCTCATGGGCTTCCACAGCTTCCTGCAGGCCCAGAACGTGCCCTTCGAGAGCGCCCTGGCCAAGTCGTGGAACATGCGGCTGTTCAAGCACCTGCGCCGCGAGGCCGACAAGGCCAGCGTCAAGCTGGCCGAGGAAAAGGGCCCCTGCCCCGACGCGGCCGAGCGCGGCGTGATGGAGCGCTTCTCGCACAAGCTGGCCATCGCCCCGACCGCCAGCATCAGCATCATCTGCGGCGGCACCAGCGCCGGCATCGAGCCGATCCCGGCCAACATCTACAGCCACAAGACCCTGTCGGGCACCTTCGCGGTCAAGAACCCCTATCTGGAGCGCCTGCTCGAGACCAAGGGTCAGAACACCGCCGCCACCTGGGACAGCATCCTGGCCAACGAGGGCTCGGTCCAGCACCTGGACTGCCTCAGCCAGGACGAGAAGGACGTCTACAAGACGGCCTTCGAGCTCGACCAGCGCTGGATCGTCGAACTGGCCGCTGACCGTACGCCGGACATCTGCCAGAGCCAGTCGGTGAACCTCTTCATCCCCGGCGACGTCGACAAGTGGGATCTGCACATGCTGCACTGGCAGGCGTGGGAGCGGGGCATGAAGAGTCTCTACTACCTGCGCTCCAAGTCCGTGCAGCGCGCCAGCCACGCCGGCGCCGAAACGCTCGACACCTTCAACCTCGAAGTCGGCGAAAAGACCGACTACGACGAGTGTCTCGCCTGCCAATAGGCTTGCCGGCCGGCGGCGACACGCCGCCGCAACCGACCCGAGGGAAGACTACAGCCTCGCCGCCGCTGTTTCAGCGGCGCCCACCCGCATCTCCCGGGCGCGGGCGTTGAACGCCTGGATGACGGCGAGCACGTGCGGCGGCGCCGTCTCCGGACGCCCCGAATTGAACGGCGGCGCGGGCGCGTACTCCAGCGCCAACTGCAGCCCCTGGGCGAAGTCGTCGCCGGCGATCTCGGCCGCGAGCGTCAGGGCGAAGTCGATCCCGGCCGTGACGCCGCCGCCGGTGACATAGCGGCCGTCCCGAACGACCCTTGCGGGGTCGGGGATCGCCCCGAACAGCGCCAGCTGGTCGCGCCAGGCCCAGTGACAGGCCGCGCGCTTCCCCTTCAGCAGCCCCGCCGCCGCCAGGATCAGCGAGCCGGTGCAGACCGAAGTCACCCAGGTCGCCCCCTCGGCCAGCCGCCGGATCTGCGCCATGAAGGGCTCATGAAGCATGGCCTCGGTCGTGCCGAACCCGCCGGGAATGCAGAGCAGGTCGCAGGCTTCGATGTCCTCGAACTTCGTCAGGCCGGCGAAGGTCAGGCCGTCGGCCTCCATCTGCCCGCCGTCGAGGCAGGCGACCGTCGTCTGCGCGCCGGGCAGGCGGGAGAGGAACTGATGCGGCCCGGTGAAGTCGAGGTGGGTGACTCCGGGATACAGGGCGAAGACAATGCGCAGCGGCTTGTCGGACATGGGCGTGGCT
This sequence comes from Caulobacter sp. FW305-C-30-S16, assembly GCF_058783025.1. Lineage (NCBI taxonomy): Bacteria > Pseudomonadati > Pseudomonadota > Alphaproteobacteria > Caulobacterales > Caulobacteraceae > Caulobacter > Caulobacter sp. FW305-C-30-S16. Next base: position 38,714 of record NZ_JBYSYH010000002.1, on the reverse strand, counting down.
CCGGTTGACGCGACCATACTGCACAGCCTAGCGTCTGGCGGAAATGACATTTATCCCTCGATTTCCGCCATGCGCACGATAGGCGTCCTGATCTTCCCCGATTTCCAGCTGCTCGACGCGGCCGGCCCGATCGGCGCGTTCGAGATCGCCGGACGCTATGTCCCCGGCGCCTATGACATCCGCCTGATCTCGCGGGACGGCGGGCCGGTGGCCAGTTCGTCGGGCGTGACGCTGGACAGCGTGGCCTTCAAGGACGCGGGACGGCTCGATACCCTGCTGGTCTCAGGCGGCGAGGGCACGCGCGGGCCGTCGATCTGCGCCGGCACCCTGACCTTCGTGCAGGCCGCGTCCCGCACCGCCCGCCGCACAACCAGCGTCTGCTCCGGCGCCTATATCCTGGCCCAGGCCGGCCTGCTCGACGGCAAGCGGGCGACGACCCACTGGAACCGCACCGCCGACTTCGCGCGGCGCTATCCGAAGGTGAAGCTGGAGCCGGACCGCATCTGGATCCGCGACGGTGCGATCTGGACCAGCGCCGGGATCACTGCGGGCATCGACCTGGCCCTGGCCCTGATCGCCGAGGATCTGGGCGAGGACATCGCCCGCAAGACCGCCCAGCAGCTGGTCGTCTACCACCGCCGGCCCGGCGGCCAGTCGCAGTTCTCGGCCCTGCTGGAGCTGGAGGCGGGCGGTCGGTTCGACGCCCTGATGACCTGGGCGCGCGAGAACCTGCGCAACCCTCTGACCGTCGAGGAACTGGCCCGCGAGGCCGGCATGAGCGAGCGCAACTTCGCGAGAGCCTTCAGCGCCGCCACCGGCTTCACCCCCGCCAAGGCCATCGAACGCCTGCGCGTCGAAGCGGCCCGGACCCTGCTGGATTCGCAGCCGCTGCAGGTCGACGACGTGGCGCTGGAAACCGGCTTCGGCGACGCGGAGCGGATGCGCCGCGCCTTCATCCGCGCCTTCGGCCAGCCGCCCCAGGCCCTGCGGCGGGCGCGGGCGGCCTAAAAGGGGACATGCACCGAAGGTACGTGTCCCCCAAACCTTGAGCGCCGGTCTGGAGTGTCCCTTCAGGAAGTAGTGGGGACACCTGGCGGCAATCGGCGCCGCTTGTTCGCCCTTCAGCGAAGCGTGCAGGGAGGAACCCGGTCAGAAGAGCCCCGTCTGCCGCCCGGTCGATTCCGGCGACAGGGTCGGAATCGCCTCCCGTTCTCCCGGGGCCAGCTGGAGAGCGTCCCAGCATCCATGAGCCCGAAGGGTCGCCTCCAGGCCGTCAGCGCCGGACGCCAGGGCTTCCGCCAGGGCCAGTTTCAGCCACCCGAGGCAGTTTGCCCGGTAGGCGTTCGCCCGCGACGCCATCGGCAAGCCGCGAAGTTCTATCGACAGGGCCGGCTGTCCCGCGGCGACGGCGGCGGCGTTCGCCGCCATGAACGGCAGGAAGACCTCGCCGATCAGGACCAGCAGGCGCTCTACGCCGGGCCCGACCGGCGTCGCTGGATCACGCCACGCGCCTTCGATCCCTGACGCATCGTCGAGGTCCTGCACCCACTGAAAAGCTCGCACGGCGTCACGGCGCATGATGGCCGACGCGCTGGGATCGATGGCGCATTGGGACAATTGGCCGAAAAGACCGATGTCGCCGATCGAGGGCCGTCCACCGAACAGGAACCGGCTGACCTCCAGTTGCGCCTCGATGGCGGCAAGCACCTCGGGATAGGTCGAGCGCAAAAGGGGCCGGTTGGTCTCGCGGTCTCCCAGCCGGGCCAGGACGCCGGTCTGGCGGGTTCTGAACCGCTCGATCGTCTCGTTGAATTGCACGGCCGGCATCGCGCCGATCCACCCCGCCATCTGACGGCGTGCGCAGAAAGCCTGGTCCACTTCCGCGTCCCAGCGGAAATCGAACATGGGTTGCACCAGCCATTCGTCCGCGAAATCCTCAATCAGCAAGGCCAGAAAGCGGTCGCCCGGATCATCCGGCAGCAGGCTTCTCTGGCCTGCAAGCGACGCCTCAAGGGCGAGGATAACGGGTGTCGAATCCGCCCAGTAACGTCCGTCAGGCAGTTGCAGAACCGGGATCATGCCCTTGCCCGCCGCCTTGAGTTCCCCGCCTTCCCCGAGATACCCGGGGGGAACGATCCAGTCGTGCGCGATACGCCGGTATCGAAGCGCTGCGCGCAGCTTGAGTGAATAGGGTGAGCCAGGGCCGCCCAGGAGCCGAAAGCGGCCCCCGCGACCGTCCACCATGCCCTGCTGCTGTGCGCTCACCATCGCGAGTGCGATCCTTCCCGTTGCGGTGTGACTCGTCTGCTGAGGCCAAGAGAAACCTCATGTGACGATGCTTGTCCAAGATTTGGCGCCACCCCCCGGGACCGGGCGCGCAAGGGTCGTCGCCGGCGGAGCTCGGGCACATGTACCCGCTTGGCTACGTCTCCCCCAATCGGTTCTGCTCGAATAGGGAACACGTACCTGCGGTACATGTCCCCGCTAGTAGTCCGGCCCGCCCGGGAACATGTGCATGTACGGCTGCGCCTCCGCGATCACCCGCTGGAACGACGGCCGCGTCTCCAGCCTGTCGTAGTAGGCCTGCAGCGCCGGACGGTCGCCCCAGGGGTGACAGCGCTGGGCGTAGAACAGCGACGGGCTGGCGCTGACGTCGGCCAGGGAATAGGCCTCGCCGGCCGCCCAGGTGCGGCCGTCGGACAGCGTCGCCTCCAGCCAGCCGTAGGCCTTGTCGAGCAGGGCCCGCGCTTCAGCGACGCCGAACGGGTCCCTGGCGCCTTCCGGACGGATCACCTCGAACACCAGCCGGCCCTGGGGCGTCATGACGTAGTTGTCGAAAAACCGGTCGAGGAAGCGCGCCGTCAGCGCCGCGTCGGGATCGGCCGGGATCAGGCCGGCGCCCGGATAGTGGCGGTCGAGGTATTCGATGATGATGCTCGACTCGACGACCGTCTCGTTCCGCGCCTCGTCGCGCAGCAGCGGCATCTTGCCGATCGGCCAGCGCTGCATGAACTCGACCACCGGCCCGTCCTCTGCGCCGAACTGGATCATCTCGAAGGTGAACGGCGTCCTGAGCTCATAGAGCGGGATCAGCGCCTTCCAGCAGTAGGACGACAGCGGGTGGGCGAAGAGGCGCAGGGTCATGGGCGGGGCCTGGCTAATTTACTAAAGTGATCTCTTTAGTATTAATGGGGCAGCCGGTCAAGGCAAGGGAGTAGGGAGTAGGGAGTAGGGAGTAGGGAGTAGGGAGATGCGGGGCGCTCCACCGCTGTGCAAGGCCACCCCCTTGCTACTCCCTACGCCCTACGCCCTACTCCCTGGCGTCATTCGCAACACTGGCCGCGCCCCACCCCATGCCCCTCCCCTCCGCCTACGCCGCCCTCCGCCTCGTCCCGGCCAAGACGTTCGACGATCTCAAGGTCGGCGACCGCTACCCCCTGCCCTCGCGCACCCTCGGCGACGGCAACTTCGCGGCCTTCCAGGCGGTCAGCCTCGACAACCACCCGATCCACTACGACGCCGAATACTGCCAGGCGCTGGGCCACCCGGGTCCGCTGGCGCACGGGTTGCAGGTGCTGTGCTTCACCGCGGCCGGCGCCGGCCTGTTTCCGCACGAGATCGGCGACGCCCTGCTGGGCATGATCGAGGTGCATGCGAAGGTCCTGAAGAGCGCCTATCCGGGCGACACCCTCTATCCGGCGCTCGAGATTACCGACCTGACGCGCCAGCGGACGACCGGCGTCGTCCGGATGCGGGCCACGGTGACCAACCAGAAGGGCGATCTCGTTCTGGACGGCGAACACGTCTATCTGCTGAGGCTCTAGATCACCCCAGCGCGACCGAGACGCCTCATGGCCGACCCCACGCCCCGTCCCCGCAAGCCCAGCCTGCTGGGCCGTCTCGGTCCGGGGCTGATCACCGGCGCGGCCGACGACGATCCCGGTGGCGTCGCCACCCACTCGCAGGCCGGCGCCGCCTTCGGCTTCAACATGCTCTGGAGCGTGGTGCTGGCCTATCCGCTGCTCGCGGCGATCCAGTCGATCGTCGCGCGGATCGGCCGGGTCACGGGCCATGGCCTGGCCGCCAATGTGAAGCGGGTGTTCCCGGCCTGGCTTCTGGCGATCCTGGTGCTGTCCCTGCTGGTCGCCAACACCATCAACATCGCGGCCGACATCGCCGCGATGGGCGAGGCGGCCGCGCTGGTGATCCCCGGCATGAGCAAGCTGGCCTTCGCCCTGGTGATCGGCATCGGCTGCGTGCTGCTCGAAGTGTTCATGAGCTACAAGCGCTACGTCGGGGTGCTCAAGTGGCTGACGCTGTCGCTGCTGGCCTATGTCGGCGTGGTCTTCACGGTGAAGATTCCGTGGGGCGAGGTGGCGCTGCGCTCGTTCGTGCCCGACATCAGCTTTACACCCGCCTTCCTGACCATGGTGGTGGCGGTCTTCGGCACCACCATCAGCCCGTACATGTTCTTCTGGCAAAGCTCGCAGGAGGTCGAGGACCTCGGGCCAGACCCCGACAAGCGCTCGCTGCTGAACACGCCGGAACTGGCCGATCAGGAGCTCCGTCGGATCCGGTTCGACACCTGGACCGGCATGGCCATGTGCAGCCTGATCGCCTTCTTCATCGTCCTGACCACGACCGTGACCCTGCACACCAACGGGGTGACTGAAATCGCCAGTGCGGCGCAGGCGGCGCAGGCGCTCCGCCCGATCGCCGGCGAGCTGGCCTTCTGGCTGTTCAGCCTCGGGATCATCGGCACGGGCCTGCTGGCCGTGCCCGTGCTGGCCGGCTCCGCCGCCTACGCCATCTCCGAGTCCTTCGGCTGGCCGATGGGCCTCGACCGCAAGCTGGGTCAGGCGCCGGGCTTCTACGGGATCATCGCGGCGGCCACGCTCGGCGGGATCGCCCTCACCTTCGCCGACATCAACCCGATCAAGGCGCTGTTCTGGAGCGCCGTGCTGAACGGTCTGGTCGCCGTGCCGATCATGGTCGTGGCGATGGTGCTGGCCTCGCGCAAATCCGTGATGGGGCCCTTCGTGATCGGCCGAACACTCAAGGTTCTCGGCTGGATCGCGACGGGCGTCATGGCGGCGGCCGGGATAGGCATGTTCCTGGCTTGACCACCGTTGGGGCAACGGGATTTGCTGCTCGCCAACGAGAAAACGGGAGACGGAACCATGGGCGCCGACGGTCGCAAGAGCATCTTCATCACCGGCGCCGCCAGCGGTATCGGTCTGGCCACGGCCAAGCGCTTCGCACGGGAAGGCTGGTTCGTCGGCCTGGCCGACATCGACGCCACGGGCCTGAAGCTGGCGCAGGGCGAAATCGGCGCCGGAAACTGCAGCACCCACAAGCTCGACGTCCGTGACCGCGCCGCCTGGCAGAAGGAAATCGCCGCCTTCGGCAAGGCGACCGGCGGACGGCTCGACGCCCTGCTGAACAACGCGGGCATCGCCAACTACGGCTTCTTCGAAGACCAGACGGACGACGAGATCGACCGCCAGATCGACATCAACATCAGGGGCGTCTCGAATGGAGCGCGCGCGGGTCTCGAACTGCTGAAGGCGACGCCGGGATCAACCCTGATCAACGTCGCCTCCTGCGCGGGCCTGTTCGGCGCGCCGAAGATGGCGATGTACTGCGCGACCAAGTTCGCCGTGCGGGGCCTGTCCGAAGCCCTCGACATCGAGTTCACGCGCCACGGCGTCGCCGTTCGCTGCATCATGCCCTGGTTCGTCGACACCCCGATCCTGCAGGCGGGCTCGGCGGGATCGAACGAGAACATCACCGACGCGATCCGCGCCGGCGGCTCGGAGGTCTACACCGTCGAGGAGGCCGCCGACGTGATCTGGCGCTCGCTGCAGTCCAGCGAGGTCCATTGCATCGTCGGCAAGGCGGGCAAGCAGATGCGCTTCGCCACCCGCTTCATGCCGGGTTCGCTCAGGAAGCGGATGAAGGCGTCGATGCCGGCTTGACGGAGGCCTCGGTCGACGGGTCGTGGCGCGGCGCGGAGGCCGGCTCAGCCGGCTTGCCGGCCGGACCGCCGATGGCCCGGTCCTGAATCGTGACCTCGGTCGGCGCCTGGGCGGTGGCGGCGATGAACACAGCCTCGCTGGACGGCGCGAGCGTCGTGTACGGCACGGGACCGGCCGGGCCGGCGCCCATGCTGGCGTAGACCGGACGATCCCCGGACTCCGGACCTGACCGGTCCGGCGCGCGATCAAAGGCGCCCGGCGCGCCGCCGCGACCGCCGAAGCGGTAGAAGATGTGCAGACCGACCTGCCCGACGCGGATCAGACGCGGACCCCAGCCCGGCGAGACGTTGATGGTGTGGAAGTGGGTCGCGTTGCCGACCTCGGTCATCACCCCGCCCGACAGGGCGCGCGCGGCGACCCGCTCGGCGCGGGTCCAGGCGCCGGGTTCGCGGCGCTTCCGCATCGAGCCGTCGCAGGCGAAGCTGAACTGGCAGGTCCCGCCGCCGTAGGCGCCCTGGAACACCACGCCGCAGACCGTCTTGGGGAAGGCCGGGTGCCGCGCGCGGTTCAGAACCACCTGGGCCACGGCCGCCTGGCCGGCCGGCGTCTCGCCGCGGGCTTCGAAATAGACCGCCTGGGTCAGGCACTCGAGATCACGGGAATCGTCCAGCGCGCCATTGAGGCGGAACGGCTCGGCCGCGGGATTGAACGGTCCGCCGAAGCTGGCGCGCAGCAGCAGGCCTTCGGGCGCGGGGCGCGTCGGCGCGCGGCGCTCGAGACGGGCGGCGAACAGGGCCGCCTGGCGGTCCCGCTGGGCGCCGCCGGCGCTGGTGAAGGGATCGTGGCGCTGGGCCACAGCCATGGCCGCAGGATCCATCCCGTCGACCATGCGTTCCAGAGAGGCGTCGGAGTAGCTGCCCGAGACAACGTCCGCGATCTGCGAGACGCGCTGGTGCTGGTCGGCGGCCTGGGCCATGCCGCCAAGAAGGTACGCACCGCCGACGATGGCGCCGCAGGCCGAGCCCACGAGCGTTCCAGTCAAAGCGACGCTCATCAGCGCGCGCACGGGTGCCCGCGTCTGGGAATTGAATGACAAGAGTTTCGTGTCCTGTGCGACGAGGGCGGATCGCCCCCCGACAATCTCACCTTGTCAGCCCGGTTTTCTGTCCGGAGCGGCCTGACAAAGTGGGGATTCGACCGGTTCACGAAATGGCCGAAATCCGACTTGTGGACGGCCTTATGACCCAAAGCGCCACGATTCGCAAGAGAATGCTGCAATGCAGCATTATTCTCCTGGAAGGTGATCCGGGACCTGCTTGAGGTTCTCTTGAGATTCAACAGGTTGTGCAGAGTCGTGCCGACCGTTGCGATGCGACGAATTCTCGCGGTGCGGACGGTGCGGAACCGCCTCTTCCTGCGTTCGTTGAACGGCTACAGGCCCGATGCCGGGCGTTCTGACGAGGCTGCTGCCATGCGTATCCGTTCCACCGCCACCCTGGCCCTGATCGCCTTCGCCGGCGCCGGTCTCGCCGCCTGCGGACACAACATGGAACAGCGCGTCGCGACCGGTGCGATCGCCGGCGCCGTGGTCGCCGGTCCCCCGGGCGCGGTCGTCGGCGCAGCCACCGGCGCGGTCATCAACGAGGCCGACAAGCCCAAGCGCTGATCGACGGCGTTGCCAGCCGGGCGATCCGGAGTCACCCTCCCCGTCAATCCGCTTCAAAGGGGAGACGAGGATGAGAAACCCGGTCCGACTCCTGATCGCCGCCGGCCTGTCGCTCGGGCTCTCGGCGCCCGCCCTCGCCGGCGACCTGCTCTATCCGGGCGGGCCCTTGCTGACCGAGGGCGTGGCCGGGAAGCCCTACTGGGCGATCCAGGCCCGCTGCGCCGGCCTCTACGGCGCCACCAGCAACTACTACGCCGGGAAGGGTGACGCCGACGAAGCCGAGGCCGCCAAGGCCCTCGGGGTCACCTTCTTCCGCCAGGCCATCGATCGCGTAATGCAGGACCGGGGCGTTGCGCGCGCCGCCGCGATCGAGGCGTTGAGCCCGGCGGTCGTCGCCGGGCGCAGTGAGGCCCTCTCCGCGCTCGCGTCCGGAGGCGATGGACCCCAGTCGTCGTGGAACTTCGCCCGCAGCGTCTGCCTGGATGTCCGCGACGCCTACGCCGGCCTGTAGTCGCGCCTTGACGACGGCGCGCGCAGGGGCCTGACTGCCCGCTCGGTCGCCTTCGGGGTTCAGCATGCGTATTCGTCCGGTTCTGGTCGCCCTGTCGCTTCTGGGGGGCGCCGTGATCGCGGGCCCGGCCTCGTCCCAGTCTATCGGGCGGCAAATGGACCTGCTGCGCCTGGAGCAGGAGGCGGGCGACGCGGTCTCGGCCCTCGTCGACAGCGACTTCAAGACTTGCGAGGCGAAGCTCCCGGCCCTGCGCACGCTGATGGCCGACCCCCGGTTCGACCGGATGCGCGCCGAGATCCGCCGCCCGTTCCTGTTCTCGGTGATCATCTGCAGCGAGATCAAGGACAAGCCTCTGGGCCTCGCCGCCGCGGCGAAGCTGGAGCCGATCGCTGTCGAGCCGATGGAGGTCGGCGCGGTCCTGACGATCCAGATTTCCGACGCCCTCGAGCGCGACGCCATGGCCGAGGCCACACGACGCTTCCTCAAGATGCTGGACGCCCAGCCGGACGTGGTCGCCGGCTGGCGACCGGGCATGATCTCGGCCTTCACCGACTATCTGGACGACGATCCGGCTTTGGCGCTCACCGCGCTCCAGCGGATCACCGGCTTCGCCTGGAAGAACCCGGACACGGCCCGCGCCGCAAAGAACGAGTGGGGTCTGGCCTACGGCTGGCAACTGGGCGACGCGGGCCGCCCGGCCGATGCGGCGAAAGCGGTGGCCGAGGCCGAAGATACCCGCGTGCTGATGTATGTCGCCGGCGACCGCCGCTTCAGCGAAGCCTGGACGAACGCCGGCCGCTTCGACTGGATCGCGCTGGAAGAGGCGAGCCTGGCCCGCGCCAGGGCCGAGATCGCCGCCGAGCCTGAAAAGCTCTCCCCCGTGCGCGACGCGCTCCGCGCCCTGCGCGCGCTCGGCCGCTATGACGAGGCGATCCAGACCGGCCAGGCCTATCGCGCGCGCCTGCAGGACGGCGAGGAATTCAGCGACCGCCAGGAGCAGGGCGAATGGATCCTGATCCTGCTGGCCCAGAGCCTGCTCGACACCGGCGATGTGAAGGAAGGCGAAGCGGTCTTCAACGAGGCCATCGGTCCCGAGGACGGCGGCGAGCCGGCCACCGACGCGCGGATGAACTGGGCCGGCCGACTGCTGGACCTGTCCCGCCCGCGCGACGTGCTGAAGGTGCTGGACGGCCTCGACCTCGACTACGTCACGGACTACGGCGAAGCCTGGATCGACTCCCAGCGCGCCTGCGCCCTGAACGACATCGACCAGAAGGCGGCGGCCGCCATGCTGGAAGCGCTCCGGGCCCGCAAAGAAGAGAACCCGGGCGCCCTCAGCCAGGCGCTGCTCTGCATGAACCGGATCGACGAGGCCGCCGCCCTGCTGATCTGGCGGCTGCAGTCGCCGGAGCACCGCAGCGGCGGCCTGGATCCTTTCTGGGTCGCCAAGGCCCCGCCGGCCATCCCGCCCTGGCTGGCGACCTTCGAAGCCCGCCGCCAGGCCCTGATCGCCCGCCCCGACGTCCGCGCCGCCCTCGACAAGGTCGGCCGCCCGGTCACCACCCCGCTGGCCGGCGACTACTGGGGCGGCTTCTAGACGAAAACCTCGTCGAACAGGTCGATCATTGCGGCCCAGGACCGGCGGTCGCTGGGCGCGTGATAGTCGAAGCCCGGGCGGCCGAGGCGGCCCACGTCTGGGTTGGTGAAGCTGTGGCCGGCGCGGCCATAGACATGCATCCGCCAGTCGACGCCCGCTGCGGTCATCTCCTCCTCGAAGGCGACGCGCTGGGCGACGGGAATGATCGGATCGTCGGCGCCGATGGCGGCCAGGATCACGCCCTTGATGTTGGCGGCGTCCTGCGGCCTTGCCGTGCCGAGACCCGAGTGGAAGCCGATTGCGGCCTTGAGGTCCGCCCCGCTGCGGGCCAGTTCGAGCGCCGTCGTGCCGCCGAAGCAGTAGCCGATGGCCGCCAGCCGCCCGGCATCCGTTTCCGGCTGCGCCTTCAGCACCTCCAGCGCCGCGGTCGCCCGGGCGCGGATACCCGTCGCGTCGGCCATCCAGGCGCCGATGCGGGTCATCGCCTGACTCATGTCCGTCAGCGGCTTGCCGTCGCCGTAGTAGTCCATCGCGAAGGCCACGTAGCCGAGCCCCGCCAGGCGTTCAGCGATGTTCCGCGCGTGACTGCCCAGCCCGCCGCCCTCGTGACAGACCAGGATGCCAGGCCGCGCCCCGCTCAGCCCATCGTCGACCGCCAGCGTCCCGACCAGCCGCGCGCCGTCGGCGTGATACTCGATGTCCTGGATCTTCATGTCCGCCTCCCCTGTTATTTGGAAGGATACAGCGTCCCGTCCCTGTGCCGGTAGCCTTCGTCGCCCGGACGGATGATCAGGTCGACGTCGGGATAGTCGACATGCTCGGTCGCGGGGTTGGTCGGATTGCCCACCTGCAACAGCACGGCGTCGGCGCCGGACCGGTTCTGGAGATGGTGGCCGTCCTCGACCCCGGCCTTCCAGGCCGCGCAGTCGCCGGCGCGCAGCACCGTCTCGCCGGCATTCTCGACCAGCACGACCTCGCCCGAGACCACCCAGACAAACTCGTCCTCATCGAGATGCCAGTGCCGCTGGCTGCTCCACTGCCCGGCCGGCAGGGTCAGCAGGTTGACGCCGACCAGATCGAGCCCCGCCGCCTTCGCCAGTTCCAGCCAGGAGCGTTGCAGGCAAGGCTCGTCGAGCGGTCGCGGATAGCCGGACCCGCCCCGACGCGGCGCTGTGGCGAGATCGATCTTGGGCATGACTGTATCTCCCGGACGGCGATGATTTTCCGCCTCCCCGGCGAAGGCCGGGGTCCAGATTCAGCTGCGGTGTGGGCAGCACTGCCCCTTCGAGCACGACGATCTGGGCCCCGGCCTTCGCCGGGGAAACGGGGATTGGAGGAACAGTAGATAACTTCACGCCGCTGAAAACCGCCACAGCCCAGACTGCTGACAGCGGGCTGTCATCAGGGCGACAACCGTCGGGCGGCGTGTAGTGTGAGGCTATGGCCGGCCAGACCCTCAACCTGCGCATCACCCTCGTCGCCCCGCCGGCAGGCGTTCTCTATTCGCTGCAGGAAGGTGACGACCTGCCGGTCGGCCAGGTGCTGTCGGACGGCGGCGACCTGTCGCTGGACGTCAGCGTCCGGTTTGTCGAGGACGACAAGGGCGTGCGCTACCTCGGGCCGTTCGTGAAGAACCAGGGCGGCCGGCGGTTCATCTATTTCCGCATCGGGGCCAGCGCCGGTCAGCATCTCTCGCCCTGGAGCCGGCGCGGCAAGGTCTGGTTCGAGGACCTGCCGGTCGGCCTCGCCCGTGAAGCGGTCCGCACCGGCGCGCGGCTTGAAGCGCGCTTCCCCGGCCAGGCGAAGGACGGCACGCCGGCCTGCGCCACGGTCCGGCCGCTCGACGGCTGGCGGATGCCGGACGGTCCGGCATGAGCGGGGCGCCGGCGCCGGTCGATCCCGCGGACCGGATCGCCTCGATCGACGCCCTGCGCGGGGTGGCCCTGATCGGCATCCTGCTGATGAACATCGTCGGCTTCGGCGGCCCGCTCGACCCCAGCCGGCCGCTCGGCGCGCCGTCGCTCGCAAATCCCGACTGGCAGGTCTGGATCGTCGCCACGACCCTGGTCGAGGGGACCATGCGCGGCCTGTTCTCGATGCTGTTCGGCGCCGGGATGCTGCTGTTCCTGCGCGAGACCCGCGCGGGCGATCCAGCGGGCAGACGCGGGCCCTTTCTGCGTCGCGCCGGCTGGCTGGTGCTGTTCGGCGTCATCAACGGCACCCTGCTGCTCTGGCCCGGCGACATCCTGCTGATCTACGGCCTGGCCGCCTTCGCCCTGTTACCGTTCGCACAGGTGACGCCGAGGACGCTGCTGAGACTGGCGGTCGGCGGCCTCGTGGTGGTGTCGATCTGGTCGCTGCTGACCAACATGCCGGCGATGCCGGGCGAATTGCTGTCCCGGACCTCCGAAGCCTGGATCGGGGAGCAGGCCATCCGCCTGGGCGACTACCCCACGGTGCTAGCCTGGATGTCGGCGACGACGCTGGACTGGACGCTCGACCCGTCCTTCGTCTGGTGGATCCTCGAGGCCTGGACCTTCATGCTGGTCGGCATGGCGCTGCTCAGGACCGGCGTGCTGGACGGCAGGGCCGAGCCCTGGATCTATCGACAACTGGCGCTCGTCGGCCTCGGCGTCGGGCTGCTGCTCAACGCCGCCGAGACCTGGGCGATCTGGGGCAACAACGGTGGCGAGCTGCCCTGGACGGCCCTGACTGATCAGGTCGGGCGCCTGGCCCTGACGCTGGGCTGGATCGGTCTGTTCCACCTCGCGTGGCGCGGCGGTCGGCCCCGGCGGCTGTTCAACCCGCTATCGGCGCTCGGCCGCATGGCCCTGACCGGCTACCTGGCCCAGAGCGTGATCTGCGCGCTGATCTTCTCGGGCTTCGGCCTCGGCCTGTGGGGCCGGCTCAGCTGGCCGCAGATGTGGCTGCTGGTGGTGGTGATCATGGCGGGCGAGGCCCTGTTCGCCATGGCCTGGCTGCGGGTCTTTCGCTTCGGCCCGATGGAATGGCTCTGGCGCAGCCTGACCTGGGGCCGCTGGCAGCCGATGCGGGTCTAGCACCCAAATCCCGCCCTCGCCTCTTGTCAAAACCTGCCCCGATGTCGAAGGTCCGGGGACGCGTTTGAGTTGCCGCCGCGGCGGCCGGGGGGAAGTCCATGCACATCCGGATCAAGGCCGCTCTGGCCCTGCTGGCCGCTGTTCTGCTCGGCGGCGCCTGGACCCTGGCCGGGGCGAATGAGCCGGTGGCGCCGCTGCCCTCGCTGGCCGAGCCCGCGCTGTCGCCGGACGGCTCCGAGATCGCCTTCGCCTCGGGCGGCGACATCTGGACCGTGCCGAGCAAGGGCGGCCAGGCCCGCCTGCTGGTCACCGACCGGGCGACGGAATCCCGCCCGCTCTACTCGCCGGACGGATCACGGCTGGCCTTCGTCTCGACCCGCAGCGGGGCTGCCAATCTCTACGTCCTCACCCTGGCGACCGGGAAGATCACCCGGCTGACCTATGCCGACGCCAACGAGGCGCTCGACGGCTGGTCGCGGGACGGCAAGTGGATCTACTTCACCTCGGGCGTGAACGACGTCCAGCGGCAGGGCGACATCTTCCGCGTCAGCGCCGCCGGCGGCGTGCCGCTGGAGGTCAGCAACGAGCGCTACCTCAACGAATTCCAGAGCGCCCCCTCGCCGGACGGCAAGTCCATCGCCCTGATGGCCAAGGGGATCAGCAACGGCCAGTGGTGGCGTCACGGCAGCAGCCATATCGACCAGACCGAGCTTTGGCTGAAGCCGATCGCGGCCGGCGCGCCCTACCAGCAGCTGCTCCCGTCGGGCGCCCGCCATGCCTGGCCGATGTGGCGTCCGGACGGCGGCGCGCTCTGGTACATGAGCGACGAAGGCGGCGCCGAAAACCTCTGGAAGCTGACGCTCGGCGGCAAGCCCGAGCAGGTGACCCGCTTCACCGACGGCCGGCTGCTGTGGCCGACGGTCGGCTATGACGGCAAGACCATCGTCTTCGAGCGCGGCTTCGCGATCTGGTCGCTGGACACGGCCACGGGCAAGACGACCCAGGTGCCGGTCACGCTGCAGGGCGCCCCCGCCGCGTCCGGCGAGACCCGCCTGACCCTGAGCGACTTCAACGACATGGTCCTGTCGCCGGACGGCAAGAAGATCGCCGTGGTCGCTCACGGCGAACTGTTCGCCACCACGGCCAAGGACGGCGGCGTTGCCCAGCGGGTCACGCGCACGGTGGGCCTTGAGCGCGATCCGGTCTGGTCGCGGGACTCCAAACGCCTGCTCTACGTCTCCGAGCGCGGCCAGTCGGCCAACCTCTATCAGTACGATTTCGCGACCGGCGCCCAGCGGGCCCTGACGACCGGGACCGCCCGCAACACGGTTCCGGCGTATTCGCCGGACGGCAAGATGATCGCCTATGTCCGCGGCGGCCAGGAGTTGCACGTCATCACCCTGTCCGGCGACGGCGCGGTCGTGAAGGACGTGGCGATCTACACCGGCGCGCTGGGCGGCTTCGAGGACGGCACGCCGGTCTGGTCGCCCGACAGCCGCTGGCTGGCCTTCACGGTCACCGACCGCAAGGCGTTCGACAACATCCATGTGATCCCCGCGGCCGGCGGTCAGGCCCGGCCGATCAGCTTCCTCGCCAACGGCCAGACGGGCGGTCGCATCGCCTGGTCGCCGGACGGGACCTACATCCTCACCGACACCAGCCAGCGCAGCGAGGAAGCGCGGATCCTGCGCATCGACCTGCTGCCGAACACGCCGAAGTACCGCGAGGACGCGTTCCGCGAACTGTTCCGCCCGACCCCGAGCAGCCCTGAACCGACGCCGCCGGCCTCCGACACCCCGCCGGCCGAGGAGCCCGCGCCCTCACCGGCCCCGGCCGCGGCCAAGCCCGGCAAGGCCGCCGCAGCGCCGGCCAAGCCTGCGACCAAGCCGGTTCCGCCGGTGAAGATCGTCTTCGAGGGCATCCGTGAGCGCGCCTCGTTCCTGCCGCTGGGCATGGACGTCGGCGGGCCGATCATCAGCCCGGACGGCAAGACCCTGCTGTTCCCCGGCTTCCAGGCCGGGGCGGTCAACTACTACACCTGGAACCTCGACGAACTGGCCAAGGAGCCGCCGGTTGCGGTCCAGCTGACCTCCAGCCGCAAGTCCAAGGGCGCGGCGGTGTTCACCCCCGACTCGAAGTCGATCTTCTATCTCGACGACGGGGCGGTCATCTCGACGCCGGTCGAGAGCCCCAAGCCCAAGGCCCTGCCGGTCACCGCCGAGATGGAGGTCGATTTCGACGCCGAGAAGACCGTCGTCTTCGACCAGGTCTGGGGCATCCTCGACCGCGGCTTCTATGATCCGAAGTTCCACGGCGCCGACTGGAAGGCGCTGCGGGCGACCTTCGCCCCCTACATCGCCGGCGCCCGCACGGGAGACGAACTCCGCCGCATCCTCAACCTGATGATCGGCGAGCTGAACGCGTCCCACACGGGCATGCGCGGCCCCGACACCAGCACGGCGCCGGGCCGGGTCGGCGACCTCGGCCTGCGGTTCGACCGCGAGGCCTACGAGGCCGGCAAGGGCCTGCTGATCAAGGAGGTCATCACCCTCGGCCCGGCCTCGATCGAAGGCAGCATCAAGCCGGGCGAGACCCTGGTCGCCGTCAACGGCGAGACGCTCGCCGCGGGCGTCAGTCTCGACCGCGTCCTGCGCGGCCAGACCGGCAAGCGGGTGGTTCTGACCATCGGCGCGGCCGGCGATCCGTCGAAGACCCGCGAGGCCGTGGTGCGCCCCGTCTCGGTCGGCGTCGCGTCGGGCCTGATCTACCGCCAGTGGGTCGCCGACCGCCGCGCCTATGTCGAACGCGTCAGCGGCGGCAAGCTCGGCTACGTCCACATCGCCGACATGGGCGACGCCTCGCTGGAGCAGCTCTACATCGACCTCGACGCCCAGAACCAGAGCCGCGAGGGCGTGGTCATCGACCTGCGCAACAACAACGGCGGCTACGTCAACGGCCACGCGCTCGATGTCTTCACCCGCCGCAACTACCTGATGATGACGGCCCGCGACCGCTTCCCGGTGCCCAGCCGCCAGAACCTCGGCCAGCGGGCCCTCGGCCTGCCGACGGTGCTGGTGATCAACGAGAGCTCGCTGTCCGACGCCGAGGACTTCACCGAGGGCTACCGCTCGCTCGGGCTGGGCAAGGTGGTCGGCAAGCCGACGGCCGGCTGGATCATCTACACCGGCTCGCGCGGCCTGATCGACGGCTCCTCGGTGCGCCTGCCGTTCATCCGCGTCGAGGACCTGCGCGGCCAGAACATGGAGGGCAACCCCCGCCCCGTCGACATCGACGTCGCCCGCCCGCTCGGCGAAACCTGGACCGGCAAGGACGCGCAACTGGACGCGGCGGTGAAGGCGCTGCTGGGCCGCTGATCCTCCCCGCTTCGCGGAGAGGACAGGTGACATTCTGCTGACACCCCCCTGTCAGCAGCCGCCCCTAGCCATGCCGCCCCCGCCGCCCTACCTTCCCGTTCATGGCCCGTTCCCCGCAGAGTCCGGCAGGCGTCGAGGACGTCTCCGCCGCCTTCATCCATGATCTGGCCAACGCCGCCACGCCGCCGATGTGGGCGCCGCACCGGCCGCAGCGTCCGGCCAAGTCCGAGGGCGGCCGCCGGTTCAACCTGGTCAGCGAGTACAGCCCCGCCGGCGACCAGCCGACGGCCATCGCCGACCTCGTCGCCGGCATCAACGAGCGCGAGCACGACCAGGTGCTGCTGGGCGTCACCGGCTCGGGCAAGACCTTCACCATGGCCAGCATCATCGCCGCGACCCAGCGTCCGGCCCTGATCCTCGCCCCGAACAAGACCCTCGCGGCCCAGCTCTACAGCGAGTTCAAGAGCTACTTTCCGGACAACGCGGTCGAGTATTTCGTCAGCTACTACGACTACTACCAGCCGGAGGCCTACGTCCCGCGCACGGATACCTTCATCGAGAAGGACTCCAGCCGCAACGAGCAGATCGACCGCATGCGCCACGCCGCCACCCGCGCGGTGCTGGAGCGGGACGACGTGATCATCGTCGCCTCGGTCAGCTGCATTTACGGCATCGGCTCGGTCGAGACCTACACGGCCATGACCTTCGAGCTGGCGGTCGGCCAGAAGCTCGACGACCGCCAGCTGGTCGCCGACCTGGTCGCCCAGCAGTACAAGCGCAACGACGCCAGCTTCGAGCGCGGCACGTTCCGCAAGCGCGGCGACACGATCGAGATCTTCCCCGCCCACTACGAGGACCGCGCCTGGCGCATCGGCCTGTTCGGCGACGAGATCGAGACGATCCAGGAGTTCGACCCGCTGACCGGCAAAAAGACCGCCGACCTGCCCAGCGTGAAGATCTACGCCAACAGCCACTACGTGACGCCGCGCCCGACGCTCAACCAGGCGATCACCCACGTCAAGGCCGAGCTCAAGGAGCGCCTCGACTGGATGATCGCCAACGGCAAGCTGCTGGAGGCCCAGCGCCTCGAACAGCGCACCCGCTTCGACATCGAGATGATCGAGACCACCGGCAGCTGCGCCGGCATCGAGAACTACAGCCGCTACCTCACCGGCCGTCGGCCGGGCGAGCCGCCGCCGACCTTCTTCGAATACATCCCCGACAACGCCCTCTTGTTCACCGACGAGAGCCACCAGACGGTGCCGCAGATCGGCGCCATGTACCGCGGCGACTACCGCCGCAAATGGACCCTGGCCGAGTACGGCTTCCGCCTGCCCAGCGCGCTCGACAACCGCCCGCTCAAGTTCGAGGAGTGGGAGGCGATGCGGCCGCAGACGGTCCACGTCAGCGCCACCCCCGGTCCGTGGGAGATGGACAAGGCCGGCGGCGTCTTCGCCGAACAGGTCATCCGCCCGACCGGCCTGATCGACCCGCCGGTCGAGGTCCGCCCGGTCAACAAGGACGGCGCCAGCCAGGTCGACGACGTCATCGCCGAGGCCCGCGACTGCGCGGCGAAGGGCTACCGCACCCTGGTCACGGTCCTCACGAAAAAGATGGCCGAGGACCTCACCGAATACATGCACGAGCAGGGCCTGCGCGTGCGCTACATGCACAGCGACGTGGACACGCTCGAGCGCATCGAGATCATCCGCGACCTGCGCCTGGGCGCCTTCGACATCCTGGTCGGCATCAACCTCCTCCGGGAAGGCCTCGACATCCCCGAGTGCGGCCTGGTCGCGATCCTCGACGCCGACAAGGAGGGCTTCCTCCGCTCGGAAACCTCCCTGATCCAGACCATCGGCCGCGCCGCCCGCAACGTTGACGGCAAGGTGATCCTCTACGCCGACCGCATCACCGGCAGCATGGAACGCGCGATGGGCGAGACCAGCCGCCGCCGCGAGAAGCAGCACGCCTGGAACCTGCGGCAGGGCATCACGCCCGAGAGCATCAAGAGCCGCATCAAGGACATCCTCGCCTCGCCGTATGAGCGCGGAGACCGCGTCAACGTCGACGTCGGCGTGGCCGAGGACGCCCGGCCGTTCCTGGGCAGCAACTTCCAGGCGACGCTACGCGACCTGGAAACGAAGATGCGCGAGGCGGCCGGCAACCTGGAGTTCGAGACCGCGGCGAGACTGCGCGACGAGATCAAGCGCCTGAAGATGATGGACCTGGAGTTTGCCAACGACCTGATGACCGCGCCGGGCGAGACGGCGGACAAGGCCGCGCCGATGCGCGAGCGGAAGGCGGCGCGGGCGGAGGCGCAGGAGCGGTTTCGGAAGGGGCGGTTGTAGGGGGCGGGGGGCGCATTCTCAGCTCGACAATCACACTATGTTCTGTTTTTGTTCGCTTCGATTTTATGGGTCCGGGAATCGGCAAGAGGCTGAACTTGTTGAAATCTAGGACCTGCTGGAGAGGTTCTGTCGCTTGCGGCTTGGCTGCAATCAGCCTACCCCGCCGACAGGGGTGAATGGACCATGAGTAAGCCACCATACGATCCACGTGCCGTGGCCAATCTCCTGCTGGACTTGGCCGCCAATGAGGATGGCGGGCCGATCCCAATCAGCAATCTCGCCCTCCAGAAATTGCTGTATTTCGCTCACGGTCATTTTCTCATCAGAACCGGCACACCGCTCGTGCAAGGAGCTTTTGAGGCGTGGACCTATGGGCCGGTGCATCCGGCCGTCTATCAGGCGTTTAAGGGCGAAGCTGGAAGGGCGATCCAGGTCCGGGCTGTCGCTAGAAACGTCATGACGGGATCCACCCAAGCCATTGAGCTGCCCGATGACCTAGAGGTTCGCCAACAGCTGCGCGATGTCTTGAGGTCCTACGGACACCTGAGCCCTGGACGACTTGTGGACATAACCCACGCGCCAAAAGGGCCCTGGGCGACCGTTGTGAACAAAGCGAAAACATCCGTTGCGCTCGGCCTGAGAATCTCCGACACTGTGACCTTGGAATGTTTCAAGCACCAAAAGGTGTCGGTCGGCGCGCAAGCGCGCTCCGGGGAGCCCAATGAAGACACGCCGCTTATCGGAAATTGACCTCGCTAGGCTTGCAGCGTTGACTGACCAGCCGATGCTGGAACAGGCATTGCGTGGCTATAATGCCGGCGGGGGCGCGTGGTCATATGATCCTGTTCGCGGGTCGACTTCAGACATTCTGGGCGCGGAAACCCCGCTGTTGGGAGCTCTCGCGCCTCTCCCGTGGCGGAAGATTGAAACTCAGATCAGAGCGGCCTCGAAGCGTGGCGAAATCCAAGCATCGGCGAACGTTTTGGTGGGCAAGGTCCTGTTTGATGCCGCTGGGGAATACGGCTGGACAGCGGCGAAATTCCCGATGGGCCGTCTTCCGATCGGGATTGGAGAGACGGTTCGCTACTGGAGTGACGTGGTAATAGAGGATGGCAATGGGCTCCTCGTTCCCTACTTTGATCACCGTCGAGAACACGGCATCTCTAATCAGTCGGTCCGAAAGATCGTCTATTCAATGCAGCATCTCTGGATCCGCGAACGACATCCAGATCTAGCGACCGCCCGCCTGGCAATCATCCAATTTCCGAGTACCGGAATGACGCGAGGTATTCGCGTTGAGTTTCATAGCGAAGCTGATCTCCTGCCCTATGAAGTGCTCGATGCTCGCGTTCGGAATGTCTATGTAACCTGGGCTCGGGTGTCTGCCGAAAGGGCGCGCGACGACCGAAAAACAGGTACGGGCACCGGTGGACTCTTCGGTTAGCGCCTATGATCCGAGTTCGACAATCTAGTTTGCCTCACTGTTGATCGACTTGAATACAGTTGGTTTTAGCCAACTTTGACTGTGGGCAAATAGATCACTGAAGCGGCGGTAAGTGCTATCGGAACCAAAATCAGAACCGCCGGAATTAAATATATATCCCCCAACACCCTGAAATCATGAAAAAGAAGCGCCCACCATCGGCTACACGTCTCTGGTTTAGCTTCGATTAGAACGCGATCATGGTCGATCGGATCATGATTAAAGGGGCACTTGTCCACCATTTCTTGGTATCGGCAACGGAATGACTCATGGTCGGGCTCCGCTCCGCCAAGCCCGTGCTGGATAATTGCGCCATCATAATCTTGGTAGATCTGATTAATCTGCCGCGCATTGTCATGCATATAGTGGGACCTAACGTAATTCTCCCGCGCATTGTCCCGGACTGAGAGTATCAGTATAAAGATGGATGCTAGCGCGCTTATAAGTCCGAAGGAGTCTGTTTTCGCGCCCTCCCACAGATCACCAAGAAACTTTGGTGCTATCGATAGCGCCACTACATACAGTGACATTAGAGCAATTGCGAACGACCCTGCCTCGGCCTTTCTGCGCAAACGATCGGAAGCTGCGAAGCGCGCACGTTTAGTCTTCCAAATTCGAGTGATCTGCGGAAATTCGTCCCAGCGGCTAAGAGGTTCGTCTGCCATGCGTGCGCCTTTCCCAACTCAGTTAGTCTACTTATAGTTACGGAAGCGGTAGGTGCATACTTTCCTCACCAACCCACCCCTTAATCTCATGCCGAGATGATCGCCGGGCGGACCAGGTTGCTCAAGGGCGCTGCGCGTCGCGGAGCGACAGGCCCGCAGGGCCTGCCCTTGACCAACCTGGACCGTCCGGCACGCTGGCCTGCATGAGATCAAGGGCGCGATCCCTTCTCCCCTTGCGGGAGAAGGTGGCCCTGCGGAGCAGGGTCGGATGAGGGGTCGATGACCGGCGCCGCTGTCCCACACCACTGACCGGCCGGGGAAGACCCCTCATCCGGCCGCTACGCGGCCACCTTCTCCCGCAAGGGGAGAAGGAGAACAGCCCCCTACCCCGTCTTCCCCTTCAGCAGCGCCACGATCGCCATGGCGTGGCCGTGCCCAAGGTCGAAGTCGTCCTTGAGCCATTGGACGATCTGGCCGGCCTTGACGCCGGGGCGCAGGCCGGCGGCGTCGGCGAAGTCCTTGTCGGCGGCCATCGCCCTGAAGTCGGCCGGGGTCTTGCCGGTCTTCGCCTGGATGTTGTCGAGGTAGGCCTGAAAGCTCATCGCTTGCTCCGTCCGAAACGCCTACGTCGCCGCCCGCCGCGCCCGCGCCGCGCGGACCATCCGCCAGATGGCCGCCAGCAGCAGGATCAGTCCCAGCGGCACGAGGATCGGGGCGGCCAGGGCGATGATCACCATGGCGACGGCCAGCGCGTCCTCGACCACCGAGACGATCGGGTTGGCGAGGCCCCCGGTGGTCGCGGTGCTGGCCAGCCGCGTGCCTGTCTGGGCGGTGTGGAAGGCGAGCGCCGTGGGCAGGCCGATGATCAGCCCGGCGATGGCCGCGACCGCCGGGTCGACCCCGACGAACACCGACCCCGCCGCGAGGATCCCCGCCGCCGGCCGGGTGACCGTGCCCAGCAGGCTCAGGCCATGGTCGAGGATCGGCACCTTGTCGGCGACCAGTTCGATCACCGTCGCCGCGGCCAGGGCGATCAGCGCGGGCGTGCCCTCCAGCCAGGCGACCTTCTCATGCAGATCGAGCCCGAACACATCGAACCGCGCCGCCGCGCTGACCAGCAGCAGCGGCAAAAAGGTCCGCAGTCCCGTGGCGGCGGCCAGCCCCAGCCCCAGCAGGGCCGGCAGGATCCAGGTCTGGAGAAGCTCCGGCGTCGGCATGCGGCGAGGAGAGCATGCGGGAGCGGCGGCGTCATCTCCCACCTTCCTCTCTCTCGCGGGAGCGGATTGCGCCCAAATCTCCCGCCACACCCCTCGCCCCGATTGACTCCCCCCGCGGCCATACCCCAATTTCGAATCCGCTCAGCGGCGCCAAGACCGCGGCCATCAGGGAGACGAATGGATGACCGGGATCGTGTCGCCGTCAGGCGGGGGTATGGGGACGCACGTCGCCGGCGAGGGCCCAAGGCCCAAGGTGGGCGTGGCGGTCCGGGCGATCTACGGCTTCGGATCTATCGCCTACGGCATCAAGGACAACGGGTTCCGCGTCTTCCTGCTGCTGTTCTACAACCAGGTGGTCGGCCTGCCGGCGGCGCTCGTCGCCTCAGCGGTGATGACCGCCATGCTGATCGACTGCCTGATCGACCCGGTCATCGGCCACATCAGCGACAACTTCAAATCCCGGTGGGGCCGGCGGCACCCGTTCATGTACGCCTCGGCCCTGCCGGTGGCGCTGTCGTTCCTGCTGCTGTGGAACCCGCCGTTCCACTGGGAGCAGGCGCACCTGTTCTGGTACCTGGTGGTGGTCGCCGTGATCGTGCGGACCTTCATCACCCTCTACGAGATCCCCTCTTCGGCCATGTCCGCCGAGCTGACCAACGACTACACCGAGCGGTCGAAGATCGTCGGCTGGCGCTATTTCTTCGGCTGGTGGGGTGGCCTGACCCTCACCATCGCGATGTTCTGGTTCCTGATGAAGGCGACGCCGGAGTATCCGGTCGGCCAGCTGAACCCCGCCGCCTACGTCGAGTATGGCTACATCGGCGCGGTGCTGATGTTCCTGTCGATCCTGATCTCGGCGGCCGGCACGCACCGGTTCATCCCCTGGATGCCGCAAGCGCCCGTACGCGAGAAGCGCCCCCTGCTGGCCGTCGGCAAGGAGGTGTTCCAGACCCTCAACATCCGCCCCTTCCTGACCATCACCGCCGTCGGCCTGGTCGCCTCCGTCGCCACCGGCGTGGGCTTCTCGCTGGCCTTCTACATCTCGACCTATGTCTGGGAGCTGACGCCCTTCTGGACCGGCGTGCTGCAGATCGACGCCTATTTCGCCTCGGCCGCGGCCCTGGCGGCGGCGCCGATGCTGACCAAACGCTCCGGCAAGAAGAAGGCCGGCGGCCTGCTGCTGCTGTTCAGCGTGTTCATCGGCTTCCTGCCGCTGGTCCTGCGGCTGCTGGGGGTCTTCCCCGACAACGGCGACATGATCGGCGGGACGCAGATCCCGGTCATCGTGCCCTGGCTGTTCCTCGACGGCCTGGTGCGCGGCGTGTTCGGCATCACCGCCTCGATCCTGATCACCGCCATGCTGACCGACGTGGTCGAGTACAGCGAGCAGCGCACCGGCCGCCGGTCGGAGGGCCTGTTCTTCGCCTTCACCAGCCTGATCCAGAAGGCGGTCAGCGGCGTGGGCGTGATGGTCGCCGGCTGGATCCTGTCGGTCGTCGCCTTCCCGGTCGGCTCAAAGCCGTCCGAGGTGCCGCCGGAGATCATCGCCAAGCTGCTGATGGTCTACATGCCGGTCGTCGGCGGGCTCTACCTGCTCTCGGTGATCATCCTGCAGGCCTACAACATCACCAGGGAAAGCCACGAGGCGACCGTGAGGGATATCGAGGCCCGCGCCCAGGCCGCCGAAGACGGGGCTACGAACCCGTCTCCGTAAGGGCCGCGTAGACCAGCGTGCGAAGCTCTCGTCGGACCGGATACGCCGACGAGGGCAGCAGCTGGGTCAGGAACACCACGGCCAGGTCCTCGACCGGATCGACCCAGAAGAAGGTGCTGGCCGCGCCGCCCCAGAAGAAGTCGCCCTTGCTGCCTGCCAGCATGGTCGCGGCGGGATCGACGGTCACGCCGAAGCCAAGGCCGAAGCCGACGCCGGCATAGGTCGCCTCGCTGAACAGCGACTTCGACATCTGGGTCAGGTCCTTGCCGCCGGGCAGATGGTTGGACGCCATCAGCTGGATCGTCTTGGGGCCCAGCAGCCGCTGGCCGTCCAGCTCGCCGCCGTTCAGCAGCATGCGGGCGAACCTCATGTAGTCGTCGGCGGTGCTGACCAGCCCGCCGCCGCCGGAGTGGAAGCCGGTCTCGCGCAGGTAGGGGCTGGTGGTCGGGTCGTCCTGCAGCGCCGGCGCGCCCGGCTTGACCGCCTTGGACCCCAGCACCCCGGCCGCGTAGCAGGCCGTCAGCCGTGCGGCCTTTTCGGCCGGCACGGTGAAGCTGGTGTCGGCCATCCCCAGCGGGCCGAAGATGCGGTCCTGCAGGAACTGCTCGAACGGCACGCCGCTGATCTTGCCCACGAGGTAGCCCAGCACGTCGGTGCTGACCGAGTAGTTCCAGGCGTCGCCCGGCGAGAACTGCAGCGGGATCGTCGCCAGCTTGGCGATGAACTCGTCGAGGGTCCCGAACCGCAGGTCCTCGGCCACCTTCAGCTTGCGGTAGGCGGCGTCGATGTTGCCCTGCATCTGGAAGCCGTAGGTGAGGCCGCTGGTGTGGCGCAGCAGGTCGATGATCATCATCGGCCGGCTCGGCGGCGTGGTCGCCCAGCCCGCGTCGGTGCCCGCGGCGAACACGCCGAGGTTCGACCATTCCGGAACGTATTTCGCCACCGGCTCGTCGAGCGCGACCTTGCCCTCCTCGACCAGCATCATGAAGGCGACCGAGGTGACCGGCTTGGTCATCGAGTAGATGCGGAACAGCGAGTCCGCCGACAGCGGCTTGCCCCGCTCGCGATCGGCCTGGCCCAGCACCGTGTCGTAGGCCAGTTTTCCGCGCCGCCAGACCTGCACCTGCGCGCACGGCAGCTTGCCCGTGTCGATGTAGCGCTCCGTCAGGAACGGCGCGATCCGGGCCAGACGTTCGGACGAGAAGCCCAGGCTTTCGGGTTTGGTCACAGCATCATCTCCTGGTAGCGCTTCATTCGAACTATCGAACCGTCGGTATGTCGCAACCCAAACTTTACCAAACCTGCCGCAAGGTCAGGCAAAACAAGGGTAGGAAAATGACCGGGCCAGCCGGAACCAACGCTCCGACCGAGCTGGATATCGAGGCCGCGCGCTGGTTCTTCCAGAACTCGGTCGACATTTTCGTGCTCATTCGCGGCGGCTCGATCTCGCGCATCAATCCCGCGTGGACCGAGCTGTCGGGCTGGTCGGTTGAAGAGACCGTCGGCCGGCCGATCGAGAACTTCATCCACCCGGGCGACGGACAGATCGTACGCGACCTGATCACCACGCTGATCTCCGACGGGCAGGCCCGCGCCGAACACCGCCTCCTGCGCCGGGACGGCGAGATCCTGTGGGTTCGCTCCCGGGTGAAACGCGGGGCGGGTGATGCGACCATCGTGGTGCTCGAAGACGTCACCGACGAACACCGCCGGATCGCCGACAGCGCCGACGCGGCGCGCACCAACGACCTGCTGCGTGAGGCGGCCGGCATCTTCGTCTGGCGCTTCGATCCCGAGACCGGGCTCTACGACATCGACACAGACCTCTCGCGGCCGGGCGCCCCGGGCGCGTCCGGCAGCCGGACGATCACCGCCGACGAGATGACCTCCGAGATCCACCCCGACGACCAGCGACGCGTCGGCGAGGCCTTCTTCCACACCCTGGCTACGGGCGAACCGCGCGTGGTCGAGTACCGGCACTTCCGCGCCGGCGACAGCGGATGGGCCAGCCTGCGAGCGGCCTGGCGCGGCCTGCGTCAGAGAGCCTCGGGTCGCTGGGATGTGCTGGGCCTGACCCAGGACGTCAGCGAAGTGGCCAGGGCCCGCGATGCGGCGCTTGCCGCCGCGGAGTCCAAGGCGCAGTTCCTCGCCAACATCAGTCACGAGATCCGCACCCCGATGAACGGCGTGCTCGGCGTCCTGCATCTGCTGAGGGGCGAGAACCTGACGGCGGACGGGCGGCAACTGCTTGAGGAAGCCGTCGGCTGCGGCCAGATGCTGGCCGAGCTGCTGAACGACGTGATCGATTTCTCGAAGATCGAGGCCGGCCGACTGGAGTTCTCCCCCGAGCCGACCGACCCCGTCGCCCTGATGGACAGCGTCGCCGGCCTGTTGCGTCCCCAGGCCGCCGCACGCGGCCTGTGGCTGAGCACCCACGCCGACACCGAACTGGGCTGGGCGTCGGTCGATCCGGTGCGTCTGCGCCAGATCCTGTTCAACCTGATCGGCAACGCCGTGAAGTTCACGCTCCAGGGCGGCGTCGATGCGCACCTGAGCCGGGTCGGCAGCCGCCTGCGCATCGAAATCACCGACACGGGGGTCGGCATCGACCCCGGCGCGCGGTCCGACCTGTTCCAGCGCTTCCACCAGGCGGACGGCTCCACGACACGCCGGTTCGGCGGCTCTGGCCTCGGCCTGGCGATCAGCCAGCGGCTGGCGGAACTGATGGGCGGCGAGATCGGCTTCGACAGCGAGCTCGGCAGGGGGTCGACCTTCTGGATCGAGATCGAGGCGCCGCCGGTGCAGGCCGCCGTAGCATCCGCCGGTCACGCAGACAGCCTGCTCGACGGTCTGAGGGTCCTGGTGGTCGAGGACAATCCGACCAATCGCCTGATCGCCACCCGGATGCTTGAACAGCTGGGCGCGAGCGTCGAGACCGCCGACGATGGACAGCAGGGCGTAGAGGCCGCCTCGCGGGCGGCCTTCGACCTGATCTTCATGGACATCCAGATGCCCGTGATGGACGGCGTGGAAGCGACCCGCCGCATCCGGGAGCTGCCTGAACCCGCCCGGCTGACGCCTATCCTGGCGATGACCGCCAACGCCATGTCGCATCAGGCCGATTCCTACCGGGCCGCCGGCATGAACGGCATCGTCGCCAAGCCTCTGTCGCCGGCGGCGCTGATCGCCCAGATCGCGGCTATCGTCGCGCAGTCGGAGCAGGAAGCGGCGGCCTGAGGGGCCAGAATCGGTCCCGTTGTCGCCGCAACGGCCGGAACGGCCTTTCCCCGCCCATACCGGGTATTCTAGATTGGCGTCCCAACAGGAGCCTTCGAGGACGCCCATGGTCTGGCCCGCCCGCAGCATCGCAGAATGCCACGCCATCCTGACAGCGCCGGGCTCTCGTTTCGAGACCGAAACGGTGCTGATCGACGGTGTCCTGACGACGGTCTGGAAGAACTGCCCGGCGACCCTGCGCGATCTTGTGACCAACGGACGGGCGTTCGCGACGCGGGACTTCCTTGTCTATGACGGCGATCGGGCGACCTTCGAGGGCTTCCATCGCGCCGTTGCGACCCTGGCCGCGCAACTGGCCGCGGATGGCGTCGGCAAGGGCGACCGCGTCGCGCTGGTCATGCGCAACCTGCCGGAATGGCCGGTGGCCTTCTTCGCCGCCGCCAGCCTCGGCGCCATCGTCACGCCCCTGAACGCATGGTGGACGGGCGCGGAGTTGCAGTATGGACTTGCGGATTCCGGAGCCCGGGTCGCCATCGTCGATCCCGAACGGCTGGACCGGATCCTCGAGCACCTGCCTGACTGCCCGGCCGTCGAGACCGTCTATGTGTGCAGGCAGGAGGGACCGCTCGCAGATGCGCGCGTCCGTCACCTCGAATCCGTGATCGGACCGGTGAACGGTTGGGCGGATCTGCCTGACCTGGCGTTGCCGACGACGCCGATCCTGCCGGATGACCCGGCGACCATCTTCTACACCTCCGGCACCACCGGAAAGCCCAAGGGCGCCCTTGGCACGCACCGGACCATGACGACCAATGTCATGACCACCGGCGCCGCGCTGGCGCGGGCCTTCCTGCGTCGCGGCGAGACGCCGCCCGCGCCTGACCCGAACGCGCCGCAGCGGGTGACCCTGCTGGTCGTGCCGATGTTCCACGTCACCGGCTGCTCGGCGACGCTGTGCGGCGCGCTGAATAACGGCGGACGCCTGGTGCTGATGCGCAAATGGGACCCGCTTGAGGGGATGACCCTGATCGAGCGCGAAAGGGTCACCGCGACGGGCGGGGTGCCGACCATCGCCTGGCAGTTGATCGAACATCCGCGACGCGCGGACTTCGACCTGTCGACGATCGAGAGCATTTCCTACGGCGGAGCGCCGTCAGCGCCGGAACTGGTGCGGCGGATCAAGGAAGTCTGGCCGAACGCCTCGGCCGGCAACGGCTGGGGGATGACCGAGACCAGCGCGACGTTCACCAACAACAATTCCCAGGACTATGAACACCGTCCGGACAGCTGCGGCGTCGCGCCCGCTGTCGGCGAAATGAAGATCATGACGGTCGACGAACCGTTCCGGCAGCTGGGTCCCAACGAGGTTGGAGAGCTGTGGTGCAAGGGTCCGATGGTCCTGCGCAGCTACTGGAACAAGCCCGAGGCGACGGCCCAGACCTTCGTCGACGGCTGGGTTCGCACGGGCGATCTGGCGCGCCTGGATGAAGAAGGCTTCTGCTTCATCATCGACCGGGCCAAGGACATGCTGATCCGCGGCGGCGAGAACATCTACTGCATCGAGGTCGAGAACGTCCTGTACGACCATCCCGCCGTCATGGATGCGGCGCTGATCGGCATTCCGCACCGGACTCTGGGCGAGGAGCCAGGCGCGGTCGTCACGCTGAAGCCCGGGGCCCAGGCCACGGAACAGGAATTGCGCGCCTTTGTCCTGGAGCGCCTCGCCGCCTTCAAGGCGCCCGTGCGGGTCGCCTTCTGGCCCGAAACCCTGCCGCGCAATGCAAACGGCAAGATCATGAAGTCCGACCTCAAGAAGGTCTTCGCGGAAGAGTCGGTCGCGTGACCGCATACGTCTCCAGGACCGGCAGCGCCGCCACCGCGCGCTATGCCGCCAAGAAGGAGGCCATTCTCGACGCCGCGACGACGATCCTGAATCGTCAGGGGGTCAAGGGCATGACCCTGGCCGACGTCGCGGCCGAGGTCGGCCTGATCACGACGTCGGTGACCTACTACTACCGTCGCAAGGAAGATCTGGCGGCGGCCTGCTTCATGCGGGGGATCGACACCTTCAACGGGCTGGCGGCGGAGGCCGCCGCGGTGTCCGGCGCCCGGGCCCGCCTGTCGCGGTTTCTCGAGCTCTATTTCGACCTGGTTCGCCGCATCCGGCTGAAGGAAGCCCCGGCGATCGTCGCCTTCAGCGAGATGCGGGCGCTCAGGGAGCCGCTGCGCACCGAAGTCGGCGACGCCTTCAACAACCTGTTCCGCAACATTCGCGGGTTCTTCGACGACCCCGAGTTCGCGGGCCTGGACCGCCGGGACATCACCGCGCGGACCCACCTGCTGCTGGAGCAGGCGTTCTGGACCGTGACCTGGCTGCGACGCTACGACGTGGAGGACTATCCGCGCCTGAAAGAGCGGATGTTCGACATCCTGTCCGGCGGGCTGGCCGTCGGCGCGCGGCCCTGGGATCCGCCGTCCCTCCCGACGCCGGCCGAAGCGCGAGGCGCAGACATTTCCCGCGACACCTTCCTCGTCGCCGCGACGCGGCTGATCAATCGCAAGGGATACCGGGGCGCGTCCGTGGAGGACATCTCGGCCGAGCTGAACGTCACCAAGGGCAGCTTCTACCACCACAACGACGCCAAGGATGATCTGGTCGCCGAATGCTTCGAGCGGACCTTCAGCGTGATGCGCGATATCCAGCTGGCCGCCCGCGACCTGCCCGGCGACCAGTGGACCCGGCTGGCGGCGGCGAGCGCGGCGCTGGTCGAGTTCCAGCTCTCGGATCAGGGGCCGCTGCTCCGCGCCTCGGCCATGACCGCCCTGCCGGCGGAACTCCGCCAGGAAACGGTGGAGCGCTACAACAGGGTCTCGGACCGCTTTGCCGGCATGATCTCCGACGGCATCGCGGAAGGCTCGGTCCGTCCCGTCGACCCGCTCGTTGCGGCCCACATGCTCAGCTCGATGCTCAACGCCGCGGCCTCACTCGGCGCATGGTCTCCGGGCATTGCGCCCGACGAGGCGGCGGCGCAGTTCGCCCGACCCCTGCTGCTGGGTGTGTTCACCCGCTGACGCGGGCCTTTCGCCGGCGACCCTGCGGACAAAAAGAAAGGGGCGGCCGAAGCCGCCCCTGAAGGTTGTCCCGTGACCGGGAAGGATCAGAACTTCTTGGTGAGGCTGACCTTCCAGGTGCGACCCAGGCCGCTGGCCGTGAACGGATCGTAGTTCAGGTCCAGACGGGCGAAGGGGGGATCTTCGTCGAACATATTGTCGACGGAGACCGTGGCGGTCGCATCCCACGGCAGGAAGACCCGGTAGGTCAGGTCGCTCGTGACGAAGGAGTCGATATTCCGGCCCTCCGTAACGGCCACGACTGCGCCCGTGGTGTCCTTGTACGACGCCGTGCACTGGCCCACCACCGGGACGGTATTGGGACAGAAGATGCCAGTTCCCGCTCCCGTGTAGCCGCCGCGCTGGTCCAGGTAGCCGTCGACGTAACGGATGGTCAGACGCAGGTTGTGCGGGCCGGTGTTGTACTCGAAGTAGATGTTGCCCTTCTTCTGGGGCAGCGGGTAGGCCGTGGTCTGGTAGTTGAGCAGACCGACCGCGTCGAAGGACGGCGCAACGGTGACGCCGGCGACGTCGGTGGCTTCGGTCACGTACTCGATCACGTACGTGGCGCTGCCGCCGATGGTCAGGCTGCCGCCCAGGAAGTCGTCGATCGTGTAGTCCGCCAGAACATCGATACCTGAGGTCTTCACGCCCGCGCCGTTGACCGTTTCGGTCCGCACGCGGGTGATCGCCCCGGACGCGGCGGCAGCGCCGCCGCCGCCGGCGATAAGGTCGTTACGCTGCGCACAGGTCAGCGGCACAGGGGTGCTGAAGGTGAAGCGGTCATAGATCGCGCTGCAATTCAGCAGGGCTCCGGTGGCGATCCCATTCTTGAACAGGTTGCTGACCATGGCGCCCACCGGATCGGTGGTGATCGGATCCTGGAAGTCGAAGTTCCAGTAGTCGACCGTCGCCTTGAAGGCTCCGACCTCGAAGATGCCGCCGATGCTGTAGGTCGTGGCGGTTTCCGGGGACAGGCCCGGGTTGCCGTAGATGTCGACGGCGCGGAACGTGCCGTTGACAGACTGCAGCGAGGTCACGAAGTCGCTGTTCAGCGAGACCGGCGGCGGCGCCCGGAAGGTGGTGCCGATCGAGCCGCGCAGGGCGAAGCTGTCAACGACCTGCCAGCGAACCGACAGTTTCGGATCGAAGGTCGAACCGACATCGCCTTCATAGCTTTCGTAGCGGGCCGCGATCGTCGCATTCAGGCTGTCGGTGATCGGCAGCATGATTTCGCCGAAGGCCGACTTCACTTCCTGCTTCAGGTCGGCTTCGCTGCCGACGCCGAGGAACGAGAACGGCCCTTGAGGAGCCGCACAGGTCGTCGAGCCGTTGATCGGCGTGTCGAGGCAGGGGTTCTTCGCCCGGTTCGAAAAGTCGTTGTACTGCGAGGTGAAGCTGGCGCGGCGGTACTGCATGCCGAACGCCCACTTGGACTCGCCACCGGCGAGTTCCCAGCCGAGATCGCCGCTGAAGAGGCCCTCGACGACAAACAGGCCGCTGGTCTGTTCCGTCTCGAGCTTCTGGAAGAACCAGCGGGTCAGCGCGGCGCTGTTGGCCAGCGCGGGGTTGAACGTGGCCCCGCCCTGGCCGGTCAGGGCGTTGCGCGGAATCGAGTTCGAGAAGGGGTTGGCCCACTCGCAGGTCGATCCGGCGTTGCCCGCCACGATGCCGTTACAGTTGGCGCCGCCGAGGCCGCGCAGGGCGAGCGCATAGCGGTTGACCACGATGTCGTAGCCGGTGCGGTTGCCGCGCTCTTCCCCGTAGGTGACGGAGAAGTCCCAGTTGATCCCGTTCTCCCATTCGCCCTTCAGGTCGGCCGAAACGCGATAGGCTTCGAAGTTCCGCGAGCCGAGCGAGGCCCCGTAGTCGAACATCGGGTTGCCGCCCATCGCATAGGGACGGTTGGCCACGATCAGGGCGCCGGCCGCGAAGGCCGCCGTCGGGATGTTCGTCGCGGCGCCGGTCGCCAGCGTGTAGCCGGGGATCGTACCGGGGTGAGCGGCGGCATAGGCCATCAGGCCGGGGTTGGTGCCGGGCACATAGTAACGGCCGTTCACCAGCGTCGACGGCGTCGTCGGCGTGGCGAGCAGGGCGTAGGACGGCGAGGTCTTCCATTCCGGCACGTCGGTGCTGGCGTAGAGGCCTTCGATGTGCAGCTTGGTCGTCGCCGTCAGGTCGGCGTTGAACTCGCCGTACAGCTGGAAGCGGTCTTCCTTTTCCACCAGGTTGTCGAACTGGTTGTACTGCCAGTAGCAGACCGGGGTGGTGCCGCTGAAGCCCGAGAAGCCGCCGAGCGGGGTGCACTGGTCATCGCGGAAGGCCGTCGTCGTCGCGCCCAGCGGGATGATCGTCGACGGGTTGCCCGCGGCCGACCAGCCGCCTTCAGGGTTCTCGAGATAGTCGAGGCTGGCCCAGTCGCGTTCGGTGACGCTCAGTTCCGAGCGGTGCTGCCAGCCGGCCGAAATCATGATGTTCGACCGGTCGCCCTGCCAGCCGTAGACGAAGCTGGCGGTGTAGTCGCCGTCCGAGCCGTCGATCGACTTGTAGCTGGCGCTGAGTTCCAGGCCCTCGAAGTTCGTCCGCGTGATGAAGTTCACCACGCCGGCGATGGCGTCCGAGCCGTAGGTGGCCGCGGCGCCGTCCTTCAGGACTTCGACCCGGCCGATGGCGGCGGAGGGGATGATGTTGGTGTCGACCGCGCCCGACCCGGCGAGGGCGAACGGGTTAACCGGCAGGCGCCGACCGTTCATCAGCACCAGGGTGCGCGTCGGGCCGAGACCCCGCAGGTTGACCGAGCCGGAGCCTTCCGAGCCCTGGGCGCGGGAGTCGAACTGGTTGGTGTCGCCGAGAACCCCGTTGGAGACCGACAGGCCCTTCAGCAGTTCAACGGTGGTCGGCGAGCCTTGCTTGGCCAGTTCTTCGGCGCCGATGACGTCGACCGGCAGCGCCGCGTCTTCCGGCGTGCCCGCGATCAGCGAGCCGGTGATGACGACGGCTTCAACTTCCGTCGGCTCTTGTGCAAAGGCGGACGAGGCCGCTCCCAACGACAAGGCCATGGCGAGAGCAGAGCCCCCGGCCAGATATCCGATTTTCCGCATTTAACCCTCCCTGTTATCTCCCAAGCCGTCCCGTCTTTGTTGTCTTGGTGTGACGGTTACGGCGTTATCGCCAGCGCTACGGACCCCCTGAGGATGACGTAGACACATGCGCTTCGTCCGACCGCGACACGGTCGGAAGATCCGGGTTCAGAGACATTGAGGGCGAGTCGCTCCGGCGGGCGTTGACCGCCCGGTCTGCAGACCCGCTCTTGGTGCACGCCAGATGCGTCAACCAGCCCCCTCAAAGGCTCATCCCGCCGGCGGGGCCCCTCGGGTTCACATTCAGGACGCGAACCACAAAGCCCAGCCAGCCAATATTCTTCGATGATGCGGTATGATCTGCCCGTGCGTCAACCGGACTCGCATAACACCGTCCAACTATTGCAGCCTTGCAACTCAAGGGTTTCAGAGACGCAAACAGCCTGATGCCGACGCGCGTCGGCGGGGCGACCGCCCCGCCGTCATTGCGGTTCGCCCCGTCGGATCCGCCGCTCGGGAGACCTGTTCGTCGCTGTCTTTCGCGATCGGCGTTGCGCGAACAGAGCCGTGACCGTTCGTCGCAGGCGACCCGCGACGAGCGCCTACCAGAGGGGCGAGGCCCCCTCATCCGCCGCCCCGACGGCCCGGCGGAAGACGCTGAACAGCTCCCGGCCATAGCCCTCTCCGCCGACCGGGGTCGGCGCCAGCGGGCGGCCCTGCAGATCGGCCTCGATCGCCAGGACGCCGGCGGCGGCGTCGAGGCGGATCATGTCGCCGTCGCGGACCTGCGCCAGCGCGCCCCCGGCCGCGGCCTCCGGGGTCACATGGATCGCCGCCGGCACCTTGCCCGAGGCGCCCGACATGCGCCCGTCGGTGACCAGGGCGACCTGGTGACCGCGGTCCTGCA
This sequence comes from Caulobacter sp. FW305-C-30-S16, assembly GCF_058783025.1. Classification (NCBI taxonomy): domain Bacteria; kingdom Pseudomonadati; phylum Pseudomonadota; class Alphaproteobacteria; order Caulobacterales; family Caulobacteraceae; genus Caulobacter; species Caulobacter sp. FW305-C-30-S16. The sequence continues at coordinate 4,764 of NZ_JBYSYH010000002.1, read as the reverse complement.
GCACGGTGAGGATCGGCGTCAGACCATGCAGTTCGGGCATCCCGTTGGCGCGCGGCCCCTGGAACCGGACGACGGCGATGAAGTCCCGGTCGAGCTCGCCGCGCTTGAAGGCGTCCTGGAAGGCCGCCTGGGTCTCGAAGACCACCGCGGGCGCGCGGACGGTCCGATGCTCGGGCCGTACGGCTGACACCTTGATCACCGCCCTGCCGAGACCGCCGGCCAACTGGCGGATGCCGCCTTCCCGCTCGAACGGGTCGCCGGCGGGCCTCAGGATGGCCGTGTCGAGGCTCTCCGCAGCGCCGTCGCGCCAGACCAGCGCGCCGTCTTCCAGGTGCGGCTCCTGAAGATAGCGGCGCAGTCCCGGCCCCGCGACCGTCAGCACGTCGTCGTGGACAAGCCCTGCCCCGAGCAGTTCCCGCACGACGAAGGCCATGCCGCCGGCGGCGTGGAACTGGTTCACGTCGGCGGCGCCGTTCGGATAGACGCGCGCCAGCAGCGGCGTGACGCCGGACAGGGCGTCGAAGTCTTCGAGCCGCAGCAGGATGCCGGCTGCCCGGGCCATGGCGACCAGGTGCAGTACATGGTTGGTCGACCCGCCGGTCGCCATCAGCCCGACCAGGCCGTTGACCACCGCCTTCTCGTCCACGACATGACCCGCCGGAGTCCATTCGTCCGAGCGCGGGCCGATGGCGGCGCAGCGCTTCGCGGCGGCTCCGACGAGCGCGTCGCGCAGGTCCGTGCCCGGATGGATGAAGGCCGAACCGGGCAGGTGCAGGCCCATCATCTCCATCAGCATCTGGTTGGAGTTGGCTGTGCCGTAGAAGGTGCAGGTGCCCGGGCCGTGATAGCTGGCTTGTTCGGCGGCCAGCAGTTCGGCCCGGCTGGCCTTGCCTTCGGCGAACAGCGCGCGGACGAGAGCCTTCTCCGCGTTGGGCAGGCCCGACGCCATCGGCCCGGCCGGCACGAAGATCGCCGGCAGGTGCCCGAAGCTCAGCGCCGCGATGGTCAGGCCCGGCACGATCTTGTCGCAGACGCCGAGGAACAGGGCGCCGTCGAAGGCGTCGTGGCTGAGCGCGATGCCCGCGGCCATGGCGATCACGTCACGGCTGAACAGGCTCAGCTCCATGCCCGGCCGTCCCTGGGTGACGCCGTCGCACATGGCCGGCACCCCGCCGGCGAACTGGGCCGTGGCGCCGACCTCGCGGGCGGCGGCCTTGATCAGGGCCGGATAGCGCTCCAGCGGCTGGTGGGCGCTGAGCATGTCGTTGTAGGCGGACACAATGCCGAGGTTCGGCGCCTTCGGGTCGAGCGCCCTCATCCGGTCGCCGGGCTCGGAGGCGGCGAAGGCATGCGCCCAGTTGGCGCAGCTCAGCTTCGCGCGGCCGGGTTCGTCATCCCGCGCCGCGGCGATGCGGGCCAGATAGGCGGTGCGCGTGGGTCGGCTGCGCTCGACGATGCGGGCGGTGACCTCCAGAACGACGGGGTGCATGGGCTTGTCCATCGGCTAGGGCGACCAGATCACGCGGACCGGCATGTCCGACGCCCTGAACAACGCGTGGATCGGCAGGTCGTCGCGATCCTCGATGATCCGCCGCTTGGCCTCGCCGCGGATCAGCACCACGGTGAGGAATGACTGCTTCAGCGCATACAGCGTCAGGCTGACCCGCTCGTTCGGCGGCGCGGGATCGCCGGCGGGCACGGGGATGACCAGGCTGCCGCCGAAGGGGTCGAGCCCCTCCTCCAGCGCCGGGCTGCCGGGAAACAACGAGGCGATATGGCCGTCGGCGCCCATGCCCAGCAGCACCACGTCGACCGGAAACAGATCCTCGAGCGCGAACTCCGCCGCGTCGGCGGCGTCCTCCGCCGTGGGCGCGTCCGACCAGAGGGGAATGAAGCGGGCCGCAGCCGCCTCTCCCACCATCAGCCGCTCGCGCAGCTGGCGTTCGTTGGAGTCGGGCGAGGTCGGCGCGACCCACCGCTCGTCCGACAGGGTGACGCTGATCTGCGCCCACGGCAGCGGCAGGGTCGCGAGCAGGTCGTAGACCGGTCCGGGCGATGAGCCGCCCGTACCGACGAAGCTGGCCCGGTCGTTCTCCGACAGTCCGGCATGCAGCCAGTCGGCGATCGCCTCGGCCGCCGCCATCGCCGCCTCCTCGGCGGTGTCCCAGACCTCGATCTCGGGGCGGCTATTCATTCCACGACCGGCCGGAACGCTCGATCAGGGCGAAGGCCCCGCCGGGCCCCCACGATCCCGCCGGATAGGGCTTGGGCGTCATCCCGGCTTCCACCCAGGCGTCGGCCACACCGTCGACGAACCGCCAGGCCGCCTCGACCTCGTCATTGCGCACAAACAGCGTCTGGTCGCCGCGCATCGCGTCGAGCAGCAGCCGCTCATAGGCGATCCGCCGACGCCCGCCCTCCTCGCCCAGCGCGCGGGCGAGGCTGAGCGACAGCGGCAGCGGCTGCAGGCGCATGGAGTCCTGGGTCAGCCCCGGCCGCTTGTTCATGATGGTCAGGGAGATGTCCTCGGCCGGCTGCAGCTCGATCACCAGCCGGTTGGCCACCAGGTCGTCCGCGCCCGCCCCGCCGAAAATCGAGTGGGGCACCGGCTTGAACTGGATGACGATCTGAGTGCAGCGCTCGGCCATCCGCTTGCCGGTGCGCAGGAAGAACGGCACCCCGGCCCAGCGCCAGTTGTCGATCCAGGCGGTCAGGGCGACGAAGGTCTCGGTTGAGGACGGCCGGCCGACCTCGCTCTCATAGCTCTTCACCGACTGACCATCGACGACGCCGTCGCCGTACTGGCCGCGCACACTGTCGCTGGCGGCCGAGGCGCGAGTGAAGGGCCGCAGCGAGCGCAGCACCTTGACCTTCTCGTTGCGCACCGCGTCCGGCTCCAGATCCGACGGCGGCTCCATGGCCACCAGGCAGAGCAGCTGCAGCATGTGGTTCTGCAGCATGTCGCGGATCGCGCCGTAGTCGTCGTAGTAGGGCCAGCGGTCGCCGACGCCGTGCGTCTCGGCCACGGTGATCTGCACATGGTCGATGCTGCGGCTGGTCCATAGCGGTTCGAACAGGGTGTTGGCGAAGCGCAGGGCGATCAGGTTCTGGACCGTCTCCTTGCCCAGATAGTGGTCGATGCGGAACACCCGATTCTCGGGCACCGCAGCGGCGATTGCGGCGTTGATCTCCCGCGAGCTCTTCAGATCCCGGCCGATCGGCTTTTCCAGCACCAGCCGCGTGCGCTCGCCGGTCAGGCCGGCGCACTGCAGGGCCTCGGTCACCGGCGCGAACAGGCTGGGCGACAGGGCGTAGAAGAACACCAGGTCGCCGTGCGGACCGATCCGTTCGGCCAGCAGCGCCGCGCCCTCGGACTTGCCGGCGTCGGCGGAGCAGTAGTCGAGCCGGGCCGACATGCGGGCCCAGCTGTCGTCCTCGAGAATGTCGCGGGCGACCAGATCGGCGCGGACCTCGGCGCGATAGCTGTCGGCGTCCCCGGCGGCGCGGCCCACAGCGATGATCCGCAGCCCCTCCGGCAGCAGCCCGTCCAGTTCCAGGTGATAGAGCGACGGCAGCAGCATCCGCATCGCCAGATCGCCCGCGCCGCCGAGAAGGACAAGGACGGGGGCGGATGCGGGCATGACGGCTCCTTTGCGGGCGAGGTCCTGTCTTAACCGGCGCGCGACGCTACGTCAGCGTTTGAACGGCGGGAGGGGTTCACGTTTTCACCGGTTGGCGTGACAACAGGCGATCGGCGAAGGTCAGCCTGCCCGATGGCCGCCGCCAGACGGTCCGACGCATGCGCCCCGGCGGCGCGCCTCGAGAGGGTCGTTAGTGAAGACGCGCAACGGATTGCTCATCGCCTTCGGCCTGCTGTCCCTGACTCTCGTCGTCGCAGGCGTCTTCGTCAGCGTCGAAAGCGGGGCTCCCGCCAGCGCGGGCGCGCGAAACGCTGGCGCATGGATCGCAGGCGCGCTCGCAGCCGCCGGCCTGTCCGCCCTGAAGCGGCGCGACGTCCTGCAGGTGGCCCTCTGGGCCGCGCCGGCAGGGCTGGCGGCGTCCCTGCTGGGGCCCGGCGTCCAGGACGTGCATCGATGGGTGACTCTCGGGCCGCTTCATCTGAACGTCGCGATGCTGCTGCTGCCGGCCGCGGTGGTCGCTCTGGCGGTTCTGTGCACGACAAGCGCGTCCGCGTGGGTGGCGGGCCTCGCCGCCCTGGTGCTGCTCGTGGTTCAGCCGGATGCATCCCAGGCGACCACGCTGGCGGCCGTCTCCGTGCTTGTCGCGTTCGCGGCCTTTCGTCGGGCTCCCGTCCGCATGGCCCTGGTGGTGGGGATTGCCGCCGCGCTTGCCGGCATGGCCTGGTTCCGCCCCGATCCGCTGGAGCCCATCGCCGAGGTGGAGGGCATCCTTGGCCTGGCCCTCGGTCTGTCCCCATGGCTCGCCGCGGCGGCGGGCCTGTTGCTCGCCGGCGTTGCCGCTTTGCCCGTCCTGTGGGGTTTGCGCGGGTCTCCAACCGAGCGACTGGCGGGCGCCGCGCTGGGACTGTGCTTTCTGCTCTGGGCGGCGACGCCGTTCCTCGGCGCCTTTCCGGTCCCGCTGATGGGACTCGGCATGAGCCCGATCATCGGCGCCTGGCTGGGGGTCGGCCTCCTGGCGGGCCTTCGCGAGCCCGCGCCCCCGTCCGCATAGAAAAAGCCCCCCGGCGTTTCCACCGGGGGGCTCGATCTTGTGGTTCAGCGTGCGCTGAGGCCGGCGAGTAAA
>NZ_JBYSYH010000001.1:919897-1427225 GCF_058783025.1 Caulobacter sp. FW305-C-30-S16 | reverse complement strand
CAGCCGACCCGGCTGATGACCAGATCGACGCCGTCGCCGCCGGTTTCGTCCACGACATCGCCGGCGTCATCGACCACGTAGGTGTCGTTGCCGACGCCGCCGCGCATCGTGTCGACGCCGAGGCCTCCGCTCAGCCTGTCGTGTCCCGCGCCGCCGATGATCAGGTCGTCGCCCGCGCCGCCGTTGAGACTGTCGTCCTGCGTCCCGCCGTCGAGGGTGTCGTTGTCATCGCCGCCGTTCAGCACATCGTCGCCGCCGCCGCCGTTCAGGGTGTCGGCGCCGGCCAGGCCGTCGAGGGTGTTGGCGACGCTGTTGCCGGTGACGGTGTTGGCCAGTGCGTTGCCGGTCCCGCTGAGGGTCCCGCCGTTTCCGAGGGTCAGGTTCTCGATGGCCGCGCCCAGGGTCCAGCTGATCCGGCTGATCACCAGATCGATCCCGTCGCCGCCGGTCTCGTCGGTGGTGTCGCCCGCGTTGTCGACGACGTAGGTGTCGTTGCCGGTCCCGCCGGTCATGGCGTCCGCGCCCGTTCCGCCCCTGAGGTAGTCGTTCCCTGATCCGCCATCGATGACGTCATCGCCATCGCCGCCGTCGACGGTGTCGTCGCCGTCCCCGGCGTTGACCGTGTCGGCGCCGCCCTGGGCGCTGAGGGTGTCATTGCCGCCCGTGCCGGTCAGGGTGTCGTCGCCGGCCGTCGGCGTAGTCGAGCCCTCGGCCGTGTCCTGGATCGGCAGGATCAGGCTGGTCGAGGCCGTGCCGCCGGCTCCGTCGTCGGCCGCCAGGGTGATCGTCGCAGAGGCCGGCGGGGTGTCGGTGTCGGCATTGAAGCTGACGGTGCTGGTCCCGTCGGTGTTCAGCAGGGCGGTGATCTCGCCGGCCGTGCCGGTGATCGTGACGCTGGCCGTGCCGGAGTTCGTCACGACGGCGCCGCTGGTTCCGGCCGTGACAGTCAGGAGGCCATAGGTGGTGGAGAGGGTCACGGCCAGCACATCGCCCGCGTCGGGATCGCTGACCGTGAAACCGGTATTCTTCAGGCTCAGCGCCACCTGCTCGACGGCGGTCGGCCCCACGTTGAACACCTGCGCCCGGACGGCGACGCCTTCCGTGTCAGGGGCGGTCCCGCTGTAGTCCTGCCAGGTGACCACGAAGCCGCCGTTCGTCAGGGCGGTGATCTGGGGAGCGATCTGGAAGCTGTCCGTAGTCGTATTGACGAGGATCTCCGTCCCGAGCATCGCCCCGGCGGCGGTGAATACCTGCGCCCGGACGGCTTCGCCAGAGTCAGGAGCCATCCCGCTCCTGTCCGCCCAGGTGACCACGAACCCGCCATTTGAAAGGGCGGTGATCTGGGGAACGTACTGGTAATCCTCCGTTGACGAGTTGACGAGGATCTCGGTCCCGACCATGGCCCCGGCGGCGGTGAACACCTGCGCCCGGACGGCGGAGCCGGAGGTGTCAGGGGCGGTGGCGCTGTAGTCCTCCCAGGTGACCACGAACCCGCCGTTCGACAGGGCGGTGATCTGGGCACCAGTCTGGCCGTTGGTCGTGGCGGTATTGACGAAGATCTCGGTGCCGACCATGGCGCCTGCGGCGGTGAACACCTGCGCCCTGACGGCGCTGCTGGAGGTGTCGCCGACGCTCTCGCTCAAGTCCATCCAGGTGACCACGAACCCGCCGTTCGACAGGGCGGTGATCAGAGGAGAGACCTGATAACTGATCGTGGTGGTATTGACGAGGATCTCGGTCCCGACCATGGCCCCGGCGGCGGTAAACACCTGCGCCCGGACGGCGTAGCCGGAGGTGTCGGGCGCGGTTCCGCTGAAGTCCTCCCAGGTGACCACGAACCCGCCGTTCGACAGGGCGGTGATCTGGGGCGATCCCTGGACACTGTTCGTAGTGGTGTTGACGAGGATCTCTGTCCCGACCATGGCTCCGGCGTCGGTGAACACCTGCGCCCGAATAGCGCCGCTAGAGGTGTCGCCAGCGCTCTCGCTGCCGTCCTGCCAGGAGACCACAAACCCGCCGTTCGACAGTGCGCTGATTTGGGGAGCGTTCTGGTCGCTGGCCGTTGTCGTGTTGACGAGGATCTCGGCCCCGACCATGACGCCGGCGGCGGTGAACACCTGCGCCCGGACGGCGGCGCCCTCTGTGTCAGAGGAGGTCGCGCTGTAGTCCTGCCAGGTGACCACGAACCCACCGCTAGACAGGGCGGTAATCCGGGAGCCGTACTGGTCGCTGACCGTCGCCGTGTTGACGAGGATCTCGGTCCCGACCATGGCCCCGGCGGCGGTGAACACCTGAGCCCGGACGGCGCCGCCGTCCGTGTCGGGCGCGGTTCCGCTGTTGTCCGTCCAGGTGACCACGAACCCGCCGTTCGACAGGGCGGTGATCTGTTGACCATTCTGATTGCCCCCCGTGGCGGTATTGACCAGAATCTCCCCGCCCGTCTGCACCACCGTCGGCGTGAAGCCCACGCTCGGCCCGCCGGTTCCGGCGAAGCCCTGGGGCTGGTCGCCGCCACCTTTCGGGTCGAGTGGGGCGGCATCGGGTATCGAGGTCGCGGGCGGCAGGCCTGTCGCCAGGGCGGGGTCACTGCCGGCGCCCGCGCCGGCTTCATCCACGGCCATGGCCGAGCGAGAAAGGAAATGCTGCACGTGTCGCCCCTACGCCGCCGGACCAGTTGCGGACTGCAAAACGGGGTCATCACGGCCGGAGCAGGGTCAGCGCAGCGGGTCGTCCCGCCTGACCCGTACGGATGAGGCAGGTTCACGAACCGACGGGCAGCCGGTAGTGCAATAATCAGGGTCTATCGGCTTTTCTTGCCAATACCGGACCGGCAGGTCTCGCGCGGTCGCCTACCCGCCGCGCTTCATTGTCTCGCGGGCGATGACGATCTGCTGGACCTGGCTGGTGCCCTCGTAGATGCGGAAGATGCGCACGTCGCGGTAAAGCCGCTCGATGCCGTAGTCGGCGACATAGCCGGCGCCGCCGAAGATCTGCACGGCCTTGTCGGCGACGCGGCCGACCATCTCGGAGGCGAAGTATTTGGCCGCCGCCGCTTCCAGGACGATGTTTTCGCCCCGGTCGCGTTTGCGGGCGCCCTCCATGACCAGGGCGCGGGCGGCCATGGCCTCGGTCTTCATGTCGGCGATCATGCCCTGGATCAGCTGGAACTGGGCCAGGGCCTGGCCGAACTGCTTGCGCTCGCCGGCATAGGCGACGCTGTCGGCGATGAGCCGCTCGGCCACGCCCACGCACAGGGCGGCGATGTGCAGACGCCCCTTGTCGAGCACCTGCATGGCCACCTTGAAGCCCTCGCCCTCGGCGCCCAGGCGGTTCCAGGCCGGAACGCGGACGTTGTCGAAGGTGATGTCGTGGATCTGGGCGCCGTGCTGGCCCATCTTCTTCTCGGGCTTGCCGACGGTGATGCCCGGCAGGTCGCTGGGCACGAGGAAGGCGGAGACCCCGCCCCCGCCCTTCACGTCCGGATTGGTGCGGGCCATCACGGTGAACAGCCCCGCCTTGCCGGCGTTGGTGATGTAGCGCTTGGAGCCGTTCAGCACGTAGTCGGCGCCGTCGAGAGTCGCGCGGGTCTGCACCGCGGCGCTGTCGGAGCCGGCTTCCGGCTCGGTCAGGGCGAAGGATGTCACCGTTTCGCCCGAGGCGATGCCGGGCAGCCACTTGGCCTTCTGCTCGTCGGTGCCGAACATCACCAGCCCCTGGCTGCCGATGCCGACGTTGGTGCCGATCTCGGACCGGAACGCCGGGCTGGTGCGGCCGAGCTCGAACACCACCAGGCATTCGTCTTCCATCGACAGGTCGAGGCCGCCGTATTCCTCGGGAATCGAGATGCCGAACAGACCCAGGTCGCGCAGCTCCTGGATGATGCTCTCGGGGACCTTGTCGTCATTGGCCACCTGGGCCTCGAGCGGCCGCAGCCGCTCGGTGACGAACCGGCGCAGCGTGTCGATGAACTGGTCCCGGGTCTCGGCGTCGAGGGCCATGGCTGCGCTTCCCTTTGTGCGTTTGTTTTGAGGATGCAGTACGGGACGCCGACCTTTAGTCAATCCTCCCCACGCAGTGGGGAGGGGGACCGCGCAGCGCGCGGTGGAGGGGCGGCACGAACATCAGCGGCCCCATCCTGAATTCCGGTCTGTTCGGATGGTCCGGCGCCGGCCCCTCCACCATGCTTCGCATGGTCCCCCTCCCCGCTTCGCGGAGAGGATTATTTCAGCCCGTGTTCCGCAGTCCCGCCGCGACGCCGGCAACCGTCAGCTGGATCGCCAGCCTCAGTTGCTCGTCCTCATTCCCCGCCCGGCGGCGCGAGAGGAGTTCAAGCTGAAGGTAGTTCAGCGGGTCGACCGTCTGGGCCGCCAGCTCGACAGACTCCTGCAGGTCCGGCCGGTCGTCGAGCAACTGGGTCCCGCCGCGGATCGACAGGGCGATTTCGACCGCCCGCTCATGCTCGGCGCGGATCGTGTCCATAATCGCGCTCGCGCTCGGCACATCCGCTGCCAGGCCGGCGTAGCGCGCGGCGATGCTCATGTCGCTCTGGGCCAGCGCCAGCTCCATGTTCGACAGCAGGGCGGCGAAGACGTCGAACTCGCCCGACAGGTCCGCCAGCTGCGGAACCGTCAGACCGGCCCGCGCGACGCCGCCGGCGAAGCCGTACCAGCCCGGCAGCATGAAGCGCGCCTGTGACCAGCTGAACACCCACGGGATGGCCCGCAGGTCCTCGATCCGTCGGCTGGCGGTGCGCGAGGCCGGGCGGCTGCCGATGTTGAGCTGGACGATCTCGCCGATCGGCGTGGCGCCCCAGAAAAAGTCGGTGAAGCCGGGCGCCTCGTACACCAGGGCGCGGTAGGCGGCGAAAGACCCCGCGGCCAGGGCGTCCATCGCCGTAGTGGCGGCCGGGGTCGGCGCCGTGTCGCGTCGGTCGTTGGTGGCGATCAGGACGGAGGCGACGAGGCTTTCGAGATTGCGTCGCGCGGTCGGCTGGTCGCCGTAGCGGCGGGCGATCATCTCGCCCTGTTCGGTCATCCGCAGCCGGCCCTGCACCGTCCCCGGAGGCTGGGCCAACACGGCTTCGGCAGCGGGTCCCCCGCCCCGCCCGACCGATCCGCCCCGGCCGTGGAAGATGCGCAGGCCGACGCCCAGCGCGTCGCACTCAGCCGCCAGCGCGGTCGCGGCGCGCGCCACACCGCGGCGTGAGGCGACATAGCCGCCGTCCTTGTTGGAGTCCGAATAGCCGACCATGACCTCCTGCACCGGCCGGTCGCCGAGCATCGATCGCGCAATCGGCAGCTCCAGCCACTGACGCAGCACGGCCGGGCCGTTTTCCAGATCCTCGATGGTCTCGAACAGCGGCGAGACCTGCACCAGCGCCTGCGGCCTGGCCCCGCCCCGCACCAGACCCACCTGGGCCAGCAGCACCAGCGGCTCGAGGATGTCCGACAGCGTCGCGGTCTTGGACACCACATAACCGCCGATGGCGGCGCGGCCGTAGCGGGTCACCGCCTCGGCCGCGGCTTCCAGGGTGGCCAGCTCGCGGGTAGTCTCTTCGCTGTACGCGGCGAACGGCGAGCGCAGCGGACGCTGGTGCGCCATCTCGGCCAGCAGCAGGGCGACCTTGCCGTCCTCGTCGAGCGCCAGATAGTCGATGTCCTGGCCCGACTGCGTGACCAACTCGGCGATCAGCCGCTCATGCACGTCGGCGTTCTGGCGCATGTCGATGGCCAGCAGATGGAAGCCGCAGACGCGCGCCACCTGCAGCAGGGTGACCAGGCGCGACCCGACCAGCCGTTCCCCACCGTGGCTCGCCAGCGAGGTGCGGATCGTCTCCAGATCGGCGACGAAGCGCTCCGGCCCGGCGTAGGGCGCTGACGTCGAGAGCTCGGTGGCGAAAGCGACCGGGGCGCCCGTCAGCAGCTGCGACGTGGCGCAGAGGCGGTCGAAGATCACCTCCAGCGCCAGCCGGTAGGGCTCGTCCGCCCGGTGCACCGAGGCGTCATCGGACATGCGCGCCAGGGTCAGCAGGGCTTCCGAGGCCCCCTCGTAGACATCGGAAATCGCCAGGCCCGACCACAGACGGCGCACCTCGGCGGCATAGACGTCGAGGATTACCCGCGCCTGCGAGCTCAGCGCCAGCTTCAGGGTTTCGCCCGTCACGCCCGGATGCCCGTCGCGGTCGCCGCCCAGCCAGCTGCCGAGCTTTAGGACCGGCGGGACGTCGCCGCTCTCGCCGAGGGTTTCGCTCCAGCTTTCATAGAGATCGATCAGGGCCGGCAGCATCGAGGTGCGGACGATCGACAGGGCGTTGCGGATCTCGTCCCGCACCGTGATCTTCTCGGGCCGGTGCAGACGGGTGCGCCAGAGCAGCGCGACTTCGCGGAACAGGCCTTCACGAATGCGGGCGTCCAGATCGGGCGGCAGGTGGTGCCGGCGCAGCGACATCAGCCGCGAGATCTCGGCCTCGCGCTCGACCAGCGCCCGGCGGCGGACCTCGGTCGGGTGCGCGGTCAGCACCGGCACGACGTTCAGGTCGGCCAGGGCGTCCGGCGACAGCTTCAGCGCCTCGAGCGCGCCCGCGACCGTGCGGGCCGCGCCGCTCCGGCCCTCGTCCTCGGCCTGACGCCGCCGACCGGCGACATCCTCGCCGATGTTGGCCAGCATCGAGTGGCAGGCGAAGGCCCGCGCGAGCAGCATCCCCTCGTCGGCGGTGACGGCGTTGAACAGGAAGCCCAGGTGCGGCGCGTCGCCACCCTCCGCCGCCGCCTTGCGCGCGCTGCCCACCAGCGCCGCGGCGTCCTCGCCGTCGAGATAGCGGATCGCCTCCAGCAGGAGGTCGTCCATCAGCTTGACGTTCTGACGAACGTGACGGCTGGTCGGGCCCGAAGCGGACCGGGGAATCTGCAGGCTCGGGGGACGTGACATAGCCGTCCTTATGTCAAAGCCGGCCGTTCACCACAAGCAATGACACCGGTGTCGCGAAGCGGGTTCGCCTTAGCCGAGGTCGCCCACCGCGGCGTCGAGCAGCAGGTAGGCGCGGCCGCCTTCGGAGGCCAGCAGGGTGCCGGCCAGAAGGCCGCTGCGGTCGCGTTCGGCCGCCTCGTCCAGCATGCCGCCGAAGCGTTGCAGGAACCGCTCGGTCTGGCCGCGCATGGCCGCGTCGGAGAACAGGCGTCGCACCAGCCGGCGGATCGCGGCGGGCGCCAGGCGGCGGATCACCTCGCGGGCGCCCTCGGCGTCGCGGGTCTGTACCGCCGCGGCGATCTCGTCGATCCGGTTGCGGGGCAGCAGCGCGGCCGGGTCGATGCCCATGGCGGCGATCTCGGCGGCCATGCGATCGGCCAGGCTCTCGGGGTCGCTCTCGTCGCTGTCGATCGAGGTCAGCAGGTCCTTCCAGCTCCAGCCGGCCTCACCGGGTCCGGGCGCCGGGGCCGCAGGCGGCGTCCGCCCGCCGGCGGCGTCGAACACGCTGCGGAACTCCTCGTCGGTGGCGGTCGGGGTCAGCTTCAGGCGCGGGCGCAGGCCGGCGGCGTCAGCGGTGGAAGGCTCGGGCGCGGGCGCCGGACGCGCGGGGCGGCTGGCGGCGGCGATGGCGGGCGCGGCGTTCCCGGCCGCGCCGGCGACGACGCCCATGACCTTCACGGCCTCGCTCAGCATGTCGTAGTTGCGGCGCACCCGCTCCTGGAACGCGGCGTCGATGGACTGGGTCTCGTCGGCGGCGCGACGGGCGGCGGCCAGCAGGTCGTCCATGCTCTGCTCGACCGAAACGCGGACCTCCTCGACCCGGGCGCGGGCGGCGTCCGGCAGGCGCGAGGCGCGGGCGTCGACCTCGCCGAGCATCTGACCGAGCTCGGCCAGAGCCCCACGCGCGACGGCGGCCCCCTGGACCAGCTTTTCAGCCGTGGCGGCGCCGGCCTGTTCGACCATCTGGGCCGACTGTTCAATCAGGTCGCGCGCTTCGGTCAGACGCGCTTCGAAGACCGCATCGGCCTTCTGGTGCGCGGCGAAGGCGGCCTCGCTGAGCTGGTCGACCCGACGGCTTGCGGCGTCGGCATGGCCCTCGGCGACTTCGCGGGCGGCCTGGGCGGCGGAGCCCAGCCGCTCTATGGCGGACTTCAGGTCAGACTCCAGTCCGTCCCGCTCGCGGGCGGCGGCCTGACCGACGAGGGTCACAGCCTGGGACGCTTCGTGGCCCAATGCTTCGCGCTCGGCGCGGGCATGCTCGGTCAGGGCCTCGAACCGCTCCGCGGCGTCGGCGATCAGCTGGCGCAGCGCCTCCGCGCCGCGGGCGGCCTGCTCGCCAAGATTGGTCGCGCCCTCGGTGGCGTGGACCATGAACTCCGATAGCTGCGCCGCACGGCTCTCGGCCAGGGCGGCGAAGTCTTCCTGATCGGCGCGCAGGGCGTGGGCGACGGTGACCAGACCGGCGCGCTGCTGGGTAAGCCCCTCCTCGACCAGACGCATCTGGTCGCCGACGCCGACGCCGGCGGTCTCGAGACGCGCGACCTGCCGCGCCAGGTCCTCACCGGCGACACGGGCGGCGTCGCTGGCTTCACCGGCGGCGGCGGCGAGATCGGCGGCGCGGGCGGCCAGGGCGGCCTCGGCTTCGCGCAGCTGGGTCTCGGCCAGATCGGACGCCTCGGCGACCATCCGGGCCTGGCTTGTGATGCTGTCAGCGACGGCGGTGGCGCGGGCGTCGAGCTCGCCGCTGAGGGCGCTGAGTCCCTCGCGTTCATGGCCCAGCGACGTCGCCAGTTCGGCGGCGGTGCGCGCGGACTGGGCCGCGGCCTCGGACAGACGCTGCGTCTCTTCGGCCATCGCCTGGCGCAGGGCCAGCATGGTCTCGCGCGCCTCGTGGGCGGCGCCCGTCGCGCTGTCGATCTGCAATCGCACCGACTCGATCACCGAACCGGTCTCGGCGGCGGCCATGGCGGCAGGCCCCAGCAGACGCGCGGTGGTCTCGCGGGCGCGACGCACCTCGGCGGAGAGCTTGCGGCCCTGCACCAGCGCATAGGCGCCGACGAACACCAGGGCGGCGGGGCCGACGGCCAGCACCGCGAACAGGCCGAGCGCGAGGGGATCTTCGCCGAGCGGTTCGATCTTCCACCTCCATCCCAGGGCGAAGGCGACCGGCGCCACGGCCCAAAGCGCGCTGACGAGGAACGCGCCGATCCAGATCAGGCTGCTGGACGGTTCCTTGAACTTTTCGGCCCGGGCCATGACCGCGGGCGGCAGGGGCGGCTCGGCGTTCGCATCGGGGTTGCGCGCGGGCGTCGGCGGCGCGGTGTCCTCGGCGGTCATTTCGACCGTCAGGGGCGCCTGAACGATCTCAAGCTCGGCCTCGACGGCGGGCGGCGCCTCAAGCTCGGACTCGGCCTGGATGACAATCTTCGGCGGCGGCGCTTCACGCGACGCCCTGGAAAAATCAAACGGAGAGCGCGTATTCCTGGCCGTCATTCGCGGGTCGTGGTCCTGCTGGGCCGATGGAATATCTCTGCGCGCGACTGCCAGCCCCAACCTCGCCCGCTGGGAGAAACCTACCGGTGAAACTCGCGCGGGAAAAGGCCTTGAAAAGGTTTCGTTAACGTCCGCCCCGTGACGGACGGTCGCGCAGGCTCAAACGCGGCGAATCCGGGACTGTTCGGCGTCAGGACAATCCTCGGCGACCGACGCGGCGGCCGTTTCGCCGGGCTCGCGCGCGGCGCGCTCCGCGGCCGGGCGTTCGCTGTGCGACGGGCGCGTGAGATCGACCTCGATCCCCAGGTGGGAGAAGACGAGCGATGCGGCCCAGACCACGATGGTGGCGATGATCTCGAGCAGCGTCTGCACCGAGCCGTCCCCCGACTTGCGATAGCGACGTTATCCGTCAGACGCTGTGCGGCTGCAATTCCCGGGCGCATGAAGTTTTGGTCATGTTGCCGGCGGCGGAGCCTTGTTGATCGCGGTCTCGGGACGGTGAAACTGTGCTTCGACATCGAACCAGGAGAGCGGCAGGACCGCCAGATACTCCTGCGACCCGGCGATCGGCAGCGGCCGGCCGATGACGCGATAGGTGATGAAGGCCTTGCCTTGCGAGATCAGGATCGAGGGATATTCGACCCGGCCCACCGGGGCGATCGCCTCGATATCGCGGATCCCGCCCCAGGTCTGGCCGCCGTCGCGGCTGACGGCCGAGGACAGGGTCAGCCGCCGGCCCATCAGCGCGCTGTCGGGGCTGAGGCAGCACCGGTTCCAGATCACCATGAGGATGCCCTCCGCACCCGGCAGCCGCACGACGTTGCCGGGCGAGCCGCCCGTGACCAGCGTCGTCGGCGTCGGCTCCGTCCAGCGGGCGCCGCCGTCGGTCGAGGTCGTGGCGTAGAGCCCTCCGGCCAGGGTCCTGCCCAGCATCAGGAGCGAGCCGTCCTTGCGCTCGACGATGCTGGCTTCCCAGAAACTCGGCAGGCCGGTCGGGCCGCGATTGTTGCGGATGATCCCGGTGACGTTGACCGTCTGTGGCGACACGGACCAGGTCCGGCCGTGGTCGTCGGACCAGCCCACACGGGTGGCGATCTGACCCGGGACGCCCCGGACGATCACATGAAGCGGGATCACGATCCGCCCGGTCGACAGCACGACGAGCCGATCATGCGCGCTGGTCCAGTAGCCGTCGCGAGGACCGATCACGATCTCGTCCGACCAGGTTCGGCCTTCGTCCGATGACCAGCGGAACACCTTGAAGGCCTTTTCGCCGTCGGTGATGCGGCTGTAGCTGACGCCGAGCTGGCCATTGGCCAGGCGCGCCAGACCAGGCTGGACGGCGCTGGGTCCCGGGCCGCGAAACACGATGCGGGGCTTCGTCCAGGTTCGTCCCTCGTCCGAGGAGATCATCGCCGCGATGTCCGCCGGCCAGTGATCGCTCGAAACGCCGTCCTGGCGGCGATGACGGCTCACCAGATGGTACAGCCGGCCGTCCTTCAGCCGGACCATCGTTCCGACGCCGTTGCGGACATAGCCGCCGCTGACCGGGACCATCAGCTGGCCGCGCAGGCCGCCGACGGCGCGGGCCAGGGCGTCCTCCTCGCGCGGCGCACAGCCGGCCAGCAGCAGAACAACCAGCAGGCCGGCCAGACGCTTCATGTCACGCTTCCTCTTCGTCCTGCGACGCTCAGCCGCCAGGCGCCGACCAGGCCCAGCAGGGCCAGCAGGCTCATCCCCAGATAGCCCAGCACGCCGGCGGCGTCGAACAGCGCCCCGCTGGCGAGGGTCGCCACGCCGATGACCAGCCCGCCGGAGAAGGCCGAGCTGATCGTCTGGGCCGCCGAGGCGCTGTGCGGCGGGGCGTTCCGCTCGATCAACTGCAGCGACCCCATGAACACCGCGGCGAAGCTCAGGGCGTGCAGCGACTGCAGCGGGAACAGCAACCAGACCGGCGGCGTGAAGGCGAGGGCTGTCCAGCGAACCAGCGCCGCGACGCCGCCGATGACCACCAGCACCTCCGGCCCGACCCGTCTGCGCCAGGGTTCGAGGAACCACATGAACGCGATCTCCGCCGCGACACCGGTCGCCCAGAGCAGGCCGATGACCGTCGGCGACAGCCCCTGCCCTTTCCACAGCAAGGCCGAGAACGCGTAGTAGAAGGCATGGGTCGCCTGGATCAGGCTCGTGGAGACGACCGCCAGCAGGAACGGCCGGTTGCGCATCAGCTCCGACACGCCCCGCCAGCGATCACGCCGTCCGGGCCGTTCGCCGCCCTCGTGTACGGGGTCGGGCGGCAGCAGCGTCCGCGCGGACACCGCCGCCAGCAGCCCCGCGACGCAGACCCAGACGATGACGAGGTCCGGACCGGTCCAGGCCAGCAGGCCGCCCATGCCGATGTTGGCGACGACGAAGGCGATCGAGCCGATGCCGCGCGGCAGTCCGTAGTTGAACCCCTCGGTTCGCGCCCGGCGCATCGTCAGGACATCGGCGAGCGGAATAAGGGTCGCCAGCAGACTGGACGCGGCCAGCCAGAAGACCAGCCAGGGGCCGAAGCCGCTGACGACGCCGATCAGCCCGTAGCAGACCGCAGCGGCCAGCCCGAGCAGGATCATCGGCGTGCGGCGGATACGGAAGCCGTCCGCCCAGACCGCCAGCGCCGGGGCGATGACGATCCGCGCGAGCATCGGCGCGGCCAGGATTATGCCGATCTGCGCACCGCTGAGGCCATGGGCGCGGAACCAGACGGGCATGTAGGGCAGGCTGGCCCCGGTGCCGATGAAGATCGAGCAGTAGAACAGGCCGAGCGGGACGACGCGTGACATGGCTTCCGCTATCAGAGTCGGGGCGGACTAGCGAACCTCGCCCTGAAACAGCGTCGGCCAGTCGTCGTACGGCACGCCGCGGCACTCGCCCATCACCCGCGAGAGCAGCAGCTGGAAAGCCTCTCCGGTCCAGACCCAGTGGGTCTCGTCGCCGCAGTCGCCCAGGCCGCGGCCCTTGGAGAAACTGGTCAGGGTGCGCGTGGCCGGATCGTAGTCCAGGTTCATCGGGTCGCTGATGCGGCCCATGCCGAGGCCGGCGGGCAGCGGCAGGTCGATGCGGCGGCCGCCCCGGCCCTGGTCGTCGGCGAGAACCAGACTGTAGACCGCATTGTAGGCGCCGCGGCTGCAGACCGGCGCATAGAGCACGACGCCCGGCGACAGGCGGGCGATCAGCGCCTCCGCCGGCCAGTCGCCCGGCTCTTCGCACTCGCCGGCTGCGGCCAGGGCGGCCTTGGGGACGCTGTCCGGCAGGCCGGTCTGAGGAACAGCCGGAGCCGGGACGATCCGCACCCCGGCCGAAATCACAACGGGGGCCGCGCCCGGCGCCTTGCTGAGCGCGGTCGGCGTCCCCAGCCGGTTCTGCTGCTCGTCGATCCAGATCATCGTCGCGCCGCCGCCCGAGAGCGACAGCGTGAGCGGGTCCTTCTTGCGGCGGGTCAGCTTCAGCACCGCCCCGTCACGGGCGGCGATGGCCAGGGCGCGGGTATGGGCCTCAGGAATCTCCATCCGCCAGAAGCCGTTGCCGTCCTGCGTCGGGTAGAGGGCGCCCAGACCCGGAACCGGCTTGCCGTCGACGTCGAGGAACCACGGGCCGCCGCCGACATCCAGGTCATCCTCGGCGTAGACCGCCAGCACCGCCTTGACCGGCGCGTCGGGACCGTAGGCCCGTTCGAACCGCAGCCAGGCGATCTCGGTCTCGTCCTTCGGCCAGGCGAAGGCGACGCAGGTTCCCAGATTGTCACAGACCGCGGACCAGTCCCGGAAGGTCTTCTGGCCCGCCGCGTGGGACGGCCCGACCGCCAGCAGCAGCGCGCCCAGCGCCGCCGCGCATACCGGGGGAAACGAACCTGACGTCAGAGGGTTTCGCATCCCGTTTTCGTAGCAGACGCGAGAGCCCTCGACCTATCCCCCTTTTTTCGGGAGGCCGGACGGCGAAGACGGCGCGAGGATGGGAGGCAACCCTGGAGGTTCCCCATGCGTCTCGCCCTGTCCTGCCTCGCCGCTACGGCGGCCCTGGTCGCCACACCGGCTGCCGCCGTCGACGCCAACATCATCGATGGCGTGTACCGGGGCGGCTATGTCTGCGCCCAGGGGACGACGTTTCTGGAACTGACCCTGGACGGCGACTATGACGGCCTTGTCCGCGGCACGTTCCGGTTCAACAGCGCGGAATGGGCGGGCGGCTCCAACCGGACCGTGCCCGAAGGCAAATATGCTGTCACCGGCCGGCTCAACAGCCAGGGCCAGATCGTCCTGCAGGGCAGCCACTGGATCCTGCAGCCGGCCGACTATGTCATGGTCGACCTCGCCGGCCTTGTGACGCAGCGCGGGTCACAGGTCGTCATCGCCGGCAATGTCGGCGGCGCGCCGGGCTGCACGACATTCCAGGTCAGCCGCTAGAGGCGCCCTACCCCGCCGGCAGCGGCGGCAGGTCGAGACGCCGGGCGTCGGCCACCTTCACGTAGAGCGCGCGGATCGCCTTATCGAGCGCGGCGTCCCGCGACGTTTCGACGGCGATATGCAGCTCGATCAGGGCCCGGCGAAGCGCGGCGTTCGAGGCGTCCAGCGCGGCCAGCGACAGGTCATCGTCCGGGCCCTTCGCCGCATCGGCGAAGCGCTCGCCGTACACCCCCGCCACCTCGGCGAGCAGGGCCCGTATGGCCCCGTTCTCCCAGACCCGCGCGGCGATCCCGCGCTCGGCTTCCTGGGCGCAGAGCAGCGAGATCATGCCGGTGACGCCGATCCGGGCCTGCAGGAAGTCACCGCTGGATTCGGGAGGCGGCGGCTCCATCAGACAGAGGAAGTTGCCCAGCAGCAGTTCAGGAACGGTCGGGGTCATGCCAGCGCCTCCAGGGCCGCGAGCCGGTCGGCGAGAATGACGTCCTGGCGACGGGCCGTGTACCAGCCCGAAAGGCCGAGCACCGGGTCCTTCAGGCCGCCCGCGCGGTACTCCTTCGCCGAGGAAATCCAGATCGCCTGGCCCTTCACCGAGGCGAACAGTTCCCACCAGGCGAAGGCGGCCGGGTCGACCGTCAGGCCGCTGGCCTTCTCCCAGATCGCGATCGCGTCGGCCTTCGGCAGCATGCCGGAGACGCGGTCGGTCTCGCCGTAGCACCACAGGGGCTCCATGGCCCAGCCGAGGTCCTCCAGCGGGTCGCCGATGTGGGCCATCTCCCAGTCCAGCAGGGCGACGACCTTGCCGGCGCCGTCGTGCATGAAATTGCCGGTCCGGTAGTCGCCATGGACCACCGACAGCTTCTGCGCCGGCGGCGGCGGATTGGCGCGCAGCCGACGGATGCAGGCGCGGACGATCGGCTGGGGATGCTCTTCGTCGGCGTCGATGACGCCTTCCCAGTAGTCGAGCGCGGCCTTCCAGCAGCCGTCGAGCGGCGGCGCGGGCGTCGCCTCGGCGATCGGCAGCGTCAGCGGGTCCGCCGCGGCGATCACGCCCAGATGGCCATAGAACTGCTCGCCGATGGCCCGGGCATGCTCGCCGTAGGGCGCGACGGTGAACGGGCTCTGCGCCTTGCCGCCGTCAATGCGGCCCATGATGAAGAACGGCCGCTCAAGCTCGGCCCCGTCTTCTTCCAGCGCCACGGCCTCGGGGACGGGCAGCCCGACGCCGAAGAAGGACCGGAAGGCCGCGAACTCGAGCTTGCGCTCGGTGTCGATCAGGCTGCCGACGGGGTCGCGTCGCAGGATCAGTCCACGCGTGCGGCCGCCGGCCTCGACGTCGAACCGGTAGGTCTCACGGCTGGCCCCGCCGGGGATGCGCGAGATGGTCGTCACCCGCGCCGGCGTCTCCCAGATGCGGGTCAGATAGGCTTCGAGCTGATCCTGTAGCGTCACTTGGCCATGTCCAGAAGGCCGGCGAAGCCGGACGGACCATGCGGGCCGATGACCAGCTGCTCAAGCACGCCCCTGCCCTTGCGCACCTTGCCCGCGGCGTCGGTGAAGACGACGTCGGACAGGGCCTGGACGTGCAGATTGAACGGCAGAGTCGGGTCGGCCTCGGCCAGGACGATGTTTTCGCGCTCGACGGTCAGCTGGCCGTGCAGCTGGCCGTGGCCCCACTTGGGATGGGTGTAGCCCAGACCCATCATCTGGAACTCATAGAGCGGCTGGAAGGCCACCGAGCCCGCCGGCTTGCCGTAGTCGTCTGTCAGGGTGACGATCGCGCTCTTGGCGTGCCGGGAGTTGCTGCGCCATTCGATGGCCGCGGCGCCGTTGAGATGCTCCATGCCCTCCTCGCCGGCGCCGTCCGGCGCCCAGACCGCGCGCGTGTTCCACGGCCGGCCGGTGGCGTCCTCATTGCTGTGGAAGAAGAAGCTGCCGTCCTCGAAGCTCGACGGCGACCACAGCCAGTAGAACTGCGGCGGCTGTTGCGGCACGACCTCCTGGCTGTCGCGGAAACCGACCGGACGCACGCCCCAGGACCGGTCGCGCGTGCCGACGAAGCCGTCCACCGACCGACGCTCGCCGTCCAGTTCGATCCAGCCGGTATAGGAGCCGTTCTGGGTCAGCCGGGTGTAGTCCATGAAGGTCCGCGTGCCCTGACGGCGGACGAAGCGCGGCTCCTCGATCGGGAAAGCGCGGCCGGTGAAGATGATCTCGCCCTTGAGGCCGTGCTCGGCGGAGTCGACCGTCACCTTCAGCTTGTTCAGCGGCTCGAGGATCTCGATCTTCAGCGGACCGGCGGTCAGATCCATGCGGTCGCCGAGCCAGCCGCTGACATGCAGCGCCGTCTCGACCCCGTTGCGGACGACGACAAAGGCCCCGTCGACGACGTTCAGGTGCGGATAGACGCCGAACGCCACGGCAAAGAAGTCCTCGCCCTCCGTCGGATGATAGCCGTTGAAGAAGTACCGGTCGTAGAAGTTCCGGTCGGTCCCCGAATAAGCGATCGGCTCCGCCGTCTGGTGGATCGGGAAATCGTCGCCCTTGGTCAGCGCCATGGCCTTGCTCCTCCAAACGGCCGACGCTTCTCAGATGAGCGTTTCGGGCCTACAGCCCCCAAAGTGAACGATGACAACCTGACTAGGCAACCGTGACGGAGGGTAAGGCGTGAAAAGCTGGACGAGGCGCACCTGGATGACCCTCGCCGCGATGAGCGGATTCCTCGCGGTGGCCATCGGCGCCTTCGCCGCGCACGGCGTGACGGACCCGGTCGCGAAGGACTGGCTGAAGACCGGCGCGAGCTACCAGTTCATGCACACGATGGCGACGCTGGCCTGCGCGACCTTCATGAACATCGGCGCGAAGCGAGCCCGCTTCGCACCGGCCTTCTTCCTCGGCGGGACCGTGCTGTTCTCGGGTTCGCTCTACGCCATGGCGCTCGGCGCGCCGCGCTGGCTGGGGATGGTCACACCGCTGGGCGGCCTCTGCTTCCTGACCGGCTGGGCGATCCTGGCCTGGGCCGCACGGGACGTGGATAGGGCCTGACGCCCATCCGCCCTCCCATCCCGTCATGGCCCGACCGGTTCGGGCCATGACGTCGCTAGTTTGAGGTCCGGGTCGCGTCCCTCTTAGGCAGCGCCAGCCCCCAGAGCGCGGCGCTCGACCCCAGCAGGCAGATCATCATCACCACGGCCATCGGCCGGGCCGATCCGTCGTGCAGCACGCCCGCGAGCCACGACGCAAACGCCCCCGCGGCGAACGACAAACCGCCCATCAGGGCCGAGGTCGAGCCGGCGCGCATGGGATCAACGCTGAGGGCGCCGGCCATGGTGTTGCCGGCCATAAGGCCGTAGCTGGCCAGGCAGGCGAACAGCAGCGGGAGCAGCAGCCGTGCGCCGCCCAGCCCCGTCAGCCCCGCGATCAGCAGCAGCACGCCGAAGCCCAGCGCCGCGAGGCTGGCCCGGGCCAGGACCTGGTCGGGGTTCAGGCGCCGCAGCAGCATCCGGTTGACCTGCCCTGCGCCGATCACGCCGAACGCATTGCAGGCGAAGACGACGGTGTAGAGGAACGGCGTGAAGCCGTAGGTCTCGATCATAAGGTTCGACGACGAGGAGATGTAGGTGAACAGCAGCGCGCCGTTCAGGCCGCCGCCGAGCGCATAGCCGATCAGTCGCCGGTTCGAGATCAGCACGCGATAGGCCTGCAGCGGAGTCTCCGAACGCGCCTGCCGGGCGGTGGCATCGGAGCGGCTCTCGCGCAGACGGAAGAACACCGCCAGCCCGCACAGCAGGCCGAACAGCGCCAGCGACCAGAAGATCGCCCGCCAGCCGAGGGCTGCGAGCACCAAGGCCCCTGACATCGGCGCCAGGATGGGCGCGAGGCCCATGATCAGCGTCAGCAGCGACAGCATCCGGGCCGTCTCGGTATGGTCGAAAAGGTCCCGCACCACGGCCCGCGCCACGACCGCGCCCGCGCAGCCGCCCAGCGCCTGCGCGAAGCGGGCGGCGATCAGCCAGTCGGGGTCGCGCGCCAGGGCGCAGGCGATGGAGGCGGCGACATAGACAGCAATGCCGACCAGGATCGGCGCGCGCCGCCCGAACCGGTCCGAGGCCGGGCCGTACAGGAACTGGCCGATCGCCATACCGAAAAGGAACACCGCCAGCGTCGCCTGCTGCTGGCCGGCGTCCGCCTTGAGGTCCGCGCCGAACGCCGGGAACGCCGGCAGGTACATGTCGATCGACATCGGCGCGAAGGCCGTCAGCGAGCCGAGGAGAATGACCAGCCCCCAGGGCGTGATCGTCGGACGGGGCGTGGCGGGGGACGGGCTCAAGGTGGGGCGTGTTTAGGGACGGATGCGCTCCAACTCAATCCTCCCCACATCGTGGGGAGAGGGACCGCGCAGCGCGCGGTGGAGGGGCCAGCGCGGGCGCAAGCGGCCTCATCCTGATTTCCGGTCATTCCGGCCAATCCACCGCCGGCCCCTCCACCATGCTCCGCATGGTCCCCCTCCCCGCTTCGCGGAGAGGAATGAAGCGGGCTTGCCTTCCCCAACGACTGCCGGGCAGCATTCCGAAAACACACCCAGGGAAACGCCACATGTCCGCGATCACCGCCATGATGCCGCCCGTGCAGTACGCCGACGTCAACGGCATCCGCATGGCCTACTACGAAGCCGGACCGCAGGGTGAAGGCGTGCCGCTGGTGTTCTGTCACGGGTGGCCGGAGCTGGCGTTTTCCTGGCGGCACCAGATCAAGGCGCTGTCGGAGGCCGGCCGCTGGGTGATCGCGCCGGACCAGCGCGGCTACGGCCTGACCGACGCCCCCGCCGAGGTCGAGAGCTACGCCCTGGAAAACCTGTGCGCCGACCTGATCGCCCTGCTGGACGCCAAGGGCATCGAGAAGGCGATCTTCGTCGGCCACGACTGGGGCGGCTTCGTCGTCTGGTACATGGCCATCCGCCACCCCGACCGCGTCGCCGGCGTGATCGGCCTGAACACCCCGTTCAACGAGCGCGCGCCGGTTGACCCCATCGCCATCATGCGCGCGCGGCTGGGCGAGCGGATGTACATCGTCCACTTCCAGACCCCGGGCGAAGCCGACGCGGTGCTCAACGCCAACGTCCGCAAGGCGATGAACTTCTTCATGAAGCGGCCGATGGACATGCCGGCCGCCCCGAGCGCGGGCTTCGCCACCGAGCGCAAGCCGGGCGATCCGAGCGCCTTCGCCATCGTCGACATGCTGGAGGCCTACGACCCGTCGGTCGACCCGCGCGAAACGCTGATGACCGAGGCGGAGTTCGAGGCGCTGGTCGAGACCTATGAGCGCACCGGCTTCACCGGCGGCATCAACTGGTACCGCAACTTCACGCGCAACTGGCACGCGTCCGAAGGCCTGGAGCATCGTGTGCGCCAGCCCAGCCTGATGATCATGGCCGAGAAGGACGCGGTTCTGCCGCCCTCGGCCGCCGACGGCATGGAAAACCTGATCCCGGACCTCGAGAAGCAGCTGGTGCTCGGCTCGGGCCACTGGACCCAGCAGGAAGAGCCCGAACAGGTGAACCGCATCATGCTCGACTGGCTGGGCCGGCGGTTTCCGTCATAGGGGGCACGTACCTTCGGTACATGTCCCCTTCTCCCTGTTTGTAATTGGCCCCGACCGCCGGGGGGCGCTAGAACCGCTCCATGGATCGCTCAGCGTCGCCGCCCGCCCCAGGTCACTCCAGTTTGCGCCGGAGCCTGTACCCCGAGATCGACGCCTACAGTTTCGGCTGGCTGCAGACCGGCGGCCCGCACGAGCTCTATTACGAAGAGTGCGGCAACCCGAAGGGCAAGGCGGCCATCGTTCTGCACGGCGGCCCGGGCGGGGCGATCAACCCGACCATGCGGCGCTTTTTCGACCCCGCGAAGTGGCGCGTGGCGCTGTTCGACCAGCGCGGCTGCGGCAAGAGCCGGCCCAACGCCAGCCTCGAGGACAACACCACCTGGTCGCTGATCGAGGACATCGAGCGGCTGCGCGTCCATCTCGGCGTCGAGAAGTGGACTGTCTTCGGCGGCTCCTGGGGCTCGACCCTCGCCCTCGCCTACGCCGTGATGCACCCCGAGCGGGTCGAGGGGCTCGTCCTGCGCGGCGTGTTCCTGCTGACCCAGCGCGAGCTGAAGTGGTTCTACCAGGACGGTGCGTCCTTCCTGTTCCCCGACGCCTGGGAGCGGTTCGTCGGCCCCATTCCCAAGGGCGAACGCAACGACATGATCGCCGCCTACCACAAGCGGCTGGTCCACTCCGACCGCAAGGTCCAGGCCGAGGCCGCCGCCGCCTGGAGCCAGTGGGAGGGCGACACCATCTCGATCCGCGGCCCGGAGGCCAGGCCTCCGAAGTTCAACGAGGTCGACTTCGCCATCGCCTTCGCCCGCATCGAATGCCACTTCTTCGCCAACCGCGGCTTCTTCCCCGAGGACGGCTGGCTGCTGAAGCAGGTCGAGAAGATCCGCAAGATCCCCGGCTGGATCGTCCAGGGCCGCTTTGACGTCGTCACGCCGCTGGAAAGCGCCTGGGCCCTGCACAAGGCCTGGCCCGAGAGCCGCTTCGACATCATCTGGGACGCTGGCCACGCCTCGACCGAACCCGGCGTGATCGACGCCCTGATCCGGGCGACGGATGAGGCGGCGCGCCTCCGCTAGACGCGGCCCGCTCGCCGTCCTGAAAAATCGACGCCGTGCGTGGAACCAATCGCGGTCCGGCGCATTCGGGGTCTGGCCAGGGACCATCGCGTCGGTGGCTCCCGGGGGGTAATCGAAGACATGTCCAGCCTGGCGCCGGCCGGCCCTCCGTGGCCGTAGTCCTCATCGTCGAAGACGAGCCCTTCATCCGCCAGGTCGCGGACTGGACGATTGGTGATCTGGGTCACACGACCCTGCTGGCCGACGATCTGGAGAGCGCGCTCGACCATCTGGTTGGCCCGCAACAGATCGACGCCCTGTTCGTGGACATCCGCCTGCACGCCCTGGTTCAGAGTGGATACGAGGTGGCCAACCGCGCGGTCGGCATGAGGCCGCTGTTGCGGGTGCTCTACACCTCCGGAACGCCGCTCTCGACCGCCATGACCGATCAGTTCACCGACGGCGCGACCTTCCTGCACAAGCCCTATACGCCGGCCCAGCTGGAACAGTCGCTGGAATTGCTGCTCCATTGAGCCCAATGGGTGTACGCTCCGGACTTGCGCCGGAGTTCATGTCTCCGAGTCAGGAAACCCGATCACCAAATCACCGGCCGCCTCCTCCACGGAGCCCCTGCCAGGACCGGCCGCGACCTCGACGGTCGACGGCCAGACCGAGGAATCCATCGTCAAGGCCGGCGCGCTGCAGAGCGCCATCTTCAACAGCGCGAACTTTTCCAGCATCGCGACCGACGCCCGCGGGGTCATCCAGATCTTCAACGTCGGGGCCGAGC
This sequence comes from Caulobacter sp. FW305-C-30-S16, assembly GCF_058783025.1. Lineage (NCBI taxonomy): Bacteria > Pseudomonadati > Pseudomonadota > Alphaproteobacteria > Caulobacterales > Caulobacteraceae > Caulobacter > Caulobacter sp. FW305-C-30-S16. Next base: position 1,405,878 of record NZ_JBYSYH010000001.1, on the reverse strand, counting down.
GGATGCTGGGCTACACGGCGGGCGAGGTCATCAACTCGATTACGCCGGCCGACATCTCCGACCCCCAGGAGCTGATCGCCCGCGCGCAGACGCTCAGCGCGGAACTGGCCACCGACATTACGCCGGGCTTCGATGCCCTGGTGTTCAAGGCCTCGCGCGGGATCGAGGACATCTATGAGCTGACCTACATCCGCAAGGATGGCACCCGACTGCCCGCGGTGGTGTCGGTCACAGCCCTGCGCGACGCGAACGGCGTGATCATCGGCTATCTGCTGATCGGCACCGACAACACCGCCCGCAAGCTGGTCGAGGAAGAGCAGAAGAAGTCGGACCAGCGGCTTCGAGACCAGCAATTCTACACCCGGTCGCTGATTGAATCGAACATCGACGCCCTGATGACCACCGACCCCTCGGGGATCATCACAGACGTCAACAAGCAGATGGAGGCCCTCACGGGCTGCACGCGCGACGAGCTGATCGGCGCGCCGTTCAAGGACTGCTTCACCGATCCGGCGCGGGCGGAGGCCGGCATCAAGCGGGTGCTCAGCGAGAAGTCCGTAACCGACTATGAGCTGACCGCCAGGGCCCGCGACGGCAAACAGACCGTCGTTTCCTACAACGCCACGACCTTCTACGACCGCAGCCGCACCCTTCAGGGCGTATTCGCGGCGGCCCGCGACGTGACCGAGCGCAAGCGCGTCGAGGCCGAACTGCAACAGGCCAAGGCCGACGCCGAGAGCGCCAGCCGCACCAAGTCCGACTTCCTGGCCAGCATGAGCCACGAAATCCGCACGCCCATGAACGCCATCATGGGCATCGCCGACCTGCTGGCCAAAACCAGCCTGACGCCCGAGCAGGACAACTTCGTCCAGATCTTCCGTCGGTCGGGCGACAATCTGCTCAACCTGATCAACGACATTCTCGACCTGTCGAAGGTCGAGGCCTCGCAGCTCGATCTGGAGCGAACCGGCTTCGCGCTCGGGGATCACCTGGAAAAGGTCATGGAGATGGTCGCCGGCCGGGCCCATGAGAAGGGCCTGTCCCTGACCTGCGAGATCGCGCCGGGCGTCAGCAAGGACCTGATGGGCGACCCGACGCGGCTGCGGCAGGTTCTGCTGAACCTGCTGGGCAACGCCATCAAGTTCACCGAGACGGGTACGGTCTCGCTGAAGGTCGAACCTGATCCGGACCTCGCGGTCCCGACCGCCTTGCGGTTCAGGGTGTCTGACACGGGGATCGGCATCGCCGGCAACAAGCTCGCGCAGATCTTCGAACGGTTCACCCAGGCGGACTCGTCCACCACGCGTCGCTTCGGCGGCTCGGGGCTGGGCCTGACCATCTCAAAGCGTCTGGTCGAGTTGATGGGCGGGCGCATCGGCGTGACCAGCACGGTCGGCAAGGGGAGCGTCTTCACCTTCTCGGTGCCATTCGAAGTCTGGGCCGCCGCCGCCCGGACGGTCAGCGCCCCGCTGGGCGCTGGACCGGCCGTCGCCCTGCCGCGCCTGCGGATCCTGATGGCCGAGGACTCGCCGGACAACCAGACGATCACCCTCGCCTATCTCGAGGACACCCCCTACCGGATCGATGTCGCCGAGACCGGCAAGGCCGCCTTCGAGATGTTCCGGACGGGCGACTACGACCTGGTGCTGATGGACCGGCAGATGCCCGTCATGGACGGACTCTCTGCGACACGCGCCATCCGGGCCTGGGAAAAAGCCAACGACCTGGCGCCGACGCCGATCATCGCCCTGACCGCCTCGGCCCTGAAGGGCGACCGGGAGACCTGCCTCGCGGCGGGGTGCACGGCCTATCTGACCAAGCCGATCAAGCAAGAGACCCTGCTGCAGGCGATCTTCGACTTCTCGGCCGTGGCGCAGGCGGTGCTGGCGAGACGCGTCAAGGCCGAGGCCCTCTCGCTACCGCCCGGCCCGCGCGTCGCCCTGCGCGTACCGGCCTACCTGGAAAACTGCCGCCAGAGCGTGGTCGACATCCGCAACGCTCTCGACCGCGCCGATTTCCCGGCCGCGACGGTGCTCGGGCACAATCTGCGGGGAACGGGCGGCGCGTTCGGTTTCCAGCACATCACCGACATCGGCGCCGGCCTGGAACTGGCAGCCGAGGAGTCCGACATCAAGGCCTCGCGCGGCTGGGCGACAGAGCTGGATCGCTATCTGGACGATCTCAGACCGCTGCCGGCCGCCTGACGAGCCCGTCAGCCCCGGAGCGGCTTGAGGGCTTCGGCCCATCGGTGCAGTTCATCCAGCGCCTTGCCGGCCGACGCTTCCTGCATCGGTCCCGGCTTGAACACGCCGTCCTCGATATGTTGCCCGGCCATGTGCACCGACACCTGCTCCGGAATCGGCATGATCTTCAGCGTCGTCAGGATCTGTTTTTCCATCTGCACCGCGCGCAGGCCGCCAGACACGCCGCCGTAGCTGACGAAGCTGGCCGGCTTGTAGTTCCATTCGCGGTAGAGGTAGTTCAGCGCGTTCACCAGCGCCGGCGGCGGGCCGTAGTTGTACTCCGGCGTAACGAACACGAAGGCGTCGGCCTGGGCGACGCTGGCGCTCCAGGCCTTGGTGTGATCGTGCTCGTAGCTCTGCATCATCGGATGCTTCGGCTCGTCGTAGACGGGCAGATTGAAGTCGGCGATGTCGATCAGCCGGGCGTCGAACTTTCCGTGCGCGACGGCGGCGTCATGGAACCAGCGGGCGATCGTCGGACCGACGCGGCCCGGCCGGGTGCTGCAGATGATGGTCTGAACGACGAGGGACATGGCGAGCTCCTGTTTCGCCACCACTCCTGTTCCAATTCGCGCGCAATGTCACCTGGAAAGGCGACTACATCAGCGCGCCTCTCCCGCTTGTGACTTCGGAATAGCGGTGCACGCGCACCGACTGGACCAGACCGAAGCCGATCATCACCGTCAGCATGACCGTGCCGCCATAGCTAAGCAGCGGCATGGGCACCCCCACGACCGGGGCCAGGCCCATGACCATGGCGCCGTTGATAAGCACATAGAGCGCGAACGTGGCGGTCACCCCGGCGGTGGACAGGCGGCCGAAGTGGCTGTGGCTGATCGAGGCGATCCGCAGGGCCATGAAGATGATCGCGCCATAGAGGAACAGGATCGAGAAGCAGCCGGCGAACCCGAACTCCTCGGCCAGGGTCGCGAACATGAAGTCGGTGTGCTTTTCCGGCAGGAAGTCGAGCTGGCTCTGGCTGCCGAGGCCATAGCCCTTGCCCAGCAGGCCGCCGGCGCCCAGCGCGATCTTCGACTGCAGGATGTGATAGCCGGACCCGGACGGATCGGCTTCCGGGTTGAACAGCACGTCGACCCGCCTGCGCTGGTAGTCGTGCAGCACGAAGAAATACATGGTCGGCGCGGCGACAGCGACGGCGGCGATGCCGGTGGCTATGAACTTCCACGACAGGCCGGCCAGGATCATGATCGCGACCCCGGTAAACAGGATCAGCAGCGAGGTGCCCAGGTCCGGCTGGTGCGCCACGAGCAGCGTCGGCAAGGCGATCAGGAGGGCCGGGATCAGCAGCCACCAGCTCGCGCGGGCGTTGTCGGCCGACATGCCGTGATAGAAGCGCGCCAGGGCGAGCACGATGCCGATTTTCATCACTTCCGACGGCTGGAACCGCAAAGGCCCGATCTCCAGCCAGCGCTGCGCGCCCTTGGCCGAGTCCCCCACCAGCTCCACCCCGACCAGCAGGATGAGGGCCACGGCGTAGATCGGATAGGCCAGGGTGAACCACAGCCTCAGGTCGACCATCGCCAGCACGATCATCATCACGAAGAACACGCCGAAGCGGATCAGGTGCGGCGCGGCCCAGGGCTCCCAGGAGTTGGGCGCGGCCGAGAACATCATCATTCCGCCCGCCCCCGCGATGAGGCAGAGGATCAGACAGAAGGTCCAGTCGATCTCGGCGAACTTGACGATCAGCCGATCGCGCTCGCCGGGACGGGTCAGGCCGCCACTGGTCATTGGGGCGCTCCCGGTGTGATCGGCGGCGGCGCGCCGACGGCGGGCGCGGGCGGCGCGGCGCCGACGGCCAGGGACGCTTCATCGAGCTCGGGCATCGGCAAGGGCTTCTCGATCCGCGCGCGCAACTCGGGGTCCTTCAGCAGGGCGACCCGCATGACCTCGCGCGCCCGTGGCGCGGCGGCGGTGGCCCCGCCCAGGCCGCCGTGCTCGATCAGCACCGAAATGGCGTAGCGCGGGGCGTCGATCGGGGCGAAGGCGATGTACCAGTTGTGATCCTTCAGCGCCCAGCGGACGCCGGCGCTCTTGCGCGACTCGCCGTCGCGGAACACGCGCACCTGCGCCGTGCCGGTCTTGCCGGCCATCAGCACGTCGCCGAGCCCGAGCTGGCTCTGGCGGAAGGCGGTGCCGGACGTGTCGTTGGCCACGGCGATCATGCCGCCGCGGACGTAGTCCATCAGCTCCTTGGGATACGGCAGGTCCGGCACGGCGTTGCCGGGCGGCCGGTCCACGCCGCCGACCGACTTGATCAGGCGGGGATTGAGGGCCTTCACCCCATTGGCCAGACGCGCGGTCATCACCGCCGACTGCAGGGGGTTCACGTTGATATAGCCCTGGCCGATCCCGTAGTTGACGCTGTCGCCCGGGTGCCAGGTTTTGTCCTTCTTGAAGTTCTTCCGCTTCCACTCACGCGAGCCGACGATCCCCTTCTTCTGGCCGGGGATGCCGATGTCGAACGTCTGCCCGAGGCCGAAGGCGCGAGCGGCCGCGGCGATGCCGTCCGGCCCGATCTTCAGCGCGGTCTGGTAGAAGTAGATGTCGCAGGAGTTCTTGATCGCATCGTGCATGTTCTGGGCGCCGTGCCGGCCCCAGCAACGCCATGTCCGCCCCCCGAAGTACCAGCTGCCGCTGCAGTTGGTCCGGATGTTGGGGTCGACGCCGGCGGACAGCGCGGCCAGGGCGACCATCGGCTTGAAGGTCGACCCGGGCGGGTAGGTGCCGCTCATCACCTTGTCGAGCAGCGGCTTGCGCTCGTACTGCGCGAGCGCGCGGTATTCCGGTCCCGACAGGCCCTTAACAAAGCGGTTGGCGTCAAAGCTCGGCGTCGAGGCCATGCACAGCAGGTCGCCGTTCCGGCAATCCATCACGACGATCGCGCCGCTTTCCTCACCCATCACTTCAAGCGCGCGGTTCTGGATGTCCGCGTCGAGGGTGAGGCGGATCTCCTTGCCCGGGGTGGCGGGAATGTCGCCGCCGGGATCCTGGCGGACCACGCGCCCCCGGGCGTCGACCTCCTGCTTCTGCGCGCCGGACTTGCCCCGCAGATCGATGTCGAACGCCTTCTCCACGCCCTGACGGCCGATGCGGAAACCCGGGTTGTAGAGCAGCGGATCAGGACTGATCCCGGCCTTCTTGGCCGTCTCGATGTCCTTGTCGTTGACGCGGGCGACGTAGCCGATGACGTGCGCGAAGGCGCCGCCATAGGGATAGACCCGCACCTCGCCCATGTCGGCCGTCACCCCCGCCAGTTCAGGCGCCCGGACGTTGATGCGGGAAAACTCCTCCCAGCTCATGTCCTCCATCACCTGGACCGGCGCCTTCTTGGGCGCGCGCTTGATGTCGCGGATCAGGCGCTCGCGGCGCTTGGCGTCAATCGGCACCAGCGTCGCCAGGTCATCGACCGTCTTTTCTACGTCCATGTCCGTTTCCCGCGACACCAGCAGGCGGAAGTTGGGACGGTTTGACGCGAGCGTGACGCCGTTGCGGTCGAGGATCAGGCCGCGCGGCGGCGGCACGATGCGGAAGTTGAACTGGTTGGACTGGGCGAGCTTCTGGTAGCGCTGCGCCTCGACGATCTGCAGGTGGACCAGCCGCCCGGTCAGCGCCAGCAGACCCACGCCGGTCAGGCCACCCATGAGAAAGGCGCGACGCGTGAAGGCGCCCTGCTTCTCGTTGACCTCGCTGAAGAAGATTGTCGGTTCGCTCATCGGAACCTCACGTCCGCGTCTTCAAAGCGGTCGATCAGGCGGTGGGCGAACGGATAGAGGATGGCGGTCGCGAGCAGCTGCCAGACGACCCCGACCACGCTCGGCGCGGCCTTTACGTCCAGCATCGTGACCAGGTAGCCGGTGACCATCGCGACCACGGTCATGCCGGCGTACCAGGCCCACATCATCGGGCGGCTCTGGCCGGTCATCATGTTGCGCATGGCCAGCGTCACCGCATAGGCGAGCAGCAGCGAGACGACCCAAAGGCCGAGCGTTCCGCCCCAGTAGATGTCGAGAAACAGGCCCAGCAGCAGCAGCACCACGGGCGCCAGGATCGACGGACGGATCACGGCCCAGCCGAACGCGCAGACCATCGGAAAGATCGGCTCGGGCAGCCGCAGGCCGAACAGCTGGATCGGCGCCGCCAGCAGGATCGTCGCGCCGATGCACATCAGGGCGGGCACGCCGATCCAGCGCCACGGGTCCAGAGGCCGCGCGGCCGAGAAGCTCATTGGGCGGGCCCCGCCGGCGCGGCCGCGGGGGCCTTCTGGGGCGGTGTCGCGGCCTTCGGCGTCGGGACGGCCGGCGCGGCCTTCTGGGGCGGCGTGGTCGCCGGGGTCTTGGCCGCGGGAGTCTTGGTCGCGGGTGTCGCCGCCGCGGGGGCCGACGCGCTGATGATCCGGTCGTCGGGGTTCTCGGTGATCACCGGCGGCAGGCGCGTGGCGGCCAGCGCCTGCTGATCGGCCAGCTGCGAGTAGTCCTTGAACTTCAGGATGCGGATCCAGTCGATCGCGCCCGCGTCGGCGTCGAGCACGACACGCCAGCGACCGTCGAGACCCTTCACGGCGCGACCCACGGGGAGGCCGCGGGGCAGCACGCCGCCGTCGCCGCTGGTCAGCACCCGGTCGCCGTCGTGAACCGCGTCGCGGCCACGCAGGTAGTCGAGCTTGGGGTTGGGTCCTCCGTCGCCGGTCAGGATCGCCCGGGCGTTGCTGCGATCGATCATCACTGGCGTGCGCGAGGCGACGTCGGTCAGCAGCAGGATCCGGCTCGCATTCCGGGAGACGCCGACGATCCGGCCGACCAGCCCCCGCTCGCTGAGCGCGGGATAGCCGACGACGACGCCCGCGTCGCTGCCGGCGTTGGCCAGCCGCGCATTGGCGAACGGACCGCGCGAGTCGGTGACGGCGCGGGCGGTGACCATCGGAATCGGCGGGTCGGTCCTGACCCCCAGCATGGCGCGCAGACGCTCGTTCTCGTCGCGCAGCCGCACAGCCTCGTCGGCCTGGGCCTGGAGGCCGGCCATCACCTTGTGCAGGCGACGGTTCTCATGGGCGACGGCCACATAGCTGCGCAGCCAGCCGAGCAGGTCGCCGGTCCAGCGGCCGGGCGCGGCGACCGCGCCGCCGACCGGCGCGGAGACGGTGTCCACGGCCTGGCGCGCGGCGCCGTACGCTTCAGTCTGGAACGTCTCGCGACGGTCGCTGAGCAGAATCGAGACGCCCACGACGCCGCAGACAATCAGGGCCACCACTGCCATCCAGGTCAGCGGAACCTTCAATTCGCCGAACGAATCCTGACGCAGAGCCACCCGATGTCTCCGTCAGGGCCACCCCCGGCCCCGACTCATATGCTGATGTTACGCGAGAGTGCTTTCCAGCACGCCCTTCATCCACTTCGGGTGTTCAAGAACCTTGCCACACCCGAGCGCGACGCAGGACAGCGGGTCGTCGGCCACCGTCACCGGCAGACCGGTGTGGTCGCGGATCTCGGCGTCCAGGCCCCGCAGCAGCGCGCCGCCGCCGGTCAGCATGATGCCCTTGTCGGCGATGTCGCTGGCCAGTTCGGGCGGCGTCGCCTCGAGCGCGACCTTCACGGCCTCGACGATCTGGTTGACCGGTTCGGCCAGGGCGTCGGCGGCCTGCTTTTCGGAGATGCGCACCTCGCGGGGCACGCCCTGCATCAGGTCGCGGCCCTTGACGTCGATCGACAGGCCTTCGCCGTCGGCCGGCGCGCGGGCGGTGCCGATTTCCTTCTTGATCCGCTCGGCGGTGGTCTCGCCGATCAGCAGGTTATGGTGGCGACGCATGTAGCTGATGATCGCCTCGTCCATCTTGTCGCCGCCGACGCGCACGGAGCGCGAATAGACGATGCCGGACAGGGACAGCACGGCCACCTCGGTGGTGCCGCCGCCGATGTCGACCACCATCGAGCCGGTCGGCTCATGGATCGGCAGGCCGGCGCCGATCGCGGCGGCCATCGGCTCGTCGATCAGCCCGACCCGGCGGGCCGAGGCGTTGAGGCAGGAATCGTTGATCGCGCGGCGTTCCACGGCGGTCGCGCCGGACGGCACGCAGACGATGACCTTGGGGTTCACGAAGCCCTTGCGGTTGTGAACCTTGCGGATGAAATACTTGATCATCTCCTCGGCGACTTCGAAGTCGGCGATGACCCCGTCGCGCATGGGACGGATGGCTTCCATGTGGCCCGGCGTGCGGCCCAGCATCTGCTTGGCCTCTATGCCCACGGCATGGACGATCTTGCGGCCGCCCACATTGCGAAGCGCCACGACGCTCGGCTCGTTCAGGACGATGCCCTTGCCCTTCATGTAGATGAGGGTGTTGGCCGTTCCGAGATCGATGGCGATGTCGTTGGAAATGGCGCCGAAGAGAGAGCCGAACATTCAGAGCCTTGATTCTGAGAGCTTTTGGGACGGGCGGGTCGGAGCCTGCAAGTCCCACACCAGACCAAGGGCGCGCGCCCCGGAGCGCCGCATAGCCGAGGTGACAGGGCAAGCTGACATCACGCCGTGTGCACCGCGAACGTGTTGATTTCAAGGTCTATTGCGAATGGGTTTTAACCGAATGCGGCGAGGACCACCCCGAGCGCCGTGACACCCCCGGCGAGCCATTGGCGTGGCGTCACCCGTTCGGCGAAAAGCCGCCGTCCGGCGAGGGCGGCCATCGGCATTTCGACCACCCCGACCGCCCGCACGGGACCGGCCGGCGACAGCGCCAGGGCGATGAACCAGCCGGCCGACGCGAGCGCTCCGAAGAGGCCCGCCCCCATCGAGACCCGCCAGGATCCGAGCGCCGCCATCAGCGAACGCCGGTCCTTCAGGGCCATCCACAGCGTCAGCCCGGCCGACTGCATGGCCTGGACGATGGCCACGGTCACCAGGGCCGCCGGGATCGGATGGGCCGGGTCGAGCGCCAGGGCGCTCTGGCGAAAGGCGTTGGCCGAGATGGCGAAGCAGAAGCCGGATAGCGTGCCGAGCCCGGCGGCCGTCCAGTCGCGCGTCGCCTCGCCTGTTCGCGGCCAGGACAGGACGATGAGGCCCGCGCTGGCCAGCAGCACCCCGCCCCAGCCGCGCAGGCTCAGGTGGTCGCCGAACATCAGCAGACCGAGGATCGCCGCGAACGGCAGGCCGCTCTGCTGGAACGCGGTGCCGAGCGCGAAGCTCGACCGCTGCATGGCCGTCAGCAGGGCCGCCGTGGCGCCCAGCTGCATTGTCCCGCCGAGCGCCGCCCAGGCCAGCGTGACCGGCGTGACCTGAAGGTCGGCCGGCATCAGCAGCAGGGCCACGCCCGAGAACACCAGGCTGAACGGCAGGCCGAACAGGAACCGCACCAGGGTCGCGCCCCACGGCCCGGCGCCGGTCAGCAGGCTGCGCTGCGCCGCGTTCCGCGCAACCTGGCAGGCGGCGGCCGCGACGGTGATGGGGATCCAGAGCATGGAGGCGGGCTAGAACCCGCTGGCGATCGCCGTGTCGGGCTTGCCCTTCTCCTTGCGGGAGAAAAGGTTGTTCAGCGCGTTGACGTAGGCCTTGGCGCTGGCCGTCAGGGTGTCGGTGTCCGCCGCCTGGCCGGTGGCGATGCGGCCGTCCTCTTCCAGACGGACCGAAACCTGCGCCTGGGCGTCGGTGCCCTCGGTCACCGCATGCACCTGGAACAGGCGCAGCGCGGCGGCGTGCGGCACGATCTCGTGGATGGCGTTGAACACCGCGTCGACGGGACCGTCGCCGCTGGCCTCGGCCTTCTTCTCCACGTCGTCGACCGAGAGGGTCAGTTCAGCGGACTGGCCTTCGGTGCCAGCCACGACGCGCAGATGCACGACGCGGATCCGCTCCGAACCACGGGCCAGGGCGTCGTCGACCAGCGCGATCAGGTCGTCATCGAAGACATGCTTTTTCTTGTCGGCCAGTTCCTTGAACCGGACGAACGCCTCGTTCAGGGCGTTCTGGCCCAGGTCGTAGCCCAGCGCCTTCAGCTTCTCGCGGAACGCATGGCGACCCGAGTGCTTGCCCATGACCAGGTTGGTGGCGCCCTGCCCCACGTCCTCGGGGCGCATGATCTCGTAGGTCTCGGCGTTCTTGAGCATGCCGTCCTGGTGGATGCCGCTCTCGTGCGCGAACGCGTTCTTGCCGACGATCGCCTTGTTGAACTGCACCGGGAAGCCGGTGATGGCCGAGACGTAGCGGCTGGCGCGAGTGATGTGGATCGGGTCGACATCGCTGTCGAAGCCCAGGGTCTCGCCCCGGACCTTGAGGGCCATGACGATCTCTTCCAGCGCGGCGTTGCCGGCGCGCTCGCCGATGCCGTTGATCGCGCACTCGACCTGGCGCGCCCCGCCCTGCACCGCGGCGATGGAGTTGGCCACTGCCAGGCCCAGGTCGTTGTGGCAGTGGGCCGAGAAGATCGCCTTGTCCGAGTCCGGCACGTTCAGGATCACGTTCCGGAACATCAGGGCGTATTCTTCGGGGAAGCTGTAGCCGACGGTGTCGGGCAGGTTGATCGTGCGGGCGCCGGCGCGGATGGCGGCGTCGACGCAGCGGTAGAGGAAGTCCGGCTCGGTCCGGGTAGCGTCCTGCGCCGACCATTCGACGTCGTCGCACAGGTTGCGGGCGCGGGTGACCGACTGGACCACGGCTTCCAGAACCTCGTCCTGCGACAGCTTCAGAATGTAGTCCCGGTGCTGCGGGCTGGTGGAGATGAAGGTGTGGATCCGGCCACGTTTGGCCGGGCGGATCGCCTCGGCGCAGCGGTCGATGTCGACGGCGGCGGCGCGGGCGAGGCCGCAGACGGTGCTCTCGGTGACGATCTGCGAGATGGCGCGGACGGCCTCGAAGTCGCCGTTGGAGGCGATCGGGAAACCGGCCTCGATGACGTCGACGCCCATCTCCTCGAGGATCTTGGCCAGTTCGAGCTTCTCGTCGTGGCTCATCGAGGCGCCGGGCGACTGCTCGCCGTCACGCATGGTGGTGTCGAAAATGATGACGCTGTCGCGCTTGGCGGCGGATACGGGGGCGGTCATGGGAATTACTCTGCGTTGGCCGAATGCTTGGGATCAGGTGCGAGTCGAATGAGCCCCTGAGCGCCCGGCCGCGATCAAGCGGTCAGGCGGACGCCCAGGGGCGGCTAAGCCCCGTGGCGCGTAGAAGCAGACCGGTGTGATCGCATTGCATGGGCGCTGGATAACGGAATCCGGCGATTCAAGCAACAGTCTTGCGCCGGAGCGGCCACACACCGCGTCCTGCGCAAGAACTTTCCGTCCGTGTGCGGGCCTACTCCGGTCGCGTCACGATCGGAAAGGCGCCCGCCGGCCGGTCGAACCAGCCGACGAGCTTCTGCAGCGCCAGCGGACTGCCCTGGATCTTGGCCTCGCCCGACATGACCTTCGGTCCAAGCGGCGCGCCGGTGAACAGCGACTGCAGCAGCAGAGCCCTCGGCAGGGTCAGGGTGGCGTCGGCCTTCACCCCATCGCCCGCCGGCTCGGCGGTCAGCACCTGGTTCCGCACCTGCACCAGATAGCGCTCGTTGCGGTCCGGGAAGACGAACAGGATCCGCAGTTCGGCGTCGCCGGCCTTGGCGGGATCGAGACGCACAGCCAGCAGATCGAAGATCATCGGCGTGGGCAGGTTGGCGACCATGTCGGGCGAGCCGGCCGACAGGCTCGCCTGGATTCCGCCGCGCAGTTCGGCGGCGGCCATAAGGTACATGTTCCGCCACAGGGAGCTCTCGGCCTGGTAGCCCATCTGGTCATAGGCGCGGGCAAGGGCCTCCTTCGCCTCCATGTTGGCGGGCGCCGACAGTACGACGTTGTTCAGCAAGGTCGCGGCCCAGCGGTAGTCGCCCTTGTCGTGGGCGGCCTGGGCCAGCGCGATCACCTTGCCCGCACCGCCCATGGCCTCGACATAGCGACCCGCCTCGTCCGCGGGCGGCAGCACCGCCAGATGCACCGGATTGGCGTCGTACCAGCCCATGTAGCGCTGATAGACCGCCCGGCTGTTGAAGCTCATCGTGCCGTAGTAGCCGCGGTTGAACCACTCGCGGGCCAGAACCGGCGGCAGCGCGATCCGGTTGGCGATCTCGGCGCCGACATAGCCCTGGTTCATCAGGCGAACGGTCTGGTCGTGCAGGAACTTGTAGGCGTCGCGGTGGCTCGCCAGATAGCTGCGCACCACGTCGCCGCCGAACCTCGGCCAGCCGTGGCTGGTGAACATCACCTCGGTGCGGTCGCCATAGAGGCCGATCGACTCCGACAGATAGCCCGCCCAGGCCTTCGCATCCCGGACCAGCGCGCCGCGCGGCGTCAGCACGTTGTGCATGGTCGCATTGGCGTTCTCGGCCATGCAGAGGACTTTCAGGTCCGGGAAGTAGATGTTCATCTCGGCCGGCGCTTCCGTGCCCGGCGTCACCTGGAACTCCATCCTGACGCCATCGACGGTCAGGATCTCGCCGGTCCGGTGAACGCTCACGGTCGGCGCGATCAGGGTGATGGTGCCGCGCGAGATGCCCTTGCCGATGCCGGAGGTCATCTGGCCGTCCCGGCCCGGCGCCAGCCCCGTGCCGAACTGGTAGTTGGCCCGGCGGCTCATGGCCGGACCGGCGATCACGTTCTCGCTGACGGCTTCCTCGAGAAAGCCGTGCGGCGCGATCACCTGCACCTTGCCGGCGTCGACGTCAGCCTGGCTGATCACGCCCTTCACGCCGCCGAAGTGGTCGGTGTGGCTGTGGGTGTAGATCACCGCCACGATCGGCCGGGCGCCGAGCTTCTCGGTCACCAGCGCATAGGCCGCCTTGGCGACCTCCGCCGTGGTCAAGGGATCGATGACGATCCAGCCGGTCTGGCCCTTGATGAAGGTGATGTTGGAGACGTCGAAGCCGCGCACCTGCCAGACGGTCTCGCTGACCTGGAACAGACCGCTCTTCGACAGCAGCTGCGCCTGACGCCAAAGGCTGGGGTTCACCGTGTCCGGCGCCTCGCCCTGGAGGAAGTCATAGGCGGTCAGGTCCCAGGCCGCGACGCCGTCGGCCCTGCGGATCACCGGATCGGCCAGCGTGCCCACGTAGCCGCGCGTGGCGAAGTCGAAATCCTGGCGATCCTCGAACGGCAGGGATTTCTTGAGCGCGGCCTGCGCCCGGATCGTGGCGGTGGAAGGCGCCTCCGCGGCGCGCGCCGGCGCGGCCAGCAGCAAGGACGCCATCAGGACGGCAGACAGTCGGCGCATGGAATCCTCCCCGGAGACTCGTGATTGATCCGACCCTAGAGGGTCGCCGCCAAGCCCTTTGTAACCCCGGTTACATTGAGTGATCCGGGATCAGCTCCCGGCGTCCTCCCGTTCGGCCGCATCCTCCCGGCGCCGTAGCCAGCCCCGCGCCACCCAGGCGCCGCCGACCCAGATGACGGCCGCCAGCGCGATCAACACGACATGCTGCATCCCGCCGCCGCGCACGATCTGCACCACCGAATTGCCGGCGAAGGCCGTCAGGGCGATCTTGGGAACAATGCCGATCGCCGTCCCGCCCAGGAAGTCGCGGAAGCGCATCGGCGCGACCCCGGCCGCCATATTGACGACGATGAACGGCGCCGCCGGCACGAGCCGCACGATCAGGCTGGCCATGAAGCCATTGCGGCCGATCAGCTTCATGAACCGCGCGAGGCCTTCGCTGGCGACATCGCGGATCAGCCGCCCGCCGAACGCCCGACCCAGCCAGAAGCCGATGGTCGAGGACACGAGAGTGCCGATCCAGCTGTAGGCGAGGCCCGTCCACGGCCCGAAGGCGACCACTGCAGCGGCGATCAGGACGAACTGCGGCACGCCGACAAAGGCCAGCACCGCGAATGCGCTGACAGCGACCGGCAGGGCCCAGAGGCCATGCGCCGCGCCCAGCCATTGCTCGACCGCCGCCTCGCCATTGAGACCCAGCAGCGGCGCGGCGAACAGGAACACCACGCCCACGCCCCCGAACAGCAGGAAGGCGACGACCACGGTCCGCCAGGCCTTGGCGTCCATGTTCATCAGAAACTGGAAGGCGCGCTTCATGCCCAAGGCCTCGCCGATCACACCCGGAGGGTCAAGCGGGATCACGGCGCATTGACGACCGCCGCTGTTGTCATCGGAACGACGCGAAAACGATCAATGTTCGGTCATCTGCCCTCAACGCCCATATCGGGCGCCTCCCGGCATTGACGCGGGAAGGCGCGGGCCCGTTGCGTTAACGGAACGTAAATCCGCGACGGGGGTCGGGGCTACGATGAAGACGATTGTTGTGACTTCCCGCAAGGGCGGTGTCGGCAAGACCACGGTGGCGGTGAACCTCGCCCTGACCGCATTCGCCGGCGGCGCCCGCGTCATGCTGGCGGACATCGACCCGCAACGCTCAGCGACAGACGCGCTGAAGGCGCGAACCCGTCCCGGCCCGGCGCTGATCGAGACCACGGCGGGCAAGCTGTTCCAGTTGCACATGGCCGCGGGTCGCGAAGGCGTCGACCTGCTGGTCATCGACACGCCGTCGACGCCCGAGGCCGAGGTGGCGCTGGCGATGAACCTTGCGGACCTGTGCCTGCTGGTCAGCCGGCCCAACTTCCTCGATGTCGCATCGGTGGTGCGTTCGTCCGAGGCGGTGCGTCGACTGGGGCGCACGGGCCTGGTGGTCCTCAACCAGGCGCCGCCCAGCCGCAAGGGGATCGAGCCGCCCGCCGTTCTGCGCGCGATCGAGGCCCTGCGCTTCGGTGGCCTGCCGCTGGCCACCGTCGGCCTGCGCTCCCGGGCCGTCTACCAGGCGGCGATCGCGCACGGCGTTTCGGCGGCCGAATGGGACCCGACGTCGACGGCCGCCCGCGAGATGGCCGGCCTGTGGCGCGACATCCAGCGGCGCCTGGGCCTTGGACTGGCAGCCGAACGGGCCTGACCTGCCGCCGTTTCGTTGCGCCGCAGCACGGGCGCGTCTATGACCCCGGGCAATCCTGACACACCGAGTCCGGGGAGCCCCGCAGAACCATGTCGATCGAGTCGCAAGCCCTTCGCCGCATCAAGCCGTCCGCCACGATCGGGGTCAGCGCCAAGGCGCGCGCCCTGAAGGCCGCCGGCCGCAATGTGATCGCCCTGTCCGCGGGCGAGCCGGACTTCGACACCCCCGACAACATCAAGGAAGCGGCCATCGCCGCGATCCGCGCCGGCAAGACGAAGTACACCGACCCGGACGGCATGCCCGAACTCAAGGCCGCGATATGCGCCAAGTTCGCCCGCGAGAACGGCCTGACCTACACCCCGGCCCAGGTTCACGTGGCGCCGGGCGGCAAGCCGGTGATCTTCAACGCCCTGATGGCCACCCTGAACCCCGGCGACGAGGTGATCATCCCGGCGCCCTACTGGGTGTCCTATCCGGACATGGTCCTGCTGGCCGGCGGCGAGCCGGTGTCGGTCGAGACCTCGCCCGACAACAACTTCAAGCTCAGCCCGGCGGCGCTGGAAGCGGCGATCACGCCCCGCACCCGCTGGCTGATCCTCAACAGCCCGTCCAACCCGACCGGCGGCGCCTACACCCGCGCCGACCTGCAGGCCCTGGCCGACGTGCTGCTGCGCCACCCGCAGGTCTGGGTGCTGACCGACGACATGTACGAGCACCTGGTGTTCGACGACTTCGAGTTCACCACCATCGCCCAGGTCGAGCCGAAGCTCTACGACCGCACCCTGACGATGAACGGCGTGTCGAAGGCCTACGCCATGACCGGCTGGCGCATCGGCTATGCGGCCGGTCCCGAAGCGCTGATCAAGGCCATGGGCAAGATGATCAGCCAGACGACGTCCAACCCCTCGTCGATCAGCCAGTGGGCGGCGGTCGAGGCGCTGAACGGTCCGCAGGACTTCATCAAGCCGAACGCGAAGCTCTTCCAGACCCGCCGCGATCTGGTGGTCTCGATGCTCAACCAGGCCGCCGGCATCCACTGCCCGACCCCGGAAGGCGCCTTCTACGTCTATCCTTCGGTCGCCGGCCTGATCGGCAAGACCGCCCCCAGCGGCAAGGTCATCGAGACCGACGAGGACTTCGCCAGCGAACTGCTGGAGAGCGAAGGCGTCGCAGTCGTTCACGGCGCGGCGTTCGGTCTCTCGCCCTATTTCCGCATCAGCTATGCGACCAGCGAGGACATCCTCGAAGACGCCTGCGGCCGGATCCAGCGCTTCTGCGGCAATGTGAAATAGGGCGATGGCGATCGGTCCGTTCGACGATGACCTGTGGAGCGTCGGTGAGGCCGAGGCGCCCGACGGCGTGTCGATGATCGTCCGGTTCCGCTCGCACCTGCCCGCTCCGGCGGCGCGCGAGGCGTGGCGGCATCTCGTGCAGATCGGCTGGTCCTGTGAATCGGCCGACGAGGACGGCATGCCTGATGACGTCGAGAGCGGCCTGCAGGACGCCTTCGAGGATGCCCTGCTCGGGCAGGTCGACGCCCAGGGTCATGGCGCCCAGGTCGCCAGCCTGACCGGCGGCGGCGTTCGGGAATGGCGCTACTACACCCGCGATCCCGAGGCCTTCTTCGGGGCGCTGAACGAGGCCCTGAGCAGCCATCCCGAATACCCGCTGGAATTCACGGTGTTCGAGGACCCCGAGTGGGAAGGCCTCGCCGAGCTCCTGCCGCCGGTGAACTGAGACGAAAACGGGGACACGCACTCAGAGTGCATCTCCCCTCGCCGTCACCAGGCCGGAGTCGCCAGCACCTTCGCCTCGGCCTCGCACCCTTCGGTGAACGGTCGCGCCTTCAAGGCCGCCTCCAGTTCGACCTTCGCCGCGGCGAAGTCGGCCTGGAACTCCGGCTTGCCGTGCTCGGCGGCGACGATCGCCGCCGCGACGGACTGGCCGGCGACCACCGAGCTGTAGTTGTGCACCCCGCAGATCGCCCGGCCATCGCCCACGGCGCGGCCGCGCATCAGGATCGCGTCGGCGCGCTCGGGCAGCATCTCCGCCAGCACCAGGGCCACGGCCCAGCCCCAGGCGGAGTGGCCGGACGGATAGTCGAAGTTGGCTTCACTGTCGGGCAGCACGCCGCAGGTTTCGCCCGGATCGACCCTGTAGGGCCGCGCCCGGCCGTACGACGCCTTGGGCGTGTTGACCGCGCGGGCGATGTCCGGCGCCATATGCAGGATCAGCTTGGTGGTCGCCGGCAGGGCGGCCAGATCCATCTTCACGCCGATCGCGCAGCTCATGTTGCTGACCACCATCCGCTCGTTGAAGTCGGCCTGGGCCATGGCCCATCGCGGAGATCCCTTCATCGCCCGGGTGGCCCGGAAGATCGCCCGATCGGCCTCGTCGCGCGGCGAGCCGGCGGCCGGCGGCGGATCCAGCAGGTCGAGGGTGTCGCCGGCCGCCTCGCCGAGGTAACCCACGCGCGGGATGACCTGGGCCACCGCCAGGCCGCTGACGCAGACCGCAGCCAGCAGTCCGGCAGCCGCCAGGGCCCAACGGGTTCTCGAATCTGGATGGTTCATGGTCGCGCCCTCCCCGGCTGCCTGCTGTTCTGAACGCCAGTGTCGGACGCTTCGCGCGGGATCACAAACCCCCTTGCGCCTTTCCCCACGGAACGCGGCAGGCTGTTGTCCTGACGCTGGCGGAGCCACACCATGACCGACCTGTTCGACCCTTTCGACGCCAACGGCCTGCGCCTGCAGAACCGTATCGCCCTGTCGCCGCTGACGCGCACCCGGGCCGACATGGCCGGCAAGGTCGGTGCGCTGCAGGCCGAATACTATGCCCAGCGGGCGACAGCGGGCCTGCTGATCACCGAGGCCACGGCGGTCACGCCGGGCGGTCGCGGCGGCGCCTACTGCCCGGGCCTGTGGGACGACGATCAGATCGAGGGCTGGAAACAGGTCACCGACGCGGTGCACGCGAAGGGCGGCCTGATCTTCAGCCAGCTGTGGCACGCCGGGCGGCTGAGCCACTCGTCCCTGTCCAACGGCGCCGGCGCGCCCGTCGCGCCCAGCCCGATGAAGCAGCCCGGCCAGATGTTCGTCGAAAGCGGGTTTGCCGAATACGAGGAGGCCCGCGCCCTCGACCTCGGCGAGCTGCCCGGCCTTGTCGCAAGCTTCCGCGCCGCCGCCGTGCGGGCGAAGGCCGCCGGCTTCGACGGGGTCGAGCTGCACGCCGCCCACAGCTATCTGATCGACGCCTTCCTGCGCGACATGACCAACAAGCGGACCGACGCCTACGGCGGCTCGATCGAGAACCGGGCCCGCCTGCTGGTCGAGACCCTTCAGGCGCTGGTCGAAGTCTGGGGCCCGGCCCGCGTCGCCATCCGGCTGGCGCCGATCGGCCACGCCTACAACGCCTGGGACAGCGACCCCGAGCCGCTGTTCACCTATGTGGTCGAGCGGCTGAACGACCTGAAGATCGGCTGGCTGGATCTGGTCGAGGGCGACACCGGCATCTCCCGCGAATGCGAGCCGACGTTCGACCTGCAGAAGGTGCGCCGGCTGTTCAAGGGCGTGACCATCGCCAATAACCTCTATGACCGCGACCTGGCGCTGAAGGCCCGGGCCGAAGACACCGCCGACATGGTCGCCTTCGGCCGCGCCTTCATCGGCAACCCTGATCTGGTGGAACGCCTGCGCCGGAACGCGCCCATCGTCGACGCGCCGCGTCAGGCCTACTACGGCGGCGGCGCGCGCGGTTACACCGACTTCCCGACGCTCGCCGACGCCGGCTAGTTCAGCTCGCCCTCGCGAGCCTCGGCGCGCTTGATCATGGACTTGAGGTTGCCGCACCGCTTGATCAGCGGGGCCATGGCGGCTTTCGCGCCCAGCGAGGTGACGCTGAACCGGAAGCCGCCGCTTGCGACGGTGATCGGTCCCCTGGCCGTCGCCATCGACTCGATGGCTTCAAGGGTTCCGGACTGGTCGCCGGTGCTGCCGCGATAGCCGGCGCGACTCGTCAGCTGGGCGACTCCGCCGGGCTCCAGCCGGACCGAGTCAAAGCGGAACGGAACGCGGCGGCGGCCTTCGATGACCGCCTTCACGCTACGCCCGGCCTTCAGGCCCCGGGCCGGACCGCGCGCGACCAGCAGATAGACCGGATCTCGACCGCTCAGACAGGTGACGCTGATGCTGGAGCCCTTGCCGTCGCCGATCGCCGCCACCGGGTTGGGGCCGGCCTGTTTGATCCAGACCCATCCGCGCGCATCGGCGTCACCGGCCAGGACAAGCATGGCGGCGATGCCGGCGCCGAGCCGGAAGACCTGTCGAACCATGTCAGCGCTCCGATCAAGGCGCGGCGACCGGCCTTCGGCCGGTCCCTCCACCGGAGCATAGGCGGACCGTCGGCGGTTCGCCCAGTGTCCTGACCGCAGAAACGCCGCCCCGGAGATCCGGAGCGGCGTTCTGTCTTCGGGGCTGTCCGGTCCCGCGCGGACAATCGCGTCCGCGCCGGCCCAGGCGGCCTACCAGCGGTAGCGGGCGCCGAGCGTGACGGCCGTATCGGTCCATTCGTCGTTCCAGCGGTAGCTGGCGTTCAGGAAGGCCGAGACGCGCTCATCCTTGCCGAACACGTTGATGCCGCCGCCGACCTCGGTGAACATGCCTTCGAACTGGTCGTCGACGATCAGATCGGGACCGGAGTTGACCAGCGTGGTCTGGCCGTCGCCGTCGAACTCGTTCCAGGCCCGGGCGATGGCCGTGAACTGGACCTTCATCGTGTCCATCTCGACGAGCGTGCCGATCCGGGCGCCGATATTGGCGCGCATGCTGGTGGCGTCGTCGAACGAGACAACGCCGCCACGGACCGCCAGATCATCGATCGTGGTGCTGACGTAGCTGACGCCGGCGACGGGTTCGATGAAGGCGCTCTGGCCAAGGGCGAAGCGCCAGCCGCCCTCGACCTGGACACCCAGGCTCGAGAGTTCGCCGGACGCCGGCTCGTTGATCAGTGCGCCGTTGTTGAGGCTCGGCGTAGCGTAGGCCACGTCCAGCTTCAGCGCGTTGACGGTCGCATCGAGGAACAGGCCGCCGGCGACATAGCTGCCATAGAGGCCGAACAGGCCGCCCTCCATGCTCGCCATGGTCTGCGAGTTCGCGAAGCTGACGTCGGAGTCGACATAGCCGACGCTGGCGCCGAACACCCAGGCGGAGGTATCGCCACCGCCGCGGACCAGATCCACGCCGCCGATCAGGGCGACCGTGCTCTGTTCATAGCCGGTGTCGAAGGTGAACGCGCCGGCCGGGCCGGAGTAGGTCTGGATCCGGTCGCGTTCGGCTTCGGCGCCGACGATCTTCATCCAGATTCCCGAACCGGACTGGCCGTTGCCTTCCAGACCATCACGCAGGTCGGCCTGACGGTCGAACCAGACGCCGGTCGTGGTGTACCAGGCCTGATTGCCGGCCTGGACGAGGCCGACGAATTCGAAGGCCTCGCTGTCCGGCGCGCTGACCAGGGCCATCTGCGCCGCGCCCTGGGGGACCAGGGTGTAGAAGAACAGGCCGGTGTCGAGTGCGCCGGCGCCGCCACGGGTGGTGTAGCCGCTCGACGCCGGATCCAGCCGCAGCGAACCGGCGGCGATCGAGCCGCCCGTCGCGTCGACCAGCACGATGCCGCTGTTCATGCCGCCCGGACCGGCGTTGGTGTTGTTGACCCGGATCAGGGTCAGGCCGGAGACCGCGCCGCCCGGAAGGCTGAGGCAGTCGGCGACGGTCGCCGCAGCGCAGTTGACCTGGGCGGTCGCGCCGAGCGAGGCGTCAAGCGCCACGACCGACCCGCCGGAGCCGACGAAGCTCGTGCCGATGCCCGTGCCGGACATGACCAGGCGATCATTGGTCTCACCGTCGGAGGTGGTCCCGTTGAGGCTGCCCAGCAGGATCAGGCCGGAGTTGTTGAAGCGCTCCAGGCCCGTGAGGGTGAAGGTCGAGGCGCCGGCGGTTTCGCCGACGACGATCCGGCCGCTGTTGGTCAGCACGTCGCGCGGGGCGACGCCGGTGTCCGCGCCGAAGTCGAACGTGGTCGCGCCGCTGGTGGCCAGAAGGCCCACGCCGGTGTTGGCCACGGTGTCATTGCCGGCGCTGAAGGTCGTCAGGCCGGTGGTGTGCCAGGACGTCGCGCTGGTGTTGTTGACCAGAACGCTCGAACCGGCGGCCAGTCCGGAGAAGTCCATCCGGCCGTCGATGCGGCCGCTGTTGTTCACCGTGACCGACCCGCCCGTGCCGCGGATGGCGAGGTCGCCGGCCGCGCCGAGGATGGTGGCGTTGGTCGAGCGGATCAGGCCGGCGTTGTTGATCGTGGTCGTCTGACCGGCCGTGGTGGTCACGTCGACAACGGCCGTGGCCGCGCTTGTGCCCAGACCGCGAACCGAACCGGCGGCCAGCACGTTGACGACGCCGCCGTTGACGCCGGACGTCTGGATACCGTTGGCGCCGCCCTGCACGACGCCGCCGGCAGTGACACTGAAGGCGCCGTTACTGGTCAGGTTGACGCCGTCAGCGACGCCCCGGACCGTGCCGGTGGTCGAGACGGTCGAGGTCCCCGTGCCGCCGTTGGCGACCTGGATCCCGTTGCCGCCCGCATAGACCGAGGCGGTGGTGACGCTGATGGCGCCCGCACTGGTGGGCTGGGTGATGGTCGCCTGAACGCCGTTGCCGCCGACCGACGTAACGGTCGTACCGATCGCGCCATTGCTGACGACCGTGACATTGCCGTCATTGACGCCGTCAACGCCGCCGTCGCCGATACCTGTCGAGCGGGCGTTGATCCCGATCGTCCCGGCGGTCAGGGTCGTACCCGCCGCCGTGGTGATCAGCACCGTGCCGCGCGCGCTGGACGCGTCGATCGCCGTGCCGGTGGTCGCACTGATGTCGCCCGTGGTGGCCACGGTGACATTGCCCGTCTGCGGCGGGGGGCCGAAGGCGAAGAGCGGCAGGCTGGAGGCGACGATAGCGTCCCCGTCCGCCGTGACGACGGCGGCATTCACTGTGACGCCGTTGCCGCCGTACGCGACGATGCCCTCGCTGCCCTGACCCGTCGCGCTGACGGACTGGCTGTTGACCACACCGGTTCCGTTCCGGTTGGCGTTCACCAGAATGCCGGTCGCATTGCTGCCGGTGGTGACCACCGACCCGCTGTTGACCGTGGCCGTCGCGCTGGTGCTCGACGCCTGGATGCCGACGGCGTTGGCGCCCGTGGTGGACAGGGTTGTGCTGGTGACCGTGACAGCGCCGAAGCCGCTGGAGGCGCGGATGCCGTTGGACCCGGCGCCGAGCGTGCGGACGGTCGTCGCGCGGACGATCACAGGCGCGGTGTCGCTGGTCGCGACGACGCCCTCGGCGCCCACGCCTTCGGTGCGGACCGAAACCGCGTCGACCGTGACCGAACCGGTATTGGTGTTGGCGTTAACGCCGGTCGCGTTGGCGCCCGTGGTGATGACCGAATTGACCGACACATCCACCGCGCCGTCCGCTGAACTCGCGAACAGGCCGCTGGCGTTGACGCCGGAGGTGGTGATGCGGTCGAAGTCCGCCGTGATCGCGCCGGCGTTGGTCGCCAGCAGGGCGCCGAACGCGCCATCGTCGGTCGTGTTGATCAAGACGCCCGTGCCGGCATTGACCGTGATCGACTCGGTCAGACCGCCCTGGAGGACGAACAGGCCGATGTTGAGGCTGCCGCTGGTGTCGACGATCACGTCGGGTTCGACGTTGATCGTGAAGTCCGTCGCCGGAACGTAGAAGATGCCGTTCGGATAGGGATTGCCGGCCGGGGTGCAGGTGACGGTCGCGCCGACGCCGCATTCATCGATGGCCAGGGCCGCCGACGGCGTGAGGGCGACGCCCGTCAATGCCAGAAGGGTCGCACCGGCCGTGCTGGCCATGAGTGAAGACGTCGCCAGCCATACGCTGCGGCGACCCGTGGATTTCGTTGCAGTCAAGCTGCGCCCTCCAGACAGTAAAAAACACGCACCGTTGGCGCGCGTTTCAAGAACAATGTGCGACGGGGTGTCGCTCCATTGCTGATGAACGCTACCCGTTTCGGGTGGTTCCATTGGACGGGGCAAATAATGAAGCTGATTTATTTCAGATAGTGGCAAAGCAATGTTTGCCGCTTTTCAAATTGAGACGACAATACGAACAGCGCTTGGCAAATATGTTCAGGGCTTGAATTCGAAGCCGCCGCCTTACTCAGGCATAGATTTGTCGTCAGCACCGGATGTCGCGGGAGCCGGCGCAGGCCTGTGACTTGCGATGATGGCGCGCGCCACCTCCCGCATCAGAGCCTGGCGTGTATCGAACGACGCCCGCGACTGACCGATCATGACGGCGACCGCATACACCTTGCCGTCCGGCGCGGTCAGCAGACCCACGTCGTTGTGACCGGTAGCCAGGCGTCCCATCACCTGACCGGTGCCGGTCTTGTGCTGCAGCGTCCAGCCCGGCTCAAGCCCGGCGCGCAGCCGCCCGCCTCCTGTCGAGGTTCCGGCCATCAGCTTGAGCAGGTAGGCCGTCGACTCCGGCGACAGCAGCTCGCCCGCGTGCAGCCGCGCCAGGGTGTCGACGATGTCCAGCGGGCTGGCGGCGTCGGGCGGATTGGCGAGATAAGCGTTCAGCGCCGCGCGGCGTTCCGCCGGCGGCAGTTTTTCGCGATCTTCCCAGAACGTCCGGCCGAAACTGTACTCGGGCCGCCAGCTCAGGCCGGCGGCGCGGGTCTGCATCTCCTTCTCGCCGGGCCCGAAGCGGATCTCGCCGAGGCTCTTGCTGACGATCGCCACCTGCACCGCCCACGGCCCGCCCACCTTGCGGATCAGGGCGTCATTGGCCGCGTTGTCACTCTGCTGGATTTCGGCCGCCAGCAGCTGGGCGATGCTGGCGCGATAGCCGCCGGGGCCCACGCGATCCCGGATCGGCTGGTGGAAGATGCTGAGGTCTTCCTTGCGGATCACCACGGTGTCGGTCAGCGCGAAGTCGCCGCGATCAATGGCGTTCAGGACGGTGATCGCCACCCACAGCTTGCTGACGCTTTGTTGCGGCAGATGGCTGTCGCCGTTGAAATTGACCGCCCAGCCTTCGCTGACATCGAGCACGGCGATGCCGGCCTCGCCGTCAAACCCGGCGCCCAGCCGCTCGATTTCGGCGCGCAGGATCTCTTCCTGCGTCGGCGGCCCGCGCGGCGCCGGCGCCGACAGCAGGTCAACCCTCTGGATCCAGGGCGGCGATGGCACGGCGGAGACGGCCGCCATCGCGATACCGCCGATCAGAAGTCCGCCCAGAATGGATCGTCCTCGCCGCATGGCCCTATAAGACCATCACGGCGCCGATCCGGCCACTAGTCTCGGGTGTCAGGCGATATCGCGGAAGTAGGGTTCGACGGTTCCCTGCAGCTTCACGGTCATCGGATTGCCGTGGCGGTCGAGGGTCTTGCCGACGCTCAGACGCACCCAGCCCTCGCTGACGCAGTATTCGTCGACGTTGGTCTTTTCCTCGCCCTTGAAGCGGATGCCCACGCCGCGCTCGAGGATCGCCGCGTCATAGAACGGGCTCTTCGGGTTGGTGGCGAGGCGGTCGGGAGGGGTGTCGCTCATGTCGGTCGGCTCTCAGGCGTGGAGGCGGTCTGATAGCCATCCTCGCGCCGGAAGCCAACGAAAACCCCTCGCCGGGCGGCGAGGGGTGATCGGGACCGGGCGTCAGCCCCTAGTGCTTTTCGCGCCAGGCCGCCTTGGCCGCGTCGGCGGTGACGTTCAGATGGACCTTCTCGTCATCGACGAAATCGACCCACGACGTCGGGATCAGGTGATGCTTGAAGCCGCTGCCGAGGTCGAACTTGGCCAGCTCGATGTCGGTGCCGAGCACCTTGTCCACCTTGCCGACATGCTTGTCGTCCGAGCCGACGACTTCGAGGTGTTCGCGGATTTGCGTGGCGTCAATCATGGGAAGTCTCCTGTGATGGGTTCAGCGCCCCCGCCTCGATGTCGTAACGGTCGCAGCCGACCACGGTTGCGCAAAGACCGTTGTTCTTGTTCAGTCGCCGCACACGCCAGCAGAAGGTCCAGGCATGAAGGCTCTCCTCGTCGCGGCGCTGATCGCGCTCCTCCCGGCCGCCGCCCTCGCCCGTCCGGGACTGGACGCCAGCATCGGTCCCGACGGGGTGACGATCACCGACAGCGAAAAGCCGGTGCTGTTCTATCGCACCAAGCCCGCTGACCCGTCCGTCGAGCCCGGCAGGCTGAACTACGTCCATCCGCTCTATGCGCCGGACGGCACGATCCTGACCGAGGATCGGCCCGCCGATCACCTGCACCAGCGCGGGGTGTTCTGGAGCTGGCACCAGATCAGGCTGGGCGGCGACCAGGTCGCCGACGGCTGGTTCATGAAGGGCCTGACCTTCTTCGTCCGCCAGACCAACTTCGACGGCGAGCGCGGCGGCGCCGGCGTACTGACGCTGCAGGTCGACTGGATCATCAACAGCGGCCCCGAGCTGGTGTTCGTGGCGAAGGAGGTAACCAAGGTCCGCATCCAGCCGCTGAAGGACGGGACCCGCCGCATCGACTTCGACACCACCATCACCCCGCTGGTCGATGACCTGTCGATCGGGGGCAGTGATGACGCCAAGGGCTACGGCGGCTTCTCTATCCGACTGGTCGCCTCCGACCGGCTGGTGTTCGCCTCGGGCGGCAAGGCGGTCAAACCCGCCGTCACGCCGGTGACCGCCGCCAGCTCGATGGGCTTCACCTGGCCCGGCCAGCCCGGCCTGTCGAAATGGGCGGTCGGCATGGCCTGCAAGGTCAACGGCCGGCCCGTCAGCCTGTGGATCCTGCGCCGCGAAACCTCGATGCAGAACTGCGTCTGGCCCGGCCGCGCGCCCGTCGCCTTGCCGAAGGACAAGCCGCTGCGTCTGCAATCGACCCTAATCATCCGGGCGACCGGCAAGTGACCGAACCGGTCAACCTGAACCGTTTTCGCAAGGCCAAGGCCAGGTCCGAAGCCAAGGCGACCGCGGCGGAAAACCGCGTCCGCTTCGGCCAGACCAAATCCGAACAGACGCGGGTGGAGGCCGAACGCGAAAAAGCCGCCCGCGACCTCGACGGCTCCAAGCGGGACACGTGAACCCCACCCTGCAAAAGCGCTCGGTCAACCTGCACGGCCACGCCACCTCGCTGGCGCTGGAGCCGGAGTTCTGGGCGGTGCTGGACACAGCGGCGAAGGCCGGCGGCTTCAGCATGTCGGGCCTGATCGCCAGCATCGACGACGCGCGCGGGGAGCGCCCGCTGGCGTCAGCGTGCCGCGTGTTCGCGCTGGAGCAATTGCAATCACTGTCATCCCGGACGGCGTAGCCGATCCGGGACCCAGATTTGGCTTAGAGTCGATCGGGGTCCCGGATGGCCTTCGGCCTCCGGGATGACAGATCAGGTCAGGCGTCGAGCTTGCGGCTCAGTGGCCTGTCGCGCTGGTCGGCGGGGATGCTCTGATAGATCGTCGCCGGCTTGATGTTCAGCCGCGCGCGGGCCGCCTCGAGGTTCTCCCCGAACAGCTTCACGTAGTCGACTTCCGGCAGCCAGGCGGCGGCCTTGCCATTGCGGAACGCCTCCATCACCGCCTTGCGGTAGGGATGGCCGTTGCCGATCTTCTGGTACTGGTGCGCGCCCGCGTGAGCGATCAGCGCGAAGCCGAGGCTTTTGGTCTGGCTGTAGGAAAAGGCCACCACGCAGGCCTCGCCGAGCCCGTCGGTGCTGTAGCCCGTCAGCACGTGCCAGACGTCGTGCACGTCGCGCATCCGGCGGCCATACCAGGCGAAGGGATGCGGCGCGTCGATCTCGCCCTCGGCGGTCTTGCGGCTTTCCTCGGCCAGACCCTCGGCGCTCAGGCCGCGCGGCGCGATGAAGTTGCGATAGGCCTCACCGACCGTTCCCGGACCGAAGGTGTTCAGCCAGGCGGTATCCGACAGACGCTCGCAGAACTCTTCGCGCTCATAGGCCAGACGGCCGCCCTGGGGTGTCGACAGCAGGCGCTTGTAGCCCCGGACGATCGTATTGCCCGACAGCGCCCGCATGATTTCGAACACCTGGGCGGTGTCCTCCTTGTCGGCGATCAGCTTGCGCAACGCCTTGGCCGCGCGAAGCGGCTGGAGCCTGAACGCATTGCGGTCCCGCATCGCCGGCGCGGCGGTCTGGACAGGAGCGGCGGGAGCGGAATCGAAGGCCATCAGTCGCGGTCCTTGTGTCTCGTGACCCCAAAAATGACGCAGGCGTCATCTTTATGCAAGAGCCTCGCAATCACAGGACCGCGACCGTGTCTTTTCCGCCTCAGCTACTGCGGGTTGGGCAGCGGCGCGTCGGGCAGTTTCGGCGCTTCGGGCAACTGGGGCGCCTCGATCTTCACGTCGACGCTACGATCGGGGACCACTGACTGGCCCGAGTACATCATGAAGCCGATGATCGCCGCGACGACCACCAGGCCGCCGACGATGAACGCCAGCCAGGGCGTTCCGCCGGAGGAGGAGGATTGTTCAGCCATGGGGTGTTTCCTTCGCGTGTGATTGTGCCGCGAATAACGACGCGCGACCCCGGCGGTTCCGCTTAGTCCGCGCGCGCCGTGTGCTACATATGTTCCGATGTCCGACTCTCTCCTGCCCCAGCCGCGTATCAGCGACCTCGCCCGCGTAGACGGCGCGCCAGCCTATCTCGACGGCCTGAACCCCGAACAGAAGGCCGCTGTCGAGGCGACGGAGGGCCCGATCCTGGTGCTGGCCGGCGCCGGCACGGGCAAGACGCGCGTCCTGACCACCCGGCTGGCGCACATCCTGTCGACCGGCAAGGCGCGGCCCTGGGAGCTGCTCAGCGTCACCTTCACCAACAAGGCCGCGCGCGAGATGCGCGAGCGGATCACCCACATCATCGGCCCGCAGGCCGAGGGGCTGCGCTGGCTGGGCACCTTCCACTCGATCGCCGCCCAGATCCTGCGCCGGCATGCCGAGCTGGTCGGGCTGAAATCGAGCTACACCATCCTGGACACCGACGACCAGGAGCGGCTGATCAAGCAGATCCTGCTGGCCGAGAACATCGACGCCAAGCGCTGGACGCCCAAGGCGCTGTCAGGCCTGATCGACCACTGGAAGAACCGCGGCTGGACGCCGGAGCGCCTGCCGCCCTCGGAAGGTGCGGTATTCGCCAGCAACCGCGGCCAGCAGCTCTACAGGATGTACCAGGACCGGCTGCGGGTGCTGAACGCCTGCGACTTCGGCGACCTGCTGCTGCACAACCTGACCATCTTCCAGCAGCATCCCGACGTGCTGGCCGAGTACCACGACCGCTTCCGCTACATCATGGTCGACGAGTACCAGGACACCAACGTCGCGCAGTACCTGTGGCTGCGGCTGCTGGCCCAGAAGCGCCAGAGCGTCTGCTGCGTCGGCGACGACGACCAGTCGATCTACGGCTGGCGGGGGGCGGAGGTGGACAACATCCTGCGCTTCGAGCGTGACTTCCCGGGCGCGACGGTGATCCGGCTTGAGCGCAACTACCGCTCGACCAGCCACATCCTCGCCGCCGCCAGCGGCCTGATCGCGGTCAACAAGGGCCGGCTGGGCAAGACCCTGTGGACCGAGGGCGACGAGGGCGAAAAGGTCCGCGTGCGCGGCGTCTGGGACGGCGAGGCCGAGAGCCGGCTGGTCGCCGAGGAGATCGAGCGCTGGAAGAAGGACGGCCGCAAATACCGCGACGCCGCCATCCTGGTCCGCGCCAGCTTCCAGATGCGGGCATTCGAAGAGCGGTTCGTAATGCTGCAGATCCCCTACACGGTGGTCGGCGGCCCGCGCTTCTTCGAGCGCGCCGAGATCCGCGACGCCCACGCTTATCTGCGGCTGGTCCAGTCGCCCGACGATGACCTGGCCTTCGAGCGGATCATCAACGTGCCCAAGCGCGGCATCGGCGACACCACGGTGCAGAAGATCCTGCAGATCGCGCGCGGCGGCGGCGTCTCGGCGGTCACCGCCTCGCGCGGCATCGTCCAGACGGACGAGCTGTCGGCCCGCACCCGCACGGCCCTGGCCAACTTCATCCGCGATCTCGACCGCTGGGCGAACCTGTCGGCGACGGGCACGCATCATGACCGCCTGACCGAGACGATCCTCGAAGAGAGCGGCTACACGGACGCCCTGCGCCTGGACAAGGGCCCGACGAGCCAGACGCGGCTGGAGAACCTCAAGGAACTGGTCCAGTCGATGGGCGCCTTCGAGACCCTGGGCGACTATCTGGAGCACGTGTCGCTGGTCATGGATCTGGATCGGGGCCGGGGCGATGACGCGGTGCAGATCATGACCCTTCACGCGGCGAAGGGGCTGGAGTTCCCGCTGGTCTTCCTGCCCGGCTGGGAGGAAGGCGTCTTCCCCAGCCAGCGCAGCATGGACGAGTCCGGCGAGAAGGGCCTCGAGGAAGAACGCCGCCTGGCCTACGTCGGCGTCACCCGCGCCCGCCAGGAGGCGCGCATCAGCTTCGTCGCCAACCGCATGGTCTACGGCCGCTGGACCAGCCAGCTGCCCAGCCGCTTCGTCGACGAATTGCCGCTGGCCAATGTCGAGGCGAGCAGCGAGACGGGCTACTACGGCGGCGGCCCGGGCATGGCCCAGCCGACCTCCAGCCGCTGGGACGACGACCGCACCTTCGGCGCCGGCTACTCCTCCCCCGGGTGGAAGCGCGCCCAGGAACGCGGCTACCACGGCGGCCCCGCCGGCCGCACCCAGGTGCTGGAAGGCGAAGGCAAGCTGGTCGCCGTCTCCGAGGGCTCCGCCGCCAGCGACTACAAGCGCGGCGACCGCGTGTTCCACATCAAGTTCGGCTACGGGAAGGTGACCGCCGTCGAGGGCAACAAGCTGACCGTCGACTTCGACAAGGCCGGGACGAAGAAGGTGCTCGACGGGTTCGTGGAGAAGGGGTGAGGTCGGGCGAGGTTGTGGGCCGCATGATGTCCCAACAGTTCCGTCACGGCCCGACTTTCACGGGCCACCCAGGAACACCGTTGGTGGTCGTACACCTCTGACCGTTCAGCACCCCATGCCAGTCGACGCCGCGCCTGGATGGACGCCAGCGAAGCCGCCTCAAACGCTCCGTCTCCCCTTGCGGAAAAGGGTCAGCGCTCGCGAGACACTCAACCCCGCGCTTCAGCGTCCCCACTCCAGGGCGCCGTCCCTCGCGCGGTCAGGCCCCACTGCACGGCCGCGAACGCAACCAAAGCCGGCCTGCCGCGCTCTGCCTGCGAGACACCCGCGAGGACGCTGCTGATGACGATTTCCGCCCTGATGCTGGCCGGCGCCATGGTCTTTGGACAGGGGGCGGCGGCCGACCAGCGGTCCTTTGCCGCCAGTCGCACCGACGCGATCCGGTCGGCGGCGACGCAGCAGGCGGCGCAGGCGCCGGCGCCCGCCGCGACGACCGTCCGTTATCCCAGCGCCGACGGCGACATCCTGGCCAACCTCGGCGGCGCCATGACCGCCCTGCCCCTCCCGTCCACGCCGCCGATCGCGGCGACCTTCCCGCCGACGAGGCCGGCGTCCGCCTATCCGTACAGCACGGACGGCACCGGCCTGCTCGGCGGTCCGAAGTAGGAGGATGCTCCCTATCGGGGGAGCTGTCGGCGAAGCCGACTGAGGGGGTCGCCCGAAATCTGAGCGGACCCCCTCCGGCCCGGCTGCGCCGGTCCACCTCCCCCGATGGGGAGGATATCTTGGCAAATCCCTTGCTGCGCCCGGTCCAGCCTGCGCCGCAATGGGACACCGAGCATGACCGACCGCATTCTTCCGCCGCTGAACGCCGAGCAGAAAAAGATCGTCCGCAAGGAGATCATGCGTTTCAACCACCGGCTCGAGCAGACCGGCCTGTTCACGGACTCGGCGCTGGCGACGCTACTCGACGAGCATCCGCGCGACGAGGTGACGATCTGCACGATGCAGCCGAACCCGCCGGCCGACGTCCGCTGGATCGCAGGCGAGGCCAACGGCATGAGCGGCGAGGAGCTTGTCACCGCGGCCCGCACCGGCGCCCTGTGGGTGTCCCCGCGCAGCGCGATGACGAAGAACCCGCGCTACAAGGTGGTGTTCGACCAGCTGATGGGCGAATTCTCGCAGGCCACGGGCCTGCCGGTGCTGACCGCCGATGCGGCGGTGCTGATCTCCAGCCCGCGCATGGGCATCTATTTCCACGTCGACCCGGCCGAGACGATGCTGTGGCATATCCGCGGTCACAAGACGATGCACGTCTATCCGCCGCGCCAGGACATCGTCACCGAGGCGGCGCTGGAGGCTATCCTGCTCAAGGAAAACCTCTCGGACCTGCCCTGGTCGCCTTCGCTGGAGGACCATGTCCTGCCGGTGCCGCTGAGCCCCGGCCAGGCGGCGTTCTGGCCCCAGCATTCGCCCCACCGGGTGGTCAACGGCGACGACCTGAACGTCTCGATCTCGGTCGAGTTCTCCTCGCCGCAGTCGATGCTGACCAACGCGGTGTTCTACACCAACGGCCGGATGCGCCGGGCGCTGGGCTGGGCCCCGAAGTCGCGCGGCCTGATGCAGGCCTTCTCGCCGGCCTATCTGCTGGCCTCCAAGGCGCTGAAGACCTGGGCGCCGCCGTCCGCCAACGCCGAGCGCGCCCATGCCCGTCAGTTCGATGTCGACCTCTCGGCGCCCGGCTGCATTCGCTGGCGCGAGGGCATGGCTCCGGACTGGGCCGTCGTCGCCGAGCCGGCGAAACCGGCGCGCAAACCGGCGCGTCGACGCGCAGTCGATCGCAAGGCCGCGTGACGGCGGGCGTCCCTGACGTTATGGGGACGCCATGACCGATCAAGCCGTCCAGATCATCGCCCGGGGCCCCCGCGCCCTGGCTGAAGCCGCCGCCGAAGCCCTCGACGCCAATCCGCTGCTGGAGGGCGCGACCTACTCGATCCTCGAAGAGGATGAGGACAAGGATCTGTGGCGGATCGACGCCTTCCCGACCTCGACGGAAGAGGCCGAGGGGATCGAGGCGTCGCTGATCGCCTCGGGCGGCCTGACCGTGATCGTCGAGCCGCTGGCCGACGCCGACTGGCTGGCCATGGCCCTGTCCGGCCTGCCCCCGGTGCGTGAGGGCCGCTTCTTCGTCCACGGCGTTCATGACACCGGCCGCGTGCCGCCGAACGCGGTGGCGCTGCGCATCGAGGCCGGCGCGGCCTTCGGCACCGGCCATCACGGCACCACGGCCGGCTGCCTGCGCGCCTACCACGACCTGCTCAAGGCCCGGCGCTTCGGCAAGGTGCTCGACGTCGGCTGCGGCACCGGCGTGCTGGCCGTGGCCGCCGCCCGCACCGGCTCGCGCCGCGCCGTCGGCACCGACATCGACGGTCCGAGCGTCCGGATCGCCAACGAGAACGCGAAAGAGAACGCGGCCACCGCCCGGTTCGTCCACGCCTCAGGCCTGAACCACCGGCTGGTGCGCCAGGACGCGCCCTACGACCTGGTGTTCGCCAACATCCTCGCCCCGCCCCTCGTCGCCCTGGCGCAGGACATCAAGGGCGCCCTGCGTCCCGGCGGCGTCGCGATTCTGTCCGGGCTGCTGCGCACGCAGGAGCGGCGGGTGAAGGCGGCCTACCTGTCCAAGGGCTTCCGGGTCGTGCGGCGCATCCACCGCGACGCCTGGGCGACCCTGGTCCTGCAGCGGGGCTGACCGGAACCCCCGTCAGAGCGCCGCGTTGTCTGGGCGGTCGGGGGCTCATCCCCACGGAGGGCCGCCCATGACCAACATCGATCCCCACAACCCGCCGCCCTATGACAGCCGCGCGACGGCGTCGCGCAGTGGCAGCTCGACCCCCTGGGTCGTCGCCGCAGTCGTCGCCGTTGTGGCCATCATCGCCGTCGCCTTTATGGTGACCCGCCAGACCGCACCTGAGACCGACGCCGCCGCGATCGCCCAGGCGCAGGATCTCGGCCGGGCCGAAGGCGCGCTGGCCGGGGCGCAGTCGACGCTGAATGCTGCCGAAAACGCCGCCCGCACTGCAGCAGCCCAGACGGGCGCCGAGGCTGCCCAAGCCGCCGCCGACGCTCGCGCCGCTGCGGATCGCGCCGCCCAGAGCGCCCAGGACGCCGCCGACCGCGACGCTGCCCGGATGGAGGCTCCGCCGCCGCCTGAACAGCCCCTGCAATAGGGCGTCAGACGACCTGCAGCACGGTCCCGTCGAGGGCCATGAGGCCGATCTCGACCTCCATGTGCGGGTGTTTGACGAGGATCGCCGACCGGACCGCGTAGAGCTGTTTGACGTGGCTCTTCAGTTCCGTGTCGGCGTCCTTCACCGCGGGCTCGCCGAGGATCATCTTGTAGGCGCCGCAGTCGCGGTGATCGAGGATCATCACGCGGTGAACCTCGTGCAGGGTGATCGCCAGGTCGAGGTGCTGCCAGAACACCTCGCTCCAGGCCGGGAACCGGTCGTTCAGCGCGCCCAGCGAGGCGCCCGCCAGAACGACATGGTCGTATTTGTCCTTCAGGCCACGGGCGTTCATGTAGGTCTCGACGTCGTGGACCAGCCGGAAGTCCATGCAGGTCAGCAACAGCATCTCGGTGTGCCCGCCCGCCCGGGCGACGCCCGGCTGGAGGGTCGACAGCAGGCTGACGCCCGCGCCGAGGGCCACGGCCTGCATCGCCTTTCGGCGCGTCATCCGCGGGGATTGAATGTGGTCGCAGCAGGTCATGGGAGCTCAGCCAGGTTGATGCAGGTCGCTTCAAGCTGGGCTGCGCCGGTTATCAATCGGTTTCCGACGGTGGCGCCGATCCCGCGGGCCGCATAAGTTGCGCCCATGCGCCAGACCTTCGATGAATCGACCGACCCGTCGTTCGGGCCCCGCCACGTTCCGCTGATCCGCCAGGCCATGCAGGCCCAGGGTCTGGACGGCTTCCTCATCCCGCACGAGGACGAGCACCAGAACGAATATCTGCCGGAGGCCAACGACCGCCTCGCCTGGGCCACCGGCTTCACCGGCTCGGCCGGCGCCGCGGTGATCCTCAAGGATCGGGCCGCCGTGTTCGTCGACGGCCGCTACACCCTGCAGGTCCGCGAGCAGGTGGACCAGGGCGTGTTCGAGATCCGCGATCTCGTCGAAGGCGGCATGCCCGCCTATGTCGAAACCACGTCGAAGGGCGCGGTGATCGGCTATGACCCGCGCCTGCACAGCCCGGACGCCCTGGGCCACCTGCGCGCCGCCGCGGACAAGGCCGGGGCGACGCTGAAGCCCGTCGATCCCAATCCGCTGGACGCCGCCTGGGGCGCGTCGCGGCCGCCGCAACCGACCGCGCCGGTCGTGCCCCAGCCGCTCCAGTTCTCCGGCGAGGACTCGGCCACCAAGCGCGCGCGCATCGGCGAGGCCCTGGCCCGCGACGGCGCCGACGCCTCGGTGATCACCGCCCCGGCCTCCATCGCATGGCTGTTCAATGTGCGCGGCGGCGATGTCATCCGTTCGCCGCTGCCGATCGGGCAGGCGGTTCTGAACGCCGACGGCACGGCCCGCCTGTTCCTCGATCCGGCCAAGGTGACCGAGGACCTGCCCGCCTGGCTCGGCAACCAGGTCACGCTGGAACATCCCGACGCGCTCGCCGGTGCGCTCAGCGATCTCAAGGGCAAGAAGGTGCTGGTCGATCCGGCGCAGTCCTCGGCCTGGTATTTCGACACCCTCGCCGCGGAAGGGGCCACCGTGGTTCGCGGCATGGACCCCTGCACCATGCCGCGCGCCTGCAAGAACGCCACGGAGCTGGAGGGCGCGCGCCGCGCCCACATCCGCGACGGCGCGGCCCTGACCAACTTCCTCCACTGGATCGCCACCGAAGGGCAGATCAATCCGCCCGACGAGAAGGAGGCCGTGACGAAGCTCGAGGCCTTCCGCGAGGCGACCGGCGCTTTGAAGGACCTGTCGTTCGACACGATCGGGGCCGCCAACGGCCATGGCGCCCTGCCCCACTACCGCCCGACCGAGCGCAGCAACGAGCGCTGCGCCCAGGGCTCCCTGCTGCTGGTCGACAGCGGCGGCCAGTATCTCGACGGCACCACCGACGTGACCCGCACCATGGCCATCGGCGCGCCGTCCGAGGAAATGCGGCAGCGCTTCACCCTGGTGTTGAAGGGTCATCTGCATCTGGCCCGTGTGCGCTTCCCGGTCGGCACGACCGGATCGGCGCTGGACGCCCTTGCCCGCGCGCCGCTGTGGAACGCCGGCCTCGACTACGACCACGGCACCGGCCACGGCGTCGGGGCCTATCTGGGCGTCCACGAAGGTCCGGCGCGGATCGCCAAGGCGCCGAACACCGTCGCCCTGCGGCCCGGCATGATACTCAGCAACGAGCCGGGCTACTACAAGCCGGGCGAGTACGGCATCCGCATCGAGAACCTGCAGTTCGTCACCGAGGCGACCGACGTCCCGGGCGGCGAGCGGCCGATGCTGGGCTTTGAAAACCTCACCTGGGCCCCGATCGACCGCGCCTGCATCGAGGTCGACATGCTGACCGACGAGGAGCGCGCCCAGATGGACGGCTACCACGCCCGCGTGCTCGAACTGATCGGCCCGATGGTGGACGCCGAGGTTCGCCTCTGGCTCGAAACCGCGTGCGCGCCGCTTTGAACGGCGCCACCCTCTCCTGAGGTCACTCGGGGGAGGACGCCATGTTCGTCGGACACTACGCCGCCGCGATCGTCGGCAAGGCCATCGCGCCCAAGGCGCCGCTGTGGAGCTATATCGGCGCGGCCCAGCTGCTGGACATCGGCTGGAGCGCCCTGGTGATGGCCGGGGTGGAGAAAGTCAGCTTCGACCCCGAGCTGCCCGGCAGCCCGCTGGTGCTGGAGCACATGCCCTGGACCCATAGCCTGCCGGCGGCGGTGCTCTGGTCGATCGCTGGACTACTGCTCGCCCGCGTCCTGTTGCGCGTGCCGTGGTGGACGGCGGCGATGGTCGGGCTGGTGGTCTTTTCGCACTGGGC
This sequence comes from Caulobacter sp. FW305-C-30-S16, assembly GCF_058783025.1. Lineage (NCBI taxonomy): Bacteria > Pseudomonadati > Pseudomonadota > Alphaproteobacteria > Caulobacterales > Caulobacteraceae > Caulobacter > Caulobacter sp. FW305-C-30-S16. The sequence continues at coordinate 1,369,679 of NZ_JBYSYH010000001.1, read as the reverse complement.
GACGGACTGGCTGGTGCACCGACCGGATCTGGAGATCTGGCCGGGCGGCGAGAAGGTCGGTCTGGCCCTGTGGAACTTCCCGGGCGCGGAGAAGACGCTGGAGATGGGCCTGATCGCCGTGGCCGGCGCCTGCTGGCTGTGGAACCGCGGCCGGTTCGGCCGCACCGCCTGGCCGGCGCTGCTGTTCCTGACCTTCCTGGTCGCGCTGCAGATGGTCGGCGAGTTCTCCGAACCCGCAGGCTCGGCCTTCGCCTTCGCGCGACTGGGGCTGGTGGTCTATCTGGCGGTGACGGCCGTGGCCTGGCTGGCCGATCTGGGGATCAACAGGGACGAGGCGTAGCGCACTCTCCCTCACCACCGTCATGGCCCGACTTGTTCGGGCCATGACGGACAGTGGCGGGGTCAGGACGCCCCGATCAGCTCCAGCCACTCGTCCTCGGTCAGCACCTTGACCCCGTGTTTCTCGGCGTCCTTCAGCTTTGACCCCGCCCCCGGGCCAGCGACCACCAGATCGGTCTTCTTGGACACCGAACCGGCCGTCTTGGCCCCGAGCGCCTCGGCCTGGGCCTTGGCCTCGTCGCGGGTCATCTTCTCCAGCGCGCCTGTGAAGACCACGGTCTTGCCGGCCACGGCGGTGTCGGTCTTGGCCTTGGCCAGCGGCTGGATGGCGTCCAGTTCGGCGACCAGCGCCTCGACCAGCGCCCGGTTATGCGCCTCGCGGAAGAAGGTCGCGATCGACTGGGCCGCGACCGGGCCGACGCCGTCGATGCCGGACAGGCGCAGGAAGTCCTCGCCCGGCGCGCCGCCCGCCGCCTCGCGCACAAAGCCGACGAGACCGGTCCAGGTCTCGAACCGGTCGGCCAGCGCCCTTCGGGCCGGACTGGCGAGGCCGGCGAAGGCGTGGTCGACCTTCGTGGCCATCGGCGCGTCCGGCCAGGGGTCATCACCGACCGACCCGGCGAGCGACAGCAGCTGGTCCCGCGCCTTGGGACCCATCCCGTGCATCTCGGTGAGCTCTACGTAGGCCGGGCTCGGCGTCTGCTCCGACGCCGCCAGCACGGCCCGCTCGAGCTCCTCGAAACTGTCGAACGCCCGCGCCAGATGGGTGGCCGTCGTCTCGCCGATGTCGCGGATGCCCAGACCGAACAGGAACCGGTCCAGGCTGATCGTCCGGCGGGCGTCGACGTTGCGGATGATGTTGGCGACCGAGGTCTCGCCGTAACCGTCCCGCTCGCGCAGGGCGGCCAGCTTCGCCTCGTCGCGCGCCAGGCTGAAGATGTCGGCCGGGGCGTTGATCCAGCCTTCCTCGATGAAGGCCTGCAGTTGCTTCTCGCCCAGCCCCTCGATGTCGAAGGCGCGTCGCGAGACGAAGTGCATCAGGTGGCGGATCTTCTGGAACGGACAGGCGAACTCGCCGGTGCAGCGACGGGCGACCGTGACCGCGCCGCTGGCCGTCGTCTCCTGCACCACAGGCGTCTTCAGCGGGCAGATGCAGACAGTCGGGAACTGATAGGGCTCCCCCCTGCCGGGCCGGTCGGCGTCCACCGGTCCCAGCACCTGCGGGATGACGTCGCCGGCCCGCTGCAGGGTAACGGTGTCGCCGATGCGGATGTCCTTGCGGGCGATCTCGTCGGCGTTGTGCAGGGTGGCGTTGCGAACCACCACGCCGCCGACCGTCACCGGATGCAGCCGCGCCACCGGCGTCAGGCTGCCGGTGCGGCCGACCTGGATGTCGATGCCCTCCAGCACCGTCGTCGCCTGCTGGGCGGGGAACTTGTGGGCGATGGCCCAGCGCGGCGAGCGGGAGACAAAGCCAAGCCGCTGCTGCCAGTCCAGCCGGTCGACCTTGTAGACGACGCCGTCGATGTCATAGGCCAGCGTCGGCCGGGCCGTGCCGATATCGCGATAGACGCCCAGCAGCCCCTGCGCGTTCTCCACCCGGCGCGAGCGGTCGTTGGTGGTGAAGCCCCAGGCCGCCAGCATCGCCAGCGCCTCGCTTTGGGTCGGGGCGAATGGGCCGCTGACTTCGCCCCAGGCGTAGGCGAAGAACCGCAGAGGCCGTTTGGCCGTGATGGTCGGATCGATCTGGCGCAGGGAGCCGGCGGCAAAGTTGCGCGGGTTGGCGTAGGTGCGCTGGCCGGCGGCCTCGGCGACGGTGTTGAACGCCTCGAACTCCGCCAGCGGCGCATAGACCTCACCACGGATCTCGATGACCTCGGGCCAGTCCCTGCCGGTGAGCCGGGTCGGGATGTCCTTCAGGGTGCGCAGGTTGGCGGTAATGTCCTCGCCGGTGCGTCCATCGCCCCGGGTCGCGCCGCGGATCAGCACGCCCTTCTCGTAGCGGATCGAGGCTGACAGGCCGTCGATCTTGGGCTCGGCGGTGAAGCCCACGGGCTCGCCGACGGGCAGGTCGAGGAACCGCCGCACCCGGGCGACGAAGGCCTCGACCTCCTCGTCCGAGAAGGCGTTGTCCAGGCTGAGCATCGGCACGCCATGCTCGACCGGCGCGAACTGCTCCGACCGCGAGGCGCCGACCTTCAGGGACGGGCTGTTCTCTCGCACCAGATGCGGAAAGCGCGCCTCGATCTCTTCGTTGCGACGCTTGAGCGCGTCGTACTCGGCGTCGCTGATCGTCGGGGCGTCATGCTGGTGATAGCGCAGGTCATGCCCGGCCAGTTCGTCGGCGAGCCGCTCAAGCTCGACGGCGGCTTCGGCTTCGGTGAGGTCGGGGACGGCGATCACGGTCATGAAGCGTGCGTGGCTCGATTCGTTGCGTGGTTCGAGACGCTCGCTTGAAGCTCGCTCCTCACCATGACGAACACTATTGCAGCACTCCCCCGCTCGTCATCCTGAGGAGCGGCGAAGCCGCGTCCCGAAGGACGCACTAGGCCCCGATCAGCGCCCTGGCCGCCGCGCGGGCCGCGTCCGTGATCTCCGCGCCGGCCAGCATGCGGGCGATCTCTTCCTCGCGGTCGGCGGGCGACAGGGTTTCCACGGCCGTACGGATCCGGGTGTCGTCGCCGCTCTTGCTAATGCGCCAGTGGGCGTGGGCGCGGGCGGCGACCTGCGGGCTGTGCGTGACGACCAGCACCTGGGCCTCGCCGGCCAGACGGCGCAGGCGCAGGCCGACCGCGTCAGCCACGGCGCCGCCGACGCCCTGGTCGACCTCATCAAAGATCATCAGCGGCTGCGCGCCCTTCACGCGACCGGCCAGCGCCGCCTTCAGCGCAAGCGCGAAACGGGCCAGCTCACCGCCAGACGCGATGGCCTCCAGAGGGCCGAACGGCGCTCCCGGGTTGGTGCAGATTTCGAAGGCCACCCGATCCATGCCGGACGGGCCGGCGCGATCTTCGGACAGGGCCTCGACCGCCGCGCGGAAGCGGGCCTTCTCGAGCTTCAGCGGGGCCAGTTCGCCCTCGACGGCCTGGGCCAGACGGTCGCCGGCCGCGCGGCGCTCGGCCGACAGGGTTGCGGCGGCGGCCATGTAGGCGGCGCGGGCGGCAGCCTCCGCCGCCTTCGCCTCACGAAGAGCCTCGCCGGACGTTTCCACGGCGCGCAGTCGGGCGGCGAAGTCCGCGCGGACGGCCGGCAGGGACTCCACGGCGACCGACAGCTTGCGGGCCATGGCGCGCAGGGCGAACAGGCGCTCCTCGGCCTCCTCGAGTCGCTTGGGATCGAGATCGAAGGCCTGGGCGGCGTGGTCGATGGCCGCCTCGGCCTCGCGGACCTCGCTGACGGCGCGGTCGACCGCTTCAGCGGCGGCGCTCAGGCGCTGGACGGCGGGGCCGTCAGCGGCCGCGCCGGCCTGGATCGCCCGTTCCCGCGCCCGCTCAAGCGCCCGGAAGGCCTGCGACAGGCGACCGGCGGTGCTCTCGCCCCCCAGGGCGTCACGGGCGGCGTCGACGTCGCCCAGCGCCTTCTCGGCGGCGCCCAGGAGGGCCCGCTCCTCGGCCAGGGCGGTTTCCTCGCCCTCGCGCGGGTCGAGCCGGTCGAGCTCCCCCAAGCGAAGGGTCAGTTCCTCGATCTCGGCCTCTGCGTTGGCGGCCTGGTCCCGCAGCGCGCCGGCCCGCTCCCGCGCCGCCCGCCAGCCGCTCCAGGCCGATGCGACGGCGCCCAGCGACACGCCGCCGAAGGCGTCCAGCAGGGCGCGATGGGTGCGCGGGTCGAGCAGGCCGACGGTCTCGTGCTGGCCGTGAACCTCGAGCAGCAAGGCGCCCAGCTCCTTGAGCGCGGCGACGCCCGTCGCCTGATCGTTGACGAAGGCGCGGCTGCGGCCGTCCGCCGACAGTTGCCGACGCAGGACCAGATCCTCGTCGCGTTCGTAGGCAAGGCCCTTTTCATCGAGCAGCGCCCAGACCGCGTGATCGGCAGGCGGCGAGAAGATCGCGGTGGCGCTGGCCTGGGCGGCGCCGCGCCGAACGAGGCTGGCGTCGGCGCGGGCGCCGGTGGCGAGGCCCAGGGCGTCGAGAATGATGGACTTGCCGGCGCCGGTCTCACCGGTAAGCGCGGTCAGCCCGGGACCGATGGCGAGATCAAGCGCCTCGATCAGCACGACGTCGCGAATGGCCAGCCCGATGAGCATGACCGCAGTCTAGACTGATTTTGCGAAAGTCAGCGTCGGAACAGTCGCCCGAACACACCCTTTTTCTTCGGCGGAGCCGACGGCGTCGCCGTGACCGGCTGAACGGCCTCGGCAGGCGGCGCGACGACGGGCGCCGTCTCGCCCGGAGGCGGCAGGGCCGTGCCACGACCCAGCAGACGGTCGAGGTAGCTGCGCTTGGCGCCCGGCGTCTTGGGCTCGATCGCCGGCTGCAGGCCGCGATCGGTCAGCAGGTTGTAGGCGTCGGTGTACCAGGGATCGCCCGGGAAGTTATGGCCGAGCACCGCGCCGTTGTTGGTGGCTTCCTGCAGCAGGCCCACCGTCAGATAGGATTCGACGAGGCGATACAGGGCTTCCGGCGTGTGAGTCGTGGTCTGGTAGCGGTCGACCACGGTGCGGAACCGGCCGATGGCGGCGATCGTCTGGCCCTGGCGCAGGTAGTAGCGGCCGATGGCCATTTCCTTGCCGGCCAGCTGGTCGTTGACCATGTCGATCTTGAGCCGCGCGTCGGCGGCATATTCGCTGCGCGGGAAGCGCGTGATCACTTCGTTCAGCGAGGCCAGCGCCTGTTCGGTGGCGGCCTGGTCGCGACCCACGTCGACGATCTGCTCGAAGTAGCAGATGGACTTGAGATAATAGGCGTAAACGACGGAGGCGTTGCCCGGATAGAGCTGGATGAACCGCTCGGAATCCTTGATCGCGTCGGCGTACATGTTCGCCTGGTAGTGGGCGAAGCCGGTCATCAGAATCGACCGGCGCGACCACTCCGAATAGGGGTGCTGGCGTTCGACTTCCTGGAAGTAGGCGACGGCCTCGGTCCAGCGGCGCTGGTCCAGCTTGTAGGCCCCCGTCGAATAGAGCAGCTCGACCGGACGCTCCTCGTAAGCCAGACGCGGCTTGGGTTTTTCGCGCGCACAGCCGGCCGCCGTCAGCGAGACAGCGATGGCGAGGATGAGAAGGGCCGCCCGGCCAGTCGATCTAGGAAGCACGTACCCTCACTTCGAACCCGTTCGTGCGCTCCCGAGCGCAGCCTTCGGCTTCTACACCACACAAAGGCGGGCGCAAATGCGGCGGAAAGCGATCAGCCGACCTGGGCGAGTTCCGGCGCGAAGGTGCGGACCCGCCAGGCCTGCGGATTCGCCACCAGAGCGCGCACCAGCTGGTTGTTCAGGCCATGGCCGGCGTAGAGCCCCTCGAAGCGGGCCATCAGCGGCGCGCCGAGCACATAGAGGTCGCCGACGGCGTCCAGCGCCTTGTGGCGCACGAATTCGTCCGGGCGACGCAGGCCTTCCGGGTTCAGCACGCGGTCGCCGTCAAGGACCACCGCGTTCTCCATCGAGGCGCCGCGGGCCAGGCCGGCCGCGCGCAGGGCTTCGACGTCCTTGAGGAAGCCGAAGGTGCGGCAATCGGCGAGTTCGTCGCGGAAAGACTGCTCGGTGATCTCCAGATCGACGCGCTGGCGGCCGATCGGCGCCGAGTCGAACTGGATTTCGAAGGCCATCTCGAAGCCGTCGCAGGGCAGAAGGGCCGCGGTCTTGTCGCCTTCGACGACCTCGATCGGCTCCAGCACCTCGATAAAGCTGCGGGGCGCCTCCTGGCGGCGGCGACCGGCGCGGTCGAGAATCTGGATAAACACGGCGGCCGAACCGTCGAGGATCGGCACTTCCGGGCCGTCCAGTTCGACGACGGCGTTGTCGATCGCCAGCGCCGACATGGCGGCCATCAGATGTTCGATCGTAGAGACACTCGCGCCGGCGTCATTGTTGATCACCGTGCCCAGACGCGTCTGGCCCACGGCTTCGGCGGAAACACGGATGGCGTTGTCGCCGGTCTTGAGGTCGGTGCGGACAAAGGTGATGCCGGCGTTCGGCGCGGCAGGGCGCACCGCGACCCGCACATGCGCGCCAGTGTGGACGCCAATACCCGCGAAGATCACGGGGCCGGCCACAGTGTGCTGATGATACGCCGACACGGACACGAAGAACCCTTTGACTGACTGCCGAGGGCCAAGCGCGGCCGCTCAACCCCCTGCATGCCATTTAAGAGCTATGCTGCAACGCGGCAAAACAAACCCTGTTTCGGATTGTTACCCTTTTAAGGCGCTGAAAAGATTGGATAAAACGAAAATCCCGGCCGGACTGTAACAGCCCGACCGGGATCGTTAACGCTGGCGGTTGAGCCGGTCGCCCGGCTTTTCCCGTGTGAGGCTAGTTGGCCAGACGGCGCAAGAAAGACGGGATTTCGAGATCCTCGCCCTCGTCGGCGTGGGACTCTTCCATCATCTGCGGCTGGGCGGCGGTCGCTGCCCGGCCCGTGGCGCGGACGGCGGGCGGGCCCTCGTAGCGCTGTTGCTGCTGCGGACGGCCGCCGAACAGGCTGAGGAATCCCTTCCGTTGCTGCCGGCTGTCCTCGAAGTGCGGATCCGCATAGAGCGGCGCGTCGAACTCGCCCTCTTCCGCGACCAGTGGATCGACGATGACCGTGCGCGGCGCCTCGACCTGCATTGTGTGATGCGGAGCGGGCTGGGTGATGATCGCCGGCTGGCTCGGGGCCGGCGGGGCGTCAAAACCCAGATCGGACTGCTCGGCCTCGAACGTCAGCTCCGGCTCGACATAGGCCGGCTCGGCCCGCCGGACCTGGTAGGCCGGCTCGACCGCGCGGGCCGGCTCGTAGGCGGGTTGCGCAGGCTGGACGGGCTGGGCGGCGATCGGCTGCACCGGCTCGACGATCAGGGGCTTGGCGGTCGCGTTGACGCGCTGCGGACGCGCCGGCTCGATGGCGGCGATCGAGGCGCCGTCCATGCCGGTGGCGACGACCGACACGCGGATCGAACCCTCCAGGGCCGGATCGAAGGCCGCGCCGAAGATGACGTTGGCTTCCGGATCGACCTGGTCGGTGATGGCGTTGGCCGCTTCGTCGACTTCCAGCAGGGTCATGTCGAGGCCGCCGGTCACGTTGACCAGCACAGCCTTGGCGCCCTTCAGCGAGACTTCATCGAGCAGCGGGTTCTGGATGGCGTTCTGGGCTGCCATGAGGGCGCGGTCTTCACCGGTCGCCTCGCCGGTGCCCATCATCGCCTTGCCCATCTCGGTCATGACCGTGCGGACGTCGGCGAAGTCGAGGTTGATCAGGCCCGGCAGCACCATCAGGTCGGTGATGGAGCGGACGCCCGAGTGCAGCACCTGGTCGGCCATGCCGAACGCTTCGGCGAAGGTCGTCCGTTCGTTGGCGACGCGGAACAGGTTCTGGTTGGGAATGACGATCAGGGTGTCGACGTAGCGTTGCAGCTCGGCGATGCCCGCATCGGCCAGCCGCATACGGTGACGGCCTTCGAAGTGGAACGGCTTGGTGACCACGCCCACCGTCAGAATGCCGCGCTCGCGCGCGCATTTGGCGATGATCGGCGCGGCGCCGGTGCCGGTGCCGCCGCCCATGCCGGCGGTAATGAAGACCATGTGGGCGCCGTCGAGGTGCTCGCCGATCTCGGGCGAGGACTCCTCCGCGGCGCTCATGCCGACTTCAGGATGGGCGCCGGCGCCCAGTCCCTGCGTCGTGGTCACGCCCAGCTGGATACGACGATCCGTCTTGGCGAACTGAAGCTGCTGGGCGTCGGTATTGGCGACGACGAACTCGACACCCTCCAGCCCGGCTTCAATCATGTTGTTGACCGCGTTTCCGCCAGCCCCGCCGATGCCGAATACGACAATCCTGGGCTTCAGCTCGGTCGTCTGTGGTGCGTACAGCTTCATAGTCGGGACCCCGCGTCCTGTTGTTCTTTCGAACGGTCCGGCGAGCCACCCGCCGGGAATGCCTTACGGCGGGGTTAACATCGGACCCACATCCTTAATCGGCAGTTAACCGCATAGCGTGAGTCGGCGCGGGATCGAGACGCCTGCGGAGCAAATTTGTTGATTCGTAAGGGGTTGCGCGAATCAACGCGCCTTTACCTGCTACAAATTATCACGGAGCCAGGCGGCGACCTTGGCCACGGCCCCGGCCTTGGGGTCCAGCGGCTCGCGACGCACACGGGCGCCGGCAAGGGCTTTGGCCGACACGGCTTCACGCGGACCGAAGGCGGCGCGGTGCAAAATGCCGGCGGCTGCGCAGAAGGCAGGACCGGTCACGGCGTCCGCCAGGTGCGGCACCCGGCGCGGCCGTCCCAGACGCACCGGACGATCGAACACCCGAACCGCGACCTCCCGAACGCCGGCCAGCTGGCTTGCGCCGCCGGTCAGAACAATGCCCGCCCCCGGCTCGATCGGCGCGCCGGAAGCCTTGAGGCGCTCGCGCAGCAGTTCCAGGGTCTCCTCGACGCGCGGTGCGATGATGCCCTTGAGCAGCGAACGGGGCGCGATCACCGGGCTTGCGCCCGGATCGTCGCCGCGCGGCGGCGCCTCGATCATCTCGCGGTCCTCGTTGGCCGAGGCGATGGCCGACCCGTGCAGGGTCTTGAGGCGCTCAGCGCCGGCGCGCGATGTGGAGAAGCCGCGGGCGATGTCCTGGGTCACGTGCTCGCCGCCGACGGCGAGACATTCGACGTGGACCAGGCTGCCGCCGCTGAACACGGCCGCGGAGGTGACGCCCGCGCCCATGTCGATGCAGACGCAACCCAGATCCATCTCGTCTTCTTCAAGGGCCGCCAGGGCAGAAACGAACGGCGCGGCCACCACGCCCTCGAACTGCAGGTGCGCGCGCTCCACGCAGTGTCCGAGCGTCTGGAAGATGGTCTCGGCGATCGACACGACGACCAGATCGACGCCGAGCGACTTGCCGAACATGGCGCGCGGGTCGCGCACGCCCTTCTGGCTGTCGACGGTCCAGGCGATCGGCAGGATGTGCAGCGGACGGCGACCGGGCAGCCGGATCTGGTCCAGCGCCGCGGCGAGCGCCCGGGAGCAGTCGTTGTCGGAGATCGGACGGGCGCCGATGGAAACGCGCGAGGACACGCGGTCGCTGCGCATCTGGCCGCCGGCGGTGGCGATGGTCACGCCTTGGACGCTGACGCCGGCGACGGACTCGGCCCGCTCGACCGCCAGGGCGATGGCTTCGGCCGCCTCGTCCATGCTGGAGATGGTCGCGCCCTTCACGCCGCGCGACTGGACGTAGCCCACGCCGGCGGTGGTCAGGGTGCGGTCGGAGCGGCGCACGCCGTCGGGCTTCATTACAAAGCAGGCGACCTTCGAGGCGCCCAGATCCACGGCCGCGATCACCGGCTGACGGGCGAGCGCCGCCTTCAGGCTGTCGCCAGCCTGTTTGCGATCATCCTGCCGCGACAGAGTCTTCACCACCAGACGTCCCCCAAAACCCTATGCGCCGCCCGAAGCGAGCGGCTCGCCCGGCAACGGCGCCCCGCGCGGGCGAACGGCGATGATGCCGGGCTCACGCAGGTCGATACGTTCAAATCCAAGTTCCAGAATGCGCTGACGCTGATCCAGCTGGTCCAGCTGGATCAGGGCCGATTCTTCCTCGACGGCGGGAAGCTGGACCAGCCCGCCGTCCTTCAGCCGAAGGTCCCAGCGACGGCCGTCGACCCGCACGATGGCTTCCAGCCGCTCAACCAGCCGCGGTCGCGAATGAACCGCCTGCAGGATTCGCGCGGCGCCCTCGTTGGCGCCCTCGCCGACGATCAGCGGCAATTGCGGGAAGCGGCCCGGGTCGGCCTCGGGAATCGGCGTTCCGGCGGCGTCGATCACCGTCATGCGGCCGCGGTTCTGCCAGACCGCCAGGGTCGAGCGTTCGCGCACGGCGACCACCAGGGTGTCCGGCAGCAGGCGCACGATCTGCGCGTCCTGGACCCAGCCGACGGTTTCGACCGACTTGCGGACGGCATCGAGATCTATGTCGAGGATCGGCTGGCCGATCGTCAGGCCGGTCGAGGCCAGGATGGCGCGCTCGGCCATCGGCGAGGCGCCCTGCACATGAACCTGACGCAGCTTGAAGCCCAGGCCGGCCGTCTGGCCGGCGACGGCCTGCTGGGTGTTGTGCGCCAGAGCCTGGGCGCGGTGGCCCGTGGCCAGGGTGACGATCAGACCGACGCCGAACACCGCCCCGGCGGCCATGATGGCGAACCTGGGCGGCAAGCCAACGCCACGGGCAGCGCGCAGCTTGGCCGCGGTCTGTGGCCCCTTGGCGGAGGCGCGGGGTTTTCCCTGACTCTGGGGCGCTTTGGCCCTGGGCCTGGCGTTACCTTGCCGGGCCCCCCGCAGTGTTGCGGGCATACGCGTCCTCCACGATCCAGAACACCAGTTGGTCGAACGACATTCCGAGATGCGCCGCCTGCTCAGGAACCAGAGAGGTCGGCGTCATTCCGGGCTGCGTGTTGACCTCCAAGAGGACCAGAAGACGTTTAACGGGGTCATAACGCAGGTCACTTCTGGTCACACCCCGGCAACCAAGAGCGGCATGAGCGAGCTCGGCCATGCGCAGGGCGCGGTCGAAGTCCTCCTGCGGCATCCGGGCGGGCACCACATGCTGGGAGCCGCCCTCCGCGTATTTGGCGTCATAGTCGTAGAAGCCCGAGGTCGGGACGATCTCGGTGACCGTCAACGCCTTGCCGTCCCTGACCGCGACGGCCAGCTCCAGCCCGTCGATATAGGGCTCGATCATGACCTCCTCGCCGTAGGTCCAGGAGGGGGCGACGATCTCCTGCGGCGGCCGGTTGGCGCCGTCGAACACCAGGAACACCCCGACCGAGGAGCCCTCGGCGTTCGGCTTCACGACGTAGGGCGGCTCCATCACGTGACGCTGTGCCGCATCAAAGCGGTTGAACAGGCCGCCGCCGGGCACCGTCACGCCGGCCGCCGCGAGCACCGCCTTGGACTTGGCCTTGTCCATCGCCAGGGCCGAGGCCAGCACGCCGCAGTGCGTGTAGGGGACGCCCAGCGTCTCCAGCACGCCCTGAACGCAGCCGTCCTCGCCCCATTCGCCGTGCAGGGCGTTGAAACAGACGTCCGGCTTGAGGTCGGTCAGCACCCGGGCCAGGTCCCGCCCGGCGTCAACCCGACTGACCTTCGCGCCCAGGTTTTCCAGCGCCGTCGCGCAGGCTGCGCCCGACACGAGACTGACCTCGCGTTCCGAGGACAGGCCGCCCATCAGGACCGCGACATGGCGGCCGGCCAGGGGAAGGGACATGCAGAGGCTCCAGAAGCTTCAGTGGTGCTTTAGCCGCCATAGCAGCCGGGTGTTAAGCGGCCGCTGCCATCGCGTGGATTTTCGGTGGAGACGGCCTCCATTCAGGGACACGCACTGAAGTGCATGTCCCTGAAGGTCACTTCGCCCGGAAATCGACGTCGCTGTCGGCCAGCATGTAGAGCAGCGCGGCCCAGGCGGCGACGTTCTGGTTCAGCTGGACGGGGTCCACCTTGTCGAGCGTGTCGTCCGCCGAATGGTGCAGGTCGAAATAGCGGCTGGCGTCCTGGCGAAGGGTGAACACCGGCACGCCGGCCGCCTGGAGGCCCTCGACGTCCGAACCGCCGAACGGCGCGGGGTCCCGCGAGATGAAGATGCCGAGCGGGGCGAGCACGGTCGGGAGTTCGGCCAGGGCCGGCGCCTTCATCGCGTCCTTCGGCAGCATCAGGGTGTAGATGCGGTCGGCGCCCAGGTCGCTCTCGCTGGCCATGACGATGTTGGGCATCTCGTCCTTGCGGGCCGCCGCGTAGGCTTCGCTCGAGCCGCCGGACTCCTCCGAACCCCACATCACCACGCGGATGGTGCGGCGCGGGTGCTTCGGCAGGTCGCCGATCAGCTTGGCCGCCGCGGTGGTGATGGCGATGCCGGAGGCGTCGTCGATGGCGCCCGTGCCCGGATCCCAGCTGTCGAGGTGGCCGCCGATGACGATGATCTCCTCCGGCTTGCCACTGCCGGCGATCTCGCCGGAGATATTCCAGGCCACGCCCTTGGGATCGGTCGTCGAGGCGAGGCTGAGTTTGATCCGCACCGGGCCGCGCAGGGCCAGCTCCTCGATCAGATCCGCGTCGGGCACGCCCAGGGCGGCCGCCGGAATCTTCGGCGCATCGTCGGCGTAACGGGTCAGGCCGGTATGGGCGAGACGCGAGTCGGAGGTCGACACCGAGCGCATCAGGAACGCCACCGCGCCGCGTTTCGCCGCCTCGGAGGGCCCGGTGCGGCGCGGCAGACCGGCTGCGCCATAGCCCTGCCCGTCCTGGGTGCGGGTCATCGGCTGGTTCACCACGGCGATCTTGCCGGTCAGCGATCCGACCGGCGCGGCCAGCAGGGCGGCGTAGCTCCGGAACACCACCACCTCGGCCTCGATGCCCTTGGCCGGCGTCGGGACGGTGCCGCCCAGACCGATGATCGACAGCTGGAACGGATAGGGGCCCGTGATCGAGGCCGACTCCGCCCCGCGGATCCAGGCGGGCTTGGCGAATTCCTCGACCTTGATGTTGGTGAAGCCGAGCTCGGTGAAGGTTGCGACCGCCCAGTCCTTCGCACGCGCCATGCCGGGCGTGCCGACCAGCCGAGGTCCGACCTCGGTGGTCAGGTCCTCGAGAACCGTCCAGGCGGTGATGTCGGTCAGGGCCTTGTCGCGCAGCACGACCGCGGTGTCGGCGGGTTCAGCGGCGAAGGCCGGGGTCGCGATCAACGACAGGGCGGCAAACAGGGCGGCGCGACGCATGGCTTACTCCTTCGCCGGCAGAGGCCTGCCGATCCGTTTGATTTCCCAGTCGAGCTGGATTCCGGTCTTCGCCAGCACGTCGGCCCGGACCGCCTCGCCGAGGCCCTCCAGGTCGGCGGCGGTGGCGTCGCCGGTATTGATCATGAAATTCGAATGCAGGGGCGAGAACATCGCCCCGCCGAACGGTTTGCCGCGCCAGCCGGCCTCGTCGACCAGCTTCCAGGACGAGTGCCCCGGCGGGTTCTTGAAGGTCGAGCCGCCGGTCTTGTCGCGGATCGGCTGGGTGGTTTCGCGGCGGGCGGTGATCTCGGCCATGCGGGCCTTGACGGCCTCGGGGTCGTCGGGCGTCCCGCGAAACACCGCCTGGGTCCAGAACATGGTGTTCGGCTCGACCACCGTGTGGCGGTAGGTGAACCCGAAATCCGCGTTGTCCCAGATCCGGAGCTCGCCGGTCCGGTCGTAACCCGTGGCGGAGACGAGGATGTCCCTGGTCTCACGGCCATAGCAGCCAGCGTTCATGGTCAGGGCGCCGCCGATCGTGCCCGGAATGCCGGCGTAGAACTCCAGCCCGGCCAGCCCAGCGTTGGCCGCCGCCCGCGCCACTTGGGCGTCGAGCACGGCGGGGCCGGCGATGACCAGGTCCTCGTCCACGGTGATCTCGCCGAACGCGCGGCCGGCGCAGCGGATGACCACGCCCTCGACCCCGCCGTCGCGGATGATGACGTTCGAGCCGACGCCCAGAATGGTCAGCGGGACGTCCGGCGACAGGGCGAGCAGGAAGTCCCGAAGATCCTCCGGGTCCGCCGGCAGGAACAGCACATCCGCCGGCCCGCCGACCCGGAACCAGGTGAACGGCGCCAGCGGCTCATCGAAGAGCAGCTTGCCGCGGACAGACGGGAGGTTTTCGCGCCAGGTCATCGGCGAATTCCTGCGTGGTTCGAGACGCTCGCCTGAAGCTCGCTCCTCACCATGACGAAGAGAGATGCAGCCCCAACCCTGTTCGTCATCCTGAGGAGCCCGAAGGGCGTCTCGAAGGACGCATCAGGGCCAATGCGATCCCTCACGTCAGCGCCTCAAGCTGCCCCGGAAGGGCATAGGACCAGCTGGTGATGTCGCCGGCGCCGCAGAGCACCACGATATCGCCGGCCTTCGCCTCTTCCTTCACCAGCGCGGCCAGCGCGCCCGGCCCCTCGAGCGGGATCGCCCGGCGGTGGCCGTAGCGGCGCAGGCCTTCGACCAGGGCGTCGCGATTGACCCCTTCGATCGGCGCCTCGCCGGCGGTGTAGACGTCGGCCACCACAACCACATCGGCGTCGTTGAAGCAGGCGCTGAACTCGGCCATCAGGTCGCGCAGCCGGGTGAACCGGTGCGGCTGGACCACGGCGATGACCTTGCCCTCGCCGGTCACCGCGCGGGCGGCGGTCAGCACGGCGGCGATCTCCACCGGATGGTGGGCATAGTCGTCGATGACCCGCACGCCGTCGACGACGCCGGTGGTCGTGAAGCGGCGCTTCACCCCGCCGAACGCCTTCAGGCCCGCGCGGATCGACTCGGCGTCGACGCCCAGTTCGCGCGCCACGGCGATGGCGGCGCAGGCATTCATCACATTGTGCAGGCCGGCCATCGGCAGGGTCAGGGCGTCGTAGCGGATCGGCTCGCCTTCGCGCGGGCTGATCACGACGTCGAACTGCGCGCCATCCGGCCCCATGGCGATATGCGTGGCGCGGACCTCGGCCTGCGGGTTGGTCCCGTAGGTCACCAGCCGCCGGTTCTCGACCCGGGCGCTGAGCGCCTGGACTTCCGGGTGATCCACGCAGATCGCCGCGAAGCCGTAGAACGGGATGTTCTCGATGAAATCCTGGAAGCCCTTCTTCACGGCGTCGAAGTCACCCCAGTGGTCGAGGTGCTCGGCGTCGATGTTGGTCACCACCGCCACGGTGGATTTCAGCTTCAGGAAGGTGCCGTCGCTCTCGTCGGCCTCGACGACGATCCAGTCGCCCTCCCCGACCTTGGCGTTGGTGCCGTAGGCGTTTATGATTCCGCCGTTGACCACCGTCGGGTCCAGCCCGCCGGCGTCCAGCAGGGCGGCGACCATCGAGGTGGTGGTGGTCTTGCCGTGGGTGCCGCCGACTGCGATCGAGAACTGCAGCCGCATCAGTTCGGCCAGCATCTCCGCCCGGCGCACCAGCGGCAGGCGGCGCTCGCGGGCGGCGGCCATCTCGGGATTGTCGTGCTTGACCGCCGTCGAATAGACGACCGCCGAGGCGCCCTCCACCTGGCCGCCCTCGTGGCCGATGAAGATGCGCGCGCCGAGCTTCTCGAGCCGCTCGGTGTTGGCCGACGCTTTCACGTCCGAGCCCTGCACCGTGTAGCCGATGCGGATCATGATCTCGGCGATGCCGCTCATGCCGATACCGCCGATGCCGATGAAGTGCACGGGGCCGATTTCGAAGGGGACAGGGCGTCGACGCTGGATCATGGCCAGCGCCTTACCCCAGAGCGGTCCGCTCGACCAGATCGGCGAGTTTTTCGGCGGCGTCGGGGCGGGCGACGGAGCGGGCGCCGGCGGCCATGCGGGTCAGCATTGCCGGATCCTTGAGCATGGCGTTCAGCGCGCCGGCGAGGCTGTCGACGGTCAGTTCGTCCTCGAGCGCCACGGCGGCCGCGTCAGCGTCGGCCAGCAGGCGGGCATTGAAGCGCTGGTGGTCGTCGGCGGCGATCTTGAGCGGCACGAGCAGCGACGGCTTGCCGGCCACGGCCAGTTCGCAAACCGTCGAGGCGCCCGCGCGGCCGATCACCAGATGGGCGGCGGACAGGCGGCCGGCCATGTCGCGGAAAAAGGGCGCCACCTCGGCCTTGACCATGGCGTTGGCGTAGGTCCGGCGGGCGCTGTCCATCGACTCCTTGCGGGTCTGCTGCTGCACCTCCAGCCGGGCGCGGATGTCTTCCGGCAGCCTCAGGATCGCCTCGGGCGTCGTTTCCGAGAGCAGGCGCGCACCCTGGCTGCCGCCGGTAATCAGCAGCCGCAGCGGGCCGCCGGGTTCGGGCGCGACATAGGGCTGGTCGTAGAGGGCGCGGATCTCCGGCCGCACAGGGTTGCCGACCACATGGGCGCCGGCCTTGACCTTCGCCGTGGCCATCTCGAGCGTCGGGAAGGCGCAGGCCACGGCCCGGACCTTCGGCGCAAGGAACCGGTTCACGCGGCCGAGCACCGCGTTCTGCTCGTGAATGACGGTCGGCCGCCCCTGGCTCAGCGCCGCCAGCAGGGACGGCAGCGAGGGATAGCCGCCGAAGCCGACCACGACGGCCGGGTCCATGCGCTTGAAGATCTGCCGCGCCTGCAGCGTGCCGCGCAGGACCGTGAAACCGGCTTTCGCCATGCCCAGCGGATCGCCGGACTTCGCCGTGGCGGCGGACAGGCTGATGCGGATATCGGCCGGGAACTTGTCGGCGTACATCGCGCCGCGATCGTCGGTGGCGAGCAGAATCCGCCAGCCGCGCCGGATCAGTTCCTCGGCGAGCGCCTGGGCGGGAAACATGTGACCGCCCGTGCCCCCGGCGGCCACGACGGCGATGCGTTCGGGCATGGACACGTCTTACGCGAACGCGCCGGCGCGGGCGAGACCCTCGCTGGGCGTATAGGCGCCGGGCCGGCGCCGGGTCAGGCCGAGCGCCATGCCGAGCGTCAGGCCCATGGCCAGCATCGAGGAGCCGCCATAGCTGATGAACGGCAGCGTCATGCCCTTGGTCGGGATCATGTTGAGGTTCACCGCTACATTGATCAGGGCTTGAAGCCCCACGATGACGAAGAGGCCCGCCGCCGCGACCTGCTCGAACGGATCCGACAGCCGCAGGGACTTGTAGAGCCCCCGGATCACCAGGAACGCAAACAGTCCGATCAAGGTCAGGGAGAAGACCAGGCCGTACTCCTCGGCGAGCACGGAGTAGGCGAAGTCGGTGTGCATGTCGGGCACGCCCCGCTTCATCACCCCCTCGCCCGGCCCGCGGCCGAACAGGCCGCCGGCCCAGATCGCCTCGGAGGCCTGGGTGATCTGGTGCTTGTCCGCCTTGTCCGAACTGAGGAAGGTCTCGACCCGCGCCTGGACGTGCGGCAGCAGGAAGTAGGTGCTGCCCAGGCCCACGAGGGCCGTCGCGCCCAGGCCCATGATCCAGCTGATCGGCACGCCGGCCATCCAGAACGCCGCCCCGAAGGCGATCGTGATCAGGATCGTCTGGCCGAGATCGGGCTGTTTCAGCAGCAGTGCGACCGCCAGAAGGTAGAGGCAGAAGGCGATGAACACGCCCGGCACGCCCTCGCCCTTCTGGCCCTCGGCGAACATCCAGGCGACCAGCACGATCAGCGCCGGCTTCATGAACTCCGACGGCTGCAGGGTGAAGCCGAGCAGATGAATCCACCGCGTGGCGCCCTTGGCTTCGTGTCCGATGAACGGCAACGCCGCCATCAGGAAAATCATCGCCAGATAGACGAAGAAGGCCACGCGCCGGATGGTCTTGGCCTCCAGCATCGAGACGCCGATCACCAGCACCCCGGCCATGCCGCCGAACACCGACTGGCGCAGGGCGAAGTGGAAGGCGTCGTCGTAGTGCAGCCGCGCCGCCGCCGCCGGGCTGGTGCCGAACGACAGCAGGACCCCCAGCGCGATCAACGCGAACACCGTGCCCAGCAGCCAGCGGTCCATGGTCCACCACCAGTTGCCCAGGGGCGTGGTGTCGGACCTCAGGAAGGTGTGGGGGCTGTAGCTCACGCCCGGGCTCCCTTGAGAGTCGGCCGCTGCAGCGACTCGACAGCGGCGCGGAAGGCTTCGCCGCGGGCCTCGAAATCGCTGAACTGGTCGAACGAGGCGCAGGCCGGCGACAGCAGGACGATCGCGTCTTCGCCGCTGGCCTCGGCGTCAGCGAAGGCCGCGGCGGTCGCCGCTTCGATGGTGCCGGACCGGACGCAGGGCGCCTTGCCGTCGAGGACCCTGGCGAAATCATCGGCGGCCTCGCCGATCAGGTAGGCCCTGGCCACCCGGCCGAACAGGTCGGCCAGCGGCGCGATGCCGCCCTCCTTGGGCTGCCCCCCGGCGATCCAGTAGACGCGCGGATAGCTGCTCAGGGCCTGGCGGGCCGCATCGGCGTTGGTCGCCTTGGAATCGTTGATGAAGCGGACCCGCCCGACGGTCGCGACCGTCTCCATGCGGTGCGCGAGACCGGGGAAGGTCATCAGGCCTTCTGCCGCCTCCTCGGCCGGTACGCCCATGGCCCGCGCGGCGGCGTAGGCGGCGGCCGCGTTCTGCCAGTTGTGCCGGCCAGGCAGGGAGCGGGCGCGCAGCAGGTCGGCGACTTCGATCACCCGGTCGCCGGTCGCGTCGTAGAGTACGCCCTGAATCGCATAGACGCCGCGGCCCATGGAGCGGCTGGCGCTGATCGGCCAGATGGTCCGGTGGTTGGCGGCGGTGATCTCGGTGCAGATGCGCTGGCACCAGGCGTCATCGACGCCGATGATGGCCGTATCGCCCTTGGTCTGGTTCAGCAGCACCCGGCGCTTGGCGGCGACGTAGCCCTCCATGCCGCCGTGGCGGTCCAGATGGTCGGGCGTGATGTTCAGCAGCACCGCCGCGTCGGGCTTGAGGCTGGAGGTCAGGTCGAGCTGGTAGGACGAGACCTCCAGCACATAGACCGCCCCGCCGTGCATGTCGGGCAGGTCGAGCACGCCGACGCCGATGTTGCCGCCGATCCGCGTATCGCGTCCGGCGCTGGCGCAGATGTGGCCGAGCAGGGCCGTGGTCGTCGACTTGCCGTTGGTGCCGGTAATGGCGGCGACCTTCGGCCGCTTGTGGGCCGGCGCCGAATTGACCGTCCGGGCGAAGAGCTCGATGTCGCCCAGCACGTCCACGCCGGCCGCCCGCGCCATCTCCACCGACCAGTTCGGCTTGGGGTGCGTCAGGGGCACGCCCGGCGACAGCATCAGGGCGGCGAACTGCGACCAGTCGGCGGACTTGAGGTCGACGACCGGAAAGCCCTCGGCCTCCGCCACGGCGCGGCTGTCCGCCTTCTCGTCCCACAGCGCGACCTGCGCGCCGCCGGCGACGAGCGCGCGCGCGGCCGTCAGCCCGGTCCGGCCGAGACCGAACACGGCGACCTTGCGTCCCTCGAAGCCGTGGATGGGGATCATGGCGGGTTTCTCGTCTCCCTAGCGAAGCTTGAGCGTGGCGAGGCCGATGAAGGCCAGCATCAGCGAGACGATCCAGAAGCGGATCACGACGGTCGACTCCGCCCAGCCCAGCTTCTCGAAGTGGTGGTGGATCGGCGCCATCAGGAAGATGCGCTTGCCGGTCCGCTTGAAGTAGGCGACCTGGATGATGACGCTGAGCAGTTCGGCGACGAACAGGCCGCCGATGATGGCCAGGACGATCTCGTGCTTGGTCGCCACGGCGATCGCGCCGAGCGCGCCGCCCAGCGCCAGCGAGCCGGTGTCGCCCATGAAGATCTTGGCCGGCGGGGCGTTGTACCAGAGGAAGCCGAGCCCTGCCCCGATCAGGGCGCCGCAGATCACCGCCACCTCGCCCACGCCCGGCACGAAGTGCACCTGCAGGTACTGGGCGAAGACGTAGTTGCCGACGAGATAGGCGATCAGGCCGAGCGCCGCCGCCGCGATCATGACCGGCACGATGGCCAGGCCGTCGAGACCGTCGGTGAAATTCACCGCGTTGGAGAAGCCGACGATCACCACCGCCGCGAAGGCCAGGTAGAACCAGCCCAGATTGACCAGCAGGTTCTTGAAGATCGGGAAGGCCACGGACGTCGACAGTTCCGGCGCCTCGGGCGACTTGCCGCCGAACCAGACCAGCAGCCCCGCTGCGGCGAGGGCGATAGCGAACTGGATTACCAGCTTGACCGGCGCCGAGACCCCCGCCGTGGTCTGTTTGGTGACCTTGTCGTAGTCGTCCATGAAGCCGAGCACGCCGTAACCGGCGGTAACCATCAGAACGACCCAGACGTAGATGTTGGTCAGGTTGGCCCACAGCAGGGTGCCGCCGATCGCGCCGGCGAGGATCATCAGCCCGCCCATCGTCGGCGTGCCGGCCTTCTCGAGCACATGGCGCTCGATCCCTTCCTTGCGGATCGGCTGGCCCTTGCCCTGCTTGGCGCGCATCCAGTTGATGAAGCGCGACCCCATCGCCACAGCGATGATGAAGCCCGTCGCCGTCGCCATGCCGGTCCGGAACGTCAGGTATTTCAGCAGGTTGAGCAGCGGGAGAGAGTCCCGCCATTCGGCCAGGAATTGCAGCATCAGGTCGTCCCCCCCGTCACATCGAGCGCGGCCAGGGCGGCGGCTATCGCGCTCGCCCGGCTTCCGTTCGACCCCTTGACCATCACCAGATCGCCCGGCTGCACCGCCGAGGCGATCGCCGGCGCGATATCGGCCGCCGCCTCCGCGTAGCCACCGCGCCGAGTCGGCGGAAGGGCGTCCCACAGCGATTTCATCATCGGCCCGGCGCAGAACACCAGATCGACGTCCGCCGCCTCGATCGGTTCGGCCAGGGCGGCGTGATAGCCGAGCGCTTCGGCGCCCAGTTCGAGCATGTCGGTAAGCGCAACGATCCGGCGTCCACGTTCCTGGCGCCCGCCGAGGGTTTTCAGCGCCGCGGCCATGGAGATCGGATTGGCGTTGTAGCTTTCATCGATCAGGGTGAAGGCGCCGCCGGCGATCCGCACGGTCCTCTCGGCGCCACGCCCCGCGAGCGGCGCGAACCCGGCCAGGGCGTCCAGCGCCGTCGCTCGGTCGACATCCATCGCTTCGAGCGCCAGCAGCGCGCAGAGGCTGTTCAGCCCCCAGTGCAGCCCGGTCTGCAGCAGCGGGTAGGCGACCGGCTCACCGTGGATCACGGCCCGAACGCTGGCGGCGCCGTGCGCGGCCCGGAAGTCGACCAGCCGGGCGTCGCAGCCCTCGCCGCCGCCGAACGACACCACCCGGGCGCCGGCCGCCCGGGCCGACTGGCTGAGCATCTCGAACCAGGGATTGTCGGCGTTCAGCACGGCGACGCCGTCAGGCTCAATGCCATCGAAGATCTCGGCCTTGGCGCGGGCGACGCCGGCCTCGCCATCGGGGAAGTTCTCGGTGTGGACGGGACCGACCGTGGTCACCACGACGACCTGCGGCCGGACCATCTTCGACAGCGGCGTGATTTCGTCGGCGTGGTTCATGCCGATCTCAAACACCGCCCGCTGTGTGGCCCAGGGCATCCGCGCCAGCGTCAGGGGCACGCCGATATGGTTGTTGTAGGACTTGACCGACGAATGCCAGCGGCCGGCGCCGGCGAGCCCCGCGGCGATCGCCTGGGTGACGCTGGTCTTGCCGACCGAACCGGTCACAGCGGCCCGGACGGCCAGCGACCGGTCACGCGCGGCGACGCCCATCGCTTCAAGCGCCTTGAGCGTGTCGGGTACGAGGACGTGAGGTCCTTCCACGGGACTGGAGGCCAGCACGCCCGCCGCGCCGGCGGTCCGCGCGCCCGGCGCGAAGAGATGGCCGTCCCGTTCGCCGGTCAGGGCGACGAACAGGTCGCCGGGATCGACCGCACGGCTGTCGATCGAGACGCCTGTGGCTTCGAACGCGCCGCCCGCCACCCGTCCGCCGGTCGCCCTGGCGATATCGTCCGAGGTCCACAACACGTCAGCCACGGGCTGCCTCCAGGCCAAGGGCCGCCACGGTCTCGGTCACATCGTCGAACGGATGGGTCACGCCGGCGACCAACTGGCCCTGCTCATGGCCCTTGCCCGCCACGACGAGCACGTCGCCCTGGCCCAGCAGGTCGGCGGCGGCGCGGATCGCCTCACGACGATCGCCGATTTCACGGGCGCCAGGCGCGGCGGCAAGGATTTCGGCGCGAATAGCGGCCGGGATCTCGGAGCGGGGATTGTCGTCGGTGACGATCGCGACGTCGGCCAGCCGGGCGGCGATCCCGCCCATCAGGGGCCGCTTGCCCCGATCGCGGTCGCCCCCGGCGCCGAACACCACGATCAGGCGGCCTTCGGTGTGCGGACGCAGCGCCTTGAGAACGGTCTCCAGCCCGTCGGGCGTATGGGCGTAGTCGACATAGGCGTCGCCGCCGCGCGGGCCCGCGCCGACATGCTGCAGGCGGCCGGGGGCGCCCTTCAGCTGTTCCAGGGCCCTGAGCACCGCGCCGGCGTCCTCGCCCGCGGCGATGCACAGGCCGGCGGCGACAAGGGCGTTGTCCGCCTGGAAGGCGCCGGCCAGCGGCAGGTGAAGATCATGACGCTGGCCGTCGTGTTCGATCGAAAGCTGTTGTCCGTCGGCGGTCAGGCGCCGGCCGGCGATGTGCAGGCCCTTGCCCGCTTCACCCGTGGAGAAGACCGGATGGCCGGCGGCGGTCGCCGCGTCTGCGAACGTCCCGAACTGATCGCTGTCGGCGTTCAGCACCGCGGTTCCGCCGGCCTGCAGCAGGGTCTCGAACAGCCGCAGCTTGGCGGCCCGATAGACGCCCATCGTGCCGTGATAGTCGAGGTGGTCCTGGGTCAGGTTCAGAAAGCCGGCGGCGGTCAGGCGCACGCCATCCAGCCGGCGCTGGTCAACGCCGTGCGAGGAGGCCTCCAGCGCCACATGGGTAACGCCGTCAGCGGCCAGCTTCGCCATCAGTTCGGCGACATCGGCGGCGTCAGGCGTGGTCAACCCCGGGGGCGTGATCTGGACGTCCGGAACCCCGAGCGACGACACGGTGACGCCCAGCGTGCCCATGCTGGCGGCCTTGCGGCCCAGCGACGCGAAGATCTGGCGACAGAAGGTGGCCACCGACGTCTTGCCGTTGGTGCCGGTCACCGCGACACAGACAGCCGGCTGGACGCCGTACAGGGCGGCGGCGGCCAGGGCGTAGGCGCGACGCAGGTCCTCGGCATGGACAACCGGCACCGCCGGGTGACGGACGTCATCGGGGGCCAGGATGGCGGCGGCGCCCGAAGCGACCGCGCTCTCCACATAGGCTCTGCCATCGACCTTCGAGCCCGGCAGGGCGGCGAACAGGAACCCCGGCGCGACCTTGCGGCTGTCGGCGGTGACCCCGGTGATCAGCGGGTCCGGCGTGACGGGCCGACCGATGAGCCGGGAGAGCAGCGCGGTCACAGGCCGGCCTCCGGCGTCGCCATCATGGCGGTCGCCCGCGCGGCGATCAGGGTCGGCGCGCCGGGCGCGGGCGTCAGCCGGCGAGGCACGCCGAGGAAGGGCGCGACGCGATCGATGGTGCGGCCGACGGCCGGCGCCGCGACCCAGCCGCCGGTGCGAATGCCGCCCTTGGGTTCGTCCAGCAGGACCAGAACAAAGTAGCGGTCGGCCTCGACCGGGCCGTCCGTCGGGAACACCGCCGCGAAGGACCCCACCTGCTTGTAGGAGCTGTAGCTGCGGATTTCGGAATCCCACTTCTCGCCGGTGCCCGTCTTGCCGCCGACCGACAGGCCGGCCGCCTCGGCCTTGCGGCCGGTGCCGCCCACCACGTTGCCGCGCATGATCTGGAGCATCGACAGGGTCGTGGCCTCCGACACCACCCGGGGGCCCTGCGGCCGGAAGCCTGGCGCCGCCTTGCGGATGGTCAGGGGGACCATCTGGCCGCCGTTGAGGATCGCGCCCATGGCCTGGGCGAGGGTCAGCGGCGAGACATTGATGCCATGGCCGAACGAGACGCTGGCGATGTCGTCATCGTTCCATTTCTTCGGCGTCAGCGGACGGGCGGACTCGATCAGCTCGACCTGCGCGCGGCGGGTCAGGCCGAAGGCGGCGAAGTACCGCGCCAGCTGCTCGTTGCCGATCGCATGGGCCAGCAACGCGGTGCCGATGTTGGAGGAGTGATTGAACACCTCCCGCAGGGTGAGGATGCGGTTTTCCCCGTGGTAGTCGTGGATCGTGCGATAGCCGATCTTCAGCGGCGCGCGGGCGTCGTAGGTCGAGTCCGGCTTCGCCACGCGGGTGTCGAGGCCGATGGCCACGGTGAAGGCCTTGAAGGTCGAGCCCATCTCGAACACCGAGGCGGCCGCGCGATTCAGCTTCTGGTCCGGCGTGGCCCGCTGCTGGAAGTTCGGATCGAAGTCCGGCCAGCTGGCCATGGCGACGATCTCGCCGGTGTGGACGTTGGTGATGATGCCGACCGCGCCATTGGGCTTGTACTCGGCGGCGGCGACGGCCAGCTCCTCCTCGAGCGCCGCCTGGACACGGACATCGATGGACAGCGCCACAGGCTTGCCGGCCGCGCCGGCCTTCAGGATTTCCTCCTGCAGCGCACGCTCGGCGCCCGCCAGACTCTCGCCGCGCCGTTCGGTGTAGCCGATGAAATGGGCGGCGAGCGGCCCGAGCGGATAGACCCGACGCTCCTCCGGTTCGAAGATGATTCCCGGCAGGCCCAGTTCATGGACGCGAGCGCGCTCGGCCGGCGTCAGGCCGCCGATCAGGAAGGCGCGCTTCTTCGCCGCGAGGGCCCGGTCGATCTGCGCCGGCGTCAGTTGCGGCAGGGCGGAGAGCAGGCCGGCGCGGGTCTCGCGTTTGCTCCAGACATCCTTGAGATCGAGCGACAGCGAGTAGTGGACCAGGTTGACCGCGAGCAGTCGCCCCTCGCGATCCACCAGATCCGCGCGTTCCGGCGCGCCGACGGCGGTTCCGCCGGCCCGGCCGGACTGCGCCAGCGTCGCCGACCAGAGGGCGCCCCCGGCCATGACGCAGAAGGCGACGGCGAACACCATCAGGACGACGAAGATGCGGATGCGGGTGTCGTTCTCGGCCCGACCGTCGGCATGAGCGCGTTCGAACGCATGCTCGACCCGCCAGACGCGTTCGATGATCCAGCGCCAGAGCAGCGGATACCTTTGCGGGGCGAGGTCGGCGATGCTCATGGGACCGCGACACTCACGGTGGAGACCGGTTGCGGCCGGGGCTGTTGCGCAGCGAGGGTCGACAGGGTGTCGACGGTGGCCTCCTGCCGCGCGGCCAGCGGCGCGAGTTCCAGATGCCCCCGCGCCAGCCGCTCGAGCCGCTCGGGCTGCTCGAGGTGCGCGACCTCGGCCTCCAGCAGCCGGATGCGCTTGCGCTCCTTGTTCATGTCGACTTCGACCTGACCGATCTCATTGCGTTCGCGGCCGGCGATGGTCTTGGCCAGGTTCACGCTGATCGCGAGCATCAGCAGGGTGGCGCCCAGCACGATGTTCAGGGTCCGAAAGCCGCGAATGCGATGGTTGAGCAGCGCCCTGATCATGCCGCATCCCTCCAGGCCGGCGCATCGGTGCGCACGCCGGCGCGCAGCTTGGCCGAACGGGCGCGGGGGTTGGCCGCGAGCTCGGCGTCGCCGGACTCCATCGCGCCCTTGAACGGCAACTCGAAGGTCGGCGCGGGTCCGCCCGCCACAGGCGGAGCATGACGCGAGCCGCCCGGCAGGTTGCCGGACCGGGCGGTGAAGAAGGACTTCACGATGCGGTCTTCAAGCGAATGGAAGGTTACCACCGCGAGCCGGCCGCCGGTCTTCAGGATCTTTTCGGCGGCGACGAGGGCGGCCTCCAGTTCGGCGAGCTCCTCGTTCACCGCGATCCGCAACGCCTGGAACACCTTGGTGGCCGGGTGGGTCTTGGCGCCGCGACGGCCGCCGAGGGCCTTTTCGACCACGTCGGCGAGATCCAGGGTCCGTTCGAAGGGCTGCGTGGCGCGCCGCCGGATCAGGAACGACGCGATGCGGCGGCTCTCGCGCTCCTCGCCGTACAGCCAGATGATCCGGGCCAGCTCATCTTTTTCCAGCGTGTTCACGAGGTCAGCGGCGGTCGGGCCCGTATCGCTCATCCGCATGTCGAGCGGACCGTCGCGCATGAAGGAGAACCCGCGGTCCGCCTCGTCCAGCTGCATCGACGAGACGCCGATATCCAGCGCCACGCCGTCCACAGAACCGGGGCCGAAGTGATCGCCCATTTCCGAGAACCGCGCCTCGATCAGCTTGAACCGGCCGGTGGCCTCAAGCGGCGCGGCGAACCGGCGGGCGGTCGGGTCGCGGTCGAACGCAACGACCTGGGCCCCGGAATCGAGAAAGGCGCGAGCGTAACCGCCCGCGCCGAAAGTGCCGTCCACGATGATCTCGCCGGGTCCGGGCCTGAGGACGCGGGTCACCTCATCAAGCAGCACGGAGAGATGGGGCGCCTCGCTCACTCGGCCGCCCCCGTCAGCCGGGCGCGCTGGGCGGCGCGCAGTTCGGCCAGGCCCGTGCGGGCGGTTTCTCGCGCGGCGGCCCGATGCGCCTGGAAAGCGTCTCGGGTCCAGATCTGGAACCGGTCGCCCATGCCGACCACCGACACCCAGTCGGTCAGGCCGACCATGTCGCACAGCGCCGGCGGCAAAGTGATGCGGCCCGCATCGTCGAACGACAGCCTGGCCATGCCGCCGAACACGCTGGTCTCGAGCGCCGAGCGCAGCGGATCGCCGAACGGCAGCTCTTCGATCATCGCGACGTAACGATCGAACAACGCTTTGCCGCCACCCTCCAGGCAGTCGGCTTCGATCGAGGGGAAACAGAAGACGCCGTCGAAGGGTTGGCCGACCGCCGCACGGAACTCATGCGGCACGACGATGCGGCGCTTGCTGTCCAGTTGCTTGTCGAAGGTCGACAGGAACACGTCGCCCAATCCCCGCCCAACGTCGCCCAACCCCTTCGGCGACACAAACTGGGTTAACATGGGATAAAATGGGACGCAATGACACGCGAGCCCGTTTCTTTACGAAAACAACTATGTCGCAGACCGCGTTGGCTGGCACAGGCTCACTATCCACAGAACATACACTGAACACGTTAATAACAGCGGGGATAACCGCGGCCGCGTTGCAGTCTAGAAGTGTGAGGACAGGCGGATCAGACGGCCTGTAAGCCGGGTTCTGTGCCAACGCCCTTGCGGGCGCGCGACGATCATTCCTCTGGACCGGCCCTTGCGGGACGGTTCTCGCGACCAACCCGGACGCCTCGGGCCGGAAACGGCCCTGCCTCGCAGTATCCCCGAAGGGACATACGGAGCGCGGAATCCCTATTCGGTCTTGCTCCAGGCGGGGCTTGCCATGCCGTCCGTGTCGCCACGTCCGCGGTGGGCTCTTACCCCACCCTTTCACCCTTCCCGCCGCCGAAGCGGAGGAGGTTTGCTTTCTGTGGCGCTATCCCTCGGGTCACCCCGGGCGGGCGTTACCCGCCGCCTTGTTTCCGTGGAGCCCGGACTTTCCTCGACCCCCGAAGGGACCGCGATCGCCCGGCCGTCTGATCCGGGGCGGGTTGTGGGCGAAGGGGGCGATGGGGTCAATGATGGTGCGTGGTTCGAGACGTGGACCTGAGGGTCCGCTCCTCACCATGACGAACAGGGTGGGCGATCAATCCCTGGACGTCATCCTGAGGAGCGAGCCTCAAGCGAGCGTCTCGAAGGACGCACGATCAGGCCGCCGCCCGCAGCACCGCCATCAGCCGCGCCCGGGTCAGGCCGTCGGCCACGCCGTCGAAGCGGGTCTGGACCCAGTGGCGCTGGAAGGCCAGGACCACCTCGCGGGTGTTCTGGTCGAACTTGCCGGTCGGGGCGCAGTCGTAGCCCAGCCGGGTCAAACCGGCCTGCAATGCGAACACCCCGACCCCCTCGGCCCCTTCGCTCAATGGCTCGCCCGGCGCAGGGTCAGCTTCCGCCCAGACGCCGTGCCCCGCTTGTGCAAGCGCCTTCCAGGGAAACAGTTCGCCGGGGTCCTGCTTGCGGGCAGGCGCGACGTCGGAGTGGCCGATGATGCGGCTGTCCTCGATCTCCCAGCGGGTGCGGATGTCGGCGACCAGCGCGATCACGGCGGCGATCTGGGCTTCGGGGAAGGCGCGGTAGCCGAACTCGTGGCCGGGATTGACGATCTCGATGCCAATGGAGGCGTGGTTGACCCCCTCTTCGCCCTTCCAGAACGAGACGCCGGCGTGCCAGGCGCGGCGCTCCTCGGCGACCAGCCGGAAGACGCGACCGTCCTCCTCAACCAGATAGTGGGACGAAACCTTCGCCTCGGGATCGCACAGCCGCGCCAGCGCCGCCTCCCCGGTCTGCATGCCGGTGTAGTGCAGCACAATCATGTCCGGGAGCTTGGTCCGGGCGTCGAAGTTCGGCGACGGCGCGTCGATGAGGGTCAGGGTCATAGGAACCGGTTTCGCATCTGCAGCAGCAGCGGCATCACGTTGTTGGGCCGGAGCGCGATGATCAGCACCCCCGCCAGCGCCAGCGTGGCGCCGATGGCCATTCTGGCATCGAAATGGTCATGGGTGACAAGCACCCCCAGCACGATCGTGAACAGGGGCGTCATAAGGACGAGCGGCGAGATCAGGGTCGCCTCGTACTTCTGGATCAGGCCGTAGTAGGCCGTGTGCGCGATCACCGAGATGACGATCGCCGAATAGAGCACCGCCGCCAGGAACGGCCAGCCGGCGGTCAGGGTCGCGGCCCACTGCCCCTGTTCGTTCAGGGCGCTGAATCCGAGCAGCGGCGCGGCGGAGGTGAACCCGACCCAGGCCTGGAACTGCAGCGGCTTCACGCCGTCCATCTGCTTCATCATGACCGCGCCGAGGGACCCCGCCAGCGCAGCCGCCGCGACGAGCCAAAGACCGACGGACATGGACATGCCGCCCGGCCGCCACATGACCACGAGCGCCCCGGCAAGGGTCAACACCATGCCGATACCCCGCCGCCAGCGGACCTGCTCGCCGAGCATGACCATAGACAGCACCGTGGTCATCGGCACGCCGAGCTGGATCACGATCGAGGCCGCCGACGGGCTGGCCGTCTTCAGCGCCATGAACATCAGCGCGAAATTGGCCCCGCCGATCAGCTGGCAGACGACGATCAGCCGCCAGATCGGTTTCGGCGCGGGCAGCAGCCAGGGCAGCGTGCAGAGCATCACCACCGCGAACCGCGCGCCGGCATAGTAGAGCGGCGGCACGCCCCAGTGGGCGATGACGATCTTGCTGACGATGGTGTTGGTCGCCCAGACGAAGCACATCAGCACGAGCAGGGCGAAATCGCGGAGGGCCATGAGCGACCTCTAGTCCCCTTTCGTCGCGGAAGGCGAGCGCCAAGGCGACGATTGCGTCACCGCCGACGGGTGAACCTCAGGGCCGTCCGGGTGGCCGAAAAGGCGCAGACCTTGTTGTCGACCAGTCCGTGCGCCTTGGCGGCGGCCATGACCTCGACATCCTTCAGCCTGAGCAGTTTCCCCTTGAGCGAGACGATCCACAGCGCCCCGCGCTCGGCGAGCCGAGGGATCAGGTCCGGGATGCGGGCCAGGTCCTCTGCGCTGTCGGCGCTGTAAAACAGGATATCAAGTTCGCTGAACGCGTTCGACAAAGTGGCGCGGCCCGCGAGTTCCGCCGCGAACTCGGGGTCTTCGAAGCCTTCGATGGCGACGGCCATGCCGGGCTTTACGCCCAGCTTGTCCAGTCGGCCGGGCGGATTGAGGATCGCTTGCGCCCACCGCGCGGCCTGAACCGCGCCCAGGGCGAAGCGCGAGCCGTCGGCGAGCACCAGATCACCCTCCTCGGCGACCAGCCCTTTCAGCGCCTCGCCCTCGAACACCCGGCGGGTCGCGCCGCGAAAGATCAGTTTCGGCGCTTCCCATTGCAGCCTGCCGACGTCGACGCCGTCGCCAAACCGGGCGGGAATGGAGTCAACGTCCTTGCCCATCAGACCGGCGTGCCCGCGTTCAGTTTGCGGCAGGTCTCGGCGAAGGCGCGCCGGAGCGCGGGCGCAGCCACGGCGAGCGGTCCATAGGTCTGGGCGCCATAGCTGATGGAGATCGGCCCGCCAGCGGTCAGCGCGGTCAGCAGCCCCTCGTCCACAGGTCCCGTCGCGCGGATCCGCGGGCCGTGCGCGCCCTGCCCGGCCACCGCCACAAGGGCGACGACCGTATCGCCTGCGCCGATCGAAAGCCGCTCCTCGCTGGCGACCGGCGTCAACGTCGCGGCCTCCACCATGAAACCGTCATTCCGGGCGCAGACCAGCCGCAGGGGCGATCTGCCGGGCATGGTCTCGGTCATCCAGGCCATTTCGACGCTGTTCTTGCCGATCGCAAAGGCCCAGCCGTTGGGATCGGGCGTCGCCGCCGGAGCCGCAGCCGGCGGCGACGCCGTTTGCGACGGGTCTGGTCCGCACGCGCTCAGCAGGAGTGCGGCCAGGAGGCAGGACGCCGCCCTCATTGCTACATCCCCTTGAAGTTCGCCGGGCGCTTCTCGAGCAGGGCGTCGACGCCCTCCATGTGATCCTCGGTCAGGTGGCAGATGGCCTGGGAGGCGGCGCTCATCTCCAGCAGGGTGTCGTAGCTGGTGCTCTGGCCATGTTTGAGCAGGGCCTTGGCCAGACGCAGGGCGTGCGGCGGCTGCTGGGCGATCTTTTCGGCCATGGCCATGGCTTCGTCCATCAGGGTCTCGCCCGGGACGACCCGGCTGACCAGGCCCCAGTCACAGGCGGTCTGCGCGTCGATCACGTCGCCGGTGAACAGCAGTTCGGACGCGCGGCTCATGCCGATGGTCCGCGGCAGCAGCCAGGCGCCGCCATCGCCGGGGATCAGGCCCAGCTTGAGGAAGGTGACGCCCATCTTGGCGCCTTCGGCGGCGATGCGGATGTCGGTCATGCAGGCGACATCGCAGCCCAGGCCGATGGCCGCCCCGTTCACCGCCGCGATGGACGGAACCTCGAGGCCGTAGATGGCGCGGACGATGCGGTGGATGTTGGTGCGATAGTTCTCGCGGATGCTGACGGCATTGCCGCCGAACGCGCCCTCGCGGTCCTTCATGGCCTTGACGTTGCCGCCCGCCGAGAAGGCGCGGCCGGCGCCGGTGAGGATCACGCACCGCACGTCCTTGTCGGCGTTGATCGCCGCGCAGGCGGCGGCCACCTGGTCGCCGTCGCCCGGCGCGCCCAGGGCGTTCATCGCGTCCGGCCGGTTCAGAGTCAGGATGGCGACATGGCCGCGCTTTTCGGTGGTGATCAGGCTCATGGTCGCTTCCCCGGTTGGGTTGTTGTGCTGTCGCCATTCCATAGCCGGGCGAAAGCCGCGCGTCATCGGCTAGCGACGCCTTCACCATACCCGTCTGGCGGGGAAACGGGATTGTTGTGGATAACGCGGATCACCGGGCGACAAACCGGTTGCGGGGACGAGTCCCAGCTCGTGCACCGCACATCCACAGCCTCTTCCCGAACGCTGCACAGTCGCGATTTTCAGGCCTGTTGCGCCCCGCCCGGACCCGAAACACACTCGGGACGTCGAGAGGAAACGCGGCGCGGGCGAGACGGGAAACCGGAAGGCCAGGCGGGCGGGACGCTCCAGGGAGACGGACCGGGGGGAGACCCGCGGAGACCGGACCGGGAGCGGA
This sequence comes from Caulobacter sp. FW305-C-30-S16, assembly GCF_058783025.1. Taxonomy (NCBI): domain Bacteria; kingdom Pseudomonadati; phylum Pseudomonadota; class Alphaproteobacteria; order Caulobacterales; family Caulobacteraceae; genus Caulobacter; species Caulobacter sp. FW305-C-30-S16. The sequence goes on along the minus strand of NZ_JBYSYH010000001.1, from coordinate 1,338,040 downwards.
TCGATGAGGACCGGGGGCGACCCCGGACACCCGGCGATCCACTACCTCCAGACCGCAGGACCCGCAAGGGCCCTGGGTGAGAGGGCGATGCGGCCGGGCGACCGGAAGCACCGTCCTCTTGCTCGTTTGGGGCAGCGCTTTCCCTCCGCCCCCTCCACAATCGTTGATCGTCCCTTGGCGCCCCAGCATCGTCGACCTAGGTTCTGCGAGCAGCAGCCGGGGACACCGCCATGACCACTCGCCGTCAGATGATCGCCGCCTCGCTGGCGGTTCTGGCCGCCGCCTGTGCGCCCAAGCCCAAGGCCCCGACCGGTCGAAAGACGATCCGGTTCGCGACCGACTGGCGCGCCCAGGGCGAGCATGGCGGCTTCTACCAGGCGCTGGCCAGCGGCGAGTACGAGAAGCGCGGCCTCGACGTGACCATCATGCAGGGCGGGCCGAGCGTGAACGTGCCCCAGCTGCTGGCCGCCGGCGCCATCGAGCTGGGCATGGGCTCCAACAGCTTCATCCCGCTGAACATGGCCGCCGAGAAGGCGCCGGTGAAAGCCGTCGCGGCCTTCTTCCAGAAGGACCCGCAGGTGCTGATCGCCCACCCGGACACGGGCGTGGCGAAGATCGCCGACATGACCGGCCGGCCGATCCTGCTGGCCGACGCGTCAAAGACCGCCTTCTGGGTCTGGCTGAAGGCGAAGTACGGTTTCACCGACGCCCAGACGCGCAGCTACAACTACAGCCTGGCGCCCTTCCTCGCCGACAAGCGGGCCATCGTGCAGGGCTACCTTTCGAGTGAGCCGTACCAGGTCGAGAAGGAGGGCGGTTTCAAGCCGGCGGTCTTCCTGCTCGCCGACGAAGGCTACCCGGGCTACGCCACGATGGTGCTGGCGCCGAACAAGCTCATCGAGGCCGACCCGGACACCGTCCGTGCGTTCGTGGAGGCGAGCGCCGTGGGCTGGAAGGCCTATCTGCACGGCGACCCCGCAGCGGCCGACGCCCTGATCCTGAAGGACAATCCGGAAATGACGCCGGCCCTGCTGGCCAATGCGCGCGAGCAGATGCGCAACCACGGCATCGTCGAGTCCGGCGACGCGGCCGGCGGCAATGTCGGCGCCATGAGCGAAGCCCGCTGGGCCGAGTTCTTCCGTGTGACGTCGGAGCAGGGCGTCTATCCGAAGGACATGGACTATCGTCAGGCCTTCACCCTCGATTTCGTGACGCCGAACGCGTGACCGCCGCCCTCGCCTCGGTCGAGGTCGACTACCGCGGCCGTCAGGCGCTGGGGCCGTTTGACCTGACGCTGGCGGCCGGAGAGGTTGTTGCGCTTGTCGGGCCGTCGGGCTGCGGCAAGTCTACGGCGATGCGGCTGCTGGCCGGCCTTGAATCCCCGAGCCGGGGAACGGTCGAGCGAACGGCCGGCCGCGGCGAGACGTCGCTGGTGTTCCAGGCGCCGACCCTGGCGCCGTGGATGAGCGCGACGGCGAATGTCGCCCTGCCTCTGGAACTGACCGGGATCGACCGACGGGAAGCGCACGACCGTGCACGGGACGCGCTGTCGAAAGTCGGCCTGGCCGACGCCGCCGACCGCAGGCCGGCGCAACTGTCCGGCGGCATGGCGATGCGGGTCTCGCTGGCCCGGGCGCTGGTCACCCGCCCCCGCCTGCTGCTGCTCGACGAGCCGTTCGCGGCGCTCGACGAGATCACCCGGCGCACGCTGGCCGATGACGTTCTGGCCCTCTGGTCGGACCTCCGACCGGCCATCCTGTTCGTCACCCACAATGTCGAGGAGGCCGTCTACATGGCCTCGCGGGTTGTCGTGATGACCGCGGGCCCCGGCCGCATCGCCGGCGAGGCGCTGGTCGACGGGCCGATGCCGCGCCCGGCCGGGTTTCGGACCACGGAAGCCTTCCGCAGAACCGCCGAGCAGGTATCGGACCTGCTCGGGGCGGGCATGGGGCGGGCGGCGTGAAGTCCCTGACCGCCATCACCGCGCCTGTCGTGTTCATCGGCCTGCTGCTCGGTGTCTGGGAGGCCGCCTGCCGGCTGCTGGAGACGCCGAGCTACCTGCTGCCGACGCCGTCAGCGATCGGCCAGGCCCTCGTCCAGAACCTGCCGCTGCTCGCCTCGTCGGGATGGAACACCCTGGCCACTGCGCTGTGGGCGCTGCTGACCGCGAGCATCCTGGCCAGCCTGCTGGCGCTCGCGGCGGGCCTCAGCGGCCTGGTCGAGCGGGCCATCCAGCCGGTCGTGGTCACGCTGCAGGTCACGCCGGTGATCGCCATCGCACCGCTGGTGACGATCTGGGCCGGCCTCGAGCATCCCGAGCGGGCGGTCATCGGTCTGGCGGCCGTTGTCGCCTTCTTCCCGATTTTTTCCGGCGCCCTGACGGGCCTGAAGGCCGTCGATCCGGACCTGGAGCGGTTGTTCGACCTCTACGGCGCGACCCGCTGGCAGAAGCTGACGCGGCTTCGCCTGCCGACGGCCGTGCCCTTCCTCCTGGAGGGGCATAAGGTCGCAGCCGGGCTGGCGGTCGTCGGCGCCGTGGTCGCCGAGTTCGGCGCGGGCTCGGGCGGATCCCAGGGTCTCGCCTGGCGGATTCTCGAAGCCAGCAACCGGTTGCAGACCGCGAAGGCCTTCGCCGCCCTCTTCGTTCTGGCCGTCATGGGCGCCGGGCTCTACGCCCTGCTGCAGATCGCGGAGCGCCGGGCTCTGGTCTGGTGGCGCGGGCGTTAGGCGCGGATTAAGCGGCATCGGCTAGACCTGAAGGCTCCAGATCATCGGAAGCGTTCATGCGTCTCGTCCTCGCCATCGCCATCCTGGCCTCCAGCGCCGTCAGCGCCCACGCCGGCGAGGATCGCTATGGGCCGCGCGCCGCGCCGGCGACCGGCGGTCAGGCGCCTGTGCCCTATTCCGGTCCGATGCTGCGCTGGAGCGGCAAAACCGCCGCACCGGCAATCGCGTCCGCAGCGCCCCGGCAGCAAGCTCCAGCCCGTCCGGAGCTGATGGCCGGCGGCATTTATGGCAGGGGGGCGGCGACCCAACCGCCCATGGCGATACCGCCCGCTGCCGCCTACACCGCCCCGCGCGCCCTGTCGGCTGCGCCCGCGCCTGCGCGTTACGCACCGCCGCCGGCCCAGCCGGCCGCGCCGCAAAGCCTGTACAGCGCGCCTGCGCCCCGCGCAGCCGCCGCCACTCTGCCGCCGCCCCCCGGCGCGACGGCGGTCCAGGGAGGTCTTTACGCCTCGGCCGGCCCCCGCTTCTATTCCGTACACCGTCCCTATGGCGAAACGCCTGACCCGATACCGGCGACGCCGGAGGGCGGCGCGCCCGCCTATCGGCCCGAGGCCAGCCTGGCCGGTGCGGTCGCCCTCAGCGGCGTGGGCGATGGCGTGCTTTCCGATGCGCCGGCCGGAGACGATCTCGGCGGCGTCGGCGCGTCCGACGCGGCGGAAGAGGCCGAGCGCGCCGCCCGGCGCGAAGCAGAGCGCGCCGCCGCCCGCCGCTCCCCCGCGGGGAGCGCGAAATGACGACGGCGCCCGCCGGCGGCAGTCGGCTCCATGACCTGATCGCCCTGGCCGGCGAAACCGACAGCAGCCGCCGACGCGAGTTGCTGCGCGGCGTGACTGACCTGTTCTTCTCCGGCAGCCGGCATGGCGCCACGGAGATGGCCCTGTTCGACGACGTCCTGAGCCAGCTGGCGGGTGAGATGGAGCTCGCCGTGCGCGCAGAGCTTTCAACCCGCATGGCGCAAGGAGGCGGCGCCCCGGCGGGCCTGATGCGGTCGTTGGCGCGCGACGACATCATGGTCGCCCGCCCGGTGCTGCAGCACTCCTACGCCCTGAGCGACGCAGATCTGCTTCAAGTCGCCCGCACCCACGGCCAGGATCATCTGCGGGCGATCTCGCAGCGGCATTCGGTGTCCGAAGCCGTGTCTGACGCGATCGTCGAGCGCGGCGATGACCAGACCCTGGGCGTTCTGCTGCGCAACGAGGGCGCCGAACTCTCGCGCGCATCACACGAGCGCGTTATTGATCGCGCCACCGTCAATCCGGCGCTGCACGAAGCGGTCGTGAACCGCAAATCCCTGCCGGCCGATCTGCTGAACGAGATGTACTTCGTCGTCGAGGCCAGGCTTCGCGACCAGATCATCGCGCGGAATGCCGGGATTGACCCCGCCCAGCTGGATTCCGCCCTGAGCGCCGGGCGCAAGCGCGTCGCCGTCGGCGACGGGGTGCTGCCCGCCGACTACGCCGAGGCGGAGGCGGCCGTTAAGGCGATGAAGGCCAAGGGCGAGATCAGCCCCCGCACCCTGGCGGCCATGCTGCGCAACCGCGAAACCACCCGCTTCCTCATCGCGCTCGGCGTGCTGGCCGACATCGACTTCCACACGGCGCGGCTGATCCTGGAGCGCAAGGAACTCGACGCCCTGGCCATCGTCTGCAAGGCGGCGGATTTCGACCGCAGCCTGTTCCTGACCTTCACCGTTCTGATCCTGGATCGCGCCGACGACGCCATGTCCCGCGCCAAGGCGCACGGCGACCTCTACAGCGCCCTGCCCCGCGACGCGGCCCTGCGGACAATCCGGTTCTGGCGCATGCGCCGTTCGACGGGCGATGTCGCGGCGGCCTAGTTCGGCGGCGGGTTCCAGACGAGCGGAATGCGGACCGTCCCGCCGACGATGGACTTTCCATCCTGATCGACGGGCGACAGCAGGAACTTCGGCGCCAGACGGAGCGCGGCCGCTCCAAATCCGCTTTCAGCCGGCGTTTCCTCCGCAACCACGCAATCGGCCAGGCGACCCGTGGCCAGCAGGCTGCAACTGATCACCGCACGGCCGGCCAGACGGTTCGCCATCGCCCTGCGAGGATAGACCTTCAGGAAGTCCTGCCCGGACGGCTTCGCCAGCCATCGCGGCAGACCATCAATAGCGGGCGGGGGCGGCGGCGCTGGACTTTCAATCAGCAGGGCAAGCGCCAGCACCATAGCGGGCATGTGCGGCCTCCGATTTCCTGGCGCCGGGCGTGGCGGTGAGCGCCGGGACTACTCCGGCGTGTTCTTCCAGATGATCGGAATCTGGACCATCCGTCCAGCGACGGGGCGGCCGTTCATATCCACGTCGGGCATCCTGAAAACCGGCGCCAGGGCCAGGGCGGCGGCGCCGTAGCCCAGGCCGGCGGGGGTCTCCGACTTGATGGAACAGGCCTCGAGCCGCCCGGCTCCCGTGATGCGGCAGGCCATCACGACCTGAACCTCGGCCGGCGGGCTCTCGAGGTAAGGCGTCACCCGGCCGATGTCGTCGCCGGTAGGCGTCTGGAGCCACGACGGCTGAACGACCATCGCGTCCTCGCCGAGGGTCGGGCCGGACAGCAACAGCGTGACCAGCAGGGCTATCACCAGCGTTCATCCGCCTGGTGCGGCGCGCCGCGGGTCCGCAACCGCTCCAGCGCCTGATGGGCCAGGTCGGTCAGCGACCGCATGCCTTCCTCGCCGAACACATCCATGGCGGTGGCGAGCGCGACGGACGCCGCCTCCAGCCCGCCGTCATCGCGGCCGGTGATGTCGACGCGGGTTTCGTAGAGGCGGGCCAGATTCATCTGCGCCACGGCCCAGGCGACCGGTTCGACGGAAGGCTTGAGCCGGCAGAGTTCGGTCTTCAGCGCCGCGACGGCGACGTCCAGCACCGCCAGATCGCCGGTCAGCTCGGCCTGCCGGCCCAGCGCCATGGCGCGCGCACCGGCGGCCTGGGCGCGCAGGGCCAGCGCCGGCTGTTCCTTCAGCACCAGTTCCGCGCGGTCGAAGCAGGTCACGGCCTGTTCAAAGGCGCGGGGATTGTCGCTGGTCTCGCCCAGCAGGATCAGCGCCTGGCCAAGGCCGGTCTGGATGCGGGCCCAGTCGAGCGGGCTGTGATCCTTGGCCACCTGTTCCAGCGCGCCGGCCAGCGCGTCCACGCCGTCCGCCGCCACGCCGACGTCGCCCGTCAGTTCCGCCAGCAGCGCCAGCGCCGCGCCCTCAGCGGCTCTCGCCCGACCCCAGCTCAGGGGTTCGACGGCCAGGTCCAGTCCGGCGACGACGGCTTTCGCCTCCCGTACGCCCTGCTCGATCAGGTCCTTGTCCCGCACCGCCGCGCCCGCCAGGGACAGCAGGTCCGCGCGGGTTGTGCGGTGTTCGGCAGCCATCAGGCGCGCGGCGGGACTGGCCCGCCCGGCGGCGGTCAGGACGGCCAGGGGCGTGTCATAGGCCGCCGTGATCGCGGCGACGTTGTTGCTCGAGGCCAAGGCCGAGCGGCCCCGAACGCCTGCCAGCGCAGCGCCGGCCAGCGCCGCACCTACGCCCGAGGCCGTGGCCGCCTCGCCCAGAACCCGCTCGGCGGCGGCCACCAGGCCCTCGTCTCCGAACAGTTCGGCGCCCAGCAGGGCGCAAAGCCCCTGTTCCGCCTTGGCCCGGGCGACGCCCGAAGCCTTGTGTTGTTCCGTGAACAGCTTCGCCGCGGCCTCGGCGCCCGAGGCGGCCTTGCGCAGGGCGGTGGCGTCTCCGGACCGGCGGGCGACTTCGCGCCAGGCGACGGAGGCCTCGATCAGCCGCGTGCCGCGATCCTTGACCCCGATGCGCCCGGCCGCCACGTCCGCGCCCCGCGCCTCGTTGATCAGCAAACGCAGATCAAGGAGCTCCAGCAGGGTGGAGTCTCCCCCCGTCAGACCATCCCGGAATACCCCGGCGACGGGCTCGCCCCCCAGGAAACGGCGCAACTCACGACCGAACTCGAACATGCGACGCCTGCTCCCCGGCGAAATCCGTCCCGACCCGGAACACCCGGAGGACAGTCTTCAGGAGCAGAGCAAACGCCGGTCCCAAGCCGTTAACAAGACGTAAATTTCTTCGGTATGGTTAACGCGACGCCTTAGCCGCCCGTGGGCGGCACCCGTGCGGCGCAGGCCGCCAGCCGCGCCCTGGCCGCCGGATCACCCGCCGCCAGCAGCGCCTTCTCAACGGCCCGGTCCCTCTTCTGGTCGGCCTCGGCCCGGGCGGAAGACATTCCGGCCCGCTGGGCCGAATCCATCGTGGCGAACGACCAGAACATCGCGTTGTCGAACTCGGGATTGGCCGGAATGCCGGTGACCGGGTCCTTGACCAGCTCCGCGGCCGCCTGGGTCACCGCAGCGCAGGCGAGGCTCTCCGGATAGGGCGGCGGCCCGGAGGATGCGGCCAGGATCAGGGACGCGGACAGGACTGACGCGAGCATGGCGGACCTCCAGGTTCGGTCGCCAGTCAATCACGGCCCGCGCCGGCGTCCATACTGCAAAGAGGGGGCTAGCCGCGTTCCCGCGTCCGCAGGAACTCCAGATCCGGGTACCTTTCGGCCACGTAGTTGATCTCCCAGGCGGACTTGCCGAGGAAGATCGGCGAGGCGTCAATGTCCTCGGCCATGGTGGTGCGGTGGGTCGAGGCGAAGGTCTCGATCTGGGCGGCCGTGCCGTGCAGCCAGCGAGCCTCGGCGTAGGGCGCCGGCTCGAAGATCACGTCCAGCTGGTATTCGTTGAGCAGCCGGTCGGCCATGACCTCGAACTGCAGCTGGCCCACGGCCCCGACGACGAAGTCCGATCCGAGGATCGGGCGGAACAGCTGGGTTACCCCCTCTTCCGCGAGGCCTTCGAGGGCGCGTTTGAGGTGCTTGGCCTTCAGCGGATCCTTGACCCGCACGCGGCGCAGAATTTCCGGGGCGAAGTTGGGCAGGCCGGCGAAGCGCAGCGCGCCGGTCTCCGACAGGCTGTCGCCGACGCGCAGCACGCCGTGGTTGGGAATGCCGATGACGTCGCCGGCGTAGGCCTCCTCGGCCAGTTCGCGGTCGGAGGCGAAGAACATGATCGGCGCGTTGACGCTCATCTGTTTGCCGGTGTTCTGCGCCTTCAGCTTCATGCCACGCTGGAACTTGCCGCTGGTCAGCTTGAGGAAGGCGATCCGGTCGCGGTGGTTGGGGTCCATGTTCGCCTGGACCTTGAAGACGAAGCCGGTGACTTCGCTGTCGCCCGGCAGGACCTGGGTCTCCTCGCCATTGCGCGTGGCCTTCACCGCCTTGGGCGGCGGCGCGAAGGCGGCCAGGGTCGCCAGCAGCTCGCTGACGCCGAAGTGGCGCAGGGCCGAGCCAAAGATCACCGGCGTCATGTGCCCTTCGAGGAAGGCCTGCTGGTCAAACGGCTTGGACGCCTCCTGGACCAGCATGGCGCCCTCCTCCAGCTCGTCGCGTTCGTCGGGCGACAGCAGGGCGTCGATTGCGTTGGACTTGAACGCGACCGGCGCGGGATGACCCTCGTCGCGGTTCTTGCTGAAGGGGATCAGCGTCTTGTTGCGGAAGTCCATCATGCCCTTGAACCGCCCGCCGGATCCGGCCGGCCAGTAGAGCGGCGCCGGATCGAGCGCCAGCTTGGAGGCGATCTCGTCCAGCAGGGCGAACGGGTCCTGGGCCTCGCGGTCCATCTTGTTGATGAAGGTGACGATCGGAATGTCGCGCAGGCGGCAAACCTCGAACAGCTTCAGCGTCTGCGGCTCGATGCCCTTGGCCGCGTCCAGCACCATGACGGCGGCGTCGGCGGCGGTCAGGGTGCGGTAGGTGTCTTCCGAGAAGTCCTCGTGGCCCGGCGTGTCCAGCAGGTTGAACATCAGGCCGTCGTGGTCGAACGTCATCACCGAGGCGCTGACCGAGATGCCGCGCTCGCGCTCGATCTTCATCCAGTCGGACCGGGTGCGGCGGTTTTCGCCGCGCGCCCGCACCGCGCCGGCGGCCCGGATCGCCCCGCCGGCCAGCAGCAGGTTCTCGGTCAGGGTCGTCTTGCCGGCGTCAGGGTGACTGATGATGGCGAAGGTGCGCCGGCGCGCGGCTTCCAGGGCGGTCGTGTTGGACATGGCGGCGGGGGTAGCCGTCCCGCCGCCGTTTGTCACCTGTCGCCGGGGCCTTCATCCGCCGGCTCGCCGGCCGCATCCGCCAGCTGGCCGGCGCGAGCCTGGGCGATCAGCCGTTCCGCCGCATCGGCGAGCGAGCCGCCGTGCGGATTGTTGGCCAGCGGGGTCAGCAACGCGATGGCCTGGGGGAACCGGCCGCGCTTCATCAGCGCCCGCGCCGCGTTGAGCCGTATCGTACCGACCTGCGGCGCCAGTTCATGCGCCTTGAGCAGCACCGCCAGGGTGTTGTCGGTCGGGTAGTCCGGCGTCATCGAGCGCGACTGGGCGTAGTTGTACAGGATCTGGTAGCGGTTCTGGTCGACCGCGAACGCCTTGCCCAGCCAGGGGCTGGCCTCGGCATAGAGCGCAGCGCGGCGGGAACGGTCGGCGTCTCCGGCGAAGATGCGGCTCAGCGCCATCAGCCACAGGGCGTCGGCGTCGCGGGCGTCGGCGGCGATGCGGCGGGTCAGGATCGCCTCGCCCGCCGACCGGTCGCCGAAGGTGATCTCCGCCCGGGCCAGGGTCAGGTCGGCCAGACGGTCTCCGGGAAAGCGCGCGGCGCGCTCGCGGATCTCGGCCAGGAACGCCGGACGATCGCTTGCGGGCACGCCGCTCTTCAGACGCTGCGCCTCAAGCAAAAGCGCATCGGCCGACGGCGGCATCTCCGTCACTACAAGCTCGGCCGGCGGCCGCGCGGTGCGCTTGTAGCGAATGCCGGGCGTGGCGCGCAGGTACTGCTTCAGCGTCTTCTCCGCGGTCACAAGATCCGTACCCAGCGCCGTCTCGAGCGACTTGACCGGATCCTCTCCGCGACCGATCGCCAGCAGATAGTCGCCCAGCCGGGCCTTTCGCGCCGGATCGCTGAGCATGTAGTGCGTCAGCAGCCAGGACTGGGCGTAGTACATGCCCCTCGCCCGGTCCGGCCCGTCTCCGGCCCGGATCGGCGGGGCGATGGCGGCGATGGTGCTCAGCGGCAGCCAGGCGTTGTTGGCCAGGTTCGCCGCCCGCCCCTGCGGTGCGACGCCGACTTCAATCAGGGTGTCCTCGACCCGCGTGGCCCCGAAATACTCGGCATAGCCCTCGACCAGCCAGGCCGGATAGGCGGCGGCGAAGTGCTGCATCATGAAATGATGGACGTACTCATGGAACAGGAAGCGCTGGCCGTTGCCCGACCCCCGCTCGCCGCGGATCGCGACGGCGTAGATGTCGCCGAGGTTGGCGCGATAGACGCCGGCGACGTATTCGGTGGCGTCGGGCCAGCTCCGCTTCAGGTCCTTGTTCCCCCCGACGAGATAGATGTCGAGCTTGCGGGGCGGCGCTGCGGACGGGTCCATGCCATGGGCCATGCGCAGCAGGCTGTCGAAGTCCTCCAGATCGGCCGCAAAGTTGCGCAGGTTCGACTCCGGCCCGTCACTGTAGAGGACGAAGTGGGCCGTCTCGGCCCGCAGCCATTTCGCCTCCGCCGCCGATGCGCCCCATCCGGTTGCGACCAGCAGGCCGACGACGACCGCCAAGACGGCGCGGAACATTGGCGACACGGCGGAACTCCTAGCTTGCGGCGAGCGCCGCCTGAACACGCTTCATCAAGACCCTGGCCCGTTCGACCAGATCGCCGCCATGGGGACTGTTGACCAGGGGCCGTAGCAGGGCCTCGGCCTCGCGCCAGTTCCTGCGGGCCATCAACACCTGAATGAGCTCGAACCGGAGATCAACCACCTGCGGCGCCTGACGGTAGGCGGTGACCAGCAAGGTCTGGGTTTCCAGCGTCGGAAAGCCGGTCTCCCCTCGCCGGGCCTGGGCGTAGGCGAACAGGATCCGGTAGTCCGTCGGGGCGAGCTGCGCGGCGCGCTGAAGCACCGCCAGGCCCTCAGCCCGCAGCGCCTCCGCTTTCGTGTCGTCCTTTTCCTCGTCCGCCGCGTAGTTCAGGTGGGAGCCCAGAATGAACATCGCCTCGACGTCGGTCGGGTTGGCCTTGATCCAGTCACCCGCCACGGCCCGGCCCTTGGCCGGATCGCCCAGTTCCATCTCTGTCTGGGCCAGGGCCAGCATGGCCAGCTGGTCGCCGGGGAACTTCGCCGCCTTGGCGCGGATCATCGGCAGGTAGGCCTCGTTCGTCGACTTCCAGGAATGGGCGACCAGCTGCATCCGGTCGAGAAGCAGGGCGTCCGCGGACGGCGGCAGAGCCGTAACGGTGATGGGCGGCACGGCGAAATCCGTCCGCTTGTACTGGGTGTAGAGCAGACCGGTGTTCATGTACCGGCGCAGGGCCTCGTCCAGCGCATCGGCGGACATGCCCGTCGCCGTGACCATCGCCTCGACGGGGTCCGCCCCCCGGCCGACCGCGGAGGCGTAGGCGCGGAACTGCCCGAACCGGGCCGGGTCGCTCATCAGATAGTGGGTGAGCAGCCAGGATTCCGCATAGAAGTCGCTCCAGCTGGAGGTCCCCGGCCCGCGCTTGTTGGACAGCACGTCGGCGATCTTCAGCCACCGGCCATCGCGCAGTTCCGACGAGCGCCCGACATTGACCCGTCCGACCTCGACGAACGCGCCCTTGATCCGGGTCGTGCTGTAGTATTCGGCGTACCCCTCGACCATCCAGGCCGGATAGGCCCCCGGAAAGTTCTGCAGCATGAAGTGGTGCACGTACTCGTGCTTCAGGGTGACGGAGTCCTCGTCGTCCCCCTCCAGGACGGCGATGGCGAACACGTCGCCCGGACCAGAGGTGTAGTAGCCGGCGACCATGTCGCTGGCGCCGTGCCAGGTGCGCTGGAGATCCGCGCGGCTGCGGACGAGGTAGATCGGCAGCTTCCGGGGCGGTACGCCGGTCTCGGGCAGGCCATGGCGCGCGCGCAGCAGGCTGTCGAACGTCTCCATCTGGATGACGTAGTCCCGCAGGACGCTTTCACCCCGGTCGGTATAGATGATGAAGCGCGGACTCTCGGCCCGCAGCCACTTCGCCTGCGCCGCTGCGGGTACGAGCAGGAGCCCGACGGCCGCTGCCAGAGCCGCAACCCAGCGTTTCCATAGTGGCATCGCCTGTCCCCCCGGGCGTACGCGCCTCAACTTCAACGCGCAGGTTAGGCGAGCGGTCGGACGTCCGTAAAGGTTCGGAAAGCCACGGCAGCCGGGATTCGTCAGGCGGCGAGGCGCCGCCACACCTGCCGGTCAGCCTCGACCGTCGTCAGGGAGCCCTGCTTCTGGCGTTCGTACAGCAGCGCCATGACCTCGAACCCGATCTGGCAGTAGCGGGTCTGCACCTGGTCGATCGGACAGCCGACCGCCGTCGCGACGAACAGGGCGGCGTTGATCTCCGGCGTCCGCGTCATGATCAGCGCGGCCAGGCGCTCGGCCCGTTCGGGATCGGTGTGCGGCAGCATCGGGTTTTCCGAGAACAGCTCGGCGCCGAGTTGCTCCACGAACCTGTGACTGAGACGGGCGAACCGTCGCGCAGCGACCGGCGGGGCGAGATCAAGCGCGTCGAGATTCAGCACGACGTCGTTCATCAGGAAAAGCATGGTTGGCGCGCCGGACACTGCAGAAGGAACCGACCCCATTTGAGCCGGTCGGGCTTTCAGTCCGGTGTAGAAAGGCGGTTAACGGCGCGGCTACCGGTGTTCCACGGCCTCGACGAGGAAGTGCCGGCCCTCGCGATCATCGATCTCGACGATCCAGACATCGGGATCGATACGCAGGGCGCGCTGGGCATAGGCGTCCAGATCGGCCTCGGCTTCGGAGATCACCGGCTGCATCCAGACGCGCTCGCCATCGCCGCGGGTCGCCTCGCTGTAGAGCCGCGCCGTGCCGGCCTTGCGATCCAGCACCTTGACCAGGACTGCGCCCGCGCGGGGATCGCCCTTGCGGACCACGACCGGAAAGGCGCCGCCCAGTTCGGCGCGGCGCAACAGCGCGCCCACCCAGATGTCCGTCGAAAGAAGCACGACCGTTCCCGCTAACCGAACCGCAACCCGCACACTCTAGGCTGCGCCCTGCGATTTCAGAGCATACGGAAAAAGACCGGTCCATGACGAGCCCGCGCACGGCGCCTCTCCCCCGGTGGCGGGAAATCTGGCTGGCGGCGGCCGTCTGCGCCACGCCTTGCGTCGCCCTGGCCGGCAGTGCGCTGGACCTGTTCTACGAACGGTCCGTCATGGCGGCGGCTGATACGCGTTGCGACCTCTTCGATCCGGGCGTCTCCACGGCGCTGGATGCGGCAAGGGTTCAGGCGCGGGGCGCGGCCTTGCGCGCCGGCGCCAGTGAGGACGTCCTGCTCGGCGTCGAACAACGCGCGCGGGCGAAGGCCCAGGCCGCCGATTGTCGATCCGCCGACGTCGCGACAGCAGCCGGTCGGGTCCGGACAGCTTTCGAGGGCTATTCCCGCATCAGCCGCCTGACCTACCCGGGCGACACTGCGGCCTGGCAGGCCGACCGTACGATTTCCATCGACGGCCCTCTCTGGCGGCTGTCGCAGCCGTCGAAGTTCGGCTGGGACAAGATGGTCTTCGGCCTGGGCGGCAAGCACGGCCAGGGCGTGCTGCTCGCCTCGGCCAGTTTTGCAGACGGCGCCTCGCCCTACGCGGTGCGGCTGGTGATGCGCGACGTCAGCCGGACATCGGGCCCGTATCTTGATCGACGTCTGGCGGGGCCTGACGGCCGCATTCCGCTGGCCGGGCGGATGCCGCCGTCGGCGACGCGCGCGTTTTCGGCCGAGGCCCGCAGTCCCGCATCGGCCCGCCTCGCCCCGGCCGGCGCGAAGTCCGCCCTGCTCGTCCGCTTTCCGGCCCAGGCGACCGAAGCCCTTGCACGGCTTGATCCCCGCGAGGCCGTGATGGTTGAGTTCGTGTTCTCGGGCCGCGAGCGGGACGCCGTCCGCCGCGCCTATGTCGAGGTCGGCGACTTCGCCGCCGGCAGGGCCTTTCTGAAGGTCGAAAGCCGTTAGCGGATCGGGTTGAACGCGATCACGTTGTCGCCGACAGGCGGCGGGACACCCTGTTCCGGCTTGATCAGCACCGGCAGCCTGACCGTGACCGAAGTGCCCTCGCCCACCGTGCTTTCGATCGTCATCTCGCCACCGTGCAGTTCGGCGAACGAGCGGACCAGCGACAGCCCCAGCCCGGTGCCCATCTGGCGCTGGGTCGGATCGCCGGCCTGTTCATAGGGCCGCCCGAGGCGTTCGAGATCGTCCTTCGAAATGCCGACGCCCGTGTCGGCAACGACGAGTTCGAAGACTCCATCATAGCCGTGCGCGGTGACGGTCACGGCTCCGCCCTTGGGGGTGAACTTCAACGCGTTGGACACCAGGTTCAACACGATCTGCTTGATCGCCCGGCGGTCGGCATCGACGTCCAGCGCCCCCTGGGCGATGACGCCGCGCAGCCGGACGCCGACGCCGTCAGCCTGGACTCGCATCAACCGCATGGCCGCGGAAACCGCCTCGCGGGCGTCGAAATCCTCGCGCGACAGCTGGAAGCGTTCGGCCTCGATCTTGGACATGTCGAGCACGTCGTTGATCAGGTCCAGCAGGTGGCCGCCGGACTCGTGGATCAGGTCGCCGTACTCGCTGTACTTGTCAGGCAGCGGGCCGAACATGCGCGCCCGCATGATGTCCGAGAAGCCCATGATGGCGTTCAGCGGCGTCCGCAGTTCATGGGACATGTTGGCGAGGAAGCGCGACTTTCCGGCGGCCAGGCTCTCGGCGTCCTGCCGCGCCTGCTCGAGTGACGCCTCGCGGTCACGCTCAGGCGTGGCGTCGCGCACGACGGCCAGCAGCAGGTTCTCCTCGACCCGGCGCAGGGTGACGGCCGACCAGCGGTCGACCGCGCCGGCGGGGGTGAAGCCGACCTCGGCCGCGCCCTCCGATGAAGCCTTGCGCAGGCCATCCAGAATGGCGTTGCGATCCCGGCCGCCAAGGGCGGCGGCGGCCAGACCCAGGGAGCCCAGGGTGTCGCGCGAAATCCCTGCCGGCGGCCGGCCGAACATCGCGCGCACCCGGCCGTGCGGATACAGCGAAAGAATCAGGTGCGGTTGCTCCTCGAGGACCGCGCGCAGGCGTTCGACCTCGTCATCCAGCCGGATTTCGCGGCGGTTGACCTGGCGTTCGATCATGATCAGGCCGGCGCCGAGGCCAAGGCCGGTGGTCGCCAGGGCCGTCAACCCCATCCAGAAGGCGACCATGCCGGTCGGCGGAGCCGGCGCCAGACCCGCCAGAACTGCGAAGGCGGAAACGGCGGCGGCCATCAGCGCCAGAGCCGCGCTCTGCGGCAGGCGTCCGCCGCCGCCTTGCGCCGCCGCGGCTGCAACGGGCGCGAGGCACCAGGCGGCCAGCGGCCCGGCGACGCCGCCGGCGAGGATACAGGCCAGGCATCCGCCAACGGCCCAGAGAACCAGCATCAGGCCCTGGTCGCGGCGCGACTGACGCCGGCGCGTCGCCAGAGCGACACCGGCGGGCAGACCGCCGACGAACAGCGCCGGGGCGACCGGCCAGAGCGTTTGCGGATAGATGATGGCGAGCAGGACCAGGGTGATGCCGACAGTCGACAGCCAGGCGATGGACCAGACGCGGCTTCCGCGCGTCAGGTCCGCGTGCGTCGCCGAAGCGACGCCGCCCACTTGGGCCTCGTCGGAGTCGCTTTCGCCCACTGGCCTATCGTCCCCTCGCCCCGTTCTGGGCCTTGCAAGGACAGTAGCGGCCTCTCGCCCCCGGCTCCAGACCGCTCAATCGCCGGGCGACATGAATTGGTGGGCACTCGCGCGGGGTCCTGTGGACAGAAACGGATCCGTAACCGTGAAGCCCCATTTTGGGCCGATGACCAGGACGGTACGGCCTTCAGCCGCGCCCCTGCAGTCCGACACTCCGGGGCGCAAGTTCGAACTGCCGGCGGCGCGCGATCCAGCGCTCGACGAGAGACGCCGGGCATTTCTGCGCGCGATCAGTCATGAGCTGAGAACGCCACTGACCTCGATTATCGGCTTCTCCGAGATTATCGCCGCCGAGCTTTACGGCCCTCTGGGCGCGCCGCAGTACCGGGAATACGCCGAACATGTCCGGCGCAGCGGGCGTCGACTGCTGAAACTGGTCAATCAGGTGCTGGAGATCGCCAGGCTCGAGGGCGGCGCGGCGGACATGGCGCTGACGCCTCAACCGCTGGTGCACCTGCTCGACGATGTCGGCGATCTGCTGCGCGAAGACCTCCTTGCCAGGAACGGACGGATCGTCGTCGCGGACGAATCCGACCTGCCGACCGTCCGGGTGGACGCGCGGGCCGCCCGCGACCTGCTGTTCAATCTGATCCAGAACGCCCTGCTGCACGGGCCGGTCGATGGCGCAGTCGAAATCCGCGCCCGCCAGGAGGGATACCAGGTCGTGATCGAGATCAAGGACGCCGGCCCGGGCGTCGATCCGGCGGACATCCCCGGCCTGCTCACCCTTTTCCCACAAGACGCCCCCTCCAGCCCGATGACCCTCCGTATCGGGCTGGGCTTGCCGATCGCCAGGCTGCTGGCCGAGGCCATGGGCGGCGGACTGGCGCTGTCCTCGGCTGAAGGGCGCGGCCTGACGGCGATCGTGACCTTGCCCGCCGCCTGATGCCGCCCTAAGTGCGCGGTCCATGACCACCAGCATCTCCGAAGCGTTGGCTGAGCTCGCCGGCGAATTTGAACTCCTCGGCGATTGGGAGGAGCGCTACCGCTACGTGATCGAGCTCGGACGCGAGCTTGAACCCCTGAGCGACGCCGAGCGGTCGGACAGCAACAAGGTTCGCGGCTGCGCCAGCCAGGTCTGGCTGGTCACCGAGCCGCGCGACGACGGAACCGTCCATTTCCGGGGCGATTCTGACGCCCATATCGTGCGGGGACTGATCGCCATTCTGATGCGGCTCTACGCGGACCGCACGCCGGACGAGACGCTGGCCTTTGACGCCAACGCCGCCTTCGCGACGCTCGGCCTCTCGGGCGCCCTGTCGACCCAGCGGTCAAACGGTCTGGCGTCGATGGTCGATCGCATCCGCCGCGACGCCGGGGCGCTTCAGCAGCCCAGGCCGTAGTGGGTCGCCAGCCGGCCCAGCGCCAGCTTCAGCACCGTCTTGCCCGCCCGCCGCGGCAGCCCCAGCGAGCGCTCCGCCGCCTCGAGCGCCGTGCCGGCGAAACAGACATGTTCGAGGATCTCTCTGAGCCCCGGGCCGACATCCGTCAGGGCCCGGGCGATCCTGGCCTTGGCGGCCCTGGCCCGTTCCGCCGGATCAACGCCTGGGCCGCGCCCGCCCCGCGCCCTGGGCCCGGCGTCCCAGGCCATGGTCAGGCGACCGACCGTGCCGGCGGCTACGAAGTCATCGCGCAGTTTCTCGGCCGCGGCGATCTCCGGCAGGGTCAGCCAGGCCTCGCCCCGACCGTCGCGCCGGCGCGCCAGCCAGGCGATGGGCGACTCTCCGAGATTGACAGTCCTCAAGGCCGGACGGCCGTCCGGTCCGGTGACCAGACGGCGGCCCTCGATGAGGCTGGGACGGCCGGGCGGCGGCGGCGCTGAATCTGTCGATACCCGCGCCAGGCGCCAGCCGCCCTCGGCCCTGACTTTCAAACCCGGGTCCCGCGTGAGCGCCGCGAAGTCCGCTTCATCAATCTGGACCGAGGACCGCCGGCGACGATCGGCGGACAGGCGGACGGCGTAGAGCCCCTCACCTTCCGCATCGAGCCAGGCGCCGGGGCGGGCGAGGACCCTCAAGGCGCGCACGACCGGCGCGCTCATGGCCGCGTCTCCGACCAGGAATCGGGCGCCTGGCGAATACAGGCTTCGAGTTCGGCCAGTCGGGCGTCGATCCCGGGATCGTCGCGCAGGTCCTCGACCACCCGGACGGCGTTGCTGGCCGTGGTCCGGTCGCGCCCGAAGGCCGCCGCCACCCGGGCGAGCGACCACTCGAGCGTGACATGCGCCAGATAGATGGCGATGTGCCGGGCGCGGGTGGCGGCCTGGCTGCTGCGGGTTCGGGCGGCGATCTCGCGCGCGGGCAGATCGGTGGCCAGCCCGATAAGACTGGTGATGAAGGCCGCCTTCAGCCTGTCGCGGCGATGATCGGGGGGCGGCCCGTAGAGATCGTCCTGGTCCTGAAGTGTCATGTGATCCTCGTCATCGCCGCCATCAGGACGGCGCGTCCGCCCACTGTGCCGGATTGCGATGGGTTGAGGATAATATTCCTATCTATGGACGCGCAATAGGAAAATTGTCATTTGTCCGCAGGCGTTTGCCCGACGACAGAGTCAACTGCGCCTCAGAGGAACGGGAAATCGTGGATCGACTTGGCGGCGATCAGGCCGCGCGGATGCCGGACAGGTCGCCCTGCACGCCGACGACGGCGTCGTAGCCCAGGATCATGTCGACGTTGACGCCGTCGCTGGCGAGCGGGAGGCGCAACCACAGCAACGAAACGTGGCCAGAGCCACGCCAGGACAGGCTGTGGCAGCCGACGGCCGGACGACGGTCCTCGACCACCTTGTCGAGTTCAGTGCGCCAGTAGTCAGCGGTCTTGGATCCATAGACATCGCTGAGGGTCCGACCCGTGATCTCCCGACCGTAAACGCTGTACAGGCCAGTGCCCGCCAGACGCAGGCGGTAATCACGGCGCAGGCCGTCGACGACATCGATCAGGCTGACCGTAGGGAGCAGGCGTTTGAAATCTTCGGGACGGATGTCCGCCCGCCCGGGGATCCGGCCGGCCTGGCGCAACGAGGCCCAGTAAGCGAACAGCTCTTCATGGGCGCGGGCGGCTGTCGCCGAAGCGCCCAGTTGCGCGGCCATCTACAGAATCCTTAACAACCCCTTGGAATCACCGGTGATTCACTATCGCTTAACCAGCGAATCGGGGGCAAGCGAAATTCGCGTTGCGCGGCAAAGTTTCGCGCGCGGAGTCAAGGATCTGGCGAAAAAGCTGAGTCTTCACAACAGAAAGGGGCGGCGAGCCGAGCCCGCCGCCCCTCTGGCATAAACCGGAAAGAGACGCCTTAGCGCTTCTTCTTGGCCGCCTGACGGCCGCCCTGGCCGAGGCCCATCTGCTTGGCCAGTTCCGAACGCGCCTTGGCGTAGTTCGGAGCGACCATCGGGTAGTCCTTGGGCAGGCCCCACTTGGCGCGGTATTCCTCGGGGCTGATGTTGTACTTGGTCCGCAGGTGCCGCTTCAGCGACTTGAACTTCCGGCCATCCTCGAGGCAGACCAGATGGTCCGGCGTGATCGAGCGGCGAACCGGCACGGCAGGTTCCTTGGGCGCAATCTCGACCGTCACCGATCCGCTGGCGACTTCAGTCAGCGCCTTGTGGACGTTCTGGATCAAGCTCGGGATATCGTTGGCGGCCACGGAATTGTTGCCGACATAGGCGGACACGATGTCCGTCGTCATCTCGATGATCGCGGATTTGTCTTCCATCTGACCTTGTTCCATCAATTTGGAGATTGGACCCGACCGGAATCGGCTCGCGTCATTGCATTTCGACGCTGCATATAGCGCCCGTTCCAGGGGCACAAGCATTTCGAACATAGAAACGGGAGCAATTACTCGTCGCCAAGGCAATGGAAGAACGGCGCCCTTCAATCAATCAACGCGTCTTCACTCGCACGTTTCTGTCCGGCGACAGGATATCAGCGGCGGCGCAGGTCGCCGCCGAGGGCCAACATCGCAGCCCGTTGCGGTTGCGAGAATTCGTCGAGCGCCTGTTCGTCGCCGTTCCGGATCGCCTGGATCAGCGCCGGGGTCAGAGCCGAAGACAAGGACCAGTTCCAGTACCGCAGCACCGTTTGGGCCCGATCGACCGCAATCGTGTCGAACAGGGTCAACACCCGATCCAGTGTCGGCGCGACATTGCCGGCCGCATCCGTCTCCGGGCGTCGCAACGCGCGCCAAAGCAGGCGCACATTGTTGCGCGGCAGACCGGTGGCCTTGCAGAGGATCGCCAGCGGCTCTCCGCCCGGATCAGTGAAGATCTTCGCGCCGGTCATCGGCTTCAGGCCGGACAGGTAGGCGATCTCTTCCGCCACTTCGCGGGTGAAGCTCTCGGACGCGACCTGGACGGCCTCGTCCAGGCTTTCAAAGGGGCTCTTGGCGATCGCCGCGCGGTTGCGCTGACGGCGCTCGATGAACTGCAGCGCCTTGCGGGTCAGCGGGTCCTGCCAGTTCTCGTCGGCCGCCATCGCGAAGACGTCGCTGACCGCCTCCTGCAGGACTTCCCGCGAGACCGCGAACCGCTGAAGGATCACTCGCCGGGCATCGGCGTCCGACCACCAGAACATCACATAGGCATGGCTCGGCCGCAGTTCGCTCCGGCGCAGCAGCAGCGGAATGTGCCGGGGGTTGTCACGGGTGCCGGCGACGATGGTCTCGATCGCCTCGTGACTCAGCTTCGCAAGGTCGTTGCGCAGCAGGGCTTCGGTCACCGCGGGCTCGCCGCGCTGAACCAGTTCGTCGGCGACCATCTCGTTCAGGCCGCGGCGCGCGGCGATCAGACGGCGATGCTCGAGCGTTCCACTGCGCACACAGTCGATCAGGTCGCCGTCGCCGACGGTCGCGCTGTTCTCGAGCAATTGCCTGGCGACCTCGAGGTCGTCGCGCATCAGCATGCGGGCGAGGCCGGTGGGAATGTCCGAGACGTTGGCGATCCGCCGGGCGATCCGGATACGCTCGTCGAGGGCGGCCTCGCGCAGAAGCTCTACGATCAGGTCGGCCGTCATCGATCGCTCGAACGTATTGACCCGGCTGCCCGGCAGACAGACGACGTCCGCCAGCCGCTTCAGCAGCGTCGTGCGCGACCGGGCCGGCGGCGGAGTCGGCGGCACGGCGTCGCGCCCCTGACCGACGTCAGGTTGATCAAATGCGGGCCGGGCGGCGGGATCGCTCATGATTCACGGGGACGGGCGGCGCCAGAGCGCGCCGCTGCCCCGATCACACCAGAGGCTTGTTAACCGCTGGTGACCGCGCGGCTATTTGAACGCGCGCTGGTCCCAGTAGGGCCAGATATCCGGCAGATCGCTGGATACCTTGTCCGGATAGGCCGGGGCGCGCTTCTCGAGGAAGGACATGACGCCCTCCTTGGCGTCACCCTGGGCGCCGCGGGCCATGATCGCGCGGCTGTCGGACATGTGCGCGTCCATCGGATGCGGCGCGCCGACATTGCGATAGAGCAGCTGACGGGTCAGGGCGACGGACACCGGCGCGGTGTTGTCGGCGATCTCCCGGGCCAGGGCGTAGGCCGCCGGCAGAAGATCTTCCGGCGCATGCAGCGAGCGAACCAGGCCGCCGTCCTTAGCTTCCTGGGCCGGGAAGACGCGGCCCGTGTAGCACCACTCCAGCGCCTGCTGCAGACCGACCAGTCGCGGCAGGAACCAGGACGAGGCCGCTTCCGGCGTGATGCCGCGACGCGCGAACACGAAGCCGAACTTGGCCTCGGTCGAGGCCATCCGGATGTCCATGGCCAGCTGCATGGTGACGCCGATGCCGACCGCCGCGCCGTTCACGGCCGCGATCACCGGCTTCAGGCTTTCG
The DNA here is from genome assembly GCF_058783025.1 of Caulobacter sp. FW305-C-30-S16. Lineage (NCBI taxonomy): Bacteria > Pseudomonadati > Pseudomonadota > Alphaproteobacteria > Caulobacterales > Caulobacteraceae > Caulobacter > Caulobacter sp. FW305-C-30-S16. The sequence continues at coordinate 1,316,596 of NZ_JBYSYH010000001.1, read as the reverse complement.
TAGATGCGCAGGGTCAGAAGACCGCCGCCGTCGCGGTAGACGCCGTTGACCTTATTGGCCTCGCGCGGGTCGCTCTCCAGCTTGGCGTAGTCGAACGTCTTTTCGCCGCCGCCCAGGTCCGCGCCGGCGCAGAAGGCGCGGCCGGCGCCGGTGACCACGACCACCTTCACCGCGTCGTCAGCGTCGGTGATGTCGAACGCCTTGATCATCTCCGCCATCATCTGGGTGGTGAAGGCGTTCATCCGGTCGGGCCGGTTCAGGGTGATCGTCGCGATACCGTCCTTCACGTCCAGAAGGATGGTCTCGAAGGTCGGGCTGGCCATGGCGGGCTCCTGATTTGCTGTGTCGCGCGGATGAAGACCGCCGGACGTGACGGAAGGCAAGGGGCCGACTAGGCCGCCTTGCGCTCCGGAGAGAAACTGACGCCGAGCTTGCGGATGGCGTGGACGAAGTTGTTCGGCGCGATGTCGATCTCGCCGTTCCAGCGCATGTCCGGGAAGCGGGCCAGGATCTGGCGGTAGGCTTCCTCAAGCTGGATCTGCGCCACGCGCTTGCCGATGCAGGTGTGGGGGCCGTAGCCGAAGGCGATGTGCTTGTCGGCGTTGGCGCGGGTCACGTCGAGGCGGTCGGGATCGGCGAACACGGCCGCGTCCCGGTTGGCGGCGCCATAGTACATGATCACCTTCTCGCCCTCGGCGATCGTCTGGCCGTTGATCACCGCATCGCGGGTGGCCGTGCGGCGCATGTAGATCACCGGGCTGACCATGCGGATGAACTCGTTGACCGCGCCCGGCAGCAGATCCGGATTGGCGATCAGTTTCGCGCGCTCTTCGGGAAACTCCGTCAGCAGCTTCATCGAGCCCGACAGGGTGTTCCGCGTGGTGTCGTTGCCGGCGAAGACGATCAGCAGCCAGGAGCCGTCGAGGAACTCGTCGCTCAGTTCCTCGCCCTCGACCTTCGCCCGGGCGATGGCGGTGAGCAGATCGGCCTGGGGGTCGAGGCGGCGCTTGTGCAGCATGTGCCGGCCGTAGTCGAACATCTCTTCGACGTTGCTGTTGAAGTCGGCGATGAACTGCATCAGCTCCAGCGTCGGCGTGATGCCGGCTGTCGCCTGCTCGCTGGCCATGTTCTGGGCCATCTCGAGATAGTGCATCCACTTCAGGAATTTCGGGCGATCCTCGGGCGGCACGCCGAGGATTTCGCAGAGCGTGAACAGCGGCAACACGGCGGAGAAGTTCTCCACCAGGTCGCACTCGCCCTTGTCGGCCATCTCGTTGAGCAATCGCGTCACCTCGCCGCGCACCTTCTCGGTCACGCCGCGCAGGTAGGAGGGGGTGAAGTAGGGCATGTGCTCGCGGCGCAGCTGCAGGTGATTGCCGCCGTCCAGATTGATCATCGCGTCCATCGAGGCGCGGTACAGCAGGGCGTGCCGCTGCTCGGGCCTGCCCTGGGCCATCAGGATGCCGCCGCGCTGGCTGGAAAAGGTCTCCGGGTCGCCATTCACCGCCATGACGTCCTCGTGGCGCGTCACGACCCAGAACCCGGGCCCGCCGTGCCGCGTCTCGGAGTGCCACATGACCGGCGCCTCGGCGCGCAGCCGGGCGAAATCGCTCCAGGGCTGGCCGTCGCCGAACTTGCGGATGTCGGTCATGTCGACCCCGTCCAGCACGGGCCAGGCCTGCGGAAAGCCGGGCCCAGGGCGGCCGTCGACGGCGGTCTCGCTGATCAGTTGCATGGCCCGAACCTCCCAAGGTTATCGTTGTTACGGCGACCATAGGGCAGTCGGGTGACGGGGCAATCATCACCTCGCGTCAGCTTCCGCGACGGCGCCCTTCCCTTCCGGCCTTCCGCGCCCGTAAGGTGATCGCCGATCAGGCGAGCGGAGACTCTCCGGTCATCGAGAGGACACGAGGCAGGGGCGCCATGAGCGACATCATCGAAGCGGACTACATCATCGTCGGCGCCGGCAGCGCCGGCTGCGTCCTCGCCAACCGGCTCAGCGCCGACGGCAAGACGAAGGTGCTGTTGCTCGAGGCCGGCGGCGACGACCGGCCGACGAAGAACCCCTCGCAGTTCCTCTCCAACATGATGATCCACATTCCGGTCGGCTACTCGCAGACCCTGAAGGATCCCAAGGTCAACTGGCTCTATTCTACCGAGCCCGACCCCGGCACCGGCGGCCGCACCCACGTCTGGCCCCGCGGCAAGGTGCTCGGCGGGTCCTCCTCGATCAACGGCCTGCTCTACATCCGCGGCCAGGACGCCGACTATGACAACTGGCGCCAGTTGGGCTGCGAAGGCTGGAGCTGGGACGACGTCCTGCCCTACTTCCTGCGGTCGCAGCATCAGGAGCGCGACGCGGGCGACCTGCACGGCAAGGGCGGGCCGCTGAACGTCTCTGACGTCACGACCACCCATCCCGTGTCTGACGCCGTGGTCGACGCCTGCGAACAGGCCGGCATTCCGCGCCGCGCCGACCTGAACGGCGGCGACCAGGAAGGCGTGAGCTACTACCAGCTGACGGTGAAGAACGGGCAGCGCTGCTCGGCCGCCGTCGCCTATCTGCATCCGGCCATGGGTCGCCAGAACCTGCGGGTCGAAACCAACGCCCTGGCCTCGAAGGTGCTGTTCGAGGGCAAGCGGGCCGTCGGCGTCGCCTTCACCCAGAACGGCGTCAAGCGCACCGCCCGGGCGGCGAAGGAAGTCATCCTTTCGGGCGGCGCGGTCAACTCGCCGCAACTGCTGCAGCTGTCGGGAGTCGGCCCGGGCGGCCTGCTGCGCGAGCACGGCATCGATGTCGTGGCGGATCTGCCCGGTGTCGGTGAAAACCTGCAGGACCACTATGTGATGAGCGTGCGCTACCGGCTGAAGCCGGACGTAATCTCGGTCAACGAGCTGACGCGCGGTCCGCGCTTCATCGGCGAGGCGATGAAGTTCCTGTTCCAGCGCAAGGGCCTGCTGACGCTGTCGGCGGCGCATATCGCGGTGTTCTGCAAGTCGCGCCCCGACCTCGCGCACCCGGACATTCAGTACCACATCCTTCCGGCCACCATGGACGCCGACAAGCTGGCCAACGAGCAGAAGATGGAGCTGGAAGGCGCACCGGGCCTGACCATCGCCCCCTGCCAGTTGCGCCCCGAAAGCCGCGGCCACATCCGTATCAAGTCGGCCGACCCGAGCGTCTATCCGAGCATCTTCGCCAACTATCTGGCCGACAGTCTCGACCAGGAAGTGGCCGTCGCCTCGCTGAAGATCGGCCGGAAAATTGCCGAACAGGCGGCGCTCGCGCCCTACATCGACCACGAGATGAACCCGGGTCCGGAATTCCAGAGCGACGAGATGCTGCTGGAATACGCCCGCGGCGCAGGCACCACGATCTATCATCCGGTCGGCACCTGCCAGATGGGCAGTGGCCCCCAGGCCGTGGTCGACGCCCAGCTGCGGGTTCACGGCGTGGAGGGCCTGCGGGTCGTCGACGCCTCGATCATGCCCCGGCTGGTCAGCGGCAACACCAACGCCCCGACCATCATGATCGCCGAAAAGGCCAGCGACATGATCCTGGGCAAGTCGGCGCCATCCGCGCTCGCTGCCTGACCCCTATCGTCTCTCCTCAAACCGAAGCGTCTGAACCATGCACCCCTTCATCCACGCCCAGACCCAACCCGACCGCGCCGCCTACATCATGGCCGGAACGGGCGAGACGGTGACCTACAAGCAGCTGGACGAGCGCTCGAACCAGGGCGCCCAGCTGTTCAGATCGCTGGGCCTGCAGACGGGCGACGTCATCGCCATCTTCATGGACAACAGCCCGCGCTATTTCGAGCTTACGTGGGCGGCCCAGCGCGCGGGGCTCTACTACACCTGCATATCGTCGAAGCTGACCGCCAGCGAGGTCGAGTACATCGTGCGGGACTGCGCCGCCAAGGTGTTCATCGCGTCCGCCACCGTCGGCCCTGTGGCTGACGAAATGCCGGCCCTGATCGGCGACCTGACGCTGTTCATGACCGGTGGCGCGAAGGCTCCGTACGCCAGCTTCGAGGCCGCGCGCGACGCCATGCCGTCGACGCCGATCGCCGACGAAGCCGCCGGCTCGGACATGCTGTACTCGTCCGGCACGACCGGCCGCCCGAAGGGGGTCAAGCCGGCCCTCACCGGCCTGCCGATCGACTCGCCCAACTCGCTGCAGATGATGAGTCAGGCGCTGTTCGGCTTCACCAACGACTGCGTCTACATCTCGCCCGCGCCGCTCTATCACGCGGCCCCGCTGCGCTGGTGCATGAGCGTGCACAAGCTCGGCGGCACCGTGATCGTCATGGAGAAGTTTGACCCGGAGGCCATGCTGGCGCTCATCGAGAAGTACCGGGTCACCTGCGGCCAGTTCGTGCCCACCCACTTCGTGCGCCTGCTGAAACTGCCGGAAGCCGTGCGGGCCAGGTACGACGTTTCGTCCCTGACTTCAGCGGTCCATGCCGCCGCCCCCTGCCCCGTGCCGGTCAAGGAACAGATGATCGCCTGGTGGGGTCCGATCATCCACGAATACTACGCCGGCACCGAGGGTAACGGCTTCTGTTACATCGGCTCGGCCGACTGGCTGAACCACAAGGGCTCGGTCGGCAAGGCCGTGCTGGGCGAACTGCGAATTTGCGACGAGGAGGGCAATGCCTTGCCGCCGCGCAGCGAAGGTCAGGTCTATTTCGAGAACGGCCCGCCGATCACCTATCACAACGACCCCGTGAAGACCGCCGAGAGCTACAACAAGCATGGCTGGACCAGCCTGGGCGACGTGGGCTGGGTCGATGAGGAAGGCTTCCTCTACCTGACCGACCGCAAGAGCTTCATGATCATCTCCGGCGGCGTGAACATCTATCCGCAGGAGATCGAGAACCTGCTGGTGACTCACCCCAAGGTCGCCGACGTGGCCGTGGTCGGCGCGCCGGACGACGAAATGGGCGAAAAGGTCGTCGCGGTCATCCAGCCGGCCAACTGGGACGAGGCCGGCGACGACCTGGCGGCCGAGTTGAACGCCTATGTCCACGCCAACCTCAGCGGCGTGAAGCGGCCCCGGCAGATCGATTTCATGGAACAGCTGCCGCGCCATGACACGGGCAAGATCTACAAGCGCCTGATCCGCGACGCCTACTGGGCCGACAAGGCCGCCAAGATCGGCTGACGATCGCGCAGGCGGGTCGGTCACCGGTCGCAGCTCAAGGTCCCGGGCGGTCGGGGCGGCCATCTCGCCGACCCCATGGCGTCCGCGCCGGTGAATCACCGGCGTGGACGCGCCGGCGTCAGTATCGACGCGACCGGTCTGAAAAAATGCAGCTGCGCATTAAATGGCGCGAACGCCGTCAGGCCTGTCCGCGTCGGTCGATGAGGACACTCTGCACCGCTCGGCCGAAGTAACCTTTGCGATCCGCCAGCCGGGCGAAGGCCAGACCGCCGCCGCTGTCGCCGACCCAGGTTTCGGCGTCGAGCAGGATCCAGGACCCGACCGGATCGCGGCTGAAGCTCACCGACAGGTCGGCGTTGATGAAGGTCCACTGCTGGAAGTCCAGCACCGCCGAGACGCCGTTGCAGAAGTCCGCCGTGAGCGCCGCCCGCATCACCGGCGTGGTCGCCTCGCCCTCGACGATCGCCCGGTCGGCGCGGAACCAGACAGCGGCGGGGCCGGGCTTGCCCCATTCCCCGCGAGCGATCTTCGCCGACATGCCTGAGCCAAAGCCCTGGCTGGATCCGAAGCCCGGACGCCGGGCCTCGTCCTCGGGCGGCGCCTCGAACGCCAGCGGGCGGAAGCCGTCGTGGTCCGGCAGGTCCTGCGGCTCGTCACGCAGCTTCAGCACGCTGGCGCGGACGCATTCCTTGCCCTCGGACAGCAGGCGGATCTGAAGGAGTTGCAGCTTGCGGCCCTCGCGCAGGACCTCGGTCTCGATATCGAGCGTGGCCACCGGCACCGGCCGCATCAGGTCGACCGTGATCCTGGCCACCCGCATCGGCCGGGCCGAAGGAAACCGCTCCGCCGCCCGCGCGACCAGTGCGGAAGGCGCGCCGCCGTGCTGCATCGTGGGGTCCCAGGGACCGGCCGAAAAGGGCGTCGCGGCGGCGCGGGTTCCATCGAGGCTGAAGACGTAGTCGCTCACCGTGATCCTCCGCGGGCGCTGCTGCGCTCGTGTTCGCCCCGTGCCGTGACGGAAATCAATGGCCGGGCTTCCCTTACCCGTCGGCACGGGGCAGAAAGCTGGCGAACAAGCGTTTGAGGAAACAGCGCCATGAAGGAAGTCGACTACAAGGATCTGCAGAGCCTCGTTGGCCAGGAGATCGGCGTTTCGGACTGGGTCGAGATCACCCAGGAGCGGGTCAACCAGTTCGCCGAGGCGACCGGCGACCACCAGTGGATTCACGTCGACGTCGAGCGGGCGACCCGCGAGATGGGCGGCCCGATCGCCCACGGCTACCTGACCCTGTCGCTGATCCCGTTCCTCGGCGCCGGCATGCTGCGCGTCAACGGCGTGACCCGCGGCATCAACTACGGCAGCGACAAGGTCCGCTTCACCAACATGGTCCGCGTCGGCAAGAAGGTGCGCATGCGCCAGAAGCTGCTGGCGGTCGAGGCCAAGTCCGGCGGCCTGCAGATGAAGAACGAATGCACGATCGAGATCGAGGGCGAGGATCGCCCCGCCTGCGTCGCCGAGACCATTTCGGTCATCTACGGCGGCTGATCTCCCGTAGAGGCCCTGCCCGCCGATCACGCGCCCTTCACGACCAGTCGCCTGGACCGTGAAGGGTCCGCGCCCTAGATCAGGTTTCGGGGAGAGGCACGGAGAGAGATCGATGCCCTATCGCGTGACACGCACCGACGCCGAATGGCGCCGCCTGCTGACCGCTGACCAGTACGCCGTGCTGCGCAAGCAGGGCACAGAGCGCCCTTTCACCAGCCCGCTGGACCATGAAAAACGGCGGGGCGTATTCCATTGCGCCGGCTGCAACTGGCCTGTGTTCAGCTCGGTCGACAAGTTCGACAGCGGTACGGGATGGCCGTCCTTCAAGAAGCCGATCAACGCGCGGGCGACGGGTACGTCGATCGACCGGTCATTCTTTTCGGTCCGCACCGAAGTCCACTGCGCCAACTGCGGCGGGCATCTGGGACATGTGTTTCCCGACGGCCCCAGACCGACAGGTCAGCGATGGTGCATGAACGGGGTCGCCATGATCTTCCGGCCAAGCTGACATGACAACGGCCGCGGATCGCTCCGCGGCCGTTCTCTGTTCTGATCCGGACAGACCTAGCTCTTGAACGAGCGGTCTTCCTGGAGGCGGTGTTCGAAGGCGGTGATTTCCTCGTCCGCCTTGTCCCGGGCGTAGCCGTAGCGCTCCTGGATCTTGCCTGCGAGCTGGTCGCGCTTGCCGGCGATGACCGTCAGATCATCGTCCGTGAGCTTGCCCCACTGTTCCTTCACCTTGCCGGTGAATTCCTTCCAAGAGCCTTCGACGCGGTCCCACATGGCGGTACTCCTTGCATGGTCATGGCGTCCGTGGACGCCTCGCAACAAGAACCGCCGGAAGGCCTCAGGGTTCCGCCGCTTCTTCGGCGGACGCCGTTTTTGATCCGACCGGAGGCGGGTCGGACCGAAGCGCGGCAGGCGGCTTGACGCCGTCCAGCATGTTGATCGCCTCGCGGATGAAGCGGGCCTGGGTGACGATGCCGATCTCGAGCCGCTCGCCCGACAGTTCGACCTGCTGGGTCAGCATGCCGGCGATGAACTGAACCTCCTGGGCCTCCGTCGCGCCGGGCCGGCGGCGCGCGGCCTGGGCCATGAACACCGGCCCGCCGGAGTTGCCCGGGAACACGCTGAAATCCAGCAGGAAGGTGGGGAACGATGCGGACGGCGCCAGCGGATAGGAGGCCACCCGGCCGGACCGCAGGATCGGGAACCCCGCCTGGTTGGCAGCCAGGCCGCGCGGGAAGCCCAGCGCCATCATCTCGTCGCCGGGACCGAGCGCGTACCGGGTGAAGGTCTCGTCCTCGGCCAGCCAGGCCAGTGGAATGGCGGCGCGGGCGAACTCGGGCGGCGCCTCGATCACCATGGCGGCCACGTCCCGGTCAGGATGGCGGGTCCAGAGCGGCTTCTCGCCGTCACGGATCGTCAGCGGCGTCGGATCGTAGCGCCAGCCGCCTTCGGAGGTCCTGGCCCGAAAGCCGATCTTCGCCGAGGCGATCGGCATTCGGTCGAGCACGTGGGCCGCCGTGACGAGCACGATGCGCGGCTGGCCTTCAGGCGTCGGCGCGTTGATCAGAAACCCGGTGCCGACTGTGCGCGTACCATCGCCAAGCGGCTGTTCGAGCTGGACCGTCGCGTTGATCAGGTCGACCGAAAGGTCCCAGGCCATCGACGCCCCCCGCCCGTACGCTTACCATCGGGCCATTCGCGCCCGTCTCATTACCTGCGCTTCATTTGACCAGAACCGCGGCGGCGCACAAGCTGGCGTCCTGCCGCACCCGGAGAGTTGATACATGAATCGGCGAGACCTTTTGGCCGCGACCGCCGCCGCCGCCCTCACCACCACCCTGTCCACCCGGAGCGCCATGTCCGCCACGCCCAAGCCTGTTCCTCCCGTCGCCCGCAAGATTCCCAAGCGCACCGAGCAGCTGGGCCGCGTCCGCGTCGACGACTACGCCTGGATGAAGGACGACAACTGGCAGAAGGTCCTGCGCGACCCGACGCTGATCAAGGCCGACGTCAAGGAGCACCTGACGGCCGAGAACGCCTATACCAAGGCGATGCTCGCCCCGACCGAGGCGCTGCAGGCGGCGATGTTCGAGGAGATGAAGGGGCGCATCAAGGAAGACGACGCGTCCGTTCCCGACGCCGACGGCCCCTGGGAGTACTACACCCGCTTCGAGAAGGGCGCGCAGCACCCGATCCACGCCCGGCGCCCGGTGGGCAAGACCACCGGCGAAGTGATCCTGCTGAACGAGGAAGCCGAGTCGAAGGGCAAGTCCTTCTACAGCGTCGGTTCCGCCAGCCACACCGCCGACCACGCGCTCTACGGCTGGACCGTCGATGAGCAGGGCTCGGAAGTCTACCGCCTGCATGTCCGCGACATCGCCACCGGCAAGGCCGTCGGCGATGTGGTCGAGAGCGTCTCGGACTTCACCTTCTCGCCGGACTCGAAGTGGATCTTCTGGACCCTGCGCGATGACAACGGCCGGCCGGCCAAGGTCTACCGCCGGCCGATCGGCGGCGCGGCGAAGGACGACGTGCTGGTCTATGACGAGCCCGACGAGGGCTTCTTCATCGGCGCCGGGGTCACCCCGTCGCGCAAATGGATCGTCATCAGCTGCGGCAACCAGGAAACCAGCGAAGCCTGGCTGATCCCGGCCTCAGACCCGACCGCCGCGCCGAAAGTCGTCGAGCCGCGCAAGGTCGGGGTCCGCTACGATCTGGACCACTGGAACGACCACTTCGTGATCCGCACCAACGCCGACGGCGCGGTCGACTTCAAGCTGGTCAAGGCCCCCGAAGACAAGCCCGGCAAGGCGAACTGGACCGACTGGGTCGCCCACAAGCCCGGCAACCTGATCCTCGGCACGGGCGCCTTCCGCGATCACTTCGTGCGGCTGGAGAAGGTCGACGCGGTGAACCGGATCGTGGTCACCGCGAAGGGCGGCGAAGAGCACGTCGTCGGCTTCGACGAGGCGGCCTACGCGCTCGGCCTTGATGGCGGCTACGAGTACGACACGACCAGCGTGCGGTTCACCTACAACTCGATGACCACGCCGCGGCAGTGGATCGACTACGACATGGCGACCCGCAAGCGGACCCTGCGCAAGACGCAGGAAATCCCGTCGGGCCACAATCCGGCGGACTACGAGACCCGTCGCCTGAATGCGAAGGCTCCGGACGGCGCCGAGGTGCCGATCTTCATCCTGATGAAGAAGGGCACGAAGCTCGACGGATCCGCGCCGCTGCTGCTCTACGGCTATGGCAGCTACGGCATCTCGCAGGAGCCGAACTTTTCGATCCGCAACCTGAGCCTGGTCAACCGCGGCTGGATCTGGGCCACGGCCTGCCCACGCGGCGGCGCCGAGAAGGGCTGGGGCTGGTTCCTCGACGGCAAGAAGTTCAAGAAGAAGAACACCTTCACCGACTTCATCGCCTGCGCCGAGCACCTGCACGCCAACGGCTACGGCAAGCCCGAGCGGACCGTCGCCTATGGCGGCTCTGCCGGCGGCCTTCTGATGGGCGCGATCACCAACATGCGGCCCGAGCTGTGGGCCGGGATCATCGCCGCCGTACCGTTCGTCGACGTGATCAACACCATGAGCGACACCAGCCTGCCGCTGACGCCGCCGGAATGGCCCGAGTGGGGCAACCCGATCGAGGACCCCGAGGCCTACGACTACATGATGAGCTACAGCCCCTATGATCAGGTCTCGGCCAAGCCGTACCCGGCCGTGCTGGCGACCGGGGGTCTGTCCGATCCGCGCGTCACCTACTGGGAGCCGGAGAAGTGGGCCGCCAAGCTGCGCGACCACACCACCAGCGGCGACCCGATCCTGCTGAAGATCAACATGGAGGCCGGTCACGGCGGCGCGTCGGGCCGGTTCGACTTCCTCAAGGAGATCGCGCTCGACTACGCGTTCGCCGTCTGGGCCGTGGATCGCGGATGGACCAAGGCCTGATCCTGAGAGCAGCCTCGGCGGACGACGCCGGGGCGCTCGCTGATATCTACGGCGACGCCTGCCTGCACGGGTCGGGCACGTTCGAGGAGGTCCCGCCGGGGCCGGCGGCCATGGCGGAACGGCTCGAGGCGATCCTCGCCAGGGGCCTGCCCTACTACGTCGCCGAGCTGGACGGCCAGGTCGCGGGCTATGCCTACGCCTCGCCGTTCCGGCCGCGCACAGGCTATCGCTATACCGCCGAGGACAGCGTCTACATCGCGCCCTGGGCCAAGGGCCGTGGCCTCGGCAAGGCGCTGCTGACGCCGGTCATCGCCGACTGCGAGCGGCTGGGTCTGCGCCAGTTGATGGCCGTGATCGGCGGCTCGGAGAATGCGGCGTCGATCGCGCTGCACCGGTCGCTGGGGTTCGAGCTCAAGGGCGTGATGACCGGCGTGGGCTTCAAGCTCGGGCGCTGGATGGACATCGTGATGATGCAGAAGGCCCTGAACGGCGGCGTGGAGACCCTGCCAGCCGGACCGGGGCTGCCGCTGGGCGGGGGATAGCAACCAACCGGCGCCCTTCGAACCACGCATTGCACGCGCCCCTCCCCTTCCCTACCTTCGCCCCATGCGATCGATGCGCACCCTTGTCCTGACCCTGATCGCGGTGCTGTTCGCCGTCAGCGGCATGGTGCGCCCCGCCCCGGCGGAGGCCGCGCCCTCGCCCTCGCCCTGTCACGAGGCGCCGGCGCATCACGACAAGTCCGTTCCAGGCCAGGCCGCCATGACCTGCTGCATCGGCTGTATGCCCGCCCCGACCGACGCCGTTGTCGTGTTGACCAGCCTCGCCGCCGAGCGGCCTGCCTATGACCAGCCGGTCTCCGGACTCGAGGGCCGTCTGACTGCGCCGGATCCTGACCCGCCACGCCTTCGCGTCTGAAGCCACACGCCGCTATTGTTGTTTCCAGACAGAAGGAGGGTCCGATGACCCCCGCTACCCGTTCGCGCCTGTTTGCAGGCGCCGCCGCCGCGAGCCTGATGCTCGCGCCCGCCGCGTTCGCGCAGGATCACGACCATCACAGGCCGCCCGCTCCGGCGGCGGCTCCAGCCGCGACGCCGCCCGCAGCCGATACAGACGAAGACACCGTCGTCGGCGGCATGAGCCGCATGACCAGCGCGCTCGGCCCCTATGGCCCCGGCCGCGACGCCGGCGGCACCGCCTGGCAGCCGGACGCCGCCCCGCATGGCGGTCTCCATCTCATGCCCGGCGACTGGATGGTCATGGTCCATGGCGAGTTCAATCTCGTCGCCTCCGAACAGACCGGCCCGCGGGGCGACAGCCGCAGCTTCGCCGCCGGCATGATAATGGCCATGGCCCAGCGGGATCTGGGCCCCGGCAAGCTGCAGCTGCGGGCCATGCTGAGCCCCGATCCCTTCATGGGGCCGGAGGGCTATCCGCTGTTGCTGGCCACCGGCGAGACGGCCGACGGGATCACCCATCTGGTCGACCGCCAGCATCCGCATGACCTCTTCATGGAGCTGTCGGCCAGCTACAGCCTCCCGGTCGGCGACAAAGGCAGTCTGTTCGTTTACGGCGGCCTGCCCGGCGAGCCCGCGTTCGGCCCGCCGGCCTTCATGCACCGCAGCGCGGCCATGGACAGCCCCGAGGCCCCGATCAGCCACCACTGGCTGGACTCCACCCACATCACCTACGGCGTGGTCACCCTGGGCTTCGTCCATGACCGCTGGAAGGTCGAGGCCTCGACCTTCAGGGGCCGGGAGCCGGACCAGCAGCGGTGGGACATCGAGACCGGCGATCTCGACTCCCGCGCCGTACGACTGAGCGTCAATCCGACGGACAACTGGTCGCTGCAGGCCAGCTGGGCGGACATCAGGAGCCCCGAGGCGCTGGAACCGCTGGTCGATGAGGAACGCGTCTCTGTCAGCGCCCTCTATGGCCGCGCGTTCGGCAGCAGCGGCTTCGCTTCGGCCACCGGCGCCTGGGCCCGCAAGGAGAAGGACGGCGACACGCTGGACGCCTGGCTGTTCGAGGGCGCTGTCCAGGTCAACGACGCCTGGACGGTGTTCACCCGCGCCGAGCAGGTCGACCAGGCCGAGCTCGCGCCGGGCAACATCTACACCGTGCGCAAGGTCTCGCTCGGCGTGATCCATGACTGGCGCCTGAGCGATGACATCAAGCTCGGCGTCGGCGCCCTGATCAACGGCTTCGACATCCCCTCTCCCCTGTCGGCCAGCTATGGCGACGCGGGCGGGGGCATGGCGTTCATGCGCCTGAAGATCGGGTAGGTCAGCCGCGTCCAAGCGCGCGGGCAAGCGCGGCGGCGTCGTAGGGCTTTTCCAGTCCCACGGCGCCGTCGATCCCGATCACACTGTCCTTGTCGCTGTAACCGCTGGCGAGGACCACCTTCAGACCCGGTCGGAGCACCATGGCCTTCCCCGCCATGACGTCGCCCCGCAGGCCGGGCAGGCCGATGTCGGTGAACAGGATATCGACGCGGGCCCCGCTCTTGAGGATCGCCAGGGCCGATGCGCCGTCGCCGGCTTCGAGCACCACAAAGCCCAGGTCGCTGATCATGTCGGCGGCCGCGGCCCGGACCAGGACCTCGTCCTCGACAAGCAGCACCACCTCGCGGCTGTCGAGCAGGGCGGCCGCGACCTTCCGGGCCAGATCGGCCTTGCCGTAGGGCTTGGACAGCAGCGCCACGCCCTCGTCCAGCCGGCCATGGTGGACGATGGCGTTCTCGGTATAGCCGGACGTGTAGAGCACCGGCATGTCCGGCCTCAGCAGGCGGGCTTCCTTCACAAAGGCCGGGGTCTTCATCGAGCCGGGCATGACGACGTCGGTAAACAGAAGGTCCACCGGCTCGCCGCCCCTGAGGATTTCCAGCGCCGCGTCCGGACCGTCGGCCTGGATGCAGTTGTAGCCGAGGTCGGTCAGCATGGCGCAGGCCGCCTCGCGGACCGCCGCCTCGTCCTCGACCACCATCACCGTCGCGCCGTTGCCGTCGACCAGCACCTCGCGCGTGTCGGGGAGCGCCTCGGCCTTGCGGGTGCGCGGCAGATAGATCTTCACCGTCGTGCCCTGGCCGGGCTCGCTGTAGATCTGAATGTGGCCGTTCGACTGTTTGACGAAGCCGTGGACCATCGAAAGACCCAGGCCGGTGCCCTTGCCCTCGCTCTTGGTGGTGAAGAAGGGCTCGAACACCCGGGCGACTGTTTCGGCAGACATGCCCTGGCCCGTGTCGGACACCGCCAGCATGACGTACTGGCCGGGCTTGATATCGTCGTCGCGGGCAGCATAGCGGTCATCCAGCGACGCGTTCGCCAGTTCAATCGTCAGCCGTCCGCCGCCGGGCATGGCGTCCCGCGCATTGATCGCGAGGTTCAGCAGGGCGCTTTCGACCTGCGCAGGGTCGGCGATGGTGTTCCACAGGCCACCGGCGACAACCGTTTCGACCTCGATCGCCGAGCCCAGCGTCCGCCGAAGCATCTCGGCCATGGTCTGGACCAGCCGGCCGGCGTTGACCACTTCCGGCTCCAGCGGCTGGCGTCGGGCGAAGGCCAGCAGCTGGCGGGTCAGGTCGGCGGCGCGATCGGCGGCGTGGGTGGCGTTGGCGATCCGGGCCAGCGCCTTCTCGTCCTTGATGGTGCGCTCGATCATCTCGAGGTTGGCGCGGATGACCTGCAGCAGGTTGTTGAAGTCATGGGCGACGCCGCCGGTCAGCTGGCCGACCGCTTCCATCCGCTGGGATCGCCGCAGCTGCTCCTCGGCCTGCTCGCGTTCGGTAATGTCGCGCGAGGAGCCGACGATGCGGGTCGGCCGGCCCGCCTCGTCGAAGACGGGCGCCAGCATCGACTCCCAGGTGATCCGGCCGACGCCCGGCACCTCGGCCGAGTCGCGCTGGGCGCTGGTCTTGCCGGTCTCGATGACGCGGCTGTAGAGCTCGGTCAGGCGCGGGCCCATGACCGGGAAGGCTTCCATCACGTCGCGGCCGCGCCAGGGCGCCATGTCGCCGCCGAGCAGTCTGGCCAGGGCGGGGTTGAAGTCGCCGATCAGGAAGCGGCCGTCCGCCGTCACCTCGAAGGTGTAGAGATAGTCGGGGATGTTCTCGAAGACCGCCCGCACGAGGGCGTCGGCGTCGCGCCGGCCCGTCTCGGCGGCGTCACGTCCGGCAAGCGCCGCCGTCAGCGCCTGATTCGAGCGGACCATGGCCACGATCATGACGGCCAGACACAGCAGGCCGGCGCCGCCTAGGCCGAGCGTCAGCAGCAGGCTGACCTGCTCGTCCTTGCGCGCCTTGATCTGGCGGGTCGCGAGGAGGTCTCGCTCCACCGCCATGACCTCGGCCGCGAGGCCCCGGATCCGGTCCATCTGGACCTTGCCGATACCCGACGCGATACGATCCCGCGCACCCTCGATGTCGCCGGATCGCGCCAGGTCCAGGTTCTCGCGCAGGGTCTTGAGGCGAAGGTCGGCGGCCTGCCGGAGTTGCTCGACCCGGGCTGCCTGCTCCGGGTTGTCGGACACCAGCTTCGCCAGAAGCGCCTCATGGCCGGGTACGCGCGCCGACCCGGTCCGCCAGGGTTCGAGATACACGTCCTCGCCCGTCAGCAGGTAGCCGCGCTGGCCGGTCTCGGCGTCCTGCAGACTGGAAAACAGGGACTGCGCGGCGATCATCACCTCGTGGGTGTGATTCACGTCCGCCTGGCTGCGGCGCAGGGCGACCATGTGATTGAAGGAGGAGAAGGCCGTCAGCCCCGCCATGGCGAGGATGAGGAGGATCGGAACCAGAAGAGACCGCTTCGACTCCGTCACGCACGCACTCCCCGGCCAGACAAGCGCCGCAGCCCGCAACCTATCGGGCCTCGGCCAATCGGCAAAGCGCCGCGTTCCCCGGGGCGGGGGTTCGTCGATGAGGGAAGAAGTGGCTGGGGAACTAGGACTCGAACCTAGAATGACGGTACCAAAAACCGCTGTGTTACCATTACACCATTCCCCAGCAGGAACGGCGCGGCTCCGGGGAGCCATGCGTCGCGAGGCGGGTCAGATAGCGCAGGCGGGGACCGGATGCAACGTCGTGCGAAACGGTTTCTGATGGTCGCTTGCGGTCCCGGGAAGTCGCCTCTATAAGCCGCGTCCTTACGTCGGAGTGTAGCTCAGTCTGGTAGAGCACCGTCTTCGGGAGGCGGGGGTCGAAGGTTCGAATCCTTTCACTCCGACCATCTTTCCCGCGCCCCGCGAAATCCTGATTCAGAACGATTTCGCGGGGAGTGTGTCCCCGTGTTCATTTGACGCGAACGCGCTTCCCTATAGCGTGAGCGCTCAGTCCACCCGGGGTTCCCGATGAAGCAGTTTCTCCTGACCATGGCCGGCGTGTTCGCCGGTCTGGTGTTGTTCTTCGTGCTGATCCCGTTCCTGGTGATCGGATCGATCATCGGCGCAGCCAGCAATCCGAAGGACACCACCCCGGCCCAGGCCGTGCTGGAACTGGATCTGCGCGGCGGCATGACCGACCAGGAGTCCAAAAACCCGTTCGCCGCGTTCGGCGGTTCCGGCCTTTCGGTCGTCTCGGTCATCGAGACGCTGCGCCACGCCGAGACCGACGACAAGGTGAAGGGCGTCTTCGTCCGCCTGCCTGAAGGCGGGATGGCGCCGGCGGCGGCGGACGAGCTGCGTCTCGCCTTCCTGCACTTCCGCAAGGCCGGCAAGCCGATCTGGGCGCACAGCCAGGGCCTGTATCCGTCCGGCGTGGTGACCTCGACCTACATGCTCGGCGCGGCGACGGACGCCCTGTGGATGCAGCCCGACAGCTCGTTCCAGGCCGTCGGCCTGGCCGGCGAGGACATGTTCTTCAAGCGCTTCTTCGAC
The DNA here is from genome assembly GCF_058783025.1 of Caulobacter sp. FW305-C-30-S16. Classification (NCBI taxonomy): domain Bacteria; kingdom Pseudomonadati; phylum Pseudomonadota; class Alphaproteobacteria; order Caulobacterales; family Caulobacteraceae; genus Caulobacter; species Caulobacter sp. FW305-C-30-S16. The sequence continues at coordinate 1,300,047 of NZ_JBYSYH010000001.1, read as the reverse complement.
AAGTACGGCGTGAAGGCCGACTACGAGCAGCGCATGGAGTACAAGAACGCCGTCAATCCCTACCTCTACAGCGATTACACGCCCGCGCACCGCGAGTCGGCGACGTCGTGGATGGGATCGGTCTACCGCACCGGAATCCTGACCGCCGCCATCGACCGCAAGAAGGAGCCGGTCGCCTTCGTCCGCGCCATCGAGGCCGGGCCCTATTCAGCCGAGGACGCCGCCCGCAAGGGTCTGATCGACAAGGTCGGCCAGGTGCGCGAGGCGAGCGACGCCCTGATCGCCCGGGTCGGCGGCAAGGCCAAGCTGGTCGAGTTCGATGACTACATGACCCAGACGGTCCGCAGCCAGCGGGCCGCGGGCGGGCTGGGCGGCAAATCGGTGATCGCCGTGATCGGCGCCGAGGGCCCGATCATGACCGGCCGCGGCGGCAGCGGAAATCCGTTCGCCGGCGATGAGACGGTCTGGTCCGACGACGTCTCCGAGGCCTTCTACGACGCCATCGAGGACAAGGACGTGAAGGCGATCGTGTTCCGCGTCTCCTCCCCCGGCGGGTCGGACACCGCGTCCGAGCAGATCCTGGCGGCCGTGAAGGCCGCGCGGAAGGCCGGCAAGCCGGTGGTGGTCAGCATGGGCACCTACGCCGCCTCGGGCGGCTACTGGATCTCGTCGTCGGCCAACGAAATCGTGGCCCAGCCGACGACCCTGACCGGATCGATCGGCGTCTATGGCGGCAAGTTCGCCCTCGGCGACGCCCTGTCGCGGTTCGGCATCGATGTGCGCACCACGGCCGTCGGCGGCGAATACGCCGGCGCCTTCGGCACGGCCGGCAGTTTCACGCCCGACCAGCGCGCCGCCTTCGCCCAATGGATGGACCACATCTATGACGGCTTCGTCGGCCGCGTGGCCGAAGGGCGCAAGCTGCCCGTCGACCGCGTGCGCGAAATCGCCAAGGGCCGGGTCTGGACCGGCGTGCAGGCGCGGCAGCTGAAGCTGGTCGACAGCCTCGGCGGCTACTACGAGGCCATCGACCGGGCCAAGGCGCTGGCCGGGATCAAGGGCGAAGTCCGCATCCGCCATATGGACTCGCCGTCGTCGCCGTTCGAGGCGTTCGAGAAGATGTTCGGCGTCAGCTCGACGTCCGTGCGCACGCTGGCCGCGGCCGGTTGGGTGATGGGCGACCCGCGCGCCGCGGCGATCCTCGACGAGATGGCCGCCGCCCGCCTGCGCGCCAGTCCGTCCGGCGCCGCCGTGCTCGCGCCGACGCCGGTGCGGTAGCGGGGGTCTAGCCCTCCAGCTCGGCGGCCGACATGACGCCGCCGGCGATCAGGATGTCGGTCAGCGGCTTCAGCCGGTCGCCGTAGCGTTTCCAGCGGCCGACGGAGCTGGCGTAGACCGGCTTGCGGACCTGGGCGGCGCTGGCCGTCGCCACGGGCGCGGCGTTCTCGTGGAAGGTCAGCGCCGCATCGGTCCAGGGCAGGTCGAGCCAGGCCAGCAGCGCCCGCGCCTGGCCTTCCTGGTCGGCGACGACGTCCTCGTAGGATACTTCGAGGAACCGGTCGGCCGGCAGGGTCTCCCGCCAGTGGGCGACCAGGCCGTCGAACGCCAGGTAGAAGCGCGCCGTGGCCTCCAGCGAATAGACCCAGTCGTAGTAGGCGAACCCGGTCGAGAAGATCTGGCGGAAGATCGCAAGGCAGCTGTCCACCGGGTGGCGGCGCAGACAGACCATGCGGGCGTTCGGCAAGGCCGCATGGATCAGTCCGGCGTAGAGGAAGTTGAGCGGCAGCTTGTCCGTGAAGCGACCCTGCCCGGGGTGGCGCGCCCGGATCGCTGCGACATAGTCAGCGCCCAGCCGCGACAGGTCCGCTGAGGACGCCGCCGCAAGCGTCGGGCCGTCGATCAGCTCCCGCGTCGGCGCGCCGGCCAGTCGGCGAGTGAGGATCGCCAGATCCATCGGCTCTCCCGCGGAGATGACCGAGGGGTGGCTGGTGATGATCCGTTCGACCAGGGTGGTGCCGCTGCGGGGGAGGCCGAAGACGAAGACCGGCTCGCTTGAGGGATACCCCGCCGACGCGGTCGCAGGCCGGGGCGCCGTGGCGCGCGCCGCGGCGAACAGGGCGTCCTGCCACGCAGGCAGCGTGGTGGCGGCGGCCGCACGCGCGGCCTTGGCCCGGAGCAGCCAGTCGAAGGACGCCAGCGGCTCGCCCTGGTCCTCGTAAGTCTTGGCAAGCGCGTGACCGATCCGCAGCCGCCGCTCGGCATCTCCGCCGGCGCCCGCGAACAGCCGCTCCAGAGTCGGGATGAAGTGGTCCTCGCGCGTCTGGGTGACCATCTGGACCAGCGCCGAGATGGCCCGGTCGTTGTCGGGCTCCAGCGTGACGCAGCGCCGCCAGGCCTGCTCGGCGGCGGCCAGGTCGCCGAGAAACTGCTCGGCCCAGCCGAGGTTGAGCAGGTAGCCAGGATGGGTCGGCGCGTGCCGGTGGGCCGCGCGGAAGCAGACGGCCGCTTCCGCCTGGTGGCCGACGCGGCTGAACACCACGCCGAGGGTATCGAATGTCTGTGCCTGCGTCGGGCCCAGCGCCAGCGCCTGTTTCGCGGCGATCAGGGCGGGGCCTTCGCGGTTCAGACCGATCAGGCTGCGCGCGAGATCGGCGCCCCAGGCCGCTTGACGCGGGTCGATCGCCAGCGCGCGTTGAAGCAGGTCGATGGCCTGGTCAAAGACCCGTTGGTCGGCGGCGATCCGGCCCAGCAGGGCATAGGCGGCGCCGGCCTTTGGATCGATCCGCAGCGCCTGGAGGCAGAGGCCGTGCGCCTCGCGCGCCTGGCCGCGCCCGTAGTGCTGCAAGGCCTTGTCGATCAAGGAGGCGGTCGGGGCGGACATGGCTCTGGCCTATCTGTCCTCCGCCCAAAAGAAAAGGGCGGCGGAGTTTCCTCCGCCGCCCCGTTCAGGTCTCTGATGAGATCAGATTACCACTTCTTGGACACGTTCACGAAGAGGCTGCGTCCAACCAGGTCGTAGCCGTTGAGGGCCGCATTGCCGAGGCGGAACTGGCCGGCCGACTGGGACGGAGCCCGCTCGTCGAACAGGTTCGTGATGCCGCCGACCACGGTCCAGGTGTCGAACTTACGACGGACCGAGATGTCGTGGTACGCCGTGAACTCGGTGTACTGCTTGTAGTACACGCTGGTTCCGTAGCGGGTGCTCGGGAACACGTCGCCACCGTACTCGGGGGTGTCGGAGCCCTTGCCGATCAGGTCGGTCGCCCAGTTGAACGTCCAGTCACCGCTGTCGAAACGCGCGCCGAGCTGGCCGGTGAAGTCCGGACCGTCGTAGCCGAACGTCGTACCGTTGTAGTCGTCGGCAGCGACGCTGGTTTGCAGCTGGGTGGTCGTGCCGAGCTGCCAGGTGAACTGACCGTCCAGCGTCAGTCGACCGAGGTCGAATTCGTGCTGGTAACGAACGGTCAGGTCGATACCGCGGTTCTTCTCTTCGGCGATGTTGATGTAGTCGTCATGCACTTCGGTGATGCCGAAGTTGATGCCGGCGCCGCCGCGGGTGAACTGCGTGCAGAAGTAGTTCGTCGGGAAGCTGGTGCGCGAGTAGCACTGCTCAACAACGTTGCCGGCGCCGAACTTGGTCACCGAGTCGGTCAGCGAGATGTCGAAGTAGTCGATGGCCACGTTGAGGTCGATGAAGCTGGGGGTCCAGATCACGCCCAGGGTGTAGGCCTTGGACTCTTCAGCCTTCAGACCGGCGCCGCCGCCCGAGTAGATGAGCGCCGAACCGTTGGTGCCGCCGCCGTAGCCAGACGGAAGCATCGGACCCGCAGGGTTGGTGCCGCAGTTGAACTGCAGGATCGGGTCGGTGCTGTTCTGCCACTGGATGCAGGGGTCGACCGAGGTCTGGCCCAGGAAGCCCGTTTGGTCGCCGAGGTATTGCTCGTACAGCGCCGGGGCGCGGAACGAGGTGCCGTAGGTGGCGCGGGCGCGGAAGGCCGGAACGACCTGCCAGTTGAGGCCGACCTTGTAGGTGCTGTTGGAGCCGTAGCTGGCGTAGTCGGTGTAACGGCCCGACAGCGACAGATCGAGGCTCTCAATGCCCGGCATGCCCTTGGCGACCGGGATCGCGAACTCGGCGAAGACTTCCTTGATGGTGTCGTCACCCGCCGTACGGCCGGCCGAGGTCAGGCCCCAGATGTTGTAGGTCTGCGACGTGATGCCAGGCGTGTCGTCGATCGCTTCCTTGCGCCATTGGAAGCCGATGGCGGCGCCCACCGGACCGGCCGGCAGGGTGAACAGGTCACCGGAGATGCTGCCTTCGACCAGGTCCTGGTCGTAGGTGGTGGTGCCGGTTTCGGTCGCGAACAGGAACGCACGCTCGGCGGCCGTGAAGTTGCCCGAGATGACCCGCGAGGTGTACCAGGGGATACCGCCGACCGGCAGGGTCGAGCAGTTGCCGCCCGGCAGGCCGTTGGAGAGCGTGATCAGGGTGTTGTCGCAGGCCGAAGCCGTCGCGGTCGTGGCGAGCACGCGGTCGTTGTAGACGATGTCGCCGGTGTACTCACCGTCCGAACGCGAGAACTGGTAGAACAGGTCCCAGTCCCAGTTGTTCAGGAAGGCGCCGTCGAAGGTGCCGCGCAGGCCGATCACGCCGCGGGTGTAGTCGATTTCCTGCGAGAAGCTGTACGGGATCGCGATGATCGGCCGCATGATGCCGCGGTCGGTCAGGCCCGTCGTGGCGAAGACGGCGTTGTTCGGGTTGTTGGCGACGACGCTGGGGAACAGCTGACGAACGCTGTCCTGCTGCGACTCGCGGCGGTTGTAGAGGAATTCACCGTAGAGCTCGGCGCCCGGGGTGATGTCGTAGCCGAACGTGCCGAACAGCGTCGAGCGCTTGACCGGGCTGATGACCGTGCGCTGCTGGTCATAGGGGCTGTCGTAGTTGGCGTACGGGAACGTATCGGCGATGCCGGCGCGAGCCGAACGGATCAGCTGGGCGGCGAGACCGCCGCCGAAACGGGCGGGATCCGGCAGCGACGTGGCGGTCACCGGATAGACGCCGGCCAGCGCCGGGTCACGGTACTGGAAGAAGCCGCCGTAGAACTGCGGAAAGTCGAACACGTTGTTGATGACGTTGTAGCACTTCGGGTTGCCGTCCAGACCGAGGTAATCGATCCGGGTCATGTTCGAAGCGCGGAGCAGATAGTCCGACGAACAGGACAGGTTGTCGCGGTCGCTGCGGCGCAGGGCCTTCTGTTCCGAGTAGTCGGCCGAGATCGTCACGAAGCCGCGGTCGAAGGTCTTGCCCCAGACGCCGTTGAAGCGGAGGTACTCGCCGCCCTGCTCTTCACCGGCCTTGTAGAAGGCCGAGAGTTCGCCGCCGTCCAGGTTCGACTTGGTGATGATGTTGACCACGCCGGCCACGGCGTCGGAGCCGTAGATCGACGAAGCGCCGTCCTTCAGGATTTCGACGCGCTCGATCGAGGAGTTCGGGATGACGTTCAGGTCGACCGGGCCGACCGTGCCGCGCACGCCGGCGGGACCGACGCGACGGCCGTTCAGCAGAACCAGGGTGCGCGTGGCGCCGAGGCCGCGCAGCGAGATCGTGTTCACGCCGGGGCCGCCGTCGACGACGAAGCCGGTCAGCATGTTGTTGACCTGGAACGAGCCGCTGGCCAGCGTCGACTGCTGGAGGATCTCGGTCGTGTCGACCAGACCTTCGAGCGTCGAGGACTCGGCGGTGATCACCTGGATCGGGGCCGGGCTGGTGAATTCAGAGCGCTTGATGCGCGAGCCGGTGACGACCAGGGCTTCGACTTCGGTGTCGTCTTCGTCGTCAGCCGTGGTGGCGGGAGGCGTCGTCTGAGCGAACGACACAGTGGGCGTGGCGACGGCGAGCGCGGCGGCGAAGCCAGCGATCACGGTCGTGCCCAGGAGAAGCTTGCGGTCCAGCATTTGGTTTTAAATCCCCAGTAACCCGATGATTCAGCGGCCGAGAGACGGCCGGCCACGGGATACAATCCCGCGCGGTACGGCGAAACTAGCAGCTTCGGCGCCCCCGACAAGAATGTTGACGCAATTTCGCCCCATAGCCATCCCGGCGTAACAATCCCGCCACAGTTTCCCCCTGAGCGGGCATGGCCTGCCGAAAATGCTTACAAAAAGGGAAAGGCAAGATCAGCTTGGCGAAACCGCTGAAGCGGCTAGATTAGCCGCCGATTGGCCGTCTGTCGGCCGCGCTTCGCCACCATACCTTACGTCATCGGGGAATGTTTCCCGTGACGGGCGAGCGAAAACCAGCTTCGAGGGGTCACCGTGACGCCGAAACTCCGTTCCTTCTGTCTCGCCGCCGCGATTTCGCTGCTCGGGCTTGCCGCGGCCGCGCCCGGCCAGGCCCAGGCGCCCGCAGCCGCGCCGCCCAGCGCGGCCGACTTCGACCGCGAATCGGCCATCAGCAATGTCAGCCTGTCGCCCGACGGCAAGCACCTGGCGGCGCTGGTTTCGCCCGATGGCGTCAACGTCTACGTCTCCATCTGGAGCACCGACGCGATGGACAAGCCGCCGGTCAATCTCGGCTGCGGCGATCGCTCCAAATGCATGGGCGTTGGCTTCCTGAAGAACGACCGGATCCGGATCTCGGTTCGCCAGACGATCACGTCGGGCTCGAACAAGACCCACCTGTTCCGCTTCTTCACCACCGACCTTGAAGGCAAGGTCTGGCGCAACGCGCTGGGCACCACCGACCAGACCACCGGCCCGAACGCCGGCGTGGTCTCGACCCTGCCGCGCGACCCGCGCAACATCCTCATCCAGAGCTATGAAGACGCCAACTTCTACCTGCTGGACCTCTATTCGGGCAGCCGCAAGAAGGTCGGCACCGGCTCGGAGAAGTTCGGCGGCGAACAGGTCGACCTGAAGGGTGAAATCCGCGCCCGCCAGTCCGTCGATTTCGAGAACGGCAAGGTCTACGTCGCCCAGTGGATCCGCAATCCGGCCAACGACCAGTGGGAAGAGCACTTCCGCTGGTTCGCCGCCGACCGCGAACCCAAGGAGATCGTGGGCTTCAGCGAAGACCCCAACATCATCTACGTGCGAACCAACGCCGGCCGCGACAAGACGGCGGTGTTTGAATACGACATCGCCGCCAAGAAGTTCCTCGAGCCGATCTTCGAGATCAAGCTGTTCGACGCCAGCGACGTGATCCAGTCCTCCGCGGCGGCCAACTACGGCGCGATCCTCGGCTTCGCCTACGAAGGCGAGACCGGCAAGGTCTACTGGGTCGACGAGAAGATGAAGGCGATCGCCAAGGGCCTGCGTCAGGCGCTCGGCATCACCACCGTTCCCGTCGCCTGGACCGACATCGCCACCGGCGAAAAGGCCCGCTTCTCCACCGGCGACGGCGCTGACGCGACCATCACCGACTGGTCCGACGACATGAAGTACGTGATCGTCGTCAAGTCCGGCCCGCGCCAGCCGCCGGAGTACTATCTGCTGACCGACGGCGCGAAGCTGACCAAGCTCGGCGCGCAGCGTCCCTGGCTGAACACCGCCGCGCTCGGCGACACCCGCCTGATCCAGTATCCGGCGCGTGACGGCTTGCTGATCCCGGGCTTCCTGACCACCCCGCGCCCGGAACTGTACGGCGCGGGCCCCTACCCGACGATCATCGTGCCGCACGGCGGCCCGTGGGCCCGGGACGGCATGGGCTGGGACGGTTCCGGCTGGGTGCAGTACTTCGCCTCGCGCGGCTACGCCGTGCTGCAGCCGCAGTACCGCGGCTCCGACGGCTGGGGTCAGAAGCTCTGGCGCGCCGGCGACGCCGAATGGGGCGGCAAGATGCAGGACGACAAGGACGACGGCGTGAAATGGCTGATCGCCCAGGGCATCGCCGCTCCGGACCGGGTCGCCATGCACGGCTACTCCTACGGCGGCTATGCGGCCATGGCGGCCTCGGTGCGGCCCAACGGCCTGTACCAGTGCGCCATCGCCGGCGCGGGCGTCGCCTCGATCGACCGCTTCCGCGAACTGGTCAACCAGAGCCGGATTGGTCGGGAACTGCAGCGTCCGTCGATCCAGGGCCTGTCGCCCGTCGATCACGGCCCCGAGGTCTCGATCCCGATCTTCCTGTACCACGGCGACCGTGACGTCACGGTGCCGATCGGGGAGTCGGAGCGGTTCGTCGCGGCCCTGCGGGCCGCCGGCAAGCCGTACAAGTACCTGGCCATCCCGGACATGGGCCACCAGTACAACCGCTGGGAAGCCGGCCAGACCGCCATGGTGCTGAACGCGGTGGAAGCCTACCTCCGCACCGAATGCGGCCCAGGCGGGCTCTGACCCCACCCCGCGTCACAGCGGACAAAACGACGGAAAGGGCGGGGAGCAATCCCCGCCCTTTTTCGTTGGCCGGGGCGGGGGCTTCGGGGACATGTACCGCAGGTACGTGTCCCCCAATCGAGCGGCTGGTTTAGGGGACACGTACCTTCGGTACATGTCCCCGCGCGTTCGGAGCACGGCTTCGCGCCCTCACGGTGGGTGAAGGTCGGGAGGGCGCGGCGCGCTCGGGCCTCAGCGGGTGCTGAGGGGGTGTAGAGGGTCTGAGAAGGCCAAGGCCGTCGCGCGCCGCGAAGTCCGTTATCCGGGAGCAGCCGGCAGGCAGCCCTCTTAGGGCTTTACCGGCAGTCGCCTCCGGCGGGCGGGCGGCGGCGAAGCCGTCCCCGGACCGTGAGCGTAACCCCCGCTCACCTGCCGCGCCTCCGGCCAGGGGCCGTCCCGGTCTGGTCTCCCGCCTGGCCCCTGGCCGGCGAAGGAGGGACCTGAACGACTGGCGCCGTCGATGCTTCCCGCTCGAACTCCACCCCGCCGCCGCATCGGATCGCCTGGCCGAGGCGCCCTCCCCTGCAGCGGGATGAGGTGAGTATGGGGGCGGGTTGGCGGGGCGACGGGGAGATTGTTCGGCGCGGCGGGGTAGCCCGAGCGGAGGTGAGGGATTTCAGGGGGTTGGGGGCGGGGATCGGCAGATAGGGCGCGGCGTCCTCTCCCACTTGGGAGAGGGGGACCATGCGAAGCATGGTGGTGAGGGACGCTCGGTGGCGGACAGGCGCGCGCTGTCGATCCGGACGTCCCGGCCAACACCGCGCCTCCCACTCCACCAGCCTTCGGCTGGTCCCCCTCTCCCTCACGGGAGAGGAAAGAACGAGGGGCGGGAGGGGAAGGCCAGAAGGCAAAGAAAAAGGGCGGCGGACCGAAGTCCGCCGCCCCAATTCTTTCGAAGGCTTTGTGGGCCTTAGAAGTCGAGCGTCACACCCATGAAGATGTAGCGACCGAAGGAGTCGTACGTCTGCGGGTAGGTGTTGCCGTTACCGGTCGTGCCGACCGAGCGCGAGAGTTGCGGATCGTTGTCGAACAGGTTGTTGACACCGCCGCGGACGCTCACGCCGTCCAGGACTTCCCAGTTGGCCGAGAGGTCGAAGTAGTTCTCGGCTTCGAAGTTGTAGTCGATGCGAGCGCTGACGGGGGCTTGCAGGTGCACCTCGCCAATGTAGCGCCAGGTCAGCGAGACCGACGCATCCCAGGGGGTTTCCCAGGTCGCGCGGGCGCGGTGACGCCACTCGGGCTTCGGCGTGCCGCAGTCGTTGCCGTACTTGCCGGCGCACTCGTCGATCGCCTGGCCAGCGCCCGGATCGGTGTCGTTCTTTTCGAGGATCGAGCCCACGAAGTTGAGGGACACCGAGCCCAGGTCTTCCATGCCGAGGGCGTCGAGGTTGAAGCGGTAGTTGGACACGATATCGATGCCCGACACTTCAAGACCACCGATGTTGACGTTGAAGTCTTCAACGTAACCACCGCCGACCCAGATCTGGCCACCGGCGCTGCGCTTGATCTTGGCGCAGGAAACCGCGTCGTTGTCGCCGTAGCAGGAGTCCAGCGTGTTGGCGGCGCCAACCGAGCTGATCAGGTCCGTCACTTCGATGCTGTAGTAGTCGACCGACAGGCTGAAGCCCGGCAGGAAGCTCGGGGTGAACACCACGCCGTAGGTGTAGGTGTCGGCCGATTCCGGATCCAGGTTCGGGTTACCACCATTGAGGTTCTGGTACTGGCCGGCGGGGCTGGTCAGACCAGCCGTACGCCATTGACCCGCGCTGACGCCGGTCGCCTGGCACTGGGCCAGGGTCGCCTGGATCACGCCAGCCGTCACCGGACCGCAGGGATCGCCGTCGATGTCGAACAGGCCAAGGCCCTGGGCCGTGAACAGTTCGATGACGTTCGGCGCGCGGACGGCGCGTTGGAAGCTGGCGCGGAAGCGGACGTCGCTGGTCGGAGCCCAGTCACCGGCGAGCTTGTAGGTGTCGGTGTTGATGCCGCTGCCGTAGTCGGAGAAGCGATAGGCGGCTTCGACCGACAGCAGTTCAGCCATCGGCTTGCCTTCGGCCAGCGGGATCACGACTTCGGCGAAGAGGTCGTAGTTCTCGGTGGTGCCGGCGAGACCGATGGTCGGGCCGCCCTGACCGGCGAGGTCGCCGGTCGAGAAGGCGTTGTCGGTGTCCGAAACCAGGGCTTCGCGACGGTATTCGACACCGCCTGCGACCGCGACCGGACGGTCGGCGTACGGGCTTTGCAGGCCCATGCCGCCCAGGTCGCCGTTGACCGCGAAGGTCACGACTTGCTGCGTGGTGGCGGCGGTCTGAATACCCGGGACTTGCAGGTAGTCCAGGGCGGCCTGGGTCACGTTGCCGAGCGTGAAGATGTCGTAGGGCACGCAGTTCGGATCGGTTCCGTTGACCACCGAACGGCAGGTCGGGGTGCCGGCGACGTCAACGACGTCCAGCGCACGGCCGAGGCGCGTGACCGAGAAGTCGTTGCGATAGACGCGCGACAGCTGCACGCGGCTGTACTGGGCCGAGAAGTCGTAGTTCCAGCCGTCGACCAGGGTGCCGCGCGTGCCGATGACGCCGCGGAACGACTGGTAGCGCAGGTCGTCCTGACGACCGCCGCCTTCAACGTTACGACGGGCGATGTAGAACGGCGATGAGCACTGGTTGCCCGGCGTCAGAGGGTCGGGATCGGCGCAGACCTGCGCACCGATCGTCGCCGGATCCAGTTCGTTGACCAGCGGGGTGGTGGGATCGTCCAGAACGTCGGCGACGAGGTCGACGTTACAGATCGCGTTGACCTGCTGGGCCGACAAGAGCGGGTTGTCGCAGCTGATGCTGTTGGTGCTGAAGAAGTTACCGGACGGAGCGATCTGGGCGACCGTCGAGTAGTCCGTGAACATCAGCTGGGTGAACACGTCGAAGTGTTCGTTGATTTCGTAGTGGCCCATCGCGCCGAGCGAATAACGCTCGTCCGGCCGCTGGAAGTAGTTGATCGGGCCGAAGTTGTACTGGTCGGTACCCGCGTTGAAGGGACGGAAGGTGTTCCCCGTGGCGCTGTCGACCGTGTAGTTCCAGGCAGCCGTACCGCCCCCGAAGTTCGTGAACGAGCCCGGGTAGGACGTGCCCGAACCGCCGCAGCGGAAGCTCTGGACGCCGCCGAGGACCTGTTCGGTCGTGCCCAGCGAGCAGGCCGAGAAGTCGCGGTCGGCTTGCGAGATCGCGTCGTCGGTGCGGTAGGTGACGTAGGCGGTCAGGTTGCCACGGTCGTCCGGCGCGTTCACGCCGATCAGCATCGTGACTTCCTTGCCGTAGCCGTCGGTCACGTTGGCGTCGGGCAGGGCGAACTGCGAGGGGTTGGTCGCGGCGCGAGCGGCCACGACGTTGCGGATGTTGCCCACGCCGTCGAAGTCGTTGTGGTGCTGGTAGAAGGAGTACTGGGCGTCGATCTGAACGCCTTCGAAGTCCTTCTTCATGATGAAGTTCACGACGCCGGCGATGGCGTCCGAACCGTAAACGGCCGAGGCGCCGCCGGTGAGCACTTCAACGCGCTCAACCATGCCGCCCGGGATCTGGTTCAGGTCGGCGGCGGGATCGTTCGGCGAACCGTAGGGAAGACGACGACCGTCGATCAGCACCAGGGTGCGGACCGAACCGATGCCGCGCAGGTCGACTGTCGCGGTGCCCGAGGCGCCGTTGGAGACCGAGGAGTTCTGCGCCGCGAAGGCTTGCGGCAGCGAGTTGATGAGGTCTTCGACCTTCGTCACGCCGGCGACGGAGATGTCTTCCGACGTCACCTGGGTCACCGGGCTGGTGCCGACCAGGTTCGGTTGCGGAATGCGCGAACCGGTGATGGTCACGGCCTCAACCGTGGTTTCCTGCGCGAAGGCAGGAGCAGCAACGGCGAGAGCCGCACCGCAGATGATGGTGGACGCCAGCAGGCGACCGCGCGTGGTTTGGAGCCTCAACTTATTCCCTCCGGTTCAGCGACACTCCGGGTGGTCCGGTAGCGCGCCCCCTCTAAAATCTGGACGAATAGGCATCCGGGCGCATTACACGCCCGGTTACGACGATCCTTGCTCTCCGCTTTCTGGACGGTCAACGATCATTACAGGACCGTCACGAGACAGCCGCCACAATGTCGCACTTTGGCAACAGCACGACGCCGCCGCGGCTGAAATGAGGCCCGGATTCGCGGCCACGAGACCTTCGCCAGCCAATTCCGACCCGCAATTCGCCCCTGTGGCGAATCGGCAACCTGTCAGCGGGCGAGCCGTTAGCGCGCCGTCGGCTTCATGCACAGCCAGCGGGTGCGATGGTGGTCGAGCAGATTGTCGACCCAGCCGGTGATCTCGGGCCGTACGAGATTCTTGTTCACCAGGAAGTAGACCGGGGCGATCGGGGCGTCCTCGAGCATGATGTGCTCCGCCTCGGCCATGAGCGCCGCCCGGCGCACGACGTCGGGCTCGTTGTCCGCCAGCGCCATCAGACGGTCGAACTCGGGGTTGTTGTAATCGCCGTAGTTCTGCGGGCCGTAGAACGACCGCTGGAGGTCCAGGAAGCTGGTCGGGTCGTTGTAGTCCGCGATCCACGACGCATCGGCCACCTGGAAGGCGCGGGCCCGGTAGTCGGCGTAGGCGATCTGGGCCTCCTGCTGGGCCAGGGTGACCTGGACCCCGATGTCCTTCCAGTCCGCCTGGATCACCGGCATGAACAGCATCGGATCGGGCGTGTTGCGCTGCTTGATCTCCAGCTTCAGCGGTCGCTTCGGGCCATAGCCGGCCGCGGCCAGCAGGCGCCGGGCCTCGGCCTTGCGCCGCTCCAGCGGCCAGGCCGCCCAGTAGGCCGGGCGAGCGCCGCTGTAGTTGGCCACCCCCGGCGGCACCAGGGTCCTGGCCGGCAACTGACCGCCGCGCAGCAGGCGGCCGGTGATGAAGTCGCTGTCGATCGACATGGCCAGAGCCTGCCGCACCCGTTTGTCGCGGAAGGGCGGGTAGCCGCTCCGGGGATTGTTGTTGAACGCCAGATACACCACGCCGAGCCAGGTGTTGGTCCGGGCGTAGCCGGGCATCGTTTCGCGGACGAACGCGATCCGGTTGGACTGGATGTCGGCGTTCACATCCAGTTCGCCACGCGCCACCCGTCGCTCGGCCGAGATCGAGTCGGTCGTGGGGTAGTAGTAGACCTCGTCGACGCAGACGCTGGCCGCATCCCAGAACAGCGGGTTCTTCACCGAGCGGACGTAGTTGCCGAGCCGGACCTCCTTGAGGATGTAGGGACCATTGCCGACGAAGTGTTCGGGCTTGATCCAGTCCTGGCCCCAGCGCTCCACGACATGTTTGGGCACCGGATACATCGTGTGGTGCTTGGCCAGCTCGATCAGGTAGGGCGCGGGGTGGTTCAGCTCGACCCGCAGGGTGCGGGCGTCCAGCGCCGTGACGCCGAGGCTCTCGAGTGGAGCCTTGCCCTCGTTGACCGCCCGCGCGCCCTTCACGAGGAAGAAGACCGAAGCGTATTCGGACCCCGTCTTCGGATCGAGCAGTCGGCGGAAGGAGTAGACGAAGTCGTCGGCCGTCACCGGCACGCCGTCGGACCACTTCGCCTCGCGCAGATGGAAGGTCCAGACCAGGCCGTCCGGGGTGATATCCCACCGCTCGGCCATGCCCGGGATCGGCTTGCCCTCGGGATCGGACTGGCTGAGGCCGATGAGCAGGTCGCTCTGGATGCGGTCTTCCCAGGTGCCGGTCGACAGCTGCGGGTCCAGGGTCTGGGGTTCGGACAGGTTGCCGTACTGCAGACAGACCTTGCCCGGCGGACAGGCGGGGCGCGACGGAGCCGACTGGCCGCACGACGACAGACCCAGCGCGACGACGCCCGCAAGGAAGAGATTGCGGATCATGCGGCCCGGCCCTTCAATGGCGGCTGAAATCTTTCGGGAGTCACCCATGTCATCGTTCGTCCTGCGCCGGGTTACCGGCATCGCCCTGGCCGCCGGCGCGGCGACCCTCGCCCTGGCCGGCGCTGCGACGGCCGCCGACGCCCCCAAGGGCCGCGCCGCGCAACTGCAGGCTGTCGTCGACTGCCGCCAGCAGGCGGACCCGGCCCAACGGCTGGCCTGCTACGATGCAGCGACCGCTTCGCTCGACGCGGCCGAGAAGTCCGGCGACGTCGTCGTGGTCGACCGGCAACAGGTGCGCGAGGCGCGCCGCGCCGCGTTCGGCTTCAACTTCGTCATGCCGTCCTTCATGACGCGCGATGCGGCGCCCGAGGAGCTGGACCGGATCACCGCCACCGTCGATTCCGCGCGGATGGACGCCACCGGCAAGTGGGTGATCAAGCTGGCCGACGGCGCCGTCTGGCGGCAGATCGACGCCAAGTCGATCTTCAAGGACCCGCAGCACGGCTCGACCGTCGAGATCCGCACCGCGGCCATGGGCAGCTACTTCATGAAGATCGACGGCCAGCGTCAGATCCGGGTTCGCCGCGACAACTGACGCGCGGCTATGGACGGGGCGGGCCACTATCGGTCCTTCGGGTCGAGCGCGTCGCGCAGGCCGTCGCCGATGAAGTTGAAGGCCATCAGGGTCACGACCATCGTCAGCGACGGGAAAATGAGCAGCCAGGGCGCCATCTCCATGTCCTGGGCGCCGGTGGCGATCAGGGTTCCCAGCGAGGCCATCGGCGGCTGCACGCCCAGGCCGAGGAACGACAGGAAGCTCTCGGCGATGATCACCGCGGGGATCGTCAGGGTCACATAGATCACCACCGGCCCCAGCAGGTTGGGCACGATGTGGCGCAGGATGATCTGGCCCGAGGAGAGGCCCGCGGCGCGCGCGGCCTCGATGAACTCCTTGCTCTTCAGCGACAGCGTCTGGCCGCGCACGATCCGCGACATGGTCAGCCACTCGACCGCGCCGATGGCGAGGAAGATCAGGAAGATGTTCCGGCCGAACGTCACCATCAGCAGGATGACGAAGAAGATGAAGGGCAGCGAATAGAGGGTGTCGACGATCCGCATCATGATCTCGTCGATCCGGCCGCCCAGATAGCCGGCCACCGCGCCCCACAGGACGCCGATGACCAGCGACACGCTGGTCGCCACCACGCCGATCGCCAGCGAGACGCCCAGCCCCGCCAGCAGCCGGGCGGCCAGGTCGCGGCCGAGCGAGTCGGTTCCGAGCAGGTGTCCGCTTTGCAGCGGACCCATCCAGACGTCGGTCTTGGTGACCGTGTCGTAGTCGTAGGGGATCAGCCAGGGGCCGACGACCGCCAGGACCACCATCACCGCCAGCACGAGCATGCCGGTGACGGCGGCCTTGTTGCGCAGTAGGCGGCGCGTGGCGTCGTCCCAGAGGGAGCGGCCCCTGACCGCGTTCTGCAGGAGCGCCGCGCGCTCCGGCGATCCGGGGATCATGTCGACGACGCTCATGACAGCCGCACCCGCGGATCGAGCGCCGCATAAAGGATGTCGGCGATCAGGTTCAGAACCAGGATCAGCACGGCATAGACGATCACCATGCCCATCACGACCGTGTAGTCGCGCTGCAGCGCGCTGTTGACGAAGAACTTCCCCAGGCCCGGCAGGTTGAAGATCTTCTCGACCACCAGCGAGCCGGTCAGCAGGCCGGCGGCGGCCGGGCCGAGATAGCTGACCAGCGGCATGATCGCCGCGCGCAGGGCGTGTTTGCGGACGATCAGGGTTTCGGGAAGGCCCTTGGCGCGGGCCGTGCGGATGTAGTTGGAGCCCAGCACCTCGATCATCCCGGCCCGCGTGAGGCGGGAGATGACGGCGATCTGCGGCAGGGCGAGAACCGTGATCGGCAGGATCAGGTTGGCCAACGCCCCGTCATTCCACCCCGCGGTGGGCAGCCAGCCGAGCTTCGAGGCGAACACCAGCACCAGCAGCGGTGCGGTGACGAAGGTCGGAATACAGACCCCGAGGATGGCGACGCCCATGGTCAGATAGTCGGCGACACGGTTCTGGCGCAGGGCGGCGATGACCCCCAGCGACATCCCGACCATCGCCGCCAGCAGGATCGACAGCCCGCCCAGGGTGAGGCTGACCTTGTAGTTGGCCTGGAGGATCTCGAGCACCGTCTTGTCGCGGTATTTCAGCGACGGCCCGAAGTCGCCGACGACGACGCCCTTCAGGTAGGTCACGTACTGCTCGGCCAGCGGGCGATCCATGCCGAACTGGGCCATGACCGCCTTCTCGACCTCGGGCGACAGCTGGCGCTCATTGACGAAGGGACTGCCCGGCGCCGCGCGCATCATGAAGAAGGCGACGGTGATCACCAGCAGCAGCGTGGGAATCGCCACGAGGAGACGGCGGAACAGGAAACGCAGCATCGTCGGCTCACTGGCGCGGCGTTCACCGCAAAGGCATTGCGAAACTTCCACCCGGCCTGAATGATGTCAACGAACCCCATCCCGGATGAGCCCGACATGACTGAATTTCGCCGCGTGACCGATGACTTTTCCGTCAGCCCGCAGATCGCGCCCGAAGACATGGCCGCCGCGGCCGCCCAGGGCTTCACCCTGGTGATCAACAACCGGCCCGACGGCGAGGTCCCGGACCAGCCGACCAGCGCGCAGATGGAAGCCGCCGCCCGCGCCGCCGGCATGGACTATGTGCACATCCCGGTCGTGGGCAGTCCCAACGACGACCAGATCACCGCCCATCGCATCGCTATCGAGGACGCCGACGGCCCGGTGCTGGCCTTCTGTCGGTCCGGCACGCGCTCGATCGTCACCTGGTCGATCGGCCAGGCGCTGTCGGGCGTGCGGTCACGCAGTGACCTGGCGGCGCTGGGACGGCAGGCCGGGTACGACCTGTCGGGCGTGCTGGGGTAGGCTTTATTGGCCTTGCTCCCCGCTCGCGGGGAGCTGTCAGCCAGGGGCTGACTGAGGGGCTGAACCGGATCGTCTCGTTAGACCTGAACACAGGCGTCGGCCGGCAGCGGTATTCATGACTGTCCGGGAACGACCGCGCCGCCCCTCCACCATGCTCCGCATGGTCCCCCTCCCCGCTGCGCGGAGAGGATCAGATCCCACCGAGCGTCACCCGCGCCGCCATCGCCGAGGGCTCCGGCTCGCAGCTGGCCAGGACCAGTTGCGCCGCGACGAGACACAGGAAGGCGAAGGCCGCGCGCTGGAGCCGTTTTGAGACAAAGATCGCTGCGTCGGCCGCCATTCCGGCGTTCTCCCCCGTTGTTACGAGGGGCTCAGCGCAAGTCCCGGGCCGCGGGGCGTTCACAGTCCCGTCACGCAGCCGTCGTTTGTCCGTGATGCAAATTACACTAGTTAACGGCGTCGACGCAGCCGCGGGGGCGGCAAGAGGTTTGCATGGCCGGGACGCTCTGGACGTCCGATTTCCACTTCGGGAGTGGCAGGGTGAAGGTTCGCGCGACCGGCGCGGACCTGGCGATCGATCGCGGCCTGATGGGCGATATCGCGCTGTGGCTCGCCTACTATATCCCGGTGCGGCTGAAGGGGTTCTGGGCCTCCGCCGTCACGCCCGGACCGAGGGTCTGGTTCGCGCCTGCCCCGCCCCGGCCCTGGTATCTCCTGGGACTGGCGGCCCTGTGGGGCGGGGTCAGGATCGCCCGCTCTCCCGGAGACGCCGACGCCGCCGTCTATTTCGAGGACACAACCGTCGGCCAGGCGCCGGCCTGCGACCTGCCGGTGCGCTACAACTTCGAGTGCGGCGATGTCTCCAAGAGCCATGTAGCCCGCGTCTTCGAGGACGTGTTCGGCTATCCGCTGCGGCTCGACCCGGCGGCCTGGACCGGCCCGGCCGTCGAGAAGGGCGAGGGCAACGGCGCCCATGACGGGCGGATCGTGCAATGCCCCTGCCCCGCCCTGCCCGGCCGGGTCTACCAGCGGGTGATCGACACCGTCGACGGCGAGCATGTCGTCGATCTGCGCACCCCTTGCGTCGGCGGCGCGCCGGCGCTGACCTTCATCAAGCGGCGGCCCGTGCGGGACCGGTTCGCGAACTACAACAGCTCGGTTTCGCTGCACCGGCCGGAGGACCTCTTTTCGCCGCAGGAGCTGGCGATGATCGGTCAATTCTGCGGCGCCATGCGGCTCGACTGGGGCGGGCTGGATATCCTGCGGGATCGCGGCGACGGGCGGCTGTATATTGTTGACGTCAACAAGACCGACATGCCGCCGCTGCGCCTGCCCTGGCCGCAGAAACTGGCGGCGATCGCGATCCTGTCGAAGGCGTTCCTGACGATGATTGAAACCGACACTGCAAAGGCCCGCGCATGATCCCGTTCGTCCGCGACATCACGTTCGAGTACGGCGCCTGTGACCGGCTGACGCCGCTGATCCGCAGGGTCGTGGCCAACAACCCGGGCCCGTTCACCTTCATGGGCACCGGCACCTACATCATCGGCAACGGCGAGGTCGCCGTGATCGATCCCGGCCCGGACATGGACGATCACCTGGAGGCGATCCTGGCGGCCACGGCCGGCGAGACGATCACCCACATCTTCGTCACCCATAACCACATGGACCACTCGCCGCTGGCCCGGCCGCTGGCCGCGCGCACCGGGGCGACGATCTACGCCTGCGCGCAGCAGGGCGTCCCGACCGAGGCCGAGGTCCGGCTGGAAGCCGGCGACGACCGGGTGTTCACGCCCGACGTCGGCCTGTGCGACGGCGGGACCTTCAGCGGCGGCGACTGGACCATGGAGGCGATCCCGACGCCGGGGCACACCTCCAACCACATCTGCTACGCCCTGCACGAGGAGAACGCGCTGTTCTCCGGCGACCACATCATGGGCTGGTCGACGACGGTGATCAGTCCGCCCGACGGCGACATGGGCGACTACTTCGACAGCCTGGACCGGGTGAAGGCGCGGAACTTCGAGATCATCTGGCCGACGCATGGCCCGCCGATCACCGAGCCCGGCCCGTTCGTGCAGGCCTATATCGACCATCGCCGCGCCCGCGAGGCGCAGATCCTGGCGGCGCTGGCCGGCGGCCACACGCAGATCAAGCCGATGGTCACCGACCTCTACAAGGCCGTCGACGCGCGGCTGCACCCGGCGGCGGCCCATTCGGTGATGGCCCACATGGTCCAGCTGGTGAAGGAAGGCCGCGTCCTGTGCGACGGCGCCCCCGCGCTGGACAGCGAATACCGGCTGGCGAGCTAGCGCCGCAGGGGCCAGGGCGGCTTGGGTTTGTTCGGCGACAGCGGACACATCTGCCGCACGGCGGTCCAGTCGGCCGGGGTCATCGCCGGGACGCCAGCTTTGGCCAGCGCGCGCGCCGCGGTCGCCCGGCGGCCGCTGTCCGGATGGGTGGCGAACCACTCGGCGGCGCGGTTGACGCCGTCCGGCGAGGTCTTGTCGGCCAGTCGTTCGAAGAAGGCGGCCATGCCGGCGGTGGAGATCCGGTTCGCCGCCAGCAGCTCGAACGCGCGCTCGTCAGCCTCCTGCTCCAGGCCGCGGCTGTAGCGCTGTTCGGTGAAACTGCTCGCCAGCAGCACGGCCTGCTGGCCCGCCCCGGACCCGCCGCCGACCACCGCGTCGAGCACCAGGCCGAGGCCGAGCGACCGCAGGACCGCCTCCATGACGTGGCGCTTTTCGATGTGCGCGATCTCGTGCGCCAGGACGCCGGCCAGTTCATCCGACGACCGGGCGTCGGCGATCAGGTCGTCGGTCACGAGGATCGTCCCGCCCGGAAGCGCGAACGCGTTGACCATCGGCGCGTGGACCGGAATGACCCGGACCGCGAAGGGCATGTCCACGTCACGGGTGAGACGGCGCGTCAGATCGTTCAGGCTGGCCTGGCCGGCGGGGTTGCCCGTGCAGGGCTTGAGCGCCACCTGCAGCTGGCTGGCCATGTTGCGGCCCATGTCGGCCTCGATGCCCGGCGGCGTGGCCCGGGCGAGCGGCCGCGCGGCCATCGGAATGCCGACGAAGATGCCTACCGCCAGCATGACGCCGGCAACGGCCAGCCAGACCACCAGACGTCCCTCGCGGTCGCGGTTCGCGCGCCGGACGGCCCTGACCGACTGGCCGCTGGCGGACTCCCATTCGGCGACGTCAAGGACCAGCCGCCCGTCCCCGCTGCGGGGCGCCAGCCGGATGCGCCCGGCCTCGACGCCGAGGATCCGGATGGCCTTCAGCGGCCAGCGAAAGGACGCTCCGTCGCCTTCGCCGATGAGGTCGCCATCAGCGACCGTCACCTCGACCCGGCGCCTCCTTGATGTCAGACCGTCGTAGTAGTCGCCCTGCATCGTCAGATCGGCGAGAAGCCGAACGCGTCAGCCATGCCCTCGCCGGACCCGGGTCCGCGCTCGGCCTGGTTGGCGTCCGCCAGCGGCGCCAGGCCGGACGCCGTCAGGCGGCGGACCATGAAGCGGGCGGTGCGCGCCTGGATGAACGGCGACAGCAGGCCGAAGCTGAAGATCAGCATCAGGACGTTCGTGACGGTGAGGCCCAGCAGGTCGAGCGCCTTGAGGTTCAGGGTGAACCGCGCGTCGCCGATCTTGAGCGAGCCGATGATCGCCCGCAGGAGCGCAGCGTTGTACGGCGCGAAGATCAGCATGACGTAGACCGCGAACACCAGCGCCCAGGCGTAGGTGATCGCCATGAACATGGCCGACGGTCCCGCCGACGGGTTCTCCGGATCGGCCATGGCGCCGGTGGCCAGCATCGAACCGACCAGCACGAAGGCGAAGATGAAATAGCCGACAAGGACGCCGGCCCATCCCAGCGCGAACCAGCCGTAGAGACCTTCGTCCTCGCGGCGGGCCCAGCGGACCTTCAGATCGCCGAAGCGAAGGTTGCCCCAGAGCTTCTCCGCCAGCCGCATCGAGGCCGCCGGCTGGAACCAGCCGAAGGTGATGCCGGTCAGCAGGCCATAGCCGAGCGTCGACAGGCCGTAGTCCCACGGCGAACCCTTGAGACTGAACCGCACGCCGCGCCAGACTGTGCGGCTGGCCATGTAGCGGAAGGCGAAGAAGATCGCCGCGCCCAGCAGCACCGGCAGGGCCAGATAGAGCGGCAGGATGATCAGCACCGCGAACGCCGGGCCGAGGAACTGCGCGCCGCCGACGACCAGCAGGAACGGCAGGCCGACGGTGAACAGAGCGATGAGAAAGCCGATGAACAGCTCCCGTCCCGTTCCGGTGTATTCAAAGGCCTCGCCGTTGAGGCTGATATGCGACCAGACGCGGCGGCGGACCTCGGTGCGCCCCCAGAACCGGTAGAGCGTCAGCGTGATGAGGTTGAGCAGGCCATTCTTGACGCTGAGGCCGAGGAACGACTGCGTATCAATCGACTCGCTGAACGTCAGCGATTCACCGGCCGACTCCCCCGTCGACTCGCTACCCTGGACTTGCATGAGACCCCCGCCTGACAGACGGGCAGTTTCCGGCGGGGGCGGCGGGAGTCAACCGATAGCTGAGCGCGGCGCGCTGATTTCTCCGGCCTTCGCAGCCGGCGTTCCGGCTAGCCGGCGATCGCGGTCGCCAGGGTTCCGATGCGGCGGCAGTTGGCGCCCATGTCGCTCTCGCCGATGCGGCGCACGGCGCGCAGGTCGATACGGGCGCCGGCGCCGCTCGGGCGGACGCGGACCACGACGTCGTCCTTGAACCCATAAAGCAGGCTGACCGCCGTCGCCTCGATGCGGCCGGAGGACGGGTCGGCCGTGACGATCGACAGGCCCGCCGCCTCGAGCGCCGACTTGGCGTGGGCAAAGGCCTTGGCGGCGTCCGCCGCCAGCGTCACCGGCCGTGCGGCGGGGCAGGTCTCGGCGTTGACCTCCGCCACCGGGCGACCGGCGTAGGCCCGCGACCCGAGCGGCAGGATCGGCGAGGGATCGACGGGATTGGCGTCCGGACCGCGGTCCCGCAAGACCGTCGGCGAGAACATCAGCGGTTCACTCCAGTCGGTGGCCACGTCGTGGATCAGCGGGCGACTGGTGTCCCACAGGCCAAAGCCGATGAACGCCCCCCAGGTCAGGGCCGTGACCAGCAGGGCGAGGAAGGCCTTGCCCCACAGCTTCGCGAAGCCGCCGAAGATCGCCACGAGCAGGCCGATAATGCCTGTCAGAACCCCGACCAGGGCGATCGCGGGGGCCCAGCCGAGCGACTCGGTCGGCCCCTGGATCAGCATGGCGTCGAAGCCCTGCTGCGGCGTGATCACCTGGAACTTCACCGCCAGCGCCCCGACCAGCCACATGGCCGCCGGCGCGAGCGCCACGAGCAGGGCGAAGTCCAGATAACGGGCGGCGAAGCCGGGCCCCTTGCCTGACTTGGCGGCGGGTTTCGACTTGCCCTTCGCGGTCTTCTTGCGCGTCGCGCCCGGGAGGGGGGCGAAGGCGAGCGGCGCCTCCTCGCTGGAGAACAGCGCCTTGCCCGTCGGCGCCGGCCCCTTGTCCGGCGTCGCCTTCATCGTCAGCGGCGCATCGGCGGCCGGTTTGCCGCCGGCCGAGGCCGGGGTCATGTCCGGCATGCTGGGCAGCGGCGGCGGGACATCACCGTCGTCCTCGGGCTCCGAGGGCGACCAGGCATGGGATTCCTCGACCACGGGATCCGGTTCCGCAGGCGCGGAGACGGGCGTGACGATCTTGTCTTCAAACTCGGCGTCCACGGGTTCATTGGCCCCGACGGCAGCAGCCACGCTGGCCGGGGCCTCAGATTTTCCCGCGGTAGCCTCCGGCGCGCGGGCGGACGGTTCGGGCGGCTCCGGCGCATGCAGCACGGGGCCGGGCGCGGCGCGTTCGGCCACCGTCGTGGCGACCAGGACCGGCGTGGACGGCAGGACATAGTCCTTCATCCGCTCGCGGATCAGCTTCTTGTCGATCTTGCCGGTCGCGCCGAGCGGGATGTCGTCGACGAAGGCCACGTCGTCCGGCATCCACCATTTGGCGATCTTGCCGACGAGGAACTGGAGCATCTCCTCCTTGGTCGCCGTCTCGCCGTCCTTGAGCTTGATCAGCAGCAGCGGACGCTCGTCCCACTTGGGATGCGGCATGCCGATGACCGCCGCCAGCGCCACCTTCGGGTGGCCCATGGCGATATTCTCGATGTCGATCGTGCTGATCCACTCGCCGCCGGACTTGATCACGTCCTTGGCGCGGTCGGTGATCTGCATGAAGCCTTCGGGGTCGATCGTGGCGACGTCGCCCGTGTCGAAGTAGCCCTCGTTGTCGAGGATGTTGCCGCCGGCGCCCTTGAAGTACTCGCGGACCACGAACGGGCCCTTGACCATCAGGTGGCCGAAGGTGCGCGCATCGTGCGGCAGCTCATGGCCTTCGTCGTCGGTCAGCTTCAGGTCGATCCCGAGCGGCGGGCGGCCCTGCTTGAGCTTGTAGGCCATCCGCTCGTCGTAGGAGAGACCGGCGACGCGGGCGTTGGGCGAACCCAGGGTGCCCAGCGGCGAGGTCTCGGTCATGCCCCATGCATGCAGCACGTCGACGCCGTAGCGGTCGTGGAAGCCGCGGATGATCGATTCCGGACAGGCCGAGCCGCCGATCACCACGCGCTTGAGTTTGCTGAGCTTTCCGCCCGTTTTGTCGAGATGCTGCAGCAGCATCTGCCAGACGGTGGGCACGGCCGCTGAGAAGGTCACGCCCTCGGTCTCGATGAGCTCGTGGATCGACTCGCCGTCCATCTTCGAGCCCGGCATGACCAGCTTGGCGCCGACGGCCGGAGCCGCGAAGGCGATGCCCCAGGCGTTGGCGTGGAACATCGGCACCACCGGCAGCACCGTATCCAGCGCCGAAACGCCGAGCACGTCGCTCTGCAGCCCGACCAGGGTGTGGATGTAGTTGGAGCGGTGCGAGTAGAGGACGCCCTTGGGGTCGCCCGTCGTGCCCGAGGTGTAGCAGAGGCCGCAGGCGGTGTTCTCGTCGAAGCCGCCCCAGGCGACGTCGGCGTGGCTGCCCTCGACCAGGGTTTCGTAGGTGTGCGCGCCCTTCCAGTTGATCGACGGCACGCCGCGGATCTGGAACGGGGTCATGTGGTGGCTGTCGGTGAAGACGATCACATGCTCGACCGACGGGCAGTTGGCCAGGATCGTCTCGAGAATCGGCACGAAGGTCAGGTCGACGAAGATGATGCGGTCTTCGGCGTGGCGGATGATCCAGGCGATCTGGTCAGGATGCAGGCGCGGGTTCAGCGTGTGACAGACCGCGCCGATGCCCATGATGCCGTACCAGGCTTCCATGTGCCGGCCGGTGTTCCAGGCCAGGGTCGCAACCCGGTCGCCGAGGCGAATGCCCAGGCCCAGCAGGGCGTTGGAGACCCGCTTGGCGCGGTCGTGCATCTGCGCATAGGTCTCGCGCACGATCGGTCCCTCGACCGATCGCGACACGACCTCGCGGTCGCCGTGCCACCGTTTGGCGTGATTCAGGACCGTGTCGACGGTCAACGCCGACTGCTGCATCAGGCCCTGCATGCCCGCTCTCTCCCCAGTGTTTCCTTGCTGGAGCAACCCTAGCCGCGCAGGGCCGCGCGGGCAACGCGGGGCAAGCCAAGCGCGAAAATTCACCATGTTGCCGTTGGCAAACCGCGCCGGCTGTGGCCGATAGGCCGTCATGAGTGAAGCCGCTGTCCCGACCGCCGCCGCCCCGCTGCTGATCGCCGTCGCCGGCGGGTCGGGATCGGGCAAGAGCACCCTCGCCACGGCGCTCGCGGCGCGGCTGCCGGCGGGAACCGTGACGCTGGTCATCGAGGACGCCTACTATGGCGATTTCGGCGGCCGGCCGGGCTTTGAGGCGGCCACGTTCGACTTCGACGACGTCACCGCCAAGGATCACGGCCTGCTGGCGCAGCACCTGACCGCGCTGCGAGCCGGCCAGACCGTGGATGCGCCGCTCTACTGTTTTGAGACGCACCGCCGCCTGCCGTCGCTGGAGACCATCGCGCCGGCGCCGCTGATCGTCGTCGAGGGCGCGCACCTGCTGTGCACCCCGGCGCTGGCGGATCTTTTCGACCTGCGGATCTATGTCGACACCCCGCCCGACGTGCGGTTCATCCGCCGGCTGATCCGCGACCAGGCCCAGCGGGGCCGGACCGCCGATTCGGTGATCCAGCAGTATCTGGCGACCGTTCGACCGGCGCATGAGCGGTTGATCGAGCCCTCACGGTCACGGGCGGACATCATCATCGCCGACGGTCGCGGCGCCGTAGTTCCGGATGATCCGACCGAGTTTGATCGGCTGCTGACGCCGGTTCTCGCCCACCCTCTGCTGCATTCATTTCGCAGCTAGGCCCAAATTGGGGCCCCGGCGTCTTGCCGCCCGGATTCTTTCGCCTATAGGCTGAGTGGGTAACAGCGTTTTTCGAGGGTACATGGCGACGTCAGCCTTGGGAGAGAACCGGTCCGAGCGAAAGCGCAAACTCATTCTCACCTCCGCCCGGACGATCTTCACACGTGAAGGTTTCGCCAGCACGGGCATGGAGCAGGTCGCGCGCGACGCGGGCGTGTCCACCGCCACCCTCTACGCCCACTTCCCCGGCAAGGCCGAGCTGTTCCGCATCGTGGTCGAGGAGACCATCGGCGACATCTCCGCGCGGGTGGTCGAGTCCACCTCGGTAGCCGGCGACGCCGCCGCGCGGCTCACCGCGTTCGGCATGGCCTACGCGGAATTCTACTGCTCGCCGACCGCCCGGGCGACGTTCCGGATGGTGGTCGCCGAGCGGCGGCGGTTTCCGCAGTTGGCCGACCATTTCCAGTCCCGCAGCCGTCTGGAGCTGGGCGGGACGCTGCTGGATCTTCTCAAGGCGCTCGAGGCGAGCGGCGAGATCGCCGTTGAGCGGCCTTCGTGGGCCGCCGGCCAGTTCCAGGGCATGATCGAGCACGCGACCCTGATCCTGGGTCTGGTGGGCGGCGACGATGTGATGCCCGTCCGACCGCTCGACACGATCGTGGCCGAGGCGGTCGAAACCTTCCTGGCCCGTTACGGCGTCAGGGAAAGAGCCGCCTAGTCGTCCAGCCGCCGCCATCCTGATGGTCGAAGACCAGTCGCTCGTGCAGTCGGAACGGACGGTCGCGCCAG
This sequence comes from Caulobacter sp. FW305-C-30-S16, assembly GCF_058783025.1. NCBI lineage: Bacteria > Pseudomonadati > Pseudomonadota > Alphaproteobacteria > Caulobacterales > Caulobacteraceae > Caulobacter > Caulobacter sp. FW305-C-30-S16. Next base: position 1,273,654 of record NZ_JBYSYH010000001.1, on the reverse strand, counting down.
AACTCGATCGATTGCGGCGTCAGCCGGAAGCCGGACCAGTGAGGCGGGCGCGGCACCTTGCCGAGGCCGAAGCGCAGTCCGGCCTCGGCGACCCGTTTGCCCAGCGCCAGCGGCTCTTCCATCGTCCGCGACTGGTCCGAGGCCCAGGCGCCGATCTGGCTGTGGCGGGCGCGGGAGGCGAAATAGGCGTCCGCCTCGGCGGCGCTGACCGGCGTGATCGTCCCGCGCACGCGCACCTGACGGCGCAGGGACTTCCAGTGGAACAGCAGCGCGGCGACCGGATTGGCCGCCAGCTCGCGGCCCTTGGCGCTTTCGAGGTTGGTGTAGAAGACGAAGCCGTCGGCATCGACATCCTTGAGCAGGACCATCCGCACGTCCGGCATGCCCGCCTCGTCCACCGTGGCCAGGGCCATGGCGTTGCCGTCGTTGGGCTCGGACTTGTGCGCCGCCGTCAGCCAGGTCTCGAACAGCGTGATCGGGTCGCCCTCGGGCAACAGGGGCAGAGGCTCGGCCTCGGTCACCTGTTTGACGTAGTCGGCCTCGGCGGGAGACGGCGGGATCAGGTCGGTCTTGTCGCTCATGGGGGCTCATATAGCGCGCCCGCGACAATGTTTCAGGCTTAACCGCCCATTGACGGTGTCGGTGCACCTTGCCGGCCATGACCGGGGACGGGCGCAGGATGACCGCGCGTTGGGCGCGCGCACGGCTCGGGGTCGGACCCGGGGCGGACGAACACGCCCTGCGCGCCGCCTTCCGTGAGGCCGCCAAGCGCAATCACCCCGACCGGCCGGGCGGCGATCCGGCCGCCTTCCGCGAGATCATGGAAGCCTATCGCTTCCTCAAGGGCGGGGATCCCGAGGCCGCCGCCTTCCTGCCCGCGCCGCCGGCCCCCGCCGCGCCGGCGCGGCTGGTGATCACCATTCCGCCCGAGACCGCCGTGTTCGGCGGGTCGGTCACGGCCGAGGCCACCGACGGCCGACGGCTGAAGGTCAGCCTGCCGGCGGGCATGCGGCCCGGCGAAAAGGTGCGGGCCGGCGACCAGCTGTTCGAGGTCGTGGTGCGCGGCGAGGGCGCCATCGTCCGGGGCGATGACCTGTGGATCACCACCCGGGTCGATCCGGCCGTGCTGGTCGACGGCGGCCGCCTGGCCGTGGTCACGCCGCGCGGCGCCCGCACCGTCTGGGTCAGCCGCAAGGCCGCCGCCCGGGCGCTGGTGCGCCTGCCGGGCGAGGGTCTGCCGGCGCGCGAGGGCCACCGGCAAGGAGATCTGTTCGTGCGGCTCGCCGCCGGTGCGGCGCGGGCCGAGAGCCCGGCGCGCACGCTGCTGCGCCAGTTCGCCGCCGCCTGGGCGGCGTGAAGGAGCGGCCCAGGTTTGTGACCTCCTCTCCCTTCCGCTAGAAGCGCCCGCATGTCGCACAACAGCTTCGGCCATCTTTTCCGCGTGACCACCTGGGGCGAGAGCCATGGGCCGGCGCTCGGCTGCGTGGTCGACGGGTGTCCGCCGGGAATCCCGCTGACGCCCGAGGACATCCAGGTCTGGCTCGACCAGCGAAAGCCCGGCCAGGGCAAGTTCGTCACCCAGCGCCAGGAGCCGGACGCGGTGCGCATCCTGTCCGGCGTTTTCGAGGACGATCGCACCGGCGGTCCGGTCACCACCGGCACGCCGATCAGCCTGATGATCGAGAACACCGACCAGCGGTCGAAGGACTATTCCGAGATCGCCCAGGCCTTCCGGCCGGGCCACGCCGACTGGCCCTATTTCGCCAAGTACGGCGTGCGCGACTACCGCGGCGGCGGCCGGTCCTCGGCCCGCGAAACAGCCGCCCGGGTGGCCGCCGGCGCCGTGGCGCGCAAGGTGCTGGAGGGCGTCACCATCCGCGGCGCCCTGGTGCAGATCGGCCCGCACGCGGTCGACCGCGACCGCTGGGACTGGGACCAGACCCGCGAGAACGGCTTCTGGTGTCCCGACGCGGGGACCGTGCCCGTTTGGGAAGAGCACCTGGAGAAGATCCGCAAGGCCGGCTCCTCGACCGGCGCCGTCGTCGAGGTCGAGGCCACGGGCGTGCCCGCCGGCTGGGGCGCGCCGCTCTATGGCAAGCTCGACGCCGAACTGGCCGCCGCGATGATGTCGATCAACGCCGCCAAGGGCGTGGAGATCGGAGCCGGCTTCGCGTCGGCCGCCCTGACCGGCGAGGAGAACGCCGACCAGATGCGCATGGGCAACGACGGCATCAGCTTCCAGTCGAACAAGGCCGGCGGCGTGCTGGGCGGCATCTCGTCCGGCCAGCCGGTGGTCGTCCGCGTCGCCTTCAAGCCGACCTCCTCCATCCTGACCCCGCGCGAGACGGTCAACGAGACCGGCGCGGAGATTGAGCTGCGCACCAAGGGCCGGCACGACCCCTGCGTCGGCATCCGCGCCGTGCCGGTGGTGGAAGCCATGATGGCCTGCGTGCTGGCGGATGCGTTCCTGCGTCACCGCGGGCAGACGGGTGGCGGCGCGTTTAGCCCGGGTGGGGATGGGCGGCGGTAGGCTGGGTCGTCAGGTGAAGGGCCGCTTTCGACCCAGAGCGGAAGTTGGTCAATTCAGCCTCGTCGCCAGACATAGGTCATGTCCGGCATTCTCTCTTCGTTGCGCTGGCCGTCGGTTAGCTCCTCCACGGTGAACCCGTGCCGCTCGTACAGCGCATGCGCTCGCAGGTTGGACTGGAAGGTGTAGAGCCGCAGTTCTGATTGCTCGCGCTGGGCCAACCCCACTAAGGCGCTTCCAATCCCGCGTCCGTGGAAATCAGGATCGACATAAAGATGATCGATCCAGCCGGGCAGCAGCGCCATGTGTCCCCGTAACCGATCTCCCTCAAATGCCCCCCAGACGGGGCCATCGATCATCACCTGGTTGCGATAGAATGCGACAAACTCCTCAGCGGAGTGCAGCGCCGTGTCGTATCCGGGTATGAGCGCCCCGGCCCGTCGGTGAATTTCAGCCGCCGCCGAGCCTTCGTGGCTCGCGAGTAGTCGGTAGGTGATCATGGGGTGAGACTAAGCGATGGCTAGATCGCCGTCCAAGGTCCGACTTCCGACCGGTAGCCGCTGTCGGCCCCCGCCCCAAGACGGACATGCAGCGCCACTCGGCTCCTAGCTGACGGTCAGCCTGTCGCGCGCACAGCCCTTCCGCCGTTCCCCCGTTCGGCTAAGGTTGCGAATACGGGAGTACGCGAATGGACATGTTCGAATATGTGATGGTGCTGGTGTCGATCATCGTCGGCCTGGCCCTCACGCACCTGCTTCAGGGCCTGGTAGAAATCGCCCAGCGGCCGAAGCGTATGAAGATCGCCTCCATCCATCTGGTCTGGGTGATCTATATGGTGATCACCGTGGCCTTCTGGTGGTGGTGGCAGTTCAAGCTTCAGTTGCTGCCGGTCTGGACCTTCAAGAGCTATCTGTTCATCCTCGGCTACGCCGTCATCCTCTACATCCTGTCTACCCTGCTGTTCCCCAAGGTGCTTGACCCCGAGCTCGACCTCGACGCCTTCTTCTATGATCGCAGAGGGTGGTTTTTCGGCTTCAACGCACTCTATTTCGTGGTCGACATGGTCGACAGCCGGCTGAAAGGCGCTGAGCATTTCGCCAGCCTCGGCCTTGAGTACGTCATCACCACCGTCCTCTCGGCGGTACTCTGTCTGGCTGGAATGAAGACCCGCAATCCCGTCTATCACTGGGTCGTTGGCCTCGCCATTCTGGCGTATCAGACCAATTGGGCTTTCCGGCAATTTGGAACCATGGGCTGACCCCCCGTCGGTCACTCAAGTCACGTCTGCTGTCCACCCATTGCTGACGCTCACCAGGTCAGGTCCAGGATGACACTACGTCGATCATCGTAGGGACGCAGGATGCGCAACCCGCACCAGCGCCCGCGCACGCCCTCCCGGCGACAGGGGGGCGAACGCCGCGCCACAATTGTGCTCGCCAGGTCGCTCTGGTAGCTAGCTTGACCTTAATGCCAGTCTTGGGGGGCTGATGATCCGGATGCAGTTGCGCGGCGTATGCGCCGCGGTCTTGATGTTGTGCGCCGCGCTCCCCGCGCAGGCCGCGCCGAAACCTCTGAAGTACGTCCTGCCGGAGGCAGCCCGCCCGGTCGCCGGCGGCCGCTCCGTTCAGGTCAGCGTCGGCCAGGCTGAGCTTGGGTCGAACATCAACTCCACCCTTGGCTTCGCTATGGTGGCCGGCGGTGCGGTCGGCGTGCTCATCGAGGCCGGGGTCGGAGCCGACCGCGCCCAGCGCGCCCAACTCGGCATCACCCCCATCCGCCGCGGCCTGATGGACCTTGACGCCGACCAGCTGGCTATCGACAGCACAAAGGCCGCCCTGGCCGCCATGCCCTGGCTCGAAGGCCAGGAACCGGCCTTCAGCCGCGACGCCACCCTGTTCGGCAAGAGCGACTTTCTCACCGCCGCCGCGACCAGCCAGGTCGCCTATTTCACCTATGTCTACGACATGGCGCCCGACTTCTCGTCGGTGAACGTCAGCGTCGGCATCGCCATCGCCGACAAGGCGCAGGCCAAGAAGGGCCAACCCTACACCCGGCTCCTCGACAAGAATCTGGTCTACGGCCAGCGGGTCAGCAGCGTCGTGCGCCTCGCCAACCCCACCACGCCGGTCGAAAACGCGCAGCGCTGGGCGGCCAACGACAGCGCCCTGGCGAAGAAGGCGCTCGCCGTCGCCTTCGCCAGGGCCGGCGATCTCATTCCGCGCGCCCTCACCCTCACCGACGCGGATGTGGCCCGTTTCAACGCCGCAGAGCGCAGGACCATCGGCCCCCTCGGCGGCAAACCGATGGAGGAGGGCCTCGGTGGAGTTCTGCTGTTCAATCCCCTCCCCATGGGCCTTGTCCATGTCCAGACTCTTCAGGAATAGCGGCATGCGCAGCGCTCATATCCTCGCCACCGCAGCCCTGGCCACGGGCCTGCTGACCGTTGGCTCCGCCGCCGCCGCAGTCGGAGACGCCAAGCTCCTTGGACCGCTCTACGTCGAGCCGGCGGCCGCCGCAGACGCCGCTACCCGGTCCACCGCCGGCGGCTGCGCCGTCCAGATCGAGCTCACCGACCCCCGCCGCGACCCCCAGATCGTGGGAGCCTTCGGCGTCGCTCTCCGTGCGCCGGATGATCGCGAGGCCTGGCTGCGCTCGGTGTTTGACGTCGGCCTCAAGGCCCGCGGGTTTACGCCCAGCTTCGCGCCGGCCGGCGGCCAACCCGACCCCGCCGTGGTCACGGTCCGCATCCGGATTCAGGTGATCTGGATCGGCACCCAGCAGTTGAACAAGGTCGGCAGCGTCGTCCTGCGCGGCGTCCTTGCGGCTCCAGGCGCGGCCCCCGGACCGGAAGCGGTCTATCGCGGTGACAAGACGGCGGTGAACATGTGGGGCTCCGCCAAGGAGTTCAACGACCACGCCAACGCCGTCTTCGCCCTCGCCCTCGACGACCTGGCCGAAGACCTCCGCCCTCTCTGCGCCGCCCCGCCGCCCGCAAGCGCGGCGTTGGCGCTTGCTCCAGGCCGCCAGGGGCGACGCTGAAAGCGATACGGGTCAGCGTCTTCATTCGCTCGGGCGACCTATGCCTGTGTCCGCCCCCCACCCTTGGTGGACGCTCAAGGCATCCCCTCACCCCGCCCGCGTGAACGCCATTTCCCAGTTCGTCTCCCACGTCGCGCCGCCGTCTTCGGAGAAGGCCTGGCGCCATTCGCAGGTGGTCGGGGTGATGGCTGACCAGAGGAAGCGGACCTTGATCGGCTTGCCCTGAAAAACGTCGTCGCCGAGGAACACGCCCTCCCCGTCCGCGAAGGCGCCGTGGACCGGCGGGTCGATGTCCGGCTGGCGGGCGTCCAGCCACCAGATCGACCAGCGGCGCAGGACCGGGTCGAACCGGCGCAGGGTCAGGGCGGCGTAGGCGCCTTCGGGCAGGTCGACCGTGTTGTCGTCCATGTTGCCCAGACCGCCCATGGTCTTCCGCATCACGCAGGTCCCGTCGAACGACGTCCAGTCCGCGCAGCCGGCGAGGCGCGCGTTCAGCCGGCGATGGCGGATGGTCCAGCGGCCGACGAGGAAGTCGAAATCCTCGCGGCCGTCGTTGATCGGTTCTTTGGTTTGCATGCTCGTGATCCCCCCGTTCGGGGTCTCATAGCCATTGCCGGCGCCAGCGCCTGTCAGCATGGTGGCGGCACGCAGCGACCGCCCGCGCATTCAGGCACCAGACCGGTTGCAATTACCGATGGCCGTCCCTATCTCTCCACCTGAAAGGGAGATACCCCATGATTGACCGCAGGCCATTCGAGCAACTCGGACACGCCAACCACGGCTGGCTGAACGCCCGCCACCACTTCAGCTTTTCCAGTTGGTACGATCCTGCCCGTATGGGCTGGGGCGCGCTGCGGGTGTGGAACGACGACGAGATCGCGCCGAAGTCCGGCTTTCCGCCGCATCCGCACAACGACATGGAAATCATCACCTATGTCCGCACCGGCGCGATCACCCACCAGGACAGCCTGGGCAACAAGGGCCGCACCGGCGCGGGCGACGTTCAGGTGATGAGCGCCGGCGCCGGCATCCGCCACGCCGAGTACAATCTCGAGGACGAAACCACGACGCTGTTCCAGCTGTGGATCGAGCCCAAGGAACGCGGCGGCGCGCCGTCCTGGGGCGCCAAGCCGTTCCCCAGGGATGACCGGTCCGGCAAGTTCGTGGCGCTGGCCAGCGGCTTCGGCGACGAGGGCGCCCTGCCGATCCGCACCGACGCGCGGGTCCTGGGTGCGACGCTCAAGGCCGGTGAAACCACCACCTACGCGCTGGGCGACGGCCGGCACGGCTACCTCGTCGCCGCGACCGGTTCGGTTGACGTCAACGGCGTCACCCTGAACGCCCGCGACGGCGCGGCGATCCGGGACGAGCCGCTGCTGACGATCCGGGCCACGGCCGATGCGGAACTGGTGCTGGTCGACTCAAATTGAGGCGCCCATTTTGGGCGCCCCGAGGCAAGCCGGTTGAACCCGTTCAGTTTTTTCGTTTGACCGGGTCTGAACTGCGCCCCTAGGAGTCGGCTTCCAATCCGGGGGCGGTCGCAATTCCGCGGCCGCTCGCGCGTGGTTGATGGTCTCCGCTTCGCCCTTGCGCTTCGATCTGATCAAGATTTTGCTGGTCGACGACAACCACCACATGCGGGTGCTGTTGACGGAGATTCTGCGCGCCATCGGCGTGAAGCACATCTTCGAGGCCGGCGACGGCGCCGAGGCGCTTCAGATCATGCGCACGCATCAGGTCGATGTCGTGATGACGGACCTGGCGATGCAGCCGCTGGACGGCATCGACTTCGTCAAGCTGCTGCGCAATTCGCCCGACAGTCCCAATCCGTTGACGCCGGTGATCATGATTACCGGGCATTCCACTTCGCGGCGCGTCGCCGAGGCGAGGGACGCCGGCGTCAACGAGTTCCTCGCCAAGCCGGTCACGGCGCGCGGCGTGATCGAGCGGATCGGCGAGATCGTCGAACACCCCCGTCCCTTCGTTCGCACCAGCGACTATTTCGGTCCGGATCGCCGCCGCAAGTCCGACGCCCATTTCCCTGGTCCCTGGCGGCGCAGCGCCGACCCGGCCCGCGAGGACGCCGAGCCGGCCTGACCGGACATCATTCAGCGACGATTGTCCGCTACGGCTGCCGGGTCACCGGAGATTCGCCATGTCCCGCCGCATCCTGCCCCTGATTGTCGCGCTGGCGGCCCTCGGCCTGCAGGGCTGTGTCGCCACTGTTGTCGGCGCCACCGCCGGCGCGGTCGTCGGCGCGACGTCAGCGGTGGTCGTGACCACGGCCAAGGTCGGCGGGGCGGTCGTCGGCGCCGCGATCCCGGACGGCGACAAGAAGGACGGGAAGAAGAAGAAGAAGGACTAGCCGGCGGGGCGTGGACCTCACGTCCCCTGGCCTCAGAGGGCCAGCGAGCAGCTCTCGTTGATCGTCGGCCGCGAGACCACGATGCGCGAGAGGCCGGGGAACGCCGGACGCAGTCGCTCGACGAAATAGAGGCACAGACGTTCGAGCGTCGGGACCTCCAGACCTGGCTTGTCGTTCAGCAGCCCGTGATCCAGCTCGGTTGCGACGGCCTTGAGCGCCGTATCCAGCCGGTCCAGGTCGACGACCCAGCCCTCGGCGGCGGCCGAGCCGCGAACGCTCGCCTCCACGCGGAACGAATGCCCGTGCAGACGGCGGTAGCGATGGTCCGGCTCGCCCTGCTGGATGTAGTGGGCGGCGTCGAAGGTTGCGGCCTTCGTGATCTCGAAGATGGAGTCGGTCATGTCTTCTTGAGGTGGCCTGGGAGGCTTCAGGTCCGCGGAATGCGGGCCGTATCCATCAGGGCAGGCCGAGATACTTGTGTGTCTGGACGCTTAAACGCCAACGGGGGTGGGAAAGGCAATAGGCGACCGCCGCGGCGGTGTTGGCCGCCTGGTCGGCGGAATCCATCGGCTGGAGGAAAAACCGCTCGAAATCGAGACCGTCGAAGCGGGCCGGATCGACGCCCTTCTGGGGAAAGACGAGCTTCAGCTCCTGGCCCGAGGTCTGGACCACGGTCGCGTCGGCCTTGGGACTGACGCAGATCCAGTCGATGCCGGGCGGGGCGAGGATGGTGCCGTTGGTCTCCACGGCGATCTCGAAGCCGCGCCGGTGCAGGGCCTCGATCAGCGGCGGATCCAGTTGCAGCAGCGGTTCGCCGCCGGTGCAGACGACCAGCTTGTTCTGGCCCGGACCGGTCCAGGCGGCGTCGACCGCCGCGGCCAGGTCGTCGGGGGTCAGAAACTTGCCGCCGCCCTCCCCGTCCACGCCGACGAAGTCCGTGTCGCAGAAGGTGCAGACGGCCCTGGCGCGGTCCTGCTCGCGACCGCTCCACAGGTTGCAGCCGGCGAACCGGCAGAACACCGCCGCCCGGCCGGCCTGGCCGCCCTCGCCCTGCAGGGTGAGGAAGATCTCCTTGACGCTGTAGGTCATGGCGCGGCCGTCGGGCGGCCCGCCGCGACCCAGCCGTCCCAGCCGGCGGCGCGCAGGTCGCAGGCCGGACACTCACCGCAGCCATGGCCCCACGCGTGCATCGCGCCGCGCTCGCCGCGGTAACAGGTGTGGCTGTCCTCGACGATCAGCTCGACCAGCGGGTCGCCGCCGAGGTGTGCGGCCAGTTGCCAGGTTTGCGCCTTGGTCAGCCACATCAGCGGCGTCTCGATGCGGAAGTCGCGCGCCATGCCCAGGTTCAGGGCCTGCTGCATCGCGTCGAGCGTGTCGCGGCGACAGTCGGGGTAGCCGGAGTAGTCGGTCTCGCACATGCCGCCGACCAGGGCGGTCAGGCCGCGCCGATCGGCGAGGGCGGCCGCGTAGGTGAGGAACACGAGGTTGCGGCCCGGAACGAAGGTCGAGGGCAGGCCCCGTTCGGTCATCTCGATCGCGCGATCCGCCGTCAGGGCCGACTCGCCGACCGCGCCGAAACTGGCGAGATCCAGGACGTGATCCTCGCCGAGTCGGGCCGCGAGCGCCGGAAACCGCGCCAGAATGCCGCTCCGGACCTTCTGGCGGGCGTCCATCTCGACAATGTGACGTTGACCGTAGTCGAAGCCGACTGTCTCCACGAGCTCGTAGCGTTCGAGCGCCCAGGCCAGACAGGTGGCGGAATCCTGCCCGCCCGAGAAGAGAACGAGCGCGCCTTGGGAGGACGGTGAACCGGGGGTCATGAAGCGGACGATACGCCTTGGAGTTATGCGCTTTGCGCGTCCTGTTCCCTACACGATCCGGACCGGTCCCGAAACGTCCGGACTCCGCGCCGGCGGCGTCACGTTCCCGCAGGGCGGGAAGAAGTCGTTTCCCGTACGTCACAAGGCGAAGCAGGCAGGCAACACCAAGGTGAAAAGCGGCAACTTGACGGCGGTAACGTGACGCTGGCGGTTGACACCACCCCTTGGCCCGTATGCAATTCCGGAAGCTGCGGGGGAATGTGTCGCGCGACCCCGGCGGTAACCAAACGCGCGATACACGAGGAAACATCGACGCCGCGAACCTCCCAGAAGAGGTCGCGCCGTCCGGGGAGGGTTACGAATGTCCGAATCTCTGCGCCTGCGCAGTATGCTCATCGCCAGTGTGTCGGCCGCCGCCATGCTTGGCGTCGCCGCACCTGCTTTCGCCCAGGACACGACGGTCGGCGAAGTCGTCGTGACCGCCCAGAAGCGGGAAGAAGCGATCCAGGACGTGCCGATCGCCGTTTCGGCGTTCAGCGCTGAAACGCTCGAGAAGGCCAAGATCGACGGCGGCCCGAACCTGGTGCTCGCCGTGCCGAACGTGAACTTCTCCAAGGGTAACTTCACCGGCTACAACTTCCAGATCCGGGGCGTCGGCTCCAAGCTGGTCGCCGGTTCGGGCGACGCCGGCACCGGCATCCACCTGAACAACGCCCCGCTGACCGCCAACAACCTGTTCGAGTCGGAATTCTTCGACGTTGAGCGCGTGGAAGTGCTGCGCGGCCCGCAAGGCACGCTGTACGGCCGCAACGCCACCGGCGGCGTGGTCAACCTGATCTCCGCCAAGCCGACCGACGAATTCGACGCGATGCTCCGCCTGGAAGCCGGCAACTTCGGCTCCAAGAAGGTCCGCGGCATGGTCAACGTGCCGCTCGGCGACACCCTCGCCCTGCGCGTCGCGGCCAACATGCTGCAGCGCGACGGCTACGGCACCAACCTGACGACCGGCAACGACGCCGACGACCGCGACCTGTGGAACGTCCGCACGACCCTGGCCTTCAACCCGAGCGACACGTTCCGCACCTTCCTGATGTGGGACCACTTCGAGGAAGACGACGCCCGTTCGCGTATCGGCAAGCAGCTCTGCGTGAAGGACCCCGGTCCGGCAACGGCCGTCGGCGGCCAGTCGCTGAACGCCGGCGGCGCCGGCCCGATCGCCCAGATCCAGCGCGGCTTCTTCAGCCAGGGCTGCTCCGCGGCGTCGCTCAATGACCCGGGCATCCTGGGCACCCCGAACTCGCAAGCCACGCTCGGCGGCCTGTTCGGCACCCTGTACGGCTTCACCACCGGTGACGCCTTCGCGGGCCAGATGCAGGACCCGGACATCCGCAACATCCAGTCGGCCGCGGACCCGATCTACCAGGCCAAGACCGACATCGTTCAGTTCCAGATCTCCTGGGACCTGAATGACGAACTGCAGCTGACCGCCCTCACCGGCTACAGCAAGAACAACCTGTACACCCGTCAGGACTACAACCGGATCGTTCCGAACTCGCAGTTCAACGCGACCCCGAACCCGATCAACGTCTACGGCGGCTTCGGCGTGGTTTACACCGGCCTCTACGCCGCCCTGTTCAACCCGACCGCCGCGGCGTTCGGTACGGTTCAGGATCCGCAACTCGGCGCCCAGAGCCGCTTCACCACCTTCGACATCTCCGGCGGTGAAAGCGAAAACTGGTCGCAGGAACTGCGCCTGCAGTCGAACTTCGATGGTCCGTTCAACTTCAACGTCGGCGCCATCTACATCGACTTCAAGTCGGACGGCGACTACTACGTGATGGGCAACACCCTGACCGCCGCCGCCCAGGTCGAGAACAACCTGCCGGCCATCGCTTCGGTCCTCGGCTGCTCGAGCGTCACGCCCTGCTTCATCGACCCGAACGCCAAACCGGACCGCTCGGGCCGCAACTACTATGACAGCACCGGCGCCTATCACCTGAAGTCCCGCGCCGTCTTCGGTGAGCTCTACTGGCAGGTCGCCGACAGCTTCAAGGTCACGGGCGGCCTCCGCTACACCCACGACATGAAGCGCCAGGAAAACCGTCCGGTGGCCCTGTTCGTTGCGGGCGGCCCTGGCATCCCGCTCAGCGCGACGACCCCCTACCTGACGGCCGACTTCGAAGAGATGACCGGTCGCCTGGGCTTCGACTGGAAGCCGGACGTGGGCTTCACCGACGAAACCCTGATCTACGCCTTCTACTCGCGCGGCTATAAGGCCGGCGGCATGAACCCGGCCTGCTCGGCCGTGGTTGGTTGCCCGCCGCCCACCTTCGATCCGGAATTCGTCAACTCGATGGAAATCGGCGCGAAGAACACCCTGCTGGGTGGCGCGATGGTCCTGAACTTCACGGCCTTCAAATATGACTACGAAGGCTATCAGGTGTCGAAGATCGTGAACCGCGCCTCGGTGAACGAGAACATCGACGCCGAGATCAAGGGCCTCGAGTTCGAAAGCGTCTGGTCGCCGATGGACGGCCTGCGCCTGAACATGAACATCGGCTACCTGCAGACGGAAATCACCGGCGGCACGTCGATCGACGTGTTCAACCGCACCCAGAGCAACCCGCTGCTGACGCTGATGAAGTCCAGCAGCGCCGCCAACTGCGTGCTCCCGACCGCCGGCGCCGCCGGCATCCTGGCCGCGTCGAACACTGCTCCTACGGTGTTCAACCTGCTGGGCGCCTGCACCGTCACCGCGACGGGCGCCGGCAACACCGGCGTCGCCCTGATCCCGGGCGGCCCGCTGTCGGTCGGCCGCAACGCCTTCGGCGTGCTGGTCAGCGACGGTGTGGAAGTCGACCTGACGGGCAAGGAACTGCCCAACGCGCCGCACTACACCCTGTCGATCGGCGCCCAGTACAACTGGGAGTTCGGCGCCGGCTGGGAAGGCACGATCCGCGGCGACTACTACCGTCAGACGGACTCGTTCTCGCGGATCTACAACTCCGCGCCGGACGAGCTGGAAGGCTGGGAGAACTTCAACGCGACCTTCACCCTGGCGAACTACGAAGCCGGCTGGTCGGTTGAAGTCTACGGCAAGAACCTGATGGACGACGCGCCGCTGACCGACACCTACCTGACCGACGACTCGTCGGGTCTGTTCCGGAACGGCTTCTACCTTGAGCCCCGCACCTACGGTGTGGCGGTCACCAAGTCCTTCTAAGCCGAAAGGCCTCTGAAGAGCGGAACGGCGGGGACGCAAGTCCCCGCCGTTTTTCTTTGTCCGGCGCATGCTTAACCTCTCTGCAAGCGCAATCGGCCATAGTGAGGATCAATCTGACCCTCACGTGCGGCTTCATGGACACCTTTTCCAGTTTTGTTGATCGCCGTGCGCCGGTCCCCTCGGGGGCCAGTTGCGACACGGCCGCCATGCGCTTCGCCGCCGAGCCCGACGCCGCCGTCCTGGCCGTGGTCGATGGCGAGACACCGGTTGGCCTGGTGAGTCGCGAGGTTGTGCTGTCTCAATCCGACGGCCAGCGCCCGTTGTCCGAGATCATGGATCCGACGCCGGCGATCGCCGACGCGGGTATGACGCCCTGGGGGTTCCTCGAACATCTGCGGGCCACGCGTCCGGACGCGCTGAACCATGGCTTTATCGTTGTCGACCACGGCCGGTATGTCGGCGTCGGCACGCCCGCGACGCTGCTGACGGCCCGTCGCTCGCGCGCCCGGGCGCCGCAGGACCCGACCGCCCTGCTGATCCAGCGGATGAGCGCCGAAGTGCTGCGCCATCTCGACGGAGTCGCCGATTTCGCCGGACGTCTGACGCGCCAGAACCTTCCGCCCGACGCACTGGCCTGCGTGCGGGCGATCACCGAGACCAGCGAAGACCTGACCTCGCTCATGCGGCGTGCCGTCGATCTGCACGAAGCCGACCTCGGCGTCCTCACCTTCCACCCGCACCCGGTTCAACTGCAGACGGTGATGGACACGGTCGACGCCCGCTGGAAGCAGCGTGCGGCCGACAGCGGACTGACGCTGCTGACCGCCTTCGACGGCGATCCCGAAGACGTCGCCGACATCGACGAAGCCCGCCTGCTGCAGGTGTTCGACGCGCTGATCTTCCGCGCCCTCAGCGAAACGCGGCGCGGCGCCATCGAGGCGACCCTCAAGGTGCGCCCGACCGCCGACGGACTGATCCTCGAAGGTCGCGTGCGCGACGCCGGCAGCGCGACCAGCGCCGAGCGTCTGGCGCGCATTTTCGAGCCCGTCGACGCCAGCGAAGCCCGGGGTGAGGGCCTGTCGGTCAGCCTCGGCATGGCGCTGGCCAGCCGCATCAGCATCGCCGCCGGCGGCGTGATCCGCGCCGAATCAAACGCCGGCGCCGGCCTGACGGTGGTGTTCGAGTTCATCGCCCGCCAGTCGCAGACCGCCGCGGCCGCCGCCGCCGCCCAGGACCAGGCCCCCTCGCACGCGGCCCACATCCTGATTGTCGACGACAACGCCACCAACCGGATGGTCGCCGAGGCGCTGTGCGAGATGTTCGACTGCACGTCCGAACAGGCCGTCGATGGTGTCGAGGCGCTGGACGCCGTTCAGGCCCGTCGCTTCGACCTGATCCTGATGGACATCAAGATGCCGCGCATGGACGGGGTCGCCGCGACGCGGGCCATCCGCGCCCTGCCCGGCCCGGTCGGCCGCACCCCGATCATCGCCCTGACCGCCAACGCCGATCCCGAGGACGTGCGCGGCTATCTGGAAGCGGGCATGAACGACGTCGTCGAAAAGCCGATCAAGGCCGAGCGGATGCTGGTGGCGCTGCAGGCGGCGCTCGACGGCGCCGACGATCAGTCGGCAGCCGCCTAAGCCGTTCATTTATCGGGGAAAAGTGGTAGCTGGGGGCGGGATCGAACCGCCGACCTGTGGGTTATGAATCCACCGCTCTAACCATCTGAGCTACCCAGCCACACGCGACGGCAAATCAATCCGCGAGCGCGAGAGGCGGCCTTATACGGGCGCATCGGTTCCGCTTCAAGAGCGCGTCATGCGGCTTGGGAAAGCGCCGCTGTCCAGCTAGGTTCCAGACCACATGAGCGTGCTTCATCTGCTCGGGTCCGGGGGCGACGGCGGCGCCGAGACCTACTTCGTCGACCTCGTCACGGCCCTGCATCGCGCGGGGGTGGCGGAGGCATGCGCGATCCGCCGCCACGCCGCCCGGACGACCGCCCTCGCCGAGGCCGGCGTCGTCTCCCAGACCTTCGGCTTCGGCGGCCCGCTGGACATCTTTACCCGCCCCCGGATCGCCACCTGGGGCCGGCGGATGGACGCCCGGGTGATCGTCGCCTGGATGAACCGGGCGGGGCGGCACACGCCCGCCGGCCCGTGGAAGCGGATCGGCAGGCTGGGCGGCTACTACAGCCTGAAATACTACCGCGGCTTCGACCATCTGGTCGGCAATACGCGCGACATCGTCGACTGGGTGATCGGCCAGGGGTGGCCCGCCGACCGCGTCAGCTACATCCCCAACTTCGCCGGCGGGCCGGACGAGGACGCGCCGGTCAGCCGGGCCAGCCTCGACACACCGGAGGACGTCCCGCTGCTGCTGGGCATGGGCCGGCTGCACGACGCCAAGGCGCATGACGTCAGCCTCAAGGCGCTGACGCAGATCCCTGGGGCGTATCTCTGGATCGCCGGCGCCGGTCCGCTGGAGGGCAAGCTGAAGGCCATGGCCGGCGCGCTGGGCGTGGCCGACCGCGTGCGGTTCCTCGGCTGGCGGCAGGACGCCTCGGCCCTCTATCGCGCGGCGGACGTCTGCCTGTTTCCCTCGCGGTTTGAACCGCTCGGCAATGTGGTCATCCAGGCCTGGGCCAATGGTCTGCCGGTCGTGGCCGCCAACAGCCAGGGGCCGGGCGCGCTGATCCGCGACGGACAGGACGGCTTCCTCGTGCCCGTCGACGACGCCGACGCGCTGGCGGAGCGGACGCGGGCGCTGCTTGCCGATCCGATGCTCGGCATCCGGCTGATCCAGAACGGCCATGCGCGGGTCGAGGCCGAGTTCTCACAGGACGCCGTGGTCGCCGAATGGCGCCGCCTGTTCTCCCGCCTGGGTGAAGCCTGATGTGCGGCATCGCGGGCATCCTGGGGGTCACCGACCCGGCGCAGGCCGAACGCGACGTGCGGGCGATGATCGAGCGCATCGCCCATCGCGGCCCGAACGGCATTCGGGTGGAGAGCGGACCCGGCTGGTGCGTCGCCCACGCGCGGCTGTCGATCATCGACCTCGAAGGCGGCTGGCAGCCCCTGCACGCCGCCGGCTCGACGGTCATCGGCAACGGCGAGATCTACAACTACCTGGAGCTGGCCGAGGAATTTGGACTTCGGGACAAGCTGTCGACGGGCTCGGATTTCGAACCCCTGCTGCACATCTACGCGCTGGAAGGCGAGAAGGCCTTCGAGCGGCTGCGCGGGATGTACGCGTTCTGCTTCATCGGGTTCGACGGGCGGACGTGGCTGGTCAGGGACGGGTTCGGGATCAAGCCGCTGTATGTCACCCAGCGCGGCCAAGGCACGGCCTTTGCGTCCGAGCTCAGGGCTCTACCCGGCATAGCGCCGACGACGCTCGAAGGCGCCTCGGCCAACAATGCGGCCGAAGTCCTGGCGTTGGGCTATGGGATCACCGGTCCCCAAACAGCGGAGAACGCTACCCGCCTTCGCCCGTTCGAGGGTTTCGAGATAGAGGCAGACTGTGGACTCATTGGCTTCCGAACCGGCAGCTTGCTCTTCGAACCCTCAAGCCTGGGCTTCGCTCGCAAGCCACCGCCAACTTCCACCCGCGGCAGCGAGAGCCAGCTGCTTGATCGCCTGGATGCCGTCCTCGAAGACAGCGTAAAGGTCCATCAACGGTCGGATGTGCCCTACGGCCTGTTCCTGTCCGGCGGCATCGACAGTAGCGCTATCGCCACCCTGATGAGCCGGCTGAATGCACGGCCGGTCACCGCCTTCACCTGCGGCTTTGACGCGCCCGAGGCCCGGGATGAGCGTGGGCAGGCAGAAAAGGTCGCCAATGCTCTGAACCTCGACTGGCGCGAGACCACGTTCGGCGAGGACGACTTCTGGCGGATAGCGCCACAGGTGGCGAAATTCCTCGATGATCCGACCACCGACTACGCCTGCCTGCCGACCTACAAGCTGGCGGAGGCGGCGAAGGGGACCCTGACAGTGGTGCTGAGCGGCGAAGGCGGGGACGAGCTGTTCGGCGGCTATGGCCGCTATCGCCGAGCTCTGCGGCCGTCTTGGCTGGGTGGCCGTCCCGCCGAACCGCAGATCGACGCGCAGTTCCTGAAGGACCGCGGCGCCGACGCCTTGGACAACTGGCGCGTTGAGAGCGCACCCCCACCCAACCTCACCCGCCTCCAGCAGGCCCAGTACGCCGACATCGTCACCTGGCTGCCGAACGACCTGCTGCTCAAGCTCGACAGGATGCTGATGGCGCATGGCCTCGAAGGCCGGACGCCGTTCCTCGACAAGGAAGTCGCGGCGTTCGCGTTCAACCTGCCGGACCGCATGAAGGTGCGGGGGAAGTACGGCAAGTACATCCTGCGCAAGTGGCTGGAGCGGCATTGCCCGGCGGCCGAGCCGTGGGCGAAGAAGAAGGGCTTCACCGTGCCGGTGGCCAGCTGGATCGCGCCGCGCGCCGGCGATCTGGGCCCGCGCATCGCCGGTGTGAAGGCCGTGGCCGAGATCTGCGACGTCGACGCCGTCCGGGCAGTCTTCACCGATGAAAAGCAGGCGCACAACCGCTGGCCGCTGATGTTCTTCGCCCTATGGTCATTGATCCACCTCGAAGGCGCGGAACCGCCCGCCGCCCTCGCGGCTTTGCTCGGTGACGCCTAGGAGATTCGCCATGCGCCCTGCCCCGCTCGCCCTCGCCGCCCTGCTGCTCGCCGCCTGCGGAGGGCAGCCGTCGGGCGCCCAGACTACCGGGACGGGGACCGCGCCCGGCCAGCCGCTGGAGACCCGCCCGGCCAACGGCGCGAAGCAGACGCCGGCTTTCGCCGGTCAGACCCGCGCGCCGCTGGTCACGCGCGGCGTCGCCTTTGACATCCAGACGGTCGCGACCGGGCTCGACAAGCCGTGGGCGATGGCCTGGCTGCCAGACGGGCGGATGCTGGTCACCGAGCGGCCGGGCAACCTGCGGATCGTGGCGAAGGACGGAACGCTGTCGGCGCCCGTCGCGGGCCTGCCGAAGGTCGACGCGCGCGGTCAAGGCGGCCTTCTGGACGTCGCCCTGTCGCCGACGTTCGCCACCGACGGCCTGGTCTACTGGACCTATGCCGAGCCGCGCGAAGGCGGCAACGGCACGGCGGCGGCGCACGGCCGGCTGGTGCTCGACGGCGCGACCGCCAGGGTCGAGGCCGTACAGGTCATCTGGCGCATGCTGCCGACGCTGGACTCGGTTCAGCACTTCGGCAGCCGGCTGGCGTTCTCGCCGGACGGCTTCCTGTTCATCACCACGGGCGAGCGCTCGATCCTGCCGGGCCGCGTTCAGGCGCAGGACCTCAAGTCCTCGTTCGGCAAGGTGATCCGCATCTATCCCGACGGCGCGGTCCCGAAGGACAACCCGTTCGCGGCGGTCAGCGAGGCGATCAAGAGCATCTGGTCCTACGGCCACCGCAACCTGCAGTCCGCCGCCTTCAACCCCTGGACCGGCCAGCTCTGGACCGTCGAACACGGCGCGAAGGGCGGCGACGAGCTGAACATTCCCAAGGCCGGCAAGGACTACGGCTGGCCGACCATCACCTATGGCGTGGAATACTCCGGCCAGCCGATCGGCGACGGGATCACGGCGAAGGCCGGCATGGAGCAGCCGATCTACTACTGGGATCCGGTCATCGCGCCCTCGGGCATGGCCTTCTATGACGCGGCGCTGTTCCCGGCCTGGAAGGGCAGCCTGTTCATCGGCGGCCTGAGCAGCAAGAAGCTCGTCCGCCTGACCCTCGACGGCGACCGCGTGGTCGGCGAGGAATGGCTGCTGCAGGACCTCGGCCAGCGCATCCGCGACGTGCGCGTCGGGCCGGACGGGGCGGTCTATGTGGCGACGGATGACGGGCGGGTGCTGAGGCTGGTTCCGAAGGGCTGATCCGGGCTGCGTGGTTCGAGACGCTCGGCTGAGGCCTCGCTCCTCACCATGACGACCACTTGCGCACCCTGTTCGTCATCCTGAGGAGCGATCCCTCAGGATCGCGTCTCGAAGGACGCGCGGCGGACGTTCGCGCCGGCCCCTCCACCACGCTCCGCGTGGTCCCCCTCCCCGCTACGCGGAGAGGATCGCTGCCGTTTCTTCCCCGATCGCCAGGGAACTCGTCAGGCCCGGGCTTTCGATGCCGAACATGGCCACCAGGCCCGGGACGCCGTGCACGGCCTCGCCGTCGAGGCGGAAGTCGGGTTGAGGCTCGTCGGGACCGTGGATCTTGGGGCGCAGGCCGGCGTAGTCCGGGGACAGGTGATCCTCCGGCACAGCAGGCCAGAACTTGCGGATATAGGCCGCGAACACGGCCGCCTTGGCCGGATCGACGGAGTAATCCTCGGTGGGCACGAACTCGAGATCGGGTCCGAACACCGCCTGGCCGCCGAGGTCCTTGCGGTAGTGGGTGCCGAGCGCCCCGTGGATCGGCGGCGGATAGATCAGGCGGCTGAAGGGCGCCTTGCCCTGCAGGCGGAAGTAGACGCCCTTGCCGAAGTGGCGTGCGGGGATGCGGTCGGCCGGAAGGCCCTCGATCAGGGCCGCGACGTGCTGGGCGCCCAGGCCGGCGGCCGTCACAAGCTTGCGCACCGTCAGGGTCGTCGGCGCCTCGCCGCCCGCACGGACCGTGAAGCCGCCGCCCGGCAACGGGGTCGCACCCTCGAAGGGGGTCGCGGTCACCACCACCCCGCCGGCCGCCTCGATCTCGCCGACCAGGGCGTTCATGTAGCCGTGGCTGTCGAACACGCCGCTCTCGGGCGAGAGCAGCGCCATGTCGCATTTGAGGCCGGGCTCCATCGCCATGGCGGCGGCGCCCGTCAGCCGCTCCATCCCCTCGACGTCGTTGATCCGCGCCTGCTCGAGGATGGCGTCCAGCCGCTCCACTTCGGCTTCGCCGTTGGCAACGACGAGCTTGCCGCATTTGCGGTAGTCGACGTGATGCGTGTCGAGAAAGGCGTAGAGCCGCCGGCGGCCCTCGACGCAGAACCGCGCCTTCAGGGAGCCGGTCGGATAGTAGAGCCCGGCGTGAATGACCTCGGAGTTGCGCGAGGAAACGCCCTGGCCGATGGCCCGCTCCTTCTCCAGCACCACGACGGACAGGCCGCGTTTTGCCAGCGCATGGCCGGTGGCCAGACCCACCGCGCCGGCGCCGACCACCAAGGCGTCGAAGTCGAACTCGCTCATGCCCAAGGCGTAGACCACGGCGGCCCGTCAGGCCAAGCTGTCATTTCCGGACACAGCGAGAGACTCATGGCCTTCGATATCGCCACGCCCCAACGGCCGACCGGCGCCAGCGCGGCGGCGCTCGATCTGTATGAAACGGTGCTGGCCGGTCATCAGTGCTTCATCGGCGAACCGGTGCGCGGCCTGCGCGCGGCGCTGGCCGACAGTCCGGACTTCGTCATGGCCCGGGTGTTTCTGGGCTACCTGCACGCGGCGGGGACGGACGCCTTCACCCTCCCCGTCGCTCTGGATTGCCATGCCAGGGCGCTGGCCCTGCCGGCCAATGACCGCGAGGCCGGGCATGTGGCGGCGCTCGGCCATATGGCGCGGGGCGAGATCGCGGCGGCGGCGCAGGTGCTGGCGAACGTCTCGGCGGCGTACCCGCGCGACGCCCTGGCGCTGCAGATCGGCCAGCTGCTGGACTTCCTGCAGGGCGACGCGCGGCGGTTGCGCGACCGGATCGGCGCGGCGCTGCCGCACTGGGACGAGACCATGCCCGGCTATCACGCTGTGCTGGGCCTGCACGCCTTCGGGCTGGAGGAGACGGGCCACTACGCGGCGGCCGAGGCGACGGGGCGGCGAGCCATCGACCTGGAGCCCCGCAACGGCTGGGCGCAGCATGCAGTCGCCCATGTGCTGGAGATGCAGGACCGGCGCGAGGAAGGCGTGGCCTGGATGCGCGACGACCTCGCCCGCTGGACCGGGGACAGCTATTTCCAGGTGCACAACTGGTGGCACCTGGCGCTGTTCCACCTGGGTCTTGGCGACACCGACGCGGTGCTGGCGCTGTATGACGATCCGATCTGGGGCGACCGGTCGGAGCTGGCCTACAACATGGTCGACGCCTCCGCCCTGCTCTGGCGGCTGCACCTGCAGGGCGTGGATGTGGGGGATCGCTGGGACGTACTGGCGGACACGTGGGCGCCCGCGGTGGCGGAGAGTCTCTACGCTTTCAACGACGCCCATGCGGCCATGGCCTTCGTCGGCGCGGGCCGGACGGATGCCCTGGCGAGCCTGCGGGAGGCGCAGCGGCGGGCAATGGCGCGGCCGGGCGACAACGCCGCCTTCACCGCTGTCGGCGAGCCCGTGGTGCGCGGGCTGGCGGCCTTCGGCGAGGGCGACTGGCGCGGCGCAATCGACGCGCTGGGTCCGGTCCGGGCGACGGCGCACCGGTTCGGCGGCAGTCACGCCCAGCGCGACATCATCGACCTGACACTGATGGAAGCCGCGCGGCGTGCGGGCGACGGGGTGCTCGTATCGGCGGTCGAGGCTGATCGAGCGAGCGCACGGTTGCGTGCGATAGATTAACATCTTATAGTTGTTTTTGCGGGACTGACACGGTCGGGTGGGCTTGAGGAGACTCGGGCCGTGATCCTGTTGCTCAACGCCGCCAACCGGGACGCCTTCCCGGCGCTGATGGACGACATGTTCCGCATCCGCCACGAGGTGTTCGTCGACCTCAAGGGCTGGGAGGAACTGCGCCGGCCGGACGGGCGCGAGACCGACCCGTGGGACCGGCCGGACAGCCTCTATCTGCTCGCCGTCGAGGACGGCCGGGTGATGGGCGGGGCGCGCTTCACAGGCGGCGAGGCGCCGTCGCTGGCGGGCGAGATCCTGCCGGAACTGTTCGCAGACGCCCCGACGCTGGATGAGGACGTGATGGAGATGAGCCGGCTGTTCGCCCGCTCGGTCGCCGCCGCGCGCGATCTGCTCAGCCCGGTGATCAGCGAGGTGCTGGTCGCCGCCGCCGAACTGCAGCGGATCGTCGGCGGACGCGGCGCCCTGACGATCATGGAACTGCGGCTGGCGCAGTCGCTGCTGGCCTGGGGCGGCCATCCCGAGCCGCTGGGTTTGCCCAAGCGGACGCGGGACGGGGTGCTGATCGGGGTGATGAGCCACGCCACCGCGCTGGCCGCCCGCAACCTGCGCCGGGCGCGCGGCCTGACCGGGCCGGCGGTCTGGTGGGCGGACGGGCCAGAGTTTGCGCCGGTGCGCTACGCCGACGTGCTGCGCGTGGACCCTGTGGAGCCGGACTGGTCACCGCCGGCGGGGCTCACGCCCCTGGAGCGGGCGCACATGACGCCGCATGCCCTGGCGGAGGCCTACTGGAGGGGGAGGCTGGGTTGAGGCGAGACCGCCCCGATGTCTTGACGGCCAGTGTTGCTCCGGCGACGGCCCTGCTCAAGGTCGACCGTCCGGGGCGCATCATTCCATCAAGGCCAAAGGGCAGCCGCCATCATGACGGCGGGGACATGTACCGAAGGTACGTGCCCCCCAATCGAGGTGACCAGGGGACTTAGGGGACACGCACCTGCGGTACATGTCCCCGTGCAGCCTACCCCCACTGCGCCCAGAGCGCCGCTTCATCCGCCTTGGCCACCTTCACGGCGGCTTCCTTGATGTGGCCGTACCCGCGGATCTGTTGCGGCACGGCGGCGATGCGGGCGGCGAGCGGGAGGCGTTCGGCGGTCAGCCCGGCGAGGATCATGTCCAGCTGGGCCTCGTAGGAGACGATCAGGCCACGCTCCATCCGGCGCTCTTCTGTCATGCCGAAGATGTCCAGCGGACCGCCGCGCAGGCCCTTCATCCGGGTCAGCATCGGGAAGACCAGGTCGATCATCCAGCCCCCGAGGGCGATCTTCTTCGGCTTGCCGTCCGGCCCCTTGGGCGCGATCAGCGGCGGGCTCATCCAGACCTTGACCTTGCCGCCCTTGAAGGTGCCCGCCAGCTCCGAGGCGAAGCGGCCGTCGGTGTAGAGCCGCGCGACCTCATACTCGTCCTTGTAGGCCATCAGCTTGTAGAGGTTGGTCGCCACCGCGCGGGTCAGGGCGTCGCCGCCCAGCACCGTCTCGGCCGCCTTCACCTGCGCCACCCGCTTCGCATACCGATCCGCGTAGGCAGCGTTCTGGTAGGCCGTCAGCTCGGCCGTCCGCTTCGCGATCAGATCGTCCAGCGGCATCGTCTCCGGCGTGGCGACGTTGTCCTCGGTCTGTCCCTTGAACTCCGGGTCCATCGCCGCCTTCCGGCCGACCTCGAACGCCTGGAGGTTGGACTCATAGTCCACGCCGTTGAGCTTGATCGCCCGGTAGATGGCGCGGCTGGAGATCGGGATCACGCCCTTCTGCCAGGTGAAGCCCAGCATGATCATGTTGGCGTAGATACCGTCGCCCAGCTTGTGCTCGGCCAGCGCCTGCGACGGGCAGGCGTCGTAGCTCTTCGTCGCCGCGGCGACCTTGCGGGCCATGCCGGCCGTATCGAACCGGACATCGCGGTTGGTGACGAAGTCGGCCGTCGGCGAGAAGTCGGCGTTGCCGAAGGCGCGGGTGGTCTTCTTGGAGAACAGCGCCAGGCCTTCCGGGCTGGCGGCCACCAGCAGGTCACAGGCGATCAGCACGTCGGTCGACGCCGCCGGCACGCGGCCGCCAACCACGGTGTCCTCGCGCTCGCCGATCTTGACGTGGCTGAACACCGAACCGCCCTTCTGGGCCAGGCCGGTCATGTCAACCACGCTGGCGGCGCGGCCGTCGACGTGGGCGGCCATGGCCAGGATCGAGGCGACGGTGGTCACGCCCGTCCCGCCGATCCCGGTGAACAGGATGCGGCGCACGCCGACCAGCGGCTCGAACTCGGGCAGCGGGGTCGCATCCGCCGTCAGGGCGGCCATCTTCTCCCGCGTGGCGTTCTCCGCGCCCTCGAGGGTGATGAACGAGGGGCAGAAGCCGTCGACGCAGCTGTAGTCCTGGTTACAGGTCGACTGGTTGATCTTGCGCTTGCGGCCGAACTCGGTGTTCAGCGGCTCGACCGAGACGCAGTTGGACTTGACCGAACAGTCGCCGCAGCCTTCGCAGACCAGCGGGTTGATGAAGACGCGGCGCGGGGCCTTCTCCATCGTGCCGCGCTTGCGGCGACGGCGCTTCTCGGTGGCGCAGGTCTGATCGTAGAGCAGCACCGTCACGCCCGGCGTGTCGCGCAGCATGCGCTGGACCTTCATCAGGTCGGAGCGCGGGAAGACCTCGACGCCCGGGGCCAGGTCGGTGACGCCCGCGTAGCGCTCCAGCTCATCGACGACGACGACGGTCCTGGTGATGCCTTCGCTGGCCAGCTGGCGGGTGATCTGGGCCGGAGTGAAGCCGCTCTCGGCCGCCTGGCCGCCGGTCATGGCGACCGCGTCATTGAAGAGCAGCTTGTAGGTGATGTTGGCGCCGGCCGCGATCGCCGCGCGGATCGCCAGCGAGCCGGAGTGGTTGTAGGTGCCGTCGCCAAGGTTCTGGAAGACGTGCTTCTCGGTCGTGAACGGCGCGGCGCCGACCCAGGTCAGGCCCTCGCCGCCCATGTGGGTGTTGAGGTCGGTCGAGGGGTCGTTGAACCCGGCCATGTAGTGGCAGCCGATGCCGGCCAGGGCGCGACTGCCTTCCGGCAGGCGGGTCGAGGTGTTGTGCGGGCAACCCGAACAGAAGAAGGGCTTGCGCTGCTGGTCGCTGGCCAGGGTCACGGCGGCCATGGAGGCGGCGGAGACCTTGTCGAGATAGGCCTGCGCCCGCTCGCGGTGCGGACCATCCGGCAGGTAGTTGTAGAGGTCCAGCGCGATGGCCGCGACGGTCAGGGAGCCGGTCTGTTCCATCAGCGGCCGGCCGTTCTCGTCCTTCTTGCCGATGATCTTCGGGCGGGCGTGGGCGGGCAGGTCATAGAGGGCGGCGCGGGCCTGGTCCTCGATCAGCGGCCGCTTGTGCTCGATGCACATCAGCGTCTCGAGCCCGGCGGCGAAGGCGCGCAGGCCCTGCGGCTCCAGCGGCCAGGGCATGCCGACCTTGTAGATCGAGACGCCGAGCGCGGCGGCCTCCGCGAGGCTGAGATCCATGGCCTGGAAGGCTTCCAGCACGTCCTTGTAGGCCTGGCCTGAGCAGACGATGCCGAGACGCGGGCGCGGGGCGGCCAGGGCCACCCGGTCGATGCCGTTGGCGCGGGCGAAGGCCAGGGCGGCGGGGATGCGGTAGTTGCGGAGCCGCAGCTCCTTGTCCATCGGCTGGTCCTTGGCCCGGATATGCAGGCCGCCCGGCGGCAGGGCGAAGTTCTCGGGGACCACGTGCCTGTGGCGGTCGAGCGAGACATCGATGGTCACGCCGCTGTCCATGGTGTCGGCCAGCGCGATCAGACCGATCCACAGGCCGCTGAAGCGCGACATGGACAGGCCGAGCAGGCCGTAGTCGAGCACCTCCTGGACGTCGGCCGGCGAGAGCACCGGCATCTCGAAGTCCTGGAAGGCGTACTCGGACTGCGACGGCAGGGTCGAGGACTTGCAGTTGTGGTCGTCGCCGGCCACCGCGATGACGCCGCCCTTCGGCGTCGTGCCGGCGAAGTTGGCGTGCTTGAAGACGTCGCCCGTGCGGTCGACGCCGGGGGCCTTGCCGTACCACATGGCGCTGACGCCGTCGTACTTCGCGCCCGGGAACAGGTTGGCCTGCTGGCTGCCCCAGACCGCCGTCGCGGCCAGGTCCTCGTTGAGGCCTTCCTTGAAGACGATCTCATGACTGGTGAGCAGCTTGCGCGCCCGGCCTGCCTGCTGGTCCAGCCCGCCGAGGGGCGAACCGCGATAGCCGGAAACGAACCCTGCCGTATTCAGCCCGTCACGCAGATCGAGGCGTCGACGGTCGAGCATGACACGGATCAATGCCTGCACGCCGGTTATGAACGCCCGGCCGTTTTCGAGCAGATATTTGTCGTCCAGCGTCACATTGTCGTGGCGCATTGAAAAATCTTTCCTGTGGCGGGCTCGGTTCGGCTTGCAAGATCATATAAGCACGGCGAAATTGCTTGCCAAAGCCGTGCCCCATTCACCGTGCTGTTCGGCACGATCGGCGCGCGGAATGGCGTATTGGGGGAAAAAGGTTTGGCCGAGCAGCTCGACGCGGTTGACGCAAAGATTCTCGATCTCATCCAGCACGACGCGAGCCTGTCGGTTGCGGAGATCGCCGAGCGCGTGGGCCTCAGCTCCAGCCCCTGCTGGCGACGGATCAAACGGCTGGAGGACGCCGGCATCATTCAGCGCCGGGTGACCATCCTCGATCGCGAGCAACTGGGCCTCGGCTTCGAGGTCTATTGCACCGTGAAACTCTCCCTGCCGACCAAGGAGAACCTCGAACAGTTCGAGACCAATGTCGTGAAGTGGGCCGAAGTCGTGCAATGCGCCACCGTCACCGGCGCCGCGGACTATGAGCTGCGGGTGATCACGCGCGACATGCACGCCTTCGACGACTTCCTGCGCGACAAGATCCTGTCGCTGGGCCTGGTCTCCAACATCGAGAGCCGCATCGTCATCCGCGGCGTGAAGAACACCACCGCCGTGCCGCTCGGGATGGTCAGCCCCTATGTCAGTCCGCACGGCTAGCCGCATCGCGGCGGCCCTGGCCGTCCTGATCCTGACGACCGCCGGGGCGCCGGCCCGGAGTCGACTGGAGCAGTACTTCCATCTGCGCCAGGAAGCGGCGAAGGCGGCCCAGGCCAATGACCTGACCAAGGCCGAGACCCTGTTCGAGCAGGCGCTGGCCCTCTACCCGACAGCGCCCGGCTCTTTCATCCGCCTCGCGCGGGTCGAGGTCGCGGCCGGCAAGCCGCAGGAGGCCATCGCCCATCTCGCCGCCTATGCCCGGCTGGGGCTGGTCTGGGACGTCGCCGGCGACCCGGTGCTCAAGGCCCTGGTCGCCGATCCCGCGTTCGCGCCGATCGCCGCGCGGCTGGCCGAGAACGCCAACCCCGTGGGCGAGGTCACTCAGATCGCGACCCTTGGACCGGCCGGCGCGGTCAACGAAGGCGTTGCACCCGGCGGCGGCGGCTGGCTCGTCAGCGCGGTCGCCGGACGCTCGATCATTCGCGTCGGCGGGGCCGAACGCGCCGACTATCTGAAGCCCGACGCGGACACCGGCGGGCTGTTCGGCCTGGCGACCGACGTTCGCCGCGGCGTCGTGTGGGCGGCGGAGGCGAGCGGGCCCGGAATTCCCGGATCCAGCGGCCCCAGGCGCACCGGTCTGCTCAAGCTGTCGCTTCAGGACGGCAAGGTCCTGGCCCGCTTTTCCGTCCCCGACGACGGCCTGGAGCATCAGCTCGGCGACGTCACGGTCGCCGACGACGGCACGGTCTATGCCTCCGACAGCCTTGGGGCGGTGATCTATCGCCTGAAGCCGGACGCGGCGCGTCTGGAGCCCTTTCTGCGGACGAAGGAGATGGCTTCGCCGCAGGGCATGGCCATCTGCCGGGAAGCCGACGCCATGGTCATCGCCGACTATTCCACCGGCCTGCATCGGCTGGACCTCAAGACGGGAGCGTTGACCTGGATCGGCGGGCTTCGCGCGGCGCTGGCCGGGACGGACGGGCTTGTCGCGGTCGCGCACGACTTCGGCATGCGCAGCGCATCGCCCAATCCCGTGGGCATGGTGGCCGTGCAGAACGGCGTCTCGCCCCAGCGTCTGATGTTCCTGCGCCTCAGTCCCGACTGCGACGAGCTGGAGGACGCCACGGTGCTGGCCGCCAATCTGCCGCAGACCGAGGATCTGACACTCGGAGTGGACGGCGGGGGCCGGGTGCTGTTCATCGGTTCGAGCGGCTGGGCCGACCGCGACGGCGACGGAAAACTTACCACCGACACGCCCCGCACCGCCGGACTGTTCAGCGTTCCCCTTCCCCGATAGGCGCCCCGATGATCGACCTTGTCCTTGACCAGCACCGGCGCGACCTCGGCGGGTTCGAGGTGGGCCGCGTCCTGCCCCAGGCGGCGCGGCGGATGGTCGGCCCGTTCATCTTCTTCGACCGCATGGGACCGGCGGACTTCCAGCCCGGGTTCCCGCGCAGCGTCGACGTGCGGCCCCATCCGCATATCGGCCTGTCGACCCTGAGCTACCTGTTCGACGGCGCCATGACCCATCGCGACAGCGTCGGCTCGGACATCGTGATCAAGCCGGGCGAGGTGAACTGGATGACCGCCGGCAGCGGTATCACCCACTCCGAGCGGTTCGAGGACCTGCGCGAGCACGGCGGGCGGATGGACGGCATCCAGACGTGGCTGGCCCTGCCCAACGAGGCCGAGGAGACCGCGCCGGCCTTTTCGCACCATGCCGGCAATGACGACCTGCCGTTCTATGCGGGCGACGGGATGACGGCGCGGCTGGTCGCCGGCTCGGCGTTTGGCGCCAAGGCGACCGTGCCGGTGTTCTCGCCGCTGTTCTATGTGCACTGGGAACTGCAGGCGGGCGTCACCGCCGGGCTGCCGGCCGAGTATCCCGAGCGGGCGGCCTATGTCGCCAAAGGCAGCATCGAGGTGGACAACCGGACGATCAACGAAGGCCAGATGGTCGTCTTCGCGCCCGGCCAGACCGTGCCGGTCAAGGCCCTGACGGCGGCCAGCGTGATCCTGATCGGCGGCGAGCCGGTCGGCGAGCGGTTCATCGACTGGAACTTCGTCTCGTCCAGCAAGGACCGCATCGAGCAGGCCAAGGCCGACTGGCGCGCCGGCCGGATGAAGCTGCCCGACCTGGACGACGGCGAGTTCATCCCGCTGCCCTGATGCGCGGTCAGGCCGCTGGCTTGCGGGGCTCGACAAACAGCATGAACCGCGCGACCGGCCGTTTGAAGACGATCAGATAGGCGACGTGAGCGCCGACCAGAGCCATCAGCAGGTTGCCGAGCAACTCATGCGCCTCGCCCAGCGGGCCTTCTTCCTCTTCCTCTTCCTCGCCTTCGCCTTCATCGGCGTCCGCGTCATCGCGGGCTTCGACACTCCGGCTCGCCGGCGCCGAGGCCGAGGCCGAGGCCGGTGATTGAGACAGGCCGAACGATCGGCCGCCATCCATCGCGATGCCCGTTCCCGTTGCGCCAACCAGGGTGACGGCGATGCTCATCAGGAGCACCCGGCTTATGACCGGGTGCGCGAACAGGTTATCGAGCTTCAGTCCATGAAACTCGGGATAGAAGCGCGAAAGCCCCAGCTGTCGCGCGCCCGTCAGGACCAGCAGCAGCCGGACCAGGATCATCACGCCGACCCCGTAGCCTAGCCAAAGGTGCAGGCGTCCCCATTCGGGGCTGAAGAAGGCCAGGATGACAATGAGGGCGAGAACGGCGTGGTACAGCCGCAAGCGATGCATGGCGGACACGGAGGCTTCCTGACCGGGGCAGATCCGGAGGGCCGG
Source organism: Caulobacter sp. FW305-C-30-S16 (assembly GCF_058783025.1). NCBI lineage: Bacteria > Pseudomonadati > Pseudomonadota > Alphaproteobacteria > Caulobacterales > Caulobacteraceae > Caulobacter > Caulobacter sp. FW305-C-30-S16. The sequence goes on along the minus strand of NZ_JBYSYH010000001.1, from coordinate 1,244,262 downwards.
CCCCTGACCACTCCATCGGCGATACCGGCGCCGTTGGCCATGATCCAGATCAGGCCGTCTTCAGCGCCTTGCGCGCAGCCAGCGCGTACTCGACGCCGGTCCAGATCGTCACGGCCACTGCCAGCCAGAGCACGATATCGGCGGCCATGGTGGCGCGCTGGGCCAGGACAGGCTCGCGGGGCAGGCCCCAGGCGATCCAGCCGCCGACGAACAGCTGGGCGCCGAGCGCCAGCAGCTGCAGCGTCGTCTTCCACTTGGCCAGCAGGGTCACCGGCAGGGTCAGGCCCTTCGGCGCCAGCGTCTCGCGCAGCGCGCTGACCGCGAACTCCCGGAACAGGATCAGACCGCCGGCGAGGCCGACCATCCACGACCCAAGGACCGCCAGGCCGACCACGGCGCCGGCGACCAGCACCTTGTCGGCGATCGGATCGAGGATCGCGCCGAGCGTGCTCTCGACCTGCAGCTTGCGGGCCAGCCAGCCGTCGAAGAAGTCGGTGATCGCCGCGATGGCGAAGCCCCAGAAGGCGGTGAAGTAGAAGCCGGTCTGCACCAGCTGCGGATCGAGGCCCGTCGACACCAGCCACAGGATGATCGGCTGCGAGGCCAGGCCCAGCATCGCGAGGAAGACCACCAGGGTCAGAACCAGCCGCAGACCGGTGATGATGTTCGGAAGATGTTTCATGCAGGGGTGACTAGCGGGTTTTATCCCAACGGCCAATGCTCCCCCACGTTTGTGGGAGCTGTCGCGCGGAGCGTGACTTAGGGGAGGATCATTTCCGGAAGTAGTCGTGGATCCGCTGGGCCAGCGGCTCGCTGACGCCGTCGACCTTCATCAGGTCGCCGACTGTCGCCTTGCCGACCTCGCGGGCGGAGCCGAAGGCATGCAGCAGGGCGCGCTTGCGGCCGGGGCCGATGCCGTCGATCTCGTCGAGCGGGTTCTTCTTCATGTCCATCGAGCGGCGCGTGCGGTGCGCGCCGATGGCGAAGTGGTGCGCCTCGTCGCGCAGGCGCTGGAGATAGTAGAGCACCGGCGATTTCGGCTCGAGCATGAAGGGCGTCTTGCCCGGCATGAAGAACCGCTCCAGCCCTGCGTCGCGGTCCGGCCCCTTGGCCACGCCGACCACGGCGATGTCGTCGACGCCGAGGTCGGCCATCACCTCCAGCACCGCGTCCAGCTGGCCCTTGCCGCCGTCGATCAGCACCAGGTCGGGGCGGGCGCTGTCATCGCCCTCCTCCTCTTCCTTGACCAGCCTGGCGAAGCGGCGCCGCAGCACCTCCTTCATCATCCCGTAGTCGTCGCCGGGGGTGAGCTCGGTCCCCTTGATGTTGAACTTGCGGTACTGGTTCTTCTGGAAGCCGTCGGGCCCGGCCACGATCATGCCGCCGACCGCATTGGTGCCCTGGATGTGGCTGTTGTCGTAGACCTCGATCCGCTCGGGCGGGGTATCGAGCCCGAACGCCTCGGCGACGCCGGTCAGCAGTTTTCCCTGGGCGGAGCTCTCGGCCATCTTGCGGCCGAGCGCCTCGCGGGCGTTGTTGACCGCCTGGTCGACCAGCTGCTTCTTCTCGCCGCGCTTGGGCTGCACGATCTCGATCTTCCGGCCGCCCTTCATGCTGAAGGCCTCGGCGAACAGTTCGTGCTCGAACGGCTGGACGTTGACGAGGATCGACCGGGGGATCGGCCGATCGTCGTAGAACTGGCCCAGAAACGCGCTCATCACCTCCGCGTCGCTGTCGCTCTTGTCGACCCGCGGGAAGTAGGCGCGGTTGCCCCAGTTCTGGCCGGCGCGGAAGAAGAACACCTGGACGCAGGCCTGGCCGCCCTCGGCGAACAGGGCGAACACGTCGGCCTCGTCGACCGTCTCGGGATTGACCTGGGTCTCCTGGGCCACCGACGACAGGGCGCGGATCCGGTCGCGCAGGCGGGCGGCGCGCTCGAACTCCAGGTCATCGGACGCGGCCTGCATCGCCTCGGACATGCGCTGCATCACGGCCCGGCTCTTGCCGCGCAGGAAGGCCTCGGACTCCTCGACCAGCTTGGCGTAGTCGTCCAGCGCGATCAGACCGGTGCAGGGCGCGGCGCAGCGCTTGATCTGGTGCAGCATGCAGGGCCGGGTGCGGCTGTCGTAGACGCTGTCGGAACAGGACCGCAGCAGGAACGCCTTCTGCAGGGTGTTGAGCGTGCGGTTGACCGCCCCGGCCGAGGCAAACGGGCCGAAGTAGTCGCCCTTGATCGTGTGCGCGCCGCGATGCTTGCGCAGCTGCGGCGCGGCATGATCGCGGCGGATGACGATCTCGGGGAAGCTCTTGTCGTCGCGCAACAGCACGTTGAAGCGCGGCTTCATCTGCTTGATCAGGTTGATCTCGAGCAGCAGGGCGTCGGTCTCGGTCCGCGTCGAGACGAACTCCATCGACCGGGTCAGGTCGACCATGTGGGCGATGCGGTTCGTATGGAACCGGCCCTGGGCGTACTGGATCACCCGCTTCTTAAGCGAGCGCGCCTTGCCGACATAGAGCACCTCCCCGCCCTCGCCGATCATCCGGTACACGCCCGGCGCGTCAGGCAGCCGTTTGGCGTGGTCCGCGATCAGGGCGGCGCCGGTCAGGGGGATGTCGGAGGGCGTGTCGGTCACGGGGAGAGATATAGGGGAGTCGGGGGGCGTTGGCGCGGGGGTGTTGGCAGCAACCTGTGCACCCGTCTCCCTGCGGCACGAGGCGATTGACGAAGCACGGCTGGATGACCGAGTCTTGCTGGCGTGCCCGCATAGATCAGGGCGGAACGGCGCGTGAGGGGACGTTATGAATCAAGGCTCGCTGGGGTCGCCGGGTCCACACCGTCTCCGTCACCGCCTCCGGCCAAAGCTCGCCGCGGCGCTGGTGCTGGGCGTCTGCGCCGCCACGGTGACCGCACCGCCAGCGGCCGCCCGCGCCGGCTCGGCCTGCCGCGTCGAGTTCACCCGGATTTCGACGGTCCAGTTCAACCCGGCTCTGGGCCTGTCGGGCGTGATCATCCAGGGATCTCACAATTACGACGCGACGACCCGGACGGGCGGATCGCGGACGACCGGCTTCGAGGTGCTTGATAGCGACGGCTTCCTGACCCTCATCATCCTGCTGAACGAATGGCGGGTGACGGGGCTGCTGAAGGCCAACCAGACCACCGCCGTGACCGTGCGCCGGGCCGACCTGGTGCTGGCGATGGAGGGGGCCGAACGGGCGGCCAAATTTCACGGCGCCGTGCTCAAGAAGGCCAACACGGACACCCCCGCGCCGGCCAATCTGGAGGACGTTCGTCGCTTGCTGGCGCTCAAGCTGTCCGGCTTCCAGATCCTTGCGGACGGGCTGCGCCCGCTGCTGGCCAATTCCCAAGGCGCGCAATCGGTTTCGGTTCCCGCGGGGTTCATGGCGAACCGGGCCGGCGCCCTGATCGACCGCCTGATCCCGCCCGGCGAATCGATGATGGTCCAGTACCTCGACAGGCCAACGGGGGCGACGCCGAGTGTCTACTGTTCGGACAAGGCGGCCAGCACCCTCATCGGCCAGCTGCTGTGCGGCTATCGCTTCTCGACCCTGGAGGCGCGAACCCCGGCTCTCTGCCCGCAAGGCCTGTCTCTGGCGGCGCTATCGTCCGCCCCGCGCTGCAAACGGGTTGGCAGCGCGGACCAGTGCTAGCGGGAGGCGTCGGCGGCTAAAGCCATGCCTCTCCCCCGTGGAGAGGGAGAAGCGCTTCAATCTCTTGCAGGCCAGCCTGCCGGTCGGGACCGATCAGTCAAGGACCGCCCTCCGGGCGGCCGCGGGCGGCGGCGCGGCGCGCCGTCCTTGAGTGATCGGTCCCGACCGGCGAACGTCGTCGCATGAGATGAAGGGAGGAGTGTGGGGCGGTGACAAGCGGCTATCGATTGTTCAATGCGCCCTTCAACTGCCCATCCAGTGCCTGTTCATCGCCTCTTGGTCAGAGATCGGCTGTTTGAGGTAGGCGACCCATGAGCCACCGGGCAGCGCCTTCGTGAAGAGCTCGCGCGCTTGCGGGTACGGCAGGCCCGAACCGCTGGGCATGTTCGCCAGAAAGTCTGCTTCGGACAACAGGCCAGCATAGGCGATGACGTCATGCCGGCCATCCAGCTTGCCTGATCGGAGCGCGGTGCGAACCTGCCCGACGGTATAGCTTTCCGAAGCGCCCCAGCCTTTGATCATCAAAGGCGGTAGCACTCTTGCGAAACGCCTGGCGGCACGGCGACGCCCGGCGGATACAATCCAGATAGCGACGCGGTGAAACATCCCTACCGCCCCTTCCACTCCGCCTTGCGCTTCTCGCCCCAGGCGGCGACGCCTTCGCGGCGGTCTTCGGTGGGGGTGAGTTCGTTGTAGGCGGCCAGTTCGACGGCGGTGGCCTCCGCGCCTGAGAGGACGGCGGTGTCGCGAACGACGCGGCGGATGTTGCGGACCGAGAGCGGGGCATTGGCGCCGATGCGTTTGGCGAGGTCGATCGCCTCGGGCAGCAGGCCGGCGGGGTTCCAGACGGCGTTGATCACGCCCCACTCATGCCCCTGCGCCGCCGTGAACGGATCGCCGGTCAGCAGAATCTCGCGCGCCCGCCGCTCGCCCGCCGCCCGGACCAGGTTCTGCACCCCGCCGAGCCCGGGCATGATGCCCAGCTTGACCTCCGGCAGGGCGAACCGCGCGGTGTCGGCGGCGTAGATCAGGTCGCAGTTCAGGGCGATCTCGAACCCGCCGCCGTAGGCCGCGCCGTTCACCGCGCAGATCACCGGAACCGGCAGGGCGACCAGGGCGTCGCGCATGGTCTCGAACAGAACGTGCTGGGCCTTCCACTGCGCGTCGGTCATGCCGTCGCGCTCCTTCAGGTCGGCGCCGGCGCAGAAGATTTTTTCGCCCGCCCCGGTCAGGACGATGGCGCGTGTGGCGCCGGGCTGGGCGAGGTCGGTCCAGAGGGCGAGGAGCTCCTCGGCCATCCGTGTGGACAGGGAGTTGCCGGCCGCCGGGCGATTGAGGGTGACGACCAGCACGCCCTCGGCGGGGGTGTCGGTGAGCAGGGTTTCGAAGGCTTCGTTCATGGGGGGAGGCTAGCGACCCCACCGCCTACTGTCATCCCGGACGGTCCGTAGGGCCGATCCGGGACCCAGAGTGGGGTTCAGCCGAATCTGGGTCCCGGCTCTCCGCTGCGCTTCGGCCGGGGTGACAGTCTTTGGCGTACTGATGACAAAGAGCCCTGAAGAGCTTGATGGAATTCTCCACTCCGGGCGTCGGCCTTGGTCAAGGACCGCTTCGCGGCCGCGGAGCGGCGGCCCGGAGGGCCGTCCTTGACCAAGGTCGTCGCCGGAGCAAGCTGGCCGTCAAGACATCAGGGCGTGGTCTGCCTTGAGGTTACCGCGTCCCGTACAACCGGTCCCCGGCGTCCCCCAGCCCCGGCAGGATGAACCCGCGCTCGTCGAGCGTGCGATCAATCGCCGCCGTCCAGATCGGCACGTCGGGGTGGTCGCCGCGCAGGGCTTCGATGCCCTCCGGACAGGTCAGGATGCAGACGAACCGCAGGTCGCGGGCGCCTTCCTCCTTCAGCCGGTCGACGGCGGCGCGGGCCGTTACGCCCGTAGCCAGCAGCGGGTTAATGACGATGACCTGGCGCTCGGCCATGGTCTCGGGGACCTTGAGATAATACTCGACCGCCGCCTTCGTGCCCGGGTCGCGGTAGAGGCCGATGTGGGCGACGCGGGCCGACGGGACGAGCGTCAGCATGCCCTCGAGCATTCCCTCCCCGGCCCGCAGGATCGGTGCGAAGACCAGCTTCTTGCCGGCGATTTCGGGCGCGGTCGTGGTCTCCAGGGGCGTTTCGACCGCACGGTCGGTCAGCGCCAGATCACGGGTCACCTCGTAGCAGAGCAGGGTCGAGATCTCCCGCATCAGCTCACGGAAGGTCTTGGTCGAGGTCGTCTTGTCGCGCATGCGGGTCAGCTTGTGCTGCACCAGCGGGTGATCGACGACGGTGACGCCGGAGAAGGTGCGCATCAGAAGACGGTCCCGTCGCTGGTGATGGTCAGGGGCGGTCCGCCCCCCTCGCGTCGGTCCCGGGCAAGCACCCGACCCGCGGCCCAGGTGCCGCCTTCGAGCACGCGGGCCAGCGGGAAGTCCGCCTCGGCCACGCCCAGCCGCTCGCGGACCAGCGGGGCGATCCGGTCGAGCAGGGCCACGGTGAGGGAGCGCCAGCCGACCACCAGCGGGTCGCCGACGGCGTGGGTGCGACCCATGTCGGCGGGGTCCTTGAGCACCATCACGCTGTCGTCGATGAACAGGCCGCCGTTGCGATATTCGGCCAGGCCCGTCAGGCCATCGAGGCTGTGGACGGTGATCCCTGCCTCTTCCAGCGGCTCGATCAGGCTGTAGGCCAGCCATTGCGAGAGCTTGTGGATCGGAACCAGCCCGTCGGTCGCGTCGTCGCGCTTCATCGCCGGATGGCGCCAGCAGTCGCCGAGCGGCACGCCGCCGAGCGTCAGCCGGTTCTCCCAGATCGGGCCGAGTTTCTCGAGCAGCACCTCGAGGATCACCGGCGCCGGCAGGCGTCCCTCCGTTGCGCGCGCCGCCATGACGTCGAACAGGTCGCCGGGCCGGCCGACCGCCGCGCCCAGACGCCGGAGCAGCGCCGCGCGGCCTTCCAGCCCGATCAGCGGGTTGGCGTCGGTGACCTGGAACGCCTCGGCGAGCGTCGCAGCGGTCAGGCCAGCCAGACCGTCCGCACACGGACTGTCTCCGCTCGCGGACAATATGCCTGACTGGAACAACCGCAGACTGGCGACGCCGAGGCCTTCCGATCGGCGGGTTTCGGTGCAGGTCGGCGCGTCGAGGAACCGCCAGCCAGGGCCCGCGCCCGCGTCGAGCAGCACCGAGGTGATCGCCAGATCGAAGGCGGCGCGGGCCTTCGCGTTCGCGTCCGGCCAGTCCGTTGTCGCGGCCATCTCGGCCCACAGGTCGCGACCGCCGACAACAAAGTGCCGCCAGCGCGCGTGGAACGGCACCTGCAGCGTCGGGTACTGCGCACGGATCACGCCGGCAACGATGTCGGCCGTGGCCGGCAGCCGCGCCAGATCCACGCGCCAGTCGCTCAGGCCGTCGGCCTCGGCGATGGCCAGCATCTCATGCGCCCGCTCGCGCACGGCGGCGGCGGAGAGGAGGGTGCGGGCGGCGGCGATGTCAGTCATGGGCAAACCCGGGGACATGTACCGAAGGTACGTGTCCCCTAATCGAGCAGAACCGTTTGGGGGACACGTACCTTCGGGACATGTCCCCGGCGGCGTTAAAACTCCCCAAGATCGCGTCCCACGGTCTTCTTCAGGTCTTCGGCCGAGGGCGCGCCTTCGGGGGTGAAGTATCCGGCGGCCTTCTTGGCCTCCATCTCCACGCTGGCGTCGTCCGGGATCAGGTAGTCGGGGATCGGCACGCGCTCACCGATAGTCAGGCCGCCTTCAACCAGGGCGTCGTGCTTCATGTTCGACATCGAGACGAACCGGTCGATGTGCTTGATCCCCAGCCAGTGCAGGACATCCGGCATCAGCTGCTGGAAGCGGGCGTCCTGGACCCCCGCGACGCATTCGGTGCGCTCGAAATAGGTCGCCGCCTGGTCGCCGCCCGGCTGGCGCTTGCGGGCGTTGTAGACGAGGAACTTGGTCACCTCGCCGAGCGCCCGGCCTTCCTTTCGATTGTAGACGATCAGGCCGGCGCCGCCGTTCTGGGCCTCGCGGACGGCCTCCTCGATCCCGTGGATCAGGTACGGGCGGCAGGTGCAGATATCGGAACCGAACACGTCGCTGCCGTTGCACTCGTCATGCACGCGGCAGGTCAGGCGGCGGTTCGGGTCGGCGATCGCCGCCGGGTCGCCGAAGATGTAGAGGGTGATGCCGCCGATCGGGGGCAGGAACACCTTGATGTCCGGCCGGGTGACCAGCTCGGGGTACATGCCGCCGGTCTGTTCGAACAGGGTGCGGCGCAGGGTGGTCTCGTCGACCTCAAACCGCTCGGCGATGCCCGGCAGGTACCAGACCGGGTCCAGCGCGGCCTTGGTCACGGCCACATCGCGGGTCTCGTGGACCACCGTGCCGTCGATCTTCAGCCGGCCGGCGTCGATGGCGTCGCTGATTTCCGGCAGTGTCAGCCGGGCCTTGGTGATGGCGATGGTCGGCCGGATGTCGACGCCCTCGGCCACCTCGCCGGCGAAGTCCTGCTGGATGCGGTGACCCCAGGGGTCGAGCGAGACGATCTTGTGCGGATCCGCCCACTGACCAAACGGCCCGACGTCGACGACGGGAGCGGTGTCGGTGAGGTCCGGCCGGACCAGCGGGTTCAGGGCGCCCGACGCGATCGCCAGGCTGCGATAGATGGAATAGGCGCCGCCGTGGGCGCCGATGGCGTTCCGGTCGCTGCCGGCGTTGACGGTGGCGACCACCGGCCCGCGCTCGCGGGCCGTGGCGGCGCCCCAGGTCAGGGGAAAACGGGTGGGCGCGCCTGATCCCGGGTGGGAAGTCAGACGGATGTGGCCTTGACGGTTTACGGACATTGGCAGCTCGCGCGCGCTCGGCGCCTCCAGAATCGAAAAGGCCCCTCCCGGTTTTCGCCGGCGAGGAGCCTTTGAGCGAGGATAGTGCTCTCGCGTTTTCGACTTGGCAAGCGGGCCGCGATTACTCGACGCCGTCGCGCGCTATGCGAAAGAGCAGGGTGTCGCCGTCGAGCACCTCGACCGCCAGATGGTGCGCGGATTCATCAAGCTTCTGGCGCGCCAGGTCGGCCACCAGCACATCAGCTTTCACATCGACGAACAGGAGGGAGGGAACGCTGTATCGGGCGTCGCGGATATAGACAGTGTAGGTGCGCACCCGACGGGGCCTCCCGGCAATGAACCAAGGCAACGCGTAGCACAGCCCAAAACGCCCGTTCGTCGGCTGGCCGACACCTCCGGCGCCTTGACCTCAGGGGCCTGCAACCCCGAGATTGGGCCCATGACCGACACCCTGGACGACTTCATCCGCGGCCTGCCCAAGGCCGAGCTTCACCTCCATATCGAGGGCAGCCTCGAGCCGGAGCAGATGTTCGAGTTCGGCCGACGCAACGGCATCGACATGCCGTTCAACTCCGTCGAGGAGGTCCGCGCCGCCTACGCCTTCTCGAACCTGCAGGACTTCCTCGACATCTACTATCAGGGCGCCGGGGTGCTGCAGAACGAGCAGGACTTCCACGACATGGCGATGGCCTATTTCCGCCGGCTGCATGCCGACGGCGGGGTGCATGCGGAGCTCTTCTTCGATCCGCAGACGCATACGGATCGCGGCCTGCCCTTCTCCTTCGCGATCGACGGCCTGCTGGCCGGGATGAAGACGGCGGAGACCGAGCTGGGCATCTCTTCCGGGCTGATCATGTGTTTCCTGCGGCACCTCGACGAGGACTCGGCCATGGCCACGCTCAAGGCCGCCGAGCCGTGGCTGGACCGGCTGGTCGGGGTCGGGCTGGACTCGTCCGAGGTCGGACATCCGCCGTCGAAGTTCCAGAAGGTGTTCAAGGCGGCGAAGGAGCGTGGCCTGACGCTGAGCGCGCACGCCGGCGAGGAAGGCCCGCCCGAATACGTCTGGGAGGCTCTGGACCTGCTCAAGGTCGACCGCATCGACCACGGCAACCGCGCGCTGGAAGACGAGGCGCTGGTCAAGCGGCTGGTCGCATCGGAGACGACCCTGACGGTCTGCCCGCTGTCGAACCTGAAGCTCTGCGTGGTGAACGATCTGAAGGACCATCCGATGAAGCGGATGCTGGATCTGGGCCTGAAGGCGACCTGCAACAGCGACGACCCTGCCTATTTCGGCGGCTACATCGGCGAGAACTTCATCCAGACCGCCCGGGCGCTGGACCTCTCCCGCGACGAGATCGTGACCCTGGCGAAGAACAGCTTCACCGGCTCGTTCCTCGATGAGGAACGGGTGGCGCGGCATCTGGCGGCGATCGACGCGTACGCGACATAGGGGACATGTACCGCAGGTCCGTGTCCCCCAATCGAGCCATCGCAGAATCTGGATTTGGGGACACGGACCTTCGGTACATGTCCCCGCTTCCAGTTAGCCCGTAATGCGATAGCGGCCCTGACGGTCGGGGCAGACGCGGACGTAGCGGTATTCCATCCGGCCGCCGTATTCGGCCGGCGCGGACGCCAGGCGGCAGCCGCGGCGGGCGTAGCGGTTGTAGTCGTACTGGCCGCTGCGCTCACGACGATCACGGTAGTAGCGGGCCTCGCGGTACGGGATCGTCTCGCCCTTGCTGTACCAGTAGCCACGGCTGTCGCAGCGGGCGGTATCACGGCCGATGCCGGCGCCGATCGTGCCGCCGACGACGGCGCCGAGCACCGCGCCTTCGGTCTGGACGTCGGTGGCGGCCACGTTCGAGCCGATCGCCGCGCCGGCCAGGGCGCCGATGATCAGGCCCGCGGCGGTGTTGCCGCTGCGGCGCTGTTCGCAGGAAGTGCTGCGGTAACGGTCCATGTTGACGCTCGCGGAAGCGTCGCGGCCGTAGTAGCCGGCGGCCGGCGGGTAGCGGGTCTGATAGGCCGAGGGCTCCCAGCGCCAGGCGCCGTACTGGCGTTCGTACGCCCCGACGCCGTAGCGACGGTCGTAGGCGTCGCGGTCGCGCAGGTACTGCTGTCGCTTGGCCTCATAGGCCTGCCGTTGATCGGCGTAGGCCGCCTGGCGGTCCTGGTAGGCGTCCTGCTGCTGCTCATAGGCGCCTTGCTGACGCTGATAGTCGCGTTGCTGCGCCTCGTACTGTTCCCATGTCGGGATCTGCGACTGGGCAAGGGCGGCTCCGGCGCTCAGGGCCAGCACGCTGGCCAGGCTGAGGGCGATGGTCTTGGTCTTCATGGTCTGCGCTCCGTTGTCGTCTGGAAGAGCGGAGACCGGATGGCCGACGCTCTCGCGAGCGCCCACCCCCGATACGTTGACCAAACGCGGGTCGGGTTAACCGGTTGCGTCAGCGAGGGGACATGTACCGGCTTCGGTAGGTGTCCCCCAATCGAGCCATCGGTGAATCCGGATCAGGGGACACGTACCTGCGGTACATGTCCCCGCGATCAGAGCTGGTCGGCGCGGGTCGGCAGGCCCAGCAGGACGCGGCCGGTCAGCTCGTACATCGCGGGCGACACCATCGCATGGTGGGTGATGACGTTGGCGTCGCGGAACCGGCGCTGCAGGTCATTCTCCAGATAGACCGCCGAGCCGCCCATCATGTCGTAGGCGACCTTGCTGACGTCGGCGGCGGTCTCGGCGGCGTGGGCGCAGGCGAGGCGCAGGCGATTGCGTGGCTCCAGGCCCGCCTCGCCCGACTGCACGGCCGTCCAGAGGACGCCGATGGTCTCGAAATAGTGGGCGCGGGCGGCGGACAGCTTCGCCACGGCGCGAGCGAAGTCGGCCTGGACCACGTTGCGCTCGGCCATGGTCCGTTGGGAACCGGCCGCCTTCTTCGTCTGGGCGGCCGCGCCGGCGGCGAGCAGCGCGCCGCGGGCGTTGCCCAGCGCGACGCCGGCCACCCCCATGGCCAGCAGGCAGAAGATCGGGAAGCGGGCCAGCGGCGTGTTGACGGTCACCGGGTCAGAGTGCAGCGCCACGCTGCGCGCCTTCGGCACCCGGACGTCCTTGACCTGGAAATCAAGGCTGCCCGTGCCGCAGAGGCCCGCCGTGCGCCAGGTGTCGATCAGTTCAACCTCGGCGGCCGGGAAGAGCATCATCCGGTGCAAGGGCTGTCCGTGCTCATCGAGTTGCGGGCCGTCGGGGCCCATCAGGATCGCGCCGCCGGCGATCCAGGAGGCGTTCTGCGAGCCGCTGCCCCACTGCCAGCGACCGCTGACCACCCAGTGGTCACCGTCGTCCACGGCCTTGCCCATCGGGGCGAAGACGCCGGCAGTGATCACCTCCGGCGACGCGAACACCTCCCGCGCCAGGCCCGCCGGGAGCCGGTTGGCCATGGCCGCTGTGGTCGCGCCGATCATCACGCACCAGGCGGCCGAGGCGTCGGCCTGGGCCAGGGTCTCGAGCGCCAGCGCGATCTGCGCAGGCGGCGTGTCATGGCCGCCGAGGTTGGCCGGCAGAACCATGCGGAACAGACCGGCCTGGGCCATCTTCTTCGCCAGGTCCGCGGGCAACCGCCGGACGCTCTCGATCTCCGGCGCGCGGCGGTGGATTTCCTCGGCGAACGAACTGGCGACCGCGACGGCGTTGAAGGTCATCCGGGCAGTCTCCACAGGGCCGCGAGATTGTTTCGCTGCATGTTCGAGGACCCGCCGACGATCGGCATGCCCAGCAGGTCGCGCACGTTGCGCTCGATATCGTAGTCCGCCGACATCGCGTAGGCGCCCATCACCCGCTGGCAGGTCAGGGCGATCTCGACGCCGTTCTCGGCGATGAACAGCTTGGCCATGCTGGTCTCGACGGCGCAGGGCTCGCCGGCGTCGGCGAGGCGCGCGGCGTTCCACAGCATCAGGCGGCAGGCCTCCAGCTTCGTCTTCGCGTCGACCAGCGCGTGGCGCACGGCCTGGTGGCCGCTGATCGGCTTGCCGAACTGCACCCGCTCGCCGGCGTAGGCCCAGGCCTCCTCCAGCGCCGCCTGGGCGATGCCGAAGGCGCAGGCGCTGATCTCCAGCTTCTCGATGTCGAGGGCCCGCCCGGCCAGCATCTTCCAGCCCTGGTTCCAGCGCTCCGGCCCGCCGACAATGGCCGACAACGGCAGACGCACCTCGTCGAAATGGACGTCCGACGACAGGGTGTAGCGCAGGTTCACATGGTCGATGGGCGTGATCGTCACGCCCGGGGCGTTGGTCGGGATCAGCACGAAGCTGAGGCCGCCGCGAGCGGGCGCCTCCGGGTCGCTGCGGACCAGACAGTAGATGTAGTCGCTGAAGTCCGCGCCGGTGCACCACCGCTTGGCGCCGTTGATGACGATCTCGTCGCCCTCGCGCCGGGCGCGGGTGGTCACCTGCGACAGGTCGCCTCCGACATCGGGCTCGGACAGGCCGTAGGCGAAGAACAGCTCGCCCCGGGCCAGCTTCGGCAGCAGCTCCGCCTTCTGGTCCGGGGACCCGTTCTCGAGGATGTTCATGCCGCCGTAGAAGGCGCACTGGATGAAGGGTCCGGCGAGGAATGATCCCGCCCGGCACAGTTCCTCGATGGCGGCGACCGCGCCCAGGATGTCCGGGCCCGTGCCGCCGTATTCCTCCGGCACCGTCAGGCCGCAGAGGCCGAGGTCCGCCAGCTCGCGGAACAGGTCGCGCGGGAAGGTGTGGCTGCGGTCCCATTCGCGGCGCTGCTCGCGCGGAGCCTTCTCCGCGATGAACCGCTGGAGGATGGCGCGGAGGGCCGTGACGTGTTGGGGTTCGGCGGGGAGGGTCATGCGCGGTGAGACCCTGCGTGGTTTGAGACGCTCGCTTGAGGCTCGCTCCTCACCATGACGGGCGCCTTTGCAGCCCACCCCTTTGCGTCATCCTGAGGAGCGAGCCCCCGGCGAGCGTCTCGAAGGACGCAACCTGCCAGCCCCATCCTATTCCCCCGTCAGGTTCATCGGACGGCGCTCGCGGAAAGCCGCGACGGCCTCCTTGCGGTCGGCGGTCATGTTGGAGAGGGACTCATAGGCCACCGCCGCGTCGCTGGTGCTGACCATGATCTGCTTGAGGGTGATGTTGGCCGTCATCTTGGTCCAGCGCACCGCCCAGCGGGGGTTGCCGAGGATCTTGCCGGCGATCTCGGCGACCTTGGCGTCGAGCTCGCCCGTCGGGACGGCGTAGTTGATCAGGCCCATGGCCGCCGCTTCGGTCGCCGACAGCAGGTCGCCGGTCATCAGCAGCTCCTTGGCGCGGGCGAAGCCGATCAGCTGGGGCCAGATGATCGCCCCGCCGTCGCCGGCGACCAGCCCGACCTTCACGTGCGGATCACCGATCTTCGCCGCCTCGTCGGCGATGATCACGTCGCACAGCAGGGCGATGGTCGCACCGAGGCCCGCCGCCGCGCCGTTCAGGCGGGCGATGATCGGCTTTTCCAGATCCAGCAGACCGCTGACGATCCGCTTGGCGTCATAGGCGATGGCCCGGAACTTCCTGGGATCGTTGATCTGCTCGTCGAACCAGTCGAAGTCGCCGCCCGCGCAGAAGGCCCGGTTCTCGCCGGTCAGGACGATCAGGTCGCTGTCGTCATCGTGCTGCAGGTCGACGAACAGCTCGGCCAGCTCATCGTGCATGCGGGCGTCGACGGCGTTCACGGCGTTGCCGCTGAAGGCGCAGATCAGGATCCGGCCGTCGCGGCGGAAGGTGAAGCGCTGGTAGTCCTCGAACTTCATCAGGCAGGGTCCCCGGAGACGCGCACGAGCCGGCGACCGAAGTTCTCGCCGCGGAACAGGCCGCAGAAGGCCTCGGCCGCGCGCTCGAGTCCGTCGAACTCCTCGATGGCGAACTTCAGCGAGCCGTCGGCGATCCAGTCGGCCATCTGGGCCTGGGCGGCGGCGAACTGGCGGATGTCGTCGAACACCACCAGGCCCTCCATGCGGACGCGGTGGGTGATGAAGACGTCCGTGTGCTTCAGGCCATACCGCTGCTCGACCGGCACATTGTAGTCGGCCACCTGACCGGAAACGACGACGCGGCCGCGCAGCTTCATCAGCGGCAGGACGCGGTCGACCATCTCGTTGCCGACGTTGTCGAACAGGACGTCGACGCCCTCGGGACAGGCCGCGCGGATTGCCGCGGTGAGGTCACTCTCGGCCTTGTAGTCGATGACCGCGTCGAAGCCGGCCTCGTCCTTCAGCCAGGCGCATTTCTTCGGTCCGCCGGCGACGCCGACGACGCGCATGCCGAGCTTCTTGCCGATCTGGCCGGCGGTGGCGCCGACCGGCCCGGCGGCCGAGGTGACCAGCAGGGTCTCGCCTTCCTTCGCCTGGGCCACCCGGTTCATGCCGAACCAGGCGGTCAGGCCGGGCACGCCGAGAATGCCGATCCAGCAGCCGAGCGGCACGCGGCGGTCGGTGATCTTCTGGATGAAGCCCCGTCCGTCCGACACGAAATGCTCGCGCCAGCCGCCGCCCGCCGCGATCAGGTCGCCGACCGCATAGTTGGGGTTCTTGCTCTCGATGACTTCGGCCACGCAGAAGCCGTCGATGCCCTCGCCGATCTTCATCGCCCCGGCGTAGCTGTCGCCGCCGGACAGGCGCGAACGAGTGCCGGGGTCAACGGAGCCGAGGATGACGCGCGACAGGAACCGGCCGTCCGCGAGCTCGCCCAGCGGCGCCGCCTCGAGCGTGAAGTCGTCCGGCGACGGCGCGCCCTGGATATGGCGCGCAAGCACCCAGCGGCGAGTTGTTCCCGGCATCGTTCCTCCTGCGCCGGGTCAGCCCGGTCTCGAGGGGACTTTAGGCGGATCGAATGCGGCAGGGGAAGGCGCTCTCGTCGGTCGCGACACCGGGCCACAATTCCGCCGCCGGGCTGAATCGACTATGACCCTCACATGCGCCGCCTGAGCCTGATCACAGCCCTGAGCCTCCTGGTTGCCGGGCCCGCAATGGCGCAGGACGGCGAGCGGCCTGACCCGCGCCGGGATCGGGGCGAAACCCAGTCGCGGCCGAACCTGCGCGACGCCGTCACCGCCCCGCTCGACGACCTGAACCTGAAGCACACGAACATTCCCGACGTTCTGAAGCGTGCGGTCGCCGGGCCCTACGCCATGGACGGTCTCAAGACCTGCGAGGCCATCGCCGGCGAGGTCGGCCGGCTGGACGCGGCGCTGGGGCCGGACCTGGACGAGCCGCCGCCGCCCGACACGCGGACACGGGGCCAGAAGCTCAAGCAGGCGGCCGGCGACGCCGTTGTCGGCGCGGTCGAGGACGAGACCCGCAGCGTCCTTCCGTTCCGTGGCTGGGTGCGCAAGCTCTCGGGCGCTGAACGCCGGGACCGGCGCGTGGCCGAGGCCATCAGCGCCGGCAAGATCCGCCGCGGCTACCTGAAGGGCGCCGGCATGCGCATGAACTGCGCGCCGCCGGCTGCGCCCAGCTGGTTCGTGCCCGAGCGGACGGCGACGGGCGGCGGCGTTGTGGCCTGGCTGGCCGGGATCTGGGACGCCCTTGCGGGCTGGTTCAGGAGCCTGTTCGGCTGAGCCGGCCGGCTCGAAAAGAACGAATCACCAACCCGAAGGGGTAGCGTTGGAACATCGCCCGACCGCTAGGGGTTGAGTTTTGTTCGGCGGGTGTTCCGCGATGCTCCCCTCTCGGGGGAGCTGTCAGGCCGTAGGCCTGACTGAGGGGGTCACCCTGGATCTGAGCGGACCCCCTCCGGCTCGCCGAAGGCGAGCCACCTCCCCCGATGGGGAGGATTAAAGCCCCAGCACCGCTTTCGCGATGATGTTGCGCTGGATCTCGTTGGAGCCGCCGAAGATCGAGGTCTTGCGCATGTTGAAGTAGGTCGGGGCGGCCTTGCCGGCGTAGTCGGGGCCGACCGGCAGGGCGTTGCCGCCCTCCATGCCGCGGGCGTAGGGCGCGCCGTAGTGGGCGGCCGCTTCCAGCGTCAGTTCGGTCAGGCGCTGACCGACCTCGGTGCCCTTGACCTTCAGCAGCGAGGCTTCCGGGCCGGGGCCCTTGCCCTTGCTCTCCGAGGCCAGGCTGCGCAGCTCGGTGTATTCCAGCGCGGCCAGATCGACCTCCAGCTCGGCCACCTTGCGGCGGAAGTCGCTGTCGCGGATCAGCGGCTGGGCGTCGTCGGCCAGCTCGGCCGTGGCCAGCTCGCGCAGGCGCTCGATGCCGCGCTTGGAGCGGGCGACGCCGGCGATGCCGGTGCGCTCGTGGCCGAGCAGGTACTTGGCGACCGTCCAGCCCTTGTTCTCCTCGCCGATCAGGTTGGCGACGGGGACGCGGACGTTGTCGAGGAAGACGTCGTTGACCTCATGGCCGCCCTCGATGGTGATGATCGGACGCACGGTGATGCCCGGGCTCTTCATGTCGATCAGCAGGAAGGAGATGCCCTCCTGCTTCTTGGCGTCCGGATCGGTGCGGACGAGGAAGAAGCCCCAGTCGGCGAAGTGGCCTTGCGTGGTCCAGGTCTTCTGGCCGTTGACGATGTAGTGGTCGCCGTCGCGCACGGCGCGGGTCGAGAGGCCCGCGAGGTCAGAGCCGGCGCCCGGCTCGGAGTAGCCCTGGCACCACCAGATGTCGCCGTTCATCGTGCCGGGCAGGAACTTCTCTTTCTGCTCGGGCGTGGCGAAGGTGTAGAGCACCGGCCCGATCATCCCGAGGCCGAAGCTGGTCTGGCTGGTCTGGGCGCGGGCGAGCTCTTCGCTGAAGATGTATTTGCGGACCGAGTCCCAGCCCGTGCCGCCGTATTCCACAGGCCAGGACGGCGTCAGCCACCCCTTCTTGTGCAGGGTACGGTGCCAGGCGAGGATGTCTTCCTTGCCGAGGTGCTCGCCGGCCTCCTGCTTGCGGCGGGTCTCAGCCGGGTAGTTGGCTTCGATCCAGTCGCGGACTTCCTTACGGAATTCGGCGTGCTCGGGCAGGAAATCGAGATCCATCGGACATCTCCCAAAGTTGTGCGCTGGACTCTGGCGGTCCGGCTCGGCAGTTTGCGCTCAAACAAGCGTTTCAATGAACGATAGGGGTGAGGCGTCATGGCCGCAATAAATTCCGTCACCGAACTGACCCAGGATGGCGACATCGCCATCATCACGCTGAACTCGCCGCCGGTGAACGCCCTGTCGGCGAACGTCCGCGACGGGCTGTTCGAAGGCTTCAAGGCCGCCATCGCCGACGACTCGGTGAAGGCCATCGTGTTGATCTGCGCGGGGCGCACCTTCATCGCCGGCGCCGACATCAGCGAGTTCGGCGGCGCCTCGAAGGGCGCCAGCCTGTTCGACGTCCAGAACATGATGGAAAACAGCCCCAAGGCGGTCGTCGCCGCGATCCACGGCACGGCGCTCGGCGGCGGCCTGGAAGTGGCGCTGACGGCGCACTATCGCGTCGCCGTTCCGTCGGCCAAGTGCGGCCTGCCGGAAGTGAACCTCGGCCTGCTGCCGGGCGCCGGCGGCACCCAGCGCCTGCCGCGCATCGTCGGCGCCGAGAAGGCGCTGGAGATGATGACCAGCGGCGCGCACGTGCCGGCCAAGGAATGCCTGGCCATGGGCCTGGTCGACGCCATGGCCGAGGAGGGCAAGCTGCTCGAGGGCGCCGTCGCCTTCGCCCGCAAGGTGCTCGACGAGAAGATGCCGCTGAAGAAGGTCCGCGATCGCGACGTGGCCGGCGGCTCGCCGGAAGTGTTCGCCGCCTTCCGCAAGGCCAACGCCCGCAAGTTCCGCGGCTTTGACGCCCCGGAAGCCAACATCAAGTGCGTCGAGGCCTCGCTGCTGCCCTTCGAGGAAGGCCTGAAGGTCGAACGGACCCTGTTCATGGGCCTGATGACCGGCGCCCAGTCGGCCGCCCAGCGCTATGTGTTCTTCGCCGAACGCCTGGCCAACAAGATCCCCGACGTGCCCGACGACACCGCCGAGATCCCGGTGAAGAAGGTCGGCATCATCGGCGCCGGCACCATGGGCGGCGGCATCGCCATGAACTTCCTCAACGTCGGCATCCCGGTGACGATCGTCGAGACCAAGCAGGAAGCCCTCGACCGCGGTCTGGGCGTGATCCGCAAGAACTACGAGAACACCGCCAAGCGCGGCCGCCTGACCATGGAGCAGGTCGAGCAGCGCATGGGCCTGCTGACCGGCACCCTGGAACTGGAAGCCCTGGCCGACAGCGACCTGGTGATCGAGGCCATCTTCGAGAACATGGCCGTCAAGAAGGAGGTGTTCGGCAAGCTGGACGCCATCGTCAAACAGGGCGCGATCCTGGCCTCCAACACCTCGGCGCTGAACATCGACGAGATCGCCACGGCGGTGAAGCGCCCGGAAGCGGTCATCGGCCTGCACTTCTTCTCGCCGGCCAATGTCATGCGCCTGCTGGAAGTCGTCCGCACCGACCACAGCTCCAACGAGGTCATCGCCACCTCGATGAAGCTGGCCAAGAAGATCGGCAAGGTCGCGGTGCTGGTCGGGGTCTGCCCCGGCTTCGTCGGCAACCGCATGCTGTTCCAGCGCCAGAACCAGGCCCAGCGCCTGGTGATGGAAGGCGCCATGCCCTGGGACGTCGATCGCGTGCTCTACGACTTCGGCTTCCCGATGGGTCCGTTCGCCATGAGCGACCTGGCCGGCCTGGATATCGGCTGGAACAAGGACGCTTCGAAGGGCGAGACCATCCGCGACCAGCTCTGCGAGCTTGATCGCCGCGGCCAGAAGACCGGCGCCGGCTACTACGACTACGACGAGAACCGCAACGCGATCCCCTCGCCGGTCACCGAAGAGATCATCAAGGGCTTCGCCGCCAAGCAGGGCCTGAACCAGCGGGACATCAGCGACGAGGAAATCCTCGAGCGGACGATCTTCCCGATGATCAACGAGGGCGCCAAGATCCTCGAAGAGGGCAAGGCGATCCGCGCGTCGGACATCGATATCGTCTGGATCAACGGCTACGGCTGGCCCGTCTATCGCGGCGGCCCGATGCACTACGCCGACCTCGTCGGCCTGCCCAAGGTGCTCGAGCGCCTGAAGCAGTACCAGAACGAGATGGGCGACTTCTTCAAGCCGTCGGCCCTGCTCGAAAAGCTGGTCGCCGAGGGCAAGGGCTTCAAGGACCTGAAGTAACCGCGCCGGCTGCCTTCTCCCCTTGCGGGAGAAGGTGGCCCGCGTAGCGGGTCGGATGAGGGGTTGCACCGCCTTGTCCGCTCCGTGAGGCGGGTCGCGGACCCGTCCGCGAGCCCCCTCATCCGTCGGGCTTCGCCCGACACCTTCTCCCGCGAGGGGAGAAGGAGACGTATGCGGAGTTTGCCATGCCCACCCTCGCCCAGATGATCGCCGACGACTTCGGCCTTCTCCCGGACCTGATCCGCAACAACGCGGCCGCGCATCCGGCCAAGCTCGCCCTGATCCAGGACGACCGGT
The DNA here is from genome assembly GCF_058783025.1 of Caulobacter sp. FW305-C-30-S16. Taxonomy (NCBI): domain Bacteria; kingdom Pseudomonadati; phylum Pseudomonadota; class Alphaproteobacteria; order Caulobacterales; family Caulobacteraceae; genus Caulobacter; species Caulobacter sp. FW305-C-30-S16. The sequence continues at coordinate 1,224,232 of NZ_JBYSYH010000001.1, read as the reverse complement.
CGATCACCTGGGGCGAGTTGGACGCCCTGGTAGAGCGCATCGCGGCCGGACTGCAGCGGGACGGGGTGGCGCACACCCAGGCGGTGTCGGTCTGCGCGACGACTTCGATCGAATACGCGGCCCTGTTCCTCGGCGGCCTGAGGGCCGGGGCGGCTGTGGCGCCGATCGCGCCGTCCTCCACGCCCGATCAGATCGTCGCGATGGTCAACGACTCCGGCGCGAACCTGTTCTTCCTCGACAAAGGCGTCGCGGCCGAAATGGGTGCCGCGCTCAAGGGCGTGAAGACCCGCCAGATCGCGCTCGACGGATCCGACGTCGGCCAGGCCTTCTACGACTGGCTGCCGCCCGTGGGCGCCTCGCCTTCGCCGGTCGAAATCGGCCGGAAGGACCCGTTCAACATCATCTATTCGTCGGGCACGACGGGCACGCCCAAGGGCATCGTCCAGAGCCACGGCATGCGCTGGCGCCACCTGGCTCCGCGCGAGGACGGCATCGGTTACGGACCCGACGCCGTGGGGTTCATCTCGACGCCGCTCTATTCCAACACCACGCTGGTCTGCTTCTTCCCGACCCTGGCGGGCGGCGGAACGCTGGTCATGCTGGCCAAGTTCGATGTCGTGAAGTGGCTGACGGCCGCGCAGAAGCACCGCGTGACCCACGCCATGCTGGTGCCGGTGCAGTACCGCCGGCTGCTGGAGCACCCCGACTTCGACAACTACGACCTCTCGAGCTTCGTGATGAAGTTCGCCACCAGCGCGCCGTTCGCGGCGGAGCTGAAGAAGCAGGCGCTGGAACGCTGGCCCGGCGGGCTGATCGAATACTACGGCATGACCGAGGGCGGCGGCGGCTTCATGCTGCAGGGCCACCTGCATCCGGACAAGCTGCACACCGTCGGCCAGGCCAGCCCGGGCGCGGTGATCAAGCTGATCGATGAAGAGGGCAACGAGGTCGGCCCCAACGAGGTGGGCGAGATCATCGGCCGCTCCCCGGCGACGATGAACGGCTACCACAACCAGCCGGGCAAGACCGCCGAGGCCCAGTGGGTCGATCCGGCGACCGGCGATGTCTACATCCGCACCGGCGACGTCGGCCGGCTCGACGAGGACGGTTTCCTGACCCTGATGGATCGCCGCAAGGACATGATCATCTCGGGCGGCTTCAACGTCTATCCGAGCGACCTGGAAGCGGTGATGGCCCAGCACGAGGCCGTGGCCGAGGTGGCGGTGATCGCCGCTCCGTCCGACGCCTGGGGCGAGACGCCGGTGGCGTTCGTGGCGCTCAAGGACGGCGCCGTCGCAACGCCGGACGAGCTCAAGGCCTTCACCAACAGCATGGTCGGCAAGACCCAGCGGGTGTCCGACGTGGTGCTGATCGACGTTTTGCCGCGCAGCCACATCGGCAAGGTGCTCAAGCGCGAACTGCGGGACGCCTACGTGGCGCGGGGCTAGCTGCCGTTTCCTTCGCCTGCCCGTGCAAGCGGGACAGTTGACAGACCCTCGGTCCCCGAACCCTCTCTCGCGCGTTCCCTCCCGGACGGATGGGGCGCAGGGTGTCGGTATGAAGGTGATTTTCTGGGCGGTTGTGGCGTGGGCGGTGGTGATGCTCGGCGTCGCCTGGTTCGCACCGCGTCCGTCATCGCAGGTCGTCGCGGCGGCGGGCTCAGCGCCTGAGGCGCCGGCCTTCGAGCCCCTGCCGGTCAGTGTGGCGCCAGTCTGGGGCGCGCCGCCGGCCGAGAGTTGCGACGAGGCGCCGACCTTTGCGGCGGCCGCCGGCCGCAACGCCACCGACATCGACGCCCTGACCTGGATCCCCTACGGCCCGACGGAGACAGGCTGGCGCACCTACGCCCCGCGTATCGCCGTCGAGATCGCCTCGAACTGCCCCTATGAGAGCCCCGGCTTCGCCAACGCCCTGGCCGGCTGGCAGCGTGCGCACGGTCGTCCGCCGACGGGCGTGATGGACCAGGACACGTTCAGCCTGATGAAGGTACGCTGGCACCTGCTGCGGCCGTTCGTGATCCTGCAGCGGTCCGGCGGCTGTCCGCCCGCCCCGCCGGCGGAGGCGCTGATCGCAGCCCGTCCCGAGGAGGTCTGGGGCCAGAAGCCGATGCAGATGCGGGCCGACGCCCTCTCCGCCTATCGCCGGATGGTCGCGGACGCCCGGGCGGCCGACCCGGCCATCGCTCGCGACCGCCAGGCCCTGCTGATTTTCTCCGCCTACCGCAGCCCGGTGGAGAATGATGTGACCTGCCTGCTGCGCGGCGGATGTGACAACGTCACCCGGGCGCCCTGCTCGGCCCATCGCACCGGTCTGGCGGTCGACATCATCGTCGGCGCCGCGCCGGGCGGCCGCGTGGATTCCACCGAGAATTCCAACCGCCTGGCGCAGTCGCAAACCCCGACCTACCGCTGGCTCGTGCGCAACGCCCACCGCTACGGCTTTGTGAATTACGTCTTCGAACCCTGGCACTGGGAATGGTCGCCGCCGGAACAGCGGGGCGCGACGCGCGCTTAGGTCTCCTGCACCTGGAGACGACCCGTGACCCGCGCACCGCTTTGCACCGCCCTTCTGCTCGTTCTCGCCGCCTGTGGCGACCGCTCCGACCCCAAGGCTGGCCAGGATGTCCCGGCGGCGGTGATCACCGCGCCGCCGCTGAGCCGCACCCGCATCGACGCCGCCGTCTTCACCCCGCCGCCGGCCGCGCCGGTAGCGGCCTCGACCATCCCCGACGCGGCCGTCATGCGCGCCCAGGTGCTGCTCGACCGGGCCGACTTCTCGCCCGGCGTGATCGACGGCCTCTCCGGCGAGAACGTGCGTCAGGCTATCGCCGCCTACGAGACCGCGCAGGGCCTGCCCGTCGACGGGCTGCTGGATGGGGAGGTGTTCGCCCGGCTGACCGGCGCCGACGCCGCGCCGGCCCTGTCCGACTACACGGTCACCGCCGCAGACGTCGCGGGGCCGTTCGTCGCCAACATGCCCACTGACCTGGAGGGCAAGAGCAAGCTGGCGAAGCTGTCCTTCTCGGGCCCGGCCGAACTGCTGTCGGAGCGCTTCCACACGACGCCGGCGGTTCTGGCGACGCTGAACCCCGGCGTCGACCTGACGAAGGCCGGCGCGGTGATCGTGGTCCCGGCCGTGCGGGAGATCGCGCTGGCCGCGCCGGTCACGAGGATCGTCGTCGACAAGGCGGAGCGGGCGGTTAAGGCCTATGCCGCCGACGGCCGACTGCTGGCCTTCTATCCCGCCAGCATCGGCAGCGAGGAGCGGCCCGCGCCGACGGGGGCCATGACCGTGCGCGCCGTGGCGCCGAACCCGACCTACACGTTCGATCCGAAGCGCCTGACCTACGGCACGTCCAGGAAGAAGTTGACCGTTCCGGCAGGGCCGAACAGCCCCGTCGGCTCAGTGTGGATCGACCTGTCGGAGGACACCTTCGGCATTCACGGCTCGGACGAGCCCAAGTCCATCGGCAAGACCTTCAGTCATGGCTGCATCCGCCTGACCAACTGGGACGCCGAACAGCTCGCCGCGGCGGTGAAACCCGGCGTGGCGGTCGAGTTCGTCGGCTGACGTTCCCCCTTTTGGGTCGTCGAGGCTCTGGCCCTTCTCCCGGAGAGGGGTCAAAGTAGCCAAAACGGACGGAGGAACGGTCATGAGCGATGGTGCGGTGGATTTGAGCCAGGATGCCCGCGAACGCGCCTGGAGCATGCCCCTGTCGGAGATCAAGGTCGCCGACCCGCTGCTGTTCCAGACCGACACCATGTGGCCCTACTTCGAGCGCCTCCGGAAGGAAGCGCCCGTGCACTACCAGGCCGAGCACGAGTTCGGGCCCTACTGGTCGGTGACCAAGTACAACGACATCATGGCCGTCGACACCAACCACCAGGTGTTCTCGTCCGAGGGCGGCATCACCCTGGCTGAGGGGTCGGAAGACTTCCGGCTGCCGATGTTCATCGCCATGGACCCGCCCAAGCACGACGTGCAGCGCAAGACCGTCAGCCCGGCCGTCTCGCCGATGAACCTGCAGCTGATGGAGCCGGTGATCCGCGAGCGGGCGGCGAAGATCCTCGACGACCTGCCGATCGGCGAGGAGATCGACTGGGTCGACAAGGTTTCGATGGAACTGACCACCATGACCCTGGCGACGCTGTTCGACTTCCCGTGGGAGGACAGGCGCAAGCTGACCTACTGGTCGGACACGGCCACCGCCAGCAAGTTCAGCCCGTTCTACAAGGGCGAGGAGCATCGCCGGGCGGCGCTGTTCGAATGCGTCGAGTACTTCACGCGGCTGTGGAACGAGCGCGTCAACGAACCGCCCCGGGGCGACCTGATCTCGATGCTCTGCCACGGCGAGTCCACCCGCAACATGGACCGCATGGAATACCTCGGGAACCTGATCCTGCTGATCGTCGGCGGCAACGACACCACCCGCAACACCATCAGCGGCAGCATCCTGGCGCTGAACCAGAACCAGGACCAGTACGCCAAGCTGAAGGCCAATCCGGACCTGATCCCCTCGATGGTGTCCGAAACCATCCGCTGGCAGACGCCGCTGGCCTACATGCGCCGCCGCGCGCTGCAGGACGTCGAGCTGAACGGCCAGAAGATCAAAAAGGGCGACAAGGTCCTGATGTGGTACGTCTCGGGCAACCGCGATGACGAGGTTATCGAGAACCCCAACGCCTACATCATCGACCGCGAACGGCCACGACAGCACCTGTCGTTCGGGTTCGGCATCCACCGCTGTGTCGGCAACCGCCTGGCCGAACTGCAGCTGCGGGTGATCTGGGAAGAGATCCTCAAACGCTTCCCCGACATCCAGGTGACCGGCGAACCGACGCGCGTGGCCTCGTCCTTCGTGAAGGGCTACGAGCACCTGCCCGTGGTCATCCCGCGCCGGCTCTGAGGGGTCAGAGCAGCGTCGCGTCGAGGGTGATCTCGGCGTTCAGCAGCTTCGACACCGGGCAGTTCTTTTCCGCCACGCCTGCCAGTTCGTCGAACTTGGCCTGGTCGAGGCCCGGGACCTTCGCTGTCAGGGTCAGGGCGGACTTCGTGATCGTGAAGCCGCCGTCCTTCGAGTCGAGCGAGATTGCCGCCTCCGTGGTCAGTTCGTCCGGCGTGAAGCCGGCCGTCTGCAGCTGGAAGGCCAGGGCCATGGTGAAGCAACCGGCGTGGGCGGCGGCGATGAGCTCTTCCGGGTTGGTTCCGGGCGCGTCCTCGAAGCGGGTCTTGAAGCCGTAGGGGCTCGAGGACAGCACGCCCGAACCGGTGGTCAGCGCTCCGCTCCCGTCGCGACCGGTTCCTTGCCAGACAGCCTTGGCCTTGCGGATCATGATGCTCTCCCTGTGATGTCCTGCCGCTCCAAACGCGGGACGGGGCCTTCTGTTGCCCGCGCCGGGCGAGGAAGGCTGCGCCCGGATGGCGGGCGCCTGCCAGCCGTCTGCCTGCAAACCGCCAGAAGACTAGTTTACAAAACAAACTTGTTCTGTATGTTCGCTCCGTCGCCGGTAGACGGCGAGGTCGGTCCGCATCGCGCGGCCCAGCAGGGACATTCAGATCATGGGAAATCCGGTTCAATCCGCCAGCGAGGATCTCGCCTATCTTCGCGGCATCGTCGAGACGGGCGGGAACCAGCGCACGACGGGGATCCTGTTCGTCACCGGCGGCCTGCTCTATGGCGGCCAGGTCATGGGCCACTGGAGCCAGGCGGCCGGCCTGCTGGTGCTCCCCCCGCTGGGCGGACTCGCTCTGATGGTCGGGCCGACCGTGGTCTTTCTGGCGATCACCGCCTGGGTGCTGACGCGCAGCCGCAGCAAACCGACGGGATCGACGGCCAAGGCCTTTTCCGCCGTCTTTTCCTCGATCGGCTGGACCAATGCGGTGATGGTGGCGATCTTCGCCCCGGCGGCCCTCCGCGAGCAGAGCTGGAGCACCTGGCTGTTCTACGGCGCGGTGGTCTACGCGCTGCAGGGCTGCGGCTGGCTGACCGCCTACAGTCTGCGCAAGGAACTCTGGATGGCGGTGACCGCCGCCGGCTGGTTCGCCGCCGCCATCGGCATGGGACTGCTGATCGCGGCCCCCCTGACCTACGCCCTGGTCGCCGCCGTTTCCCTTACGGTGCTGATGGTCGGCCCCGGCCTGATCATGATGCGCAAGCCGGCCTGAGGCGATCATGGCCCGGTTCGATATCGGCGGCATCGACGACGTCATCCACGGGCGTCTGCGACTGGGCGTGATGGCCTATCTCGCGGACGCCGAGGTGGCCGACTTCACCGAACTGAAGAACGCCCTGGAGGCCACCCAGGGCAACCTGTCGATCCATCTGCGCAAGCTGCAGGAGGCCGGCTACGTGACCATCGACAAGAGCTTCCTCAACCTCAAGCCGCTGACCCGCGTGCGGATGACCGAGGCCGGGCGGCAGGCCTTCATCGCCTACCTCGAAGCCATCGGTCGACTTGTCGGCGGCGGGAGCGGAAGCTGACCCGGATTTGACGCGACATCGTTACGCGGGTAACGAGTAGCCACCTGACGGGCATGGGGCCTGTCGAATCGCGAGCCAGGATCCATGCGGAAATTCGTTCCCATGACCCTTCGACCGGCCTCCTCCGCGCCCAAAGGCGCGGGTTGCACCGCGTCTGCTCGCGAGGATTACGCCGCCTAGATCACACCAGATCCAGCGCCCCGTCCCTCCCGAGCCCGATCGCTCTGGAGGGATTTTTTGTATCCGTCATCCAGTTTCGTTCGGGTTCGGGCTTACTCTGAAAGTCTCCGACCGTGACCGACATGACCCTTGAACACCCCGCCCTGCGAAGAACGCCCTGGCTGGCTGAAGCCCGCGCGCTGCTGATCCTGGCCGCGCCGATGGCCGGCTCGCAGCTGGCGCAGATGGCGATCATGACCACCGACGTGGTCCTGCTCGGCAGGCTGAGCCGCGAAGCGCTGGCCGCAGCGGCGATCGGCAACACCGTGTTCTATTTCGCCTGGCTGATCGGCAGCGGGCCCGGCATGGCCGTGGCCCCCGTCGTGGCGCAGATCCTCGGCGCACAGCCGGGCGACCGGCGCCATGTGCGGGCGACCGTGCGGATGGGCCTGTGGGTGACCATGCTGGCGGCCCTGCCGCTGATGCTGATCATGCTCAACGCCCGCTGGATCCTGTCGCACCTGGGACAGGACCCGGACCTGGCGGCCGGCGCCGGCCTGTTCGTCTCGATGCTGGCCATCGGCCTGCCGTTCGCGCTCGGCTACCAGGCCCTGCGCAGCTTCACCGCCGCGCTCGGCAAGCCCGTCGCGGCGCTGTGGGTGATGCTGGCGGCGATCGTCGTCAACGGCGTGCTCGGTTACGGACTGATCTTCGGCGCGCTCGGCCTGCCCAGGCTCGGCCTGCTGGGCTCGGGCCTGGCCACGGCGATCTCGAGCATCTTCCAGTTCAGCGCCATGGTGGTGGTGATCTGGCTGACGCCGAGCCTGCGGATCTACCGCATCTTCCGCCGCGCGCACCGCCCGGTGCCGGTGCGGGTGCGCGAGCTCATCCGGCTGGGCGTGCCGATCAGCATGACGATGATCTTCGAGGCTATGCTGTTCAACACCATGACCCTGGTCATGGGGACGTTCGGCGCCGTCGCGGTGGCCGCGCACCAGATCGCGCTGAACTTCGCCTCGATCACCTTCATGGTGCCGCTGGGCATCGGCATGGCCTCGACCGTGCGGGTCGGGCTGGCCGCCGGCCGCGACGACATGGCCGGCGCACGCCGGGCGGGCGTCACGGCGATGGTGCTGTCGGTCGGCTTCATCAGCGTGGTGGCCGTGTTCATGGTGCTGTTCGGCAAGGAGATCGCGTCGCTGTACCTCGGCAGCGGTCGGGCCGGCGATGACCAGGTGATCGTCCTGGGCGCGCAGTTCCTGCTGATCGCCGCGGCGTTCCAGGTGTTCGACGCCCTGCAGGTGGTCGGCGCCCAGGCGCTGCGCGGGCTGAAGGACGCCCGTGTGCCGATGATCCTCGCCGGCGTCAGCTACTGGCTGGTCGGGGCTCCGGTCTGCATCCTGCTCGGCATCGGCATGAAGATGCAGGGGCTGGGCATCTGGATCGGCCTTGCCGTCGGTCTGGCCGTCGCGGCGCTGGCGATGACTTGGCGGTTCGCGCGGATCACGCGGTAGCGAGGGGACATGTACCGAAGGTACGTGTCCCCTAAACCCGCCGCTCGATTGGGGGACACGTACCTTCGGTACATGTCCCCGGATCAGAACGGCAGCGCCTTCAGGTCCGGCTCGACCCATCCGCGCCGCGCCTCTGCCGAAAACAGGCGCTCCCGCGTCCAGTAGGCCAGCAGCCAGTCCCGCTTGCCGAGGTCTGTCGCCAGCAGCGCGTTGCAGGCGGCGAACAGCGGCGTCCCTTCCGGCAGGCTGGCGAGGAACACCCGCGTCGCCCGCAGCGAGGCCAGGGTGATGGTTTCGTGATAGCCCCCGGTGTCCGTATTCGGCACCCCGGTGGCGGTGTTGTAGGCGCGGATAAGGCCGGGCATGTCGCGCTCGGGATCGATCGCCGACTGCCCGGCGATCAGCCAGACGGCCGCCGCGAAATGCGCCGCGTGCGTCCAGGCCGGCTTGGGCAAGGTCAGGCCGACAATACCCTCGCCGATGGCCGTGATCTCGGCGTCAGAGGTGAACGGGGTGGTCATGAGAGGCTCCTGTAGCTGAGCCGGCGCCCCGATACGACAAACCCGCCGGGGTCGCCGGCGGGTTCTGTTGGTCGATGGGTGGAGATGGATCGGACTCGATCACCTCACCGCACGCGCAAACGCCGCCGGAAGAGTCCGACGTTGTTGCTGCGCGGTGGTGGTGCGGGCGAGGATCATGGGCCGGCGTGTAGGGCAGGATGACTCGACAGACAAGATGCTCCCCATCGGGGGAGCTGTCAGGCCGCAGGCCTGACTGAGGGGGTCCACTCAGATCGGGGGTGACCCCCTCCGGCCCTTCGGGCCACCTCCCCGATGGGGAGGATTTAGGCCGCCGTCGCCAACGCCCGGTTCGCTTCCGCGGTGATCTCGAAGCTGCGCAGGCGGGCGGCGTGGTCGTGGATTTGGCCGGTGATGATCAGCTCGTCCGCGCCGGTGAGGTCGATAAACTCGGCCAGGCCCTTGCGGACCGTCTCGCGGGACCCGACCACCGAACAGCGCAGGGCCGAGGCCAGCCGCGCCTTCGCCATCGCGTCGAGCCGCTCCTCATAGCCTTCCATCGGCGGCGGCAGGCGGCCGGGCATGCCGGTCGCCAGGTTGACGAACGCCTGCTGCAGCGACGTGAACAGCAGCTTCGCCTCGTCGTCCGTGTCGGCGGCGAAGACGTTCAGCGCCAGCATCACATAGGGCTTGTCGAGCTGTTCGGATGGCTCGAACCGCGCGCGGTAGGCGGCGACGGCGGCCTCCATCTCCTGCGGCGCGAAGTGGCTGGCGAAGGCGTAGGGCAGACCGAGCGCCGCGGCGAGGTGCGCGCCGAACTGGCTGGAGCCGAGGATCCAGACCGGGACGTCGAGCCCCTCGCCAGGCGTCGCCACTACCGCCTGGCCGGGCTGGGCCGGCTGGAAGTAGCGCATCAGTTCGACGACATCCTGCGGGAAGCGGTCGACGTCCCCGACCATGGTCCGTCGCAGGGCGCGGGCGGTCAGCTGGTCGGTGCCCGGCGCGCGGCCGAGGCCCAGGTCGATGCGCGGACCGTAGAGGGCCGCCAGCGTGCCGAACTGCTCGGCGATCTGCAGCGGCGCATGGTTGGGCAGCATGATCCCGCCCGAGCCGACGCGGATCGTCGAGGTGCCCTCCGCCACATGGCTGATCAGCACGCTGGTCGCCGCGCTGGCGATGCCGCGCATGTTGTGGTGCTCGGCCAGCCAGAACCGGTTGTAGCCCCACCGCTCGGCGTGCTGCGCCAGATCCCGGCTGTTGTGCAGCGCCTGCTGGACGGTCGAGCCCTGAACGACGGGGGCGAGGTCGAGTACGGAGAGTGGGGTCATTTGCTGCATATTGGGAGGGCAACCCACGTTGTCATCCCGGCCGAAGCGTAGCGGAGAGCCGGGACCCAGATTCGGGTGGGATTCCATCTGGGTCCCGGATAGCCGCGATGCGGCTTCCGGGATGACAGTTGGGGTTAAGGAATCAGCAGCACCCGCCCGACCGCCTGCCGGCTCTCGATGTAGGCATGCGCGGCCGCCGCTTCCGACAGCGGGAACTCCCGGTCGATCACGACCTGGATGTCACCCCGCGCCGCGTCCTCGACGAGGCCCTGGATCATGTCGTGGGCGCGGTCGGTCATGATCTCGGCGCCGAGGAAGACGCCGCTGAGGGAGCGGTTGCCGCCCATCAGGCTGCCGACGTCGACGACCATCGGCTCACGGCCGGCCTGGCCGACCATCGAGACGCGGCCGCGATAGGCGAGCGACTGGATCGAGCCCTGCAGGGTCGGGCCGCCGACGCTGTCGACGACGAGGTTCACGCCCTTCTTGTCGGTGATCTTCATCACCGACTCCGGCACCGAGTCCTTGGTGTAGTTGATGCCGTGGTCGAGGCCGTAGGCCTTCAGCTTCTCCAGCCGCGCGTCGCTGGAGGCGGTGGCCAGCACCGTCGCGCCCGCCCGCTTGGCCAGCTGGATGGCGGCCAGGCCCACGCCGGAGGCGCCCGCCTGGACCAGCACCGTCTCGCCGGCCTTGAGGCGGCCGAACTCGAACAGGCAGTCGTGCGCCGTTCCGAAGGCCACCGGAATGACCGCGGCGTGGCGCGGGTCGAGGCTGTCAGGGATCGGCCAGCAGTTGCGCGCCGGGACCGGGCGTAGCTCGGCATGGCTGCCGAAGCCGTCGCAGGTGGCGACCTTCTGGCCGACCTTCAGATGGGTGACCTCGGAGCCGACCTCGACGATTTCGCCGGACGCCTGGTAGCCGACGATGTGCGGCACCCGCACCAGCGGCCCGCGCCAGCGGTTCAGGGTGTCGCCGCCCTCGATGGAGACGGCGAGCACGCGGATGATGACGCCCTTGGGGTGGCAGGCGGGATCGGGGACGTCCTCGTATTTCAGGACCTCGGGGGAACCGTTCTCGTAGTAGACGGCGGCTTTCATGGGGGTTTCCTCCGGGGACATGTACCGAAGGTACGTGTCCCCCAATCCAGATTCAGGGACGGCTCGATCAGGGGACACGTACCTCCGGTACATTTCCCCGGGGCGGCTAGTTCCAGACCGGCGGCTTGCGGCCGATCCAGGGGATTTCCTTCTCCAGTTGGCCGGCGAGGCGGTAGAGCGTCGCCTCGTCGCCGAACTGCCCGGTGAACATCATGCCGAGCGGCAACTTATCCACACTTTCCCAGAGCGGCAGCGACAGGCTGGGCTGGCCGGTGAAGTTGAACGGCGGGGTGGTGCCGTAGGTCGCGGCCTGGCGCTTGTCGAATTCCTTCACGTCCACCGCAAGCGGATCGAGCCAGTCGATGCGCGGCGAGGGGTAGCTCATGGTCGGCGTCAGGAAGACGTCGAAGGCCTGGAAGCGTTCGAGGATCTGGATGTTGATCAGCCGCAGGGTCTGCCAGCCCCAGAGGGCCTGCTGGCCGCTGACCCGCCGGCCGCCGTCGTAGCCGCGCTGGGCCAGGGGGCCCAGTTCGCCGGGCTCCGGCTCGCGGCCGAGCTGATCGACCCAGCGCTGGATCGAGGCGGCGAAGTTGGAGGCCGAGACCAGGCCCTGGGCCCGGTAGAGCAGGCGGTAGTCGATGCCGAGGCCCATCTCGAAGACGTCATGGCCGAGCGCCTTCAGCGTCTCCACGGTCTTCTGCGTCGCGGCGATCATTTCGTCGCCCATCGGCCGGCCACTGGGGGTTTCATTGGTCCAGGCGATGCGCAGCTTGCCGGGGCTGCGGCTGACCTCCTCGAGGAACGGCCGCTCCTTCTTCGGATGGGTGAAGGGATCGCCCGGCTGCGGGCCGTCGGTGGCGTCCAGCATGGCGGCGCTGTCGCGCACGGTGCGGCTGACGACGTGATGGACCGAGAACCCGACTGCGCCGTCGGTGACCTCGCAGATCGGCGTGCGGTCGCGGGTGATCTTCATCCCGACCAGGCCGCAGTTGGCCGCTGGAATCCGGATCGAGCCCAGGCCGTCGCTGGCGTGGGCCATCGGGACCATGCCGGACGCCGTGGCGCTGGCCGCGCCGCCGGACGAGCCACCGCTGATGTGTTCCGGGTTCCAGGGATTGCCGCAGGGGCCCAGCCGCTCGGACTGGGTCACCCCCGGGATGCCGAACTCCGGCGTGTTGGTCTTGCCCAGCAGGACAACGCCGCTCTCGCGATAACGGCGCACCAGCTCGCTGTCGGCGTCATCAGAGGCGACCTGGGCGTAGTTGGAGCCGGAGCTGCGCGGCCAGCCCTGGACCTTGGCGCCCAGGTCCTTGATCAGGAACGGCACGCCCTTGAACGGCCCGTCCGGCAGCGGCCCGGCGGCGACCTTGCGCGCCTCGTCGTAGGCCTTGTGGACGACGGCGTTGAGCGTCGGATTATGCCGCTCGATCCGCTCGATAGCGGCCTCGACCAGCTCGGTCGGCGAGACCTCGCCCTTGTTCACCAGAGCGGCCAGACCAAGGCCGTCGTAGTCCGCGTAGTCGGCGAAGCTCATCCTGATCTCCCGTGCGTCTTATCGCGCGGCGAGGAAGGCGAGCTTCTCCACCGGCGGCAGGTCGTGCGCCTGCGTCCTGAGAGTTTGAAACGCTTGTTCGGCCGCGTCGAGGGCGAAGTCGATATCGGCCTCGGTCATCGCCGCGCAGAGGAACATATTGTGCCAGGGGTGCACGTAGACGCCCTTGGCCAGCATGGCGCTGGACCAGCAGAAGCCGCGGCGCAGGTCCGGGTCGTCGTCGAACAGGAACAGCGGCATGGTTCCGGGGCCCGTCTGGCGGAAGCCGAAGCCGGCGGCGGTGGCGCGTTCGGCCAGGCCCGCGCGCAAACGCTCGCCCAGCGCCGTGATCCGCTCCAGATAGTCCGTCTCGCGCACCAGCCGCAGCGTTTCCAGCCCGGCCGCCATGGCCGCCCCGGCGTACCAGAAGGAGCCGGTGACGTAGATCGAGGCCGCCGCCTTGCGTGCCTTGTCATTGCCCAGCAAGGCCGAGATCGGGTGGCCGTTGGCGATGCACTTGCCCCAGGTCGAGAGGTCCGGCTGGACGCCGAGCGCCGACCAGCTGCAGTCGCGGGCGATGCGCAGGCCCGCGCGAACGTCGTCGACGACGAGAAGCGCCCCGTGCTGATCGGCCAGTTCCCGCGCCCGTCGGGCGTAGGCGAGGTCCGGCGCGGCCTGGTCGATGAAGGCGTCGTGGCGGAACGGCGCGGCGAAGATCGCGGCCAGGTCGTCCCCGGCCTTGGCCACCGCCGCCTCAAGGCTGGCGATGTCGTTGTAGGCGCAGAAGACCTGGTTGGCCTTGTCCTCCGCCGTGGTCCCGGCGGGCCGTGGCGTGCACCAGGGCGCGGCCCCGTGATAGGCGCCCCGGGCCAGCACCAGCGTCTTGCGGCCGGTGTGCTGGCGGGCGGTCATCATCGCCATGGTCGTGGCGTCCGTGCCGTTCTTGCAGAACATCGCCCAGTCGGCGTGGGTGACCAGGGCGACGAAGGCCTCGGCCAGTTCGACCATCAGGCCGGTCGGGCCGGTCAGGGCGTCGCCCTGCCCCAGTTGCCGCACATAGGCCGCGTCGATCTGCGGGTTGGCGTATCCGAACAGGTTCGGGCCATAGGCGCACATAAGGTCGAGGTAGCGCCGGCCGTCGGCGTCGGTGATGTGGGCACCGTCGCCGCTGCGGAAGAACTGGGGGTAGTCGTCGGGCAGCAGGCCCACCGCCTGGTGGCCGTACATGCCGCCAGGGATCACCGCCTCGGCCCGGCGGCGCAGGTCTCGGTCGGTGCTGTTGGAGCCGCTGGACGTCATCGCTCGCCTCCCGATCTCGATGTCGGCGCGAGTCTAGCAATGAAAAGGCCGCGGAGTCGCCCCCGCGGCCTGATCGTTGGCGAACGGGTCGTGACCGCTACTTGCCGCCGCCCGTCCAGATGTCTTCCGCGATCAAAAGGAAGACCTCGATGTTCGCTTGCAGGTTCTTCCGCGTGATGCCGTGGTCGAAGATGATGTAGCGGTTCACATCGAGCCGGTCATCGCCACCGTGGCGGGAGCCCACGGCGATGCGGTCGATCTCCAGCGCGCGCCGGGTCGCCTCGGCTGCGCTAGGCTGGGTGAAACCGACGCTGAGGTTCAAGCCACCGCAGCGCTTGGGCGAGCCCGAGCAGACCGTGCCGTAGGCTAGGAACTTCATGCCGGAGGCCGTCTTGCCGTCGATGTAGAGCGCGCCGTCGGAGGTGGTGCCAGACCCGGTCACCGTCGCGCCGGCGTCGGTGATGGCCTGGCTCACGTCGGCGATCGCCCAATCGCTCAGCAGGCTTTGCGCCGCCGAGGGCGTGGGCAACGCGAGCGCAAAACTGCCAGCGACCAGTGCGGCTTTCAACATGTCAGTTCCCCGGGTGTTGCGCGGAAATCCGCCGCAAGCACGTCCTCAACTCATTTGAACGCGATCACCCCGCCGCGACTGGCGGCAGGGTGAAAGTCGCTGAGAGACTATTCGCCGCCGCCGTTCCAGATGTCTTCCGAGACTTCGATGAAGACCTCGATGTTGGTCCGCAGATTGCCGCGGGTCAGACCTTCGTCGAAGATCATGTAACGGGACACTTCCAGCGCGTTGTCGCCGGCGTTGCGCACGCCGACCGCCGAGCGGTCGATCTTCTTTTCGCGGGCGTCGACTTCAGCGTCGGAGTCGAGCGTGAAGGTCGCCGACATGTTCGCGCCCTTGCAGCGGGCGGGCGTGCCGGTGCAGACGGTCCCGTAGATCAGGAACTTCATGCCGTTGGCCGAGCTCGCGCCAACATAGGGCGCGCCGCCGTCAAGGGTGCCTTCCTTGGTCACCGTCGCGCCGGCCGCCGTCAGCGCCGTCTTCATGTCCGACATGCCCCAGTCGGTCAGGATGCCGCTCTGGGCGGACGCGCCGGCGGGAATGGCGAGCGCGAGCGTCAGGGCGCCCACGGTAGCGAGAGTTTTGATCATGTTACTGTTCCTGTTCACTAGAGTTGACCCCAGATGTCCTCGGCGATCCCGGTGAAGACGCTGATGTTGATCTGGAGATTTTCGCGATGAAGTCCGTGGTCGAAGATCAGATAGCGTGAAACCAGCAGGTCCGACTCGCCGCCGTTGGTGATCGACACTGCGGCGAAGTCGAACTGCTTCAGCCGGGTCTCGACCTGGGCGTCGGAATCCAGCGTGAACCGTGTCTCCAGCAGGGCGCCCTTGCAGCGTTTGGCGCCGGCCGGGCCTTCGCAGACCCGCCCGCTGACGGTGAACTTGAGGCCGCCCGGCGACTTGGCGGAGACGTAGGGGCTGCCATCGGACAGGGCGCCGTCGCCGGTGACCGTGGCGTTCACCGCCGTCAGCGCCGCGCGCATGTCGGCCACGCCCCAGTCGGCCAGATAGGTCTGAGCGTTCGCCGGTCCCGCGAAGGCGAGGCCAAGCGCCAGAACGCCCGCCACCAAGGTCGACCCGAGCTTCACGTCAGCCCCCAGAATGAACTCCCGGCGGGCAGCTTATGACGTCAAAAGCCGTCAGGCTACCAGATCGGACGTCCCAGGATGCCTTTTCAGCCAGGCTGCTGCATACCCGCAAAGGGGGGTGATCTTCAGCGCGCGGGCGCGGGCCGCGTCCGCCACGCCCTGCATCAGTCGGCCCGCCGTGCCCGCGCCCCGCAATTCTGGCGGCGAGAAGACGTAGTCGATGATCATGCGGTCATCCGAGAGGCGGTAGTCCGCATAGGCGATCAGGTCCTGTTCGATCAGTTCGAACCGGCCGGCGGCGGTATTGTCGGTGATGTCTGCCATGATGCGGATCATAGCGTCTCGCGCCGCGTTGTGATCCCGGATATCGTCGATCTTTCACCATTCGGGAGCCCTCCGATGCGCATCCTCGCCGGCGTCTGCCTCGCTGCCCTCGCCCTCGCGGCCTGCAACAAGCCCGCTGAAACGGCCGAAGCCCCCGCCGTCGCGGGCAAGCCGCCCGTGCCGCCGGGAATTGACGCCGCGCCGCACCTGAAGGCGGGTCTGTGGGAAATCAGCGTCGAAGGCACGCCCATGCGGGCGCAGTCCTGCATCGACGACGCCACGCAGTCCGACGGCGCGGCGCTGGGTCAGAGTCTGGACCGGCGCGACTGCGCCAAGAGCGACTGGGATCGCATTCCGGGCGGGATGGCGTTCGAGATCGACTGCACGACCGGCGGCCGCCACTTCACCAGCAAGGGCACTGTGACGGGCGACTTCAACAGCGCCTATCGCATGGAGGCCGATGTCAGCGGCTCGGCCAGCGGAAAAACACTGACCGCGAAACAGGTGATCTCGGCCCGCTACGTCGGAGCCTGCCCGGCGAACATGAAGCCGGGCGACAAGCGGGTCATGGTCAACGGCCAGACCCTGGACGTCCCGGCCAGCCGACCGCTGGGATAGGGCAGCCGACGCCGGCTCAGACCAGTTCCACCGCCATGGCCGTGGCTTCGCCGCCGCCGATGCACAGGCTGGCCATGCCGCGCTTTCCGCCGCGCGCCTGAAGCGCCGACAGCAGCGTGGTCAGGATGCGCGCGCCGGACGCGCCGATCGGGTGGCCAAGCGCGGTCGCGCCGCCGTTGACGTTCAGCCTGGCCCGGTCGATGCCGAGCTCCCGCATGGCGATCATGGCGACCACGGCGAAGGCCTCGTTGACCTCCCACAGGTCAACGTCGTCGGCGGTCCAGCCGGCCTTCTTCAGCGCCTTCTGCATCGCCGGCACCGGCGCGGTGGTGAACAGCCCGGGCTCATGGGCGTGGGCGGCGTGGGCGACGACGCGCGCGACGATCGGCAGACCGAGCGCCTTCGCCACGCTCTCGCGGGTCATCACCAGGGCCGCGGCGCCGTCGCTGATCGAGCTGGCGTTGGCGGCGGTAATCGTCCCGTCCTTCGCAAAGGCCGGCTTGAGGCCCGGGATCTTCGAGGGATCAGCCTTCATCGGCTGTTCGTCCTGGCTGACGATCTCCTCGCCCTTGCGGGTTTTCACCGTCACCGGAGTGATCTCGGCGGCGAAGGCGCCGGTCTCGGTGGCGGCCCGGGCGCGGCTCAGGCTCTCGATGGCGTAGGCGTCCTGGTCCTCGCGGGTGAACTGGTAGGTGCGGGCGCTGTCCTCGGCGAAGGACCCCATCAGCCGGCCCGGCTCGTAGGCGTCCTCCAGGCCGTCCAGGTACATGCTGTCGCTGATCACATCGTGGCCGATGCGGGCGCCGCCGCGATGCTTGGTCATCAGGTAGGGCGCGCCGGTCATGCTCTCCATGCCGCCGGCGACGATCAGGTCGACCGATCCGGCCGCCAGGGCGTCGTGCGCCATGATCGCCGCCTGCATGCCGCTGCCGCACATCTTGTTGACGGTCGTCGCCTCGACGCCGAGCGAAAGACCGGCGCCCAGGCCCGCCTGGCGGGCCGGCGCCTGACCCAGGCCCGCGGGCAGCACGCAGCCCATGATGATCTGCTCGATCTTCGCCGGATCGACCCCTGCCCGCTCCACGGCCGCCCGCACGGCGGTCGCGCCGAGCTCGGTGGCCTTCACGCCGCTGAGGGCGCCCTGGAAGCCGCCCATCGGCGTGCGGGCGAACGAGACGATGACGACGGGATCGGCGGACATGGGAGCGGCTCCATCTGCTGGACGACGCTGATGTGATCGCTCGCGACGCACCCCGCAAGCCTGTCTGGGCGTTGGGCACAGGAATGGAGCCTTCCGGCCACGGAAGGCAGGTTCCTGAAGGACGACCCATGACTCACAAGATCCTGCTCGCCGGCGTCGCCGCGACCGCCCTGCTGGCCGCTTGCGACAAGCCGTCTCCGCCGCCGACGCCCGTCGCCGAAGCGCCTCTGCCGGCGGATATCGGCCTGGCGCCCGCGACCGCGGAGGCCCTGCCGCCCGCACCGCCCGCACCGGTCGCCGCCCCGCAGCCGGCCCAGGCGGAGCGCTACTGGACCGAAGCCGAACAGGACGACCGCTACTATGACGACCGGCCGCCGTCCTACGCCTATGACTATGGCGAGGAATCGCCGGCGGTGTGGCTGGACGGGGAGATGGTCCGCCGGGTGGTTGAGCGCCTCGTCGGCGGCGGCGAGCGCTACTACTACTACCGCGCCGGCCAGGACCGGCCCTACTACGTGCAGGATCCCGACTACGGGTATGGCTACAGCGACGGGGCCCTGGTGACGGTTTACGACCGCCGTCGGCGGGAGGCGCTGGACCGCGAGGCGACCCGCGCCCGCGCCGCTGAGGCCGGTCGGTATCTGGCCCGGTCCCAGGCGCTGCGCCGCGCGGCCCTGCAGGCTGACCAGGAAGAGCGTCGCAGACTCGATGCCGCCCAGTGGCGCCAATGGCAGGCTCGTCAGGACCGTCGTGGCCGCGACCGGCCGCAACGGCCCGACCGGCCGGTCGCCCAGACACCGCCGCCGCCGGTCGTTGTGGCGCCCCCGCCCAGGGAGGACCGTCCCGGACGGCCGGACCGCCCGGATCGCGGGGATCGTCCTGACCGGGACGGTCCGGAAGACGGTCGCCCGCAGCGGCCGGACCGTCCGCCCGAGTCGCCCGTGGCCAAGCCGACCGCACCCGACGCCGCCACCGAGCAGCGCCAGCGCGACGAGGCCGCCCGCGCCCTTCGGCTGAAACGGGAAGCCGCCATGGAGGCCCGGCGTGAAGCCGCCGCGGCGCGTCTGCGACCGCCGCAGCCGGCGACCCCCGCCGCGAAGCCGGCCGCGCCTGTCGCTCGCGTTCTGACGCCAGAGCAGGTCAAGGCCCAGGCCGACCGCCGCACGGCGGCGCGCGCCGCCGTCGAGGCCAGGCGCGCCAAGGCGAGAGCCGACGCTGCGGCGGCGAAGGCCGTCGCCGCAAGAGCCGCTGCGGAAAAGGCCGCCGCTGACGCCGCCGCCACGCCGGCGCAGCCCTAGACTGAAGCCGCCCGCTCCAGGGTGACGCGGAAGCTGGCCCTGGCGCGGGCGACGGTCTCGCCGTCCGCGCTGATGTCCATCTCGGCGTGGCAGAGGGTCTTGCCCGGCCGGCAGAAGTGGGTGTCGAAGACCAGCCACTGTCCGAAGCTCGCCGCGCCGAGGTAGTCGACCGTCATCGAGGCGGTCCACAGGGTCGAGACCGGGACGCCCTGCGCCTTCAGGCGGGCGGCGCAGGTCATGCCCATCGCCTGGTCCGCCAGCGCCGCGAACAGGCCGCCGTGGACGGTCCCCCGCGAGTTGGTGTGGGGCTCGCGCACGGTCAGGCCCAGCACCACCCGGTCGTCCAGCGTGCGCATGAACAGCGGCCGCCAGGGATCGATGAGCGGGCTGGGGCGCAGAAAGGGCTCGAATCCATCAGGCGTCGACATAGGGCTCACTCCGGTTTCAAACATATGTTTGAAACAAATGTTTGACGCGTCAAGCCATTCCGCCTGCGGCGGCCCTGGGCAGGCGGCGCCCGGAGCGACGACCGCTCAGGTTCGTTCACTAAAACAACTCTGTTGCGTTCCCCATGGGGAAGCCGCACTCTCGGGCCATGGGCCGTACCGCCGACTATTCGCATCAGACCTGCGGCATTGCCGCGACCCTCGAGGTCGTCGGCGATCCCTGGACGCTGCTGATCCTGCGGGACTCCTTCCGGGGCGTTCGCCGGTTCGAGCAGTGGCAGGAGAGGCTGGGCGTCGCGCGCAACGTGCTGGCCGCCCGGCTGAAAAGCCTCGTGGCGCACGGGGTGCTGGAACCGCGCCGCTACTCCGAGCGCCCGCCCCGCCAGGAGTACATCCTCACCGCCAAGGGCCACGCCCTGCGGCCGGTGCTGTTGACCATGGCCGACTGGGGCAATCACCACGTCTACGGCGACAAGGCTCCGGTGAAGTTCGTCCACGACCACTGCGGCCACGCCTTCACACCCAGGCTGGTCTGCGAGCACTGCGGCGAAGGCCTGATCCCGGGCGACCTGCGCCAGATGCAGATCGACGAGGACGCCGTCACCGTCGGCGAGGCCCTGGCCCAGTCCGACAAGGGCTGACGCGGCCTCAGGCGACCTGCGGTCGCCAGGCGATCATGCCTTCTGTTCTCGCGCGCACCTCCGGCGACCCAAGGCAACCGGCCACGGCCTCATAGCCCTGCGCGCCCGGGTATCGGCCCACCCACATCGGCGGGCTGTGATTGGCGGGACAGTAGAGGATCGCCTCGTCGGCGGTCGTCGCCGCCAGATCCAGAATCGACGAGGACCGGGTCATCAGGACCAGCGGCGGCCGCCCCGGCCCCCGACGGCGAAGATGGGCGATCAGCGCCTCCTGCGTGGCCTGGTCCAGCCCCTGCTCGACCAGATCGACGACCAGGGCGCCCGGGGCGTCCGACTCCAGATGGGCCAGCAGAGCGACCAGCGCCGGCGACGCAGCGGCGCCGTCCTCGACCAGCCAGGCGAGGGCTTCGTCCACCCGACCCGGCGGCGCTACGCCCGCGCCCTCCCCTGCCCGGTCCAGCCCGACAAACGCGCCGCGCGGCAAGGCGGCGGCGATCGCCTGGGCCAGCCGGGTCTTGCCGCTGCCCAGCGGCCCGACGATGAAGGTCAGCGGCCGAATGTCGAACAGTTCGAACCGCTCTCCGCCCCAGGGCCAGGGCAGATCAAAGGCCACGATCGGCTCCACCGCCGTCCTTGCAAGCCGTGTCAGCTCGCCGAGCGCGGGCGTCTCGCCCCGCCCCAGGTCGTCACGGACCCCGCGAACCCGTCCCAAGGTGTCGACCAGCGCGCGATACCGCTCCTCGAGGACGGCCTGATGCGCCGCAAGCGCGGGCTCGAGTCCGTTCAGGTCCCCGCCCAGCACCCGCGCGACCTGGGCCAGGCTGAAGCCCAGCGCGCGCAGGGCGACGATCTCGCCGGCCCGCTTCATCTGTTCGGGCCCATAGGTCCGCCAGCCCGTCGACGTCCGCACCGGCGCGACCAGTCCGCGCTGTTCGTAGAGCCGCAGGGCCTTGGCCGAAACGCCGAGCCGGGCGGCGGCCTCGGACGGACTGAAGAACCGGGGAGAAGCACGCACGACTCACCTCGCTGATGGCTGACCGCGTCCCTTTTCAGGGCGCCCCCCGGGGCCGGGTCAAGCGGCGGTTCGGAGTCTGCGGGGGCGTGCGGTCGGCCTTCATGTCCAGCCGGCTTCGCGCTAGGCTCGCCTGCGCAATCGGGGAGGATCAGATGGGTGGTCTCGCTTCGGCCAGGGTCGTGACGTTCGTGCTGACGCGCGACCGTGAGGCCGCCAGGGCCTGGTATACGGGCGTGCTCGGCCTGCCGCTGACGGGCGACGACGGCTTCGCCACCGTTCTGGACATGAACGGCGTGATCCTGCGGATCACCCAGATCGAGGGCTACCAGGCGCCGCCGCACCCGGTGCTCGGCTGGGAAGTACCGGACATCGCCGGCGCCATCCGCGACCTGGTCGCCAAGGGTGTGGCCATGACGATCTACGAGGGCTACGGCCAGGACGCGCTGGGTGTGTGGACCTCGCCGGATGGCAAGGCGAAGGTCGCCTGGTTCAAGGACCCGGACGGCAACGTGCTGAGCCTGACGCAATGCTGATGCACAAGGGATCCTGCCTCTGCGGCGCGGTGCGTTTCGAGGTCGAGGGCGACCTGCCCGCGCCCGACGCCTGCCACTGCACTCAATGCCGCAGGGCGTCAGGGCATTTCTGGGCCTCGACCGACGTTGCGAAATCCGCCGTGACGATCCACGGCGAGGACAATGTCCGCTGGTTCCAGTCGTCGGAGAAGGTGCGGCGCGGCTTCTGCGGAACCTGCGGCTCGCAGCTGTTATGGGATCCGGTCCACCACGACAAGATCGCCATCGCCATGGGCGCCTTCGACGCGCCGACCGGGACGCAACTGGGCAAGCACATCTTCACCGCCGACAAGGGCGACTACTACGCCATCGCCGACGGCCTGCCGCAGAACGCGCGGTAGACGTGGGGACATGTACCGCAGGTACGTGTCCCCTAATCCCTCCCCCTGATCCCGTAGCCGCTCGATTGGGGGACACGCACCTGCGGTACATGTCCCCGCCGATTGACTCCCTGACATGCGTCAGTTATTTCTGACATATGATAGCGATGCCGCCACCGACGGGAGATCAGCTGCTGGCCATGCTGGCGGCGCTGGCCAGCCCGCACAGGCTGCGGATCATCGCGGCGTTGCAGACGGGCGGTCGCAACTACATCAGCGCGCTTGCCCGCGAGCTCGGCATCAGCCGGCCCCTGCTGCATCTGCATCTGGCGAAGCTTGAAGAGGCCGGGCTGGTGGTCAGCCAGCTCGAGCTTTCCGCCGACGGCAAGGCGCTCAACTATTTCGAGGCCGCCCCGTTCGCCATCGACCTCACACCGGAGGCGATCGCCCGCGCGGCGCCCTCCCTGACCAGCAAACCCGAGACCTAGGGGGACCCCGATGTCCACGCCGATCTACATCTTCACCGCCCTGTTGCCGTTCGTGACGGCCCTGCTGATCTTCGGCATGCGCTACCTCGCCCAGATCCAGCAGGCGAAGGCCCGCGGCGCCAGTGACGAAGCCCTGGCCGCCATAGAGGCTCGCCTGGCGGCCATCGAAAAGATCCTCAAGGACGTCGGCTGACCGCCGGGTCCCTTCCCACCAACACCCCTGCAAGGAATTCCCGGCATGACCCAGGTCTCGCTGCTGCGCCTCTATGCCCTGAGGGGCGCCTATCTGCTGATGTCCGTGGGCCTCGGCCTGACCATCTGGCCGGGCATCCTGCACCCCGAAAAGCCCTGGCCGCTGATGTACGGGGTGGTCCAGTGCATGCTGGCCGCCGTCTCGCTGCTGGCGCTGCTGGGCCTGCGCTACCCGCTGAAAATGTTGCCGCTGCTGATGTTCGAGCTGATCTGGAAAGGCCTGTGGATGGCGCTGGTCGGCATTCCCGCCTGGCAGGCCGGCGGCATGAGCGCCGGAACGTCCGAAACCCTGCTGGCCTGCGGCATGGGGGTGATCTTCCTGATCGTCATTCCGTGGGGCTACGTGTGGAGCCACTACGTCGCGGCGTCGGGCGATCGCTGGAAATAGGGGACATGTACCCCCTTGGGTACGTGTCCCCCAATCGAGCCGCAGAATTAGGGGACACGTACCTGCGGTCCATGTCCCCGCCGCCCCTTTCATTTATGGTTAAAGCAACCTTGCCATGATGGCCGCCAGGTAACCCCGGGGCCATCGCGTTGCGCAGTCTGATCGCCGCCGTCGAGCGTATCGAGCCGCTGTCCATTTCCTGTCGCGTGGCGGCGGTGAACGGGCTGCTGATCGAGGCGCGGGGCGGACTGACCCATCTGGCGGTCGGCGCGCGAGCCGAGATCGAGCGCCGCAACGCGCCCTCGCTGGCCGCCGAAGTCGTCGGCTTCCGGGAGACGCGCGCCCTGCTGATGCCGTTCGGTCCGGTCGAGGGCATCGCGCCGGGCGCCGAGATCCGTATCCAGCCGGACGGCGGCATGGTGCGGCCGCACAAGGCGTGGCTGGGCCGGATCATCGACGCCTTCGGCAATCCCATCGACGGCAAGGGTCCGCTGCCGCAGGGCGCGTCGCCCTACAGCCTGCGCGCGCCGCCGCCGCCGGCTCACGCCCGTGGCCGGGTCGGCGAGCGACTGGACCTCGGCGTGCGGTCGATGAACGTCTTCACCACCACCTGTCGCGGTCAACGCCTCGGCATCTTCGCCGGCTCGGGCGTCGGCAAGTCGGTGCTGCTGTCGATGCTGGCGCGTCAGGCTGACTGCGACGCGGTCGTGGTCGGGCTGATCGGCGAACGGGGCCGGGAGGTGCGCGAGTTCATCGAGGAGACCCTCGGCGAGGAAGGCCTCAAGCGCGCCGTCGTGGTCGTGGCCACCTCCGACGAGCCCGCGCTCAAGCGCCGTCAGGCCGCCTACATGACCATGGCCGTCGCCGAGGCGATGCGCGACCAGGACATGGAAGTCCTCTGCCTGATGGACTCGGTGACCCGCTTCGCCATGGCCCAGCGCGAGATCGGGCTGGCCGCCGGCGAGCCGCCGACCACCAAGGGCTATACCCCCACCGTCTTCACCGAACTGCCCAAGCTGCTGGAGCGGGCGGGGCCGGGGCCGGTGCGGCCGGACGGGTCAACAGCGGGTCCGATCACCGGCCTGTTCACCGTGCTGGTTGACGGCGACGACCACAACGAGCCCATCGCCGACGCCGTGCGCGGCATTCTCGATGGCCACATCGTGATGGAAAGGGCGATCGCCGAGCGCGGACGCTTCCCGGCTATTAACGTCCTCAAGTCCATAAGTCGGACCATGCCCGGCTGTCAGCTGCCCCACGAGCGCCAGATCGTCTCCAACGCGCGCCAGACCCTTGCGGCCTACGCGAACATGGAGGAGCTGATCCGCATCGGCGCCTATCGCGCCGGCGCCGACCCGCAGATCGACCGCGCCATCGCCCTGAACCCCGACCTCGAACGCTTCCTCGGGCAGGACAAGGACGAGGTGACCAGTCTCGACGACGCCTTCGCCGGGCTGGACCAGATTCTCGGTAGCGCCTGATGAAGGCGATGGGCTCCCTGATCCGCATCTCGACCTTCGAGGTCGAGACCCTGCAGAAGCGGCTGGCGGAGATTGTCGACCGGCGGACGGAGGGCGAGTTGAAGCTGGCGATCCTCGAGGCCGAGGGTGAGTCGGAATTGCAGAACGCCCGCGCCGACGCCGAGGCCGGCTGGTACATGGCCGGCTTCCGCGAGGGGCTCAAGGCCCGCAAGGCCGTCGCCCAGTCGACGCTGGACACCCTCATTCTCGAGGAAGAAGGCGCCCGCGACGCCCTGGCCGAGGCGTTCGAGGCGCTGAAGAAATACGAGCATGTCGCCGAAGCGACGAAACAGGCCGCCCGCAAGGAAGCCGGCCGCCGCGAAACCGCCGCCCTCGACGAACTGGGGCTCCGCCGGGCGGCACGAGGGTGAAGGCGCGCCCGACACCTTCTCCCGCGAGGGGAGAAGGAAACGTCAGTCGCCGTATAGTCCTGGCGTCAGGCCTGGCCCTCGCCGCCTGTGGCCGCGAACCGGCGGCCGCCCAGCCGATCCCGGAGCCGCCGCTCAGGTCCCTCGCGCCCTTTCCGATCGGAACCTGTGTGCGCGCGCCGGAGCTCAGCGACCCGGCCTACGGCGATCTCGCGTCCCGGCATTTCTCCCAACTGACCGCCGAGTGGGAGATGAAGATGGAGTACGTCGTCCAGCCGGACGGCAGCTTCCGCTTCGACCGCGCCGACGCCATCGCCGCCTTCGCCCGGGCGCACGGGATGCGCCTCTTCGGCCATACGCTGGTCTGGTACGCGAGCGAGCCGGAGGGTTTCGTCAAACTCGACGAGAGCCGCCAGAGCTTCGAGGGCGCGCTGCGCAACTACATCACCGCCATGGTCGGCCGCTATCGCGGGCTGGCGGCGGGCTGGGACGTGGTCAACGAGCCGGTGATGGAGAACGGCGAGGGCTGGCGCGAGAGCCTGTGGACCCGCAAGCTGGGCCAGATCGGCCACTTCAAGGTGGCGTTCGAGGCGGCGAAGGCGGCCGACCCGGACGCCGTGCTGTTCATCAACGACTACCACCTCGAGAGCCGCCCGGCGAAGCTGCGCAGCTATGTGCAGCTGATCGAGCGACTGCTGGCCGAAGGCGTTCCGCTGGGCGGCATCGGCTGCCAGACCCACTGCTGGTCGGAACTGGCGCCGGGCGCCATCACGGCCGCGCTGAAGACGCTGGCCGGGTTCGGGCTGCCGATCCATCTGTCGGAGATGGACGTGTCGGTGGTCCAGGGCGGGATGCTGGCCAACCGCGGCGAGGCCGAGCGGCGCCAGGCGGGACTCTATGCCGAGGCGATCGAAGCCTTCGCTGCCCTGCCCGAACGCCAGCAGTTTGCGTTCAGCATCTGGGGACTGCGCGACAAGGACAGCTGGCTGAAGCGCGAGAATGCGTCGGACACGCCGCTGCTGTTCGATGACCAGGGCCGCCCGAAGCCGGCTTTCAGCGCCGTCGTGAACGCCCTCAGACGTTAGAGACGGGCGGGTTGACCGGCTTCTTCAGGATGTGATCGGCGTCGCTCGCCTGGCGCAGCGCGCGCAGGTCATCGGCGATGCGGAAGATCGCCACATAGAACTCGCAGAACGACCGCCAGAGCAGCGTCAGGGCGAGCCCGACCAGGACGCCGGCAATGGCCACCGGCAGGGCCAGCAGCTTGCCGATGATGTTGGTGTCCTGGAACGCCACGCCGACCGCAGCGCCGATGGCGCCGCAGATGCCGATGACGATCACGCCCAGACCCGCCCAGTAGATCAGGTGGATCACCGGGCCGGTCATCAGGCGGTCGAAGGTCAGCAAATCCCACAGGAGGGTCCCGCCGGAGCCTTGTTTTCTGTTCGGTCTGGCCGGAGCCATGCGCAACTTTCCCCGGCGGCCACGTCGCCGCCCTCACGGCCGCATGTCTATCGGCGCACGGCGCGCGGGGCAATGGCGACGAAGTGTCCGGGCTTACCTTGGGTGACGACTTGCGGCGGGCGAGGCGGGACCGATACCCTGTCGCAAACAGCCAGGGAGGCGCGCGCGCCATGAGCACGCAGGACCGGATTTCCGTGACCATCGAAGGCGGCGTCGCCGACGTGCGGCTGATCCGCACCGACAAGATGAACGCCCTCGACGACGCCATGTTCGACGCGCTGGTCTCCACCGGCGAACGACTCAAGACCGAAGCGGGCGTCCGGGTGGTGGTGCTGTCGGGCGAAGGCCGCGCCTTCTGCGCCGGGCTCGACATGGGCAATTTCGGCAAGATGGCGTCCGGCGAACGCAAGGGCGGCGAGGGCCTGGTGACGGCAAACCGCACGCCCGGCGGCGCCAACCGCGCCCAGCAGGCGGCGATGGTCTGGCGCGAGATCCCGGTCCCTGTAATCGCGGCGATCCATGGCGTGGCGTTCGGCGGCGGCTTCCAGGTCGCCCTGGGCGCCGACATTCGTTACGTCACCGCCGACGCGAAGATGTCGATCATGGAGATCAAGTGGGGCCTGGTGCCCGACATGGCCGGGCTTGTGCTGATGCGTCACCTGGCCCGCGACGACGTCATTCGCGAGCTGACCTATTCCGGCCGCCAGTTCAGCGGCGAGGAAGCCGTCGGCTACGGCTTCGCCACGCGGATCTGCGCCGATCCGCGCGCGGACGCTCTGGCTTTGGCGCATGAGATCGCCGGCAAGAACCCGCACGCCATCCGCGGCGACAAGCGCCTGATTGACCTGGCCGCTTCCGGCGCCGACCAGCACACGGTGCTGCTGGCCGAGTCAAAGGAACAGGGCGCCCTGATCGGCTCGCCGAACCAGATCGAAGCCGTCATGGCGACGATGCAGAAGCGCGCGGCGGTGTTCGCGGAGGCTTGAGGCCAGAGGGGACGCGTACCGAAGACGGTACATGTCCCCTCGCCTCTCACTTCAGCAGTTTGCCGATCGCCCCGCCGATGAGGCCGCCGACGGCGGAACTGAACGTGCCGGCGAACAGGATGAACGGCGTCACGTCGCCGAGAAGCCACGACACGGCGATCCCGAGGAAGGCGCAGACGCCGCCGGCGATCAGACCGCCGAGGGTGCTGTCACCCCAGCTTCCCTTCGCGGCGCGGGCATAGAGCAGGCCGGCGACCAGCGAGATCAGGATGCCGACCGGCGCGAACAGGGCGGCCACGGCCGGCACGAAATGGCCGACGCCGACCATGATCAGTTGAAGACCGGTTCCGACGACGGTCGCGTTGATGAGCGCCTTGCGGTTCATGTCAGTTTCCCCCTTGAACGACGGCCGAGGCGGCCGCGGCTTTCTGGCGTTCGAACACCTTCGCCCAGTCGACCGGGCCGACGTCGAAACGCTTCTTCAGTTCGGCCAGCGAATAGGCGTTGCCCCATTCGAAGTGGCGGTAGAGGTAGTCGAACCCCTCCCCTGCGCCCCAGCCCACGCCGGTCATGGTCACGCGCGTGCGGCCTGCGCCGAAGTCCTCGAACTCGATGGTCTGGACGACCTGCCCGAACAGCTCGCGGTGCTTCAGGCCTGAAGGGGTCTGGATGTTGCGGATCGAGAGCAGCCGCCCGGGCACATAGCTGACGATCTGGTTCTTGATGTTCTCGGCGTCGCCGGGCCTGGCCGTCGGCTGATAGCTGCTCTCCATCACCCCGCCGACGCGGAAGTCGACCCAGGCGACCGGCACCGCCCAGGTGCTGAAGCCCGCGCTGGTGGTGAAGGCCTCCCAGACCGCCTTCGGCGGTGCGTTGACGACAATGCTGAGCTGCAGGACCCGCGCGCCGCCCGGCTCGACGAACGAGCTGTTGCTGACATCGCGGAAGGCGCGCCAGTCAGGAAAGGTGTCGGCCGCCCGGGCCGGCTGGGCGACAAGCAGCATCGAGACCGCGGCGGCGGCGAGCAGGCGTTTCATGTTCCGGTCTCCTGGCGTTCGGCAGGCGCGGCGGCGGCGGCGGCCCCGGCGGCGGATTGAAGCAGGTTGAAGTAGTTTCGCAGTCCGGCGACCGAGGCGTCGAAGGCGTCCAGGGTGCGGTGCGTGCGCGACTGCATCACCCCGCCCTCCATGGTGGTCAGCACGAAGGTGGCCAGGGCGTGGGTGTCGGTCCCGGCGGGCAGGCGCGACTTCGCCGCGTCGAGGCAGCCCTTCACATGGCGCACCCAGCCCTCGAAATTGACCGACAGCATCTCCCGCACGGGCGGGTCGGGCTCATGCAGTTCCAGGGCGATGGAGCCGATCGGGCAGCCGTAGAGGCAGGCGGTGTCCTTCAGCATCCCGCGATACGCGTTCAGCAAGGCGAAGACCCGCTCGATGGGGTCCTCGACGCCCTCCCAGGCCGGCGCCAGGAGCATCGGGTAGATGCCGTCCCGGTACATCTCCAGCACCGCCAGCAGCACGTCCTGCTTGGTCGGGAAGAAGTGATACAGGCTGCCCGAATTGGCCCCCGCCTCCTTGAGGATGTCCGCCACCGAGGTCGAGAGATAGCCCTTCTCCGAGAAGAGCTTCAGGGCGGCGAACAGGATGCGCTCGCGGGTGGGTTCCATGGGGCCGCTCACTTGATTGAGTGCTCAAGTAAGCATGAGTTGAATGGGCGATCAAGTCTCTCTCATTCCTCCCCTCGCAGAGGGGAGGGGGGCCATGCGGAGCATGGTGGAGGGGGCGGCGCAGGGCGCCCCGGAAAGACCGGAATTCAGGATGGGGCCGCTCACATTCACGCTGCCCCTCCACCGCTCTTCGAGCGGTCCCCTCCCCGCTTCGCGGAGAGGATAGCCGGGTCTAAACCTGCCCGACCGTCTTCAGACGCGCTTTCGGATGGACCTCGTTCTGGCTCATCACCACGGTCTGGCCGCGGAAGCGTTCGATGATCGAGCGGACGAACGGGCGGATCTGCGGGCTGGTCAGCAGCACCGGCTGGTCGCCGGCCAGGGCGGCGCGCTCGAAGGCCTCGCGGACGCCACGGATGAACTCCTGCAGCTTGCTCGGCGCCATGGCCAGCTGCTTGTCCTCGCCGCCGGTGCTGACCAGAGCCTCGCTGAACGCGATTTCCCAGTCTGGCGACAGGGTGACGATCGGCAACGCGCCGTCGTCGCCACGATTGGCCCAGCATAGCTGGCGGCCCAGCCGGGCGCGGACGGCCTCGACCAGCTGGGTGATCGAGCTGGTGTGCGGCGCGGCCTCGGCGACGCCCTCGAGAATGGTCGGCAGGTCGCGGATCGAAACCCGCTCGCGCAGCAGCGCCTGCAGCACCCGCTGCAGGCTGGTGCCGGTGACGATCGCCGGGACCACGTCGTCGGCCAGCTTCTTCTGCTCGGGACCCAGGTCCTTCAGCAGCTTCTGCACCTCGGCGTAGGACAGCAGGTCGGACATGTTGTCCTTGAGGATCTCGGTCAGGTGCGTGGTCAGGACCGTCGCCGGATCGACGATGGTGTAGCCGCGGAACGTCGCCTCTTCCTTCAGCGTCTCATCGATCCAGGTGGCCGGCAGGCCGAAGGCCGGCTCGCGCACATGGTCGCCGGGCAGCTCAACCTGGCCGCCGCGCGGGTCCATGGCCATCAGCGAGCCGATCCGCACCTCGCCGGCCCCGCACTCCATCTCCTTGATCCGGATCGCATAGCCCTGGGTGGCCAGCCGCATGTTGTCGAGGATGCGCACGGGCGGCATGACGAACCCGAAGTCCGCCGCCAGCGTCTTGCGCAGGGCGCGGATCTGGTCGGTCAGCTTGCGGCCGTCGAGGTCGTTGATCAGCGCCAGCAGGCCGTAGCCGAGCTCGATCTTCACATCGTCGATCGCCAGGGCGTTGGAGATCGGCTCCTCTTCCTGCTCGACCGGCGCGGTCGTCTCGACGACGATTTCCGGCGCATTCTCCTGGACCGTTCGGCGCCAGGCCAGGAAGCCCGCGGCGACGGCGAGGACCAGGAAGGGCAGCTTCGGCATGGCCGGGATCAGGGCGATGACGCCCGACATCGCCGAGACCATGCCCAGGCTGATCGGGTTCATGGCCAGCTGGACCACCAGCGCCTTGTTCGCCGAGCCCTCGACGCCCGCCTTGGAGACGAGGAAGCCGGCGGCGATCGAGATGATCAGCGCCGGCACCTGGCTGACCAGACCGTCGCCGATGGTCATCAGGGTGTAGGTGGTCGCGGCCTCGCCGGCCGGGATCTTGTGCTGCAGGACCCCGATCAGGAAGCCGCCGACGATGTTGATGGCGACGATGATCAGGCCCGCGACAGCGTCGCCGCGCACGAACTTGCTGGCGCCGTCCATGGCGCCGAAGAAGGTCGATTCCTGCTCCAGCTCCTTGCGGCGCTTCTTGGCCTCGTCCTGGTCGATCAGGCCGGACGACAGATCGGCGTCGATGGCCATCTGCTTGCCGGGCATGGAGTCGAGGGTGAACCGGGCGGCGACTTCGGCGATCCGGCCCGAGCCCTTGGTGACCACGACGAAGTTCACGATCACCAGGATCGCGAACACGATCACCCCGATGATGTAGTTGCCGCCCATCATCAGTTCGCCGAAGGCCTTGATGATCTGGCCGGCGCCGTGGGCGCCCTCGTGGCCGTGGGTCAGGATCAGGCGCGTCGAGGCGAGGTTCAGGCCCAGCCTGAACAGGGTGGTGACCAGCAGCACGGTCGGGAAGGCGCTGAATTCCAGCGGCCGCTTGATCAGCAGGGCGGTCATCAGGATCAGCACAGCGCTGGTGATCGACAGCGAGAGCAGCACATCCAGCAGGAAGGCCGGAATCGGCAGGATCAGCAGGATGATGATCCCGATGACGCCGATCGCCAGCCCGACCTCGCCACGGACCAGCCAGCCCCAGACGCGTTGCGCCGAGGGCCGTTGACCTGCCAGTGCTGAGAGTCCGATGTCCGCCATGCCGGGTCAGACCTTGGGGGCTAGCCCTAGGCCGCGTGCGCTCCCATCCCCGCCTGCGGCGCGGGGACCGCCACGCCGGCTTCGGAGTATTCCTTGAGCTTGTTGCGCAACGTGCGGATCGAGATGCCGAGGATGGTCGCGGCGTGGGTCCGGTTGCCGAGGCAGTGGCCGAGCGTGTCGAGGATCAGCTGCTGTTCGACCTGCGCGACGGTCTGGCCGACGAACGCGCGGCTGACCGCATCAGCGGCCATCGAGGCCGAGCGGGCGACCGCGGCGTCGGGCGCCGGGGCCATCGGCTGACCGTCGGGCAGACGGACCGCGAATTCCTCGATCTCGGCCCCGGTGCTGAGCAGCACCGCCCGGTGCATGGCGTTTTCCAGCTCCCGCACGTTGCCGGGCCAGCGATGGCCGACCAGACGGCGACGCGCCTCGGCGGACAGCGGCCGCTCCGGCACACCGTTGGCGGCGGCGTACTTCTTCACGAAGTGATCGGACAGGGCGACGATGTCGCCGGGCCGCTCCCGCAACGCCGGCAGGCGCAGGTTCACGACGTTCAGACGGTAGAGCAGGTCTTCGCGGAACACCCCGTCGCGAACGGCCTGGGCCAGGTCGCGGTTGGACGTCGCGATCACGCGGATATCGACCTTCACCGGCTTGCCGCCGCCGACGCGATCAATCTCGCGTTCCTGCAGGGCGCGCAGCAGCTTGGCCTGCAGCCGGCTGTCCATCTCGCTGATTTCGTCCAGCAGCAGGGTGCCGCCGTTGGCTTCCTCGAACTTGCCGATCCGGCGAGCCACGGCCCCGGTGAAGGCGCCCTTCTCGTGGCCGAACAGTTCGCTCTCGAGCAGGTTTTCGGGGATGGCCGCGCAGTTGACGCTGATGAACGGCTTGTTGGCCCGGCGGGACTTGGTGTGGACGTAGCGGGCCATCACCTCCTTGCCGACGCCGCTTTCGCCGGTGATCAGGATCGAGGCCTCGGACGGCGCGACCTGGTCGGCAAGCTTGATCACGACTTCCATCACCGGATCGCGGGCGATCATCGGCCGGGCGTCGTCGCCGATGGCCGCGAGCACAGCGGCGATCAGGTCGGCCTCGGCGGGCAGCGGGATGAACTCCTTGGCGCCCGCGCGGATGGCGTCACCGGCGCGCTGGGCGTCGGCGCCGACACCGCAGGCCACCACGGGCACGCGAATCCGCTCGGCCTCGTTGGCCGCGATAAGCCCCGCGATGTCGAGTTCGTAGTCGACCATCAGCAGGTCGGCGCCCTGCCCGGCCCGCAGGGCCTGGGTGGCGGCGGCCACGGTTTCCACGTGAGCCACCTTGGCGCCCGCCGCCATCGCCATCTTCACGGCGAGGGACAGCTGTCCGTTCAATCGTCCGACGACCAGAAGCCGCATAGGTTTTCTCCTTTAGTCCCCGACCGCCGTTCAGCTGGCCGAGTCGCCGTCCTTGATGATTTCCGTCATGGTCACGCCGAGGCGCTCGTCGACGACGACGACCTCGCCGCGCGCGACCAGGCGGTTGTTCACGTAGATATCGATGGCCTCGCCGACCTTGCGGTCGAGCTCCAGCACGCTGCCCTGTCCGAGCTGCAACAGCTGGGCGACCGAGAGGCTGGCGCGTCCGAGCACCGCCGAGATGTTGACCGGCACGTCAAAGACCGGCGCCAGGTCGGAAGCCGTTTTCTCTTCCGCATCGAAGTGGGCTTCGGAGGCGAGGGCCTCGTCGGGCGCGAACTCGTCGAGCGTGAGATTGGTGTCTTCAGCCATGGTCGGCCTCGCTGGCGGGGATCAGGGGTTCGGCGTGCAGGCCCTCGGCGGCGAGCGCGGCATCGAGGGCGGCCGCCACGCGTTCGGCGGCGGCAAGAGGATCAAAGGCGGCCTTGCCGTCGCCCCAGTCGAGGACGAAGGCGGCCAGCGGCAGTGTCGCGTCCGGGCGGGCCGTGATCTGGCCCTGGAAACCGATGGCGATCGCCGTCTGATCGAGCGCGGCCTGCACCCGCCCCTCGAGACCGGCCGCCACGCGAACCGTCAGCCGCGGCTGCGCCTCGACCTCGCGCGCCAGGGCCTCGAGCGCGGCCGAGACCGGTGCGTCGGGGAAGCGGGCCAGGGCGGCGTCGGCGATCCGCCGGGCGGCCGCCAGGGCCAGCTCGGCCGAGCCGGTGCGGTGTTCGTGCGCGACGGCGGCGAGCGCGCTCATGGCGCTGCGGGCCGCGCGGGCGATATCGGCCAGGGCGTCGGCCGCATCGGCCTCGGCCTGGGCGACCGCCGACCGCTCGCCCTCGGCGAAGGCGGCCTGACGAACCTGCTCGACCTCCTCGGGGCTCCACGACTTCTTGCGCACCGGCGGCTGGTAGGCGACCGAGCCGGCGTCGTCGAAGACGGTGTCGAAGGCGAAAAGCTGGCGGGTGGGCTGGGTCATCAGTAGATCAGCTCATCGTCGCCGCCGGCGCCGGCCAGCATGATCTCGCCCTTGGCGGCGAGGTCCTTGGCGGCCTGGACCATGGCCATCTGCGCCTGGTCGACGTCGCGCAGACGCACCGGGCCCATGCTCTCCATGTCCTCGCGCATGATCTTGCTGGCGCGCTCGGACATGTTGGAGAAGAACATCTCGCGCAGGGCGTCGGAGGCGCCCTTGAGCGCCAGGCCCAACTGGTCCTTCTCGACGGCGCGCAGCAGGGTCTGGACCCCGCCCGGGTCGAGCTTGGAGAGGTCCTCGAACACGAACATCAGCGCCCGGATGCGCTCGGCGCTCTCGCGGTTGCGCTCTTCCAGCGCGGCGATGAAGCGGGCCTCGGTCTGGCGGTCGAAGTTGTTGAAGATGTCCGCCATCATCTCGTGGCTGTCGCGCTTGGACGTGCGCGCCAGGTTGGACATGAACTCGGTGCGCAGCGTCTGCTCGATCTTGTCGAGGATCTCGCGCTGCACAGGCTCCATCCGCAGCATGCGCTGGACACACTCGAGGGCGAAGTCCTCGGGCAGCGCGGCCAGCACGCGCGAGGCGTGCTCGGCCTTGATCTTCGACAGCACCACCGCGACCGTCTGGGGGTATTCGTTCTTCAGATAGTTGGCGAGCACCGCCTCGTTCACGTTGCCCAGCTTGTCCCACATCGTGCGACCGGCGGGACCGCGGATCTCCTCCATCAGGGAGTCGACCTTCTCCGAGGGCATGAAGGCGCCGAGCAGACGCTGGGTCTGCTCGAAGCTGCCCATGATCGCGCCGCTGGACGACATGCCGGCGACGAACTCGACCAGCAGTTCCTCGACCACCGAGGCCGAGACGGTGCCCAGCGTCGCCATGGCCTGGGAGACTTCCTTGATCTCCTCCTCGTCGAGCGCGCTCCAGATGCCGGTATGGTCTTCGCCGAGCGCGAGCAGGACGATGGCCGCCTTCTCCGGCCCGTTCAGCCTGGCGGTGTCGACGACAGCCTTGGATTTGGCGCGGGGGCTCATGCGGTTTCGTGCAGCCAGGAGCGGAGGATCGAGACGGACTCGTCAGGGTGCTTCTCGACGAAATCCGAGACGCGCTTGACCGAGGAGGCGCGGACCTGCCCCTCGATGCGGGCGATATCGATGCGCTGGTCCATATCCGGCCCGGGCAGGGCCAGCGGCTCGCCGGTCTGCGGATCGACCGCGATCTGCATGGTGCCGCCGTCGGGCGTGCTGACCAGCCGGGTCGTGACCATGCCGCCGCCGGCGCCGGCCAGAGCGGGCATGGTCCCGCCGCCGGCGGCGCCGCCCGTGAGGTTCTTGAGCAGCGGCCGCACGCCGAACAGCATCAGCAGGATGCCGAGGATCGCCAGCACGCCCAGTTCGATGGCGCGCATCAGGTCGTTCTTGTCGAAGCCGGCGAGCAGGCCGTCCTTGGCCGTGACGCCGTCCAGGTTCTGCGCCTCGCGGGCGAAGCGGACGTTGGTCACGCGAACGGTGTCGCCCCGTTCGGCGTCGAAGCCCACGGCGGCCTTCACCAGTTCGTCGAGGCGCTGCATCTCCGCTTCCGTGCGGGGCGTGTAGGCGCCGGGCTTGCCGTCGGCGCCGACAGCGGTCGCGCCGTCGACGGCCACGGCGACCGACATCTTCTTGATCGTCCCGGGCTCGCGGACTTCCGTCGTGATGGTCTTGCTGATCTCGTAGTTTGTGGTCGACTCCTGCCGCCCGCTGTTGGACGAGGCCTGACCCCCGCCGCCGGCCGCGGTCGCGCCGCCGGGAATGTTGCCCGCCGCCGAGACGGTGTCGGCGCCGCCGGCGTCGCTCTCGGTGGCCTGTTCTTCACCCGTCTGCTCGGACCGCACGACCTGACCGTCGGGATCGAAGGTTTCGCGCTGCTCAGTGACGCGGGCCATGTCGATGTCGGCGGTGACCTCGACGCGGGCGCGGCCGGGACCGACGACGCCCTCGACCAGTTCCTTGATCCGGGCGGCGAGCTTCCGCTCGACCTCGCTGCGGCGGTCATCGGCCATCTTGCCGGCCATCGTGCTGTCGCCGCCGGCGGACAGGGTCTTGCCGTGCTGGTCGATCACCGCGACCTGCTCGGCCTTGAGCCCCGGCACGGCGCCCGCGACCAGGTTCTGGACGGCCTGAACCTGCTCGTCGGTCGGCTTGCGGCCGCCGACGCCGATCGTCACCGAGGCCGAGGCGGCCTGGGCGGTTTCCTCGAACAGCTGGCGACGGGGAAGATTGAGGTGCACCCGGACAGAGGTCACCCCGTCCAGCCCATGAATGGTCCGGGCCAGTTCGCCCTCGAGGGCGCGCTGGCGGTTCAGCTGCTGGACAAAGTCGGTCTGGCCCAGGGCCGAGCCCTGGTCGAAGATCTCGTAGCCGACGGAGCCGGAGCTCACGAGCCCCTTGCTGGCGATCATCAGGCGCGTCGAGGCGACCTCGTCGCGCGGCACCATGATCGTCGAGCCGTCACCCTTGGCCTCATACTGGACGCCGGCCTGCTCGAGCGCCTGAACGACCGCCGAGGCTTCCTTCAGATCGAGGTTCGAATAGAGCAGCGCCTTGGGCTGCGTGCCGATGTTCATCGTCAGGGCGACGAGGGCGGCGGCGAGGCCGACCCCGATCCCGGCCAGCGCCGCGAGCCGGCCAAGGCCGAACCCACGCAAGGCGCTCATGAACTTTTCCACCCGGGCCTGCCCCTAACGCAATGGTCGCACAACGCCGAGGTCAATCGGGCTGCTAGGCAGGAATTACCGGGTGCGTGGTAAACGGGGCCTTAAGTTCCCGGTCCTGGCGTTCAAAGGGCGACGGCCGCGTCCGGGCGGGACACGGCCGTCTGTCGCGAGCCTTTCAGGTAGGGGGGCGGAGCGGCTCAGCGATACTGTTGCAGACGGGTCGTCCGCAGGCCGGCAAGGCCGTGACGGTCGATCGACTTCTGCCAGGTCAGAAACTCCTCGTTGGTGAGCCTGTAGCGATTGCAGGCGTCATCAAGGCTGAGCAGACCTCCGCGCACCGCCGCGACCACCTCGGCCTTGCGTCGGATGACCCAACGCTCGGTGTTGGCAGGCGGCAGGTCGGACAGCGTCAGCGGCGCACCGGTTGGACCGATCACGTACTTTTCGCCCCTGTTATTTACACGCTGCTGTTGAAGCATGGCTCTAGGCCTCTCTCACCATCACTGTTGAGGAGAACCGTACGCCACCGGCGATAACGGCGCGTGAATCGCGATAGTAAAAATGTAGGTAACCACTATCGCCCCCAAGTTAATAACCGTGTTTCATCTTGAAACAGCCGAATTAAGACAAGCTGAACTTCAAGATTAGCGCTTGATGTTCAGAAGCTCTTCCAGCATCTGATCGGCCGTTGTGATGATCTTCGACGAGGCCGAGTAGGCCCGTTGCGTGGTGATCAGGCCGGTGAACTCGCTCGAGAGGTCCACCGTCGAGGCTTCAAGCGTCGAGGGTGAGATGAAGCCGGAGCCGCCGCTGCCCGGGGTCTTGAAGTTGTAGGTCCCGCTCTGCTGACTCACCCGGTAGGCATTTCCATTGATGGGGATCAGGCCGTCGGCGTTCGGGAAGGTCGCGATGGCGACCTGGGCGATCTGGCGGGAGATGCCGTTGTCGAAGATCGCGGTGACGAAGCCCTGCTCGTCGATCTCGATGTTGGTCAGGTTGCCGAACGCGGTGCCGTTGGTCGAAACCGACTGAACCAGCGACTGGCTGTCGAACTGGGTCAGACCGCCCGCCGCGCCG
Organism: Caulobacter sp. FW305-C-30-S16; assembly: GCF_058783025.1. Classification (NCBI taxonomy): domain Bacteria; kingdom Pseudomonadati; phylum Pseudomonadota; class Alphaproteobacteria; order Caulobacterales; family Caulobacteraceae; genus Caulobacter; species Caulobacter sp. FW305-C-30-S16. Next base: position 1,186,558 of record NZ_JBYSYH010000001.1, on the reverse strand, counting down.
CCGAGGTCGAGGCGAATCTCCTGGGCGCCGACGCCCTGGCCGCTGGCCCATTTGAACGCGCCCGCGCCCGGCGCCGCGTCCGCGGAAGCGCCGAAGGCGAGGATCGGGTTGCTGGGATCGGGGAACAGGGTCGTGGCCACGCTGTCGAGTCGACCGTCCGGCGTGAACACGACCAGGCCGGTGGCCAGCTGGCCGTTGAGCAGCCCGGCGCCCGACTCGATGTCGCTGGCCGGGACCGCGCGGATTTCAGCGAACCACTCGTTGGGGTTGGTGCTCTTCAGGAAGTCGACCTGGACCGTGCGCTTGCCGCCCTTGGAGTCCGAGACCGGAACCTGGATCGAGAAGTCCGGCCGCACGCCCGTTCCGAGATCGGGATCGTACATCGCCATGGAGTTGGTGGTGGCGTCATAGGCGCCCACGTCCGCCGACAGGGGCTGGCTGGACTGCAGGTTGGCGTTGACCGTGGCGCGGGTGGTCTGCTCGGCGGCGCCGCCGACCGAGGAGACGTTGATCGACTTCAGGCGCGTGATGTCCGACGGGTCGGTGTTGATCAGGCCTTCATCGTCGACGACCCAGCCCTGCAGGTAGAGACCGGCGTCGTTGCGCAGGTAGCCCAGGTTGTCGAGCTGGAACGAGCCGGCGCGGGTGAACGACCGCACGTCCGAAGCCTGCAGGTCTTCGGCCTTCTCGGTCACCGTGAAGAAGCCCTGGCCGGAAATCGACAGGTCGGTGCTGGAGGTCGTCTGGGTGGGCAGGCCCTGGGTGGTGACGAACCGCCGGGTCTGGGCGGTCACGCCGCCCGCGGCGTAGGAGGCGTTGGCGGCGCGGCTCGTGACCAGCGTCTGGAAATTGGCCTGGCTGCGCTTGTAGCCGACCGTATTCACGTTCGCGATGTTGTCCGAAATCGCCGCGAGCGCGGAAGAGTTCGCAACCAGGCCGGTCACGCCGGCGAGCATGGCGCTGTTGATGCTCATGGGAGGTTATCCTCTTTCTTGATGACTGGGCTGGATCACGACGCGGACTGCACGCCGACGATCGAAGAGACAGGGACTTTGAGTTTGCCGATGCTGACGACGGTTTCGCCGTCGATGGTCTGAACGCCGGTGACGACGCCGCTGGAGCGCGGCGTGGCGGCGATGGTCTCGCCGCCCGAACCGGTCGCCGTGATCTTCAGGGTGTAGGCGCCGCCGTCGGCCAGCTTGTTGCCGGCCGAAGTCACGCCATCCCAGTCGAGGCTGTTCTCGCCGGCTGCGACGCTGGCGTCGGTGCGGCTCCAGACGGTGGAACCGGCCGAATTGACGATCTCGTACTTCACGCTCGTGGCGTTGCGGTCGAGATCGTAGGTCCAGTTCGCCGCGCCGTCGGCGAGCACAGCCTGACTGGTCTCGGCGGTGACCGCCTTGCCGATCAGGTTGACCGATCCCGACAGGCCCCCATCGCTCATGCCGACCAGCATCTTGAGCAGGTCGTTGGTCATGAGCTGCTGCTCGACCCCGGTCATCTGGACGATCTGGGCGGTGAACTCGTTCGAATCGAGCGGCGAGAGCGGATCCTGGTTCTTTAGCTGCGTGGTCAGCAGCGCCAGAAAGGTCTCCTCGCTGCTGGCCAGTCGGTTGCGCGAGCTGTTGAGCTTGTCGTTGAGAGACGCGCCGGCGGCTGTGGCTGTCGGGTCGATGGTGGAGGTCATGACCGGTCTCAGATTCGGATATCGACGCCGGACCGGGTCCGGCGATCGGTGGGGGATGGGGCGGTGGTCAGCGAAAGGTCGATCTCTTCTGCGCCGGCCTGCGCGCGCTGGAAGGCGCGGCCGTTCCAGGCGCGGTCCTGTTGCTGGCCGGCCTCGCGACCGCCGAAGCCGGCGCCCTGTCCGGCGAGATCGAAGGTCAGGCCGTCGTCAGCCACGTCGAAGCCGGCCTGCTCCAGCGCGTGACGCAGGTCCGCCGCGCGGCTGCCGAGATCAGCGGCCGACTGCGGCGAGTCGAAGGACATCGCGGCGGTGAGCTTGCCGTTGCGGTCGATCTCGATCGCGACGTCGACCTTGCCCAGGCCATAGGGATCGAGCTGGATATCGAAGCGGGTGTTCTGGCCATCCAGCTTGCGAACGACGTCGGCGGCGAACCGGGCGACGGTCTCCGACGTGGCGCGAGCGGCGGTCGCCTCCGCCGCCACAGCCGCGGCCTGGGTCGCGGGAATCCGCGCCTCGGCGAGCTGCGCAGGCTGACGCGTCTCCGCGGCTTCCGGTGCATCGACAACGGGCGGATCGCCGGCGGTGTCGGCATCGACTCCGCCGGTCGTGGTCTCCGCCGCGGTGAGCGCGGCCTGCTTGACCGGAGCGGCTTCGGATCTGGCGTCGGCCGGCGCGAAGGTCGCGGGTCCTGCCGCTTCGGTGCGCCGATCATGGCGGGCGGCCGAAGCCGTGCGGCGCGGCTCGCCGTCGACCAGCGTCGCGGGCGCCGGGGCGGGCTTGAGAGCCGCCGTGACCGCGGCAGGAGCCGTGGCCGCGGTGGTCGCCGTGATCGTGGCTGCCGCTGCGGCGGCGGTCTTGTCGACGACCGGCGGCGCAACGGTCTGGACCTGAACGGGCGTCGCGACCGCCATCGGCGCCGACGCGGCGGGCGCCGGCTGCGCCTGGGCGACCTGGGCGGTCGGCGGCGCGGGCGTCGTCACGGCCTTGGCGCCCTCGGGCGACGGGTGCGGCAAGGTCGACGGGGTCGCGGTCGAGGGATCGGGCGCGGCGGGCGGCGCGAACGTCCGGGTAGCGCGGGCGTCCGCAAGCAGCGTGTCCAGCGGTGCGACGGGGCGTGCGGCGTCGGCGACCGGCGCGGCCGCGTCCGTCTCCGTGGCGGCTGGAACGGCCGACATTGCGGGCTCGGATGGGAGAGAGTTCAGCGGCGCAGCGCCGGCTTCAGTCGGCCGCCAGGCCTGGAACCCGGGCACACGGATCTGCCGGGCGGCGAAGTTCACGCCGTCAGCGCCCTCGGGTCCGGTCGTCGGTATCGTCGGGAGGACGGCGATCGGCGCCGTCGCGGAGGTCCCCAGCATCAGGGCGAGGCCCGCGTCCTGGGCCGTGGCGGCCTCCTCCGGGAGCTCGGCGTCAGCCTCCGGCGCGAGGAACCCGCCGCGCGTCGATCCGGCCTCCGCGCCGCCAGGCGCCAGCCCGGCGAGCAGCGCCTCGAAGCCGGTGGCGCTACCCGTCGACGCGGCGCCGCCCGACCCCCTGGGGATCGTAACGCCGGGCAGAACGGACGGCAGACTGGGCGCAGGCACGGTCATGGAGGGCGAGGACGCCTTTGACGTGGAGGGGAAACGCTCGGCGCCTGCTGCGCCCGGATCATTCGGAGGAACCAAAGCAACGGCTGGGCCAGTTTCCCGGAATGGCCATAACCGTTTGTTTTAATTCATGTACCGGGCCGCGCGGCGCAACAGGGCGTTCAGCGTCACGGTCGGAATTTGCCGGGCCGCAATCGACCGCAGGGGCCTGATCTTGCCGCCCGGAACCGTCTGGCGCGGCTCTTGCGCTTGGTTAATTCGAAGATCCGATGGCCGAATGCCAAATGCCAAATATTTCAACAGGTTAGTATTTGTCTACGCGAGCGCGTCCGCGTTCGCCCGGCAAAAAACGCCAGAAAACGCGTCAGGCTTTGCCGGGCGCAAGGCAAAGAACGCATGAGCCTGACCAATATCATGTCGTCGGCGACGACCGGTCTGATGGCCGCGCAGACCGGTCTGCGGACGGTCTCCGACAACATCGCCAACATCAACACCGCCGGCTACGTCCGAAAGGTGGTCAACCAGGCGCCGCTGGTGTCGTCCGGCATGGGCGTCGGCGTCGACATCACCGGCATCAGCCGGGCGGCCGACGCCTTCCTGCAGCGCGCCTCCCTGACCGCCAAGGCCAGTTCCGCCCAGGCGGGGGTGCTGGCCGACGCCTTCGACCGCGCCCAGGCCCTGTTCGGCGACCCTTCCGGCTCAAGCTCCTTCTTCAGCCGCCTGGACGAGGTCTATGCGGCCTTCGCCGCCACGGCGGGCGACGCGGCGTCCTCGATCCAGCGCGGCGCGGCGATCGACAGCGTCACCGACTTCCTCAACGAGGCTTCGCGCATCTCGAGCTCGCTCAAGAGCCTCGGGGCCGAGGCGGACGCCCGCATCGGCGGCGCCGTCGACCGGGCCAACCAGCTGCTCATCCAGATCGACTCGCTCAACACCGACATCAGCCGCGCCCAGGTCGAGGGCCGCGACTCCACGGGCTCGGAGAACATCCAGACCCGGCTGATCGACGAGCTTTCCGGCCTGATCGACGTCAGCATCAGCGGCCGGGCCAACGGCGGCTCGGTGATCCGCGCCTCGGACGGCACGGTGCTGGCCGGCGCCGGCGGCGCGGCGACACTCTCCTATGTGCGCGCGGACGGGGCGTCGGGCGAGATCGCCGTCACCCTGCCCGGCGCCAGCGGCCAGGCTTCGCTGCGCGCGCGGCTGACCTCCGGCGAGATCCGCGGCCTGCTGGACCTGCGCGACCGCGAACTGCCGGCCATCGGCGACCAGCTGTCGGAGTTCGTCACCAAGGCCGTCGACGAACTGAACCGCGCGCACAACGCCTCATCCAGCGTGCCCGCGCCCGCGACCCTGACCGGCCGCAACACGGGCCTGGACCTGCCGACCGCCGTCGCCGGCTTCAGCGGCCAGACGACCATCGGCATCGTCGCGGCCAATGGCTTGCTGCAGCGGCAGGTGGCCGTCGACTTCGATACGGGCACGATGAGCGTCGACGGCGGCGGGCCGACAGCCTTCACGGCCGGCAGCTTCCTCACCACCCTCAACACCGCGCTCGGCGGCTTCGGCTCGGCCAGCTTCAGCAACGGCGCGCTGAGCCTGACGGCCAACGGCGGCGCGGGCATCGCCATCGCCGATGACGCCACCAACCCGGCGACCAAGGCCGGCAAGGGCTTCTCGCACTTCTTCGGGCTGAACGACCTGGTCACCTCGACCGGCTTCCCCTTCTATGACACGGGCCTGGCCGCCACGAGCGCGCACGGCTTCACGGCGGGCGACACGATCAGTCTGCGTGTGGCCGACGCCGACGGCGTGCGGGTCAAGGACGTCACCGTCGCGGCGCCGGCGGGCGGCACGATGGCGGACCTGCTGAACGCCCTGAACTCGAACACCTCGGGCGTGGGCCTCTACGGCGCATTCAACCTCGACGCCGAAGGGTCGATGACCTTCACCGCCAACGCCCGGGGCGCGAGCCTTTCGGTGCTCAACGACGACACCGAGCGCGGCGCCGGCGGTCCCTCGATCTCCGAGCTGTTCGGCGTCGGCCTGGCGCAACGGTCGGCCCGGGCCGAGCGGTTCGAGGTTCGCACCGACATTGCCGCCAACCCGTTGAAGCTTGCCCTCGCCTCGCTCGACCTCAGCCAGGCGAGCGCCGGCAAGCCGGTGCTGGCGGTGGGCGACGGCCGCGGTGCGGCGGGTCTGGCGCAGGCGGGCGAGAGCTTCGCCGGCTTCGACGCCGCCGGCGGCCTGGCCGCCTCGACCATGACCGTCTCGCGCTACGCCTCGGAGCTGGCCGGGGCCATCGCCCGCAAGGCCGACGCCGCCGCCTCGCGCCAGACCATCGCCGAGGCGGTCGCGTCCGAAGCCGACACCCGCCGCAGCTCGGCCGAGGGGGTCAATCTCGATCAGGAGCTGATCAGCATGACCACCTACCAGCAGGCCTTCAACGCCTCCGCTCGCCTCGTCCAGGCGAGCAAGGACATGTACGACATCCTCATGACGATGGTGAGATAAGCCATGAACCGCGTCGCCACCGGCAACAGCTACTCCTCGGTCCTCAACGACCTGATGCGCGCCCAGGTGCGCCAGCAGGAGGCCAACGCCCAGGTCTCCAGCGGCAAGGTCGCCGGCAACCTCAAGGGCTTCGCCCGCCAGGCCGAGACCCTGCTGGCCACGCGCTCGATCCAGACCCGGGTCGACGGCTTCCTGACCCAGGGCAAGACCCTCGGCTCCAAGCTGGAATCGCAGGATCTGGCGCTGAACCAGACCGCCGACGCCGCCGCCGGCGCGCGCCAGGCGATCGCAGAGGCCCTGGCCACCGGCCATGGCGACGCCCTGATGAGCGAACTGTCGAACTGGTTCTCCTCCGCCTCGGACTCCCTGAACGCCCGGTTCGGCGGCCGGTACCTGTTCGCCGGCGGCCAGGTCGACACCCCGCCGGTCAGCGCCGGCGCCATGGCCGAGCTGACCAGCCAGCCGACCGTCGACGCCTTCTTCCAGAACGACAACCTGGTCCCGACCAACCAGCTGGACGAGTCGACGACCATCCAGTCCGGCTTCCTCGCCGACCAGCTGGCCGGCGGCCTGTTCGACGCGTTTCGCCAGGTGCAGGCCTTCGTCGACACCAACGGCGACTTCACCGGCCAGCTGACGACCGCCCAGGAAAGCTTCCTGCAGACGATGCTGGACGATTTCGAGACCGCCCGCAGCGACCTGACCGACGCCACCGCCCGCAACGGCCTGATCCAGAACCGCGTCGACAAGACGATGGAGACCCAGGAGGCCCGCCAGGCGATGCTCGAAACCATGGTCGGCGGCATCACCGACGTCGACATGGCCGAGGCCATCAGCCGCCTGCAACAGGCCCAGACCACCGTCCAGGCCAGCGCCCAGGTGTTCAACACACTGAGCCAGAGCTCCCTGCTGAACCTGCTGCAGTCGTAGGGGCGCGGCCGGGCGGGATTGCCTCCATAGCCCTCCTTCGGAGCGAGAGGAGATGACCTTGCCCCTTGATGCAGAGGACCAGAAGAAGAGCGGCCCGGTGTGGAGGGTCGAACTGGCCTGTGATCACGCCAGCGGGACGTTCCGCATGGCCGATATTCCACACCTCCCCATCGGGACCTATGAGGTGCAGGCCGTCGGCGGCGGGCCCTATCCGGCGTGGTCAAACGTCCGGGCGGATACGCAGAGCGGCCTGCCCTGGTTTCACAAGGTCTGGATCGTGACCGTTGAAGGCGTGAATGCCCATATCAAATGCCTTGGTGTCGAAGAGGGCTATTGCACCCCCGCCGAGGCTCTGGCCGCGGCCCGGCCTCACCGCTTCGAGGTGCGTAACCACCAGATTGTGATCCTGTGCATCCGCGACAGCGGCCAGGACAATCGCGGCGGACTGACCCTCAGGATCACGCCGGTCTGAAGGTTTGAGGGCTCAGACCGATTGCTCCGCAATCGGAACATGTCCCCCTACCCCGCCGCCCTCGCCGGCTGGACGTCGCGGGGGCTTTTGCCGGTCCAGCGTTTGAAGGCGCGGGAGAAGGCGGCGGGTTCGGAGAAGCCGACGAGGTAGGCGGTTTCGTTGACCGAGACCTTGCTGGCCGTGAGATAGCGCAGCGCCATCCGGTGGCGCAGGGCGTCGAGCGTCTGTTCGTAGGTGGCGTCTTCGGCCTTCAGCTTGCGGAACAGGGTCTGGCGGCTGAAGCCCAGGGTGCGGGCGACCGCGTCGGCGCTGACCTCGCCGGTGTGCAGCAGCGGCAGGAGCACCGCCTCGACGCGGCCGCGGACGGTCTTCTGGTCCTCCAGCGCCTGCAGCAGGTCGTCGGCCTTCTGCGTCAACACGCCGAACACGTAGCGGGGCTGCAGCGCCACCGGCCAGGTGGCGATGCGCGGGTCGAGCCGCATGGCGTTCCAGCCGGCGGAGAAGGTCACCGGGCACTGGAAGATACGGTCATACTCGGCGCGGTAGGCCGGCGCAGGGTGGGAGACCTGAACCTCGAGCACGTGCGGCTCTGGCAGGAAGCGGCGCGGGCCGCAGACCAGCCGGGCGAAGGCGCCCTCCGTCAGTTCCGGAAAGACGTCCGGGTCAGCGCGGTTGTCGACCATCCACGGCCGGCCGTCGCGCACAACGATCTCGAAGCGCGGCCCGTCGCTCAGGCCCTCGGTCTCCAGGGTGAGACGGCCGAAGCGCTGCATCTGGGCGAAGGCGTCGCCCATGGTCGCCGAGGCGTTCATGATCAGGCCGACGATCGACATCTCCGCCAGGTCGACCGCCTCGCCGAAATGCAGGCCGAGCGCCGGGTCGCCGCAGAGGTCCTGGGCCGCGCGCATCAGGGCGATGTAGCTCGCGAACGGCAGGCGGGCATCGGGGTCGTCGAGGTCGGCCGGGCGCAGGCCGGCCCGGGCCAGGAGCGCCGTGCGATCAGCGCCCTGCCGGACGGCGAACGCGATCAGGCCAGCGGCGACTCCGGCTGACGTGGTCAGGGTCGACATCTCCACGCTCCCCGGTGTTACGAACGATCATGCGCGCGCTACGCACGGTCATGGCGCCCGCCGGGCTTGTCGACAAGAAGGAGCCCATGACACTGCGGATTCCCGGAACACCCGTCCTGCTCGCCATCGCGGGCGCACTGCTGCCCACCGTCGCGCTGGCGAACAACCTGGAGGCCGGGCCCGGCGATCCGGTCTGGATGCATCTGGGGGCGAACGCGCTGCTCTGGGCGCACATCACCGGCGGGGCGATCGGGATGGTCACCGGCGTCGTGGCGCTGGCCTCGCGCAAGGGCCAGCGGGTCCATCGCGCGGCGGGGTCGGTGTTCTTTCTGGCGATGTTCATGGCCTACGCCATCGGCGCGGGCGTGGCGCCGTTCCTCGACACCGGGCAGCGGCCCAACTTCGTCGCCGGGATCATGGCGCTGTACCTGCTGGTCAGCGGCGCGATGGCGGCGCGGCGACGGGAGGCGACGGCCGGCGCGCCGGAGATCGTCGGGCTGCTCGTCGCGCTGGGCATCACCACCGCCGGCGTCGTCCTGATGCGCATGGGCGCAGCCAGCCCCAGCGGCACGGTCGACGGCTCGCCGCCGCAGGCCTTCTTCCTGTTCACTATCGCCGGGGCCTTCGCCGCCGCCGGGGAACTGCATGTGCTGGTGCGCAAACAGCTGTCCAACGTCTCGCGGATCGCGCGGCACCTGTGGCGGATGTGCTTTTCGCTGTTCATCGCCTCGGGCTCGTTCTTCCTCGGCCAGCAGCAGGTGTTTCCGGAGGCGCTGCAGGACTCGGCCCTGCTGTACGCCGTCGCCCTGTCGCCGCTGCCCGTCATGCTGTTCTGGCTGGGCAAGGTGCGGTTCGACGACTGGCGGCGGCGGCGGGTGAAGGCGGCCGTCGCGGCCTGAGGGGCGTGAGGTCGCAATTTTCGCCCCGACCCTCTACATAGCGCGGCATGACCGCGCTCCTGCCCATCACCGATATCGCCGACGACGTCGTGCGCGCGGCCGTCGGCCTGCCGACCGGCTCGCGGGTGGTGGCGGCCATGTCCGGCGGGGTGGACTCGACGGTCACGGCGGCGCTGCTGGCGAAGGCCGGCTACGACGTCGTCGGCGTGACGCTGCAGCTCTATGACCACGGCGCGGCGATCCAGAAGAAGGGCGCCTGCTGCGCTGGCCAGGACATTCTCGACGCCCGGCAGGCTGCCGAGGCCATCGGCATTCCCCACTACGTCCTCGACTACGAGAGCCGGTTCAAGGAACAGGTGATCGAGGAGTTCGCCGACGCCTATCTGCGCGGCGAGACGCCGATCCCCTGCGTGCGCTGCAATCAGACGGTCAAGTTCCGCGACCTGCTGGACGTGGCCCGCGACCTGGGCGCCGCCGCCATGGCCACCGGCCACTATGTGCGCCGCGAGGACGGTCCGAACGGCCCGACCCTGCACCGCGCGGTCGACGCCAACCGTGACCAGAGCTATTTCCTGTTCGCCACCACGCGCGAGCAGCTGGACTTCCTGCGCTTTCCGCTCGGCGGCCTGCCCAAGCCCGCGGTGCGCGGCGCGGCGGCCGGGATGCAGCTGGCGGCGGCCGACAAGCCCGACAGCCAGGACATCTGCTTCGTGCCCGAGGGCAAGTATCACACCGTCATTGACCGTCTGCGCCCGCATGGCGCCGAGGCCGGCGACATCGTGCACCTCGACGGCCGCACGCTCGGCCGCCACGAGGGCGTAACCCGCTACACCATCGGCCAGCGCCGCGGCCTGAGCATCGGCGGCACGGGCGATCCGCTGTTCGTCGTGCGCATCGATGCCGACGCCCGGCAGGTCATCGTCGGCCCGCGCGAGGCGCTGCTGACCCGCGCCCTGACGCTGAAGGAAGAGAACTGGCTCGGCGACGAGGCGACCATTCTGGACGCCGCCGCCGCCGGCCGCCCCGTGCTGGCCCGGGTCCGCTCGACGCGCGAACCGGTCGCCGGACGACTGGCGATGATCGACGGCGGGGTGGGTGTGGCGCTGGACACGCTGGAAGAAGGCGTGGCCCCCGGCCAGGCCTGCGTCCTGTACGCTCCGGAAGCGCCCAGCCGCGTCCTCGGCGGCGGCTTCATCGCGAGCGCGGTGCGGGCGGGCTGACCGCCAGGCGGCGCGGACGCCAAAGTATGAACAGCCGCGCCGCGGCGGGCGCGTGGCGGCGGCGCCCGGCTTGAGCAAACCGCGTCATCTTGACTCAGTCGCACCCCGAAACCGTCGGAAACGCCGACCCGCCGCCCTGGATCGGACTCCATTCCCCCACTGTCACAAGGCTTCGCGGAATCCCCCCGGATTCACTGGGGATTCCGCGATCACGAAAGAGTCATCCCCGCTGCGACTCGACGCTGCGCGATGGCCGCTTGCCGCCGATTCGCAAATCGGCTTAACGATTCTTTCCAACGGGCGGTTCACCATTAACCAGTCTTAAAGCAGCTTAATTCCAATGTCGGAGTTGAGCTTCGGGAGCGGATTCCGCTCCCCCTGAATTGTTGCCGCGGCCGCCGCGTGGAGGGGATCGATGCGCGTTCTTTTGATTGAGGATGACAGCGCCACAGCGCAGACCATCGAGTTGATGCTGAAGTCCGAGGGCTTCAACGTCTACACGACGGACCTGGGCGAGGAAGGCGTCGATCTGGGCAAGATCTACGACTACGACCTCATCCTGCTGGACCTGAACCTGCCCGACATGAGCGGCATGGACGTCCTGCGGACCCTGCGGAACCACAAGATCAACACCCCGATCATGATCCTGTCGGGCTCGGCCGAGATCGACACCAAGGTCAAGACCCTGGGCGGCGGCGCCGACGACTACATGACCAAGCCGTTCCACAAGGACGAGATGGTCGCCCGGATCCACGCCGTGGTGCGCCGCTCCAAGGGCCACGCCCAGGCGGTCATCCAGACCGGCGAGATCGCCGTGAACCTGGACGCCAAGACGGTGGAAGTTAACAACCTGCGGGTCCACCTGACCGGCAAGGAATACCAGATGCTGGAGCTTCTCTCGCTTCGGAAGGGCACGACCCTGACCAAGGAGATGTTCCTCAACCACCTCTACGGCGGCATGGACGAGCCCGAGCTGAAGATCATCGACGTCTTCATCTGCAAGCTGCGCAAGAAGCTGGCGACGGCCTCCGGCGGCAACCACCACATCGAAACGGTCTGGGGCCGCGGCTACGTGCTGCGCGATCCGCAGGAAGCCGTCGTCGCGGCCTGACACCCGCTTTCAGTCGCCCAAACGTAACAACGCCCGCCGGTTCATCCGGCGGGCGTTGTCGTTTCAGACGGGTCGGACGCCTACCGTCCGATCGGACGGGCCGACGAGATCTGGTTGCTCAGCTGCCAGGCGCCCAGGTCATAGACGCTGTCGCCCATGATCTCGCAGCGGCCGCCGTAGTTGATCTTCGTGCAGACCTGCCAGCGGCCGCGGCCGCGGATCTGGACCGACTTGGCCTTGTCGCCGAACGACCAGGGCGCGAAGCTCGGCGTCGGTCCGCGCAGGGTGATGCTGGAGCCGCGATAGCCGGGCTGGCCGTACAGCGTGATGCTGGCGGACATCCCCGGGCCGCCGGGGCCACCGGGCCCGCCGGGTCCGCCCGGTCCCCACGGACCGCCTGAACCGCCCGGGCCGCCCGGTCCGGGTCCCGGAGGCGGGCTGGTGCGGCAGGTCAGCTGGCCGTTGATGTTGGCGATGTCGCCACGACACTCGTCGAACCGAAGCCGGCTCTGCATCTGCGTGCCGTTGGCGGCGCGGCAGAGGGCCGAAACCACCCGTCCGCCATTGGGGCCGAGCCAGGCGTTGATGTTGGTGCAGGTGGCCCGGTAGCTGCCGGCCGGCGGCTGGACCGACTGGGCCCAGGCGGCGACAGCGCTGGCGGACAGCGCCGTGGCCGCGGCCATTGCGACGATTGTTGCAGTCTTCATGGCGACTCCTGAGCCCGAAAATTCCCGACGGGTCGAAACGCTAACACCGGCCAGCCGGGACCGCGACGCAAAAAAGACCGACGATCGTCGAACCGGTTCCACGTTGCGCGGCGGCCCGTGGCGTGGCTCCCTGCCCGTTCGGCGGTTCGGGGAGGAACGGCATGGGACGGATGATCGCGCTGGCGATGGCGCTGGCGGGCGCCCTGCTTCTCGGCTGGCTGGGAACGAAGACGCCGACGCCCGAAGGCGCGCCCGTCCCGGCCGGCGGCGGCTTCCACACACCGTTTGCAATGGCCGACATCCAGAAGATCGCGGCCCGGCCCCACCCGACCGGATCGGCCGCCAACGCCTCGGTCCGCGACTATCTGATGGGCCGCCTGACGTCGCTGGGCCTGCGGCCGTCGATCCAGACCGGTCTGGGCGTCCGCAATGAGTCGCCCTGGATCCTCGCCGGGCAGATGGAGAACATCGTCGGCGTCCTGCCCGGACGGGATCGCGGCCTGCCTGCCCTGGCCCTGATGGCCCACTACGACAGCGTGCCCGCCTCCCCCGGCGCGGCGGACGACGCGACCGGCACAGCGGTGATCCTGGACGTCATCCGGGCGCTGAAGGCGAAGGGAACACCCGCGCGCGACGTGATCGTCATCCTGACCGACGGCGAGGAGGCCGGACTGCTGGGCGCCGAGCTGTTCTTTGCCGAACACCCGCTGCGCAAGCGCATCGGGCTGCTGATCAACCTCGAGAGCCGGGGCGGCGGCGGGCGCGCCAACATGTTCCAGACGGGCTCGGGGAACGGCGCCCTGATCCCGGCCTTCGCGAAGACGGCGGTCAGTCCGATCAGCAACTCGCTGGCCGTCTTTCTCTATGAGACGATGCCGAACGACACCGATTTTACCGTCTCGAACGCGGCAGGGATCCGTGGCCTGAACTACGCCTTCATCGGCCGGCAGTTCGACTACCACTCGCCGACCTCGACCCCGGCCAATCTCGACCAGGGCTCGGTGCGCCACATGGGCGAGCAGACGCTGGCCGCCGCCTCAGCCCTGGCCTTCGCTGACAGCCTGCCGGGCGCGGCGCCGGACGCGGTCTACAGCCAGACCTTCGGCGACCATGTGCTGGCCTATCCTGCCTGGGGCGGCTGGATCGCGCTGCTGGTCGCGGCGGGCCTCATCGCCCTGGCCCTTGTCCGGGGGCGGCGGTCGGGCGAAATCCGGTTGGCCGACGCCGCGCGCGGGGCGGGGGCGGCGCTGTTCCTGCTGCTGGCCGGCGCCCTTCTGCTGCATCTCGCCCGGCTCGCGACCGGCGTCGGCTTCGGCTTCATGGAGCAGCGGCCGCTGCTGGCGCGATGGGGTTTGTGGGAGACGACCCTGGCGACGCTGGGCCTCGGCTTGCTGCTGCTGGTCCCGGGCCTGCTGGCCGGAGCGCGGACGCGGCTGTGGCTGGCCGGCGCGGGTCTGATGGGCGCACTGTTGTGCCTGGCGTTCGGCGGCTGGAGTCCGGTCAGTGTCGGCCTGGGTCTGGCGACAGCCGCCGTCGGCTATAGCGCGTTCGGCAAGCCGGCCGCCCTGCCCGGCGCCTGGCTGGGCGTGCTGCTTACAGGGCTGGCGGCGGGGCTGGCCCTGCAGATCTTCCTGCCCGCAGTGGCGTTCCTGGTGGTCTGGCCGCTGGCGCTGGCGGGTCTCGGCGCGGCGATCAGCCTGATGGGGACGCGACTTGACGCGTCGCGGACGGCCGGCGTGGCGCTGCTGGCGGCGCTCGGCGGCGGCTGGCTGGCGGTGTTCTTCCACGTCGTGTCGCAGGGCCTCGACCAGCCGATGATCCTGGCCCTGTTCCTGTGGCTGGGAGCCTTTCTCGTCTGGCCGCTGGCCTGGACGGCCGCGACAGCGCGGCTGTCGCTGGCTCCGGCTGTGGTTCTGCTCGCGATCGGGCTGGCGCTGGTCGGGGTGGTGCGATTCAGCGACCCCTGGAGCGCGCGGCATCCGGAGGCGACGGTGGTGCTGCATGTCCAGGATGCGACGACCGGCAAGGCCTGGCGGGCGGCCATGACGCCGGACCTCTCGCCCTGGGGCCGCGCGGTCCTTGCCGCCGACGGCGGGCCGATCAGCAAACAGCCGCTGCCCCCGCTGACCCGCTCGGACGTCTGGACCGCCCCCGCCAGGGCCGTAGCGCCGGGCGCAGCGCCCGTGACCCTGACCATGGGCGCCGAGAACGCCGCCACGATCAGCCTCCCCGCCTCCCGGATCATCGTGGTCGACATCCGGTCGGGACCCGGCCTGACCGGCCTCAGCATCAACGGGACGTCCGTTCAGACGGACTTCAAGGCAAACACCTGGACTCGCATTCGACTGGTCGGGTCGACTGCCCCGGGCCGCATCGAGGTTCGATCGAAATGGCGCGGACCAAAACTCGACGTCCGCTACGCCGTCTTCGACGAGCGCTGGCCGGTCGAAGCCAGGCCGCTCCCGCCGCGGCCCTCCGATGTCATGCCATTCGATCTTTCGGACTCCAGCGTAACGACGGGAACGCTCTCGGCAGCGTTCTGACGCCGGGACACTTCTCGTGCGCCGCTTGACTCGCTCCATTATTTCTATATTTCTCGAATAATAGATTTATTGGAGACCCCCATGAAGCGCCTGCACCTGCACATCGCCGTCGAAGACCTGGATCGGTCGATCGGCTTCTATTCCACCCTGTTCGGCGCGCAGCCGTCGGTGGTGAAGGACGACTACGCCAAATGGATGCTGGAGGACCCCAGGGTGAACCTTGCGATCTCCCAGCGCGACCGGGTTTCCGCCGGCGTCGACCATGTCGGCGTCCAGGCCGAAACGGCCGCAGAGCTGGCCGAAATGGCCACCCGCCTGAAGGCCGCCGGCGAGACGACCTTCGACCAGGAGGCGACCACCTGCTGCTATGCGAAGTCCGACAAGAGCTGGGTCACCGATCCCTCGGGCGTGCGCTGGGAGACCTTCCACACGTTCGGCGAAGCGACGACCTACGGCGAGGATGAGGCGATCCCGGCGGCGGTTTCGGCGGCGGATGTGGCGAAGGCGAGCTGCTGCGGGTAGGCCCTGCGTGGTTCGAGACGCGGACCTGAGGGTCCGCTCCTCACCATGACGCACATCATTGGTTCGCCGCCACTCGTCATCCTGAGGAGCGAGCCTCAAGCGAGCGTCTCGAAGGACGCACATCTGTCACAAAATTCGGCTATTCTCGAATCATGGAACAGACTGACGCCGTCGCCGCCCTGTCGGCCCTCGCCCATCCCGGCCGGCTGGCGGTTTTCCGCCTGCTGGTGAAGGCCGGCCCCGAGGGACTGCCGGCCGGGCGGATCGCCGAGGCGACCGGCAGCCTCAGCAACACCCTGTCGACCAACCTCAACATCCTGACCCAGGCGGGCCTGGCGCGCTCGCGGCGGGATGGCCGGCAGATCATCTACACGGCCGACTACGCCGTCATGCGCGGACTGCTGACCTTCCTGATGGAGGATTGCTGCCAGGGCGAGCCGGCCATCTGCGGGCCGCTGGCGGGACTCGTCAGCGCCGATTCCTGTGAGGCCAAGACCTGCTGATGACCCACACCGTCCTCTTCCTTTGCACCGGCAATTCGGCGCGCTCGATCCTCGCCGAGTCGATCCTCAACCGCCTCGGCGCCGGCAGGTTCATCGCCTTTTCGGCAGGCTCGATGCCGACCGGAACGGTCAATCCGCACGCCATCCGCCTGCTGGAACGGTTCAACTATCCGACGGACGGCCTGCGCTCGAAGTCGTGGGAAGAGTTCGACCGGGCGCACAACCCGGATGCGCCTGACCTGAACTTCGTCTTCACCGTCTGCGACAACGCCGCCGGCGAGGTCTGTCCGTTCTGGCCGGGCCAGCCGATGACCGCCCACTGGGGCGTGCCCGACCCGGCGGCCGTGCAGGGTACTGACGCGGAGATCGCGCTGGCGTTCGCCGACACCTACGGCCGCCTGCACAACAGGCTCGAAATCTTCGTCAACCTGCCGATGGCCAGCCTCGACCGGATGTCACTGCAGGCGCGTCTCGACGGCATCGGCAAGGCCTGACGTGACCTTCGCCCCCCTGCGCCGCCTCGTCGCCGAAACGCTCGGAACTGCCCTGCTGCTGGCCGTGGTGATCGGCTCCGGGGTGATGGGCGAGACCCTGTCGGGCGGCAATATCGCCGTCGCCCTGCTCGGCAACACCCTCGCCACCGGCGCGGCGCTGGTCGTGCTGATCACGCTGCTCGGACCGATCTCCGGCGCCCATTTCAATCCGGCGGTCACGCTGGTGATGGCTCTGCGGCGCGACATCGGGCCGACGCTCGCGCTCGGCTATGCCGCAGCTCAACTGGTCGGCGCCATGCTCGGCGTCTGGATGGCCCACGCCATGTTCGCCCTGCCCGTCCTGCAGGTGTCGGAAAAGCTGCGCGACGGCCCCGCCCAGGTGTTCAGCGAGGCGGTGGCGACCTTTGGCCTGATCGGCACGATCCTCGGCGTTTCGAAGTTCAGGCCGGATCTGACCGCCGTCTGCGTCGGCCTCTACATCACCGCCGCCTACTGGTTCACGGCCTCGACGTCGTTCGCCAATCCGGCGGTGACCATCGCGCGATCGCTGAGCGATACCTTCGCCGGCATCGCGCCGGTGTTCGTTCCAGGCTTCATCGGCGGACAGATCGCCGGCGCCCTGATCGCCCTGCTTGTCTTTGGCTGGCTCCTGAAGGAGAAACCCGCCCCATGACCATCACCATCTTTCACAACCCCGCCTGCGGCACCTCGCGCAACACCCTGGCGATGATCCGCGCCTCGGGCGCCGAGCCGACCGTGGTCGAGTATCTGAAGGCTGGCTGGACGCGCCCGCAGCTTGAGAGCCTGCTGGCGGCGATGGGCAAGACGCCGCGCGACATCCTGCGCGTGAAGGGATCGCTCGCCGAGGAGCTCGGCCTCACGGCCCCCGAGGCGACCGACAGCGCGATTCTCGACGCCATGGTCGCTCATCCGGCCCTGGTCGAACGGCCGATCGTGCAGTCGCCGAAGGGCGTCGCCCTGTGCCGGCCATCGGAGCGGGTCTTCGATCTGCTGGACGGCGCCCCGGCCGAATTCGTCAAGGAAGACGGCGAGCGCGTGGCGCCCAAGCGTTAACCCGCACGTGACAAAAAAGCCGAAGCACCGAATATTACTTGCGTTTCGGGGGCGTCCGGCGGCAGAAAACGGGCGCGCCAATTGCTGGGCAGTATCCCGGCCGTGCCATTCTGACGCGCGTACGGCATCGTAAACTGAAGGGGGAACGATGCAGGAATTCGATCCCAGGCGTTCGACGGTTCGTTTCGCGCCCAAGGTTCTCACCGCTGTGGCCGGTCTGGGCGTTCTGGGCCTGTGCTGGAATCTGACCGCCGGTCCGGCCACGAGCGTGGTCAAGCCGCTCGATCCCGCCGCGCTCACCGCCCTGCAACACATCGCCTTCGCCCGCGCCGAAGCCCAGCCCGGCTTCAACCAGGGCCAGAACATCAACGTCGAGGTCCGCCCGGGCGAGACCCTCGAGGCGGCCGTGCTGCGCAGCGGCGTGGCGCCGACGGACGCGCGCCTCGCCGTCCGCGTCCTGGCCCAGGCCATGGACACCGTGAACATCCGCGCCGGCATGGATTTCGTCGCCTCGGTCGCCCGCCCGCGGGACAGCCGTGGCCCCGCCCGGCTGATCGGTCTGTCGATGCGCACCGGCGCCGCCAGCACCCTGACCGTGTCGCGCACCTTCGACGGCGCCCTGCGCCTGCGCGAGCTGGAAGAAACCGTGAAGCCCGAGACCGTCGCCGCCTGCGGCCGGATGCAGGGCTCGTTCCACGAGAGCGCCAACGCCATCGGCGCCAGCTCGGCGGTCGTCGCCGAGGCCTCCAAACTGTTCGCCCACAAGATCGACTTCTCGCGCGACATCAAGGCGGGCGATCCGTTCTGCCTGGTGTTCGACCGCAAGGTGACCGAGAGCGGCCGGACCATCGAGGCCGGCGGCCTGCAGTACGCCGAGGTCAAGGGCCAGCGCTTTTACGGCTTCACGCGAGCCGACGGGAAGCGGACCTTCCTCGACGCCATCGGCAAGAGCATCAAGGGGTTCCTGCTGCGCACGCCGGTCGACGGCGCCCGCATCACCTCGCGCTTCGGCCTCCGCCGCCACCCGATCCTCGGCTACAACAAGATGCACCAGGGCATCGACTTCGGGGTCGGCACGGGCACGCCCGTCCTTGCCGCCGGCGACGGCGTGGTCGTCGAGGCCCGCCGCTGGGGCGGCTATGGCAACTGGGTGCGGATCCGCCACGCGGGCGGCTACGAAACCGGCTACGCCCACCTCTCGCGCTTCGGCAAGGGCCTCAAGGCCGGCATGCGGGTGAGCCAGGGCCAGCTGATCGGCTACGTCGGCTCGACCGGCGCCTCGACCGGCCCGCACCTGCACTACGAGGTCTGGCTCAAGGGTCGCCGCGTCAACCCGATGACCAAGATCCAGTCCGGCGTCAGCGTCGACCCGCGCGACGTGGCCTCGTTCAACGCGACCAAGAAGCGGATCGAGACCCTGATCGCCCCGCGCCGCACGGCGCTCGGCATCCCGGCCCCGGTCGCGACGCCCGCCAAGGGCGCCACGGTCGCCGCCGCGCCGGAAGAAGCCATCCCCACCAAGAAGCTGGCCCGCACCGATTTCAGCGCGCCCAAGGCCGGTCTCAAGCCCCGCGCCGGGTAAGGTATGCTCCCCCATCGGGGGAGCTGTCAGGCGCAGCCTGACTGAGGGGGTCACCCGAAATCTGAGCGGACCCCCTCCGTCCCGGCTCCGCCGGTCCACCTCCCCCGATGGGGAGGATCAGACAACATCGACACGGCACGCCCGCTCGCTGTAAACAGCGGCCCCTTCCCGCCGCTGCTTCCGGATTACCCCCGTGCGTCTCCCCCAGGCCCGTCTCGACCAGGTGCTCGACCGCTTCCGCGAGATCGAGGCCCGCATGGGCGCGGCCACCGAGGGGCCGGAGATCGTGCGCCTGTCGAAGGAACACGCCGAACTGAGGCCCGTGGCCGAGGCGGTGCGCGCGCTGGAAAAGGTGCTGGCCGAGAAGCCCGAGCTTGAGGCGATGGCCGCCGACGCCGATCCGGACATCTCCGAACTGGCCCGCGACGAGCTGGAACGGCTCGAGGCGAAGCTGCCTGACATGGAGCGTGACGTCGCCCTGCTGCTGGCGCCGCGCGACAAGGACGAGAACGCCTCGGCGATCCTTGAAGTGCGCGCCGGCACCGGCGGCGACGAGGCCGCGCTGTTCGCCGGCGACCTGTTCCGCATGTACCAGCGCTATGCCGCGAACCGCGGCTGGCGGGTGGAGATCGACAGCATCTCCGAGGGCGAGATGGGCGGCTTCAAGGAAATCATCGCCTCGGTCACCGGCGACGGCGTGTTCGGCCGGCTGAAATTCGAGAGCGGCGTACACCGGGTGCAGCGGGTGCCGGCCACCGAGGCCCAGGGCCGTATCCACACCTCGGCCGCCACGGTCGCCGTGCTGCCCGAGGTCGAGGACGTCGAGATCGAGATCAACGACGCCGACCTGCGCATCGACACCTACCGCTCGTCCGGCGCGGGCGGCCAGCACGTCAACAAGACCGACTCGGCCGTGCGCATCACCCACCTGCCCACCGGCATCGTGGTGACGAGTTCGGAAAAGTCGCAGCATGAGAACCGCCGCAAGGCGATGAAGAACCTCAAGGCCAAGCTGTACGACATGCAGCGCGAGGCGCTGGACACCGCCCGGTCGGACGCCCGCAAGAGCCAGGTCGGCTCCGGCGACCGCTCCGAACGGATCCGCACCTACAACTACCCCCAGGGCCGGGTCACCGATCACCGCATCAACCTGACCCTCTACAACCTGCCCAAGATCGTCGAGGGCGAAGCGCTGGACGACGTCATCGACCCCCTGATCGCCGAGGACCAGGCGGCAAGGCTGGCGACGCTTGAGGACAGTTTCGGCTAGGCCATCCCATGCAATCCACCGTCGCCGCCCTGTTTCGCCACCCCGTAAAGGGCTTCACGCCCGAACGGCTGGCCGCGGCTGATCTGGCCGTCGGTGCGACCCTGGCGCACGACCGGATGTACGCCGTCGAGATCGGCGACTGCGGCTTCGATCCTGCAGCGCCCGCCTTTGTGCCCAAGACGAAGTTCGCCGTGCTGGCGCACATCGCCGACGTCGCGAAGGCGCGCACGCGCTACGACGACGCCGCCGGCCTGTTCCATGCGAGCGCGCCCGGTCATCCTGATTTCGCCGGCGACCTGACCGGCGAAGCCGGCCGCGACGCTTTCGCCGGCTGGCTGACCGGCCTGCTCGGCGAGGAGGCCCGCGCCCCCTTGAAGGTGCTGCAGGCGCCCGGAGCCTGGCGGTTCACCGACCACCCGCTCGGCCATGTCTCGATCGTCAACCTGGCCAGCCTGCGCGATCTCGAATCGCGTGTGCGGCGGCCGATCGATCCGTTGCGCTTCCGCGCCAACCTCTATGTCGACGGCTGGCCGGCGTGGATCGAGAACGACTGGGCCGGCCGCACCCTGTCGGTCGGCGGCGCGACCGCGACGGCGTTCAAGCCAATCGTCCGCTGCGCGGCCACCCATGTGAACCCCGAGACCGCCGAGCGGGATCTGGACGTGGTGGCGGCGCTGTTCGAGAACTACGGCCACACCCTGTGCGGCCTCTATGTGCAGACCACCGCCGCCGGCCGTGTGGCCGAGGGCGATGTCGTGGAGCTGAAGGCGTGACCACTCTTGTGAAGGCCTGGAAGGCCGGCGGCGAACGCCTCAAGGCCGTCGGCATCGACCAGCCGGCGATCGACGCGCGGCTGATGCTCGAGGCCGCCGCCGGCGTCAGCCGTCTGGAGATCGTCACCGAGCCTTATCGCGAGCTGACCGCCGACCAGCAAGCGACCTACGAGAGCTACCTCGACCGGCGCGGCCGCCGTGAACCGGTCAGCCATATCCTGGGCCGCAAGGGCTTCTGGAAGATCATGCTCAACGTCAACAGCGCGGTCCTGACCCCGCGCCCGGACACCGAGGTGATCGTCGACGAGGCGCTGAAGGCCTTTCCCGAGCACATGGCCTTCAGCCTGCTCGATCTGGGCGTCGGCTCGGGCGCGATCATGCTGGCGATCCTGGCCGAGCGGCCGGCCGCGAAGGCGCTGGGGGTCGATATCTCCGAGGACGCCCTGGCCGTGGCGCGGGAGAACGCCGCCAACCTCGACCTCGACGGCCGCACGGTGCTGCTGCGCGGCGACTGGACGTCCGGGCTCGGCGACGCGGGCTTTGATCTGGTGGTGGCCAACCCGCCCTACATCCCCACCCACGTCATCGAGACGCTCGACCCCGAGGTGCGTGACCACGACCCCAGGCTGGCTCTCGACGGCGGCCCCGACGGGCTGGGCCCCTACCGCGTGCTGGCCCCGGAGATCCTGCGGGTGCTCAAGCCCGGCGGGATGTTCGCCGTCGAGATCGGCTACGACCAGAGCGCCGACGTCGAGGCGCTGTTCCGTCAGGCCGGCGCCGCCGATGTCCGCACGATCAAGGACCTGGGTCTGCGCGACCGGGTTGTCGCCGGCTCCAGAAACCCCTTGGAAACAGGGTCCTGAGGCGTTACATCTGACTCGTTCCCACTCAGATCGCCGTAGAGATTGATCGCAATCGACGGCGGGCGCGCGAGGTCTCAAGAGGACCGGGTCGCCGCGCTGAAAGCGGGCGGGAACAAAGAACAGCGTCTTTTTCGAAACAACAAAAGCGGGCGGCAAGCCCGAACCAGTATCCAGAACCGGCCCGCGCGAACGACCGCTGTGTCACGCGCCCGCCGGCAGGTCGAAGGGTAAAATGAGAGATTTCAAGGGTATGAAGCGTCAGCGCGGCCGCAATCGCGGCAGTGGCGGCAACAACCAGGGCGGCAAGCCCCAGCACAACGCCAACCGGGCGTTCGACTCCAACGGTCCCGAAGGCATCAAGGTGCGCGGCGCCGCGCAGGGCGTCTTCGAGAAGTACCAGCAACTGTCCCGCGACGCCGCGTCCGGCGGGGACCGGGTGCTGGCCGAGAACTACCTGCAACACGCCGAGCACTATTTCCGCACCCTGCGCGCCATGCAGCCGCACCGTCCGGTGTCCGATATCGTGGGCCGTGAGCAGTTCTCGTCGGGCTTCGACATCGACTTCGAGGCCGAACCGGGTGAACCGCCGGAGGGCGGCTACGTGCCCGAGACCGAGGGTGGCGAGGGCGACGGCCAGCGCGACAACAACGGCAACGGCAATCGCGACAACAATCAGGGCGGCCAGCGCTTCGACAACAACCGTCCGCGTGACGGCCAGCGCTTCGAGGGCCGCGACCGTCAACGTGACGACCGGCCGCGGGACGACCGCCCCCGGGATGATCGCCCTCGTGACGAGCGCCCGCGCGATGACCGCCCCCGCGACGACAAGCCCCGCGAGGAGCGCCCCCGTCAGGAGGGCGAGACCGGCGGCGGCCGTCGCGACCGCTGGCGCGAGCGTGACGAACGCCGGGACCGTGAACGCGCCGAAGCGGCCGCCCGCGATCCGCTGGCCGTGGTCGAACCCCAGGCCGCCGCGCCGCTGGCGCCCGAGCCCGCGGTCAGTGAATCCCCCCGCCTGCGCGGCCAGGACGGCGCCGTGAGCGAACTGCCCGCCTTCCTCGGCCGCCCGGCCGCGGTGAGCGAGGAAGCCCCCGCAGAGGAAGCCAAGAAGCCCCGCCGTCGCCGCGCCCCGCGCAGCTTCGAAGGCGGCGAGGACGCCAAGCCGGAGACGGAAGAGGCGTAAGACCAAGATGCTCCCCCCTTGGGGGAGCTGTCCGCGAAGCGGACTGAGGGGGGCCCCCGAGATCTGAGCGGACCCCCTCCGTTTCGCCTGACGGCGAGCCACTTCCCCCGATGGGGAGGATCTATTTCTCCGCCATCCCCGCCGCCGTCTCGATCGCGCCCACAAGCGCCGGGACGCAGCAGGCGTTGAGGAAATGGTCGCCGCCGGGGACCACGACCAGCGTCGTGGGCGTCGCGCCGCGACTTTGCGCCAGAGCGCGGGCCGACGAGAGCGGCACGAAGGTGTCGGCCTCGCCATGCAGCACCACGACCGGTTGGGCGAGGCCCGCGAGGGCCGCCCGCGCCGCGGGCAGTTGCGGCGCCTGGCCGCGCACCTCGGCGATGGCGTTCTTCAGGTCCCGGGGCAGCATCGGGCGCACCATGCCGCCAAGGCCGGTGAGCCGCCGCGCGGTCGCCCCGCGCTCGCCGTAGAACGGACTCATAAGCACCAGCGCCTGCACCCGATCCGGATAGCTGGCGGCCATCAGGGTCGCGATCGGCGCGCCATAGGACTGGCCGACGAGGATCACCTTCTGACCGGGCGCGACGTCGAGCAGGGCCGACAGCGCCTCGGCCTGGTCGCTGATCGAGCCGACCACGCCGGCCGGCTCGCTGAGCGCGAAGCCCGGCCGGTCGGCGACGACCATGGTGTAGTCTTCCGGCAGCGCCGCCAGCACCGGCGCCCAGAACTCCGACCACGACGGCGTGCCGGTGATCACCACCACCTTCCAGGGCGACACGCGAGGCGTGCGCAGGGCGGACAGGGTCCACGGATGGCCGGCGGCCTGGACCGCCACCCGCTCCATGGTTCCCGCCGGGTAGTCCTTCGAGGTCGGGTAGCGCTCGACCTCGGCCGACATGCAGCCGGACAGCGCAATGGCGGCGGCGGCGGCGAGCGGTCGGACGATACGGGGCAAGGCGAACTCCTTCGGCCCCCTAGCTACGCGCGCTGTGCGACCGAATGAAGTTAAGCCTTGGTCATCGATCCCGCCCGGACCCGGATCGGCCTGCTTCGCCGCCCCTAGTCCAGATCGAACTCGTAGAAGGCCGCCAGGACGGCCTCTTCGCCGAAGGTCTCGTAGAGGCGGCGCGCCGGGACGTTGTCCTCCTCCGTACCCACCCACCAGTCCTCGCAGCCCAGCGAACGGCCCAGGTCGAGCATCGTCTCGATCAGGCGCCGGGCGATCCCCTGGCGGCGGAAGTCCTCCGCTACGCCCAGGTTGTCGACGTAGAGTTCCGTCGCCTGGTCGGGATGGCGATGGATGCAGGCGGCAACCTGGCCCACGACCAGTCCGTCGGCTATCGCCAGGAACATAAGGTTCGTCTCGTGCGCCAGATAGGCGGCCAGCCGCGCGGGAACGATGTCGGCGTCGAAGACATCCTCCGCGACATTCTCCAGCAGAGAGGTGTTGTCGGCGGAAAGCCGGATGATCTCGATGGTCATGGGTCGTCCTCCGGGCGACAGGCTATCCAGTCCTCGAGAACAGGAAAACCGGCGCCCGGAGACCGTCCCTAGCGGACCATCCCGGACAGGCGGCCGCGGATCAGGTCCTCGGCCTCCGAGACGATCCGGTCGACCAGTTCCTGCACCGTCGGGATGTCGTGGATCAGCCCCTGCACCATGCCGGCCGACCAGATGCCGCCCTGGGTGTCGCCGTTGGCCAGGGCGTCGCGGCCGCGTGTGCCGGCGACCAGGTGCTGGACGTCCTCGAACTTGGCGCCGCCGGCGCGTTCGATCTCGACCACGGCCTGGCTGACCTCGTTGCGCATCACGCGGGCGGTGTTGTGCAGGGTGCGGAAGATCAGGTCGGTCTGGCGCTCGTCGTTGGCGACCATCTGTTCCTTGAAGGCCATCGGGATCGGCGCTTCCTGGGTGACGCAGAAGCGGGTGCCCATGTTGATGCCGTCCGCGCCCAGCGCCAGAGCGGCGACCAGGCCGCGCGCGTCGGCGATGCCGCCCGAGGCGAGCATCGGGATCTTCACCTTGTCGGCAGCCGCGGCGATCAGGATCAGGCCGGGGATGTCATCCTCGCCCGGGTGGCCGGCGCACTCGAAGCCGTCGATCGAGATGGCGTCCACGCCCATCCGTTCGGCGCTCAGGGCGTGCCGGACGGCGGTGCATTTGTGGATCACCTTGATGCCGTGGGCCTTGAAGTCGTCGACGTGTTCCTGCGGCTTGTAGCCGGCGGTCTCGACGGCCTTGATCCCGCTCTCGATGATCGCAGCGCGGTACTCGGCGTAGGGCGGCGGCTTGATCGCCGGCAGGATGGTCAGGTTCACGCCGAACGGCTTGTCGGTCAGATCCCTGGTCCGCTGGATCTCCTTGGCCAGCTCTTCCGGCGTCGGCTGGGTCAGGGCGGTGATGAAGCCCAGCGCGCCGGCGTTGGCCACGGCGGCGACCAGTTCGGCCTTGCCGACCCACTGCATGCCGCCCTGGGCGATGGGGTGCTCGACGCCGAACAACTCGGTGAAGCGGGTCTTGATGGCCATGGGGTTCCTCTCCCGAACGATTGTTTGAGAGAGACTGGGCCATGTCACGCCACGTCAGGCAAGAGGGCGGGCGTCAGCCGTTCAGGGAACGGTTCCGACCGTTCCGGGCGGATCTTCGCTGTCGGCCGGCGCCGAGAGATCCGGGAGGAAGGCTTCCAGCTCCAGCGTGCGTTCGACCGTCCGCTGCACCATGCACATGTTGGAGAAGACGTTGGAGATCGTGCCCCAGTCCTCGCTGGCGCGGGCGCGGCAGTCGGCGTCACGGAAGGCGATCCAGGCCCGCTGGGCCTTCTTGAGCCCCGCCTTCTGGTCTGGCGTCATGTCGGCGATCAGGGACCGGTAGGCGGCGTTCAGGGCGGCGTCCTGAACGGCGAACTCGGCGCCGATGCATTCGATCATCCCGAGGGTCGTCTGTCCCTCGTCCGTCGCAAGGCACGCGTGAAAGGCCGGGGTGTAGCGCGCCTTGACCGCCGCGCTGTCCATCGCTGCGGCGGGCGTGGCCAGCAGGGCGGCGGTCGCCGCGAGGACCAGGGCCGCCCTCACGCCACGCCCGACCGGCCGATGGCGTAGTAGCGCTCGGCCCGTTGCGACAGCAACTGGTCAGCGTCGAGGCTCGCCAGCAGGGCCAGTTCTTCCTCGATCGCGTCGCCGACGGCCTTGATCGCGGCCTCGGGATCGGAGTGGGCGCCGCCGGGGGGCTCGTCGATGATGCGGTCGACGACGCCGGTCTTGATCAGGTCCTGGGCGGTGATGTGCATCTGCTCGGCGGCGTCCTTGGCCCGGGCGCCGTCGCGCCACAGGATCGAGGCCGCGCCTTCCGGCGAGATGACCGAATAGATGGCGTGCTCGAGGATCAGCACCTTGTTGCCGGCCGCGATGCCGATCGCCCCGCCGCTCATGCCTTCGCCGGTGATGGTGGCGATCATCGGCGTCTTGAGGGTCAGACAGCGCTCGGTGCCGCGGGCGATGGCCTCGGCCTGGCCGCGCTCCTCGGCGCCTAGGCCCGGATAGGCGCCGGCGGTGTCGATGAAGGTCAGCACCGGCAGGTTGAACTGCTCGGCCATGTCCATCAGCCGGACCGCCTTGCGGTAGCCCTCGGGTCGGGCCATGCCGAAATTGTGCTTCAGGCGGGTGGTGGTGTCGTGGCCCTTCTCCTGGCCGATGACCATCACCGGCTGGCCGCGGAAACGGCCGAGGCCGCCGATCACCGCCTGGTCGTCGGCGAACTTGCGGTCGCCGCGCAGCTCGACGAACTCGTCGATCAGGGCGGCCAGATAGTCGACGAAGTGCGGACGCTCGGGGTGGCGCGCGACCTGGGTCTTCTGCCACGGCGTCAGCCGCGAATAGGACTCCTTGCGCAGCTCGCCCAGACGCGCGCGCAGGGCGTCGATCTCGCTGTCGAACGATCCGGCCCCGGCGGTATCGGAGAGCTTCGACAGCTCCTCGATCTTGCCTTCCAGTTCGGCGATCGGCTTTTCGAACTCGAGATAGTGCTGAACCATGAATCGCCTGACCGGGACCGCCCCTTGAGAGCCGTCGAAACTAGAGGTTGGCGAAAAGCGGGGCAAGGCGGAGCGCGCGGACGTTGCGTCACACCGCCCGGTCATGCTCCATTGCCTCAAACAACCGTTTGAACTTCCGGACAGGGAAACAGCACCATGGGCAAGCTCGCAGGCCGCGTGGCCATCATCACCGGCGCGGCCAGCGGCATCGGCCGGGCGGCGGCGAAACTGTTCTCCGAAGCCGGCGCCTATGTCGTCATCGCCGACCTGTCGGACAAGGTGACCGAGACGCTCGCCCAGGTGACCGCGGCCGGCGGCAAGGGCGAGGCCATCGTCGGCGACGTGGCCTCCGGCGAGGTCGTCGACCAGCTGATCGCGGCGGCGGAGAAGCAGGGCGGGCTCGACGTGATGTTCGCCAACGCAGGCGTCTCGGGCGGCCTGCCCGGCCTGATGGAGCTGACCGCCGAGCATTGGAACAACGTGCTGCGCATCAACACCGTCGGCGTCTTCCTGGCCGTCCAGGCGGCGGCGAAGGTCATGGTCCCGCGCGGCAAGGGCTCGATCATCTGCACCGCCAGCGTCGCCGGCATCCGGTCGGGCGCGGGCGGCATGCCCTACAGCGCCTCCAAGGCGGGCGTGATCAGCATCGTCCAGACCGGCGCCAACCAGCTGGCCGGCAGCGGCGTGCGGATCAACGCCGTCTGCCCCGGCCTGACCGAGACCGGCATGACCCAGTTCGTCTTCGACCGCGCTCGTGAGCGCGGCACCGAGGGCAAGATCGGCCAGCTCAACCCCCTACGGCGCGGCGCTGTCCCTGAAGAAATCGCCCAGGTGGCCCTGTTCCTCGCCTCCGACGACGCATCCTACGTCAACGGTCAGGCCATCGCGGTCGACGGCGGCCTGTCGAGCTCTCACCCGGTCGTTCCGGGGAAGATGGCGTAGGCCGCGCCTCCACCGGACGCTGACACAATCCGAAGCGGAACATGACTTGAGCCGCCGAGCGGGCGGGAGCTGTATGCGCCCGCATGTCGGAGGAACAGCATGTCGCCCTTTGCCGGTCTGTCGGCCTTTCCCATCACACCCGCGACGCCGGACGGCCGGGTCATCGCGGCCGATCTGCGCGGCGTCCTGCAGCGAATCGCCGAGGGCGGCGCGGACTCTGTCGGCCTGCTGGGCAGCACCGGGACCTACATGTTCCTGGACCGTGATGAGCGGCGGCGCGCCGTGGCCATCGCCGTCGAGACGCTCACCTCGACGCCCGTGATTGTGGGCGTAGGGGCGCTGCGGACCGACGAGGCGCAGCGGCTGGCGAAGGACGCGGCGGCCGAGGGCGCGGCGGGTCTGCTGCTGGCGCCGGTCAGCTACACCCCCCTGACCGAGGAGGAGGTGTTCCGGCATTTCGCGGCCGTGGCAGAGGCGACCGACACGCCGATCGTGATCTACAACAACCCGTCGACGACCAGCTTCACCTTCAGGCCGGGGCTGGTCGCCCGCCTGGCGGACGCGATCCCGAGCATCGCCGCCATCAAGCTGCCGCTGCCCAAGGACGACATCGCCGGGGACCTGAAGACGTACCGCGAGGCCGCCCCCCGGCTGGCGATCGGCTACAGCGGCGACTGGGGCTGCAAGGACGGCCTGCTGGCCGGCGCCGACGCCTGGTTCAGCGTCGCGGGCGGGATGTTCACGCCGCGCGCCGCCGCCCTGACCGCCGCCGCCCTGCGCGGGGACCGGGTCGAGGCGGACCGGCTGGACGCGGACTTCGCGCCGCTGTGGGAGGTGTTCAAGCTCACCGGAGGCATGCGGGCGATGTACGCGGCCGCCAACCATCTCGGTCTTACCGCCGCCCAGCCGCCGTTGCCGGTGCTGCCGCTGGACGGCGCGATGCGCGCGAAGCTCGTCGGCGCGATCGCCGGCCTCTAGCCCTCGCGCACCCGCACGATCACGGTCTGGCTGGCCACGGCCATCAGCTCGCCGGTCTCGGCGAAGAGGTTCATCGCACCGTGGCCGACGCCCGCGTGGATGCCGCTGATGGCGATGTCGACCATGACCCAGCGGGTCGGCACGATCTTCAGGACGCGCAGGGTGTTGTCGAGGCTGTTGCCGCCGGCCCAGACGCCCAGCGCATGGCCGAATCCGGACGGGACATAGTCGGCGAACACGGCCAGCAGTGCGGCGTCGACCGGGACGTCCTCGACCGTGCGCAGCCACATCTGCATGCGGCCATCGTCGCTGATCTCACCCTTGCGGTTCTTCAGGTCGTAGCGGCCTTCCGGCGCGCGGCGCTCGATACGGCGGTTGAGATTGTCGCCGTCGTCGGACCACAGCATCACCGGCAGGCAGTCCTCCGGCGGCGGGATGTCCGGCATCTTCGGCCATTGATAGTCGCGCGTGTCGGGCCGGACGCCGAGCGCCGCCATGACGCTGACCACCTCGGTCTCGCCGACGTGGGCCGTGACCCGGGCCTGGGTCGTGTACTTGCCGGCGTTGGAGATCCAGACGTCGAAGTCCACCACCGACGGCGGCCGGGCATAGGAGAGATACTGTGCCGTCGCCCAGACCACCGGCCGGCCGCAGGTCTGTTCCAGCGCCGAGATCGAGGCCGCCAGCCCGATGCCGCCGTACATGAACAGATGCTCGGGCGGGCCGACGCAGATCGGCGGCGTCAGCGGCATGTACCAGCGATGCGGATTGTGCGAGGCGCGCAGGTCGAAGAAGGGGGCGGTCATGCCGCTCTCATAGACCCGCAACGCCGCGCGTCGACCTGATTTTCGCTGCGACGCAGCATCAGGAATGCTAAACCGCCGGTCGGCCACCCAGGTCTGCCGGAGTCCCCATGGACGCCCTCGCCCGCCCGATCATCCCGCCCGCGCCCTACGTGCATCCGCAGGACCTCTCGACGCCACGGCTGGTGGTGGCGACGCTGGGCAACACCCTGGGCAACTGGTCGAAGAACGCCTTCGAGATCCCGTACGGCCGCCGCGTCGTGCTCGGGGTCGACAGCATCCTCGTCAACGACCCGGTCGGCATCCGGCAGGTGATGCAGGGCAATATGGCCGTCTATGCCCGCCCGCTGGCCGCCGTGCGGCCCGTGCGGCCTCTGGCCGGGGCCGGGGTGCTGCTGTCGGAAGGCGCCGAGTGGAAGCGCCAGCGCAAGATGCTGGCGCCGGCCTTCACGCCGGGAACGGTCGAGTCGCTGCTCCCGCATTTCCACGCCGCCGCCGACAATCTGGCGGCGCGGCTGACCGGGCAGAGCCGCGCGAATCTCGCCGACGCCTTTCACCAGGCCACGCTCGAAGCGGTGCTGCGCTCGCTGTTCTCGCTGCCGCCGGGCCCGGAGCAGTCCGAACTGGCCGTCATGGCCCGCGACTATGTCGCCAGCGCCGGCCGCCCGACCTTCCTCGACGGTTTCGCGCGGGCCGAGACCGACTTCGCCTTCGCCGGCGGCGCGCGGCGCAAGTTTCAGAAGCGCTGGTTCGCCGCCGTCGACCGGATCGTCGCCGCCCGGCGCGCGGGTCCCGCCGGCGCGGACCACGCCGATCTGCTCGACCGGCTTCTGGCCGTTCGGGACGCCGATACGGGCAAGCCCTTGTCTGACGCAGAGGTCCGCGACCAGTGCGCGACCATGCTGTTCGCCGGGTTCGAGACGACCTCGCGGCTGCTGTTCTGGGCGACGTATCTGCTCAGCCTCGACGGCGCTGAACAGACCCGCCTGCGCCAGGAGGTCCGCGCCTTCCCGCCCGAACGGCTGACCACCCTGGAGGACCAGCACCACTGGCCGCGCCTGCGGAACGTCCTGCTGGAAGCGATGCGCCTCTATCCGCCGGTGCCGATCATCATGCGCCAGGCCATCACCACCGACGTCCTGTGCGGCGAGACCATCGGCAAGGGGTGCCTGGTCTGGATCAGTCCCTGGGTGCTGCACCGGCACACGGCCTACTGGGAGAACCCCACCGCCTTCATGCCGGACCGCTTCGCCGGCAAGGCGACGCCGTGGATCAGCGAGCCCGGCTACATGCCATTCGGCGCGGGCCCGCGCATCTGCATCGGCGCGGCCTTCGCCCTGGCCGAGGCCTCGATCATCCTGGCGACGGTGCTCGAGCGGTTCGAGCTGTCGATGGAGAGCGACCGTGCCGTGCTCCCGGTCGGCGGGGTGACGACCGCGCCGGATCACGAGCCGTGGTTCCGGGTTGAGCGCGTCGACTGACCGCTTTCCTTCCCCAGCGGGAATCTGCGCATTTGCCGCGCCATGGGACGCTTTCACGAAGACACCGCCGTCGCCGAGATCGACGGCGTCCTGACCGCCAATCTCTCGAAGGACTGGGAGATCTGGGGGCCGAATGGCGGCTATGTCGCCGCCATCGCCCTGCGCGCCGCCGGGACCCTGGCGCCGGAGGGGCACCGCCCGGCGAGTTTCTCCTGCCAGTATCTGTCGGTCGGCGCCTTCGGGCCGGCCCAGGCCGAAGTGCGGGTGCTGAAAGCCGGGCGCTCGGCGGTCTGTATCGCCGTGGAGCTGTCGCAGGCCGGCAAGGTGTTCCTCACGGCCCAGGTCTGGACCACCAACCGCGAGGGAGGGCCTGAGGTCGATGCGACGCCCCGTGTCGCCGCGCCGCCGCCGGCGGAGCTGAAGCCGAACGAGCACTACCTGCCGGCGGATGCGCCGAAGCATCCCTTCTGGGCCAATTTTGAGACCCGTCCGCTGGTCTGGATTCCCTGGGGCGAGCAGCTTGAGCCGGGCGCGCCGATCCGCCAGTGGCAGCGGTTCCTCGACTTCGAGCCTGTCGACGTGTTCGCCGACTGCGCCCGCTCGCTCGTGCTGATCGACACCATCCTCTGGCCCGCGCATCGCCGGTCCCAGCCGCCAGAGGCCGACTACATCGCGCCGAGCCTGGACCTCGCCGTCTGGTTCCACGAGCACCCGCAGGGGTCGGACTGGCTGCTGGTCGACGCCCGGTCGGAGAAAGCCCACGGCGGCCTGATCCACGGCAGCGGCCAGGTCTGGAGCGAGGACGGCCGCCTGCTGGCCACCGGCAACGGCCAGATGCTGCATACGCCGAGGCGGTAGTGGGGGACATGTACCGAAGGTACGTGTCCCCCAATCCAGCGACCGGGATGATTAGGGGACACGTACCTGCGGTACATGTCCCCGGCGATCAGAGCCCGTAAAGCGCCGCGTATTCCGGGTCCTTAGCCGCGATCTGCTTCGCGCAGTCGACCATGACCTTGGCCTGTTTCCAGGTCGCGTCGTCCTGCATCTTGCCGTCGAGCATCACCACGCCGGTGCCGTCGGGCATGCCTTCGAGGATGCGTTTGGCGAAGGCGATCTCGCCGGGGTCGGGGCTGAAGACGCGCTTGGCGATGGCGATCTGGTTCGGATGCAGGCTCCAGGCGCCGGCGCAGCCGAGCAGGAAGGCGTTGCGGAACTGCTGCTCGCAGGCGTCAGCGTCCGAAATGTCGCCGAACGGGCCGTAGAACGGCTTGATGCCATGGGCGGCGCAGGCGTCGACCATCTTGGCGAAGGTGTAGTGCCAGATGTCCTGCTGGGCGCTGAGGCGCGGCTGGCCGTCGTCGCGCGGGTCTTCCATCACCTTGTAGAACGGGTGGCCGCCGCCGACGCGGGTGGTCTTCATCTGGCGGCTGGCGGCCAGGTCGGCCGGACCCAGGCTGATGCCGTGCATGCGCGGGCTGGCGGCGCAGATGGCCTCGACGTTGTTCACGCCCTCGGCCGTCTCGAGGATGGCGTGCAGCAGGATCGGCTTCTTCAGGCCGTGCTTCGCCTCGAGGATCGCCAGGAACTGGTCCATGTAGTGGATGTCCCAGGGTCCCTCGACCTTGGGCACCATCATCACGTCCAGCCGGTCGCCGACGCCGGCGACGATGTCCTGCACGTCGTCCAGATGCCAGGGCGAGTTGAGGCAGTTGATCCGGGTCCAGAGGCCGACGCCCAGGGCGGCGAAGTCGGTCGCGTTGGCCATCTCGATGAAGCCGGCGCGAGCCGCGTCCTTGGCGTCGGCGGGGATCGCGTCTTCAAGGTTGCCGAGGATGACGTCGACGGTCGGGGCGATCTCGGGGACCTTGCCGCGGACCTTTTCCAGATGGGTCGGGACGAAGTGGATCATCCGCTCGACCCGCACCGGCAGGTCCCGCAGCGGCGCCGGGGCGCCGATGGCCAGAGGCTTGAAAAACCCGCGCGGCGTCTTCATCGGCCTGATCCCTGTTCGGCTTTTGCGATTGCGAACGGATGTTTGAAGGTCGTGCTGCGGTGCGTCAAGGATGTGCGTCCTTCGAGACGCGATCCCGTCGGATCGCTCCTCAGGATGACGAACAGAGGCGGACCGCACAGTCGCCCGTCATGGTGAGGAGCGGACCCTCAGGTCCGCGTCTCGAACCACGCCCTACGCCTTCTTCACGAACTCCGTCCGCAGGACGAGACCCCGCACCTTGTCGACGTTGGCCTCGATCTCGTCGGGGTCGCCGGTCAGGCGGATCTTCTTCACTAGCGTCCCGCGCTTCAGAGTCACGCCGCCCGAACCCTTGACCTTGAGGTCCTTGACCAGGGTGACGCTGTCGCCGTCCGCGAGGATGGCGCCGTTGGAGTCGCGGGTATCCGACATGGGGGAGGTGTCCTGTGGGCTGGCTGCCGAGTCGGCAAAGCCCCTACCATATGTCAGGGCTTTTTCGCGAGCGGATGCTTGGTTCGCACGACCTCGGCGAGGCGCTCGCCCGCGACGTGGGTGTAGATCTGGGTGGTGGCGATGTCGGCGTGGCCCAGCAGGGTCTGGACGACGCGCAGATCGGCCCCGCCCTCCAGCAGATGGGTGGCGAAGGCGTGGCGCAGCACGTGCGGGCTGACGCGCGCCGGGTCGATCCCCGCGCCGGCGGCGGCCTCTTCGAGCAGCTGCGAGAACCGCCGGGCCGTCAGCCGCCCGCCCTTGCCGCGCGACGGGAACAGCCAGGGATTGGCGGCGTCCCCCTTGGGGATGAACTGTTTGCGGACCTCCAGCCAGGCCTTCACGGCGGTCCGCGCGGCGGCGTTCAGCGGGGCCAGCCGCTCCTTGCCGCCCTTGCCCTTGACCATCAGGAAGGCCGGATCGCGCGCCAGCGCGGTCAGCGGCAGGGCCAGCAACTCCGAGACTCGCAGGCCGGACGCGTAGGTGATCTCGATCAGGCAGGCGAGGCGCAGGCCCTGCGCGCCGTCCCTGGCCGAGGCCGCCGCGATCAGCCTTTCGACCTCGTCGCGGGAGAGCACCTTCGGCAGCGGCCGCCCCTGCTTCGGCGCCTCGACGCGCCGGGAGGGATCATCGGTCCGCCAGCCCTCGCCGAGCACGAAGCGGTAGAACTGGCGCACCGCCGCCCGCCGCCGTGCCGCCGTCGCCGGCGACAGGCCCGCTGCGCCCATGGCCGCGAACCAGGCCTCGATATCCTCTGAGGTGGCGCCGGCCAGATCCTGTCCGCGCGTCTTCAGGAAGCCGGCGGCGTCGACCAGATCCTTGCCGTAGGCGGTCAGGGTGTTGCGCGCCGAGGCCCGCTCGACCGCCATCATTTCGAGAAAGGCCTCGGTCCAGCCTTCGCTCATTTGGCCGGGACCAGCAGACCCTCAATGGCGAAGGCCTGGGCGGCGTCGGCAAGACCGACCCGGCGAAGGGCCCCGACGATCCGGGCGCGATCCAGCGGCGGCGGACCCGCGGATCCCGTCTCCGACGCGATCGCCAGCGCCAGCAGGGTCGCCTCGCCCTTGAGGCCCTGCCCGGCGGCCCGGTCGAGCGCCAGCAGCAGCATCGGCGAGGCCACGCTCTTGCCGGCATCCGCGCGCGCCAGCCGCGCCCGGGCTTCCGGCCCCGGCTGACCGCCCATCGCTTCCAGCAGCAGGATCCGCCCGACCAGCACCGGCCGGGCCTTGGGCGTGGCGGCGTCCGCCTCGTCGAGCAGCATGTCGAAGAGCCGGGGCGTGGTCGCGGCGCTGGCGATCAGCGACCGGGCGACGGTGGCCTCTTCGGTCTCGTACGTCGGCGTCGCGGGCCAAAGCGCCGCCGCCACCGCGGGCGAGGCGCCCGTCCGGGCGGCCTGCAGGTCCAGCGCCAGCCGTCGGGACAGCGCGAACTCCAGCCCATTGCGCAGCGAGGCCGCGCCGGGATCGCCGGCGCCGGCCAACATCGCGCCCATCAGCCGGGCGTAGACCGGATCGCGGCCTTTCTCGCCCGCCAGGGTGAAGGTCAGCTGCGCCGCATCCGTCTGCCCGGCCCGCGCCTGGCAGTAGGCCCGCAGCCGCAGCCAGTAGAGCTCGCCCCGGCCGACAGTCAGTTGGTCGGAGACACGGCAGGCGACGTCATCCTGCCCGGCGATCAGCGCGGCCTCGGCGGCCGCCTGGGCCAGATCGGCGTTGGTCGGTACGTTCGGCGCCCGCTCGACGGCGGCCCAGGCCGTGCGGCCATCGCCCAGCGCCAGCAGGGCCTGCACCCGCGCGGCGGCCACATCCGGATCACGCCCCGCGCCCTCCGGCCCGGCCACGCCAGCGCCCAGCACGGAGATCGCTAGCGCCGCCGCCGCCGGACTGAGCGGCTTGCGCCCAACCAGCGGCAGCATCTCCCGCGTGACCTGCGCCGACGTGCCGGCCCACAGGTCCTGCGGCATTCCGCTCTCGCGATCCCCGAGCGAGAAATAATCCGGCGGCGCCAGCGAAGACACGGCCACCTGCGCGGCGGCCGGCGCGGCGAGGAGGGCGATGGCGGCGGCGAACGTCACGATACGCATTGGGCCACCTTAGCACCTCTCCATTCGAGGGGCAGCGGGTTCCACTCCTGCCTGTAATTCGGGACAGCGCTTGGCTCCCCCCGCCTCTGTCGTGTAAGCCAAGCACGGCCATGACCGCCGACCCCCGCCTTCGCCGCAAGACTATCGCCCTCGTCGGCCTCATGGGCGCGGGCAAGAGCAGTATCGGCCGCCGGCTGGCGACCGTGCTCGACCTGCCGTTTCGCGACGCCGACAGTGAGGTCGAGGCGGCGGCGGGACGGACAATCTCCGAGATCTTCGAAAGCTTCGGCGAAGAGGCCTTTCGCGACGGCGAGCGCCGCGTGATCGCGCGCCTGATGGACGAGGGCCCGCATGTGCTGGCCACCGGCGGCGGGGCGTTCGTCAACGCCGGGACGCGGGCGCTGATCAAGGACCGGGCCATCTCGATCTGGCTGAAGGCCGATCTGGAGCTGCTGGCGCGCCGCATCGGCCGCAAGGACACCCGGCCGCTGGTCCGCGGCAAGGACCCGCTGGAGGTGCTGACCGCGCTGGCGGCCGAGCGGAACCCGCTCTACGCCCAGGCCGACATCATCGTCGAAACAGGCGACACCCCCCACACCGAAGCCGTCGAGGCCGTCGTACGCGCCCTGACCGCCCATCTGGCCGGAGCCGAGCCGTGACCCGCAGCTATCCCGTGGCCCTGGGCGGCAGGGCCTATGACGTGGTCGTCGGACCCGGCCTGATCGATCGCGCCGGCGAACGGATCGCGCCGCTGCTGAAGACGAAGCGCACAGCCATCGTCACCGACAGCAATGTCGGCGAGCACCATGGCGAGCGCCTGTCGGTCTCTCTGGAGAAGGCCGGGGTCGCAGTCGATGTGATCACCGTTCCGGCGGGCGAGGAGAGCAAGAGCTTCGAGGGGCTGGCGGACCTCAGCGACCGGCTGCTGGAGCTGCGGCTGGACCGGGGCGACGTCATCGTGGCGTTCGGCGGCGGCGTGGTCGGCGATCTCGCGGGGTTCGCGGCGGCGATCTACAAGCGCGGCATCGACTTCATCCAGGTCCCGACCAGCCTGCTGGCCCAGGTCGACAGCTCGGTCGGCGGCAAGACGGCGATCGACACCCCGCGCGGCAAGAACCTGATCGGCGCCTTCCATCAGCCCAGGCTGGTGCTGGCGGATCTGGATGTGCTCTGCACCCTGCCCGCGCGGGAAATGGCCTGCGGCTACGCCGAGGTCATCAAGTACGGCATGCTCGGCGACGCGGCCTTCTTCGCCTGGCTGGAAGCCAACAGCGCGGCGGTGCTGGACCGCGACATCGACGCCCTGGCCCATGCCGTGGGCCGGTCGGTCGAGATGAAGGCCGAAATCGTCGCCGAGGACGAGACCGAACAGGGCCGCCGCGCGTTGCTCAACCTCGGCCACACCTTCGGCCACGCCCTGGAGGCCGAGACCGGCTACGGCGAAACGCTCAAACATGGCGAGGCGGTCGCCGCCGGCTGCGGCCTGGCGTTCCGCTTCTCCGCGGCGCTCGGCCTGTGCGACCCCGACGACGCCGCGCGGGTCGAGCGGGCGCTGAAGGCCGCTGGTCTGCCTGCCGGCATGGCCGATGTTCCCGGCCATCCGTTCAGCGCCGACCGCCTGATCCATCACATGGGTCAGGACAAGAAGGCGCAGGGCGGCGCGCTGACCTTCATTCTCGCCCGCCGCATCGGCGAGGCGTTTACGGCGAAAGGGGTCGATCCTGACACCCTGCGCCGCTTCCTGATCGAACAAGGAGCCATGCCGTGATTGCGGCCATGATCGCGACCCTCGCCCCCGCCCTGATCATCCTGCTCGGGATCGGGGCGCTCATCTCGGCGGCCGAGACCTCGATGACGGCCGCCAGCCGCGGCCGCATGCACCAGCTCGAGCGCGACGGGGACCGCGCGGCGGCCCGGGTCAACCGGCTGATGGGCGACCAGGAGAACATGATCGGCGCGATCCTGCTGTCCAACAACGTGGTCAACATCGGCGCCTCGGCCCTGACGACCAGCGTGCTGGCGGTAGCCTTCCCCGGCCCGGTCGGGGTCGTCGCCTCGACCGTGATCATGACCGTGCTGGTGGTGGTGTTCGGCGAGATCCTGCCCAAGACCCTGGCGATCACCCGGCCCGAAATCGTGGCCCGTTTCCTCTCGCTGCCGACCTACTGGACGGTGCGCATCTTCGGCCCGCTGGCCCGGGGCGCGCAGTGGATCGTGCGCCAGACCCTGCGGCCGTTCGGGATCAACCTGTCGATGGAGACCGACGTCCTCGCGGCCCACGAGGAGATCCGCGGCGCGGTCGAGTATCACCACTCCGAAGGGGTCGTCGAAAGCCGCGACCGCCGCATGCTGGGCGGGGTGCTGGACCTGTCGGAGATGGACGTCTCGGAGGTCATGGTTCACCGCAAGTCGGTCGAGATGCTCGACGCCTCGCTGCCGCCGCGCGAACTGGTCCGCCAGGCGCTCGACTGCGGCCACAGCCGCCTGCCGCTCTGGCGCGACGACCAGGACAACATCGTCGGCGTCCTGCACGTGCGGGACCTGGTCAAGGTGATGGCCCAGACCGACGTCGACCTCGACGTCCTCGACGTCATGGGCCTGGCGCGCAAGCCGTGGTTCACGCCCGAGACGACCAAACTGAAGGACCAGCTCAACGCCTTCCTCAAGAAGCGCAACCACTTCGCCCTGGTCGTCGACGAGTACGGCGGCCTGCAGGGGGTGGTGTCGCTGGAGGACATTCTCGAGGAGATCGTCGGCGAGATCGACGACGAGCACGACGCCACGGTCGAAGGTGTGAAGGTCCAGCCCGACGGCTGGGTCGAGACCGCCGGCACGGTCACTGTCCGCGACCTGAACCGCGCGCTCGACTGGGACCTGCCGGACGACCAGGCCGTGACCATCGCCGGACTGCTGATCCAGGAGGTCGAGAAGATCCCCGAGGAGGGCGAGACCTTCGCAGTGTTCAATCACCGGTTCGAGGTCGCCCGCCGGCGCCGCAACCAGATCACCGAACTGCGCATCAGCCCGCGGATGGACGCCGACGGCGGATGGATCGAATCCGGCTGATTTGCCTGGAACCGGATGGCCGCCGGCGCGTTTTCGCACGATCGGTCGCATTGCGATTGATTGGGGGACCGGCGTGTGACGCCGGCAGGAAGGGTAGGCTGTGACGGACAGGGCGTTGACCGGCATGCGGGTGCTGGTGGTCGAGGACGAGATGCTCGTCTCGATGCTGCTCGAGGACATGCTGGCCGATTTCGGCTGCGACATCGTCGGCCCGGCCGCCTCGATCGCCGAGGCCCTGCCGCTGGCCACCGACGCGCAGATCGACGTGGCGGTGCTCGACATGAACCTCGGCGGCCAGCCGGTGTTTCCGATCGCCGACGCCCTGAAGGCCCGCGGCGTGCCCTACATCTTCGCCAGCGGCTACGGTCAGAGCGGTCTCAGCGACGACCACCGCGGCGCGCCGCTGCTGCAGAAGCCCTTCCGCCAGGCCGACCTGGAAAGGGCGCTGAACGGGGTGCGGGGCTAGCCTTCCCCCGGCGCCAGCGCCTTCAGCGACAGCGCGTGCACCGGCCCGGCCAGCAGGTCCGACAGCACGCCGTAGACCTGCCGCTGACGGGCGACCTTGTTCAGCCCGGCGAATACATCGGCCTCGATCAGGACGTTGAAATGGCTCTCCCCGCCCTCCCGCGCGCCGGCGTGTCCGGCGTGCCGCGCGGAGTCGTCGACCACCTCCAGGCGTGACGGAGAAAACGCGTCGGTCAGTTTTTTGCGGATTGAGTCCGATACGGAGGTCATTTTTCGAAGGTCAATTCTTGAATGAGAAAGGTTGAGCCTCATACTTCGGCTCATGGCGAACGCCTTTCAATACCGTCCCAGATTTGTCGACATCCGGGTCCGCCCTCCCAAGCCGGGGGAAGCGGAGGCGGAAGCCGACGTCAACGCCCTCAAACCGGGCGAGCGTCGCTGTGAGCATTCCGACTGCCTGAGCGTGGCCACCGCGCGGGCGCCGAAGTCGCGCGACATGCCGGGGCAGTTCTATCATTTCTGCCAGTCGCACGCGGCCGAGTACAACAAGCAGTGGAACTTCTTCGCCGGCATGACCGACGATGCGATCACCCGCGCCCAGGCCGAACGCGCCACCGGCGAGCGGCCGACCTGGAGCTTCAAGGCGTCCAACCGCTCGCGTGAGGCCGCCGCCCAGGCCAAGGGCCCGATGGGCTGGAACGACCCGTTCAGCCTGTTCGGCTTCGGCCGCGCCGACCGCTCTGGCGTCGACGCCCCGGCCGCCCGCGCCGACGGCCGCACGCTGGGCAAGCTGGAGCGCGGCGCCCTCGCCGACCTCGACCTGCCCGACACCGCCGACCGGGCGCTGATCCGCACCCGCTACACCGAGCTGGTCAAGAAGTGCCACCCCGACTCCAACGGCGGCGACCGTAGCGCCGAGCACAAGCTGCAACGCGTGCTGAAGGCCTGGAAGACGCTGAAGAAGGCGGGCCTGGCCTGAACCTTCCTCTCCGCGTAGCGGGGAGGGGGACCATGCGGAGCATGGTGGAGGGGCGGCGCCGGACTCCCCGGACAGACCGGAGTTCAGGATCGCGCCGCTCACCCCCGCGCCGCCCCTCCACCGCCGTCCCGGCGGTCCCCCTCCCCCTCAGCCTTCGGCTTCCGGGGAGGAGCGGGCGCCCACCGGCCTCCACCGGTCCAGCCCCTGCGCGGCCAGCCACCAGGCCAGCGCCCAGGCGCCGCCCAGCGACCAGCCGGCCAGCACGTCCGACGGCCAGTGGACGCCGAGATACACGCGGCTGAGCCCGACCAGCAGCGCGATCGCCGCCGCCCCGACAAGGCCGAACACCTTGACCCGCCGGTCCGTGGCGAACCTTGCGACCAGCGCCCCTAGCGTCAGCCAGACCACCGCCGACAGCATCGCGTGACCGCTCGGGAAGCTGGCGTTGATCGCCTCGACAAGATGCAGCGCCCCGTCGGGCCGGTCGCGGCCGAACAGCGCCTTCAGCCCCTGGCTCAGCGCCACGCCGCCGAGGGAAGCGGCCAGCAGCACCCCGGCCTCACGCCAGCGCCGCAGCGCCGCGAACAGCCCGGCGACGAACAGCACCGCCAGCCCCAGCACCGTCACCGAGCCCAGCGCCGTCACGTCCATCGCCGCCGTGGTCAGCCAGGCCGGCCCCAGCGGCACGGAGGGATCCGCCCCCGACCGCAGGCTCATCAGAATCGCCAGATCGATCCGCCGCGTCTCGCCCTCGGCCACCTCGTCGGCGATGGCGAGGAAGGCCTGGACCGCGATCGCCAGCCCCAGCAGTCCGGCCAGCAGACCGACCTCGCGCCGGGCCCAGGCCAGCCACGCACCCATCCTTCGCCCGTCAATCATGTCGTCGGCGCCATTTTTTCCTCGAACGATTGTTTGCTGAACGCTGATAAGGCGCTAATCGATCAATCATCATGGCTGATCAGATCGACACCGCTTCCGACCCCCTGCTGGGCCTCGTCCCCGACAAGCAGGTTTCCATCCGCGACGTCTTCGGCGTCGACTCCGACATGCTGGTCCCGGCGTTCAGCCATCGCGACTCGCACGTGCCGGACATCGACGAGTCCTACCGGTTCGATCCGCAGACCACGCTGGCGATCGTCGCGGGCCTGGCCTTCGACCGCCGGGTGATGATCCAGGGCTATCACGGCACCGGCAAGTCGACCCACATCGAGCAGGTCTGCGCCCGGCTGAACTGGCCGATGGTCCGCGTGAACCTGGACAGCCACGTCAGCCGCATCGACCTCGTCGGCAAGGACGCCATCGTCCTGAAGGACGGCAAGCAGATCACCGAATTCCGCGAAGGCATCCTTCCGTGGTGCCTGCAGCGCCCGATGGCGCTGGTGTTCGACGAGTACGACGCCGGCCGTCCGGACGTGATGTTCGTGATCCAGCGCGTGCTGGAAGCCGGCGGCAAGCTGACGCTGCTGGACCAGAACCGCGTGATCCGCGCCAACCCCTATTTCCGCCTGTTCTCGACGACCAACACCATTGGTCTGGGCGACACGACGGGCCTCTATCACGGCACGCAGCAGATCAATCAGGGCCAGATGGACCGCTGGTCGATCGTCACCACGCTTAACTACCTCGACCACGACTCCGAGGCCGAGATCGTGCTGGCCAAGAACCCGAAATACGCCACGCCCGAAGGCCGCCGCACCCTGGCCGCCATGGTCCGCGTCGCCGACATGACCCGCAACGCCTTCATGAACGGCGACATCTCGACCGTCATGAGCCCGCGCACGGTGATCACCTGGGCCCAGAACGCCGAGATCTTCGGCGGCGACCTGGCCCTGTCGTTCCGGATGACCTTCCTGAACAAGTGCGACGAACTCGAGCGCCCGACGGTGGCGGAGTTCTACCAGCGGGCGTTCGGTGAGGATCTGCCGGAGAGCGCGGCGCGGGTGAAGGTGGCCTAGGGGCTACCTTTCGGCCCATCGCTCCGCGACGCGCAGCGCCCTTGAGTTGAGGAGCTACGGCGAGATCTTCGCGCCGTATGCGGCGGCCACTGGCCGACGCCGCGACGAAACTGGACCGACCGGCGATCGTCCTGGCGTGAGATGAAGGCCTACCTCTCCCTCTTGGGAGAGGGGGACCACCCGAAGGGTGGTGGAGTGGGAGGCGGGGTGGTGGCCGGGATGGCCGTGCTTCGATGATTCACCACCGCGCATCCCCCTCCACCATGCTCCGCATGGTCCCCTCCCCCAAGTGGGGAGGAAGAGAGTAGAGAATCCGCCTTGCCCCTCGCGTCTCCCCTGCTAGAAGCCGCCCAACGTTCCCAGCGCGAAGAGTCGCCGCCATGAAGCTGCTAGCCGGCAACTCCAACAGGACGCTCGCGACCGCCATTGCGGAATACCTCGACGTCCCCCTGACCCGCGCCCAGGTGCGGCGGTTCGCCGACAACGAGGTCTTCGTCACCATCGACGAGAACGTCCGCGGCGAGGACGTGTTCGTCATCCAGTCGACCAGCTACCCGGCCAACGACAACCTGATGGAACTGCTGATCTGCATCGATGCGCTGAAGCGCGCGTCGGGCCGGCGGATCACGGCGGTGCTGCCCTATTTCGGTTACGCCCGGCAGGACCGGAAGACCGGCGGTCGCACGCCGATCTCGGCCAAGCTGGTGGCCAACCTGATCACCCGGGCCGGCGCCGACCGCGTGCTGACCATGGACCTGCACGCCGGCCAGATTCAGGGCTTCTTCGACATCCCGACCGACAACCTGCTGCCCGTGCCGCTGCTGGCCGAGGATATCCGCGCCCACTACGGCAAGACCGATGACCTGCTGATCGTCTCGCCGGACGTCGGCGGCGTGGTGCGGGCCCGTGCGCTGGCCAACCGCCTCAGCGCCGACCTGGCCATCGTCGACAAGCGTCGCTCCGGTCCCGGCGAGAGCGAGGTGATGAACATCATCGGCGAGGTCTCCGGCCGCCGCTGCATCCTGTTCGATGACATCGTCGATTCCGCCGGCACCCTGTGCAACGCCGCCAAGGCGCTGAGTGACGCGGGCGCGGTCGAGGTCTCGGCCTATGTCACCCACGGGGTGCTCTCGGGCGCCGCCGCCGACCGGGTCACCGCATCGGTGCTCAAGGAGCTGGTGGTCACCGACTCCATCGAGCTGTCGGACACGGTGAAGGCCTGCAAGAAGATCCGCGCTGTCTCCTGCGCCCCGCTGATGGGCGAGGCCATTCGCCGGATCGCCAATGAGGAATCAGTGTCGAAGCTGTTCGACTAGCCGCTGCCGTTATTCCCCCGTAAAGTG
Source organism: Caulobacter sp. FW305-C-30-S16 (assembly GCF_058783025.1). NCBI lineage: Bacteria > Pseudomonadati > Pseudomonadota > Alphaproteobacteria > Caulobacterales > Caulobacteraceae > Caulobacter > Caulobacter sp. FW305-C-30-S16. The sequence continues at coordinate 1,142,972 of NZ_JBYSYH010000001.1, read as the reverse complement.
CGCCTTAAGCTCCGGCCGTCACATTCTCGCCGTCCACGCGCGTTGTATTGACGAGGTTGGGGTGTGACGGGGAAGCTGCGTATCATGAGATCTTTCCTTCCTGCGCGTATCGCGCCGGCGCTTGCCGCCTTCGCCCTGGCCGCCGTCCTGGCCGGCTGCGGACCCGAACAGCCCGCCCCCTACATGCCGCCGCCCCCGCCGCCGGCCCCGCCGCCGATCACCCTGGCGCCCAGCCTGATCCAGGAAGCCAGCGCCTGGCGCGGCTATATGGCGCGCGCCAACGCCATCTCGCCCGACTTCAAGAACGGCGAGGAAATCCAGGTCTCGCTGCGCACCGCGGCGGCCTATGAGCCCAAGCAGTTCCTGCGCGGCGCGGTGGCCTACGCCGCGATCGTCGCGCTGCAGGATCCGGTGTTCGTCGCCGAGCTGCGCAAGGTGGCCGCCGACCCGGCCCAGCGCATCGCCATGCGCGACCAGCTGATCTCCAATCCCAACATGGCCACCATCCTGCCCGGCGCCGACAGCGCCGCGGGCCTGATCCTGCAGGCGCTCGGCAACGAGGGCGCGCGGATGGTCGTCAACGGCCGCGCCGTGAAGCAGTCCGCCTATTCGGTGCAGCACAGCGCCTGGTCCAAGATCGCCGTGCCGAACCGCGAAGCCCGGCTGATCCTCGCCAAGTCGCTGTCGGCCACGCCGATGACGGGCGAGGCCGCCGACGTCATGCTGATGCAGCAGGCCAGCACCGGCCCGTCCGCGGCGACCCCGCTGGGCCTTACGCCCGGCGCCACGCCCCCGCCCTGGTCGCCGCTGGTCGTGCGCGGCCTGACGCTGGCCGCCCTGGCCGCCATCGGCGAAGCCGGTGACGCCAACCTCGCCGCGATCACCACCCTGTCGGCCGAGCCGAACGCGGCCTACTGCCTGAACATGGCCAAGCTGAACCTCTATCAGTGCCTGGCCGTGTCCAAGCCGCACTACGAGGACATCTTCTGCCTGGGCCAGCACATCCTGATCGACACCGGCGCCTGTGTGGTGAAATGGACCGGTGCGACGATGCCGCCCGAGCCGATCCGGCCCGTGGTCGCCCCCGCGCCCGCCCGCAAGAGCACCGCCGCCGCCGCGCCCGCGAAAAAGCCGCCGGTTCGCCGCTAAGAGTCTCAGCGGGCGGCGTTGCGCCGTCCGCTGAAAGCGTGTATCGAGCGCCACCCTGAATTCACCGACCGTCGCCGCGCGGAGTTCTTCTGCCGCGGCGACGTCGTTTTGAGAGCCGCAAGACCATGGCCGAGATCGTCCTCAACGTCGAAGTCCGCGACCGCACCGGCACGGGCGGCGCCCGTGAAGCCCGCCGCGCCGGCAAGGTGCCCGGTATCCTGTACGGCGGCCCCAAGGGCCCCGTCGCGATCTCGGTGAAGGTCAACGAGTTCCGCAAGTCGCTCTACACCGGCCAGCTGCACGGCCACCTGGTGACGCTGAAGTACGGCGAAGAGAGCCAGCCGGTCATCGCCAAGGACATCCAGTTCCACCCGGTGACGGATGAGCCGATTCACTTCGACCTGCTGCGCGTCGAGGAAGGCTCCACCATCCGCATCGCCATCCCGGTTCACTTCAAGAACCAGGACGTCTGCCCCGGCCTGAAGCAGGGCGGCTCGCTGGAAATCGTGCGTCACGACGTCGAGCTGAACTGCCCGGCCGACGCCATTCCGGAAGAACTGGTGTTCGACCTGTCGAACAGCCAGCTGGGCGACACCATCCGCATCGGCGACATCGCCCTGCCCAAGGGCGTCACCCCGTCGATCGCCGACCGCGACTTCGTGCTGGCGACCCTGAAGGTCTCCTCGGCCGGTATGTCCGAAGCGGCCGCCGCGGACGGCGACACCGAAGCCTGATCGGTCTCGCGACCCTGATCTGGATGCGGGCGGGCCGATGGCTCGCCCGTTTTCGTTTGAGCCCGTCGCCGTCTGAGGCCCTCGCAGGGAGATCGACATGACGCTGATCCTCGCCGGCCTCGGCAATCCCGGCGGCAAGTACGAGAAGAACCGCCACAACGTCGGCTTCATGGCCATGGACGCCATCGCCCGCCGCTGGGCCACGGCCCCCTGGCGCGCCCGCTTCCAGGGCCTCGCCTGCGATGGCCAGGTCGAGACCCCGGACGGCCCGGTCAAGCTGCTGCTGCTCAAGCCTCAGACGTATTACAACGAGACCGGCCGGTCGGTCGGCGAGGCGGCGCGCTTCTTCAAGCTCAAGCCCGCCGACGTCATCGTCTTCCATGACGAGATCGATCTCGCGCCCGGCCGCTTCCGGATGAAGACCGGCGGCGGCGCGGCGGGCAACAACGGCATCCGCTCGATCACCGCCCAGGTCGGCGCCGACTTCCGCCGCGCCCGCATCGGCGTCGGCCATCCCGGCGACAAGGACGCGGTGATGCACTACGTGCTGGGCGACCTGCACAAGGTCGACCGGGTCTGGCTGGACCCGATGCTCGACGCCATCACCGACGCCCTGCCCTTCGCCGCCGCCGGCGACGACGAGCGCTACCAGGCCGAGGTCATGCGCCTGGCGCCCGCCCCGAAGGCCGACCCCCGCAAACAGGCCCGCGACGGCGGCGAGGCCTGACGACAATCCCGCGCCAATCGGCTATAGGCGCGCCACCCTTTCGTTCGAGATCTCCATGGCCCTGAAAGTCGCGATCGTCGGCCTGCCCAACGTGGGCAAGTCGACCCTGTTCAACGCCCTGACGCAGACCGCGTCGGCCCAGGCGGCCAACTACCCGTTCTGCACGATCGAGCCGAACACCGGTGACGTGGCGGTGCCCGAGCCGCGTCTTGAGGTGCTGGCGAGCATCGTCGGCTCCAAGGAGATCATCCCCTCGCGGATCAACTTCGTCGACATCGCCGGCCTGGTGCGCGGCGCGTCGAAGGGCGAGGGCCTGGGCAACCAGTTCCTGGCCAACATCCGCGACTGTGACGCCGTGGCCTTTGTCGCGCGCTGCTTCGAGGACACCGACATCACCCACGTCGAAGGCCGGATCGATCCGCTGTCGGACCTGGACATCATCGAGACCGAGCTGATGCTCGCCGACCTCGAGAGCCTCGAAAAGCGCAAGCCGAACGTCGAGAAGAAGGCCAAGTCCGGCGGCGACAAGGAAGCCGCCAACACCCTGCGCCTGATCAACGTCGCGCTGGAGCAGCTGAACGCCGGCCGCCCGGCCCGCGCCGCGGACATCAGCAAGGACGACTACAAGGCCTGGCACATGCTGCAGCTGCTGACCGCGCTGCCGGCGCTGTACGTCTGCAACGTCGATGAAGGCTCGGCCGACAAGGGCAACGCCTTTTCCGACAAGGTCGCCGAGCGCGCGAAGGCGGACAACGCCAAGAGCGTGGTGATCTCGGCCCAGATCGAGAGCGAGATCGCCCTGCTGGATCCGGCCGAGCGCAGCGAATTCCTCGAGACCCTCGGCCTGCACGAGCCGGGCCTCAACCGCCTGATCCGCGAGGCCTACGCCCTGCTGGGCCTGCAGAGCTACTTCACGGTCGGCCCCAAGGAAGCCCGCGCCTGGACCATCGAGGTCGGCTGCACCGCGCCCCAGGCCGCCGGCGTGATCCACAACGACTTCGAGAAGGGCTTCATCCGCGCCGAGACCATCGCCTTCGACGACTTCGTCGCCTTCAAGGGTGAACAGGGCGCCAAGGACGCCGGCAAGATGCGCTCCGAAGGCAAGGAGTACATCGTCAAGGACGGCGATGTGATGCACTTCCGGTTCAACGTCTAGCGGCATTGGCCGTCATGGCGTTGGCGTATTAGGCTTGGGTCATGAGCTCTGATCACGCCGCCGCCATCGCCGCCGCAGAGGCCGTCCTGGACGCCTTCATGGCGGCGTTCAACGCCCGCAACCTGCCCGCCTGGGAAGAGACCTTCAACTTCCCCAGCGTGCGGTTCGCGTCGAACACCATGACCATCATCGAGCCCGGCTATCACAGGCCGGAGATGTTCGATCAGGGCGCGCTGAGCGACTGGGACCACTCCGCCTGGGAACGTCGCAAGGCGATCCACGCGGGCGCAGACAAGGTTCACTTCGACACCCGCTTCAGCCGCTTCCGCGCCGACGGCAGCGTCATCGGCGGGTTCGATTCGATCTACGTCGTCACCTGCGAGAAAGGCCACTGGGGCGTGAAGGCCCGCTCGAGTTTCGCGCCCTGATGAGCCGGCGCGGTGAACTGGCACGGATGATCGACGAGGCCCGGCGCGTGGTGGTGTTCACCGGCGCCGGCATGTCGACCGAGTCGGGCATCCCGGACTTCCGCAGTCCCGGCGGGGTCTGGTCGAAGATGAAGCCGATCCAGTTCCAGGACTTCGTCGCCCGCGAGGACATGCGCCGCGAGGCCTGGACGCGGGTGTTCAACGGCACGGCCGGCTGGGTCGGTCGCGCGCCGAACGCCGGCCACGACGCGGTGGCGCGGATGGTCGCCACGGGCAAGGTGATGAGCGTCATCACCCAGAACGTCGACAACCTGCACCAGGACAGCGGCATCCCCGACGAGCGGATCATCGAGCTGCACGGCAACGCCAGCTACGCCACCTGCCTGACCTGCGCGCTGCGGCATGAGCTGCATCACCTGAAGGCGGCCTTCGTCGAGCGCGGCGAGATCCCGGCCTGCCGGTCGTGCGGGGGTCTTGTGAAGACCGCGACCATCTCGTTCGGCCAGCCGATGCCGCAGGACCAGATGCTGCAGGCCGAGGAGGAGACCCTGGCCTGCGACCTGTTCCTGGTGCTGGGCTCGTCGCTCGTGGTGTTCCCGGCGGCGGGCTTTCCCCTGCTGGCCAAACGCAACGGGGCCATGCTGGCCATCGTCAACCGCGAGGCCACGGACATGGATCGCTACGCCGACCTGGTGCTGCACGACGAGATCGGCGCCGTGATGACCGAGATCGCGCCGACGCTCTAGACCTCTCCGCGAGGGGAGGATTGCTGAATGCGCCGGCGCCGGGCACTACTTCCGCCGACGAGCAGAGGACCCACCGCCATGGCCGACACCATCAAACTGACCTCCGGCCATGACGGCTTCGCCTTCGCCGCCCTGCATGGCCAGCCTGCCGGTCCGCGAAAGGGCGGGGTCATCGTTATTCAGGAGATCTTCGGCCTCGACCAGTTCGTGCACGAGGACGTCGCCCGGTGGGAGGCGCGTGGCTTCGAGGTGCTGGCGCCGTCGATGTACGACCGGCAGCAGCCCGGCTTCACCGCCGCGCATGACGATCCGGCCGAGTTCCAGCGGGCGGTCCAGCTGGCCATGGCCAACGGGCCGGACAACGCCATGAGCGACATCCAGGCCTGTATCGATTTCCTGGCGCCGCGCGGGCCGGTGTTCATCGTCGGCTACTGCTACGGCGGGACGATGGTCTGGCTCGCGGCATCGCGCTGCAAGGGCCTCAGCGCCGGCTCCAGCTACTACGGCGGTCAGGTGGCCGGGATGGCCGCCCTGCCCCTCTCCTGCCCCGTGGAGCTGCATCTGGGCCGCAAGGACGGCCATATCCCGGCCGACGACGTGAAGGCCAAAGTGCAGGCCGCCCATCCGGAGGTTCCGGTGTGGATCTACGAGGCCTCAGGCCACGGGTTCAACAACGACGGACGGCCCGAGTCCGACCTTGCTGACGCCGAGCTGGCCCGCCGGCGGACGGTGGCCCTGTTCGAGGCCAACGGGGCCGGCTGAATGGGTGAGCGGATCGCCCTGGCGACAACCGGCGGCAAGCCCTTCGCCGCCTGGCATGCGCAGCCGGGCGAGGCCCGTCGCGGCGGGCTGGTGGTGCTGCACGCGATCTGGGGCGTGACGCCGCACATCCGCGCCTTCTGCGACGGGCTGGCGGAGCAGGGATATGACGTGATCGCGCCCAGCCTGCTCGACGGGACGAACGCTTTCCCGGACAGCGACACGGACTTTTCGATCCTCGACGAGCGTCTGGCGCTCGGCGAGGCCGCGGGCTGGGGCGCGGCGGCGATGGACGTCGTGCAGGCCGCGATCGATGCACTGGACGGGCCGGTCTACCTGCTCGGCTTCTGTTTCGGCGGCACGAGCGCCTGGCTGGCCGCCTGCCGGTGCGAAGGCCTGAAGGCCGTCGCCTGCTTCTATGGCGGCAGGATCATCGACCATGTCGACGAGACGCCGCGCTGTCCGACGATCCTGCATTTCGGGACGCAGGACGAAACGATCCCGGCCGCCGACGTCGCGACGATCACCGCCGCCCACCCTGACCTGCCGGCATGGCTCTATCCCGCCGGCCACGCCTTCGTCGCGCCGAGCGGCTACCATGAGGACAGCGCGAAACTGGCGATGCTTCGCACACTGCAGCTGTTCCACCGCAGCGGCGGCGCGAAGGGCGAGGTTTAAAGTCGAACTCCTCCCCACGCAGTGGGGAGGATGGTCACAGCACCCGACCGGCCACGGCGTCGAGTTTCGCCATCATCGCCGGGTCGCGCGCCTCCGCAGCGGTAATCAGCGCCCAGTCCAGACAGGTGTCGATCGGCGAGGCGGGGCGCTCCATCGGCAGGGACAGCGCCAGCTGGTTGACCAGCGCCCGGGCTTTCGCGGTGTTGGCGTGCATCACTTCAAGGATGTGCCCCACCTCGACAGCCGCCTCATCTTCTCGCCAGCAGTCGTAGTCAGTGACCATGCAGACCGAGGCGTAGGGCAGCTCCGCCTCGCGGGCCAGCTTGGCCTCCGGCATGTTCGTCATGCCGATCACGTCGCAGCCCCAGGCGCGGTAGAGGTGGCTCTCGGCCCGCGTCGAGAACTGCGGTCCCTCCATCACCAGATGCGTTCCACCCTCGACCACCGTCGCGCCCGTCTGTCGCCCCGCCTCGGCGGCAAGGCCGGCCAGGCGCGGGCAGACAGGATCAGCCATCGAGACATGGGCCACCAGTCCCGGCCCGAAGAAGCTCTTCTCCCGGGCGAAGGTGCGGTCGATGTACTGGTCCACCATAACGAACGTGCCCGGCGGAAGCTCTTCGCGCAGGGAGCCCACGGCCGAGATCGACAGGACGTCGGTGCACCCCGCCCGCTTGAGGACATCGATATTGGCGCGGCTGTTCAGCGCGCTGGGCGGTATCGCGTGACCGGCGCCGTGGCGCGGCAGGAAGACCAGCCGCGTGGTCCCGATTCGCCCCGTGACCAGATCGCTCGACGGCGCGCCGAACGGACTGTCGATCCGCACGGTGGCGCGATCCTCCAGTCCCGCGATGTCGTAGAGACCCGAACCGCCGATGACCCCGAGCGTCCAGCCCGCCATGACTTTCTCCCCCTCAGGAACGGTGACCAGAGGTCCGACAGATTGGCGACGTTGTCCATGTCGAACCTCCGCCCGGACTTCAGGCTTGGCGTTCTGTTGAACGCGGGTCACGCTCTGCGGGTGAAAGCATCCTCGCCTCTGTTGCTGGCCTTCGCCCTGGGCCTCAGCCTGCCCGTCGCGGCGCAGGCAGGGGACAGCGCCTGCTGGTTCGAGAACGGCGCCGTGGTCGTGCCGGCGGAGATCGGCGGCGTGGCCGGCGACTGGTTGCTGGACCCCTCGGCGGCGCACACCCTGCTGCATGAGACGCGCGCGCAGATGGAGGGCCTGCCCGCGACGTTTTCGGCCCGCGCCCGGCTGGCGGGCCAGACCTTCGAGGGCGTCGACGTCACGGTCGCAGACCTTGATGACCGCGCACCGGGATTCCGAACACCTATCGCGGGCGTCATCGGCGCCGACCTGCTGCGCCGGGTCGTGGTCGATCTGCGGTTCGCCCCCTGCCGTCTGCGGCTGACGACAGGTCCGGCGGGGCGCCCGGCCCGGGGCGCGCGTCCATTGCGCGTGCTCGAGGCGGCGGGGGTCCCGGTCGTCGAGGCTGCCGTCTCGGACGACCGCCGTGCCCGCCGGGGACTGTTCGCCATCGATCTCAGCGCCCGGGCGTCGGTCAGGCTGACCGCCGCCGTGTTTCAGCCCGACAGGGTCGGCGCTGCGACCGCGCCGCGCAGTCAGGCCCCGGGTCATCTGCGCGCCCTGTCGTTCAGGGGCGAGCTCTATGAGCAAGCCTCGGCCGCCCTCGCCCCGGACCTCGACCCGGCGCTGGCGGGCGCGCTCGGCACGGATCTCTGGTCGCGCTGGCGGTTGCGGCTGGACATCGCGAGCGGCCGGCTCTGGCTCAGCCCTGAATGAAAAAAGGCCCGGGACTGCTCCCGGGCCTTCAATTCAGATCGGTGCGGGAGAGCCTAGTGGCTCTCGTTCTTCCACACCCGCCGGTAACTGGCGTAGAGCAGGCCCGAGAACAGGACCAGGAAGATCAGGACCGAGAAGCCCATCTTCTTGCGCTCCTCCATCTTGGGCTCGGCGGCCCACATCAGGAAGGCGGCGACGTCTTCCGCCTGCTGCTTGACGGTCGACTTGGTGCCGTCGTCGAACGACACCTTGTCCACCGCGAGCGGCGGCGCCATGCCGATGATCCCGCCGGGGAAGTACTTGTTGTAGTGCTGACCGGCAGCCAGGGTCACACCGTGCTCCGGCGGCCCGTAGCCCTGCAGCAGGCTGGCGATGTATTCCGGACCGCCCTCGCGCGCCTTGGCCATCAGCGACAGGTCGGGCGGCACGAGGCCGCCGTTGCTGGCCTTGGCCGCGATCGCGTTCGGGAACGGCGACGGGAAGCGGTCGGCCGGGATGCCGGGACGCTGGATGGGATCGCCGGTTTCACTGTCCAGATCAGGGATCTGGGTGTCAGCGGCCAGCGCCTTGACGACGGGGTTGTCGTTCGAGGTCAGACCCTTCTCCGCCGAATATTCCGGATCGAAGAACGGACCGCTCGGGTCGCCGAGGTTGCGGAACGCCAGCAGGCTCATGCTGTGGCAGGCCGAGCAGACCTCGCGATAGACCTTATAGCCCCGCTGGAGCTGGACCTGGTTGAAGCGGCCGAACGGGCCCTCGAAGCTGAAGGCGACGGGCTCGGGCTCGTGCGCCTTGGCGGCCGCCATGGCCGGACCGCCGACGAGGAGCAGCGCCGCCGCGAGCAGGGTGACTTTGCGCAGCATCGGGGCTCAGTCCTTGTGTTCGCCGCCGAGAACCGGCGAGGAGATGGTTTCAGGCGTCGGCAGGGGCTTCTCGAAGAGGCCCAGCATCGGCATGACCACCAGGAAGTAGGCGAAGTAGTAGAGGGTCGCCACGCGCGACAGCCAGACGAAGCTGTTCAGATCGGAGTCGACCAGAACGAACGTGGTCAGGCCCGGGATCACCTGGTCATCCGGCAGCTTGGCGCCGCAGAAGCCGAGGATCACGCACACCACCAGGAAGATGAAGAAGTAGAGCCGGGCCTGCGGCCGGTAGCGCATCGACTTCACCTTGGACGTATCGAGCCACGGCAGAGCGAAGATGCAGGCGATCGAGCCGAACATGGCCAGCACGCCGATCAGCTTCTCGGGAACCGCGCGCAGGATCGCGTAGAACGGCAGGAAGTACCATTCCGGCACGATGTGCGACGGCGTCACCAGCGGGTTGGCCGGGATGTAGTTGTCCGCGTGGCCGAGGGCGTTGGGCATGTAGAAGAGGAACACCGCGAAGAGGATCAGGAAGACGCTCATCGCAAAGCCGTCCTTCACCGTCGCGTACGGGGTGAAGGGCAGGGTGTCGGCCTTGGACTTGGGATCGACGCCGGTCGGGTTGTTCTGGCCGACCACGTGCAGCGCCCAGACGTGCAGCACCACGACGCCGGCGATCATGAACGGCAGCAGATAGTGCAGCGAGAAGAAGCGCTTGAGCGTCGGCTCATCGACCGCGAAGCCGCCCCACAGCAGGGTCGTGATCGCTTCACCCACGATCGGGAAGGCGCCCAGCAGGTTGGTGATCACCACCGCGCCGTGGAAGCTCATCTGGCCCCAGGGCAGGACGTAGCCCATGAAGGCCGTGGCCATCATCAGCCCGTAGATCACGCAGCCGAGGAGCCAGAGCACCTCGCGCGGGGCCTTGTAGGAGCCGTAGTAGAGGCCGCGGAGCATGTGGATGTAGACGGCGATGAAGAACATCGACGCGCCGTTGGCGTGCATGTAGCGCAGCAGCCAGCCGTAGTTCACGTCGCGCATGATGTGCTCGACGGAGGTGAAGGCGGTTGCGGCGCTCGGCGTGTAGTGCATCGCCAGCACGATGCCGGTGATGATCTGGACGCCCAGGCAGAGCGACAGGATGCCGCCGAAGGTCCACCAGTAGTTCAGGTTCCGCGGCGTCGGATAGTCGACGAAGCTGTCCCAGACGAGGCGACCGACGGGCAGGCGCGCGTCAAGCCATTTGGCGAAACCGTTGCTCGGTTGATAAGTCGAATGTCCGCTCATCTCGATCAGCCGATCTTGACCTTGGTGTCGGAAAGGAAGGCGTATTCGGGCACCACCAGGTTCAACGGCGCCGGGCCTTTGCGAATGCGGCCGGAGGTGTCGTAGTGCGAGCCATGGCAGGGGCAGAACCACCCGCCGTAGTCACCGCCGCCGACCGTGGGCACGCAGCCAAGGTGGGTGCAGGACCCGACCAGGACCAGCCACTGGGCCTTGCCCTCCTTGTGGCGCTCGGCGTCCGTCTGCGGATCGCGCAGGGCGGCGCCGTCGTCCTTCACCGCGGCCGCGATCTGCTCGGGCGTGCGGTTGCGGATGAACAGCGGCTTGCCGCGCCAGTTGATGGTCACCTGCTGCGCCGGCTCGATCTTGGTCAGATCGTATTCGACGCTGGCGAGGGCCAGGGTGTCGGCCGCAGGATTCATCTGCGCGACGAACGGCCAGACCGCGGCGAGACCCCCGCCGGCGGCGGCGGTGATGGCGGCGATATGGATGAAGTCGCGCCGGGAGGGATCGTCTCCGGCTGCGGGATTCGTTGCGTCCACGGCGGTGTGGGCCACCTTGAGATCACCCTTCGAAAAAGGCCGCGCCGGAAGCGAGGCTCGCAAATCCTTGCGGAGCATTCTGGAAGCGGTGCGCTTGTCTGACCCGATCTGGGTCGGCGTCGCCCCGAAGAAACCCCGTTGGCAGGACCGATTAGTGCGCGTCTCGTCCTTTTTCAACTGACCATGTGGGGAATATGGATATCCGCGCTGCATGGACGCACCGATGAGAGGCTGTAAAAGCCCGTTCATGACCGATGCAGCCCTTCTCGACGACCGCAAGGGCCAGGCGCGAGCCTGGTTCGAATCGCTCCGCGACCGGATCCTGACCGCCTTCGAGGCCCTCGAGGACGCCGCGCCCCCCGACCTGTATCCGGGCGAACCCGGACGGTTCGAGCGCAAGCCCTGGGTCCGCGAGGCGGGCGGCGGCGGCGTCATGTCGATGATGCACGGCCGGCTGTTCGAGAAGGTCGGGGTTCACACCTCGATGGTCTTCGGGACCTTCACCCCCGAGATGGCCGCCAACATGCCCGGCGCGCAGGAGGACCCGCGGTTCTTCGCCACCGGCGTCAGCCTTATCGCCCACATGGTCAGCCCGCGCGTCCCCGCGGTGCATATGAACACCCGCTTCATCTGTACGACGAAGGGCTGGTTCGGCGGCGGCGGCGACCTGACCCCTGTGCTGGACTACCAGCGGGACCAGGCCTTTCCGGACACCGCCGCCTTCCATGCGGCGATGAAGGCCGCCTGTGACGCCCACGACCCGGCCTGGCACGCGAAATACAAGGCCTGGTGCGACGAGTATTTCTACCTGGCGCACCGCAAGGAGCCGCGCGGTACAGGCGGGATCTTCTACGACCACCATGACAGCGGCGACTGGGACCGCGACTTCGCCTTCACGCGCGATGTCGGCGAGGCGTTCCTCGATATCTATCCGAAGATCGTCGCCGGCCGGATGGCCGAGCCTTGGACGCCGGAGGAACGCGAGGAACAGCTGATCCGGCGGGGCCGCTACGTCGAGTTCAACCTGCTCTACGACCGCGGCACCACCTTCGGCCTGAAGACCGGCGGCAACGTCGAGTCGATTCTCAGTTCGATGCCGCCGGCGGTGAAGTGGCCGTAGGGAGGCTCCCCAACGGGGGAGGTGTCAGGCCATAGGCCTGACTGAGGGGGTCACCCGAGATTTGAGCGGACCCCCTCCGTCCCGGCTTCGCCGGGCCACCTCCCCCGATGGGGAGGACCTCAGAACGCCATCCCCTGCGCGACCGCCTTCAGCCGCTCCGCCGCCGCCATGCGGTCGTCGAGGAAGTCGAGGTCGATCCACCAGTCCTCGATCTCGCGCAGCACCTGGCCGACCAGCGGCCCGCGCGGCACACCGGCGGAGACGACGTCCTCGCCGGTCAGCGGGAAGGCCGGCGGCGTCCAGGTCTCGGCCAGTGGAATCAGCGCCCGCCATTGTGTGGCGGCCGCCGGACGATCCGACGCCGCCCAGGCGAGCATCACACGATCGGCGAACACGCGGCCGCCGAGCCGGTAGACGGCGCGGCGGGTCTCGCGCGGGCTCATCCAGGAGACGACGCGCGGCTCGCGACCGGCGGCGGCGATCAGCCGGTCCTTCAGGGCGTTCGACAGGCGCAGCCGCTCGGCGGTGTCCTGCGCCACCCTGGCGTCGTCGGGCAGCAGGCTGGCCAGGCGAAGCTCCGCGTCGATGTCGAAGAAATGCTCGGACTCAATGGCGACCAGACGCTCGAACCGTGTGAGGGCCTTCACCTGCGGCAACACGGACGACAGCACGCTGGTCGCCGCCATCAGGCGCAATGCGGCGCGGGGATCGGGCGCCGCCAGCAGCTTGAGCAGCTCCTTCTGGGTCCGCTCGGCGGCGCGGCCCGACAGCATTCCTTTCAGCGCCTTGCAGGCCGCGAGCGCCGCCGGATCGGCGTCGCCCTTGCCGTACCAGGCCTGGAACCGGAAGAATCGCAGGATCCGCAGGTAATCCTCGCGGATCCGGGTCATGGCGTCGCCGACGAACACGATGCGGCCCGCTTTCGCGTCGGCCACACCCTCGCCGGTCGGATCGTAGACCCGTCCCTCGGCGTCGCAGTAGAGGGCGTTCAGGCGGAAGTCGCGGCGCACCGCGTCCTCCTCCCAGTTCTGGGTGAAGGCGACCACCGCGCGGCGGCCGTCTGTCGAGACATCGCGCCGCAGGGTGGTGATCTCGTACGGCCGGCCCTCGGAGATGGCGGTGACCGTGCCGTGGTCGACGCCGGTCGGCACGACCTTGATTCCAGCCGCCTCCAGGGCCTCGGTGACCTGGTCGGGCGTCAGGGTCGTGGCGATGTCGATGTCGTCGATCGGCTGACCCAGCAGGGTATTGCGCACGCACCCGCCGACGAACCGGGCGCAGCCGGCGTAGCCGCGCGCTTCGAGCGCCCCCATGACCGCGCGGGTCGCGGGCAGCTCCATCCAGGGCCGAACGCCGATACTCTCTGTCGATGACATGGCGCAGGACTTAGGGCGCCGCACCGGACCTGCAAAGCCCACGTTTTCGTCAGGCGATCGCCGCGCCGTAGAGGCGCTCATACAGCGCCCGCAGCATCCCGGCCGTGGCGCCCCAGATCAGCTGGTTCTCCCAGGTCATGGCGTAGAAATGCCGCCGCTGGCCGTCGGGCATGTCGTAGTGCCGACGCTCGTAGTTGGCCGGGTCCATCAGGAAGCCGAACGGCGTCTCGAAGATCTCCGCCACCTCATGGGGGTTCGGCGTGAGGGCCAGGTCCGGGGGCACGAACCCGACGACCGGGGTCACCAGATAGCCCGTGCCGGTGCGGTAGGGCGTCGACAGGCCGGCCAGGGTGACGTGGTGCGAGCCCAGACCGATCTCCTCGTCCGCCTCGCGCAGGGCCGCCTGCTGGACGGTCTCGCCGGGGTCCATCCGGCCGCCGGGAAAAGCCACCTGACCGGTGTGCCGGCGCAGGCTGTCGGAACGTCGGGTGAGCAGCACCGACAGACCCGCCTGGCGTTCGACCAGAGCCACCAGCACGGCGGCGGGCTTGACCGGCTCGGGCGCCGCCGGCGCCATGTCCGGGTTCATGTCGAAGTCCGACATGTGCGGCCGGCTCGAGCCCTGGGCGTCGTCCAGCGGGTCGAGGCGCCCGGCGATCCAGTCGCGCAGCTCGTCCGGCGAGGCTTTCGGAGTCACAGCCTGTGCGCCCCGGCCGGGCCGATCGGAAACCAGGCGCCGTTGGAGGTGACGCCGAGCGCCGGTCCTTCCGGCGTATCCCCCTCGCCGGCCATCTCGACCAGTTCATAGAACACCGGCCGGGCGATCAACGCCTCCAGCCCGCGACGAACATGCAGATAGGGCCGCGGCTCGCCCGTCTTCTCATCCATCTCGACGCGGATGGCGTTGTCGGCGCCCGCCTCGACGGTGTCGCCGACGTTGGTCTGGAAGACGAGGGCGTCCCCCTCCCGGTCGACGCGGATGGCGATGAACGGCGCGTCCTCGACGACGATCTTCATCTTTTCGACCGGCGTCACCAGGTGGAAGCCGTCCGGATCCTTGCGCAGGACCGTCGAGAACAGCCGGACCAGCGCCTCGCGGCCGATCGGCGTGCCTTCATGAAACCACACGCCGTCCTTGCGGATGCGGATATCGATCTCGCCGCAATGCGCCGGGTTCCACAGATGCACCGGCGGCAGGCCGCGCCCCGGCGCCTGCCTGGCTGCCGCGATCACACTGTCCAGACCGGGTTTCGGATCACTCATGCCGCCAATGTAGACGCCCCTCGCGCCGGGGAAAGCAACAAGCACGCCGGCGCCCGACTTGCCAAAAATGACGCGTGTGTCAGGTTTGGTGTCGGGGAGCGCTTCGACGGACCGGTCGGAGCCTGGCGAACAGGGATCGGATCACGCATGCGCAAGGTGCTCGGCGGCCTGTTCAGGGTCATGCCGTTTCTGTTCGGTCTGGGCTTTATTGGGCCGCTCATCGCGCAGGTCGCGACCCTGGCGGGCTGGACCCTGCCCGGCGACGTCGCGCCGCTGGCCGTCGGCATGGTCGTCGGCGGCGTCTGGGGCGGGATCGCCACCCTGACGGGACGGTGGCTGTGATGATCGCTGTTCCTGACGCCACCGCGCTCGGCGCGCTCGACCCGAAAGCCCTCAACCGTCTGGAAAAGGACATCGCCGACCAGTTCATGGGCGGCGTGCCCTGGGGCTCGGTCGCCTGGGGCCTCGCCAATCTCGCCGTCTGGCTCTCGCTCTGGCCGCTGACGCTCCTGGGCGTCCTGCCGCTCTGGGCGGCCTTCCCGATCGCCGTCCTGAACGTGATGCTCTGCTACCTGCCGTCGCACGAGGCGCAGCACCGGATCATCGCCCGCGAGGGCGAGCCGCTGTTCTGGCTCAACGAGCTGGTCGGCTACGTCTCGACCATTCCGCTGGTGCTGCCCTACCAGGTCGCCCGGCTGACCCACTACGAACACCACACCCACTGCAACGACCCTGAGCTCGACCCGGACATCAGCACCAAGGCCGACGGCCCCTGGCAGGCGATCGGCAACAGCCTTCGCAGACGCCAGCCCGGGTCGAAGGCCCAGGCGGCCTACGGCGAATGTCTCGCCCGCCTCGGCACGCCGGAGGCCCAGGCCGCCGGCCTTCAGGCCGTGGCCGCGCAGCTTGGCTATCTTGCGGTCCTGTTCGCCATGGCCTGGACCGGCCATGCGCTGGAAGCGGCGCTGCTCTGGTGGCTGCCGCGGCATCTGGGCCAGACCTACATCCAGTTCTTTCTCAGCTGGGCGCCGCATCACCCGGCGACCGGCCGAGGCCGCTACAATGACACCCGGGCCTTCCGCAGCGCGGTCGGCAACATCGGCTCGATGGGGATGCAGTTCCACATCATCCATCACCTGTATCCGCGGATCCCGCTGATGCGGACCCCGGCGGCGTACCGGGCCCTTCGGCCGATCCTCGAGGTGCGCGGCTGCGACCTGGAGCGGCTCTAGGCTCGCGCCACCGGTCCCGCCAGCCCGTCCGCCCCGCCGTTGCGCAGCGGCTTGAGCAACACCCGGCGCTGGTCGACGGGGCCGGGCATGCGAACGGCCTTCGCCGGCGCGGCGTCGAACCCGGTCCGTCCGAAGTAGGGCGCGTCGCCGACCAGCAGCACCGCGCGCCAGCCGGCCTTCGCGGCGGCGTCACAGGCCATTTCGACCAGGGTCTGGCCGATCCTGTGCTTGCGCAGGTCGGCCTCGACCGCGATGGGCCCCAGGAACACGACCGCCTCGCCGCCGACCGTGACGGGCCAGAGCCGCACGGACCCGACCAGCGTATCGCCGTCCCAGGCGGTGAACGACAGGTCGGCGATCAACCGGTTGCCCTCGCGCAGGCGGTCGGCGGCCTTCGCATGACGGCCGGGACCGAAGGCGCGGTCGATCAGGGCGGTGATGAGCGGGGCGTCCTCGGGACGCTCGGAGCGGTAGGTGATCTGGGTCATGTCAGCCTGGAGGCGATAGGGGACGAAGCCCCGGACCTCACGGCCGGGGCGGCCTAGGCGCGCGCTGGTCCAGCGCGGCGGATCGTTCGTCGGAGGCCGCGCATCGCGCCCACGTCCCTTGTCGCCACAGAGGGCCGCGACTTAGGGCCGCCGTCCGGCGACGTCAACGGCTGTTGCAGGGCCGCCGTCGAGCGGCGAAGGTGGCGCGCCTCATGTCCGACTCTCCCGACTCCCCGCCCGACGACACCTCGATGCGCGCCCTGCTGGGCCAGACGGACTACGTCCGCTTCTGGCTCTCGCGGTGGCTGGCGGTGCTGGGCGTGCAGATCCAGTCGGTGGCGCTCGGCTGGCATATCTACGACATCGCCCGGCAGACCATGGACGTGCCCCGGTCGGCCTTCATGGTCAGCCTGATCGGTCTGGTTTCGTTCATTCCCGTCCTGCTGCTGGCTCTGCCCGCGGGGGAGACCGCCGACCGTTACAACCGGCGCCGTATCCTGCTGGCCTGCTACGGGGGGGAAATCTTCGTCGCCGCCCTCCTGACCGCCCTGGCGCTGATGAACCTCGCGTCGATCCCGATGCTGCTGCTGTCGGCAGGGATGTTCGGCGCCGCGCGCGCCTATTTCGCACCCGCCAGTTCCGCGCTCGGGCCGATGCTCGTGCCCCGCGCCCTGCTCCCGCGCGCCATCGCCTGGAACAGCCTGGCCTGGCAGAGCGCCTCGATCGCCGGTCCGGCCCTGGGTGGCTTCCTCGTGGCGATCTCGCCGGGCCTGTCCTACGGGGTCGCCCTCGCCCTCTATCTCGCCGCCGCCGTCAGCGTGGCCCTGATCCGCGGCAACGCCCAGCCCGAGGTGCAGCCCGGCTCCCGCTGGGCGCTGATGAAGGAAGGCCTGTCCTACGTCTGGACCAACAAGATCGTCTTCGGCGCCATCTCGCTCGACCTCGCAGCCGTGATCCTTGCCGGCGCCACGGCCATGCTGCCGGTCTACGCCCGGGATGTGCTGCATGTCGGGCCGGAGGGTTTCGGCTTCCTGCGCGCGGCCTCGGCGGTCGGCGCCACGGCGATGGCCCTGTGGCTCGCGTCCTTCCCGGTCACCCGCAAGGCCGGGCTGATCATGTTCGTCTCGGTGGCGATCTTCTGCATCGGCACGGTGGTCTTCGGCCTGTCGACGCTGTTGTGGGTGTCCGTGGTCGCCCTCGCCGTGGCGGGCGCGGCGGACATGATCAGCGTCTATGTCCGCCAGACGCTGATCCAGCTGGTCACCCCGGACAACATGCGCGGTCGGGTGGCGACGGTGTCCTACCTGTTCATCGGCGCCTCGAACGAACTCGGCGAATTCCGCGGCGGTCTGGTGGCCCGTTTCCTCGGCCCCATCATCGCGGTCGCCGGCGGGGGTGCGGCGGCGCTTGTCGTCACCGGCCTCTGGGCGAAGCTGTTCCCGGACCTGCGCAAGGCCGACAGGCTTGCCTAACGCCACGTCCGGCGCTTAGACGGCTGCAAGACTGAAAAAATCATCCAAGGGAGACCCGCCATGGGCGTGCTTGAGGGCAAGGTTGTTCTGGTTACCGGCGCCGCCGGCGGCATCGGCAAGGAGTGCGCCCTGCTGGCGGCCCGCGAGGGCGCCAAAGTGGTGGTCAACGACCTGGGCGGCAGCGTTTCGGGCGGCGACGAAGGCGACGCCGGCCCCGCGCAGATCACCGCCAACGAGATCAAGGCGGCCGGCGGCGAGGCCGTGGCCAACTCCGAGAGCGTCACCTCGATGGCCTCGGTCAAGGGCATGATCGAACAGGCGAAGGACACCTTCGGCGGCCTGCACGCGATCATCAATCCGGCCGGCATCCTGCGTGACGGCATGTTCCACAAGATGACCGACGAGGACTGGGACAAGGTCATCGAGGTGCATCTGCGCGGCGCCTACAACGTTTCCCGCGCCTCGGTGGAGCTGTTCCGCGAGCAGCAGGAAGGCTCCTATGTCCACTTCACCTCGACCAGCGGCCTGATCGGCAACATCGGCCAGGCCAACTACGCCGCCGCCAAGCTGGGCGTGATGGGCCTGTCGCGCATCCTGGCCATGGAAGGGGCGATCAAGAACGTCCGCTCCAACATCATCGCCCCCTTCGCCTGGACCCGCATGATCGCCTCGATCCCGATCAAGGACGAGGCCAGCGCCCTGCGCGTCGAGCGGATGAAGAACGCCATGCGCGCCGACCAGGTCGCCCAGCTGGCGGTCGCCCTCGCCTCGCCCGAGTCGAAGGACGTCACCGGCCAGATCTTCGGCGTGCGCGGCAATGAGGTGGTGCTGTTCGACCAGCCCCGCCCGATCCGCTCGATGGCCAAGGTCGAGGGCTGGAGCCCGCGCTCCCTGCTCGACGTCGCCCTGCCGGCGATGAAGAACAGCTTCTTCGACGCGGGCGCGTCGGCGTCCGTGTTCCCCTACGACCCGATCTGACCCCCCTCCCCGTCATCCCGGACGGCCGCAGGCCGGTCCGGGACCCAGGGGCCACCACAAGAAAGACTGGGTCCCGGCTCTTCGCTTCGCTACCGCCGGGATGACAGCTGAGAAGGAAGTCCCATGCGCCGCGTCGCCATCGTCAGCCCCATCCGCACCGCCGTCGGCAAGTTTCAGGGCGGTCTGTCCAGCATGACCGCCGGCGACCTCGGCGCGGTGATCCTGCGCGCCCTCGTCGACCGCACAAAGATCGATCCGGGCCGCGTCGACGACGTGATCTTCGCCCAGGGCTACGGCAACGGCGAGGCGCCCTGCATCGCCCGCTGGTCGCTGCTGGCGGCCGACTTCCCGATCAGCGTGCCGGGCTACCAGCTCGACCGCCGCTGCGGCTCGGGCCTGCAGGCGATCATCGACGCGGCCATGATGGTCCAGACCGGCGCGGCCGACGTGGTCATCGCCGGCGGCGTCGAGAGCATGAGCAACACCGAGTACTACAGCCTGGACATGCGCAACGGCGCCCGCGCCGGACCGGTGACCATGCACGACCGCCTGGCTCGCGGCCGGGTGATGAGCCAGCCGATCAGCCGCTTCGGCGTGATCAGCGGCATGATCGAAACCGCCGACAACCTCGCCCGCGACTACGACATCACCCGCGAGCAGTCCGACGAATACGCTGTCATGAGCCACCAGCGCGCGACCAGGGCCTGGGCCGAGGGCAAGTTCGACGACGAACTGGTCAAGGTGGCCGTGCCGCAGAAGAAGGGCGACCCGGTCATCTTCGAGAAGGATGAAGGCTTCCGGCCCGACGCCACGATGGAGAGCCTCGGCAAGCTGCGTGCGATCGAGAAGGACGGCGTGGTCACCGCCGGCAACGCCAGCCAGCAGAACGACGCCGCCGCCGCCTGCCTGGTCGTCGCCGAAGACAAGCTCGCCGAACTGAACCTCGATCCGATGGGTTGGTTCGTCAGCTGGGCCGCCGCCGGCTGCGACCCGTCCCGCATGGGCATCGGCCCCGTGCCCGCCGTCGAGCGGCTGTTCAAGCGCACCGGCCTGGGCTGGAACGACATCGACCTGGTCGAGCTGAACGAGGCCTTCGCCCCGCAGGTGCTGGCTGTGCTCAAGGGCTGGGGCTGGGACGACCGCGACAAGCTGAACGTCAACGGCAGCGGCATCTCGCTGGGCCACCCGATCGGCGCGACCGGCGGCCGGATCCTCGCCAACCTGCTGCGCGAACTGCACCGCCGCGACGGTCGCTATGGCCTCGAGACCATGTGCATCGGCGGCGGCCAGGGCATCGCGGCGGTGTTCGAGCGGGCCTAGGTCCCGCCGACGGCGTTCCGCGCCAGGCCGGCGCGGATCGCGGCGTCCATGTCTTCCTTGCCGCGCCCGGTCATGGCGGCCCAGTCCTTGCGGGTCATGCACTTCTTGGGCAGCTGGATGCGCGTGCCGCTGACGTCGACGCGCTTGCAGACGATCTCGAGGTCAGGATCGACCTTCGCCGGCGCGGGGGTCGGCGCAACCGCCGGCGCGACGACCGGCGTCTGGGCCAGGGCGCTGGACGAGACCGCGAGGCCCAGGGTCAGCGCGAGGACCAGCCGCCCGATCACTGTCCGCACGCCCCGCCCGGCTGACCGACGCAGTTGCGGGTCAGGCCATTGCGCGTCAGGGCGTCGAGCCCTTCCTTGGCGCCGGCCGACTTGGCGGCCCATTCTTCCTTCGTCAGGCAGATTTTGCGCTGCGGCACGCGGCTGCCGGTGACGACCAGAATCTTGCAGATCTTGCCGTCCTTGGTCGTCGCCGTCTGGGTCGGCGCAGGGGGGCCGTCCGAGGCGGTAATC
Source organism: Caulobacter sp. FW305-C-30-S16 (assembly GCF_058783025.1). NCBI lineage: Bacteria > Pseudomonadati > Pseudomonadota > Alphaproteobacteria > Caulobacterales > Caulobacteraceae > Caulobacter > Caulobacter sp. FW305-C-30-S16. The sequence continues at coordinate 1,122,335 of NZ_JBYSYH010000001.1, read as the reverse complement.
GTGTTCACGGGCTGCGCCGTGGCGGCGGTGGCCAACAGGCCGCTCAGGGCCGCAGCGGCGATCATGGATCGGATCATTGATGTTGCTCTCCATCAAACGGACGGAGCGTGATCCGGCTTTCCCGCGCTTGCAACCCGAAACTGCGGCTCCCGGATCTACCCCCAGCGCGCCGTCCAGGCGTCGCGCGTCACTTCCCAGTAGAGCGACACCCGTGTCGAACCGTCGGGGCGGATACTGTCGCGGGTTCCCATCCGCACGAACCCGGCCGCATCGATCAGCTTCGCCGACCGCACATTGTCGAGCGCCGCCGTGAGCCCCATCAGCCGTACGCCGAGCGTGGCGAAGATCCAGCCGAAGGTGTGCAGCGCGCCTGCCCCACCCTGCCCGCCGCTCTGGCGGTCCGCACGCAGGGCGCCGGCCAGCTCCGCCGCCGACCGTTCCGGCCAGACGCTGACGCAGCTGTAGCCGGCGATCCGCCCTGTCTCGTCGCGCGTGAGGATCAGCAGCCGCCGCCCCTCCTGCCGCAGCGCCTCGGACTCGGCGATCCAGCGGGCCATGGTGTCCCCGGTAAAGGGCCGGGGCAGGTCATAGATGGCGTCCGATACGCGGGGGTCCGCCAGGAAGTCCGCCAGGTCCGCCGCGTCCTCCGCCCGCGCCAGGCTGCGGCCCGGGCCGAGGGTGTCCAGATCCGCCGACAGCACCGCCCGACGGATCGCCGCCGCTTCCTCGGCCGGGACATCCAGCACGGTGACCGGCGGCGCGCTCACGGATGGCCCGCCAGCCGGTCAAGCGCCTCGCCTGTCAGCCGGCGCGTGGTCCAGCCATCGAGCGCCCCGGCGCCGAGCGAGTCGTAGAAGGCGATCGACGGGGCGTTCCAGTCGAGCACCGCCCAGTCCAGCCGCGGCAAACCCTCGTCCCGGCAGCGCCGCGCGAGGCCGGCCAGCAACGCCTTGCCGGCGCCGTGCCCGCGGGCGGCCTCGTCGACAAACAGGTCCTCCAGGTAGATCCCGTGCCGCCCCCGGAAAGTGGAGTAGCTGTAGAACCAGACCGCGAATCCGACCGGCGCGCCGTCCAGGTCCGCGATGTCACAGAACACCCTGGGCGCCGCGCCGAAGAACGAGGCCTCCACATCGGCCAGCGTCAGGTCCGCCTCGTGACGCAGCTTCTCGTACTCGGCCAGCGCATGGATGAACCGCAGAATGGTCGGCGCGTCGGCGGGTTGGGCGGGTCTGATCGTCAGGGTCATGAAATCGAGTCTAGCCCTCCCTCACCCTGATGGGGAGAGTGCGTCCTTCGAGACGCTCGCTTGAGGCTCGCTCCTCAGGATGACGTCGAGGGTGGGCTACACTTCTCTTCGTCATGGTGAGGAGCGGGCCCTCAGGCCCGCGTCTCGAACCACGCTACGCTTCACCCCGCGCCGACCGTCTCGACCGAGATCGCCCAGAGCCGCTCGGCGTCTTCCGGATCGAGCGCGTGCGGCAGGACGCCGGTGAACGGGGACTCCTTGCTCCAGGGCAGGGCCTGGCCGCAGTTCTCAAGATAGAGGCCGCCGACGCCTTCCAGCTCGGGACCGACCGCCGCCCAGACGCTGGTCGAGGCGCCCTGCTCGGGCGTCTTGAAGCCGTCGCGGATCTTGCCGGTTTCCGGGTCGATCCAGCCCATGGCGACCATTTCCTCGTGCTGCATATGGCGCTGCAGCGGGGTCATGATGCCGCCCGGCATGACCGCGTTGGCGGTGACGCCGCGATCCTTGAAGCGCTTGTGGAAGCCGACCGCGAACAGGGCGTTGGCGGTCTTGGCCTGACCGTAGCTCTCCCACTTGTCGTAGGGGCGGGTGATGTAGTTGGGGTCTTCCCAGTTGATGCCGGACCGGCGGTGGCCGATCGACGACAGGCTGACCAGCCGCGCGGGTTTGCCCTGCTGCCGCGCGCCGACTTCCAGCGCCGGGGCGAGCAGCACACCGAGCAGGAAGTGGCCGAAGTGGTTGGTGCCGATCTGCATCTCGAACCCGTCATGGGTGCGGTCGAGCGGACAGGCCATGACAGCCGCGTTGTTGATCAGGATGTGCAGGGGCGCGGTCCCCCAGCGGCCGGCGAACGCGCGGATCGAGGCCAGCTCCGAGAGGTCGAGCATCTCGAAGCGGGTCTTGCCCGGGGCGGTCCTGTCGATGTCGGCGATGGCGGCGGCGGCCAGGTCCGGCTTGCGCGCGGCGATGACGACGTCGGCGCCGGCCTCGGCCAGGGCGCGGGCGGTCTCGATGCCGATGCCGGTGGCGGCGCCGGTGACGATCACGGTCTTGCCGCTCAGGTCATGGCCGGCCACGACCTCGCGGGCCGGTGTGAAAGCCCCGAAGGGCGAGGTGATGCGGTCAGTCATGAGTCAGGTCCTCCCTGGAGAATTTTCCGGCGACGGCTTCCAGCCATCGGGCGACGATCGTTGCGTCCTCCGCCGACAGGCCGTCGCTCATGCGCTGGTTGAGATCATCGAGCAGGGCGACGGCGCGCTCACGCGCCGACCAGCCCTGCTCTGTCAGATAAAGCCGCTGCCCGCGGCCATCGGTCGGGTCCGGCCGGCGCTCGACATAGCCCGCGCGCGTCATGCGATCGACCAGTCCGGTCATGGCCGAGGGGGCCACGTCCAGCGCCTCGGCGGCGTCGCCGATGGCCGCGCCGTCGGATCTGCCGAGGAACAGCACCAGCCCGGCCTGCGCCGCCGTCACGCCCTCGATCTGAGCCGCCTCCGCCTCCACCCAGCGCTCGACGCGCTTCTGGGCGGTTTTCAGCAGGGCGTAGAAGAGAGGGCGCTCAGTCATCGAACGCGACTATATGCTTCACATGCGAAACATCAAGTTCACATGTGAAGTAAAACCTTCCTCTCCACGACGTGGGGAGGGGGACCATGCGGAGCATGGTGGAGGGGTCACCGCGAACACGAGTTGCCCATCCGGAATTCCGACCTTTCCGGCCAGCCCGGAGTCGCCCCTCCACCAGCCTTCGGCTGGTCCCCCTCCCCGCTACGCGGAGAGGAAGGTTTTCAGGCCGCGCGGTACCAGATGACCCCGTCGGCGTCGGTCTCGGCCACGGCCTTGCCGCGTTCGATCAGGCAGTTGATGTGCGCCAGCCCCTCGCCGGTCGCCATGCCCAGCAGGTCCGGGCCGATGGGGCGGGCGAACAGCGCGCCGAACACGTCCACCGCACGCTTGGGCGCCTTGGTCAGCAGCGCCTGCAGCCGGCCGAGCGAACGCTCGTGGCCGGCGATCAGGTGATCGAGCCGCGCGTGCAGGCCGTGGAACGGGTCGTTGTGCGCCGGCAGCACCAGCACCTCGTCGGGCACCTCGCGCTTCACCTTGGCGCAGGAGACCATCCAGTCGGTCAGCGGATCGGCCTCCGGTTCAGTCGGAAACACCGAGACGTTCGACGAAATTCGCGGCAGCACCTGGTCGCCGGAAATCAGCAGCTTCAGCTCCGGACAGTAGAGGCAGGCATGGTCCGGCGAATGGCCGCAACCGGTCACGACCCGCCAGGTGTGGGCGCCGATCAGGAACTCCTCCCCGTCGTTCACCCGTCGATAGCTGTCGGGCAGCTGGTAGATCGCCTTGCCGAAGCCGCCGAAGCGCGTCCGGTAGTTTTCCAGCGCGTCCTCGTCCCAGCCTGCCGCCTTGTAGAAGTTGATGCCGTCCTCAGGCGCCTCGCGGCCGGTGTCGGCCACCAGCATGCGGCACTGCAGATATTCCAGTCGCGTCATCCACAGACGGCAGTCGAACTTGCGCGTCATCCAGCCGGCCAGGCCGATGTGGTCGGGGTGCAGGTGGGTGACGATCACGCGCGTGATCGGCTTGCCCTCCAGCCCCTCCTTGAAGGCCGCGCGCCAGGCCTGGGCGGTATCGCGGGTCTGCATGCCGGTATCGACCACGCACCAGCCCTCGCCGTCAGCGATGGCCCAGACATTGATGAACTGCAGCGCCCCGCCAAGCGGCATGCGCAACCACTTCACGCCGGGTGCGACATCCAGCGCCTCGCCCGTGCCCGGAGTCGGTCCCGTCTCGAACGGATAGTCCAGTTTGGGACGCCGGATCTCGGTCGCCGTCTCTTCAATGCCGTCCCGCAACGTGCTGCACCCCTGATGAATGGCGCCATCATCGGCCGTTCAGCCCCGCGCCGCAATTCCGCCAGTGGGTTGCGTGATCTTGACCCTTGAAAAAAGCGCGCGTTTAAGTCCGCGCGAGGAACCTGCCAGGAGTGCACGATATGAAGATCATCGAGATCGGCCTGGCGGCCGCTCTTGCCCTGTTTGTGGCGGCCCCCGCCACAAGCGTGATGGCGGCGAAGAAGCCCGCCGCGGCCGCTGATGGTGTGGACGCCAAGTCGCGGGAAAAAGGCATGGCCGAAGCGCCGGCTCTCGTGACCGCGAGCGGACTGAACTGCGCCGTGGCCGACGCCCGCTGGATCGGCGCCGATTCGAAGACCAAGCAGGCCTACTATGAAATCGCCTGCAACCCCGGCCTCGGCGGCGTGCTGATCACCGGCAAGGACGCCGCGACCCCGCCCGCCTACTATCCGTGCCTCGAAACGGGCAAGCCGACCGCCGATGGCAAGCCGGGCCCGCTGGCCTGCAAGCTGCCGGGCAACGTCGATCCCGTCCAGGCCCTGGCCCCGCTGGTCGCCAAGTCGGGCGTCACCTGCGCCATCGACAAGGCCCGCTCGATCGGCGCCAGCACGAAGAACACCTTCTTCGAGGTCTCCTGCGCCGACGGCCCCGGCTACATCCTGGTCGCCTCCTTCCCGGCCGACGCGGCCAAGGAGGTCAAGGCCAACACCTGTCTCGCCTATGAGCCGGGTGGCAACCTGTCCTGCGAACTGACCAGCCGCGAGGCCCAACTGGCCATGGTCGACACGCTCGCTGCCGCTTCCGGCAAGAACTGCGTCGTCACCGACAAGCGCTACATCCTGTCGGCCCTCAACGGCTCGATCTACTTCGAAGTCGCCTGCCAGGACGGCAAGGGCTACGTGCTCGAACGCGCCAGCAATGGCTCGCTCGCCCGCGCCATCGACTGCGCCAACGCGCCGGGCGGCGCCGAATGCACCCTGACCGACGCCCGTGAGGCCAAGACCGAACAGGCGGGCCTCTACAGCCGCCTGGCCGCCAAGGCCGGCTTCCCCTGCAAGGTCGAGAAGTACGCCCTGTTCCCGGCCCGCGTCGCGCGTCAGGAAGTGGTCGAACTGAAGTGTTCGGACCGTCCGGACGGCGGCGTCGCCGTGTTCGACGCCGACGGCGCCGGCAGGGTCTACAACTGCATCGTCGCCGAACTGCAGGGCTACGGCTGCTCGTTCACGCCCAAGGCTGCTTCGGTCGTCAAGATCAGCAACGACCTGAAGGCGCTGGGCAAGGGCTCCTGCGTCGTGTCCGACGCCCGCATCATCGGCAAGACCGACGCGGGCGACGGCTACATCGAAGTGGCCTGCTCCGACGGCCTGCCGGGCTGGGTGCTCAACTACGCGGCCAAGTCCGACACGCCCAAGGAAGTCCTGAGCTGCCGTCAGGCCTCGGGCGTGGGCGGCGGCTGCAAGCTGCCGACGAACAAGTCCGGCGCCTGACGTCCGGACTGACCTGAAACGGAAAGGCCCGCCGGAGCGATCCGGCGGGCCTTTTTCGTTTCGGCGCCACGCTGCGGCGTGGAGGCGCCTACAGAACCCGGGAGAACCGCGACGCCGCGCCGCTGCGCCCGTCGAATACGCGGGCCACAGAGCGGATCAGGGGCTCGCCCAGGGCGGTCATCTCGACGGCCCCGCCGGACAGCGTCACGACGCCGTCCTCGGCCATGGCCTTCAGAGCCGCCCGCTCGGCTTCGAGGTCGTTCAGAGACCGTCCGTGGCGGGCGCAGACCGTCGCCAGATCGACCGCCCGCTGACACATGAGCGTTTCGATCACATCGCCGCGGAAGCGGTCTTCGTCCGTCAGGCCGACGCCTCGCGAGACCGGCAGCCGCCCTTCCTGGACCCGCCGCCGCCATCCCAGCTCGGTGGCGTCGTTCTGATAGAAGCCCTGCGGCAACCGGCTGATCGACGACGCGCCCACGCCGATCAGGGTCATGTGGGGGTCAGCGGTATAGCCCTGGAAATTGCGGCGCAGCCGGCCCTGCTTCAGGGCGACGGCCAGAGGATCGTCGGGCACGGCGAAGTGGTCCAGGCCGATGCGGACATACCCTTCGGAGATCAGCTTCTCCCCCGCGGCCTCGTTCTGGTCGAGCCGTTCGGTGGCGCCCGGCAGATCGGACGCATCGATCAGCTTCTGGTGCGGCTTGACCCAGGGCACATGGGCATAGCCGAACAGGGCCAGGCGTTCGGGGCGCAGGGTCAGCACCTTGTCGAGGGTGGCCAGGACATCTTCGGTGCGCTGGCGCGGCAGCCCGTACATCAGGTCGAAGTTGATCGAGCTCAGGCCTGCCTCGCGCAGCCAGCCGACGGCGCGCTCGACGACGGCAAAGGGCTCGTGCCGGTTGACCGCCTCCTGCACGTGGGGCGACAGGTCCTGGACCCCGACGCTGACGCGGCTCAGGCCGTGGAAGGCCGCGGCGGTCACCCAGTCACGGGTCAGAATCGCCGGGTCCAGCTCGGCGGCGATCTCGGCGCCGGGCGAGACCTTGAAGACATGGCGCAGGGCGCGGAACAGGGTCCCCAGGTCATCGCGCGAGAGCTTGTTGGGCGTGCCGCCGCCGAGGTGGATGGCGCCGGCGGTCGGCCGACCCGGCAGCGCCTTTTCGATCAGCGCCAGTTCGTCGGCCACACCGGCGACATAGGCGCTGACAAGATCGGGATTGCGAACCGCGCGCGTGTTGCAGCCGCAGTACCAGCAGAGGCGCTCACAGAACGGAATATGGACATAGACCGACAGGCGCTCGGCCAGGTCGATGTCGCCCAGCCAGCCGGCCGCGACGTCCTCGTCGACCGCGCTCGAGAATTCAACGGCGGTTGGATAGCTGGTGTAGCGCGGCGCATTGCCGTCGTAGCGGGCGAGCATGGCGTCCCGCGGCGAGGCGGAAACACTGGAAAGGGCTGTGGCGGTCATGGCGAAGTCCTGCGAGCTTGACGCCACTCTGGCCAAGCCGATCCACCCTCGCCGTGATATGTATCAAGGATTGCTGTCGGGGCCGTCCGCCAGATGATCATCGAGAATCCGGGCCGCGTCCCCCTTGGGGTCCGCGTATTGACCGTCCCGGATGGTCCACCAGAAGGCCGCCAGGCCGGTCAGCGCAAGCAGCAGCGAAAAGGGTGCAAGCAACAGGACGATGGTCACCGCCGGCCTCCCGTCAAATTCATCCGCAGGGCGTTGAGCGTCACCACCAGCGACGAGCCCGACATCGCCACGGCCGCCACCAGCGGATTGACCAGGCCGAAGATCGCCGCCGGCGCCGCGACGACGTTGTAGAGCGCTGAAAAGGCGAAGTTCTCCATCGCCCGACGACGCGCGGCGCGGGCGACCCGGATACTGAAGGGAATCGCTTCCAGACCCTGGCCTGAGAACACCAGATCGGCCGCGCTCTGGCTGGCGTCGACCGCCGAACCGGGCGCCATGGAGGCGTGGGCGCGGGCAAGGGCGGCGGCGTCGTTGAGGCCGTCGCCGACCATCAGGACCTTGCGGCCGGACTCCTTGAGCCGGTCCAGCACGGCGACCTTGTCGAACGGGGTCAGGCCGGCTGTCCAGCGATCGACGCCGGCCTCATGCGCGGCGCGCGCGACCGGACCTGTGACGTCCCCGGAGAGGACCTCGACCGTGAGCCCGAGCGCCTTGAGCTGCGCAATGGCGGCGGCCGCGTCCGGCCGAAGCCGGTCCTCGAAGGTGAAGCGAACGCGAGTGTCGCCGTCGAAGCCGAACCAGAGTTCGGTGGCGTCCGCCTGGCGCGATTCGACGCCGAGAAAGGCCGCGCGGCCGAGGCGCGCGCGACGGCCATCGATGACCCCCTCGACCCCCATGCCGGCGACTTCCTTGACCTCGGTCGCGGGATCGCCGCAGCCGGCAGCTTCCGCCAGGGCGCGGGCCAGGGGGTGGCGCGAGGCGCGCGCCAGCGGCGCCGCCATGGCCAGAACCTGGGGCGGCGCGTCCAGCAACATCGGGCGGCCTTCGGTCAGGACGCCGGTCTTGTCGAACACCACATGATCAACCTCGGCCAGCCGCTCGAGCGCCGCGCCGGTCTTGACCAGGACGCCCTTGCGGAACAGGCGGCCCGAGGCGACGATCTGGACCGCCGGAACGGCCAGGCCCAGGGCGCAGGGGCAGGTGACGATCAGGACCGCGGCGGCGCGCAGCAGCGCTTCGCGCGGGCCAAGGCCGAGGGCCCAGCCGCCGGCGAAGGTCAACGCCGCAAGCGTATGAACCACCGGCACATAGAGCGCCGCGGCCTTGTCGGCGAGCTGGACGTAGTTCGAGCGGCTCTGGGCGCCGGCCTCCATCAACCGGGCGATCGCCGCGATGGCGGAATCTTCCGATCGGGCCAGAACCCGAAGAACCAGCCGACCCGACAGGTTCAGGGCGCCGGCGTTGACCACCGCGCCCGGGCCGACGATCGCGCTGGCCGTCTCGCCGGTGATCAGGGCGTTGTCGATATCCGAGCTGCCGGCCTCGACCTGGGCGTTGACCGGGATCCGGTCGCCGGGGACCACGACGAGGGCGTCGCCGACCTCGACGTCCCCGACGGGAACGATCTGCTCGCCGCCGTCGGCCAGCAGGCGGGTCGCCACCGGCGCCTGGAGCGCCAGCAGGTCGCGGGCAGCACCGCGCGCCTTGGCCCGCAGCTTGTGGTCCATGTAGCGGCCGATCAGCAGCAGGAACAGCAGCGTCACGGCGGCGTCGAAGTAGGCGTGCGGCCCCTGCTGCAGCGTCTCGGAGAAGCTGACGATCAGGGTCAGGATCACGCCGATGGAGATCGGCACGTCCATGTTCGCCTTGCCCTTGCTCAGCGACGCCCAGGCCGACCGGAAGAACGGCACGCCGGCGAACAGCGCGCAGGGCGTCGCGACGGCCGCGGCGAACCAGTACATCAGCTGGCGCGTCGACGGGTCGAGCTCCTGGCCGAAGAAGCCGGCCCAGACCGGCACGGTGAACATCATCGCGTTGCCGGCGCCGAAGGCGGCGACGCCGAGCGCGAGGGCCAGGGTGCGGCCTTCCTTGTCGTGCGCGGCCTCGGCCTTGCCCGGGTCGAACGGGGTGGAGGGATAGCCCTCCTTGTCGAGCGCCTCGATGATCAGGCCCGGATCGCCGTCGTGGCCGAGAAACCGCACCGCCAGCTTGCCGGTCGTCAGGTTGAAGCGGGCCGAAGCGACGCCCGGCGCTGCGCCGGCGACCCGCTCGATCTTCGACATGCAGGCGGCGCAACGCGCGCCGGTCACCAGCAGCTCCACCCGTCCCTGGTCGCTATCGTCGTGCGTGACGAAGGCCGACAGGTCGCGGTGGTTCAGCGCGATCGTCACGGGCGCACCAGCCGGCGCTGCGCCTCGAACAAGGTCTCGCCCGGCCCGCGAATCGTCACGCGCAGATCCCAGGCCCCGTCGAGCGGCGCGGTGTCGGCGCGATAGAGGCCCGGCCCTGCGCTCGCAAAGCGCACCGTGCGCTTGCCGCGCGTCGTGGCGGGGCGTTCAAGCTCCCCGGTGACCGTGAGTCCCTCCAGAGCGGCGCCCGTCCTGTCCGCCACCCGGACCTGGACGGTGTCGCCGGCGGTTTCCTCGATGGTGGCGGTCCAGCCCAGGGCCGCTTCCTGACGGCGCTGGGCGAGGGTCCGGTTGTAGAGCAGGCCCGTCTCGTAGGGATTGGAAGCGGCTTCGCCCGAGAAGGTGCGATAGGCCAGCGAGACAAACACGATGTCGACGGCGATGATCACCCCGAAGAAGGCGATAAACGCGGCCAGCACGTGCCAGCCCTTGATCGTGAAACCCGTCGTCGTCGTCATCTCGGTCATCGCGCGTTCGCCTCTCCTGAAAGGAAGACCGTACGCTTCTCGGCCGATCCCGACTTTGATCTAATCGAGAAAACGACCGGCATGCTGGTGGCCGGAAGCGCGCCCTTCGGAGCGCTGACGAAGACCCGCATGGCGCGCACCTCGTCGGGCTGGACCAGGACGGTCAGCCGGTCGGCGGAGGCCGACGCACCCGGCGTCTTCAGGACAACGCCCTTCAGACCGGTGAACCCGACCTCGAAGGTCTGCGGCACGAAGCTGCGGTTGGTGATCTTCAGCGTGTAGGCGTTGCGTATCGATCCGTCGTGCAGCCGGATGAAGGTCGGATTTCGGTCGCGAAGGACGTTGAGATCGACCGGCGTCCGCTGCAGGAAGCCCCACAGCATGATGGAGCTGACGAGGCCGAGCGCGACCGTGTAGTAGATCGTGCGCGGGCGGACGGGCTTGTAGACGACCGACTTCTTCTCGACGCGACTGACCACGGCATGGTCCGTGTCGTAGGCGATCAGGCCCTTGGGCCGACCCATCTTGACCATGATCTCGTCGCAGGCGTCGACGCAGAGACCGCAGTTGATGCACTCGAGTTGCGAGCCGTTGCGGATGTCGATGCCCATCGGACAGACGATGACGCACTGGTTGCAGTCGACGCAGTCGCCACGGCCTTCCCAGGACTGGTCCTTCTTGTGCGGCCCGCGCGGCTCGCCGCGGTCGCGCAGATAGGTCACCTGGAGCGAATGCTCGTCGAGCATCGCGCCCTGGATTCGCGGCCAGGGGCACATGTAGGTGCAGACCTGCTCGCGCATGGTTCCGGCCAGCGCATAGGTCGTGGCGGTGAGGATGGCGCAGGAAATGTAGGCGGTCAGGGGCGCGGCGCCGACCCAGAAGGTCCGGATCAGGGTCGGAGCGTCGTGGAAGTAGAAGATCCAGGCGCCGCCGGTGCTGAAGGCGATGCCCAGCCAGACCGCGTGCTTGCCGCCCTTGCGCCAGAACTTGTTGAACGACATCGGCGACTTGTCGAGCTTCATCCGTGCATTGCGGTCGCCCTCGAAGGCGCGCTCGACAACGATGAACAGGTCGGTCCAGACGGTCTGGGGGCAGGTGTAGCCGCACCACAGGCGGCCGAACAACGCCGTCACCAGGAACAGCGCCAGGGCCCCCATCACCAGCAGGCCGGTGATGAAATACACCTCCTGCGGCCAGAGCTGGATGAAGAAGAAATAGAACCGGCGGCCGGTGAAATCGACCAGCACCGCCTGGTCGGGCAGCAGGCCCGGACGCTCCCAGCGGATCCACGGAACGATCCAGTAGAAGGCCAGCGTCGCGATCAGCATGGCCCATTTGATGGTGCGCCACTTGCCGTGCACCAGCTTGGGATAGATCGGGACACGCTTCTTGTAGAGACCGCCGCCCTGATCCGCCTTGCGACGGGCCAGAGCGGCGGCACTGACCGGACCCGGGCTGTTGTCAGCCGCGCTGGGGGGCGTGGTCCGGTCAATTACGACGGTCATAATGGTACTCTACTGACCTGAGTTGGCATGGATGTAGACGGCGAGAGCCTTGATGGTCTCGGGGCTGAAGCGGTGGCCCCACGCCGGCATGACGCCGCCGCGACCGTTGTTGATCTGGCTGGTAATCGAGGCGCGATCCGAGCCGAACAGCCAGTCGCTGTCGGTGAGATCGGGCGCGCCGACCGACTGCATGCCCTTGCCGGCAGGCCCGTGGCAGCTGGCGCACTGCTCGGCGAACAGCGGCGTTGCGCGGGTCACCGCCGCAGCGGCGGCCTGACGACCGGACAAGGCGACGACGTACTCGGTCAGGTCGGCCACCTGGGCCGGCTTGAGCAGCTGGTCGCGGCCAAAGGCCGGCATCTGGGACATGCGCGCCTGATCATCGCCCGAGCGGATGCCGTAGGTGATGGTCTGCTGGATGTCTTCCAGGGTTCCGCCCCACAGCCAGACGTCGTCCCGCAGGTTGGCGTAACCCTTGGCGCCGCCGCCGCCCGCGCCGTGGCAGGTGGCGCAGTTGTCGCCGAAGATCGAGGTTCCGACCTGGAGGGCGTACGCCTGCAGCTCGGGGTCGCTTTCAATCTGCGCCAGCGAGGCCGTCTTCAGCTTCGCGGCGCCGGCCCCGCGGACGGTCGCCAGGTCGCTGAGCGCCCGGCTGACCTGGGCCCGGTCGGACTGACCCAGCAGGCCGTGGGTGTAGTTTGTCAGGCCCGGCCAGGAGGGCATCAGCACCCAGTAGCCGATCGAGTAGGCGATGCAGGCGTAGAACACCCAGAGCCACCAGCGCGGCAGGGGATTGTCCAGTTCGCGGATACCGTCCCATTCATGGCCGGTCGTCTCGACACCGCTGTGTTCGTCTTTTTCGCGAACGGGGTGGGTCATTGATCGTCCTCCTCGAGAGGCAGCTGTGCGGCGCGAGCGAACTCTTCCCGGTTCCTTGGCCAGAAGGCGTAGGCGCAACCGCCCAGGAAGATCAGCCCGAAGTAGATGAGCCCGCCCTGCTGGGCGAAGGTGGCGACGGATTCGTAGGTCATCGTCACCGCTCCTAGCGCTGGTTCGCAGGCGCGTCGGCCTGGTAGGTGCTGAAGTCGACCATGGTGCCGAGCATCTGCAGGTAGGCAATCAGCGCATCCATTTCGGTCAGACGCTCCGGGTCGCCGTCGAAGTCGCGGTTGACCACCTTGGCCCCGTAGCGCTTGCGCAGTGCGGGCGCGTCCGAGGAGAAGGGATCAGCCTGGGCCTGCACATCGGTCAGGGTCTGATCGATCTGCTCCTGGGTGTAGGGCACCCCGACCGCCGTCATCGCCTTGACCCGGGCCTGGAGATCCAGGGTCCGCAGGTCCTTGGTCGCGAGGAAGGCGTACGGCGGCATCAGCGATTCCGGCACCACCGAGCGGGGGTTGACCAGGTGGTCGCGGTGCCAGTCGTCCGAGTACTTGCCGCCAACGCGGGCCAGATCCGGCCCGGTGCGCTTGGACCCCCACTGGAACGGGTGGTCGTACATGCTCTCGGCGGCGAGGCTGTAGTGGCCGTAGCGTTCAACCTCGTCCCGCAGCGGGCGGATCATCTGCGAGTGGCAGGTGTAGCAGCCCTCCCGGATGTAGATGTCCCGGCCGGCCAGCTCAAGGGGCGTGTAGGGGCGAACCCCCTCGACCTTCTCGATCGTGTTCTTGATCCAGAACAGCGGCGCGATTTCGACCAGGCCGCCGATCGAAACGACGACGACGATGCCGATGATGAGGAGCAGCGAGTGCCGCTCCAGGTTTCCGTGATGTTTCCACAGGCTCATGGCGCGATCCTCAGGCAGCTGCCGGGAGCGGCGCGGAAAGCGCGTCGCTGGTTTCGACGGACGGCAGCCTGACCGTGCGCCACAGATTGTAGATCATGACGAGGGTGCCGGAGAGGAACATCAGGCCGCCAACCGTGCGGATGATGTTTTCCACGTGCTTGGCCGAGACCGTCTCGATGAAGCTCCAGGCGAGGAAGCCCTGCGGCGTGTATTCGCGCCACATCAGGCCTTCCATGATCCCGGACACCCACATCGCGCAGATGTAGAGAACGATGCCGGTGGTCGCGATCCAGAAGTGCCACTCGACCAGGGTGTTCGAGTAGAGCCGGTCCTTCTTCCACAGCCAGGGCACCAGGCAGTAGATGGCGCCGAAGCTGATGAAGCCGACCCAGCCCAGCGCGCCGGAGTGCACGTGGCCGATGGTCCAGTCGGTGTAGTGGCTCAGGGCGTTGACCGCCCGGATCGACATCACCGGACCTTCAAAGGTCGACATGCCGTAGAAGGCGATGGCCACGACCATCATCCGCACGACCGGGTCGGTGCGCAGCTTGTCCCAGGCCCCCGAGAGGGTCATCAGGCCGTTGATCATGCCGCCCCAGCTGGGCATCCAGAGCATGATCGAGAACGTCATCCCGAGGGTCTGCGCCCACTGCGGCAGGGCCGTGTAGTGGAGGTGGTGCGGGCCGGCCCAGATGTAGATGAAGATCAGGGCCCAGAAGTGCACGATCGACAGGCGATAGCTGTAGATCGGCCGCCCGATCCGCTTGGGCACGAAGTAGTACATGATGGCCAGGAAGCCGGCGGTCAGGAAGAAGCCGACCGCGTTGTGGCCATACCACCATTGGGTCAGGGCGCTCTGGACACCGCCGAACAGCGGAACGCTGCTGTGGTTCAGGATGCCGACCGGCACGACCAGATTGTTGACGATGTGCAGCAGCGCGACCGTCACGATCATGGCCAGGTAGAACCAGTTGGCCACATAGATGTGCGGCTCCTTGCGCTTCCAGATCGTGCCCAGGAAGGTGAACAGGTAGCCGACCCAGACGACCGTCAGCCACAGGTCCACAACCCATTCCGGCTCGGCGTATTCCTTGCTCTGCGTGATGCCGGCCAGATAGCCGACCGCCGCCAGAACGATGAACAGCTGGTAGCCCCAGAACACGAACCACGGCAGCACGCCGCCGAAGAGGCGCGCGCGGCAGGTCCGCTGGACCACATAGAAGGAGGTGCAGATCAGGGCGTTGCCGCCGAAGGCGAAGACGACCGCCGAGGTGTGCAGCGGGCGAAGGCGTCCGAAGTTGAGCCAGCCGAAGTCCGAGAAATAGAAGATTTCCGGCCAGGTCAGCTGCGAGGCGACGACCACCCCGACCAGCATCCCGACCGCCCCCCAGAACATGGTGGCGATCACCCCTGCACGGACGACGCCGTCCATATATTTGGACGCGTCATTGTTCAGCAGGCCGCCGCTCATCGCCGCATTCAGCGCGAACCCGCCGACGACCGCGGCCGCGACGAAGATGTAGGCCTGCAGCTGGAACAGCGGGTCGTCGGACATCGCCGCGCCCACTGCGAACAACAGTCCGATAAAAACGGTGCTGATCAGCAGGATCGGCCCGTCGAGCGATCCTCCGCCCGGCTTCGATACATGTGTCATGTTTTAGCCCCAAGCTATCTTGTTGTTCAGCTAGGGCCGCGACAGGGGAGTCGCGTTGATCTGCATCAAGGCCTTGGGCGCGCCCGCGGGGAAAAGAAAGCGGTGCAACATCAGGAGTCGAAGATGTCCGTCCGCGCCTTGGCCAAATCCGCCCAGCTCGAGCTGGTCACCCTGCACGCAACCATCGGAGCCCTGGTGCTCTGGGTCGGTGTTCTGGTCCGCGAGTGGCCGCAGCTGGTCACCTATGGCCGCCTGTGCGGCGAGCCGCAGAGCCTGTTCGGGCACTGCCCCATGTGCTGGCCGGCGGCGGCGCTGACGGTCGTGTCCATGGCGGGTCTGACGTTGCTGGCCGCCCGCGGCGACCGGCGCGCCTAGACCGTGGCGCTTAACAGCGTGGACCGTGCGCTGTGGCGCCCCCGGCCGAGCGCCTGGAGCAGCGCCGTATCGCCGGTCTCGATCTGTACGGTGAGGCCGCGACAGCCAAGGGCGCGGGCGACCTCGCGGAGGCTCTCCGCCAGCGCCCTGACCACCGGCCGGCCGTCGAGGAGGGCGAAGGACGCCACCTTCTCGACCCACAGGCTGCGACCACCCTGCAGATTTGTGCGCACGGCGAACGGCGCCAGTCCGACGAGCCGACCGGCGGCGTCGCGCGCCAAGAGCGCGCCGGCAGCGCCTGCCGGATGCGCCGTCCATCGGCGGGCCGTGGCGCGCCACCGCGCCGGCGTCAGATCTGGAAACGTCAACCGCGCCAGCCAGAACGCCTCGTCGATCTCACCCGGTGAGAGACGTGTGATGCTTACTTTGTCGAGACGTGTGTTCATGCTGGAAGCGAGGCTCGCAGCCTCGACGCTCCGGATCGTTGATCTGCGTCAAGCTGTTGATTCTACCCGGAGTCCCCGCCCATGATCGCGCATGTCGAGGCCTGTCCCAACGAGGGCCGGGCCAATCCCTGCAGCCAGTGCAGCGCACGCCGGCTGAGCGTTTGCGGCGTGCTGGCCGACGAAGGCCTGCAGCGGCTGTCGGCCATTTCGGAGCACGACACCTTCGAGACCGGCGACATCCTGGTGCGCGAGGGGGACCCCGCCACCAACCTGTTCAACATCACGGCGGGTTCAGTGCGCGTCTACAAGCTGCTGCCGGACGGCCGCCGCCAGATCGTCGGCTTCCTGTTCGCGGGCGACTTCCTGGGCCTGGCGACGGGGGATCGCTACGCTTTCTCGGCTGAAGCGCTATCGACAGGCTCGGCCTGTCGCTTCCACAAGAAGGCCTACCGCAAACTGCTCGGCTCGCTGCCGGATCTGGAAACGGCCCTGCTCGACCGTGCGTCCCACGAGCTGCAGGCGGCGCACAACCAGATGCTGCTGCTGGGCCGCAAGACGGCGGTGGAGCGGCTGGCGTCGTTTCTGATGGATCTGTCGCATCGCGACCGGCGGGCGGGCGGTGAGGGCCGGATCATCCTGTTGCCCATGACGCGCGCCGAGATCGCCGACTACCTCGGTCTCACGACTGAAACCGTCAGCCGGGTCACCTCGCGCCTGAAAGTGCGCGGGGTGATCCGGCTTTTGACGTTGCATAGCCTCAGCATCGAGAAACCGGCAGAGCTTGCGACCCTGGCCGGCCTCGATGCGAGTGACGCGTCAGTCTAGAACTTGCGTCCCAGGCCGACCGAAACGACCATCGGATCCAGCGTCACCGAGGAGCGCAGGGCTCCGTTGTTGATCCGGGCGTCGGTTTCGAAGAACACCTTCTTCACATCGACGTTCACCGACCAGGGGCCGGTCAGGGCGATGTCCGCACCCGCTTGCAGCGAGTAGCCGAAGCCGTCCTCAAGATCGACCTTGAAGCCGTTCAGGTCTTCACCGCTGTAGAACAGCATGTAGTTCAGACCGGCGCCGATATAGGGGCTGAACCGGGCCGCGGGCAGCGGATGATACTGCACCGACAGGACAGGCGGCAGGACCCAAGTTTCATGCACGGCCGTGTCGGTGGGGGCCGTCGTGGCCGAAACCGTGTGCTGCGACGTGCCGAGGATCAGCTCGACGGCGACCTTGTCGGTCAGGAAGTAGGAAATCCCGAGGCTCGGGATGGTGTCGTTGTCGACCTTGACGTCCAGGCCCGTGTCGACGCCGGCGGCCGTGAAGATCGCGCCGGACTCGTCCGGGGCCACCGAGGTGGCGCGGAAGTCGACCAGCCAGGTCCCGGCGGTCTTGGGCTGGAATTCCTGGGCCGCGGCGACGCCGCCGGCGGACAGGACAGCGGCGATGACCGCAGTGGCGACCATGTTTTTCATCTTGGTATCCCCTAGCTCTTGGTCCGGCGCTGTTGTTGTGCAGGACATGATCTTCAATATCCGACCTGGCGATCGAAGCCCTGACGTGGATCAATTGAGCGTTCGACGTCGCCGAATTCTTCAACCCGCCGCCTTGCGGATGACGGCGCGCAAAAAGAGGCCCCCGCGCCGGAGGAGCTCGGGGGCCTGAAGTCGGAGGTAGAGGTCTAAAGACTATTCAGCGGCCATCAGGCGGGGCGTGACCGGCAGGGGCTTTTCGAGCGTCGCCCAATCAATGAGTCCGTCGTGCACTTCGTCCTCGAACCGCAGCACGCCGAGCGCCTCGAACTTGGGCCGCACCGTCTCGGTCAGCAGACCGATCCGCTTGAGATTGGGGATCATCCGCGCGAACAGGAAGTCGCGGAACGCGCCGCCGGCCATGGCCTTGTGGTTGATCTCGCGCGCTTCCTCGAGCGTGAAGCCGTACTCCTGTGGGACGTCCACGCTGAACAGGCGCTCGCGCATGATCACGCAGGCCTCGTAGGCGAACTGGGCCCGCTCCTCGATCTCATGCTCGGGCAGCGCCCGGATCCAGTCCTCGAGATAGTTGACGCCGAACGCCACATGGCGGCCCTCGTCGCGCTGGACCAGCTCCAGGATCTGCCTCAGCAGCGGATCGCGAGTGCTCTGCGTCATGGCCTGGAAGGCCGCCAGGGCGAGGCCCTCGATCAGCACCTGCATGCCGATGAACTTCAGGTCCCAACGCTCATCGGTCAGCACCTTGTCGAGCAGCAGCTTGAGGTTCGGGTTGATCGGATAGACGATCTTGCAGCGCTCGGTGAGGTACTTGTGGAACACCTCAACGTGCCTGGCTTCGTCGAACGTCTGCGACGAGGCGTAGAGCTTGGCGTCGTAGGTCGGGGCGCAGCTCACCAGCTGGCTGGCGACCAGCATGGCGCCCTGCTCCCCGTGCAGGAACTGCGACAGGGTCTGGGCATGGCTCCGCCAGGCGAAGTCGAGCTTCTGTTGCGGGGTCAGCGCCTCATACTTGGGGTGCCCGGCGAAGGCATTGCCGGCGGGATCGTTCGGCGTCTCGCTGTGCGGAAACGGCGTGTCCCAGTCCACGTCCAACTGGGCGTCCCAGTTGAACCGCTTGCCCAGTTCGTAGAGCTTGCGGATGCGGGCGTTGGCGTCCTGGTAGTCCCAGTTGTAGGAGCCGGTGAGGGGCGTGCGGAAGATCTCGCGGATCACCTGCACGTCGTCCGACGTCAGCTTGTGGGTCAGTTCGTTGTCGAACTCGCGGACGTCCTGCGGCGGTCCATCCACCAGCGTCACGTTCAACATGGCTTGTCTCCCCAATGACCCGCACGAAAGTGACGGGGGCGTCATTTTTGACTTGTGAAAAACGCCGGACGGGACATCCCGGCCGGCGTCTGGCGATCAGCGCGAGAGATTGGTCCAGGTCGACACGACGCCCAGCGTCAGGCCGAAGGTGATAAAGCCGACGACGACCATCACCAGATAGGCCTGATGGGTGGTTGGCAGTGTCGAAATGGTCTCAAGCATGGTCTGGCTCCCGATTGAACGGAGCCAGTAAACGCTCCGGCGGGCGAGCCGATCATTGACCTGGATCAACGCTCTAGCGGCGGAGGGCCGCGCGGATCGCGGTCACCAGGGTGTCGCCCAGAAGCGGCTTTTCAATCAGCGTCGCGCCCAGGGCGCGCGCGCGGGCGCGGACCTCGCCGCTGGCGTGGCTTGTCACCAGAATCGCCGGCAGATCGATTCCATCGGCGATCAGCCGGCCAAGCAGGTCCAGCCCGTTCGCCGTCGGCAGGCGATAGTCCAGCACCAGGCAGGCGTCGCGGGTCGGCAGACGGTCCGGCAGGACGGTGTCGGCGGATCGGTGGGTGATGACGCGCAAGCCGTCGAGCTCGAGCGAAAACCGCAGCGCCTCAAGCAGGTGTTCGTCGTCATCGACGACGATCGCAGTCAACTGGCCAGCGGACACAGTTCCGCGCTTCGCATCCATGCGCGGAAGGATCGAGGGGCGGGACGGGCCCGGCCTTGATCTATCTCAAACGGCTTCAGTATCCGGCGATCAGCGCCATACGGACCAGTTCGGACAGGCTGGCCGCCTGCATCTTGGTCATCAGGTTGGCGCGGTAGACCTCGACAGTGCGGGGACTGATGCCCAGGTCATGGGCGATCACCTTGTTCTGCTTGCCGCTGATGACGCCGCGCAGCACCTCCCGCTCGCGCGGCGAGAGCTCGCTCAGCCGCACGGTGATCGCCTGGCGCTCGGGGTCGCCTCCCGCGGCCGTCGCCGTATTGCGGTCCAGGGCGATGGCGATGGCCGCAAGCAGGGTCTCGTCGTCGAACGGCTTTTCGATGAAGTCGATCACGCCGGCCTTCATGGCCTCGACCGCGAGCGCAACATCGCCATGGCCCGTGATGACGATGACAGGATAGTCGTGCCCGGCCGCCTTGAGCGCCCTGACCAGATCCAGACCGGTCATGTCCGGCATGCGGATGTCCGTGACGACGCAACCCAGCGCCGGGTCGGGAATGGTCTTCAGGAAGGCCTTGGCCGAGGCGCTGGAACGCGCGCGCAGACCGGCCGTGTCGAGCAGGAACACCAGCGAGTCCCGCATGGCCTCGTCGTCATCGATGATGTGCACCAGACGGTCAGTCATGCTCGCCAAGGTCCTCCGGGCGCACCGCGCGCAGGGTGAAGCGGAAGATCGCCCCCGCCTTGTCGCCGGATTCGACCCAGATCCGCCCGCCATGCGCTTCAACAATGGTTCGGGAGATCGACAATCCCACACCCATCCCCTGCGGCTTGGTGGTGAAGAACGGTTCGAACAGTCGTTCGACGACATCCGGATTGATCCCGGGTCCCGTGTCGCTGATGGCCACCTCGACCATGCTGTCGCCGGTCGGCGCGGCCGATACGGTCAACTCGCGCCGGTCTGAGTGCTGCATCGCCTCGATGGCGTTGCGCATCAGATTGACCAGCACCTGCTGGATCTGGACCTTGTCGGCGAGCACCAGATCAACGCCGCTGTCGATCCTGTTGCGGACCCGAACGCCACGCTCCGCCGCGCCGATCAGCGCCAGGACGCCGGCTTCCTCGATGATCTTGGGCAGGTTCTCGATTCGGGGCTCGGACTCGCCGCGGGCGACGAAGTCGCGCAGCCGCCGGATGATCTGGCCCGCGCGCAACGTCTGGTCGGCGGCCTTTTCCATGGCGTCGCGCAGTCGCGGGAGATCCGGCGTATCGGACTCCAGCAGGCGCCGGCAGCCCTTCAGATAGTTGGCCGCCGCCGACAGGGGCTGGTTCAGCTCGTGGGCCAGGGCCGACGCCATCTCGCCCATCGCCGTCAGTCGCGAGACATGGACCAGTTCCGACTGCAGATCCTGCAGACGGCGCTCGGTCTCCTGGCGCTCGGTCAGATCGCGCACGAAGCCGGTGAAGTAGCGCCGGTCGGCCGATTTCATCTCGCCGACGGCCAGCTCCATCGGGAACGTCGAGCCGTCGCGGCGTTCGCCCACCACGACACGGCCCAGGCCGATGATCCGCCGCTCGCCCGTGGCGAGGTAGCGCGCCAGGTAGCCGTCATGGGCGTCGTGATAGGGCTGCGGCATCAGCATGCTGACGTTCCGGCCGACGGCCTCGACCGGCGTCCAGCCGAACAGGCGCTCGGCCGCGGCGCTGAACGACTGGATGACGCCATGTATGTCGATGACCACCATCGCGTCCGGCACGGTGTCGAGAATGGACTGCAGATGCGCTTCACGCTCGCGCAGCGTCGTCAGAGCCTCAAGGGCCTGCTCGGGGGTAACTGTCGGATGGGTGATGTCGCTGCGGTCGGTCATGGTCGCCTGACCCGACTATACCCTCGCGGGTCGCCGGGTCGAGGCGCCGTGAGCGATCAGGCGGCCAGACGCGTGATCGCCTGCTGATTGCGGATCCGGAAATGGCGCAGGGCGTCGAATTCCACCACCGAGTCGGCCTGCAGCTGGCTGAGCATGCGGGAGACAGTCTCGATCGTCAGACCGAGGTAGTCCGCCATGTCCTGCCGGCTCATCGGCAGATTTCCAACGCCGTTCGTGCGGCCGACGATATCGAGCAGGAAGCTGGCCACCCGCTCGCAGGCGGTCTTGCGGCCCAGCATCAGGACATGTTCCTGGGTCCGGTCGAGTTCGCGGACCGTCGCGTCCCAGATCATCCCCCGCAGCGCTTCTTCCGCCACGTCGCCGCGCAGGGCCGAACGCTTGACCGAGAGAACTTCACAGTCGGACAGGGCTTCAGCCGAATACCGGTGGTCGGGGCCGGTCTCCAGGCCGAACACGTCGCCGGGAAAGTAGAACTCGCCGACCTGGCGGCGGCCGTCGCTGAGCAGGCGGGTCGTGCGCACCGCGCCGCGGATGACGCGATAGACGCGTTCGACCGGCTCGGCCTGACCATAGATTTCCGCGTCCTTGGCGAACGCTTCCCGCGCTCCGAGACGCTCGATCGCGTCGATCGCAATGGCGGGGTTTTGAGTCGCTGAAACTTCAAACATGTGAGACGCCCCTCAGGATGCAGAAGGAGTAGGGCGTCTCTTCGGACCCCGACATTCGGGTCCTTCACCTAAGGGATTCTACGTAGTCGCGAGGACTTCGCCTAACCCTTCACCGTCTCGATCAGCAGCTGGCCCTCGAGGCCCGCATCGCGGTGGACGTGGATCGCTGCATAGTCCGGCGACGAGGTGATCGCCGCCATGGCCTTGAACGACGGGTACATCATGATGCCCACGGCGTCCCAGACGCCCTCGACCTCGCCGATCAGCAGGCCGCGGACACGCCCCGAATAGATCAGCGTACCGCCGGCTTCGGCGACGAGCCTGGACATCGCGCGGCCGTACAGCGTGTAGGCCTCCCGGCCGGTCAGGGTGGTCTCCCGCCCGTCGGCGTAGACCGCCTTCTCCCGGAACTTCAGGAGGTTCACCATGTAAATCGGCTCGCCGTCGTCGCGCTCAAACGCAGCCATCTGCTGGTCCCGGGTCGGACCGGGTGCGTTTGCGACATGCATCGGGAGATCTCCTGAAGTGAGACCCCAGATTATCGCCGCCGCACAGATTATGGCAACCACCGTGCCGTTAGTTTTCCGTCAGGCCATCGTCGGGATGACGAACGACGAGTCGCCGACCTCACCCTCGGGCCAGCGGGCGGTGATCGTCTTGACCTTGGTCCAGAACTTCACCCCTTCCATGCCGTGCTGGTTGGTGTCGCCGAAGGCGCTGCGCTTCCAGCCGCCGAAGGTGTGGTAGGCGACCGGCACCGGGATCGGCACATTGATGCCGACCATGCCGACCTGGACCCGGCTGGCGAACTCGCGGGCAGCGCGGCCGTTGCGGGTGAAGATCGCCACGCCGTTGCCGTACTGGTGCTTGCTCGGGAGTTCGACGGCTTCCTCGAAGCTCTCGGCGCGGACCATCTGCAGCACCGGGCCGAAGATTTCCTCGTGATAGGTCTTCATGCCGGGCTTCACGCCGTCGAAGAAGCTCGGGCCGATGAAGAAGCCCTGCTCGAAGCCCTGCAGTTTGAAGTCACGGCCGTCGACGACCAGTTCGGCGCCTTCGTCCTTACCGATCTGGATGTAGTCGGCGATCTTCTGGCGGTGGGCGGCGGAGACGACCGGGCCGTACTGGGCCTCCAGGTCATTGCTGACGCCGACCTTGAGCGTCTCGATCTCCGCGACCATCCGCTCGCGCAGCTCATCGGCGACCTTCTTGCCGACCGGGACCACCACGGGCAGCGCCATGCAGCGCTCGCCGGCCGATCCGAAGGCCGCGCCGGACAGGTCCTTGACCACCTGATCGAGGTCCGCGTCGGGCAGGACGATGCCGTGGTTCTTGGCCCCGCCCATGGCCTGGACGCGCTTGTTGTGCAGCGTGCCCTGCGAATAGACGTAGTGGGCGATGTCGGAGGAGCCGACGAAGCTGACGGCCTTGATGTCGTCGTGCTGCAGGATCGCGTCCACGCTGACCTTGTCGCCATGGACGACGTTCAGCACGCCGGCCGGGGCGCCGGCCTCCATCATGAGCTCAGCCAGGCGGACCGGGACCGAGGGGTCCTTCTCCGAGGGCTTCAGGATGAAGGTGTTGCCGACCGCGATGGCCACGCCGAACATCCACATCGGGATCATGGCGGGGAAGTTGAACGGGGTGATGCCCGCGACCACGCCCAGGGCCTGGCGCATCGAATAAACGTCGATGCCGGGCCCCGCGCCCTCGGTGTATTCGCCCTTCAGCACATGGGGGATGCCGCAGGCGAACTCGATCACCTCCAGGCCGCGCTGGATGTCGCCCTTGCTGTCGGCGATGACCTTGCCGTGCTCGCTGGAGAGCAGCTCGGCGAGGTCCTGCATGTTGGCTTCGACCAGCCGCTTGAACTCGAACATCACCCGCGCGCGGCGCTGGGGATTGGTCGCCGACCAGGCCGGGAAGGCCGCCTGCGCCGCCGCGACCGCAAGGTCCAGCTCCGCCGGGGTCGCCAGCTGGACCCGCGCCTGGACCTCGCCGGTGTTGGGGTTGAACACGTCGCCGAAGCGGCCGGACGAACCGGTGAACGTCGCGCCGTTCACGAAGTGGCTGATGTCACGCATGGCGGTCTCCCTGTTGCCGCCGGGGTATCATCCGGAGCCGGTCCGTCCAAAGCCCGAAAATGCGTCCGATGGTTCCAGACCCCGGTCCTCCGGCCAGAAGATTGACACCCTGTCATTATTGACATTATGTCATTTGATGGATCCTTCGCCCGCTCCCCCGGCCTTCGACAAGCGCGCCCGGACGCGCGACCGGCTTCTCATCGCGGCCCAGTTGCTGCTCGCCGAGCAGAGCGCCGGCGCGCTGGGCATCCGCCAGATCGCGGTCAAGGCGGGCCTCGTTCACGGCAGCTTCTACAACTACTACCCGGACGTGCCGGCGCTGATCGAGGACCTGTCGGCGTTGCTGTTCGCCTCGCACGCCGCCCTCGTTGCGGGCCTGCGGAACGTCGCGGACGACCCCGCGGCGACGTTCGCCCGGGTCACCCGACAGACCCTCCGGCTGATTCCGGAGGGCGATGGCTACGGTCGGCTGCTGTTCGACGCCGGACTGCCGGTGGACCGGTTCGTCTCGGGCCTGCGCGCCGCCATGGGCGCCGACATCGCGGCCGGCGTTCGGCGCGGGATATTCACGGTCGACGATCTCGATGTGGCGATCAGCCTCGTCGCCGGCGGCATCCTGGGCGCCGCGGTCGATCTGCACCGGGGGGCGCTTCCTGTCTCGGCCATCGAGCCGCTCACCGCCCGTCTGCTCGAAAACCTCGGCCTGCCGGCGGCGGACGCCCGCCGCCTGGCCTTCGCCGACATCGCGTTCATCGCGCCGCCGCCCCTGCCCCTTCGCTGGCAGGACGTGCCGTCGCCGTTCCGGGAGGCGCTCCGTGCCACATGACCTGATCGCCTTCCGACGCGGGGACCTCGGCTACGAGGCCGCCCGTCGCGCCGCGTCCTTCAACGCCCGTCTGCCGGACCGCTTCCCCGAGATCATCGTCCAGGCCCGTGACGAGGCGAACGTCGTGGCCGCCGTGACCCTGGCCAACGCCAACGGCTGGACGATCGGCGTGCGGTCCGGAGGTCATAGCTGGGCGGCCAACCACATCCGCGACGGCGGCATGCTGCTGGACGTTTCCCGGCTGAACACGGTCGAGGTCGACGCCGGGGCGATGACCGCCCGGGTCGGTCCCGGGTGCGAAGGCAATGCGATCAACAGCCTGCTGGCGAAGAAGAAGCTGTTCTTCCCCGTCGGCCATTGCGAGAGCGTCTGCCTCGGCGGCTATCTGCTGCAGGGCGGATACGGCTGGAACAGCCGTGTACTCGGCAACGCCTGCGCCAATGTCATCGGCGTCGACTATGTCGGCGCGGACGGGATCGCCCGGCACGCCAGCGCGGAGGAGAACCCGGACATGTTCTGGGCCGCGCGCGGCTCCGGCCCGGGCTTCTTCGCGGTCGTCACACGGTTTCACCTGAAGCTTGCGCCCCGGCCACGGGTGATCGGCGCGAAGGCCGCCTTCTACGGCATCGAGCATCTCGAGACGCTGGTCCGCTGGGCGCACGAGGTCGGGCCGCGCGTGCCGGACTCGATCGAGCTGATGATGCTGGTGTCGCGCAAGACCGACTTCGTGAAGGGCGCGGGGATCACCGTCGTGGCCCCCGTGTTCGCCGACAGTCTGCGGCAGGCCTGGCGGGATCTGGCCTTCATGAAGACCCTGCCGCCCGGCGCGAGGCGGAAGACGCCGTTCCTGCCGACCACCGTCAAGGCGATGACCCGGCAGGTCATGGGCCACTATCCGGCAGACTGGAACTACGCCGTCGACAACATGTGGACGCACGCGACCCCGGACCAGTTGCTGCCCGGCATCCGCCGGATCGCCGAGACCCTGCCGGTCGCGCCCTCGCACATGCTCTGGATGAACTGGGCGCCGCCGCCCGGCCGACCCGACATGGCCTATTCGCTGGACGACCAGACCTACATCGCCCTCTACGGCGTCTGGAAGGACGAGGCAGACACGCTGAAAGCCTCGACCTGGGCACGCGACAACATGGCCGCCATGTCGCCGCACTCGACCGGGGTCCAGTTGGCTGACGAGAACCTGGGGGCCCGGCCCGCGCCGTTCCTCGCCGAGGCCAACATGGCGCGGCTGGACGCCCTGAGGGCGAAGCACGATCCGGCGGGCCGGTTCCACCCCTACATGGGACGGGTCTGATGGCGCTTCATCTCGGCTGGAGTGAGAACGATCTGGCCACCCTGCCCTGGGCCAGGTTCTGGAATCCGCAGCTGGCGCCCCTGCCTGAACGGGCGCGCCGCGCGCTGGAGCGGGGGCAGCTGGCCCCGCCGATGCTGACGCCGCTCGCCGAGGCGGGCCCGGGCCTGATGGGCGATGGCGAGGGACTCGAGGACGGCTACGCCCTGACGCCCGACGGCGGCATGAGAGTCGCCATCCTGACCGAAATGCCCGGCGTCACGCCGGCGATGATCGACTGGTGGTTCGGCTGGCACGGCGATCAGGCGGCCAAGTACAAGCTGTGGCATCCGCAGGCGCATGTGCATGTCGCCTGGCAGGACGAGCCGCCCGCAGGCCGTGAGGGACGGGCCCGCTATGTCGGCCAGACCTCGATCGTCGACGAGTACATCGGCAGCCGGCTCCTCAAGGGCGCGATCCGGTTCGTCGATCCGGCAAGCCTGGGGTTCACCGATGCGCGGCTGGCCGACCCCGAACAGGCGACGATCGTCTGCGCCCGCACAGGGCTCGCGGGCGGTCCGCTGGACATCGGATGGCTGGCCCACAGCGTCGTCCGGACAGGTTCCGGCAGCGTCATGCGCTCACGCTTCTGGTTCGGCGGCGGCCATATCGCTTCGCGCGGGGGTCCGGGCGGGTGGATCGCGCAGGCGATGGCCAAACGGTTCCTGCGGTTCAGCGAGAGCGAAGCGCGGGCGCTCCTGACTCACTGCGCCGAGGAGATGCAGCACCTGGCGAGCTTCCTGCCGGCGCTTTACGCCGCCGAAGCGGGCGCGGCGTCGACCGCTACTGCGTGACCGTGTAGCGGCTGGTCCCCCCGGCGGCGACGTTCATCCGCTGCTTGGCGTCACCGACGCCCATGGCGCCGGCGGCCACGTCCCAGCATCCGGCCGAGACCTGGAACTGGTAGCTGCGGCCCTGCGGGATCGACACGCCGTCCGGCAGCCGGTTCAGGCCGTAGGTCGAGGCGTTGCAGTCGGAGATCAGCACCACGCCGAGCGGCTGGCGCGTCTGGTTGACGACCGAGATCACGCCGGTCGGCTCGCCGGGCCGGATCAGCGGCCCTCCGGTGATCATGCCGGCGCAGCCCGAAAGCAGGGCGGCGGCGGTCGACAGGGCGAGCGTCAGACGAGCGATACGGATCATGGCAGGGACCTCCCGGGTTTGCCCCAGCGTGGGCCGCCTCCGCCGCCTTCACATCCCTTGAAAGGGGGTAGTCAGCCGGCCGAGACGCGCACCTCGGCTGCGCCGCTGACCAGCCGTCCGACCGTCCGCGACGCCGAGAATCCGGCCGCCCTGACCTGGGTCAGCACCGCCTCGGCCCGGTCGGCGGCGACCGCGATCAGCAGTCCGCCGCTGGTCTGGGGATCACAGAGGATATCCCGCCGCCAGTCGGGGAAGCCGTCCGGCAGCCGCACGGCCTCACCATAGCTGGCCCAGTTGCGCGTCGAGGCGCCGGTCCGAACGCCGCCGGTCGCCAGCGCTTCGACACCGGTCAGCAGGGCGGGAGCGTCAGCATCGACCTCGGCGGCGAGACCCGCGCCACGGCACATCTCCAGCAGGTGGCCCAGCAGGCCGAAGCCGGTGACGTCGGTGACGGCATGGACGCCCGGTGTCGCGCTGAGCGCCGCGCCGACAGTGTTGAGCTGGGTCGTCGAGGTGATCATCGCCTCATAGCCGCCCGCCGGCATCCGCTCCTGCTTGAAGGCGGCGCTCAGGATCCCGACGCCGAGCGCCTTGGTCAGGATCAGCACGTCGCCGGCCTTCGCGCCGCGATTGGTCAGCACCCGGTCCGGATGCACCAGGCCCAGGGCGACCAGGCCGTAGATCGGCTCGACGCTGTCGATCGAATGGCCGCCGGCGATCGGCACGCCCGCCGCCGCGCAGACGGAAGCGCCGCCGGCCAGGATCTGCTGGATCGTCTCGACGGGCAGCCGGTCCACCGGCATCCCGACGAGCGCGAGAGCGAAGATCGGCGTCGCCCCCATGGCGTAGACATCCGACAGGGCGTTGGTCGCGGCGATGCGGCCGAAATCGAACGGGTCGTCGACCACCGGCATGAAGAAGTCCGTGGTCGCTACCAGCGCCTGCTGGTCGTTCAGCCGCCAGACCGCCGCGTCGTCGGAGGTCTCGGTTCCGACCATCAGGTTCGGAAACACCGCCGCGGCGGGGGTCTTGGAGAGAATCTCGCGCAGCACTGCCGGCGCCAGCTTGCAGCCGCAGCCGCCGCCATGGGCCAGGGAAGTCAGTCGCACGGGTTCGGACACGGGTGGTATCTCCGGGAGGGACGCCGCTTCATATTGAACGATGGACGCGAAGTCCCCTACAGCGGTGGGCCAGAAGGCGGGAACAGGTATTCATGTCGCGCATCCAGCCGGTCCAGAGCGCCGAGTCCGCCACCCGGGCCATGTTCGGAACGATCATCGATGTGCGCAGTCCGGGGGAGTTCGCGCTCGACCACCTGCCGGGCGCGATCAATCTGCCGGTGCTGACCGACGCCGAACGGGCCGAGGTCGGGACAATTTATGTCCAGGAGTCGCGGCTGAAGGCCAACCGCATCGGGGCCGCCCATGTCGCCCGCAACATCGCCCGCCACCTCGACACCGTGCTGGCGGACATGCCCCAGACGTTCGCGCCGCTGGTCTACTGCTGGCGTGGCGGGTCGCGGTCGGAGTCGATGGCGACGATCCTGTCGCGCGTCGGCTGGCGGACCAGCCTGCTGGTCGGGGGCTACAAGACCTATCGGCGGCATGTCCAGGCCCGGCTCTATGACGAGACCTGGCCGCTCAACCTGGTGCTGCTGGATGGCGACACGGGAACCGGCAAGACGGAAATCCTGACAGCCCTCGCCGCTCGCGGCGTCCAGACCCTGGATCTGGAAGGCATGGCCGGCCACCGCGGCTCGCTGTTCGGCGGTTTACCGGGCCGGCCGCAGCCGAACCAGAAGGGCTTCGAGTCGTCGCTGCTCGTCGCCATGGAGGCGCTCGATCCGGCACGGCCCATCGTGGTCGAGGCGGAATCCAGCCGGATCGGCGACCTGATGGTCCCGCCGGCCCTGTGGGCGCGCATGCTGGCGGCGCCGCGGATCGAGATCTCGGCCGAGCGGCCCGAGCGCGCGCGCTATCTGGTGCGCGCCTACAGTGACATCACGGCCCGACACGACCTGATCGAGGCGATGCTGGAACGCCTGCCCGTTCACCCGAGCCAGAAGCGGCTGGAGGGGTGGCGCGGATGGCTATCCTCAGGCGACTACGCCGCGCTGGCGGAGGCGCTGATGGAGCTGCACTACGACCCCGCCTATCGCCGCGGCCGCCGCAAGGACGGTCGCGCGCCGATGGCGGAGATCGCGCTGGAGCGGCTGGACGGGGTGAACTTTGGTCAAGCGGCGGACCACATCACCCAGCTTGTCGAGCCGAAGTCATAAACTGTCATCCCGGCCGCAGCGTAGCGGAGAGCCGGGACCCAGATTTGGCATGGATTCAATCTGGGTCCCGGCTCTTCAGCCCGCTGATGCGGGCTTCGGCCGGGATGACAGGCATTGGGTGCCTAGAGCAGGTCCCCGCCGCAGGCGCCGGCGGTGGTGCCGGTGGCCTGGAAGGCCTTGATCACATTGCGGCCGGTGGTCCAGCGGTGGACCTCGTCCGGACCGTCAACCAGCCGCTGGCTGCGGATGTGGGTGTACCAGCGGGCCAGCGGGGTATCCATCGAGTAGCCCAGCGCCCCGTGCAGCTGGATCGCCGTGTCGACCACCCGGTGCACCATGTTGGCCAGGTAGACCTTGGCGATGCCGTTCTCCTGGCGCAGGTCCAGGCCCTTCTCCGCCTTGTAGGCGATGTGCAGCAGCATCAGGCGGGCGATGTAGATGTCCTGCGCGCAGTCGGCGAGCATGAACTGGACGCCCTGCCGCTCATGCAGCGGCTTGCCGAAGGTGGTCCGCTGGGTGACGTGAGCCACGGCCAGGTCGAGGGCGCGCTGGGCCATCGAGACGTTGTGCATGCCGTGACGCAGGCGGCCGTAGGCCAGGCGGTGCTGGCCCATGTTGAAGCCGTTGCCCTCGCCGCCGAGCAGGTTCTCGGCCGGAACGACCAGATCCTTGATCTCGACCTCGGAGTGACCACCGCCCAGGACGTGCGAGAGCGGGCCTTCAGCGGCCATCGTCTCGATGTCGCGCACGATGCGGTAGCCGGGGTTGGGCAGCTCGACGATGAAGGTCGAGAACTGCTGGTGCCGCGGCGCGCCCGGATCGGTCTTGGCCATGACCAGGGCGATGTCGGCGACCGAAGCGGCCGAGGAGAACCACTTCTCGCCGTTGAGGACGTAGTTCTCGTTGCCGTCCTTGACGGCCGTGGTCTGCATGCCCGTGGCGTCGGCGCCGGCGGCCTTCTCGGTCATCGAATAGCAGATGCGCTTTTCGCCGTTCAGCAACGGCTTGAGGAACTTTTCCTTCTGGTACTCGGTGCCGTGCGCCAGCAGGGTCATCATGGTGGCGTCGTCGGGACCCTGGGTGTTCATCGACAGGGCGCCGAGATAGCTCTCGCCCAGCTCCATCTGCACCAGGGCGTTGGCCAGCGGGCCGAGGCCCATGCCGCCGTGCTCGACCGGAATGAACGGGCACCACAGGCCCTGGGCGCGGGCCTTTTTCCGCAGCTCGCCGAGGATGGTCTTGTAGTCGCCGCCGGCCAGCAGCGCCTTTTCAGCCGGTCGGCACTCATCGTTGACCCACTGACGGACCTTTTCGCGGATGGCCTTGGCCTCCGGCGGAATCTCGAAGTCGATGGACATCGGTTTTCTCCCTGTTGTTCTTTTTTTTGTGATCTAGCTGAAGGCTGCGGCGGCGAAGTTGCCCAGGGCGTCGCCCGCGCCGTCGCCGCAGCCCGAGCCGCCGTCGACCGGCAGGATCGCGCCGTTGATGTAGCGGGCGGCGTCGGAGCTCAGGAACAGGGCGGCCTCGCCGATCTCGTCCTTCGTCCCGTAGCGGCGCATCGGCACGCGGGCCTTCACCCGCGCCTCGGCCTCCGGCGTGGTGGCCAGACGGGCCATGCCCTCGGTGTCGGCGATCGGTCCCGGCGAGATGGCGTTGACCCGCACGCCGGCGGGTCCCCACTCCAGCGCCAGACACTGGGTCAGCATGTTGATGCCGGCCTTGGCCGCGCAGACGTGGGCCTGGAACATCGAGGCCCGCGTGGCCTGGCCCGCCGTGATCGAGATCAGCGAGGCGCCCGGCTTGCGCAGGAACGCGAACGAAGCGCGCAGCACGTTGAAGGTGCCGATCAGGTCGATGTCGACGACGGTCTTGAAGCCGTTGGCCGACATGCCCAGCGCCGGGGCGACGAAGTTGCCGGCCGCGCCGGAGATCACCGTGTCGATGTCCCCGAACCTGTCGTGTGTCGCCTTCAGCGCGGCCTCGACGGCGGCGTAGTCGCGCACGTCGGCGGCGATGCCAATGGCCCGGCCGCCGTTGATCTCCGCGATCTCCGCGGCGGCGATGGCGATCTTCTCCGGACTGCGGCTGATCAGGGCGACATTGGCCCCTTCACGCGCGAAGCAGCGGGCGATGCCCAGATTGATGCCGCTCGATCCGCCCGCGACGAACAGCGTCTTGCCGGCCTGACTGTTTCCCATGGTGTCTCTCCCTGTTGCCCCAATGATGAGGGGGCGCCCCATGGGAAGACAAGCGCGAGGGTCCGCATTGACGTCAGGGATTTGAGTCCGTCGACCCGAGCGTTCCCGCGCAGGCGGGGACCCAGCAACTGAGAATGTCAGATCGGCGCGGTCCAGACTTCCAGCTGGTTCACCCGCTCCACGCGGCGGCTTGTCTTCAGCGTCGCCAGATCGGCCAGGCCGGTTTCCGACAGCAGCGCATTTAATTCATCGCTGTCGCCGATCGCATCCTGGGCCTTCTGGAGCAGCCAGAGGCGATAGGGCATGACCCCGACCTCAATGGTCTCGCCGCGCCAGTCGAACGCCACACGGCCGATCACCCGCTCGGAGGATCGCGCCAGGCCGCTGGTCCCGGGCTCGAGCTCCGGCCGCTCCGCCAGCCAGGCGTTGGCGAAGCCGACATAGGCGCGGACCTCCGGCAGATAGTCCTCGGCCACAAACCGCAGCAGGGCCTTGAGCGTGTCCGGCACGCCGTCCTCAGGAAACAGGTCGGGGGCAGGATAGCCGTACTCGCCGCTGTCGAGATCGGCGGCGTTCATTCGCTCGACCCAGCGCCAGACCCTGTGCGCCTTGCGTTTCATCAGGTCCGCCGGGAAGGGATCCCGACCGAGGTGGGCGTACAGCGGCGCGATCAGGCCGTAGTCGCCGATGGTTGGTCGCCCGCCCAGCAGGTAGGGCGAATCGGCCAGATGGGCGTCGAACAGCGCGAGGAACGCCTCATAGGCCGCCTCGACGCGCGGAATGGACGCCTCGGACACCCCGAAGCTGTTCATCGCCTTGCGCATGCGCTGGGCGGCGAACTGGAACACCGCAGCGCCTTCGGACGGATCCGCGCCCGGCGCGGCGAGACCCGCCGCGAAGTCCAGCCCGACGAACGGCTGGTTCACCGCGTCGAAATTCCAGCGGTAGTGCATCGCCGGGCGCAGCATCCCCTCCCCGCCGAACAGTTCGAAGATCTGGCCGATCAGGCGGTGGCGCGGCGTCTGCGGGAACGTCGGCCAGCGGGCGAGGCCATCGGCCTCCAGGCGCTCGATGATCGCCGACCCGTCCTGGATCAATTCGCCGTCGCTCGCTTCCAGAACGGGAATGATCCAGCGGCCGATCTTCGGGACGATTTCTTCGCGAAAGCGCGGCTCGCCGGCCGCGCGGTTTTCGAAGGGGACACCGTTCTTGATGAGCCAGCTGCGGGCCTTGGCCGTGTAGAGCGACCCCGGCGTGCCGTAGAGTCTGTAGGTCATGGCCGTTCCCCCGTGCGTTGGGCAACTTTCTGCATGCACCATGTCATTTGATCAAGCGCCCGCCGCTCTTGGCTGACCAAGGGTCAGGGAGTCATGGTGGCGACAACGAACAGGGAGCGAGCCATGTCCAGCGAGACAACCACCTACACCATGACCATCGGCGGCAAGGGCGTCGCCGGCGCCGGCCGGTTCGACGTGCTGAACCCGGCGAACGAGACGGTCATCGGGCAGGCGCCCGACTGCTCGCGCGAGCAGCTGGACCAGGCCGTGGCCGCCGCCCGCGCCGCCTTCCCCGCCTGGCGGGCTACGCCGATCGCCAAGCGCCGCGAAGCGCTGCTGGCCATCGCGGGCGTGCTGGCCGGCAATGTCGAGGAGCTCAAGCGCCTGCTGACCGCCGAACAGGGCAAGCCGCACGCCGACGCCATGGGCGACATCCTCGGCGGCGCCTACTGGTGCCAGGCGACCTCCAGCCTCGACCTGCCGGTGACGGTCGTCGAGGACACGGCCGAGCGCCGCGGCGAGACCCGTCATGTGCCGATCGGCGTCGTGGGCGCCATCGCGCCGTGGAACTTCCCGATCATCCTGGCGATGTTCAAGGTCGCCCCGGCCCTGCTGGCCGGCAACACGGTGATCCTGAAGCCCTCGCCGTTCACGCCCCTGACCACCCTGCGCATCGGCGAATTGCTGCGCGGCGTCCTGCCGGACGGCGTGCTGAACATCGTCACCGGCGGTGACGACCTCGGCCCCTGGATCACCAGCCACCCGGGCATCGACAAGGTCAGCTTCACCGGCTCGACCCAGACCGGCCGCAAGGTGATGCAGTCGGCCGCCGCGACGCTGAAGCGGATCACGCTGGAGCTCGGCGGCAACGACGCGGCCATCGTCATGCCCGACGTCGACGTCGAGAAGGTCGCCGAGCAGCTGTTCTGGGCCGCCTTCAAGAACACCGGCCAGATCTGCATCGCGACCAAGCGGATGTACGTCCACAAGGACGTCTACGAGCCGCTGAAGGACGCGCTCGTCGCCTATGCGAAGACCGTCAAGATGGGCGACGGCGCCGAGCAGGGCACGCAGATGGGCCCGATCCAGAACAAGCTGCAGTACCAGCGCGTGCTGGACCTGATCGCCGACGCCAAGGCCAACGGCTACAAGTTCCTGATCGGCGGCGAGGCATCCGAGGCGCCGGGCTATTTCGTGCCGGTGACGATCATCGACAACCCGCCGGAAAATTCGCGCATCGTGCAGGAAGAGCAGTTCGGCCCCGTCCTGCCGCTGCTGAAGTGGGACAATCTGGAGGACGTCATCGGCAAGGCCAACGCCACCGAGTACGGCCTCGGCGGTTCGATCTGGTCCTCGGACGAGGATAAGGCTCTCGAGCTGGCCGAGCGGCTGGCGACCGGCACGGTCTGGATCAACGAGAGCCAGCACCTCTCGCCGCTGGCGGCCTTCGGCGGCCAGAAGCAGTCCGGCCTCGGCGTCGAGGGCGCGCTTGAGGGCCTGCTCGAATACACCAACACCCAGACGGTGTTCCTGAAGAAGGCCGCCGCCTGATGAGCGACCTCGTCCTGCGGGAGGATCGCGGCGCCGCCGCGATCCTGATCCTGAACCGGCCCGACAAGCTGAACTCCCTGAACGTGCCGGTGTTCGAGGCGCTGGAGGCCCACGTCGCGGCGCTGGAAGCCGACCGGGGCGACGCGGCCGTGGTCGTCGTGCGCGGCGCGGGCCGCTGCTTCTCCGCCGGACACGACCTGGGCGACATCGCGGTCGGCGAAAAGCTGCCGCGGCCCAACTACCAGTCCCATGTCATCGAGCGGCTCGCGAACCTGCCGATGCCGGTGATCAGCGCCGTGCACGGCCACTGCTACACGGGCGCGCTGGAACTGGCCCTGGCCGGCGACATCATCCTCGCCGCCGAGAGCGCGAAGTTCGCCGACACCCACGCCCGCTGGGCGCTGACGCCGGTCTGGGGCCTGAGCCAGCGCCTGCCGCGCCGGGTCGGGACCTACAAGGCGCGGGAGATGATGTTCACCTGCCGGACCTATTCAGGTCGTGAAGCCGAGGCCATGGGCCTGGCAAACGCCTGCGTGCCCGACGACGGCTTCGACGCGGCCATCGACGCCTGGGCCGCCGAGATCGCCGCCAACTCCTCCTTCAGCCACGCGGCCAACAAGCGGCTGGTCTGCGAGACCGACGGCCTGCCGATCGCCGCCGGCCTGGCCCATGAGGTGTACCACGGCGAGGGCGTCGGCCCGGACATGCGCGACCGCATCGCGGCCTTTGCGGCGCGGGCGAAGAAGTAGCTCAGCGCTTCTTCGGCTTGTTCTTCTTCGAGACGTTCAGGGCTACCGCCGCGCGGATCAGGGCCCTGAACGCGGTCGCATCGAGAGTCTCGCCCTCATGGATGTCGATGGCGCGACGGAGGTTTCCCTCGAGGCTGGCGTTGAACAGGTCGGTCGGGTCCGGCAGCGACGCGCCCTTCGCGAAGGTCAGCTTCACGGCCGCCTTATAGGTCTCCCCGGTAGTCAGGATGCCGTCGTGTTCCCACACCGGCACCCGGCCCCATTTGACGGTCTCGACCACTTCCGGATCAGCCTCATGGATCAGGGCGCGGACGCGCGCCAGAGCCTCGCCGCGCCAGTCGCCCAGGGCCGCGATCTTCGCGTCGATCTGCCGGGCGAATGAACCGACGGCGCTGTCTTCCGTGTCAGGCGTCGTCATGTCGTTCTCTCCCTTGGCTTGATCGCCCAGCCGCCCTGTCGGACTCAAGTCAGTCCCGCAGCTTCACGTTCCAGAGGCTGGTGGCCAAAACGAGCGAGGCCACCGACGAGCCGACCCAGAACAGGATCGCCGGTCCGAAATCATAAACCCGCGCGCCGTCGACCATCGTCATGCCGGCCTGGATCAGCTTGCCGCTGACGTTCTCCTGGATAGCAGCGCCGATGTAGCTGAAGATTCCGACCATCCCCAGGGCCGCGCCGGCGACCCGCTTGGGACAGATGTCCGTGGCGAACAGGCCGCCCACCGATGTCACCAGACCCGTCAGGCCCAGACCGAACAGCGCCATGCCGACGCAGAGCACCGGCGTGCTCGGCGGTCCGAAGAAGATGATCAGCAGTCCGGCGACCTCGCACAGGCCGAAGATCAGGTTCACCGGCGGCCGGCGGGCGCCGAACAGCTTGTCGGAGATGGCCCCGAACGCCACCGCGCCGAGCATGCCGCCGACCGTGTTGATGGTCAGGATGCCGGTCGCTTCGGCGAGCGAAAAGCCGCGCGCCTCCTGCAGGTACAGCACGCCCCAGCTGTTGATGGCGTAGCGGGTCACGTACATCAGGGCGCTGGACAGGGCGAGCACCCAGACCGCCGGGATCGCGAACACCGACAGCTGGGTGCGCAGCAGGCTGGCGGTCGGCGGCGGCGGGGGCGGCTCGCCGCGCCAGGCGGCGACGTGGGGCAGGCCCAGCGTCTGCGGCCGGTCCTTCATCAGCGCCAGGCTGGCCAGCGCCACGATCACGCAGAGGACGCCGGGCCCCCAGAATCCGGCTCGCCAGCCGAGCGCGCCGACGAGCGCGCCGGTCGCCAGGAAGGTCAGGCCCTCACCGAGCGCATGGGAGGTGCTCCAGACGCCGTAGTAGAAGCCGCGCTCCCGATTGGAGAACCATTGGGTCATCGAGACGACGCTGGCCGGGGCGCCGAAGCTCTGAAACAGGCCGTTCAAACCCCAGAGGAAGACCGCCGCGCCGAGAAGGGTCGAAAACCCCATGCCGATGTTGCAGAGCGCGGACAGCAGGATCCCGGCGGCGAGAAACGCCCGCGGGCTGACATGGTCGGCGAGGAAGCCGCTGCCCAGCTTGCCGATGGCGTAGCAGTAGAAGAAGGCCGAGCCGATCAGGCCCAGCTGATCCGGCGTGAAGACGCCGGCGTCGATGAGCGGCTTCTTCACGACGCCCAGCGCCAGCCGGCAGGTGTAGGCCAGACCATAGCCGCCCGTGACGGCGATCATGATCAGCAGCCGCTGACGCCGGAACAGGGCGTCGATGCGTCCGCTGTCCTGGAGCGGACTCGCATCAGGACCGGGCGCAAACGCCCTGAGGACGCCGCCGATCACAGCGGCGCCTCAGCAGCGATGACGATCACCGAGCCTAGAACTTCCGGCCGAGCCGCAGGCCCAGGGTCCGGGGCTGGTTCGGCACGGTGTAGACCGCGCCGCCGCAGACCGCCTCGGCGCACTGGGCGTAGCGATAGAGGCTGGCCCGTTCGTCGGTCAGGTTCTGGACGAAGAACTCGGCGCTCCAGGCGTCCCGCTCAACGCCGGCGGCGAAGTCGAACGCGCTCCAGCCGTCCTGCTTGCCGATAATCGCCCGTTCGACCAGGCGCAGATCGGTCCAGCTGCTGGTCTGGGTGACCATGGCGCCCTGGATGTGAGCGTCGTACTCGCCGAGGGTGAACTCGTAGCGGGCGACCAGGTTGGCCTTGAACCGCGGCGTCACCGGCAGCTGAGTCCCCTTCGGGGCCTGCGGCGTGGCGCACTGGGTCACCGGCACGCCGGTCGCGGTGGTGAAGCCGCAGTAGTTGGCGGTCAGCTCGGCGTCGGTCCAGGCGGCCCCGGCGGTCAGCGTCAGACCTTCGGTCACGCGCCAGGCGACGTCGGTTTCAATGCCGCGGATGCGGGCCTGGGCGGCGTTCTTGATTTCCGTCAGGCCGTTGGCGCCGAGGATCGAGAACTGGAAGTCGTCCCAGCGCTCCTGATAGATCGCGCCGTTCCACCGGACGGACCGGTTGAACCACATCGTCTTCCAGCCCAGTTCCATGTTGGTCAGGAAGTCCGAGCCGTAGGGCGGCAGCGTGCCGCGACGGTTGATCCCGCCCGGCCGGTAGCCGGTCGACCAGGTGCCGTAGACCATCCGGTCGTCATCGACGGCCCAGGTCAGGTTGACCTTGTGGGTGAAGCCCGATTCCTCGGTGGTCTTGTTGAGGTTGGTGCAGGGGCTGCCGCTGACCACCGCAGGTCCGAAGCAGGCGGCCTCGCCGGTGGAGCCGCTGTAGCCGGCGCCGTAGCCGAAGAAGCCCTTGAGGCCGTTCTCGGTCAGGAAGTAACGCAGGCCGCCGGTCAGGGTCCAACCCGGCCTGAAGTCCCAGGCGACCTCGCCGAACAGGGCGTAGTCCTTGTCGGTGCGGAACTGTTGCGTGAGCCAGATCGTGTCCGACCAGCCGGGAACCTCGATCGCGGTCCCGATGCCATCGATCATGTAGCGCTGTTCGATGCCGTGGGTCTGGTTCTGCATGAAGTAACCGCCGACCGCGCGGAGCGGCAGGTCGGCCGGCGTCGACAGCCGGATTTCGTGGCTTTCCTTGGTGTAGCGGTCGCGGGCCTGGATGTACTGGGTCGGATCGACCGGATTGTTCAGGTCGTCGACCCAGTAGGCGCCGTAGCCGAACGGGGCGCTGTCGTAGAAGAACGAGTAGTCGGAGTAGTCCGACTCCGAGTCCACATCGCGCTTCATGTAGGAGCCGGCGTAGACGAAATCGAGGCTGCCGAGCTTGCCCTCGATCGTCATGGCGGCCTGGTACCAGTCGTCCTTGGCGCCCTCGGGCCGATAGCGGCTGATCTGCAGATCCCCGTTCGTCGGATCGAACGAGAAGTTGCCGTTGCTCTCCTCTGACTGGGCCATCAGCGACGGGGTGACGGTCCAGGTCTCGTTCAGATCGATCTTCAGCGCGACGCGGCCGCCGATGGTGGTGACGTCGTTGTAGTCTTCCTCGACCAGCGTGTTGTTGTTGATGGTCCCGCCCCAGGTCGGGTAGGTCCGCGTGCCCGCGACGTTGTCCACATAGCCGGCGTCATGCTGGTACCAGCCGACGACCCGGACAGCGGCCGACTCGCTGAGCGGGATGTTCACGAAACCTTCGACGCCGTAGCCGATGTCGCCCTCGGTGACGCTGTTGACCTCGGTGTCGATGGCGGCGCTGAAGCCGCCCAACTCGGGCTTGCGGGTGATCAGGCGGATCGTGCCAGCCTGCGAGCTGGCGCCGTAGAGGGTGCCCTGCGGCCCGGCGAGGGCCTCGACCCGCTCCATGTCATAGACGTGGACGTCGAGCGCGCCCTGGATAGTCGTGATCGGCTGTTCGTCGAGATAGATGCCGACGCTGGGCAGGGAGCCGGAGTGGTTGCCGTCGCCGCCACTGGCGACGCCGCGCATATAGACGCTGGAGAAGCCCGGCGCGGTCGACTGGAACGACACGCTGGGCAGGAACTTCACGTAGTCATTGAAGTCCGAGACCACGAGGGCCTCAAGCCGCTCGCCGCCGATCGCCTGAATGCTCACCGGCACGTCCTGCAGGTCTTCGGAGCGCTTCTGGGCGGTGACGATCACCTCGCCCACCGTCGTGTCCTGCGCGAAGGCCGTCGCGACCCCCGTCAGCATTGTGCTGGCCAGCAGCACCGACGACAGCACCGTCGCCTTGCGCGCAGCCGCGCCTGAAATCATCCGCATCATGAAAAACGCCCCGTAGGAAAACCCCGTTACATGAGGTCATTCCGTGAGGCGCCGCCTGTCAAGCGACGCGCCGGGAAATCAGTATCCGGAGGCATTGATGCCGCCGCCTGTGGCGACAATGCCTCAGGAAGACCGGTTCCAGGTCTCCAGTGAGGCCCCCAGCGCCGTCTTCAGCGGCCCCAGCCAGGGCTCGTACGATCGCCACTGGTCGACGCCGTCGGTGAAGATGGGCCGGCGGACCTGCTCGGAACTGGCGGTGCGGACGGCGCGGTCATTCTCGTAGAACTTCAGGCAGGCCGGCTCGAAAGGCAGGCCGCAGTAGTCCAGCAGCTGCCGGACCTGCCCCTCGGGATCGGCGACCATATCTTCGTAGATCACCCGGTGCACAACACCGGGCAGCACCGCGTCGTAGTGCGCCATCAGGTCCACATAGTCGGCGTAGTACCGGCCAAGCTCGGTCAGATCGTAGGAAAAGGTCTGCCCCCGGGCGAAGTGCTGCTTGAAGGCCGAGAAGCAGCAGCCCAGCGGGTGACGCCGCGCATCGATGATCTTCGCGCGCGGCAGGATCAGATGGATAAGGCCCACGTGCGCGAAGTTGTTCGGCATCTTGTCGATGAAGAATGGCCGCCCGAGCTTGCGGTGGATGTGGGTCCGCTCGAGGTATTCCGCGCCCAACGCCCTGCAGGCGTCGGCGTCGAGGCCCGTCAACATGTCCGGATAGGTCGACGGCTGGTCCCGCGTGGCCCGGCCGCCCAGCCGGCGGGCGATGGCGATTATGTCCGGCAACTCCTGGGTGCCCTCCACGGCCGAGTGGCTGGACAGGATCTGTTCGATCAGAGTCGAGCCGGCCCGCGGCAGACCGACGATGAAGATCGGGTCCGGCGCCGCGCTGCCCCAGCCCCGGCGTGCGCCGAAGAAGGCGCTTGTCAGCACGGCCTTCGACCGGGCGGCATGGGCGCTGGTGTTGTCGGCGCTGTACTCCACGGCCTTGCGCCGCAGGGCCGCGCCGTCGCGATAATGGCCGAACGACGGCTCGAACCGGCCGGCGTCCTCCAGCGCCTTGCCCAGCGCAAAGTGGAGGTGGAACCGGTCCTCGTCGGGTATGTCGGCGCGGGCCAGCTGGGCCTCCATCGCCGCCACGTCCTCGTCGCCAAAGCGGACGGTCTTGAGATTTGCCAGGCTCCACCAGGCGTCGCCCAGCTGCGGCGTCAGGGCGATGGCGCGTCGATAGGCAGCGACACTGTCCGCCTGCCTGCCGACGGTCTTCAGCGAATGGCCATAGCTCATCCACGCCTTGGGCTGGTCGGGATAGGCCTT
This sequence comes from Caulobacter sp. FW305-C-30-S16, assembly GCF_058783025.1. Classification (NCBI taxonomy): domain Bacteria; kingdom Pseudomonadati; phylum Pseudomonadota; class Alphaproteobacteria; order Caulobacterales; family Caulobacteraceae; genus Caulobacter; species Caulobacter sp. FW305-C-30-S16. The sequence continues at coordinate 1,081,642 of NZ_JBYSYH010000001.1, read as the reverse complement.
GAGCAGCTCGTCATAGAGCGTGATGGCGCCCTCGTAGTCGCCGACACGGCCGAGCGCAGCGGCCTTGAGGTTGCGGTAGCCCGGGTGCCGCGGATCACGCCCAAGCAGCCAGTCCAGCTCCGCCAGCGCCTCCTCGGACCGGTTCAGGCGATAGAGGATGGTCGCGTGGTTGTGACGTGCTTCGACGAACCCCGGAGCCAGCTCCACGCAGCGGGCCAGCAGAACCGCCGCATCCTCGTTTCGGCCGAGTCGCGCCGCCACCTCCGCCAGCATTCGGATGGCGGCGGCGTTGGTCGGATGGTCGGCGAGATAGGGCTTGAGCAGCCGCTCGGCCGCCGCCAGGCGGTTGTCGCAAAGGGCCGAGGCCGCCTCAAGCAACGCGGGGTCGCTGGTCGAGGCGCGGATCTGCTGGGCGCGAGCCTTCTCGGCGCCGGTCTCGTCGCCGGCCAGCAACAGCTGGTCGGCCAGCGCGCCCCAGGCTGCCGTCAGCTTAGGATCAAGGGCCACGGCGCGGCTGAAGGCGACCACAGCTGCCCGGACGATCCCCAGGGATGCGAGGCAGAAGCCGGCTTCCTGATGCACGGGCGGCCAGTTGGGCTCGGCCCGGATCACCGGCTCCAGCACGGTCAGGGCCGCCTCCGCTCGCCCTTGCCGGCGCAGGGCGATCGCGAGAATCAGCGCCGCCTCCGGGTGACCGGGCATGACGCGCAGGATTTCGCGCGCCTGGGCCTCAGCCAGCGACGGGTCCTGGCCCAGCAGTCCTGCGGCGTGCGTGAGCGCCGTGGCGAGCGTTCCGGTGGTGGGGGCGTTGTCCTGCGTCATGCGAGAGCCAGCCGTGCACAGGTTCCGGCGATCTGTCGACTCCCCCCGCTGCCCAAAAGAGAGGCGCCGCGCTCGCAAGCCTGCGGGAAGCCGGGCGCCGCTTGCGCTTTGACGACGGGACCGGGACAGTCCGGGCATGGCCCTCGCCGCCGTCCTTCCGTTTCCGGTTCAGCCGGAGCCGCCCGCACCGGCCCCCGCCCCGCAACGCTCGCGCGGCCGCGGCCGGCTGGCCGTTCGCAGCGACGGGATCGAGACCCGCCTCGTCGAAATGTTCCAGGAGGGCTCGGCCAAGCTGCGCCTGCCACGCACGCGGACCGGCGCGGTCGAGGCGGTGATGATCAACTCCGGCGGCGGCATGACCGGCGGCGACCGGTTCAGCTGGACGGTAGAGGTCGGCGACGGCGCGACGGCCGTGCTGACCACCCAGGCCTGCGAGAAGGTCTATCGGGCCGATGAGGGCCCTGCGGAAGTCGCCGCACAGCTGACGGTCGGCGCAGGGGCGCGGCTCGACTGGTTGCCGCAGGAGACGATCCTGTTCGACCGCTCCGCCCTGTCCAGGACCATCGAGGCTGACGTCGCCGGGGACGGCCGGCTGCTGATCGTGGAATCGGTCGTGCTCGGGCGACGGGCGATGGGCGAAACGCTGTCGCGGGCCTTTTTCCAGGACCGCTGGAGGGTCCGGCGCGACGGCCGGCTCGTCTTCGCAGACGCCCTCAAGCTGGACGGCGACATTCCCGCCCGCGCCGCATCGTCGCCCTTGCTCGGCGGGGCGGGCGCTTTCGCCACCCTGCTGCTGGTCGCGCCAGATGCCGCCGCCCCCCTGGACGCGGTGCGTGCGGCCACCGGCGACCTCGGCGGGGCCAGCGCCTTCGACGGCAAGCTGGTCGCCCGGATCGCCGCCCCCGATGGTCTGACCCTGCGCCGCGCCCTCCTGCCGGCCATCGCCGCCCTCAGCGGCGGCCGCCCCGCTCCCAGCGTCTGGACCCTCTGATGAACCTGACACCCCGCGAAAAGGACAAGCTGCTGGTCTCGATGGCCGCGATGGTCGCCCGGCGGCGGCTGGAGCGCGGGGTGAAGCTGAACCATCCCGAGGCCATCGCCCTGATCACCGACTTCGTGGTCGAGGGCGCGCGCGACGGCCGCGCCGTCGCCGAACTGATGGAGGCCGGCGCCCATGTCATCCGCCGCGATCAGGTCATGGGGGGCATCGCCGAGATGATCCACGACATCCAGGTCGAGGCCACCTTTCCCGACGGGACCAAGCTGGTCACCGTCCATCATCCGATCCGTTGAGGCTCGCCATGAAAGCTCCGCTCAAGCAACGTCCCGATCATCCCGGCGAAGGCCGGGACCCAGGTGTTTGTGGCTTTCTGTCCACCGCCCGCGAACTTCAGAAAAAAGCCTGGGTCCCGGCCTTCGCCGGGATGAGCGGATTGTGGGGACTGCCCGCGCTGGCGCACGATCAGGACCATCATGGCCTGCCCGGAGCGTTGCATTCGGTGAGCGCCGACCACTCGGGCTGGATCTTGTTGGGCGCCGTCGTGCTGCTGGGCCTGCATGTCCTGCGCAGACCGATTTTGAAGGCGTTCAGGGTCCGGAGCCGCAAATGATCCCCGGCGAGGTCATCACGGCGCCGGGCGACATCCAGCTCAACGCCGGCGCGCCGACCCTTACCCTGGAGGTAGCCAACACCGGCGACCGGCCGATCCAGGTCGGCAGCCACTACCATTTCTTCGAAACCAATCCGGCGCTGAGCTTCGACCGCGAGGCCGCTCGCGGCCGGCGGCTGGATATCGCGGCCGGGACGGCGGTGCGGTTCGAGCCCGGCCAGACGCGGGAGGTGACGCTCGTGCCGATGCTCGGAGACCGCCGTGTCTTCGGTTTCCGTCAGGCCGTGATGGGGGACCTCTGATGGCCCGCATTTCCCGCGCGCTCTACGCCGACATGTTCGGGCCGACGACCGGAGACCGGGTGCGGCTGGCCGACACCGAGCTGTTCGTCGAGGTCGAGAAGGACTTCACCACCTACGGCGAGGAGGTGAAGTTCGGCGGCGGCAAGGTGATCCGCGACGGCATGGGCCAGAGCCAGCACAGCCGGGCCCAGGGCGCCGTCGACACCGTCATCACCAACGTCCTGATCATCGACCACTGGGGCATCGTGAAGGCCGACGTGGCGCTGAAGGACGGCCGCATCGCCGCCATCGGCAAGGCCGGCAATCCGGACACCCAGCCGGGCGTGACGATCATCATCGGCCCGGGCACGGAGGCCATCGCCGGCGAAGGCAAGATCCTCACCGCCGGCGGCATGGACGCCCACATCCACTTCATCTGCCCGCAGCAGATCGAGGAGGCGCTGATGAGCGGGATCACCTGCATGCTCGGCGGCGGCACCGGCCCGGCCACCGGCACCAAGGCGACCACCGCGACGCCGGGCCCCTGGCACCTGGAGCGGATGATCCAGGCCGCCGACGGCATCCCGATGAACCTGGCCTTCGCCGGCAAGGGCAACGCATCCCTGCCGGGCGCCCTGGTCGAGCAGGTGCTGGCCGGCGCCTGTTCGCTGAAGCTGCACGAGGACTGGGGCACCACCCCGGCGGCCATCGACTGCTGCCTGTCGGTCGCCGACGAGTACGACATCCAGGTGATGATCCACACCGACACGCTCAACGAGTCGGGCTTCGTCGAGGACACCATCGACGCCTTCAGGGGCCGCACGATCCACGCCTTCCACACCGAGGGCGCGGGCGGGGGTCATGCGCCGGACATCATCAAGGTCTGCGGGCTGAGCAACGTGATCCCGTCGTCGACCAATCCGACCCGGCCCTACACGGTCAACACCATCGCCGAGCATCTCGACATGCTGATGGTGTGCCACCACCTCGACCCGTCGATCCCCGAGGACATCGCCTTCGCCGAAAGCCGGATCCGCAAGGAAACGATCGCGGCCGAGGACATCCTGCACGACATCGGGGCCTTCTCGATCATCAGCAGCGACAGCCAGGCCATGGGCCGCGTCGGCGAGGTGCTGATCCGAACGTGGCAGACCGCCGACAAGATGAAGCGCCAGCGCGGCGCGCTGCCCGGCGACGGGGCCGCCGACAACAACCGGGTCAAACGCTACATCGCCAAATACACGATCAACCCGGCCATCGCGCAGGGCCTGAGCCGGCACATCGGCAGCGTTGAGGTCGGCAAGCGGGCGGATCTCGTGCTGTGGGACCCGGCCTTCTTCGGGGTTAAGCCGGACCTCGTGCTGCTGGGCGGGTCCATCGTCGCCGCGCCGATGGGCGATCCCAACGCCTCGATCCCGACGCCGCAGCCGGTGCACTACCGTCCGATGTTCGGCGGGTTCGGCAAGGCGGTGACACGCTCGTCCGTGACCTTCGTCTCGAGGGCCGCGGCGGAGAACGGTCTGCGCGAGCGGATCGGCGTCGAGAAGGAGTTGCTGGCGGTCGAGAACACCCGCGGCGGCCTCTCGAAGGCTTCGATGATCCACAACAGCGCCCTGCCGCATATCGAGGTCGATCCGGAGACCTACGCGGTGCGCGCCGACGGCGAGCTGCTGACCTGCGAGCCGGCCACGGTGCTGCCGATGGCCCAGCGCTATTTCCTCTTCTAGGCTGGTCCCATGAGTACACAGTTGAAAGCGGGATCAGTGAAGCGGCGGGGCGCCTACGAAGGCATTCCGTTCGACATCATCCTGCTGGCCCATGACGAGCGCCGGCTGCGGCGCAAGCTGCTGACCTGCATCCACGACGATACGGTGATGGTCGACCTGCCGGAGACCACAACCCTCGACAGCGGCGACGTGCTGGTGCTCGACGACGGGCGGCTGGTCGAGATCATCGCCTGCGAAGAGGCGCTGCTGGAAGTGCGGGCCCGTGACGCGCGGCGCCTGTCGGTGCTCGCCTGGCACATCGGCAACCGGCACCTCGCGGCGCAGGTCGAGGACGACCGTATCCTGATCCTCTACGACCACGTCATCGGCCATATGCTGGAACACCTCGGGGCGACGGTCTCTCGTATCTCGGAACAGTTCTATCCCGAGGGCGGCGCCTACGGCGGCGCGCATCAGGCGCATGATCACGGTCCCGCCGAGCATGACCATGGCCACTGACGTCGCCCTGCTCCGTCTGCTCACCTGGCTGTCGCCGGCGTTTCCGGTCGGCATGTTCGGCTGGTCGCACGGACTCGAGCAGGCCATCGCGCAGGGGGTGGTCAAGGACGGCGACGCCCTGATCGACTGGATCAGCGGCCTGATCGAGTTCGGCTCGGGCTGGACCGACGCGGTGCTGCTGGCCGAAGCACATGCGGCGGCAACCGATCCCGTGCGGTTGGCCGAGGTCGCCGGGCTCGCCGCGGCGCTGGCCCCCTCAGCGGAACGGCTGGGCGAGACGCTCGGACAGGGAACCGCCTTCCTGAAGGCCGTCAGCGCCTGGCCCGACGCCGCCCCGGCCCTGGATCGGGCGCCGTGGCCCGTCGCTGTCGGCGCCGCCTGCGGTCTGGCCGGCATCAGCCGGCAGGATGCCGTCACCGCGACACTGCACGCGTTCGCCTCCAACCTCGTCTCGGTCGCCCTGCGCACGATTCCGCTCGGCCAGACCGAGGGCGTGCGGGTGATGGCCGCCGTAGAGCCGGTCATCCTCGCCACCGCCGCCCGGGCCGCGCGATCAACACTGGACGACCTGGGCTCCATCGCCCTGATGTCGGATATCGCCGCCATGCGGCACGAAACCCTGCAGCCGAGGCTGTTCCTGTCATGAACATTGTTGCGCCCGCGGTCATCGTGACCCTCGTGGCGATCGCCCTGCTGCATCTGGCCTGGGGACTGGGACTGCCCTGGCCGGGCGCCGATGAGGCGCAGCGCGCAGCGACGGTCATCGGCATGCGCGGCGTCACGCGCATGCCGGGCCTGATCCCCTGCCTGGTGGTCTGCGCCGCCCTGCTGACCGTCGCCGCCCTGGCGTGGTGGCAGGTCAAGGCGCCGGGCCTGCTGCCGCAGCTCGCCGTGCTGGCCGCCGCCTGCGTGTTCCTGGTCCGGGGCGTGGCGGCCTGGACCCCGTTCTGGCGCGCCATGGCGCCGCAGCAGCCGTTCGCCCGCCTCGATGCCCTGGTCTACGGTCCGCTCTGTCTGGCGCTCGGCGCCGGCCTTGTCTTCATCGCCACGAGGGCCCGCGCATGATCTCGAAGAATGGTCCCCTGCGCGTCGGCATCGGCGGTCCGGTCGGGTCAGGCAAGACCACGCTGACAGAGAAGCTCTGCAAGGCGATGCGCGACCAGTGGAGCGTCGCGGTGGTGACCAACGACATCTACACCAAGGAAGACGCCCTGATCCTCGCCCGACTGCAGGCCCTGCCCGAGGAGCGGATCATGGGGGTCGAGACCGGCGGCTGTCCGCACACCGCGATCCGCGAGGACGCCTCGATCAACCTGGCCGCCATCGCCACGATGAGCGCCCGCTTCCCCGACCTGGACGTGATCTTCATCGAGAGCGGCGGCGACAATCTGGCCGCCACCTTCTCGCCGGACCTCGCCGACCTGACCCTCTATGTCGTCAGCGTCTGCCAGGGCGAGAAGATCCCGCGCAAGGGCGGCCCGGCGATCACCCGCTCGGACCTGCTGATCATCAACAAGACGGATCTGGCGCCGCATGTGGGAGCCGACCTGGCGGTGATGGAATCCGACGCCCGCATCCAGCGTGGCGCGCGACCTTTCGTCATGACCGACCTCTCACGGTTGAAGGGTCTGGACGAGGTGATCGCCTTCATCGCACGTGAGGGCGGATTGCCCGCGGCCGCATGACCAATCCTTAAGCTGCCCACGAGGGCGGACCGGGTTAGAAAATCGGCGCTGTTCAGGAGCTGCCCTGTGAAGACCCTCGCCGCGCTGGCGTTCATCGCCACCCTGGCTTCCGCCGGCCCCGCCCTCGCGGTCTCGCCCCAGCAGGCGGAAGCGGCCCTGAGCGGAGTCATCGCCGATCTCCAGGCCGGCAATCCGGACTTCACCAAGATGACGCCGCCCATCGCCGACGCGGTGCGGGCCAGCCCCGACACCGGCCAGCAGCTGGCGGCCCTCGGTCCGGCCCGCGCACTCGTGCCGGTCAGAAAGACCGACCCCTTCACCTTCATCGTCACGTTTGAAAGCGGCGTGGTGATGAACTGGACCATCTCTTTCGACGCCGCCGGCCGGATCAACGGTCTCGACGCTGTCGGCAAGGCCCCCTGATCTCTACCAAGGACACAGCCATGAAAATCCTCGCCGCCCTCGCCCTCGCCGCCGCCCTCGGCGCCGCCAGCCCCGCCTTCGCCGAAACCCCGGCCCAGGCCGAAGCGACGCTGCGCACGACCATCGCCGCGATCCAGTCCGGCTCGCCCAACTTCGACATCATGGTTCCGGAGCTGGTCGACGCCATCAAGAAGATGCCGAACGCCCCGGCCCAGCTGGCCGCCCTCGGCCCGGTGACGGCCGTCACCGCGACCACCGACACCGATCCGTTCATGTACAACGTCACGTTCCAGAACGGCGCCGTGCTGCACTGGATGCTGTCGTTCAACGCCGACGGCAAGATCGCCGGCCTGCAGGTTCAGTAAGCCAGCCTGCCCTTGAGCCGCAGGCGGCTTACGCCGCCGTCCGGATAGATGTTCAGCCGCACGAACCGGATCGGATCGTGCGGCTGAATTTCGCCGGTGAAGACGTGGATGTGGTCCATCTGCAGCTTCGTCTCGGGCAGCAGAACGGGCCACCCCTCCGCCTGCGCCGCGATCTCCTGCGGCGAACCGCTCGCGGTGGCGGTCGCCTGGATCGAGCAGCGGTCCGGGTAGTTGCCCTTGAAATGCGCCGTATCGACGGTGATCTCGCTTATCGTCCCGAGGTGGCCAAGCTCGAGGATCGCCCAGTCGTGACCCGGCTCGCGGCGGCGGCGGGTCTCCCAGCCGTCGCCCATGTCCTTGCCGCGCCCGGGGGCGGTCAGGTTCTCGACACGACCGAAGTGTTCGTCGTTGGCGATCAGGCCGCGGCCGCCGTTCTCCATCGCCAGCAGGTCTATCACCGCGTCGTCGCCGACCCGCGTCCAGTCCTTGTGGATCCGGCCGTACACCCGCAGCCGGGCGACGCCGCCGTCCGGGAAGATGCTCAGGCGGACGTGGGTCCAGACGCCGCCGGCCTGCGACTTCACCCAGCGCCTGTCGTTGCCGTTCAGATCCAGAACCGGGACCAGCGTGGTCCAGTCGGCGTCCTCTGGCGGAATCACCGCGTCTGAAACGCAGCCTTCGATCGACGCGCGGGGCGGGTAGTTGCCGGTGAAGTTGCGGGTGTCGATCTCGAAGCCGGCGATCTCGCCGGGGGCGCCGAGCCGCACGATCGCCCAGTCGTGGCCGGGGATGCGCTTGCGGCGGCTTTCCCAGCCATCCATCCACTTGCCGTTGTCGTCATACTTGCCGGGGATGAATACCGGCTCGGCGGGATCGATGAGGCGCGCCTTGTCGGCAAAGAAGTCGTCAGTCACGTAGACGACGTCCCCGCCGAGCCGCGGCTGGGCCAGGTCGATCAGGCCGGTGAAGGGGTTACTCAAGACGCATCCTCGAACAGGTCTGCCAGCCGGAAGGCGGCGATACGGTGGATCTGGCGGATCGCCTCGTCGAACTCGACGTCCGGGTCATTGCCCAGCCGCGCGGCGAACGCATCGAGGATGTCGTGCCGGGTCAGCCCCTTCACGGCGATGATGAAGGGGAAGCCGAAGCGATCGTTGTAGGCGGCGTTCAGCCGCTGAAAGTCGGCGAACTCCTGCGGCGAGCACTGGTCGAGGCCCGCGCCCGACTGTTCGCGAACCGAAGCGTCGGCCATGCGCGCGCGGCTGGCCAGCTGGGGATGGGCGCGGATCAGCGCCAGCCTGTCCTCGCGGGTCGCGGAATCGACGACCGCCGCCATGGCGCCGGCCAAGGCCTGGGCGTTGCGCAGCGCGCCGGCGCCTGGCCAGACCGCCTCGGCGACCCAGGGCGAGTCCTCGTAGACCGCGCCGAAGCGCTGGATGAACCCCTCCTTACCCGACATGGGGATGCCGCTTGCGCCAGTGCCGGGCGATGTCGATGCGCCGGGCGAACCAGACGTCGGGATGCGACAGGGCGTGACGCAGGAACCGCTCCAGCCCGGCCATCTTGCCCGGTCGCCCGGCCAGCCGGCAGTGCAGGCCGATGGACATCATCCGCGGCCGCTCCTCGCCCTCGGCATAGAGCACGTCGAACGCGTCGCGCAGGTAGCTGAAGAACTGGTCGCCGGTGTTCAGGCCCGTGCCGGAGAAGCGCATGTCGTTGGCTTCGAGCGTGTAGGGCACGATCAGGTGCGGCGTCGCCGTCTGCGTGGACCAGAAGGGCAGGTCGTCGGAATAGTCGTCGGCGTCATAGAGGAAGCCGCCCTCCTCAGCCGCCAGCCGGCGGGTGTTGGGGCTGGTGCGGCCGGTGTACCAGCCGAGCGGCCGCTCTCCGGTCAGGCGGGTGTGGATCTCGATAGCCCGGGCCATGTGCTCGCGCTCGATGGCCTCGGGCACGGCCTGGTAGTTGATCCAGCGCCAGCCGTGGCTGGCGATCTCGTGCCCCGCCTGCAGGAAGGCCTCGACCACGGCGGGATGACGCTCCATCGCCATGGCCACGCCGAACACGGTCAGCGGCAGGTCGTATTTGTCGAACAGCCGCAGCAGCCGCCAGACACCGGCGCGCGATCCGTACTCGTAGAGCGACTCCATCGACATGTTCCGGTCGCCCTCGACCGGCCCGGGGAAGATCATGTCGGACAGGAAGGTTTCGGCCCGGGGATCGCCGTGCAGGACGGTGTTCTCGCCGCCCTCCTCGTAGTTCAGCACCACCTGCACCGCGATGCGCGCGCCGCCGGGCCAGTCCGCGTGCGGCGGATTGGGGCCGTAGCCGATCAGGTCTCTGGGGTAGGTGTCGCTCATGGGACGCCCATAGCAGGCCCGCGAGACGCCCATCGTCAAGGTTACTGCGCGCCAAAGGGCCGCAGATGGTTGCATTCGGGCCATTCGGGGGAGATTCTGACCGGCTCCCCTGCGCTTCGCGGGGCCAGGAGCCGCGATGACCGGTCTGACCACGCACGTTCTGGACACGACCCACGGCCGGCCGGCGGCGGGGATGGTCCTGCGCCTGATCCGCGACGAGGCGGTGCTGGTCGAGACCGTGACGAACAGCGACGGTCGTTGCGATGCGCCACTGCTGACCGGCGAGACAATCCGGCCGGGGATCTACCGTCTGGAATTCGAGGTCGGCGACTATTTCCGCGGGCTGACGGTCGAGCTGCCGGAGCCGGCGTTTCTGGAGACGGTGGTCATCGATTTCGGCGTCGCGGACCTGGCAGCCCACTATCATGTGCCGCTGCTGGTCTCGCCGTTCGGCTACTCGACCTACCGGGGGAGCTAAGCGTGCGCGACGTCGTCCGGTTCGTGCTTGATGGCGAGGTGCGCGAGCTGCGCGACATCGACCCGACGACGACGGTTCTGAACCTGCTGCGCTACGATCTGCGCCGGACGGGGACCAAGGAGGGGTGCGCCGAGGGCGACTGCGGCGCCTGCACCGTGGCGTTCGGCGAACTGGACGGCGACCGCGTGAAGTGGCGGGCGGTCAACGCCTGCATCCTGTTCGCGCCGATGCTGGACGGCAAGGCGCTGAAGACGGTCGAGAGCCTCGGCGGCGATCACCCGGTGCAGACGGCGCTGGTCGAACATCACGGCTCGCAATGCGGCTTCTGCACGCCGGGGTTCGTGATGAGCCTGTGGGCCCGCGGCCGCGAGGATGCGCCGCCGCCGGTCGTCGACAGCATCGCCGGCAACCTGTGCCGCTGCACAGGCTATGGTCCGATCATCGCGGCGGCGGAGGCGGCGGGAACGCGCGCGGAGGACGATCCGGTCGAGGCGCTGAAAGCGCTGGCGGACGACGCGCCGCTGGCGCTGACATTCGGCGACCGGCGTTGGCTTGCTCCGACCTCGCTCGAAGATCTGGCGGTGCTGGTCGAGGCGCATCCGGACGCGGTGGTCCTCGCCGGCGCGACTGATGTGGGCCTCTGGGTGACCAAGCAGCATCGGGATCTGAAGACGATCGTCTCGATCAGCGAGGTCGCCGAGCTCAAGACCATCACCGACACCGCCGAAGGCGTCCGGATCGGCGCCGGGGTCCGCTACAGTGATGCGCTGGCGACCCTCGCCAGGCTGCATCCCGACCTCGGCGAACTGCTGCGGCGGCTGGGCTCGGTGCAGGTGCGCAACAGCGGCACGCTCGGCGGCAACATCGCCAACGGCTCGCCCATCGGCGACATGCCGCCGGCCCTGATCGCCCTCGGCGCGACGCTGGTCCTGCGCAAGGGCGCCACGACACGGGAAATGCCGCTGGAGGACTACTTCCTCGCCTACAGTAAACAGGACCGGCAGGCCGGGGAGTTCGTCGAGGCGGTGATCGTGCCACGACCGGCACCTGCCACACTCTACCGCGTGTTCAAACTGACCAAGCGGTTCGACCAGGACATCTCCGCCGTCTCCGGCGGCTTCGCCCTGACCGTAAAGGACGGCGTTGTCGAAAATGCCCGGATCGCCTTTGGCGGCATGGCCGCGACACCGAAGCGGGCCGCTGCCTGCGAAGCCGCGCTGACCGGCGCACCCTGGGCCGAAGCCGCGATCGAAGCCGCGGCCGCAGCGCTGGCGCAGGACTTCCAGCCGATCGATGACATGCGCGCGTCCGCCGCCTATCGCCTGACCGTCGCGCAGAACCTGCTTCGCAAGCTGTTCGCCGAGTCCGCGGGAACGCCGGTCAGGGTGCTGGACGCGGAGCCGGTCCGTGGCTGACGGCGTCGTCCATACTTCGGTCCGTCACGACAGCGCCGAGCGGCACGTCTCCGGCCGGGCGCTGTACATCGACGACATCCCCGAGCCGCGCGACCTGCTGCATGTGGTCCTGGGCATGAGCGAACGCGCGCATGCCCGGATCGCCTCGATGGATCTGACCGCCGTCCGCGCCGCGCCGGGCGTGGCCGATGTGGTCTGCGCCGGCGACATTCCCGGAACCAACGACGTCAGCCCGGTTGCCGGCGACGATCCCCTGTTCACCGACGGCTTCGTCCAGTACGTCGGCCAGTCGCTGTTCGCCGTGGCGGCGGAGACCCGCGACCAGGCGCTGGCCGCCTCGATGCTCGCGAAGGTCGTCTATGAGGACCTGCCCACGGTCCTGACCATCGCGCAGGCGCGGGCGGCAGGCAGCGTCATCGAACCGGCCCAGACCATGCGGCTGGGCGACGCTTCAGGCGTCATCGCCGCCTCGCCGCACATCCTCAAGGGTCGGCTCGCCATCGGCGGCCAGGACCACTTCTACCTCGAGGGACAGATCGCCCTGGCCACGCCCCGCGAGGACGGCGACGTCCACGTCTGGTCCTCGACCCAGCATCCGACCGAGGTGCAGCACAACGTCGCCAAGGTGCTGGGGGTGCGAGACCACTGCGTCACCGTCGAGATCCGCCGCATGGGCGGGGGGTTCGGCGGCAAGGAGAGCCAACCAGCCCTGTTCGCCGCCGCCGCCGCCCTGATCGCCGTCCGCACCGGCCGGCCGGCCAAGGTCCGCGTCGACCGCGACGACGACATGGTCATGACCGGCAAGCGGCACGACTTCGAGACCGGCTGGTCGGTCGGCTTCGACGACGACGGCAGGCTGACCGGCGCGGCCTTCGATCTGGCCTCGCGCTGCGGCTACTCCGCCGACCTGTCGATGGCGATCAACGACCGGGCGATGTTCCATTCGGACAACGCCTACGCCCTGCCGACGGCGCAGATCGTCTCGCACCGCTTCCGCACCCACACAGTCTCCAACACCGCCTTCCGGGGGTTCGGCGGGCCGCAGGGGATGATGGGAATCGAGCGGGCGATGGATGCCATGGCCCTGCATCTGGGCAAGGACCCGCTCGATGTGCGCAAGGCCAACCTCTATGGCGTGGTGGGTGACCGGACTCCCTACGGCCAGACCGTCGACGACAGCCCGGCGCTTGCCCTGATCGAGCAACTGGAGGCCAGCAGCGACTACCGCGCGCGCCGGGCGGCCATCCAGCGGTGGAACGCGGAGAACCGCTGGCTGAAACGCGGCATCGCCCTGACGCCGGTCAAGTTCGGCATCAGCTTCACCGCCACCCACCTGAACCAGGCCGGGGCGCTGGTGCACGTCTACACCGACGGCAGCGTCATGCTGAACCACGGCGGCACGGAGATGGGCCAGGGGCTGTATGTGAAGGTCGCCCAGGTGGTCGCCGACGTGTTCGGCATTGATCTGGACCGCGTGAAGATCACCGCCACGGCGACCGACAAGGTGCCCAACACCTCCGCCACCGCCGCCTCGTCGGGCACGGACCTCAACGGCATGGCGGCGCTGGACGCGGCGATGCAGATTCGCGACCGGCTGGTCGAGGTCGCTGCGAGGGAACTGGGCGTCGCCGAAGGACAGGTGGTGTTCGCCAGCAACGCGGTCAGCGCGGGCGACAAGCGGATGACCTTCGCCGAGCTGGCGAAGAAGGCCTGGTTCAGCCGGGTCTCGCTGTCGGCCGCCGGCTACTACCGCACGCCGAAGATCCACTACGACCGCGCCAGCCATCAGGGCCGGCCGTTCCTCTACTTCGCCTGGGGCGCCGCCGTATCCGAGGTGATCATTGATGCGCTGACCGGCGAGAACCGCTGCCTGCGCACCGACATCCTGCACGACTGCGGCCGGTCGCTGAATCCGGCCATAGACCTGGGCCAGATCGAGGGCGGCTTCGTCCAGGGCATGGGCTGGCTGACCACCGAGGAGCTCGTCTTCGACGACAGGGGCGTCCTTAAGACCCACGCTCCCTCGACTTACAAGATCCCGACCGCCTCGGACCGGCCGGGTGTGCTGAACATCGACTTCTGGCAGCAACCGAACGCCGAGCCGACGATCCACCGGTCGAAGGCCGTCGGCGAGCCGCCGCTGATGCTGGCGATCTCGGTGTTCTCCGCCCTGACCCAGGCCGTGGCGGCGGCGGGCGATAACCGGGTCATGCCCGACCTCGACGCACCGGCGACGCCCGAGCGCATCCTGATGGCGGTGGACGATGTCCGTCGCCGGGCGGGTCTCGCATGAGCTGGGCCGCGCAAGCCCTGACCGCCGTGCAGCACGGCGAGGCGCTGGCCATGGTCACCGTGGTGGCGGCCGAGGGCTCGACCCCGCGCGAGGCAGGAACCCGGATGCTCGTCGGCGAGCGCGGCCAGAGCGGCACCATCGGCGGCGGGGCGCTCGAGTTTCGCGCAGCGGATCAGGCGCGGCGAATGCTGGCGTCTGCGCGAAGCTGGGCGCTTCAGGACTACCCGCTGGGGCCGTTCCTGCAGCAGTGCTGCGGGGGGCATGTGCGGCTGCTGCTGGAGCGGCTGGATGGCGGGAGTGCGGGCTGGCTTGGCGAGGCGGCGCGGCTGGAAACGGCGGGGGAGCGGTATCAGCTTCAGGCGCGTGTGAGGGGCGACCAACTTCAACGTTCAATCCTCCCCAGCTTGCTGGGGAGGGGGACCGACGAAGCCGGTGGAGGGCAGTCCGTGCACCGACTCCCCTCCACCATGCTCCGCATGGTCCCCCTCCCCGCAGAGCGGGGAGGATTGGTCGCAGTCGATCAATGGCCCGGCGCCCTCATCCGCATGGTCGACGCCGACGGCCAGCCCCTGCCCGGCCGTCGGCCGATGCTCTCCGACGGCGACGCCCTGATCGAACGCATTGACGCTCGCAGGCCGCGCGTGCTGATGTTCGGCGCAGGCCATGTCGGTCAGGCCATCGCGCGGGCCTTCGCGCCCCTGCCCTTCAGCCTCGACTGGCACGACAGCCGCGAGGAGGCCGCCGCGCCGGGCGTGGCGATCCATGACGAGGAGCGACTGGTCGAGATCGCCGGCGACATCGCGGACAGCGACCATGTCCTGATCCTGACCCACGATCACGACCTCGACTACCGGCTGACCCGGGCGGCCCTGACCGCCGGAACCTTCCGCTATTGCGGCCTGATCGGATCGGAGACCAAGCGCGCCCGCTTCCTGCGCCGCCTGCGCGAGGACGGTGTCAGCGAGACCGCCATCGTCCGCCTGACCAGCCCGATCGGCCTGCCGGGCCTGAAGAGCAAGGCGCCGGAGGTGATCGCCGTGGCCGTGGCGGCGCAGTTGCTGCAACTGGCCGCGTCGAACGGCGGGAGCTCCCCCGAATGATCGGCGCCGAGCTCATCAACGGCGAGCCGCCACCCCTCGCGGGGGTCGTCTGCGAGGCCCTGATCTGTACCGCCTGGTGGCGCGAGGGCGCGCTGGAAGATCCGGCGCAGCAGATCTCGCTCCGCATCAACAACGGCTGGCACCGGCTCTATTTCGACCAGGGTTTCGTCTTCTGGCGCCCCCTGCCCGGGCCGCCGGAGCCGAACGTCAGTCCGGACAACGACTGGTTCTACCCCCTCCAGGATCTGGGAACCGAACAGGGTCTCGCCGGACAACGGATCGAGGGCCTGGACGTCGTCGAACAGCAAGACGTCACGATCGTCACACTCCGGTTCGTGGACGGGCGGCGACTGGTGCTGACCAGCAGCCACGCCGTGGACCGGACCGAGGTCGAGGTCGTGGGCCGATGACAGAGCGGGATACCCGACCATGATCGCCGACCTTCTCGCCTGGCTGAACCTCGGCATTCGCTGGCTGCACGTCATCGCCGGCATCGCCTGGATCGGCTCGTCCTTCTACTTCATGTGGCTGGACGCGCGGCTGAAGGCCGACGCGACGACGCCGCAGGGCGTCCAGGGCGATCTGTGGGCCGTCCACGGCGGCGGCTTCTATCACAAGCGCAAATACCTCTCGGTCCCGCCGGACATGCCGGACGATCTGCACTGGTTCAAATGGGAGGCCTACACCACCTGGCTAAGCGGCTCGGCGCTGCTGGTGCTGATCTACTATCTGGGCGCGCCGACATACCTGATCGACATGTCGAAGATGGACCTCGCACCCTGGCAGGCCATCGGTATCGGCCTTGGTTTCCTGGCCGGCGGCTGGATCCTCTACGACGCCCTGTGCCGCTCGCCACTGGGCCAGCGGCTGCGGCTGTTCGGGGTCGTCTGGTTCCTGATCCTGACCGGCGCGGGCTTCGCGCTGAGCCACATCTTCAGCAACCGGGGCGCCTTCATCCATCTGGGGGCGATCATCGGCACGGTGATGGTCGCCAACGTCTTCCTGATCATCATCCCCAACCAGCGGAAGATCGTCGCCGCCATGCTGGCCGGGGAGCCGGTCGATCCGGCGCTGGGCAAGCGCGGCAAGATGCGCTCGGTGCACAACAACTACATGACCCTGCCGGTGCTGTTCCTGATGGTCAGCAACCACTACCCGATGGTCATCGACCATCCGCTGAACTGGCTGCTGGTGGCGGGGATCGGGCTCGCCGGGGTGACCATCCGGCATTTCTTCAATCGCCGGAACGCGGGCGTCAGCGAGCCGATGATCCTGGCCGGCGGGGTGTTCGTCTTCCTGATGGTGATGCTGGTGGCGATCGGCACGAAGCCAAAAGCAGCCGAGGTTGCGGGGGTCGTGCCGTTCACCGAGGCGCAGGCCATCATCCGCAAGCACTGCATCGCCTGCCACTCGGCCAGCCCGAAGGATCCGGCGTTCGCCATGGCGCCCAATGGTGTGACCTACGACACTGAAGCGGAAATCCGTCGCTACGCCCCGCGCATTCTGGAGCGCGCGGTAGCCACCGACAGCATGCCGCTGGGCAATCCGACCGGTATGACCGCCGCCGAGCGGGCGCGGCTGGGGGCATGGATCCAGGCGGAGATGAAATGATGCGCCGGGTGACGCCCAGACCCCTGACCGCCGAGGCTTTCACCCCCTATGGCGAGGTGATCTCGGCCCGCGATGGCGTGGATCAGTATCCGATCAACTACGGCGCCACGACGCGGTTCAATGCGCTGGCGCGGGTGGACGCCACGACCGACGGCGGCGCGCCGATCATCAGCCTTTTCCGCTCGACGCCCCTGCCGGCGCTGGAGCTGAAGATCATGGAGCGCCACCCGGTCGGCAGCCAGGCCTTCATGCCGCTGAACGGCCGGCCCTATCTGGTGGCCGTGGCGCCCGCGGGCGAGCTGGACCCGGCGAAGATCGAGGTGTTCCTTGCGGGCGGCGACCAGGGCGTGAACTACGCCGCCGGAACCTGGCACCACTATTCACTGGCGCTGGGCGAGGTGAGTGACTTCCTCGTGGTGGATCGCGCGGGGCCGGGGACGAACCTGGACGAGGTTGAGCTGGGACCGGACGAACAGATCATCGTCGATCTCTGACCTGACGTCCTCCCACGCCTCCCCCTGCCGGGGGAGAGGGGGACCAGCCGAAGGCTGGTGGAGAGGGAGGAGCCGGTGGTGGGAAGTTGGCGGCGCCCTTACGGCAGGCCTGCCCTGATGTCTTGACGGCCAGTGTTGCTCCGGCGGACGGCCTGCTCAAGGACCGCTTCGCGGCCGCGCAGCGGCGACCCCGCAGGGGTCGTCCTTGACCAGGACGACCGTCCGGAGCGCATCATTCCATCAAGGCCAAAGGGCCAAATTCATCCGGTCGGTCAGAGCGGAGTGCGAAGCCGTCCACCCCCGCGTCTCCCTCTCCACCATGCTCCGCATGGTCCCCCTCCCCCAGGTGGGGGAGGAAGGCGATCAAAGCCGCTCGTACGCACTCAGCGTCAAAAACTCCGCAAACTCGTCCTGCAGGCAGAGGTCGCGCATGAGGTCCGCCGCCTCGGTCCAGCGGCCCGACGCCCAGCGATCCTCACCGACCTCGCTGCGAACCACGGCCAGTTCCTCCGTGAAGGTCCGCTCGAACAGCGCCGGCGTCACCGCCGCGCCGTCGTCGAGCGTCACGCCGTTCTTCAGCCATTGCCAGATCGAGGCGCGCGAGATTTCCGCCGTCGCGGCGTCTTCCATCAGACCGTAGATCGCTACGGCGCCGGAGCCGCCGAGCCAGGCCTCGATATACTGCACTGCGACCCGCTGGTTGTGGCGCAGGCCGGCCTCCGTCAGCGGTCCCGGCGGGGCAGCGAGGAGGTCGGCCTCGGTGACCTTTGCGTCGTCCGTCCGGCTGATCTCCAGCTGGTTGGTCTTTCCCGGCGCGAAGGCCGCGCCGTAGACATCGTTGACCACGTCCGACAGGCCCGGGTGGGCGATCCAGCTGCCGTCATGGCCGTTGGCCGCCTCGCGCGCCTTGTCGGCCCGCACGCGCTCCAGCACCTGGGCGTTCTCGTCCGGATCCTTGCGCGGAATGAAGGCGCTCATGCCGCCCATCGCCAGGGCGCCGCGGCGGTGGCAGGTGCGGATCAGCAGGCGCGAGTAGGCGTCGAGGAACGGCTTGTCCATCGTCACCGAGGTCCGGTCCGGCAGCAGCCGGTCGCCATGCCGGCGCAGCGTCTTGATGTAGCTGAAGATGTAGTCCCATCGGCCGCAGTTGAGCGCCGCGGCGTGGTCCCTCAGCTCGTAGAGGATCTCGTCCATCTCGAAGACCGCCGGCAGTGTCTCGATCAGCATCGTCGCCTTGACCGTACCGACGGGCACGCCGTGATGCTCCTGGGCGAAGACGAAGACGTCGTTCCACCAGCGCGCTTCCTCGTAGTGCTCCAGCTTGGGCACATAGAGGTAGGGACCGCTGCCGATGGCCTTCAGGGCCGCGTGGTTGTGGTGGAAATAGAGGCCGAAATCGACGAGGCCGCCGGGGACCTTCTTCCCGTTCCGCAGGATGTGCTTTTCGTCGAGGTGCAGGCCGCGCACCCGGGCGACCAGGGTCGCGAGCTTCGGCCCCAGGGCATAGTGCTTGCCGCTGGCGGGATCGTCATAAGTCAGCGTGCGGGCGATCGCGTCGCGCAGGGCCCGCTGGCCGCCGACGACATTGGCCCAGGTCGGCGACAGGGCGTCCTCGAAGTCGGCCATGAACAGCTTCACGTCGCTGTTCAGGGCGTTGATGACCATCTTGGCCTCGGCCGGACCGGTGATCTCCACGCGGCGGTCGAGCAGGTCGGCGGGCAGGGCGCCGACGGTCCAGTCGCTCTCGCGCACGGCCAGGGTCTCGGGCCGGAATCCGGGCAGGCCGCCGCCGTCGATCCGCGCCTGCCAGACCTTGCGCGCAGCCAGCAGTTCCGCGCGGCGATCAGCGAAACGGTCGACCAGCTCACCGAGGAAGGCCAGGGCCTCGTCGGTGAGGATCTCGCGATCCGCGTCCGTCAGCGGCTGGGTAAAGGTGAATCCCGCGGCCATGTCTCACTCCTTCAGGGTCGATGGTGATAGACCCGTGGGGACAGGGGCGACAAGGCAGGGGAGTCGATCATGCCGTTCAACGCCGGGCTTGCGGGCGCGACCTGGGGACCGATCCGCTGGGAGATGACGCCGCGCCGGGCCCTCGCCTACCGCGCAGCCCTGGCGCCGCAGGACGCGGCCGGGCTCGACGATGCAGCGGCGGAGGGACTGTTCGCCCTGCCGATGCAGGTGGTTTCGCCGGAATGGGTGCTGGTGCTGATGGCCCGGGAGCATCCGGACCAGACCCTCACAGCAGGCGAAGGGCGACAGGCCGTGCATGCCGGCCAGGACAGCGTCTTCCTGCGGCCGATCCGCGCCGGCGACCAGCTTGAAGTGACCGCGACCCTGCTGGGCGCGAGGTCGAGCCGCGCGGGCGTGGTCACCGCCACCCGGTTCGAGACGCGGAACGCCAGGACCGGCGACCTGATGGTCGAGACCCTCTCGACGACGGTCTATCGCGAGGTGGCCCTGACCGGCGTCGACTCCGCAGACGTCCCCGCTCCGGCCTATGCGGCGCCGGACGCCGGCGCCGCCGAGGTGGTCATTCCTACCAGCCCCGCGCTGCCGCACATCTATTCGGAATGCGCCGAAATCTGGAACCCGATCCACACCGAGCGGCAGGTGGCGCTGGCGGCGGGTCTGCCGGACATTATCATCCATGGCACGGCGCTCTGGGCCCTTGCGGGGATCGAGGCGGCGCGGATCTACGCCGGTGGCGACACACGGCGACTGACCCGGCTGGCGGCGCGGTTCACCGGCCAGGCGCTGCCGGGAAGGCCGATGACGCTGGCGCACGAGCCGGTGGGCGGCGACGTACGCCTGGCGCTGCGGTCGGACGATGGGCGAGTGCTGCTGACGGGGCTGGCGGGGTTTAGCGCATAATCAATGCTCCCCACGCTTGTGGAGAGCTGTCAGGCGGAGCCTGACTGAGGGGTGTCGGTGCACGGCAACTCCCCTCCACCGCCTCCGGCGGTCCCCCTCCCCAGCAAAGCTGGGGAGGATCAGCCTTTCGCTTCCGCCGCCAGCACCGCTCGCAGCTCGGCCTTGGCGATCTTTTCGAGGGTTGAGCGCGGCAGTTCGGGCACCAGCCGAACCTCGTGCGGCCGCTTGAAGCTGGCCAGGGTGGCGGCGCAGGCTTCCAGCACTCTCTCCGGCAAACCCGTGTCCGCCGGATCAACCGGGATCACGAACGCGACGGGAACCTCGTCGAGCATCGGATGACGCCGGCCGACCACGGCGCATTCCCGCACGCCCGCGACGGAACCCACCACCCGCTCGATCTCGGACGCCGCGACGTTCTCGCCGCCGACCTTGAGCATGTCCTTGCTGCGGTCGGCGAAATACAGGAACCCGTCCTCGCCCAGCCGCACGCGGTCGCCGGTGATGAACAGGCCGCCCTCCGTGTAGGCCTTCGCTGTGGCATCCGGATCGTTGGCGTACTCCAGAAACAGCGACACGCCACGCCAGCCCTCGACGTGCAGGTCGCCGGTCTCGCCCGGCTTCACCGGCCGGCCCTCGTCGTCGAGCACGTGAATGCGGTAGCCCGGCGACGGCCGGCCCATCGACATCGGCGCGTCCTTCAGATGCGGACTGCCGACCGTGCCCTGGGTAATGGTCTCGGTCATGCCCCACCAGCCGATGGTCTTGACCCCGAACAGGGCGTCGGTCGGCGGCTCGCAGACGCCGTTGCCCCAGAAGCGGTAGCTGTGCCGCTCGGGTTTGGGCTGCTCGGCGATCGCCTTCAGACAGAAGGGCACCATCGAGGCCCAGGTGCAGCCGTGCTTCAGCGAAACCGGCCAGAACCGCGAGGCCGAGAACTTCGGCTGCAGCACCAGGGTCGCCCCGGCCCACAGCGCGGCGGCCACCGAGTAGGACTGGGCGTTGGTGTGGAACAGCGGCAGCGTCACCAGATGCACGTCGTCCGGCCGCAGGTCCTCGTGCAGGGCGCACATCTTCGCGCCCCAGAGGAAGTTGGCGTGGGTCCAGAGCACCGCCTTGGGCCGGGCCGTGGTGCCCGACGTGTACTGGATGGCGAAGTGAGCCATCGGGTCGTGCGGCCGCGCGGTCAGGGCCGCCGGATCGCCGTCGAGGGCCGAGAAGGGCTCAAATCCACCCATGTCCGCCTCGGCGGGCGCGCCGTTGTCGTCGGCCGTGACCACCAGCCAGCCGAGACCCGGCGCCGAATCCCGCACCAGGGCCGCGAACTTCGGCTGGGTGATCCCGCCGACCGCGCCGCTGTGGCTGGCGAAGTAGCTGATCTCGTCGGCGCTGGACTTGGCGTTGGTGGTCACCGCCACGGCGCCCGCATAGGCGCAGCCCAGCCAGGCGATGACCGACTCAGGACAGTTGTCGAGATGCACCAGCACGCGGTCGGCCGGCTTCACGCCGCGCGCCTGCAGTCCCGCGGCGAAGCGTCGGACGGCTCCGGCGAACTGCGCGTAGGACCAG
Source organism: Caulobacter sp. FW305-C-30-S16 (assembly GCF_058783025.1). Lineage (NCBI taxonomy): Bacteria > Pseudomonadati > Pseudomonadota > Alphaproteobacteria > Caulobacterales > Caulobacteraceae > Caulobacter > Caulobacter sp. FW305-C-30-S16. Next base: position 1,060,046 of record NZ_JBYSYH010000001.1, on the reverse strand, counting down.
GTCCGCCCCTCCGCGTCGAACGGCTCCCAGATGAGGCAGGGGTGATCGCCGCGCGCCGTCGCCTGCAGATCGATCAGGCTGCGGACATCCATGCCCGCGAAGGGATTGATCGGCGTGGGCATGGTCATGGCGTTTCCCCTTCGAAGCCCATGGCGAATGCCCCATTGGACGGCGACTTGCAATTCTGACTGATTAGTCTAATAGTGACCAAATAGTCAATTATGTGACGCCCCATGATCGCCCAGGCTGATATCAGGACCGACCGCCGCCGCGCCCGCACCCGTGCCGCTCTGCTGCAGGCCGGCGAGAGCCTGTTCGCGGCCCAGTCGGTCGAGGCGGTCAGCATCGACGAGATCGTCGCCGCCGCCGATGTGGCCAAGGGCAGCTTCTACAACCACTTCAGCGACCGTGAGGCTCTGGCCCGCGAAATCGCCGTGGCGGTCCGGGCCGAGGCCGAAGCCCAGGTCGACCAGGCCAACGACAGCATCGTCGATCCCGCGCGGCGCATGGCCCGCGGTCAGATGGTGTTTGCCCGCTTCGCTCTGCAGCACCCGCAGCGGGCGCGGGCGATGATGCGGCTGTTCGCCGGCGCGACCCAGCCCAACGCGCCGCTGAACCGCGGGGTAAGGGCCGATATCGAGGCGGGCCTGGCGACGGGCGCCTTCCGCGACCTGTCGGTCGAGACCGGCGTGCTGATGGCGATGGGCATGGCCATGGTGGCGGTCGGACGTGTCCTCGAACCTCGCGGGAACACCTCGGCGGCGGAGATCTGCCGCGACCTGAATTTCGGCCTGCTGCGCGGCCTCGGCGTCCCTGAGGACCTTGCCCGCGCGGTCAGCGACGCCGCCGCCGACGACATTTTCACGGAGACCCGTCCATGAGTGTGATCCGCATCGAGGACATCGCCCACGTCCGCTTCCGCGCGCCCGACCTGGCCGCGATGCAGGCGTTTCTGGAGCAGTTCGGCCTCGAGGTCGCACAGGCTGACGGCACACGGCTGTTCATGCGCGGCCAGGGCGGCGCGCCGTTCCTGCACGTGACCGAACAGGGTGACGCCGGCTTCGCGGCCGTCGGCTTTCGGGCCGCCAGCCTCGCCGATCTGCAGACGCTGGCCACGGCCGAAGGCGTCGTCGTCGAGCCCCTGGACGCGCCGGGTGGCGGATCCGTCGTGCGCCTGACCGATCCGGACGGCCACCAGGTCGAGGTCGTCGCCGGCCAGGCCTGGGGGGAGCCAGCCACCTTCGCGCCCCGCCCGCCGTGGAACAGCGTCGAGACCCGCGCCCGCCTGCGCGCGGTCAAGCGCACCGGGCAGGGGCCCGCCCACGTCATCCGGCTCGGCCACGCCGTCCTCGGCGTGTCCGACTTCCGGGCCTCCGAGGCCTGGTACAAGGAGCGCTTCGGCTTCCTGACCTCCGACGAGATCGCCGTCGCGCCGCAGTTCTCCATCGGCGCCTTCATGCGCTGCGACCGGGGTGAGACGCCGACCGACCACCACACCCTCTTCCTGTTGCAGGGGCCGACCGGCCCCGGCTTCAACCACGCCGCCTTCGAGGTGCGTGACCTCGACGACCTGATGGCCGGCCACGACCACCTCAAGGCCGGCGACCGGAAGCTGGCCTGGGGCGTGGGGCGGCATATCCTCGGGAGCCAGGTGTTCGACTACTGGCGCGACCCCTGGGGCCATATCCTGGAACACTGGACCGACGGCGACCTGTTGACCGCCGCCGAGGCTCCCAACACCGCCACCCTTCAGGACCTTCTCGGCGTGCAGTGGGGCCAGCCCTCGCCGCCGGACTTCGGCTAGGAGCCAAGCCCATGAAACTCGCCACCTTCACCGCCGGCGGCGCGCCGGAACTGGGCGCGGTCGTCGCAGACCGTATCGTCCCCCTGAACCGCGCCGCGCCGGGCCTGCCCGTCGACATGATCGGGCTGATCAGGGCCTGGTCGTCCGTCGAGGCCGAGGTCCGCGGCATCGCCGGCGGCGGCGCGGGCGCCCTGGCGCTCGACAGTGTCCGCCTGCTCGCCCCGATCCCGCGCCCCGGCAAGATCTGGGCGATCGGCCTCAACTACGCCGACCACATCGCCGAGAGCGGCGTCGAGACCCCGCCCAATCAGGTCTGGTTCACCAAGGCCGGCACGGCGGTCACCGGTCCGTTCGACCCTGTCCAGGTCCCCACCGCCTTCTGCGACTACGAGGTCGAGATGGTCGCGGTGATCGGCGCCGGCGGGCGCAACATCGCCAAGGCCGACGCGCCCGGCGCAGTGTTCGGCTGGTGCGTCGGCAATGATGTCACCGAGCGGATGTGGCAGCACCGCACGCCGCAGTGGTCGCTGGGCAAGTCCTTCGACACCCACGCCCCGTTCGGTCCCTGGATCACCACCGCCGACGAGATCGCCGATCCGCACGCGCTCGACCTGCGCTGCCTGGTCAACGGCGAGACGCGGCAGAACTCGAACACCAAGCACCTGGTGTTCGACGTCTGGGCGCAGATCGAGCACCTCTCCACGGCCATGACCCTGGAGCCCGGCGACGTGATCTTCACCGGCACGCCGGGCGGCGTCGGCGCGGCGATGAACCCGCGTCAATTCCTCAAGGCCGGCGACGTTATGCGCTGCGAGGTCGAGGGCCTGGGCGGCATCGAAGCGGTCTGCGAGGCGGTCTGATGAGCCACGATTGCGACGTGCTCGTCGTCGGGCTCGGTCCCGTCGGCGCGGCCCTCTGCGCCCTGCTGGCGCGGGAGGGCGTGACCGCCATCGCGGTCGAGAAGGAGTCAGAGGTCTACCCCCTGCCCCGCGCCGCCCATTTCGATCACGAGATCATGCGGCTGTTCCAGAAGCTGGGCATCGCCGCGGAGATGCAGGCCGCGTCGCAGGTCGCGCCGGCCTATGAATTCAGGAACGCCGCCGGCGAGATCCTGATGCGCTACGACCTCATCGCCCAGGGCAGCCCGTCGGGCTGGGCGCCCAGCTACATGTTCCACCAGCCGAGCCTGGAGGTCGCCCTGCGGCGGCTGGCCGGAGCGTCGCCCCATATTCAGCTGCGCCTGCCCCGGACCCTGCGCTCGTTCGCACAGGACCCGGACGGCGTGACCGCGACGATTGACGGACCGGACGGCTCCGAGACGGTCCGCGCGCGCTGGATGGTCGCCTGCGACGGCGCGAAGAGTCCTGTGCGCGAGGCGCTCGGCATCGGACTGGACGACTTCGGCTTCGACGAACCCTGGCTGGTCATCGACGCCCTTGTCAGCGACCCCTCGCGCCTGCCCGCGGCCAACCTGCAGATCTGTGATCCCGCCCGACCGACCACCTGTCTGGTGATGAGCCAGGGCCGCCATCGCTGGGAGTTCATGCTGCTGCCGGGCGAGACGCCGGAGGACCTTCTGGACGACGCGAAGATCCGCGACCTGCTCAAGTCGTGGAACTGCGAGGGTGTCGTCGAGATCGAGCGCAAGGCGGTCTACCGCTTCCACGGACGGGTCGCGCAGCGTTGGCGCGAGGGCCGCGTCCTGCTGGCCGGCGACGCCGCGCACCAGACGCCGCCGTTCGCCGGGCAGGGCATGTGTTCGGGTCTGCGCGATGTCGACAACCTGGCCTGGAAGCTGGCGGCGGTCATCCGCCGCGGCGCAGACCCCGCCCTGCTCGACAGCTACCAGACCGAGCGCGAACCGCAGGTGCGCAGCGTGATCCAGCTGGCCATCACCATGGGCCGGGTGGTCTGCATCAGCGACCCGCAGGCGGCCGCAATGCGCGACGCCGGCATGCTGGCCCAGCGCGCCGCCGGAGGTGAAGCCCCTCCGCCCGCGCCGCTCCGGCTGGGACCGGGCGTCATGCTCGACGGCGGCGGGGAGTATTTCCCGCAGCCCTGGGCGGAGGATGTGCGGATGGATGACCTGCTCGGCGAGGGGCCGTGGCTGATCACGCGGGAGGGGCTGGGCGACGGAGCACTGGCGCCGTTCGCCGCCGATCTGAAGCGTTGGCTGGACAGCCGGCAGGCCGACGCGGTCTTCATCAGGCCCGACCGTTACGTCTTCGGCGTCGGCGCTCCGGAGGCTCTTGAAGACGCCTGGGCTCAGCAAGTTTCCTAACCTCTCCCACTTGGGAGAGGGGGACCACCCGAAGGGTGGTGGAGAGGGAGGCTCGGTGTGGGCCGGCTAGCCCCAACCTCATGGCGGACTGCGCCCTGAGGTCTTGAAGGCCAGCGTTGCTCCGGCGGTCGGCCTGCTCAAGGAACGCTTCGCGGCCGCGGAGCGGCGGCCCGAGGGGCCATCCTTGACCAGGACGACCGGCCGGAGCGCATCATTCCATCAAGGCCAAAGTGCCGGTGTCATCGGGCTGATGGGAAGACGGCGCTTGGCTGTCCGCCACCGCGCATCCCTCTCCACCATGCTCCGCATGGTCCCCCTCCCCCGAGTGGGGGAGGTCAGATGACGGCGCAAGCCTCCTCGAAGCCCAGCCGCGGATTTCTCGGAAACAGCCCCTCGTCGGTCCCGTAGCCGATGTTGCAGACGAAGTTGGCTTCCCAGGTCGTCCCGGCGAAGAACTCGGCATTGATGCCGTCCAGCTTCACGCCGGACATCGGCCCGCAGTCCAGCCCCAGCGACCGCGCCGCCATCATCAGATAGGCGGCCTGCAGACAGCCATTGCGGAACGCCGTCTCCCGCGTCAGCGCTTCGTTCGACGTGACCCAGTCCTTCGCGCCCGGATTGTGTGGGAACAGCTCGGGCAGGCGGTCGGCGAAGGCCATGTCGTAGGCCATGATCACATTGACGGGCGCGGCCAGGGTCCTAGGCCGATTGCCCGAGGACATGTGCGGGGCCAGCCGCGCCTTGGCCGTCTCGCTGGTGATGAACAGGAAGCGCCCTGGCAGACAGTTGCCCGAGGTCGGGCCCATTTTCGCCAGGTCGTACATCTCGCGGATCAGCGCCTCGGAGACCTTCTCCGCCGTCCAGCCGTTGCGCGTGCGGGCGGTGCGGAAAACCTGGTCAAGGCTGGCGTCTGGCAGGCGATCGGACATGGAACGTGACCTCGGGCTCGGGACGGGTTGGCGCCATCGCAGCGTATGCCATGTTACGGCCCCGACAACGCAAGGGCCCGCTTCGGCATGGCTACGCCCGACGACATCATCATGCTGCCCGCCCGGCCTGAGCCGATCCCGGTTTCGGTGTCGCAGACGGCGGTGATCGTCATCGACATGCAGAACGCCTACGCCTCGCCCGGCGGCTACCTCGATCTGGCCGGGTTCGACATTTCCGGCGCCGATCGCGTCATCCGGAACACCAAAGGCGTGCTCGAGGTCGCCCGCGCCGCCGGGATGCCGGTGATCTATTTCCAGAACGGCTGGGACGCCGACTATGTCGAGGCGGGAGGGCCCGGCTCGCCCAACTTCCACAAGTCCAACGCCCTGAAGACCATGCGCCAGCGGCCCGAGCTGCAGGGCACCCTGCTGGCCAAAGGGACCTGGGACTACGAACTGGTCGAGGCGCTGAAGCCCCAGCCGGGCGACATCGTCCTGCACAAGACCCGCTACAGCGGCTTCTTCAACAGCCAACTGGACAGCACCCTGCGCTCGCGCGGCATCCGCAACATCGTCGTGGTCGGCATCGCCACCAACGTCTGCGTCGAGTCGACCCTGCGGGACGGCTTCTTCCTCGAGTATTTCGGCATCGTGCTGGAGGACGCCACCCACCAGGCCGGCCCCGAGTTCGTGCAGCAGGCCGCCATCTACAACATCGAGAAATTCTTCGGCTGGGTGTCCAGCGTCGCCGACTTCAAGGGCGCGTTCGGACAGGTCGCGCCAAAATCCTGAGGAGTTCCCACATGCCCAAGACCGTCATCACCCCGCCGGGGACCCAGACGCCCATCGCCCCGTTCTCGCCCGGCACCCTGGCCGACGGCGTGGTCTACGTCTCCGGCACGCTGGCCTTCGACAAGGACAACAACGTCGCCTGCGTCGGCGACGCGGAGGGCCAGACGCGGATCGTGCTGGAGACGATCAAGTCGGTCATCGAGACCGCCGGCGGGACCATGGATGACGTGACCATGAACCACATCTTCCTCAAGGACTGGGCCGACTATGCCGCCCTGAACAAGGTCTATGCGGAGTATTTCCCGGGCGACAAGCCGGCCCGGTTCTGCATTGTCTGCGGCCTGGTGCGACCCGACTTCCTGGTCGAGATCGCCTCGATCGCCCACATCGGCAAACGCTGAGTCCTTGCCCCGCGCCGGGACCGCCAACGGCCTGTTCCACGAGCTCCAGGACGCGGGGCCGGAGGACACGCGCGAGGTCGTCGTCCTGTCGGCGGGCCTCGGCGGTTCAGGCGCGTTCTTCGCGCCGCAAATGGACGCCCTGACCCCGCGCTACCGCGTCGTGCTTTACGACCAGCGGGGCACGGGCCGCAGCGACCGCGCCCTGCCCTCGCCCTATGCCGTCTCGGACATGGCGGACGACCTCGCCACGATCATCGAGGCGGTCGGCGCGCCGGCCCACGTCGTCGGACACGCCGCCGGCGGACTGGCGGCGCTGCGCCTGGCGCTCGACCGGCCAGAGCTGGTGGGCAAGCTCTGCATCATCAACGGCTGGAGCCGGCCGGACCCGCATATCGCCCGCTGCTTCCGCACACGGATCAGTCTGTTGAACGACAGCGGACCCGAGGCCTACATCCACGCCCAGCCGCTGTTCCTCTATCCGGCCAACTGGATCAGCGCCCATGCGGACCGCCTGGCGGCGGAGGAGGCGCACCACATCGCCGGCTTCCAGGGACGGGACAACATGCTGGCGCGGATCAACGCGCTGCTGGCCTTCGACATCGACGACCGGCTCGGCGAGATCACCCATCCGGTGCTGGTCAGCGCCTCGGCCGACGACATGCTCGTGCCGTCGCTCTGCTCGGAACGGCTGGCCGCGCGCCTGCCCGACGCGACCCTCGACATCGTCCCCTGGGGCGGCCACGGCTTCACCGCGACCGCGCCCGACGCCTTCAACGCCACCCTCGTCGCCTTCCTGAGCGGCGCAGCCCACTGACCGAAGGAACTTCCATGGAAATCGGCGTCTTCATCCCGATCGGCAACAACGGCTGGCTCATCTCCGAGACCTCGCCGCAGTACATGCCGTCCTTCGAACTGAACAAGACGATCACCCAGGCCGCGGACCGCTATGGCTTCGACTTCGCCCTGTCGATGATCAAGCTGCGCGGGTTCGGGGGGAAGACGCAGTTCTGGGAGCACAACCTCGAGAGCTTCACCCTGATGGCCGGCCTCGCAGCTGTCACCGACCGGATCAAGATCTTCGCCACAGCCGCCACCCTGACCTTGCCGCCGGCGATCGTCGCCCGCATGGCCGCGACCATCGACTCCATCGCGCCCGGCCGGTTCGGCATCAACCTGGTCACCGGCTGGGCCGAGGCCGAGTACAGCCAGATGGGCCTGTGGCCGGGCGACAGCCACTACACCAAACGCTACGACTACCTGGCCGAATACGCCCAGATCCTGCGCGACCTGTTCGACACGGGGGTGTCGAACTTCAAGGGCGACTACTTCCAGATGACCGACTGCCGGGTCAGCCCCCAGGCGAAGGACACCAAGATCATCTGCGCCGGCTCCTCGACCGAGGGCCTGGCCTTCACGGCGCAGTACGCTGACTACAGCTTCGCCCTGGGCAAGGGCACCAACACCCCGACCGCCTTCGCCGACGTCAACGAACGCCTGCGGGCGGCGAGGGACAAGACCGGCCGGGACGTCAGCGCCTACATCCTGTTCATGGTCATCGCCGACGAGACCGACGAGAAGGCCATGGCCAAGTGGGAGCTCTACCGCGACGGCGTCGACAAGGAGGCCGTGGCCTGGCTGGTCGGCCAGGCGGCGGGCAATACCTCGGAGGACACCAACACCAAACAGCTGGCGGCCGAGAAGGCGGCGGTGAACCTCAACATGGGCACTCTGGTGGGATCGTACGCGTCCATCGCCCGGATGCTGGACGAGGTGGCGACGGTGCCGGACACGGCGGGCGTGCTGCTGACCTTCGACGACTTCGTGCAGGGGGTGGAAGATTTCGGCACGAAGATCCAGCCGTTGATGACGTGCCGGGCGGGGGTGAAGGTGACAGGCTGACTTCGGGCCAATGACCCGGATATTCATCACCGGAAACGCCGGGAGCGGAAAATCCACTCTGGCCGCGACGCTCGGGCGCAGCCTGGGCCTGCCGGTCTACGGCCTCGACCAGATCGTCTGGCGACCTGGCTGGCGAAAGAGCCCCGCGGACTGGCGCAAGGATCGAGAAGCCGAGCTGGTCGCCCGGCCCAACTGGGTTATCGACGGCGTCTCGCGAACGGTCCTCGATGCGGCGGACTATGTGATCTTCCTCGATGTATCCCGGGCAAGGTCCTTCACCCGGTGCGCCCGACGGAACTGGAAGTATCTGTTTCGCAGCCGCCCCGGCCTGCCGGAGAACTGTCCTGAAATCCTGATCATCCCCAGGCTCATCAAGATCATCTGGCGTTTCCCGATCAACGTGCGGCCCGGCATCCTCGACGCACTCGCCGATCGTGAGGGCGCCTTTGTCGTTCGGGACAAGGCCGGGCTTGATCGCGCTGTTGCTGAAATCGCGCGGGTCGCCAGACCCCAAGGCGCACCGCCCCTGATGTCCTGACGGCCAGCTTTGCTCTGCCATGGGGGTGAGCCGCCGTTTCAAAACACCTGGGTCCCGGCCTGCGCCGGGATGGGCGGTGTTTTCTGGGACTATTTCTTCAGCCCGATTTCCCGCAGCCGCTCGTCCAGAAACGCCCCCGCCGTCACCGGCTCGAACTTCGCGCCCTCCCCCACACAGCTCTCCAGTACGGCCAGCGAGGTCTCCAGCGTCGGGTGCATGAAGAACGGCATCGAGTAGCGGCTCACGTTCGGTCCCGTCGGGTTGACGACCCGGTGTGTGGTGGCCGGGATCACGCCGTTGGTCATGCGCGCGAGCATATCGCCGCTGTCGACGATCAGGTTGGTCGGCTCGGTGACCACCGGCAGCCAGGTCCCGTCGCGGTCGAGCAGCTCGAGCCCAGCGCCCTTGGCGGCGACCATGATGGTCAGGAAATTGATGTCCTCGTGCGCCGCCGAGCGGACCGCGTTCGGGTCGGCGTCCGGGGCCAGCGGCGGATAGTGCAGCACCCGCAGGAGAGAGGTGCCGTAGCGCACCTTGTCGTCGAAGAAGTCGCCCGCCAGACCCAGCTTCGGCGCCAGCGCCCGCAGCAGGGTGATGCCGGTGTCGTTCAGGGCTCCGAACAGGCTCTGGAACGCCGCCTTCACGCCGGGGGCCTCGGCCGGCCAGACGTTGGGCTCCACCCCGTCGCCGGCTTCCGCCGACGGATCATGGCCGACCTGCCAGAACTCCTTCAGGTCCGGATGGCCGCTGTCCTTGGCGTGCTCGACGCCGAACGGCGTGTAGCCGCGCATGCCCTTCGCGTACTGGTGCTTGGTCGCCTCAGGCAGGGCGAACAACCCCTCCGCCTCGGCGTAGGCGCGCTGCAGCAGCTCGAGCGGCACGCCGTGGTCCTTGAGGACGAAGAAGCCGTAGTCCTGCAGGCCGCGCATCATCGCGTCGGAAAAGGCCTGGCGCTGGGCGGCGTCGCCCTGGGTGAAGGCCGTGAGGCTGAGCTCGGGAACGGATCGGGTCATGGGCCCAAGCTAGACCCAAGACGATGGCTGGCAAAGCGTGCGCGGTGCGTGCTTCGAGACGCGGACCGGAGGGTCCGCTCCTCAGCATGACGAATATCTCTGAAGCCAACCCCCTTCGTCATCCTGAGGAGCGGACCCTCCGGTCCGCGTCTCGAAGGACGCACGTCCCCGGGACTCACCCCCGCAATCGCGCCTCCACCTCCGCCCGCGTCGGCAGCGACGGCTGCGCGCCCGCCCTGGTCGCGGTCAGCGCGCCCACAGCGCAGGCGAAGGCCAGCGCGCGCTCCGGCGTCTGGCCCTCCAGCATCGCGACAGTCAGGGCGGCCACGAACGCATCCCCGGCGCCGGTGGTGTCGATGGCCACGACCTCCGGCGGCTCGGCCGTGGCGACGCGCGCGCCGTCGCGGAACAGGCCTGCCCCGCGCGAGCCCCAGGTGATCGCGACCAGGCCCTTCAGCCCATGCAGGCGCTTGCCGTAGACCTCGGCCTCGCCCTCGTTGACGATGATCAGATCGGCGCGCTGCAGCACGCTGTCGGGCACGTCGAGCGCCGGGGCGAGGTTGACGCAGACGAACCCCGAGGCGCGCGCCACCGCTGCGGCCACGGTCGCGGCCGGCAGCTCCATCTGGCAGATCAGCGCGCCTTCGATCGCCGCGGGCAGGTGCTCGGGCAGGAAGGCTGCGTTCGCGCCGGAGGCCACGACGATCTGGTTCTCGGCCTCCGCATCCACCGCGATCAGCGCCGCGCCCGTGGCGAACGCCGGATCCACGGCGACGCCGGACAGATCCACGCCCCCCGCCTTCAGCAGGGCGAGGGCCTCGTCCGCCATCGAGTCGGCCCCGACGCGGGCGATCATCCGGACATCCGCGCCCAGCCGCCGCGCGGCCAGCGCCTGGTTGCCGCCCTTGCCGCCCGGATGACGGGCGAGGGTCGCGCCGGTGACCGTCTCGCCCGGCGCGGGCAGGGTTTTCGCGGTTGCGACGAAGTCGAGGTTCACCGACCCGACCACGGCGATCAGCGGCGCCGTCATCGGGCGAGGATCTCCAGAATCACCGCGAACACCGCTTCGTGGTCGACGTCCGTCACCCATTGGCAGGTCGCGGCCGCGGGATCGGCGAGGCGGAACTCGACGGCGGTATGGCCCATCGTCAGGGGCGACTGCGTCTCGACCTGCAGGTCCACGGGCGCAGCGGTGAAGTACTGCGGCGCCAGCAGGTAGAGGATCGTGCAGGGGTCGTGCTGCGGCGGGCTGTCGCCGCCGACATGGGTCTGCTCGGTCCAGACCGCGAAGTCGAACAGCTGCGCGACGGCTTTCGCCGCCGGGGTGTCGATGGCCTTGACCGCCGCGACCCGGTCCGGCGTGGCCCGCACCTGATGGGTGGCGTCCAGGCCCAGGACGACGGTCTTCACGCCCGACCGGAACACCACGTCCGCGGCGTGCGGGTCGGCGAAGATGTTGTACTCGGCCGAGGCCGTGATGTTGCCGCCCTCGCGGCGCGCGCCGCCCATTACGACCACCGGTCCAAGGCGCGCGGCCAGCGCCGGCTCACGTTGCAGGGCCAGCGCCAGATTGGTCATCGGGCCGGTGACCGCCATCGAGACCGTGCCGGCTGGACGGGACATGACGATATCGATGATCGCCTGGGCCGCCTCGCCCGGGGCCGCCGGCGTATCAGGCTCGAACATCGGCAGGGTCCCCAGACCCGACTCCCCGTGGAAGTGGCTGGCGATAATCGGCGGGCGGACCAACGGGGCGGCGGCGCCGATATACACCGGCACCTCCTGGCGACCCGCGATCTGCCGGATCAGCCGCGCATTGCGCGCAGTCAGATCAGCGGCGACGTTTCCGGCCACCGTCGTGATCGCCAGAATGTCGAGCGCCTCGGGCGCGCCGAACGCCAGCAACAGGGCGACGGCGTCGTCGACGCCGGGATCGCAGTCAATGATCAGGGGTGTGGGGTTCATCCTGCGGCCGCCTACAACTGGTCGACCGGCACGGCGGTCAGCCCCTGCGCAGCCGACGCGGCCTTTTGCGCCGCCTTTGCGCGCTGGAACCCGGGCCGGGCCTGCATCCGCGCCCAGTAGTCTGCGACCGCCGGCGGGAACCGGTCGGCCAGCCCCAGCGAGCGGGCGAGCAGCAGGGCGTAGGCGACCGAGATGTCACCGCCGGTGAATCGTCCCGCCGCGACGAACTCCGCCTGGCCGACGATCGCCTCCAGGCCCCGGAGGCGCGCCAGAAACCACTTGGCGTAGTCGTCGGCCACCTGCGGCTGGCGACGGGCCTCCGGTTCGAGCCGCGTGTAGCGGAGCACCAGCGTCTGCGGGAACGTCAGGGTCGCCTCGCCGAAATGCAGGGCGTTCAGCCAGGCGCCGAACCCGGGCTCCTCCGGTTCGACCGCCAGGCCTCCGGGCTTGCCGTAGCGCCGCGACAGGTATTCCACGATCGCCGCCGACTCGGTCATCCGGGTCTCGCCGTCCACCAGCAGCGGAATGGTCCCGAGCGGATTTTCCTGCAGGTACTCCTTCTTCAGGACCCTCGGCGGGAACGGCAGCATCCGCAGGTCATAGGGAAGTTCGAGTTCCTCCAGCGCCCAGAGCGGCCGGAACGAACGGGCGTCGTGGCAGTGGTACAGCGTGATCATGATCGGCCCCCGGATGCCCTCCGCGGAAGGGCTGTCAGCCCGGGATTATACCGTATAGTGGCCGGGAGAGAGGCACTTCCTCAGGGGCGTGCGGCGACCGGGGTTGGGTATGTCCTTGAAGTATCGTTCCGATGTCGATGGCCTGCGCGCCGTCGCCGTCATCCCCGTAGTGCTTTTTCACATCGGCATCAGCACCGGCGGCTTTGTCGGCGTCGACATCTTCTTCGTCATCTCCGGCTTTCTGATCACCAGCCTGATCGTCCAGGAACAGGCCGCCGGCTCGTTCTCGATCGCCGGATTCTATGAGCGGCGGGTCCGGCGGATCGCGCCGGCGCTGCTGCTGGTCCTGGCGACCTTCCTGGTATTGTCGATCTTCGCGCTGGCGCCGTCGGACCGGGAGAACCTCGGCAAGACGACCCTGTACGCCCTGGCCTCGATCTCGAACGTCTACTTCACCTTCGCGCTCAACTATTTCGAACGGGGCGCGGACGCCCAGCCCCTGCTCCACACCTGGTCGCTGGGGGTCGAGGAACAGTTCTACCTGGTCTTCCCGCTGCTGGTGATCTTCCTTGCCCGGCGCAGGATTTCGATGGCCGCGGTATTCTGGGGCCTGTTCGCCCTGTCGCTGGCGATCAGCACCTACGGCGCCTTCACCGACTCCTCGGCGGCCTTCTATCTGCTGCCGAGCCGCGCCTGGGAGCTGCTGACCGGGTCGTTGCTGGCGATCGGCGCCGTGCCGCTGGTGACATCGCGGCTCTGGCGAGAGTCGCTGGGCCTGGTCGGCCTGGCGCTGGTGGCCGGGTCGATCCTGCTGATCAACACCGTCACCCCGTTCCCCGGCCTCGCCGCCCTGGCGCCCTGCCTCGGCGCCGCCGCCCTGATCCACGCCGGCGCCTCAGGCCCCAACCTCGCCAGCCGCCTGTTGTCCCTCAAGCCGATGATCGCCGTCGGGCTGATCTCCTACTCGCTGTATCTCTGGCACTGGCCGATCCTGACATTCCAGCGGATGGGCTGGACCTTCTTCCCCTACGACTCGAAGATCGGCACGGGCATCGTCGTCGTCGGCCTGTCGTTCCTGGCCAGCTGGCTGACCTGGCGCTTCGTCGAACAGCCTTTCCGCGGCAAGCGGATGCCGACCCGCAAGGTAATGACGATCCTCGGCGCCGCCGCCCTGGCCATCGCCGCCCTGGCCACGGTCCTGTTCGTCACCAAAGGCCTTCCCGATGTGCTGCCGACCCAGGCCGGCCCCTACGCGAAGTACGTCAGCTACAACGCCGACATCAATCAGCGGCGCGGGATCTGCCTGCTGTGGAAGCGCAAGGATTCGCGCCTCGACGACGCCACATGCCTGACCCCCGCCACGGACCGGCCGAACATCCTGATCATCGGCGACAGCCATGCCGCCAATCTCTGGTTCGGCCTGCACGAGGCCTACCCGGAGTACCACTTCCTGCAGGCCACGGCCGCGACCTGCAAGCCGCTGCAGGTGCAGACCGGTCCGACCTACGACCGCTGCGATGAGCTGACGAAGCGGGTCTACGAGGACTTCCTGCCCGGTCGACCGGTCGACGCCGTAGTGATGATGGGCAACTGGAAGGCCGGCGACGTCGAGCCCGTCGCGCAGGCCGCCCTGCGGATCCGCGCCATGGGGATCAAGGTCATCTGGGTCGGCCCGCTGGTGCAGTACGACCAGGAACTGCCGCGTCTGCTGAACCTGGCGGCGAAGCGTCAGGATCCTTCGATCCTCGACCGCCATCGCAAGCCGGGCCCGCGCCAGGTCGACGCCCTGATGGCCGCCAAGGCCCGCGAAATCGGCGTCCCCTATTTTTCGGTGGTCGACATCCTCTGCGACGCGAAGACCTGCCAGACCGTCGCGGGCGACGCGCCCATCCACTACGACGGCGCCCACATGACCGGTGAGGGCTCACGCTTCATCGCGGCCGCCCTGCGCCAGAGGGACGTGTTCAGCGTCCTGGCGGACAAGTAGGAGACGCGCATGGCGCGCTGGCTCACGCTGACCGGGGTCGCCGCCCTGCTGATCCTCAGCTTCGGCGCCGGCCGGTCGATCCCCTGGTTCCAGGCGAAGCGGGAGGCCGAAGCGCTGAGGCAGGAGCGTGTGCCCGACACCATGCGCTCGCAGCTCTATCGCGGCCGCGTCAGCCAGTTCCGCGAACTCCAGAGCAGGCCGACAACGATCATGGTCGGCGATTCCCTGACTTCGAACGGCAACTGGAACGAATGGCTCGGCCCCTCCGTCGCCAACCGCGGGATCAGCAGCGACACGGCCCTCGGCGTGCTCAGCCGCATCGAGGCCTCGACACCGGCGTCGACGACGCAGGTCTTCCTGATGATCGGCCTCAACGACCTGCAGAACTACCGCGTGCCGCCGCCGAAGGTCGCCGCCTGGACGGCCGCGACGGTCAGCAAGCTGAAGGGCCGTCAGGTCTATGTGCAGTCGGTCCTCTACACCCGGCGGCCGAAGCTCAATGAGCGGATCACCGCGCTCAACGCCCTGAACCGCAAGCTCTGCGAGACCGGCGTCTGCACCTATGTCGATCTGAACAGAACCATCGCTCCGGACGGAATCCTGCCGCAGGACCTGACGTTCGACGGCCGCCATCTGGCGGGCCCGGGCTATCGCCTGTGGGCGGACACCATCCGGCCGCTGATCGCCAGGCCTTCCCGCAACGACTGAGCGGTTTCGCGCCCTCGCGCGATTGGGCCTATACAGATCCCCTGCTTCGACGGGGGAGACGACGATGCGCAGATGGGGGCTGTTCCTGGCCGGACTGGTGCTGGTCCTGGCCGGGTCATGGTGGGCGGGCGCCGTCCAGACGTCCGGCGGGGTCACCGTGACGGATGTGCGGTTCAAGGGAACCGGCGGCGTGACAATGAGCGGCCTGCTCTACACGCCGAAGACCGCCACCGCCGCCACGCCGGCGCCCGGCATTCTCGCCGTCCACGGCTACATCAATAGCCGCGAGACCCAGAGCGCCTTCGCCATCGAGTTCGCCCGGCGCGGCTATGTCGTGCTGGCGCTGGACCAGACCGGCCACGGCTACAGCAGCGGCGCGGCCTTTTCCAACGGCTTCGGCGGGCCGGACGGGCTGAAATACCTGCGCGGCCTGCCGATGGTCGACAAGGCCAACATCGGTCTCGAAGGCCACAGCATGGGCGGCTGGACGGTGCTGGCCGCCGCCGCGGCGATGCCCGACGCCTACAAGGCCGTGGTGCTGGAAGGCTCCTCCACCGGCGCGCCGTTCGCCGCCGAGGGAACGCCCGTCTGGCCGCGCAACATGGCGCTGGTGTTCAGCAGATACGACGAGTTCAGCACGATCATGTGGGGCGTGAAGCGGGCGCAGGACGTCGTCGCGTCGCCCAAGCTGAAGACGGTGTTCGGGACGACCGCCGACGTCGTTCCAGGCCAGGTCTATGGCGACATCGCCGGCGGGACCGCCCGGCGGCTGACCCAGCCTGTCACCACCCATCCCGGCGACCACATCTCGACCGCCGCCGTCGGCGACGCGACCGACTGGTTCGCCAAAACCCTCACGGGCGGGACGCCTCGCCCGGCCGCCGACCAGATCTGGATCTGGAAGGAAGTCGCCACCGGCGTCGCCTTCATCGGGTTTGTGGTGGTGCTGCTGGGCGCCTTCAACGGCCTGCTGGGCCTGCCCGCCTTCGCGGCCCTGCGGCATGAGCCGGAGGCGGCCGTACAGTGGCGGACCGGCCGCTGGTGGGCCGGCCTGATGACCACCGCCCTCCTGCCTGTCCTGACCTTCTTCCCGGCCTTCATCGCCGTGACGGTGCTGCTGAAACCCTCAGCGCTGCTGCCGCAGAGCATCACCAACCAGGTGGTCGCCTGGGCCCTGGTCAACGCGGCCCTGACCCTCATCATCGGCTGGTTCGGGCGCAAGCGGGCGATGGCGACGTTCGACAACCGCTGGCTCCCGGCGGTCGCGATCGCCGTCGCCACCGTCGCGGTCGGCTACCTGTCGCTCGTCGCCATGGACGCCCTGTTCAAGGTCGACTTCCGCTTCTGGGTGGTGGCGCTGAAACTGTTCAGCCTCGCGCAGTTCAAGATCGCGCTGGTCTACGTCCTGCCGCTGACCGCGTTCTTCCTGGTCGCGACGCGGGCGCTGCACGGCCGGCTGCCGGTGCTGGGCGACGGGCCGGTGAAGACCTACGCCACGTCCATCGCGGCGATGTCGCTGGGCTTCCTGCTGCTGCTCATCGTCGACTACGGCCTGTTCTTCGCCACCGGCCGCCTGCCGACCGACTTCGACCCGCTGAGCACGGTGGTGGCGATCCAGTTCCTGCCCCTGATGGCCATCGTCGCGCTGATCTCGACCTTCTCCTGGCGGCGGACGGGCAGCTACGTCCCCGGCGCGGTGATCTGCGGCCTGTTCGTGACCTGGTACGTGGTGGCGGGGACGGCGACGCAGGTGGTTTAGCGGACCGGCCATGACCGACCCGCAGCGCCTTGCGGCCATTCGCGCGGTCCATACGGCGATCTATCTGACGAACGCCGCCGCCATACTGCTGATCGACTACGCCGGACTTACAGGCCGGGCGGGCCCCTGGCTGACCGTCGCGCTGGTCCTCGCGGCGGTGGAGGTGATCGTGTTCGCCGGCAGCGGCATGAAGTGTCCGCTCACCGCCATCGCGGTGAAGTACGGCGCGGATCACGGCGCGATCTTCGACACCTTCCTGCCGGAAGCGCTGACGCGAAACACGCTGCGGATCTTCGCGCCATTGCTCGTCGTTGGCCTGGGCCTGCTTGGCGCGCGCTGGCTCGGACTGTTGGCCTAGACCCCCACCGGATCCACCGTCACCCGGCGCATGTGCCGCCGCTGGCCGTGGTAGTCGTTGAGGGCGTAGTGCCAGACCGAGCGGTTGTCCCACATGGCGACCGAGCCGGGCCGCCAGCTGAAGCGGCAGGTGAAGGCCTCCTTGCGGCTGTGCTCGAAGAGGTATTCCAGCAGGGGCTTCGACTCCCGCCGGCTCCAGCCTTCGATGTTCATCGTAAAGGCCGGATTGACGTACAGGGCCTTGCGGCCGGTCTCGGGGTGGACCTTGACCATCGGATGGGCGAAGCGGCCGGCCATGCCTTCGGCGTCGGCGATCTTCATCGACTCGCGTTTCTGGGCCGAGGCGCCGGTGGGGGCGTATTCCCGCTCGGCGGAGTGGACCGCGTTCAGCCCCTCCAGCGTCTTCTGCAGACCGGGTGAGAGCGCCTCGAAGGCCGCCGCCTGGCTGGCGAACAGGGTGTCGCCGCCGAAATCGGGCACCTCGACGGCGTACAGGATCGAGCCGATCGCGGGCGTCTCCAGGAAGCTCATGTCGGAGTGCCAGCCGCCGCCGAAATTGATCCGGTCGGTGGGCTCCTTGATGATCTCCATCACCTCGGGATGGTCGTCCATGCCGGAGACATAGGGGTGGATGTTCAGCGGCCCGAAGCGTCGCCCGAACGCCAGTTGCTGCGCCGGCGTCAGGCTCTGGTCGCGGAAGAAGATCACCTGGTGCCGGGTGAAGGCGCTGCGGATGTCGGCGATGGTTTCGTCGGACAGCGAACCGGACAGATCAACGCCGCTGATCTCCGCGCCGAGCGCGCCGGCGACCTGTCTGACCGTAATCCCGCTCATGGGGCTGCTCCCTCTTCGTTGGAGGCATGATCGCGTGAGGCGATCCCCAGCGCAACGACCTCCCCCACTTGGGGGAGGACTACCGCTTCACCGTCCTGAACCCGACATGGCTGGAACCCGTATCCGGCGGGCCAGGCTGTCGCGCGGACGGGCGGTAGCGGTAGCAGAAGTTGTCGGCGCAGAGGAACGAGCCGCCCTTGATCAGATGGCTGCGGCCGTTCGGCGACGGCGCCTCGTACCAGTCCTTCGTCCACTCCCAGACGTTGCCGCTCATGTCGAACAGGCCGTAGGCGCTGGCCGGGTAGCAGCCGACCGGGGCGGTCCGGGCCTTGTAGCCGTCGTCGCCGGTGTCGACGGCCGGGAAGACGCCCTGCCAGCTGTTGGCGCGCGGCGCGCCGGGCGCGGGCTTCTCGTCGCCCCATTCGTAGCGGGCGCCGTCGAGGCCGGCGCGGGCGGCGAACTCCCACTCGGCCTCCGTCGCCAGGTCGCGGCCCTTCCAGCGGGCGTAGGCCAGGGCGTCGTCGAACGCGATCTGCACCACGGGATGGCGCTCGCGGCCGACGATTGTGCTGCCCGGTCCCTCGGGATGTTTCCAGCTCGCGCCGTCGACGATGCGCCACCAGCCGGACGGATCGCCCGAGCCCAGCCCCTCGGCGCCGACGAACACCAGCGACGACGGGTTGAGCTTGCTCGCCGGAACGCCGGGATAGAGTTTCGGGTCCGGCCGGCGCTCGGCGAGGGTCACATAGCCGGTGGCCGCGACGAAGGCGGCGAACTGGGCGTTGGTCACCTCGGCGCGGTCGATCGAGAAGGGACCGACCGTCACGGTGCGGGGCGGGCCTTCGTCGTTATGTTCGGGCCGGGCGCCGAGAACGAAAGTCCCGCCCTTGAGCGCCACCTCCCCGATCGGCGCGCCGCCCGGGCAGGCGCGGGTCGGCTCGGCCAGTTCCACCGGCTTGGCGCCGCATCCCGCCAGCAGCAGGGCGGCAAGGAGCGCGAGCCGCTTCACGCGAGGCCGCGGGTGAGGGCCCCGGCGATATGGCGCATCACGGCCCGGGCCTCCGTGGTGTCGGCGCCCTGGTCGTTGCGCAGCCGCCGCCAGGCTTCAAAACTCAGCGCCAGATCGAGCGCCTGGACCAGTTCGGCGTCGCCCCGGATCGCGGCGGGCAAGACTGCCAGCAAGGTATCGCGCTGCGCCCGGACCAGTCGAACCCGACCGTCGCGAAGAGCCGCTGAGCGCGTCCGCGCGCTGTCGGCGGCGATCTGCAGCGGGAGAATCAACTCGAAAGCTGCGGCGCGCCGGTCGATCAGGATGTTGATGGCGTCTCGCCAGTCCGCAGCTTCGATCGGCCCTTCCAGCAGGCTGCCGAGCCGTTCGGTCATCACCGCCTGCATGCCGCGATAGAGGCCGTCCATATCCTCGAACAGCCGGAACACCGTGCGCAGACCGACGCCGGCGCGCGCGGCCACGGCCTCGGCCGGCGGCATGGTCAGGCCTTCCGACACCAGCGCGATCATCGCCTCGACGATGCGCAGGCGGCTGGCCTCGGATCGCAGCCGGCGGCCGTCGACAACGGGGCCGGGATCGAGCGGCGTGGTGGGCTGGACGGTCATGCGATCAGGCCTACCATCCCGGGCGCATCCTGCAAGGGATCAGGCCTTCGGCCGCGGGCGGGCGACCTCCCAGATCACCGCGACGGTCAGCACGACGGCCGAGATCGCGATGCCCTTCGCGCCCGGATAGCCGGCTCCGACCGACTTGGAGACGAAAGCGATGTAGACGGCCAGCAGGGCGCGCAGCAGTTCGATCGCCAGGAGCGGCGCCGCCAGGGCTCGAAAGCGGGCGACGACCAGCCACTCGACCAGCCCGGAAGCGATCTGTCCGGCGCCGACCATGGCCAGCAGGAAAACGATCGTCCGGCCGCCCTGCGTGAGGTCGAAGTGCGCGATAACGCCCGCCCCGCTGTCCGGCAGGAAGACGTGGATCGCGCCGCGGACGAGATTGATCAGCCCAAGGGCGGCCAGCAGCCCGAGCGTGATCCGCGACGGGGCGCGGGCCGCGGCGCCCATCAGCCGCGGGTCCCGGTGATGAAGCCGTCGATCAGGGCGGCGATCTCGGCGGGCCGGTCTTCCTGCAGAAAGTGGCCGCCCCCCTCGATGATGGTGTGCTTCTGGCCTTTCGCGCCCGGCACCCGCTGCTGGAACGGTACGTCGCCGCCCTTGGACACAGGGTCGCCGTCGCTGAACGCGGTCAGGAACGGCTTGTCGAAAGCCTCCAGCACCTGCCAGGCGGCCTTGTTCTCGGCGACTGACGGATGCTCGGGCGTCACCGGCACGAAGGTCGGGAAGATCCGGGCGCCGGCCTTGTAGGTTTCGTCCGGATAGGGCGCGTCGTAGGCGGCAACCTCTTCGGGGCTGAGGTCGCGCAGCGAGCCCATGTTGACGATCATCCCCGCCGGGAAGACCGGGATGGTCTGGCTCATCGTCAGCCAGGCCTTGAAGGCGTCGCTCATGCCCGAGCCGGTCGGCATGCCGGTGTTGGCCACGATCACCCGGGCGAACCGTTCCGGGAAGGCCGCGACCAGACGCAGCCCGATCAGGCCGCCCCAGTCCTGGCAGAACAGCGTTATGTCCTTGAGGTCCAGCGCGACCAGCCAGTCGCTCATCCAGGCGACGTGCTTCTCGTAGCTGTAGTCGCTCATTTCCGCCGGCTTGTCCGACCGGCCGAAGCCGACGAGGTCGGGGGCGACGACCCTGTGGCGGCCCATCAGCGGAGCAATGATCCCGCGATACAGATAGGACCAGGACGGCTCGCCGTGCATCAGCAGCACCGGCGCCGCATCGCGGGGACCCTCATCGATGTAGCCGATCCGCAGGTCGACGCCCGATGCGTCCCGCACGGTCGCGTAGTGTGGCGCGAACGGGAAGTCCGGCAGGTTGGCAAAACGATCGTCGGGGGTTCGGAAAACCTGCATGCTCAATCTCGCGGGGTATCATGAAGCCGGGTTGACCGACCGGAAAACTAATGGCACAAACTATGCCAATATAATTCCGGCACGCAAGCGGAATTGGGGGGCGAGATGAAACGGATCCTGACTGGGCTGCTGGTCCTCATCGTGCTGGCGGGGGTCGGGGCGTGGTTCCTGCGCGGCGACCTGGCGATCCGGCTCATGGAACGCCGGCTGGCGGCGGGGATGTCGACCAACGTCGTCGCCAGCCTTCCCGATGGCCTGCACGTGGCCGTCTGCGGCTCGGGCGGCCCCTTCCCGGACGGGGATCGCGGCGCGCCCTGCACCGCGGTGATCGCCGGCAAGCGCCTGTTCATCGTCGACACGGGCGAGGCCGCCGGGCGGACGCTGGGCCGGATGGGCATCGCCGGCGACTCGGTAGTCCTGCTGACCCACTTCCATTCCGATCACATCGACGGTCTGGGCAACGTCGCCATGCAGCGCTGGGCGGGCGGCAACCTGCCGACGCCGCTGAAGCTCTATGGGCCTCAGGGCGTCGAGCAGGTCGCCGCCGGATTCACCCAGGCCTATGTGGCGGACTCCAGCTATCGCACCGCGCACCATGGCGAGGCCGTCGCCCCGCCGTCGGGCGCGGGCATCGAGGCCCGCCCGTTCGCCTTCCCGGAGGGCCAGGATTCCGTCGTGGTCCTGCAAGAGGACGGTGTGAAGATCACGGCGTTCAAGGTGAACCACGGCCCGGTCGAGCCCGCGGTCGGCTATCGTTTCGACTACAAGGGACGCAGCGTCGTCATCAGCGGCGACGCGTCGCCCTCGCCCGCCGTCACCCGCTTCGCCACGGGCGCCGATCTGCTGGTTCATGAAGCCCTGTCACCGCGCCTCGTCGGCCTGATCGGGAAGGCGGCGCTCAAGGCCGGGAACACCAAGCGCGCCAAGATCATGGACGACATTCTCAACTATCACACCACCCCGGACCAGGCGGCCGGCATCGCCACGAAGGCCGGGGTGAAGGCGCTGCTGCTCAACCACATCGTGCCGCCGCTGCCGCTGCGGGCGCTGGAGGGTCCGTTCCTCGGCGAGGCCCGCAAGATCTTCACCGGCCCGCTGTGGATCGCCCGCGACGGCGACCTCATCAGCCTGCCCGCGGGCGGCTCCGACATCACCCGTAAACGCCTTCTGCGCTGACGCGAGACCTGACCATGAACCGCAAACTGACCGTGACCCTGGGGGTCGTCGCCCTGGTGCTGGTGGCCGGCATTGTCGCCTTTCAGCAATTCTGGATCTACATCCCTGGCGTGATCGGGCGGATCAAGAACCCGATCCAGCCCTTCCATGAAGTCACCTGGGCCTCGGGCGCCGCGCCCGCTCCGGCCGCGGGCGCCAAGCGACCGCCCAACGTCATCGTCATCGTCGCCGACGACCTGGGCATCAACGACCTCCAGTCGACCGGCGAGGGCGTGGCCAACGGCGCCGTCGACACGCCGAGCATCGACTCCCTCGCCCGCGACGGCGTCAGCTTCGTCAACGGCTATGCCGGCAACGCCACCTGCTCGCCCTCGCGGGCGGCGATGATGACCGGCCGCTATCCGACCCGGTTCGGCTTCGAGTTCACCTCGGTGCCGGTGTCCTTCGCCCGCAACATCGTCAGGCTCGGCGGTCACGGGCCGATCAAGCCGATCTTCTACGAGGACCGCGTCGCCGCCATGCCGGCGGTCGAGGACCTGGGCGTTCCGGCCAGCGAAGTCACGCTCGCCGAGACCATGAAGTCCGCCGGCTATCGCACCCTGCACATCGGCAAGTGGCACCTGGGCGAGGCCGAAGGTCTGCGTCCGCAGGACCAGGGCTTCGACGACACGCTCGGCTTCTACGCCGGCGGAGGCATGTTCCTGCCGGCCAACGACCCCAACTCCGTCAACTCGAAGCAGGACTTCGACGCGATCGACCGGTTCCTGTGGGCCAACCTGCCCTTCTCCGTCCGGTTCAACGGCAGCAAGCCGTTCCACCCGCGCAACTACATCACCGACTACTTCGGCGACGAGGCGGTCAGCGCGATCCGGGCCAACAAGGATCGTCCGTTCTTCATGTACCTGGCGTTCAACGCCCCGCACACGCCGCTCCAGGCCCTGAAGTCCGACTACGACGCGCTGTCGTCGATCAAGGACCACCGGCTGCGCGTGTACGCCGCAATGATCAAGGCTCTCGACCGCAATGTCGGGAAGGTGCTGGCCGAACTCGAAGCCCAGGGCCTGACGGACGACACCATCATCATCTTCACCAGCGACAACGGCGGGGCCAACTACATCGGCCTGCCGGACATCAACAAACCCTACCGCGGCTTCAAGGCGACCTTCTTCGAGGGTGGCGTGCGGGTGCCGTTCTTCGTCAAGTGGCCGGGCCAGATCCAGCCGGGCTCGACGACGCCCGCGCGGGCGATGCACTTCGACATCTTCGCCACGGCGGCGGCGGCGGCGCGCGCGCCGGCGGCCAAACCCGGCGTGCTGGACGGTGTCGACCTGCTGACCCTGGCCAAGGGCGGCGCGGCGGACCGGCCGCTGTTCTTCCGCTCGGGCCACTACCGCGTGGTCATCTCCGGAGACTGGAAGCTGCAGCTGTCCGAGCGGCCGAAGAAGGCCTGGCTGTTCAATCTGAAAGCCGATCCGACCGAACAGTCCAACGTCGCCGCGGCCAATCCTGCGGTCGTGGCCTCGCTGACCGCGATGCTCGACGCCCAGGACCGGCGCGCCGCCAAACCGATCTGGCCGGCGCTGATCGAGGGCCCGATCTGGATCGACAAGCCGGTCGACGGCACACCGATGCCGAAGGACGCGGAATACGTGATGTGGGCTAACTGATCCGCAGCTGATGCAGGGCGATCCCGGCGGCGACCGCGACATTGAGCGAGTCGAAGCCGGGCGCCATCGGGATCGAGACCGTCCGGCAACGGGCCAGGGTTGCGTCAGGCAGGCCTGGCCCTTCCGCTCCGAGAAGCAGGGCCGGTCGGCCGATCGCAGGCAGCGCGGACAACGCGACGCTGCCGGACGGACTGAGCGCGACGGGCTCGAACCGGTGACGCTCCAGCAGGCCGATCAGGTCCTCGCCGTCGTCCAGTGACGCGTAGGGAACCCGCAGCACGCCCCCGACCGAGACCCGGATGGCCTTGCGATAGAGCGGGTCGCAGCAGGTCGGGTCGAGCAGCACCGCGTCGACGCCGAAACCGGCGGCGTTGCGAAACAGGCCGCCCATGTTGTCGTGATTGGCGATCCCGACCAGCGCCAGCACCAGCGCCGCCTCGGGCAGGCCCGCCAGCAGGGCGTCGGCCGGGAGCGGCGGCGCCCGCTCGGCCAGCGCCAGGATGCCCCGGTGCAGTTCGAACCCGACGATCGTGTCCAGCACGGGCTGGCTGGCCAGGTAGACGGGAACCGTCTCGGCCAGCTGCTCCAGGATCGGCGTCAGCTTCTCCAGCCGCTTGGCCGCGATCAGCACGGACAGCGGCCGGAACCTGTCCTGCCCGGCCAGCACCCGCAGCACGGTCTCGCCCTCGGCGATGAACCGCCCCTGGCGCCCGACCAGGTCCCGCTCGCGGATATCGCGATAGGCGTCCAGGCGGGCGTCGGCGGGATCGTTGATGTAGATGAACGTCGGCACAGGCGAGCGATACCGCCCCGCGAGACGGAAGCCCAGACCGGCCTCAATCCTGGTCGTAGGTCCAGAGGTCGGTGTCGTACTCGCGGACGGCGACCGGCCGACCGTCCCGGATCACGACATACAGACCATGGCTGGAGTCCCAGGGCGCCTCCAGCGCCATCGCGCTCATCCTGTGGCGGGTCTCGTCAGTCTCGTCGATGAGGATATCCGCCCCGCAGACGATATCCTCGATCTCGTCAGGTCCGGCGTCCAGATGCCCGTCAGGATCATCGCCCCAGGTCTCGCGCGTGGTCTGCGCATAGTCCACGAGCAGACTGCGGATCGTTAGCCGGTCGGCCGCCGTCCAGCCGATGACGTCGTTGATCGCGTCCACGGTCTTTGACGACAAACCCTGCCATCGATCGGCCAGCTCCGGGCGAATCCGGAAGCTGCGGCCATAGGCGGGCACGAACAGGTCGAACCATATCCACTCGCTCTCGCGCGGATCCGGCAACAGAGCGTCCAGATCGGCCTTGGACCAGCAGGTGACCGGAGAAGCGGGCGGCGAAGGATCAGTCCGCGACAGCGGGGTGAACGGCCTCCAGAACGCCTTCGGCGGATACTTCACCTTCGTATCAGCACGCATCGCCAGCGCCACCTGGCCAAGCTTGGTCGCAAGCCCCGCCAGCAGCAGACCTCCGCCGAGCCACGGCGCCGGCGACCAGATCGCGGCCAGCCACGGCAGGGTGACGGCGATGGCGATCAGCACCCACAGTCCCAGCCGCCCCTCGAAGAAGAAGTCGACGAACGCGACCCAGACCCCGAAGAGCCTCCGCATGCCGGTCAGAAGCTCTTGGGCATACCCAGCACGTGGGTTCCCACATGGCTGAGGATCAGGTTCGTGCTGATCGGGGCCACCTGGTAGAGGCGCGTCTCGCGGAACTTGCGCTCGATGTCGTATTCCTCGGCGAAGCCGAAGCCGCCGTGGGTCTGGATACAGGTGTCGGCGGCCGCCCAGCTGGCCTCGCTGGCCAGCATCTTGGCCATGTTCGCCTCGGTGCCGCAGGGCTTTCCGGCGTCGAACAGGGCGGCGGCGTGGTCAACCGCCAGAGCGGCCGCGGAGAGCTGGACGTAGTTGCGGGCGATGGGGAACTGCACCCCCTGGTTCTCGCCGATGGCCCGCCCGAACACCGAGCGTTCCTTGGCATAGGCGCTCGACCGGTCGATAAAAAACCGCCCGTCGCCGATGCACTCGGCGGCGATCAGGATGCGCTCGGCGTTCATGCCGTCGAGGATGTAGCGGAAGCCCTTGCCCTCCTCGCCGACGAGATTCTCGACCGGCACCTCAAGGTTGTCGAAGAACAGCTCGGTGGTGGCGTGATTGAGCATCGTACGGATCGGGCGGATGGTCAGGCCATTGCCGACCGCCTTGCGCATGTCGACCAGCAGCACGCTCATGCCGTCGGCCGGCCGGGCGGCGTCCTCGCGCGCCGTGGTGCGGCAGAGCAGGACCATCAGGTCGCTGTGCTCGGCGCGGGAGATCCAGATCTTCTGGCCGTTGACGATGTATTTGTCGCCCTCGCGGCGGGCGAAGGTGGAAATGCGGGTCGTGTCGGTGCCGGCGGTCGGTTCGGTGACCCCGAAGGCCTGCAGCCGGATTTCACCGCTGGCGATCTTCGGCAGGTAGGCCTCCTTCTGCGCCTGGCTGCCGTGCTTGAGCACCGTGCCCATGGTGTACATCTGGGCGTGACAGGCGCCGCCGTTGCAGCCCGACCGGTGGATCTCCTCCAGCACCGCCGTCGCCGCTGACAGGCCGAGCCCCGAGCCGCCGTATTCCTCGGGGATCAGAACCGACAGGAAGCCGGCCTCCGTCAGCGTCTTCACGAATTCCGTCGGATAGGTCCGGTCGCGATCCAGCGCGCGCCAGTACTCGCCAGGAAAGCCCGCGCACAGCTTGCGGACGGCGTCTCGGATCTCGGGATGGGACTGCTCGCTCATGCCCGCGAGCTAACGGGCGGACGCAGGGTGAGGCAAGAGGCGCTGTTCGGTCTGTATGCCCCAAACATCGTCATGGCCCGACTCGTTCGGCCCACCCAAGCACGCGGTAGCGCAGGGTATCCCCGACGTGTCCGCTCTACCGGCTGACTTCGGTGCGCTTGGGTGGCCCGGACAAGCAGGGCCATGACGCAGCATTTTTCGCGCACCAAAGCGCCGCCCCGACGGCGGTGATCAGCCAGGTCGTTCCGGCTGTGGCTTGCCGCCTGTCGCGCCAGCCCCGCCATCAGCCACCGCCTTCAACGCCTCACCCAGCTCATCGACCATCTCCGGCGTCGTCGCCCAGCTGCACATGAAGCGCACCGTGCCGTCGATGAAGCGGTAGACGAACCAGCCGGTCGCCGCGAGGCGATCCAGCGTCGGCTGGTCCATCTCGACAAAGACGCCGTTGGCCTCGACCGGATGGACGATCGGGAACGGCATCAGCGCCGCCAGCCGCTGCGCCATGGCGTTGGCGTGGGCGGCGCGGGTCTGCCAGGCGCCCGTCTCCAGCAGGCCGATCCACGGAGCGGCGAGGAAGCGGCCTTTCGACACCAGCTGGCCGGCGTGCTTGAGCCGCGCGTCGAACCGGCGAGCCAGACCCTTGTTCAGCAGGACGATGGCCTCGGTCGGGGTCGAGCCCGCCTTGGTCCCGCCCATGATCAGGATATCGACGCCGAGCTTCGGCACGGCCTTCAGGTCGAACCCGGCCGCCACGGCGTTGGCCAGCCGCGCACCGTCGAGGTGTACGCCATAGCCGCGCGCCTTCACCGGGTCGATCAGCGCCTTGAAGCTCTCGACCGAACAGACGGTGCCGTACTCGGTGGTGTTGGTCAGCGACAGCGCGGCCGCCGGCTGGCGATAGGAAACTTCGGGCTGGGCCAGGGCCTGCGCGAGGGCGGAGGGTTCAATGCGTCCGCTGGCGCCCGGCAGGCCGATCAGTCCGACGCCCGCGCCGAAATAGCCGGGGGCGCCGGTCTCGTCGGTCAGGATGTGCGCGTGCTCATGGGCCAGCACAGCCTCATGCGGCTGGGCGAGCGTGGCGCACGACAGGGCGTTGGCTGCGGTGCCCGAGGCGACGAACCGGATGTCGGCGTCGGCGTCCAGCGCCGCCCGGATCAGGTCGGCCGCGCGGGCGCTGACGTGATCGGTTCCGTAGCCGGAGGCGGTTCCCGCGTTGGCGGCGATCAGGGCGTCGATCACCTCGGGCATCGCGCCGGCGACGTTGTCGGAGGCGAAGTCGTAGCGGGCCATGGCGACTACTTCCGCAGGGCCGGCTTTGATTTCGAGAACGAGCGGGCGGCGGCGAGCGCCTCGCCCTGCTTGCCGCTGGCGGCCCCGCTGCCCTGGCCGGCGCGCGCGGCGCCACCCTGTTTGGCGGCCAGGATGGCCTTCATCTTCTCGGCGGGGGTCTGGGGGGCGTCGGTCATGAAGCGGGCTATAGCACAGCTGTGCAGGGGTGCGTCCTTCGAGACGCGATCCTGACGGATCGCTCCTCAGGATGACGTAGAGGGTGGAAGCCAAAATCTTCGTCATGGTGAGGAGCGAGGCCCCAGCCGAGCGTCTCGAACCACGCACGCTTGACCCGCAACCCTTCCCCCCGCCATTCAGGGAACAACGAACCGGGGGGAACGACATGGCGAGCGACACTCAGGGCAAGACCGCCCCCTCCAACCGCACGGTGCTCACCGCCAGCCTCGTCGGCACGGCGGTGGAGTTCTACGACTTCTACATCTACGCCACGGCCGCCTCGCTGGTGTTCGGGCCGCTGTTCTTCCCGTCGAGCTCGCCGACAGCGCAGCTGATGAGTTCCTACGCCACCTTCGCCATCGCCTTCATCGCGCGGCCGGTCGGGGCGGTGTTCTTCGGCCATTTCGGCGACCGGATCGGGCGCAAGTCGACGCTGGTCGCCTCGCTGTTGCTGATGGGCGGTTCGACCACATTGATCGCCTTCCTGCCCGGCTATGCGATGGCCGGCTGGATCGCGCCGCTGCTGCTCTGCATCCTGCGCTTCGGCCAGGGCTTCGGTCTCGGCGGGGAATGGGGTGGCGCGGCGCTGCTGGCGGTGGAAAACGCCCCGCCGGGCTGGAAGGCGCGGTTCGGCATGTTCCCGCAGCTGGGCGCGCCGGTCGGCTTCCTGGCAGCCAACGGTCTGTTCCTGATCCTCGGCCTGACCCTGACGTCGGAGCAGTTCCTCAGCTGGGGCTGGCGCATTCCGTTCCTGCTCAGCGCGGTGCTGGTGGCGATCGGCCTGTGGGTGCGGCTGAGCCTGACCGAGACCCCCGCCTTCAAGGCAGCCCTGGAGGAAGCCCCGCCGCCGACCGTACCGCTCGGCGAGGTGATGCGGACCAACTGGCGCGAGGTGCTCGGTGGCACCTTCGGCGTCGTGGCCTGCTTCTGCATCTATTACATCTCGACCGCCTTCGCGCTGGGCTACGGCACCAAGACGCTCGGCTACAGCCGCGAGGCGTTCCTCGGCGTTCAGCTGATCGCCATCCTGTTCATGGCCGGCGGGATCATCTGGGCCGGCTACTGGTCGGACGCGACCAACCCGCGCCGTGTGCTGATGATCGGCTGCGCTGCGGCGGTGCTGGGCGGCTTTGCGCTGGCGCCGCTGCTGGGCTCGGGCTCGCTGCTGCTGGTGGGCGCGTTCCTGTCGGTGGCGATGGTGCTGATGGGGCTGGTCTACGGACCGCTCGGCGCCTGGCTGCCCGGGCTGTTCCCGGCCCGGGTGCGCTACACCGGGGCCAGCGTGGCCTTCAACGTCGGCGGCATCATCGGCGGCGGCATGACCCCGCTGATCGCCGAGGGCCTCGCCAAGGCCGGCGGCCTGACCTACGTCGGCTACTACCTCAGCGCCGCGTGCGTGCTGAGCCTGGTGGCGCTGCTGTTGCTCAAGCCGAAGGCGGAATAGCGCGGGGACATGTACCGAAGGTACGTGTCCCCTGATCGTGCTGCTGGTTTGGGGGACACGTACCTGCGGTACATGTCCCCTAGACCTCCCGCGCCCAGGCCCGCACATCGGCCACGAACAGGTCCGGCTCTTCCATCGCGGCGAAGTGGCCGCCGCTGGGCATGTCGGTCCAGCGGGTGATGTTGTAGGCGCGGTCGGCCCAGCTGCGCGGCGGGGCCTTGTAGAGCGCTTCGCCGGGGAAGTTGGCGAAGGCGGTCGGGGTCTCGCAGCGCTGCCCCTCCATGGCCGCGATGCCGCCCTCTTCCATCAGGCCGCGGTAGTACCAGGCGCCGGTCGTGAAGCTGCCGGTCATCACATAGATCATGATGTTGGTCAGCAGCTGGTCGCGCGTGTAGGCGCCGATCAGCGGCTTGGTCCGCAGATCCGACCAGTCATAGAACCGCTCAAGGATCCAGGCCGCCTGCCCAACCGGGTTGCCGGCGCCGAGCCAGGCCAGCGACTGCGGCTTGGACGCCTGCAGGCTGAAATAGGCGCCGAGCATCTGCATCATCATCTGGCTGTGCTGCAGCCAGGCGATCTCCTCGGGCGACTGCGGCCCGCCCTTGGGCCGGAAGCCGATCATGTTGAGGTGAATCGCCTTCGCATGGGCGCCGTGGTCGAAACCGATCCAGCTGGTGACGAGGCCGCCCCAGTCGCCGCCCTGCGCAAGGTAGCGGTCGTAGCCGAGCACGTCGGTCATCAGGGTGTTGAACAGTTTGGCCGTCAGCCGTTGGCCGATCGGGCGCGTAGGCTTCGAGGAGAAGCCGAAGCCGGGGAGACTCGGAACCACGACGTCGAACGCGTCCTCCGCCTTGCCGCCGTGCTTGCTGGGGAAGGCCAGCTTGTCGATGGACGCCCAGAACTCGTAGTGGCTGCCCGGCCAGCCGTGGGTCAGCAGCAGCGGCCGCTTGCCGCCGGCCTCGCCGACCACATGGACGAAGTGCAGGTCGAAGTCCTCGACCCGGGCGGTGAACTGCGGAAAGCGGTTGAGGTCGGCGACGGCCGCCCGCCAGTCATAGTGATCGGCCCAGTGCGCGCAGGTCTCCTCCAGGAAGGCCGCGTCACAGCCGTACAGCCAGCCGTCTTCCACCGCCGGCGCCGGCGGCCAGGGATAGTGCCGCACCTGATCCAGCACGCGGCGCACGTCTGTCTCGGACCAGTCAACGGTGAAGGGCTTGGGCTGGGTCATGGGTGCGTCCTTCGAGACG
The DNA here is from genome assembly GCF_058783025.1 of Caulobacter sp. FW305-C-30-S16. Lineage (NCBI taxonomy): Bacteria > Pseudomonadati > Pseudomonadota > Alphaproteobacteria > Caulobacterales > Caulobacteraceae > Caulobacter > Caulobacter sp. FW305-C-30-S16. Next base: position 1,029,317 of record NZ_JBYSYH010000001.1, on the reverse strand, counting down.
CGATCCTGAGGGATCGCTCCTCAGGATGACGCGCAGGGGTGGGTGGCAGATCTCTTCGTCATGGTGAGGAGCGAGCCTCAAGCGAGCGTCTCGAACCACGCAGTCAGCTTCAGCGACCTTCCCCGACGACCGTCAAGCGTCCGGACGCAGCCCGCGCAGGATCGCTTCGAACGCCTGCCGCCTGAGCGCCGAGGGGTCGATGTCCGGCGACAGCTTGCCGGCCATCTGCAGCACCAGTCCGCCGTGCAGCGCGGCCCAGAGCATGTGGGCGATCATCATCGGGTCGCCGCGCGCCGCGCCCGACGCGACCAGCGCCTGGGCATGCCGCGCCATCATCGTTCGCGCCCGGGCGGACGCCTCGACCAGGTCCGGATACTCGGACTCATTGGGCTGGGAGAAATCGAACATCAGACGGTAGGCGTCGGAATTGCCCAGCGCGAACCGGACATAGGCGCGGCCCGTGGCCTCGGACTGCTGCTGCGGATCGGTGATCCCGGCGGTCGCCTGCTCCATCGCCTCGGCGAAGCGGGCGAAGCCGCTGGCCCGCACGGCGGCCAGGATCGCGTCCTTGTCCTTGAAGTAGCGATAGGGGGTCATCGGACTGACGCCGAGCTCGGTCGCCAGCTGGCGCATCGTCACTCCGTCCGGGCCACGCTCGCCGAACAGCCGCTCGGCCGCGGCGATCAGGCGCTCGCGGAACTCGGCGACGTCGGTTTCTGACAGCAGGCGGGGCATGGAGCGTTGGACTCTGACGGTCGGGCAGATTTACAGTGTACGCGCATCATCACGCAAGGACACCGCACATGGCCGCGCAGGGCTGGGACTTTCTCGTGCTTCGAAGCGATCTTCACCAGACGAAGATCGCCCCGGTGACCCTGGCCGAACCGGCGGACGGCGAGGTGCTGTTCCGGGTCGAGTCCTTCTCGCTGACCGCCAACAACGTCACCTATGCGGTGGCCGGCGACCAGATCGGCTACTGGCGGTTCTTCCCCAAGCCGGACGGCTGGGGCTGCATCCCGGCCTGGGGCTATGGCGTGGTCGAGTCCTCGGCCAATCCGGACTTCAAGGCCGGTGAGCGGTTCTACGGCTACTGGCCGATGGCCAGCCATCTCCTGGCGTCGCCGCGCCGGTCGCGGGCCGGGTTTGTGGACGAGGCCACCTGTCGCGCCGACCTGCCGCCGACCTACAACCAGTATGTCGAGGCGCCCGCCGACGCGCCGCACCAGGACCACCGGTCGCTGCTCAATCCGCTGTTCATGACCTCGTTCCTGATCGATGACCTGCTGGTCGACAACGGCGACTTCGGCGCGAAAACTGTGATCCTCGCCAGCGCCTCCAGCCGCACGTCTATGGGCCTCGCCTGGCTGCTGAAGCAGTCCGGACGGGTCAAGGTGCTGGGCCTGACTTCGCCGCGAAACCGGGCCTTCGTCGAGGACCTCGGCTACTACGACCAGGTTGTCCTGTACGACGACCTGCCGACCGCGCCGGTCGAGACGCCGGCCGTGCTGGTCGACTTCGCCGGCGATCAGGCCGTGCGCGCGGCGGTCCACAATCGCTTTGGAGACGACCTGGCCTACAGCTGCCTCGTCGGCATCACCCACTGGGAGGCGCGTAGCGCGCCGGCCCCTCTGCCCGGCCCCGCGCCGACGTTCTTCTTTGCCCCCGACCGGGTGGTGAAGCGCCGACAGGACTGGGGCCCTGGCGGACTGGAAACCCGCTACGGCGAAGCCTGGGAGGGCTTCGTCGCCGACACGCCCCGCTGGCTGACGCTCAAGGACTTCGCCGGCGCGGAGGGGGTGAAGGCCGCGTACCTGGATGTGCTCGGCGGCAAGGCGCCCTCGAGCGAGGGGCTGATCTGCCGGCCGTAACCCTGACTGTCATCCCGGCCGAAGCGCAGCGAAGAGTCGGGACCCAGATTCGGCTCAACGCATGGCGGTCGGGCCTTGATCTGGGTCCCGGATCGCCCCTTCGGGCCGTCCGGGATGACCGTCGGTGGGTGAGCCTCAGCGCCTACCCCTCCTCCATCATCTCGCGGGTAATCCGGTACTCGCCATCCAGAAACGCGACGATCTCCCGCGCGCCCGGATGCTCGAACGCGGCGTAGCGGGCGCGCAGCGAGGCGATCGTATCCGCCTCGGTCAGCGGCAGGCCGAACTGCTGGAAGCGGGAGATGTGGACCTGCAGCTGCGCCGCCAGCGGTTCGCCCAGAACCCGCCGGGCGGCCTCGTTGAACGCCGCGCCGTACTGGTAGGCCTCGCCCAGGCGATAGCTGTCCGCCAGGGTCAGCAGCGGGATGCGTGACAGCACCGGCTGCAGGGCCGGGTTCACCGCATGGGCCGCCAGGTGCTGGCCCATCGCCGCCGGCCGGCCGGTCATGGCCCGCAGATGCAGGTACTGGCTCATCCGCGGCCCGTCATTGACCGGATAGTTGTCCCAGAGGATCGGCTTGCGGCGCAGCTGCGCGGCGACCCGCGCCAGATGGCCGGGGCTGTATTCGGCTGAACAGACCTCCTCGCCGGTCCAGAACACCCCGATGGCCGGATCGAGCGCCGCGCCGAGGGTCTCCAGATAATCCGCCGGGCGCTCGCCGAAGAACCGGTCCAGCACTGGATCGTCGGTGTAGTAGGTCGGGCAGGTGACCACGCGGCTGGCCGCCGTTCGCTCCGCGATCCAGTGCAGGATGTCGGCCTGGCTTCGCGCCAGACCAGGCAGGTCACCGCGCATGTCGTCGAACAGGATGCCCAGGTCGTCGATCCCGATGTCATCCAGCCAGGCCAGCTTGCGGGCCAGGTCCGCCTTGGCCGCCTCGCCGAAGTCGCGATAGAGCTCGTAGGGGCTGAGGCCCACGCCGAAGCGCACGCCCTGCGACCGGCAATGGGCCGAGAAGGCCGCCAGCGCCTCGTTCTCCGCCGCCGGGTGCTCTTCGCGCCAGCGCTTGCGCAGAAAGGCGTCGGCCTTGGGGGCGTACATGAAGAAGCTGTAGCCGTGGGGTGCGAGGAAGCTGACCTGGTCCGCCCGCTCCTGCCAGGTCCAGGGTTTCCCGTAGTAGCCTTCGATGATTCCGAGTTCGGTCGCCAAGCCGTCGTCCTCCGCCCCGCCGTATCCGGCCCTGACAATCGCCGCTTGCCAAGCCCCGATTCCGGGATCATAAATTTACGACGTAAATAACAAGATGCCCCGGGAGGCCGACATGGACCGTGACGTGCGCGTGAACCCCTATCTGGCGGGCGCCTTCGCTCCGGTCCGGTCGGAAGACGACTTTGAGCTGACGGTCGAGGGCGAGATCCCCGCCGGCCTGCGCGGCGCCCTCTACCGCATCGGACCCAACCCGCAGTTCGACCCGCGCGACCCGAACCACCACTGGTTCGCGGGCGACGGGATGGTCCACGGCTTCTGGGTCGACGGCGGCAAGGTCAGCTATCGCAACCGCTACGTCCGCACGCCGCGCTGGGAGACCGAGAACAAGGCCGGCAAGTCGCTGTTCGGCACCTTCGGCAACCCGATGACCACAGACCCCGAGGTGTTCGGCAAGGTCGACTCGGGCGTCGCCAATACCAACGTCGTCTGGCACGGCGGCCGCCTGCTGGCGCTGGAAGAGGGTCACGAACCGTTCGGCCTCGACCCCGACACCCTGGAGCCGCGCGGCTACCAGCCGTTCGGCGGCAAGGTCACCGCCCACCCCAAGGAAGACCCGGTGACGAAGGACCTGGTGTTCTTCGGTTACGCCGACGCGCCGATGCCGTTCTCGCCCAATGTAAGCTACGGCGTGATGGGGGCGGACGGGGTGCTCAAGCGCCGCGACACCTTCCAGGCGCCCTACTGCTCGATGATCCACGACTTCATGGTCACGGGCAGCCACGTACTGTTCCCGATCCTGCCGCTGAGCGGCAGCCTGGACCGGGCGATGAAGGGCCTGCCGCCCTTCGCCTGGGAACCGGAAAAGCCGGCCATGGTCGGGGTCATGGCGCGCGACGCGTCCGTCGACAGCATCCGCTGGTTCCAGACCGACGCCTGCTACGTCTTCCATGTCATGAACGCCTGGGATGAGGACGGGAAGATCGTCGCTGACGTGATGAAGTACGCCGTCGCGCCGCTGTTCCCGCTGGCGGACGGCAGCCGCGGAACCCAGGCCGGCGCCTATCTGGTGCGCTGGACCTTCGACCTGAACGACCCCTCCGACGTCATCCGTGAGGAGCAGCTGGACGACCTGGCCGGCGAATTCCCGCGCTACGACGAGCGCTTCACCTTCAAGGCCAATCGCCACGGCTGGTACTCGACCCAGACGGCCAAGCCCGGCGACATCCGCACCAACGGCCTCAGCCACATCGACCTGACGTCCGGCAAGCGCACCGACTGGGTCAGCGGCGCCGGCGACGCGGTGTCAGAGCCGGTGTTCGTGCCCCGCTCGGCCGACGCGCCGGAAGGCGACGGCTGGATCGTGGCGGTGCAGTTCATCGCCGCCGAAGCCCGCAGCGACTTCGTGGTGTTCGACGCCCAGGCCATGGACAAGGGCCCGATCGCGAGGGCGAAGGTCCCCCGGCGCGTGCCGCTGGGCTTCCACGGGAACTGGGTGGGGGCTTAGGATTCGGAAAATCCTCCCCGCTTTGCGGGGAGGGGGACCGCTGGAGGCGGTGGAGGGGCGGCGCTGTCGCCACCGAAGGATTCTGAAAGCCGCTGTCGGCCAAACTCAGCGTTCCTGGTCCGACCGCCGCCTCCTGCGCAGCCCCTCAGTCAGGCTCCGCCTGACAGCTCCCCGCGAAGCGGGGAGCGTCCGTCTTCACGTTAGATCAGCCGCCCGTGGCAGTGCTTGAACTTGCGGCCTGAGCCGCAGGGGCAGTCGGCATTGCGGCTGGTGCGTTCCCAGCCGGCCGGCAGGGCGCTGATCGGCAGGGCCGCGCGCTGTTCGCCGTCCATGTCGGCGCCCGCGCCGGCGAAGGACAGGGCCCGCTCGTTCTCGCCGGTCTGGGGGTCCATGTGGACCTCCTGGAACTGCAGCGGCTGGTGCTCAGGCTCGGGATCGGCGAACTGGAACTCGACCGTCATCAGCCAGCGGGTGACGTTGGTGCGCAGGTCGATCAGCAGCTTCTCGAACAGGCTGAAGGCCTCGGTCTTGTACTCGTTCAGCGGGTCACGCTGGCCGTAGCCGCGCAGGCCGATGACGTTGCGCAGGTGGTCCAGGTGCACGAGGTGTTCGCGCCACTGCATGTCGACCATCTGCAGCAGGAAGTTCTTCTCGAAGCCGCGCATCTGGCCGGCGGAGACCAGCTCCTCGCGCTCGGCGGCCCGCTTGTTGGCGGCCTCGTCGAGGCGGTCGCGCATCTCCTCGTTGGCGATGCCTTCCTCGGCCGCCCACTCGCGCAGCGGCAGTTCCATGCCCAGAACCGTGCGGACGCGTTCGTCCAGATCGTCGAGGTCCCACTGCTCGGCGTAGGCCTTCGGCGGCAGGTCGCGGGCGACCATGTCGTCGATCACGTCCTGGCGCATCTGGGCGACGATCTCCGACAGATCGGTCGCCTCCATGAACTCCTGGCGCTGCTCGAACACGGCCTTGCGCTGGTCGTTCACGACGTCGTCGTACTTGAGGAGGTTCTTGCGGATCTCGTAGTTGCGCTGCTCGACGCGCTTCTGGGCGGTGGCGATGGCCTTGTTCAGCCACTTGTGGGTGATCGCCTCGCCCTCCTGCACCCCGAAGGAGCGCATGATCGCGTCCAGCCGCTCGCCGGCGAAGATGCGCAGCAGGTCGTCCTCGCAGCAGAGGAAGAACTTCGACTTGCCGGGGTCGCCCTGACGGCCGGTGCGGCCGCGCAGCTGGTTGTCGATACGGCGGCTTTCGTGACGTTCGGTGCCGAGCACATAGAGCCCGCCGGCGGCGAGGGCCTTCTGCTTGGCTTCCGCGATTTCCGCCTCGAAGCGGTGCTTCTCTTCCATCTCGGCGTCATGGTCGACCGCGAGGCCGAGGCCGAGCTGGTCCTGGCGCCACTTGGCCATATGCATCTCGACGTTGCCGCCGAGCTGGATGTCGGTGCCGCGACCGGCCATGTTGGTGGCGATCGTCACCGCGCCCGGGAAGCCGGCGTCCGCGACGATGTAGGCTTCCTGTTCATGGTAGCGCGCGTTCAGCACGTTGTGCGGAATGCCCTTGACCTTCTTGCCGTCGATTTCGAACTCGTGCTTCGACAGCAGCTCGGACAGAACCTCGGACTTTTCGATCGACACCGTGCCGACCAGGATCGGCTGGCCGCGACGATGGCAATCCTCGATCTGGGCGAGGATTGCCCGGTTCTTCTCGTCGGCCGTGCGATAGACCTCGTCGTCGTCGTCGATCCGCGCGACCGGACGGTTGGTCGGGATCTCGGTGACGTCCATCTTGTAGATGTCGAGGAATTCCTGCGCCTCGGTCGCGGCCGTGCCGGTCATGCCGGACAGCTTCTTGTAGAGGCGGAAGTAGTTCTGGATCGTGACCGAGGCCAGGGTCTGGTTCTCGGGCTGGATCTCGGCGCCTTCCTTGGCCTCGATGGCCTGGTGCAGGCCCTCGGACAGGCGACGGCCGGTCATCATGCGACCGGTGAATTCGTCGATCAGGATCACCTCGCCAGCCTTGACGATGTAGTCCTTGTCCTTGGTGTAGAGCACGTTGGCCCGCAGGGCCTGGTTGATGTGGTGCACCACCGAGATGTTCACCGGGTCGTAGAGACCGGCGGAATCGGGCGCCAGGCTGCCGCCGTCCTGCAGGATCTGTTCGACCTTTTCCGAGCCGTACTCGGTCAGCAGCACCTGACGCTGCTTCTCGTCGTGTTCGTAGATGCCCTCTTCCTGGATCAGGGCTTTCACCACCACGTCCATCGTCCGGTAGAACTCGGACCGGTCTTCGGTCGGGCCGGAGATGATCAGCGGCGTGCGGGCCTCGTCGATCAGGATCGAGTCCACCTCGTCGACGATCACGAAGTTATGGCCGCGCTGGACCATCTCGCGGGCGTCGTAGACGAGGTTGTCGCGCAGGTAGTCGAAGCCGAACTCGTTGTTCGTGCCGTAGGTGATGTCGCTGTTGTAGGCTTCCTGACGCTGGGCCTGGCTCAGGCCGTTGACGATCACCCCGACCGACAGGCCGAGGTACCGGTAGACCTGACCCATCCACTCGGCGTCGCGCTTGGCCAGGTAGTCGTTGACCGTGATGACATGGACGCCCTTGCCCTCGAGCGCATTGAGGTAGGTCGGCAGGGTGGCGACCAGGGTCTTGCCTTCGCCGGTGCGCATCTCGGCGATGCCGCCTTTGTGCAGCACCATGCCGCCGACCATCTGTACGTCGTAGTGCCGCTGGCCGAGCGTGCGCTTGGACGCCTCGCGGACGACCGCGAAGGCTTCCGGCATCAGGTCGTCCAGCGACTCGCCGGCCGCCAGTCGCGCCTTGAACTCACCGGTCTTTGCCCGCAGCTGCTCCTCGCTGAGGGCCGCGTACCCGGCCTCCAGTCCGTTGATCTTCGCAACCCGCGCGGAGAGTTGCTTGACCTTGCGGTCATTGGAGGAACCGAAGAGGGTTTTGGCGAAGCCGAGCATGCTTTGGGAAATCCGGTGTTGCGTATGGGCGCGGCGGCGGTTGGCGTGGTCGTGCAAGCCCTTTCGGCCGCACGGAAAACCGTCCGTTTAAGCGCGCCGGAGACTTAAGCAGCGGGTACCCCAGTGTCAACGCGAGGGCGTTGCACGGCTGCCGCAGCGTGTCCCGTTTGCGCCACCCTGAAATCAGGGCTCTGGGTCAGCTGTCCACGGGCCGGCCCGGCCTGTCCCCGCTTCGCGTGCATTCCACTCCGCCCGAAACCGCGCTAGGACCGTTGCTCGAGGCTCCCGTGGAGAAATGGCCGCCATGAAGACCGCAACGACCGGCGTCTGGGGCGTTATCGCCGCCCTGACCGTGGCCCTGACCCTGACCGCCTGCGGGCGGCAGGAGGGCAACGAGAAACCGCCGCAGGCCGGCGACACCGCCGTGGCGCGCATCGACGGCAAGACGGTCTGGGCCTCGGACGTCAAGCGCGAGGCCGTCGCACAGGGCCTGATCAGCGAAGGCGAGCCGCTCGACACCTCTTCCGACCTGTTCCGCCGCGTGATGGACGAGGTGGTCGACCAGAAACTGCTGGCCGCCGAAGCCCTGACCAAGAAGCTCGACCGCGATCCGGTCGCCCAACGCCGTCTGGCCGCCGCCCGCGAGCGGATCCTCGGCGACATGCTGGTCGAGAGCGTGGTCGAGAAGGCGGTGACGCCCAACGCCATCCGCGACCTCTACCAGGAGCAGCTGAAGCTCTCGAAGGTCTCCGAGGAGCTGAAGGCCCGCCAGATCGTCGTCGCCACCCAGGCCGAAGCCGAGCAGATCAAGAAGCTGCTGGCCGCCGGCGCCTCGTTCGAGGCCCTGGCGATGGAACGGTCGGCCGACACCGCGACCCGCTTCAGCGGCGGCGACATCGGCGGTTACTTCACGCTCGATGTCATGCCTGAACCCTATGTGGTCGCGCTCAAGGACGCCCAGCCGGGCGGCTTGGTCGGACCGTTCGCGGTCGAGGGCGGATGGGCCCTGATCAAGGTCGAGGAGAAGCGCCAGGAAGCGCCGATCACCTTCGAGGCCGCCCGTCCGCAGATCGTCCGCTTCCTGACCTACGACAAGGTCCGCGACCTGCTGGAGAAACTGCGCGCCGAAGCGCGGGTCGAGGTGTTGCTCGGCAAGCCGCAGGAAGTGCCCGGCGCGCCGCGTGAACCGGCCTCGGCCCCGCCCCCGCCGGCTGCCCCCCCCGCCGGCGCTCCGGCGCCCGGGCAAGCGCCGACGCCGTCGGCGACCGCACCTGCCGCCAAGCCCGCTCCCGCCGCGCCGGCGAAGAAATGACCCGGCCGCCGTCGAAAACGAAGGCCGGCGGAAAGCTGACTCCGGCCCGCGCGCTGGAAGTCGCCGCCAAGCCGGCCGAGATGGTCGGCAACGCGATGCAGCAGGCCCTCGACCCGCTGGCCTCGGCGATCAAGCGCGCCACGACCCGGCGGCCGGAGAAGGTCGCCGAGCCGGAGGCCCCCGCGTCGCCCGGCAAGCCCGGCCTGGCCGTGTCGCCGCTGGCGACGCCGTTTCCGAAGATGCCGCCCGTCGGCGGGGTCCAGATCGGCATCGGCCGGGCGGGCTTCTACAAGCACGAGCGCCCCGACCTGCTGGTCATGCGCTTCGCCAAGGGCACCAGCTGCGCCGGCGTGTTCACCCGGCACGGCGTGGGCTCGGCTCCTGTCGACTGGTGCAAGAAGCAGCTCGAGGCCTCGGGCGGCGAGAACGTCCAGGCGCTGGTGGTCAACGCCGGCTGCGCCAACAGTTTCACCGGCAAGCCGGGCGCGGACGCCGCCCGCCGGGTCGCCGGCGCCCTGGCCAAGCGATTCGACTGCCGCCAGCGCGACGTGATGATGGCCTCGACCGGGGTCATCGGCGTGCTGCTCGATGACAGCAAGATCACCGCGCGCCTGCCCGAGATCGAGCACCGGCTGGCCGACGACGCCTGGGCCGACGCGGCGCGGGCGATCATGACCACCGACACCTTTCCCAAGGGCGCCACGGCCACCGCCCGGATCGACGGCAAGAGCGTGCGGATCAACGGCATCGCCAAGGGTTCGGGCATGATCGCGCCGGACATGGCGACCATGCTGGCTTTCGTGGCGACCGACGCGGACATCGCGCCCAAGGCCCTGCAGACCCTGGTCAGCCTCTACACCCGCACGACCTTCAACAGCGTGACCGTCGACGGCGACCGCTCGACCAACGACACCCTGCTGCTGTTCGCCACCGGAACCTCCTCGGCGCCGCGCATCACCCGTGCGGGCGACCACCGGCTGGCCGACTTCCGCGAGAAGCTGGAGGCCCTGTTGCTCGATCTGGCGATGCAGCTGGTCCGCGACGGCGAGGGCGCGACCAAGTTCGTCCGGATCAACGTCTCCGGCGCCGAGAGCGCGGCCAGCGCCCGCAAGATCGCCCGTACGGTGGCGGAAAGCCCGCTGGTCAAGACCGCCTTCGCCGGTGAGGACGCCAACTGGGGCCGCATCGTCATGGCCGTCGGCCGCGCCGACGAACCGGTCAATCGCGACCGGATCAGCGTGAAGTTCGGCAAGCTGGTCGCGGCCCAGGACGGCCTGGTTTCGCCGACCTACTCCGAGGCCAAGATGAGCGCCTACATGAAGAAGCCGGAGCTCGAGGTCAGCATCGACGTCGGCGTCGGCCGGGGCTCGGCGACCATGTGGACCTGCGACCTGACCAAGCAGTACGTGGCGATCAACGGGGATTACCGGAGCTGACCGGGGCGGACCGGACTTCGTGTTCCTTGGGACTTGATGTCCTGCCCCCGCCGCTCCACCCTCCCCTCAATCCTGGGGAGGACGTCCAACGATGAGCTGGCTGGCGCTGACGGTGCAATGGGCGCTGGCGACCTTTTTCAGGCTGCAGGGATGGACGGTCGAGGGGACCGCGCCGATCCCGCGGAAGTTCGTGATCATCGCCGCGCCGCACACCAGCAACTGGGACTTCGTCTATTTCGTCGGCGGGGCGGACGCGCTGAACCTCAAGCTCAGCTTCATCGGCAAGTCGTCACTGTTCGCCTGGCCGTTCGGACGGATGATGCGTGATCTGGGCGGCATTCCGGTCGACCGCGCGCAGTCGAAGGACATGGTCGGCGCGATGGTCGCCGAGTTCGCCAAGCGCGACGAGTTCATGCTGACGATTGCGCCGGAGGGCACGCGCGGCAAGGCGCGGCAGTGGAAGACCGGCTTCTATCATATCGCCATGGGCGCCGGCGTGCCGATGGTCTGCGGGATGATGGACTACAAGCGCAAGGTAGTCGGCCTGGGCGCGGCGATCATGCCGACCGGCGACTATGAGGCGGACATGGTCACCCTGGCTAAGATCTACAGCCAGTGCTCGCCGAAGCATCCGCAGCAGGCCACCGCGTTCTGAGCGCCCGCCGCCCGCTGGCGCGGCCCCTGCGTGGCTGCTAGGTCCGGGACATGTCAGAGATCGCCGATCCGAAGCCCACCCTGCTCGTCGCCGCCGCGGCGCTGATCGACGCCGATGGCCGGGTGCTGATCTGCAAACGGCCCCAGGGCAAGCAGCTGGCCGGTCTGTGGGAGTTTCCGGGCGGCAAGGTCGAGCCCGGCGAGACGCCGGAGGCCTGCCTGATCCGCGAGCTGAAGGAAGAGTTGGGCATCGGCGTCACGCACGCCTGCCTCGCCCCGTTCGTATTTGCCTCGCACAGTTACGATTCGTTTCACCTGCTCATGCCACTCTACCTGTGCAGGCGCTGGGACGGGTTTGTCACGGCGCTCGAACACGAGGCGCTGGCGTGGGTGAAGCCCGACAAGCTGACCGACTATCCCATGCCGCCGGCGGACGCGCCGCTGGTGGCCTGGCTGCGCGATCTCGTCTGAAGGCGTTCTGGCGCAACGAGTCCGGCGCGACCGCCATCGAGTACGGCCTGATCGCCTCGCTGGTGTTCCTGGTGATCGTCACGTCCGTCACGGTGTTCGGCAACAAGACCACCGAGAAGATGCAGTACGTCAGCGACGCCGTGGCCGGCGCGATCAACTAGACCAAATCCCCGCTCATCCCGGCGGATGCCGGGAGGTTCGGTTCAGGGTTAGCCTGCCTTGTCCCCGGTCTTGATCTCCACCGTCCCCAGCGCGTCCGCCAGGCGCATCTTGGCCGAGCCCGGCTTCAGCGGCTTCTGCTGGCTTTCGTGCGGCGCCCAGCCGGTGACGGTGATGATCTCGAAGGTGGCGACCACCTTGCCGTCCGGACCACTGAACCGCTGGGCGTAGAGCTCCATCGCCCGCAGCAGCACCCGCCGGGTCAGAGGGCGTCTGGGACGGTCGCGCAGGACGTTGGTCTCGCCCATCGCCCGCAGGTCGCGCAGCAGGGCCAGCGGATGGGCGTAGCGGACGGTGACGCTGTCCACATCGGCCACCGGCAGGGCCAGTCCGGCCCGCTGCAGCAGGGCGGCGGCGTCAAAGGCGTCGGCGAACGGCGAGATTCGCAGGCCGGCGCCGCCGCTGATCTCGGCTTCCGCCTCAAGCAGGCACTGGCGAAGTTCGGTCAGGGTCGCCCCGCCCAGCACCGAGCCGATGAACAGCCCGTCCGGCTTCAGGGACCGGCGAATCTGGATCAGCGCGCCGACCAGGTCGTTGGTCCAGTGCAGCGAGAGGGTCGAGATGATCAGGTCCAGGCTTTCCGGCGCAAAGGCCGACAGTTCCTCGTCCATCGCCAGCCGGGGTCCCGGCCGGTCCGCCAGCATGGCCGCCGACAGGTCCGTCTCGATCAGCAGATCGACCTTGGCGGCTGCATCGCTCCGGGCCAGCGCGCGGGCGAAGGCGCCGTGGCGCGCGCCCATGTCGACGGCCAGCGGAAACCGACGCATGATCGCCTCCAGCCGCGCCACCGCGTCCTGCGCCGCCCGTTCCTTGAGGAAGTCGGCGGTCGCGTATCCGGGCGCGGCGCGGTCGAGCCGCCGCCGATGCAGGGCGCGGTCGAACAGATTGGGAGGGCTGGCGGTCATGCGCGCGGAAGATGGCCTGTCACGGCCGGTTTTGAAACCGGGTCCGCGCGTCATCGGCGCGGGACGGGCGCTTCTGGACCTCATCCTGCCCCCGCTGGACGCCACCGGAGCGCCGGCGCTGACGGGCGGGCTGACCGCGGACATCTGGAGCCGGATCACGTTCCTGGAAGCCCCGGTCTGCGACGGCTGCGGCGCGCCCTGGGAATACGACCCCGGCCCCGGCGTGCGCTGCGCGGCCTGCGCTGCGCGGCCGAGGGCCTTCGACCGGGCGCGGGCGGCCTGCCTCTATGACGAGAACAGCCGCGACCTGGTGCTCAAGCTCAAGCACGCCGACCGCACGGATCTCGCGCCGGTGCTGGCGCGCTGGCTGCTGCGCTCGGCGCGCGACCTGCTGGGCGAGGCGGAGGTGATCGTGCCGGTGCCGCTGCACCGCTGGCGATTGCTGTCGCGACGCTACAACCAGATGGCCGAGATCGCCCGTCCCCTGGGCGCGCTGGCGGGTGTGACCGTGGCGCCGGACGCCCTCGCCCGGGTGCGCCGCACCGAAAGCCAGGGCGGGAAGTCGGCGGCGGGCCGACGTCGCAACGTCGCCGGAGCCTTCGCCGTGCCGCCGGCGCGCCGGGCCCGGATCGAAGGCCGCCGCGTCCTGCTGATTGACGATGTTCTGACCACCGGAGCCACTGCCCATGCCTGCGCCAGGGCGCTGAAGGCCGCCGGAGCGGCCGCCGTCGACCTGGCTGTCATCGCAAAGGTGCGCGCCGGGGCGGACACCACTATATGAGGTCCATCAACCGTCAGCGTTCCGAGACCATGGCCCACGTCACCATCTACACCCGACCCTTTTGCGGCTACTGCGCCCGCGCGCTCAGCGTGCTCGGCCAGAAGGGCGCGGACTTCACCGAGATCGAAGCCGGCATGGACCCGGCCCTGCGCAAGGAAATGATGGACCGCTCCGGCGGCCGGTCGACCTTCCCGCAGATCTTCATCGGCGAGGATCACATCGGCGGCTGCGACGACATGCTGGCCCTCGACCGCGACGGCAAGCTGGACGCCCTGCTGACCGCATGACCCTGCGCGTCGGCCTCGTCCAGACCCGCACGCCCGCCACCCACGCGGCGGCGCTGGCGCACGTCGTCCCGCTGGTGCGGGAAGCGGCGGCGCAGGGCGCGACCTTCATCCTGACGCCCGAGGCGACCAACATCCTCGAACGGAACCGCAAGACGCTGCTGCCGCAGCTGACCCTGCTGGCGGACGATCCGGTGGCGACCGGGCTGCGGGCGCTGGCGGCGGAGCTCGGCGTCTGGCTCGACATCGGCTCGGCGCTGGTCCGGCGCGACGACGGCAAGGCGGCCAACCGTCAGGTGCTGGTCAACCCGCGCGGCGAGATCACCGCGACCTACGACAAGCTGCACATGTTCGATGTCGACCTGCCGACCGGCGAGACGGCGCGGGAGTCGGCGACCTACGAGCCCGGCGAGCGGGCCGTGACAGCCGACATCGACGGCGCCCGGCTGGGTCTGAGCATCTGCTACGACATGCGCTTTCCAGCCGTCTATCGGGCGCTGGCGACCGCCGGGGCGACCGTCCTGACCATTCCGGCCGCCTTCACCCGCCCGACCGGCGAAGCGCACTGGGAAGTGCTGCTGCGCGCCCGGGCGATCGAGACCGGCAGCTTCGTGCTGGCGGCGGCCCAGGGCGGCTTCCATGAGGACGGCCGCGGCACATGGGGTCACTCGACCATCGTCGCGCCCTGGGGCGAGATCATCGGCAAGCTGGATCACGACGAGCCCGGCGTGCTGGTCGCCGATCTCGATCTGGCCGAGGTCGACAAGGCCCGGGCGGCCATCCCCGTGCTCACCAACGCCCGCGCGTTCGTCGGCCCATGATCAAATACGCCCTCGCCTGTGAGCACAGCCACGAGTTCGAGGGCTGGTTCGGGACCTCCGCAGACTTCGATGACCAGGCGGCGCACGGCCTTCTGGAGTGCCCGGTCTGCGCCAGCAAGGCCGTGCGCAAGCAGATCATGGCCCCGGCCGTGGCAGGCACCAAGGCGCAGGCGTCCGGCGCCGGCCTGCCACCCGAAGCGCGCCAGATGATGATGGAAGCCATCGGCAAGGTCCGCGCGCACGTCGAGGAGACCTTCGACTATGTCGGCGATGCGTTCGCCCGCGAGGCCCGCGACATCCATGAGGGCCGGAGCGAGGAGCGCGGAATCTACGGCGAGGCCTCGCCCGCCGAGGTGAAGGCGCTGGTGGAGGACGGCGTGCCCGTCGCGGCCCTGCCGCCCGCCCCGCCGAAGAAGACGGACCTGAACTAGATCGTGCGGAGCGCCGGATGAGCGAGATGATGCTGGTGTTCGAGCAGGTCGACGCCCTGACGGCCCAGTTGCGCCGGCTGAACCGGCCCGCCGTGGCGATGCTGCAGCCGGGTATCGCGCCCTACGATGTCGAGGACGCGGTCGCCCCCGCCGGCCGCGCGCCGGAGGACCTGACCGCCATGTACGGCCGCCATGACGGGGTCGATCTGCCGGTCGGCCGGACTCTGGGCGACGGCCATGTCATCCCCGGCCACTACTGGATGCCGATCGCCGAGGCCGCCCTGCACTACAAGGGCTTCGCCGGCCTGGCCGACCTGTGGCCGTCCAGCTGGTTCCCGATCCTGACCGACGGCGGCGGCGGCTATCTGGCCGTCATCTGCGACCCGGAATCGGCAGACTACGGCTGCGTGGTCGAATTCCTGCCCGGTGAGGACGAGCATGAAATCATCTTCGACAGTGTCTCGATGATGCTGGCCACGGCCATCCGCTGCTTCGAGCAGGGCGCCTATACAGCGAAGGGCGGCTACCTCGACGAGGACTACGAACAATCGGGCCTGATCGCGGATCTGCTGAACAGCGCGCGGCGGATGGTCGACGCCAGCGACTACCGTTGAGCGCCGCAAGCGCGACCTTGAGCTATCGATCCAGTCGCCAGCGCCAGATCGGGCCGTCGTCCGGGTCGTCGAGCGCCTGGATGAACTGCAGCCCCAGCCGCCGCAGGATCATCGTCGAGGGGCTCTCTTCCGGCAGGGTGTGAGCCAGGACGTGGTCGACCTCCGGGTTCGACAGCGCGTGATCGACCATCCCCTGCGCGGCCTCGGTGGCCAGGCCCTGGCGGCGATAGCCGGGCGCGATCTCGTAACCGATCTCGACCTGGCCGCCCGACGGCGCACCCTTGAAGCCGCCGAGCCCGATCAGGGTGTTGTCGGCCTCATGGATGATGAAATGCATCCACCACCGGGCCAGCGCCGGGTCGTCCGCGAGCATGTCGCGGCTGCGGCTGATGGCGTCCATGGCGTCCGCACCGGCCCAGTCCGTGGCGATGGCGACGCCGAGCGTCTCTGACAGGACCTCATTGCCCAGCCCGACGGCGAGAAGGTCGCCGTACTGCGCTGGCGCAAGGCGGAGGCGGGCCGTACGGATCACCATCAGCCCCGGGTCACCGTCATCATGTAGTTGACGTCGGCGTCGGACGACCGGACCCACTTGCCCGCCAGGGGGTTGTAGGACACGCCGAACGGCCCGTGCATGTCGAAGGGATGGCCCTCAAGGAAGGAGCGCAGCTCCTCCGGCGTGAGGAACTGCTTCCAGTCATGCGTGCCAGCCGGCACCCAGCGCAGCACGTACTCGGCGCCGATCTTGGCCAGCGCCAGCGCCTTGAGCGTGCGGTTCAGCGTCGCAACGATCATGATCCCGCCCGGCGCCAGCAGCTTCGCCGTCGTGCGCAGGAACTCGCCCGGGTCGGCGACATGCTCGATCACCTCCATATTGAGGATCACGTCGAACGGCCCGGCCTTCTCGGCCAGCAGCTGTTCGGCGGTCGAGGCGCGGTAGGCGATGTCGAGGCCCTGCTCGGCCGCGTGGGTCGAGGCCGTGCCGATGTTGCGCTCCGAGGCGTCGACGCCCGTGACATCGAAGCCCAGTCGGCTCATCGGCTCGCTGAGCAGACCGCCGCCGCAGCCGATGTCGAGCAGCTTCAGCCCCTCGAAGGGCCGGCGCAGGCAACCGTCGCGGCCGAATCTGGCCAGCGCCTGTTCCCGGATGAAACCCAGCCGGATCGGATTGAATTTGTGCAGCGGCGCGAATTTCCCGCGCGGGTCCCACCATTCGGCGGCGATACGGGAAAACCGTTCGACGTCGGCTGGATCGACACTCGTGCGGAGCTCTGCGGCGGGGGCGGACATGCCTTCTATCTAGTCCGCCTTGGTCGGGACGTCGACGGCAAGCGATCTGGCGCATTGCGGCGCCGCGAAAGCCTCGCTAGAAGGCGACCTCTTGCGTGGCTTGGGCGTTCCAATCGCTGAACGCGCAAGAAAAAACCGCCAAACGAGGGGGCGAGCGGCCTGACGTGTCACGGCTGGTGATGAAATTCGGCGGCACGTCGGTGGCCGACCTGGAACGTATCCGCCGCGTCGGGCGGCTGGTTGCGGCTGAGGTCGCGACCGGAAAGCGGGTCGCCGTCGTGGTCTCGGCCATGGCCGGCAAGACCAACGAGCTGGTCGCCTGGACCGACGGCGCGGGTCCTGCCGCCCAGGGTCTGCCCGCGAGCGACGACGAATACGACATGGTGGTCGCCAGCGGTGAACAGGTCACCGCCGGCCTGCTGGCCATGACCCTGCGCAACATGGGGCTGAACGCCCGCTCCTGGCTGGGCTGGCAGGTTCCGATCCTGACTGACGAGGCTCATGGCCGCGCGCGGATCGACGAGATCCCGCCCGAGAAGCTGGCCGCGGCGATGGACGCCGGAGAGATCGCCGTGATCGCCGGCTTCCAGGGCGTGACCCGCGACGGCCGCATCGCCACCCTCGGCCGCGGCGGCTCGGACACCAGCGCGGTCGGCATCGCCGCCGCGCTCGGCGCCGCCTGCGACATCTACACGGACGTGGACGGGGTCTACACCACCGACCCACGCATCGAGAGCAAGGCCCGCAAGCTGGCGCGCATCTCCTACGAGGAGATGCTCGAGATGGCGTCGCTGGGGGCCAAGGTCCTGCAGACCCGATCGGTCGAACTGGCCATGTCGCAGCATGTTCCGCTGCGCGTGCTGTCCAGCTTCATCGAGCCGGGAGAAGAAGCCGGCCATACTTCCGAAGGGAAGGGCACCATCGTCTGCGACGAGGAGGAGATCGTGGAAAAGCGCATCGTGAGCGGCGTGGCCTACAGCCGCGACGAGGCCAAGATCAGCCTGTTCGGCCTGCCGGACACGCCGGGCGTCTCCTCGAAGATTTTCGGCCGCCTGGCCGACGCGAACGTCAACGTCGACATGATCGTCCAGAGCCACGCCCGCAGCGAGGGCGCGGCCAATATGGAGTTCACGGTCGGCAAGCGCGACGCCGGCCGCACGGTCGACATCCTGCGCGCGGGACAGGGCGAGATCGGCTTCGAGGACGTTCAGCTGAACGAGGATGTCGCCAAGGTCTCGGTTATCGGCGTGGGCATGCGCAGCCATGCCGGTGTCGCCAAGACCATGTTCACCGCCCTCGCCGAAAAGGGCGTGAACATCCAGGTGATCTCCACCAGCGAGATCAAGATCAGCGTGCTGATCGACGAGGCCTACACCGAACTGGCCGTCCGCGCCCTGCACAGCGCTTACGGCCTGGATCAGCTCTGACGGCGCTCCGCCCTCGAACCGCCTGATTAGGCGGCAATTGCACGTCGGCTGACGGATCGCCGGGAGATTGTCGCCTGTTGACGCCGTTTGCCCGGTCGGGGTCACTGTTCCGCAGCGGAAATCTGCTATAGGCGCCGCTCAGGACGGGAGAACACCTACGCCGATGGTCGCGACGGGCCTTTCCATTCGTGGTCCACGCAGTCTGCTCCGGCAGATCCGCGAAGCCATGGCCGGCGGCGCGCCGGCCCAGGCCAAGCTGGACATGGTCGTGCAGATCATCGCCCGGTCGATGGTCGCCGAGGTCTGCTCGATCTATCTGCGCCGCGCCGGCGGCGAGCTGGAGCTGTTCGCCACCGAGGGCCTGTCGCGCGACGCCGTGCACGTCACCCGGCTGAAGACCGGCGAAGGTCTGGTCGGCGAAATCGTCCGGCTCGGCAGGCCGCTGAACCTCAGCGACGCCCCCAACCACCCGGCCTTCGCCTACCGGCCGGAAACCGGCGAAGATCCCTATCACTCCTTCCTCGGCGTGCCGCTGCTGCGCGGCGGCCGGCCGATCGGGGTTCTGGTCGTCCAGAACCGAACCGAACGCAGCTACGGCGAGGAAGAGGTCGAGGATCTGCAGATCATCGCCATGGTGCTGGCCGAAATGGTCGGCGCCGGCGAGCTCTTGAGCAACGAGGCGCTCAAGGACGTCGAGATCGCGCCGCACAAGCCCGAGCGGCTCAAGGGCGCCCGGTTCTCGGACGGCCTGGCCTACGGCACGGTGGTCCTGCACGACCATCCGGTGGCGCCCGAGCAGCTGCTCTCGGACGACTCCGCCGCCGAGGAGGTTCGCCTGGCCTCGGCCGTCGCGGCGCTGCAGAAGCAGATCGACGACATGCTCGAAGGCCACCACGGCCTTGTCGGCGCGCCTTATGAGGTGCTTGAGACCTACCGCATGTTCGCCCATGACCGCGGCTGGAACCGGTCCCTGGAAGAAGCGGTGCGCTCCGGCCTGACCGCCGAGGCGGCCGTCGAGCGGGTCCGCAGCGAGCACCGCGCCCGGCTCGGCCAGGCCCGGGACCCCTATCTGCGCGAACGGCTGCACGATCTGGAGGACCTGAACGACCGCCTGCTGCGCCACCTTTCGGGCGACGGCGTGGTGTCTCGGGAGCTGCCCGACGACGCCATCCTGGTGGCCCGGAACCTGGGCCCCGCCGATCTGCTGGAATACGATCGCACCCGGCTCAAGGGCCTGCTGCTCGAAGAAGGCTCGACCGCCAGCCACGCGGCGATCGTCGCCCGCGCGCTGGACATTCCGTGCGTCGGCCGCCTCGCCGGCCTGCGCGACAAGGTTTCGCAGGGCGACGCGGTGATCGTCGACGCCGAGACGGGCGAGGCGTTCCTGCGCCCCCGGCCTGACGTCGTGAAGGCGCTCAACAGCCGGCTGGAGGTGCGCGCCCAGCGCAAGGCCCAGTTCGCGAAGCTGCGCGACACCCCGGCCTTCACGAAGGACGGCTCAAAGGTCACCCTGCTGATGAACGCGGGTCTGGCCGTGGATCTCGACATCCTCGGCGAGACCGGGGCGGAGGGCATCGGCCTGTTCCGCACCGAGTTCCAGTTCATGGTCGCCGAGGACATGCCGCGCCTCGATGCGCAACGGGCGCTCTACGAAAAGGTGCTCGACGCCGCCGGCGACATGCCCGTGACCTTCCGCACGCTGGATCTGGGGGGCGACAAGCTGTTGCCCTACATGGAACTGGAGCGGGAAGAGAACCCTGCCCTCGGCTGGCGGGCCGTCCGCATGGGCCTGGACCGCCCCGCCCTGCTGCGGTTGCAGCTTCGCGCGCTGATCTGGGCCTCCCACGGCCGGCCGCTGCGGATCATGTTCCCGCTGGTGGCCAGCGTGGATGAGTTCCGCGCCGCGCGTGCGTTCGTCGACGCCGAGATCGCCTGGGCTCAGCGCCGGGGCCGCCCTGCGCCCTCGCGGCTGGACGTCGGGGCGATGATCGAGGCGCCCTCCCTGATCTGGCATCTGGACGCCCTGCTGCCGATGACCGACTTCGTTTCGGTCGGCACCAACGACCTGATGCAGTACCTGTTCGCCGCCGACCGCGGGAACCCGCGCGTGGCGGATCGCTATGACCCGCTGTCGCCGCCGGCGCTGCGCGCCCTGAAGCAGATCCAGGACGCCTGTGCCGAAACGGGAACGCCTGTCTCAGTCTGTGGTGAAATGGCCGGCCGGCCGCTGGAGGCCTTCACCCTCGTCGCCCTCGGCTTCGACCGCCTGTCGATGCCGCCCGCGGGTATCGGCCCCGTGAAGCAGATGGTGCTTTCCTGCGACCGGGAAGCCGCCAGACGCGGTGTGGAGTCCCTGATCAGGGGCACCTCCGGATCGGTCCGCAACGAGATCGAGACTCTGGCCCGGAAATTGTATGTCGCTGTGTGACGGTTAACCAGCAGCGACGGATTACCACATTGAATTCCGGGCGTTATTTTGTTATCCACAACCCAGCGTTAAGACTTCCCCGTGTAGGGGAAAATGGATGCGCCGCGCTCCCGCGTGGCGCGAGTAAGTGGGGGCGTCGGTAGCCATGCCGCTCGATTCTGGCGGGGTTACGCAACTGTACCGTTCCGGGGATATGGAGTCGGTCGACCACTACGGGCCGACCGAGGAGCCTTCCCTGCACTACGGACCTGACATCGGAGCGGCGCTGAAGGCGGCGCGGGAATTCCGCGGCCTGTCGCTGCAGGACGTCTCGGACGCCACGCGCATCCGTCGCACCTATCTGGCTGCGGTCGAGGACATGCGGCTGGACGAGCTGCCGTCGCGGCCGTTCACGCTCGGCTACATCAAGGCCTACGCCAAACATCTGGATCTCGACCCCGAAGAGGCGGTCGCCCGGTTCAAGGACTCCTCGCCCGATCCCGACGAGCCGCTGCGCGCGCCGGTCGGCGTCCGTCGCGAGCGTGATCCCCGGATGGGCATGATCCTGGCGGTCGGCGTGCTGATCGTCTCGGCGATCGTGCTCTGGAACATCGCCCAGCGCGCCATCAGTGAAGAAGCGCCGCCGCCGCCGACCGCGCCCGAAAGCGTGGCCGGCGCCCTTCCCGTCAATCCGACCGGCACGATGCCGCTCGGCGCGCCGCTGCCCGCCCCCGTCGAGGCCTCGACGCCCGAGGTCTACAAGACGCCCGGGCTGGAAGCCGCCGCCGCCGCTGACGGCTCGGCCGACGCCGTCGCCGCCGCCGCGAAGATCCGCAAGGACGCCGAAGCCGCGGCCGCCGCCAACGCACCGCCGCCCGTTTCGCCGGGCACGCCGTTCGTCGCCCGCGGGCCGATCCACGGCGCCGACGCCGGCGCCTCGCTGGTCACGCTGCAGGCCCGCAAGCCCACCACGCTGATCGTTCGCGGTCCCGACGGCTCGGTCTATTTCGCCCGCGCCCTGCCGGCCGGCGAAGCCTACCGCGCGCCCAACATCAAGGGCCTTGCGGTGGAGACGGGCGACCCGGCCGCAATGGACGTCTATGTCGGCGGCAAGCTGAAGGGCGCCATGACGGCCCCGACCGCCACGGTGTCCTCGCTCGCGGGCTGACGAAGTTTCCATGACGGGGTTGGGAAACGGCCCGCGCGGGCTTACCTTGACGGTCGCATGAGCCACGACGATCACACCCACCTCCGCCCCTGGCGGCACATCGACCGGCGCAAGTCCCGCCAGATTCACGTCGGGAAGGTGCCCGTCGGCGGCGACGCGCCGATCACCGTCCAGTCGATGACCAACACGCTGACCGCCGACGCGGCCGCGACCATCGACCAGATCCGTCAGCTCGAGGAGGCCGGCGCGGACATCGTCCGCGTCTCCTGTCCGGACGTAGAGTCGACCGCGGCCCTCTCGGCCATCGTCAAGGCCTCCAAGGTCCCGATCGTCGCGGACATCCACTTCCACTACAAACGTGGCATCGAGGCCGCCAAGGCCGGCGCTGCCTGCCTGCGGATCAATCCCGGCAACATCGGCAGCCCGGATCGCGTGCGCGAGGTCATCCAGGCGGCCCGTGACCACGGCTGTTCCATGCGCATCGGCGTCAACGCCGGCTCGCTGGAGCGCGAGCTGCTGGAGAAGTACGGCGAGCCCTGCCCCGATGCGATGGTCGAGAGTGCGCTGAGCCACGCCCGCATCCTGCAGGACCACGACTTCCACGAGTTCAAGATCAGCGTGAAGGCCTCGGACATCTTCATGACCGTGGCCGCCTATCACCAGCTGTCCGAAGCCATCGACTGCCCGCTGCACCTGGGGATCACCGAAGCCGGCGCGCTGCGCACCGGAACGGTCAAGTCCGCCATCGGCATGGGCAGCCTGCTCTGGGCCGGGATCGGCGACACCATCCGGGTCAGCCTGGCGGCCGATCCTGTCGAGGAGATCAAGGTCGGGTTCGACCTGCTCAAGTCGCTCGGCCTGCGCCACCGCGGGGTCAACATCATCGCCTGCCCGTCCTGCGCGCGGCAGGGGTTCAATGTGATCAAGACGGTCGAGGCGCTGGAGAGCCGGCTGGCGCACATCTCCACGCCGCTGTCGCTGTCGATCATCGGCTGTGTGGTCAACGGCCCGGGCGAGGCCTTGATGACCGACATCGGCTTCACCGGCGGCGGCAAGGGCTCAGGCATGGTCTACATGGCCGGCAAGCCGGACCATAAAATGGACAACGAGCAGATGGTCGACCACATCGTCGAACTCGTCGAGGCCCGCGCGGCGCAGATCGACGCCGAGGCATTGGCGAATCTTCAGGCCGCCGAGTAGCCGCCGCGACGTCTGGTCGCGCTGAAAATCCTCAAATCGGGTAGGTTGGCGTTTGGAATTTCAACGGGTTGCCTCCTAGAACGCTGGTACTGGTTACTAGCCAGTCACACTGATTCGTGGAGATCGTCGCCGTGCCCAACCGTAGCGACAAGCGCCGTGATCGCCTCGCCCTCAGGGCGTCGACCACCTACTTCCTCAACTCGGTGGACCTGATGGCCCGCATGGTCGGCGGCGACATTCTGCGTGGCGTGATCTTCACCGCCATCGTCGACGCCAATACCCGCCACATCCGGCCGTCGGGGGTCGAGGGCCAGACCTATTCGGAAGCCACCGATCAGGTCCCCGACGAGATTCGCCGGCCGATCAGCGTCCATGCCCTCGCTCTGGAACTCGACATTCCCTACGAGACCACACGGCGGCACGTGAACGCCCTGATCTCGGAAGGCTACTGCAAGCGGACCGAGACGGGCGTCCTGGTCCCGGCGGAAGTCATCGCCCGTGAGCCGATGACCATGGCGCTTCGTCGCAACTTCGAGAACCTGCGCCGCCTGATCGGCGACCTGCGCGACGGCGGCGTCGAATTCGCCCTCTAGAGCATTTGCCGGCGCAGTAGCGCCCCCCGGCTCCGGAAGAAGCCGGGAGGCGCCCGTCGGCGGCCTATCGGGGGGGGGGGCAGGCGGCCGCCGTCGTTCTGTTTGCGCCGGGTCAGACAGGCGCGGGGCGTGCTTCGTCGACCAGCATAGCGGACGCTTCAGCAGCCCCGGAGACCATGGCGCCGGCGCCTCTTGCCCTGCGGCGAAGCCGGTCCATTTCATTTCGGATGATCGTAGTCCCGCCCGTCCACTCCGACGCGGACCCCGAGCGTTGCACCAGGTCGACCGCTTCCGGTCGCCCTTTCGCTGCACGTATCTGTTTCACCTTTTCGCGCCTTCCGCGCCCGCTCCGCAGCAAGGATAGGTCGACAAACGCCCGATGGCAGGCGCTTAATACCCAAATTGGGGAATGGGCGACCACCCGAAACCGAGCAGGGCCGGACGCGATCCGGGGAGGAAGCCTTGGCCTCTGAACGTGAAACGGCGGCGGCAAGTCCGGGGGACGATTTCGCCATTGCCGCCCGGCTGGCCGGTGAGTTCTTCGTCCGCGGCGTCGAGATCGTCGCCCGTGCTCATGGCGGCGACCTCCTGCGGGGGATCATTTTCACCGCGATCGCCGTCGCCAATGGCGAAGCCGCGCCGGTCTCCGGCGGCGGACCGCGCCGGCCCGTCAGTGTGATGTCGATCGCGCATTCCATCGGCGTGCCCTACGAAACCACCCGCCGCTATGTGAACATGCTGGTGGCGGACGGCCTCTGCGTCCGCGATGGACGTCGCGGCGTGCTGATTCCCGAAACCGCCCTGCTGCGGCCCGAGATGGAGGTCGCCTACCGGGAGACCTTCGCCAGCATCAACCGCCTGGCCTCCGCGCTCCGCCGCATCAACTACGCGCCGCAATAGCCGGACAGGGAGGCGGTTCGGCTATCCTCTCCCGCGGGGCAGGACGCCACGCCGGCCTCGGGGACATGTACCAAAGGTACGTGTCCCCTAAACCCGCAGCCTATCGATTGGGGGACACGCACCTGCGGTACATGTCCCCGGCGCTGACCGTCCCGGCCGGCGTGTTCGCGTCCTAGTCGAACACGATGACCGAACGGGCCAGTTCGCCGCGCTTCAGTTCCTCAAAGGCGTCGTTGACCTGCTCCAGCTTGATCCGCTGGCCGATCATCTCGTCGAGCTTGAGCTTTCCGGACATGTAGAAGTCCACCAGCCGCGGCATGTCGACCGGGAAGCGGTTGGAGCCCATCAGCGAGCCCTGGATGCGCTTCTCGCCGAGGAAGTCGGCGCCGTGCAGCTCGATCATCGTGCCTACCGGGATCATGCCGATCACGTTGCAGGTGCCGCCGCGGGCCAGCATCTTGAAGGCCTGCTCGGTGGTCTTCTTCAGGCCGATTGCCTCGAAACTGTGGTCGACGCCGCCCTTGGTCAGTTCCATCACGGCCTTGACCGGGTCCTCCTGGCTGGCGTCGATCACGTCGGTCGCGCCGAAGTGCTTGGCCAGGTTCAGTTTGGACGCGTGCATGTCGATGGCGATGATCCGGCCGGCGCCGGCGATCGCCGCGCCGTTGACCGCCGCCAGACCCACGCCGCCGCAGCCGATGACCGCCACGGTCTCGCCGGCCCGGACGCTGGAGGTCTGCACCACCGCGCCGACGCCGGTGGTCACCGAACAGCCGATCAGGGCCGCGCGGTCGAACGGCATGTCCTTGCGGATCGCGACGCAGGCGTGCTCGTGGATCAGCATCTGCTCGGCGAACGACGACAGGTTGAGGAACTGGTTCAGGCCGTTGCCCAGGCGCGGCTCGTCGTCCTTGGCGCGGCGCACGTCGCCGCTGACGCAGCGGGCCATATGGCCGGTGACGCAGTGATTGCAGTGGCCGCAGAACGCCGACAGGCAGGTGATGACATGGTCGCCCACCTTCACGGTGCGCACTTCAGAGCCGATGGCCTCGACGATGCCGGCGCTCTCGTGGCCGAGCACGGCCGGCAGCGGATGGGGATAGGAGCCTTCGACGAAGTGAAGGTCTGAATGGCAGACGCCTGCCGCCTTTGTGCGGATCAGGACCTCGTGCGGGCCCGGCTTGTTGATCGAGATGGTTTCGATCTGAAGCGGCTTGCCCACTTCGCGAAGGACCGCAGCCCGCATGGTGTTTCTCCCCTGATTTGGTTGCCGGTGAGGTTATCGCCGTTCACCGGTCCAGCGAAAGGCCTGCCGAACGGTAACAGGGGAAGAATCTCGACCTTCGGGGCCGCTTCCGATACCCATGGTTAACGGGCGCAGGAGTGAAGCGATGGAAGAGCGGTCTGACATCTCTAGGCGGGGCCTTCTGGGCCTGACGGCGTCGGTCGCGGCCCTCGCCCATCCCGCGCTGGCCGCCGAACCGCAGCCGGTTCCGCGGATCCTGTTCACCGGCCTCGACGCCGGCAAGGGCGTCACGGCCTACAAGGGCATTCCCTACGCAAAGCCGCCGGTGGGCCCGCTGCGTTTCGCGCCGCCCGAGCGTGTCGGCTTCCCGCTGGACAAGCGCGCCTGGACCAAGTTCGGCCCGCCGGCGATCCAGAACCCGACCCCCTCATCGGTCAATCCGACCTCGGAACTGGGCCGGGCGCTGCAGACCATCTTCCCGACCGCCGCCGAAGTCGCCGCCCAGAGCGAGGACTGCCTCTATCTGAACGTCTGGACCAACGCCAAACAGCCGGAAACCGGCCGCCCGGTTATGGTCTGGCTGCACGGCGGCGGCTTCTCCACCGGCTCCGGCGCCTGGCCGATCTATGACGGCGCGAACCTCGCCGCCGAAGACGTCGTGGTGGTGACGCTGAACCACCGCCTGAGCGTGTTCGGCTATGCCGACCTGCCGGAAGTCGCCAGTTCCGGCAACGCCGGGATGCTCGACATCGTCGCCGCGCTCGAATGGGTGCGGGACTACATCTATCTGTTCGGCGGCGACCCCTGCAACGTGACCATCTTCGGCGAGTCCGGGGGCGGCGCGAAGGTCAGCTACCTGCTGGCCATGCCGCGCGCACTGGGCCTGTTCCACCGGGCGATCATCGAAAGCGGACCAGGCGTGAAGGCGGTTCCCGCCGACCGGGCGGCCGCCCTAACGGCCGACCTCTATGCGGAACTCGGGATCACGCGAGGCGACATCAAGGCGCTGCGGGCGGTTCCCGCCGAACGCCTCGTAGCCGCCGCCGCCGCCGCCGAGAGCCGGCAGCCGGTCGCCGGCTTTGACCGCACCGGCTTCGCGCCGGTGGTCGATGGCCGGATCCTGCCGGCCCAGCCCTGGGACCCGGCAGCGCCCGAGACGGCGAAGAACATCCCGGTGATGATCGGCATCAACCGCGACGAGATGACCCTGTTCATGGCCTCGGCGCCCTGGTTCGGCCAGCTGGACGACGCCGGTCTGCAGAAGATGGCGGCCGCAATTCTCGGTCCGAAGGCGCCGGCGGTCCTGGCCGCGCTGCGCAAGGACTTCCCGAACGACTCCCCGACCTACCTGGCGACGCATCTGGTGACCTATGGCCGGATGTTCGCCGGCTCGGTGCAGATCGCCGAGCGCAAGGCGGCCCAGGGCGGAGCGAAGGCCTACATGTACCTGCTCGAGTGGGGCACGCCGGTCGGGCCGTTCCGCGCCACCCACACCCTCGAGATCCCGCTGGTGTTCGACAACGTCGACAAGGCCCGCGTGCTGGTCGGCGAAGGCCCCGAGCCGCAGGTTCTGGCCAAGCAGATGAGTGCGGCCTGGGTCGCCTTCGCCCGCACCGGCCATCCGAATACGCCTCTGGTCCCGTTCTGGCCGTTCTACGAAGCGGAGAAGCGGTCGGTCATGGTGTTCAACATCAAGAGCCGCGTGGTCGAGGACCCCTATGCCGCGACGCGCAAGGCCGTGAGCTGATTGTGTCCTTCGCGCCCCGGACCCGATCCGGGGCTCATGCCACGCGTGCTTTGACAGCCGCCGTGGCCCGGCATAACGGCAAGCCATGACCAGCCGCGCCCTCTTCGTCACCCGACTGCATGAAGCCAGCCTCGCCGCCGACAAGGGTTTCGACGCCCTGAACGGCGATCTTGAAGACGCCTGCCTGATGCTGGCGGCCGAGGACCAGGCCGGCCGCGCCTGGTGCAAGGCCAACGCCTACCCCGGCTACACCTCCTACGCCTCGCTCAACGACCTGCCGCAGCGGGTCACGGCCTTCGCCGATCTGAAGAAGCGCCTCGACAAACAGGCCGCCGCCTTCGCCGTCGACCTGGCGTTCGACCTCAAGGGCCGGCGGCTGGTGATGGACAGCCTGTGGGTCAACGTCCTGAAACCGGGCGGGGCTCACACCAGCCACATCCATCCCCACAGCGTGATCAGCGGGACCTACTATGTCGTCACGCCGCCCGGCGCCTCGGCGCTGAAGCTGGAGGATCCCCGGCTGCCGATGATGATGGCCGCGCCGTCGCGCATGAAGAAAGCGCCGGAGGACCTGCAGACCTTCGTCTACGTCACTCCGGCGCCCGGGACCGTTCTCATGTGGGAGAGCTGGCTGCGGCACGAGGTGCCGGCCAACGGCGCCAGAAGCAACCGCATCTCCGTGAGTTTCAACTACGCCTGGGCGTAGTCGACGCCCGTTCTAGTAGGCGCTGGAACGCTTGCGTTCCCTGGCCGCCACCGCAGCCGGGATCGACAGGAAGGCCGAGACCATCCACAGCGTCGTGGCCAGGATCAGGCCACGCTGCCAGAGACCGGCGTCGGCCGCCTTGACGAGGTTCAAGCCGCCGACGTTCATCAGCAGCGCCAGAAGGACTCCCCCGGCGAGGAAGCTGACGACCGCCAGGGTCTTGGCGCCGGAGACTTCGCTGCGATCACCGAGCGACAGGAAGGCCAGCAGCGGGGCCGCGATGCCGGCGTAGCCGAGGTGATAAGCGCCGTGCAGCGCCGACGGCATCGGATGCAGGCCCGCGATCACGAACGACGCGCCGAACAGGCCGATCGCCACGGCGGTCAGCAGCGGCATCACGACTCCGACGCCCAGCTTGCGCATGCCGAGGAAGAAGCCGAGGCCGCCCACGATGATCGCGCCGCCCGCGGCCATCATGCCGTAGTTGAACAGCGTCGCCGCGGGAGCGCCGGCCTGGCCGAGCTCGCTGACCTGCTGGGTCATGTGGTTGTAGCCGGGTGTCATGAAACCGCCCACGGCGATGGCGGCATAGAATGCGAGAGGACCAAGGGCCCCGAGACGCAGCAGCAATGAGGCTAGCATCGTGGCCTCCCCCTTATTGTTTTTACCTTCGAGGACGCTCGCAGTCCGCGGACCCGGCGTCAACGAGATGCCCGCCGTGGGTGAACAGCGGCTGACAGATCTCTACCGGGAAAGGTTCAGCCAGACCGGTGTTCTCTGGGCGCCAGAGGGGCTTGGCCCTCGTTGGGAGGCTACTATGAACAAGGTTTCGCTTGGTATCGCCGGGGCGGCTGCCGCCCTCATCACCCTCGCCGCTCCGGCCATGGCGAGCGCCGCGGAAATCAACTGTCCGGCGTCTCAGGTCCGGCGCGAGATCACCACGCCGCTGCCGGGCGGCTGGTGGAACACCCCGATCGTCAACTCGCTGACCAACACCGCGGTGGTCAACATCGGCGGGTCTCCGGCCCTGCAGTGCCTGTACGGCCCAGCCGGCAGCATCCAACGCAACGCGCCCGCCGGCATGGCCTGCACCGCCCGGCCCGGCGGCTTCAGCTGCCATCCGCTGGGCCCGCCGCCCCCGCCGCCGACTCCGCCGACCTTCTCGACCGGCGGCGTGGAGCTGCCGCAGACCTACCTGGTCAACTTCGACAACGGCGCGGTCGGCGGCGGCGGCGGTTCCGACCTGTGGTTCCAGGCGGCCACGCCGGCGATGATGTTCCTGACCCCCCGGAACGGCGCGATGATGGCTGTGGGCGACCGCAGCAACCGCGGGTTCGCCGGCTGCAGCACGGCCAGCTTCAGCACGGCCCGCGTGCCGCTGCTGGCGGTGCCGGTCGGCAGCTACGTCTGCATGAAGACCAACACCGGCCGCATCAGCCAGTTCAGGGTCAACGGGATCAACCCCGGCTACCCGAAGGTTCTGCAGCTCGGCTACACCACCTGGGGCTTCTAGGGACCCCGGAGCGCCCTCCCTTCGGGGAGGGCGTTACGCTTCCGCTTCCCGCGCACCCAGCAGACGCAACAGGCGCGGCCAGACCTGGAAGAAGGACGACAGGAACCCGACCACCGTCGCCACGCCCTGGAACACCGCCCAGACGGTCTCCATCAGGGGGTTGGCGAACATCAGCCCGGCCAGTCTGAACAGCGCCTGGCTGATCTGGATGCGGAACTGCGCGTAAACGGCCGAGTACTCGATCGAGGCCTGGCCGATCCAGGCGGCCGTGATCGCGCCCAGCACCGGCCCCCAGAGCAGCGGCAGGAACATCAGCACCGCCAGCACCAGCACGACCAGCCGCGTGGCCACCGTCTCGCGACCGTTGAGCAGGGTCACGACCATCACCGCCACGACAGCCAGCGTCAGGGCGACGAAGGCCACGGGCAGGATCAGATCGGCGACCTCGACCAGCCGGATTTTCGCCAGCGCGCTGCCCGCCAGGATGCCGAGCACCGCCACCACGAAGCTGATCAACCAGGCGGCGCCGTACTGGCCGAGCCGCTTGCGAATGAGCGCGCCGTTGAACATGACCGCCTCCTACATCGACGCGACGGCGTAGGAGACCCCGCCGTCGACCGCGATGGTGATGCCCACGCAGTAGTCGCCGGCGCGGGACGCCAGATAGATCGCCGCGCCCTGCATGTCCTCGTCCGTGCCGATCCGGCGCGACGGAATGCGCGCGGCGACAGCCTCGGCCTGGTCACGGGCGACGGTGTTCATCTCCGAGGCGAACGCGCCCGGCGCGATGGCCGTGACGACGATGTTGTCCTCGATCAGCCGGCCGGCCATGCGGCGGGTCAGATGGATCAGCCCCGACTTGCTGGCCTGGTAGCTGTAGGTCTCCTGCGGATTGGGCCGGATGCCGTCGATCGAGGCGATGTTGATCACCTTGGCCGGCCGCTCATGGCTGGCCGACGCGCGCAGCGCGGGCGCCAGCGCCTGGGTCAGGAAGAACGGCGACTTGAGGTTCAGGTTCATCACCTTGTCCCAGCCGGCTTCGGGGAAGCTGTCGAACTCGGCCAGCCAGGCGGCACCGGCGTTGTTGACGAGGATGTCGAGGCTGGTCTCGTACTTGCCGTAGGCCTGGGCCAGCAGATTGCAGCCCTCGACCGTCGAGACATCCTGCGGCAGCGAGATGCAGACCCCGCCGCCCGCCGACAGCTCCGCCGCCGTGGCGTCGCAGGCGCCGGCCTTGCGCGAGGAGATGTAGACCCGCGCACCGGCGGCGATGAAGCCCGCGGCGATCATCTTGCCGATGCCGCGCGAGCCGCCGGTGATCAGGGCCGTGCGGCCCTTTAGGGAGAAGAGGTCGGTGCTCATGGATCTGTCCTGTGGTGTGAGGGCGCTACCAGCGCCGCTTGCCGGTGACCGTCTCGAAGAACAGGCGGAAATCGCCCATCAGGCTCCAGAGCGGATATTTGAAGGTGGCGGGGGTGTTCTTCTCGAAGACGAAATGGCCGACCCAGGCGAAGCCGTAGCCGATCAGCGGCATGGCCGCGAACCACCAGGGATTGCGGGTCGCCAGCGCGGTGACGAAGGCGGCGATGACCAGGCCGGTTCCCACCACGTGGATTCGCCGGCAGGTGCGGTTCGAATGCTCGTGGATGTAGAACGGATAGAAGGCCTCGAACGAGGCATAGCGACCGGTCGCGGGGTCTGGCTGGCTCATGGCGCGAAAGGTGCGCGAGGGCCGCGGTCATGGCAAGCGGGCCGTTCACCATCCCTGCCGACGGACCGTTAAGCGCGACGGCGTAGTCTGGCGGCTCGCCAACGGGAGAACCCGCCATGCAGGCCCTGCCCATCGCCGCCGCCGGCCTCAACGACGCCGCCGCCCGCTTCGACGCCAGCGCCCGCCGGACGGCCGCCGCGCCGCTGGAAAACCCGGTTCGTGACGTGGTCGACCGCGTCGAGGCCAAGGCCGCCATCAGCGCCAATGCGGCGGTGATCCGCGCGGCCGATGAAATGACCGGGCGTCTGCTGGACATGCTGGCCTAGGCCTGCCGCTCCAGCTCCTCGCCCAGCCGCGCCATCAGCCCTTCGGTGCCTTCGATCCGGCCGTCGACATTGCCGTCCAGGTAGACGCCCTGTTCGGTGAAGACCAGGCGCGTGCCTTTGCCCTCCGGCTGGAACTCCACCGTCGACAACGACGAGGAGAGCGGCGCGCCGCCGAGGGTCATGGCGTAGGCGTAGATCACCCGCTCGTTCGGAACGACGTCCAGGTAGAGGCTGTCGTTGGTGATGATTACCTCCGCGCCGGGCGGGCTGAAGCGGCTGGACTCCGCCTTGCCGACGCCGGGTTCGCCGCCGCTGTGCGCGTGGAGCGTCCAGTCGTGGACCCGGAAGAACCAGCGCTTTCGGGCGTCCGGATCCGTGAAGGCGTGGAACACCCGCGCGGGCGGGGCGTCATAGACCCGCTCGACGCAGAAGGTGGCGTGGGTCAGGGCGGAGGGCATGATCGGCGTCCTTCAGACTTCGTCGGCGGGCTTTGTGGCCGCCAGATACTCGCCCAGCCGGTCAAGCTGTTGCTCGACGGCGATGCGGCGGGCGTTGATCCATTTCTCGGCCTGGGTCAGCACGGTGGTGTCGAGCGTGCAGGTCCGCACCCGGCCGACCTTCTGGCTCGTCACCAGCCCGGCGGCTTCAAGCACCGCGATGTGCTGGCCGACGGCGGCCAGGCTCATGGGCAGCGGCTCGGCCAACTGGCTGACCGACGCGGGGCCGATCGTCAGGCGCTCCAGCATGCTGCGCCGCGCGGGATCCGCGAGCGCCTGGAACACCGCATCGAGTGGCGGCTGAGCGGGACGGGGCTGATGCTGAAGCATTTCCTTTAGTATCTCGTGGCGGATCGCGGCGCAAGCCATAACTAAAGGACGCGCTTTAGCGACGAGACGGGGCGGAAGTCCCGCAAATGTCCCGTGATATCCCCGGAGTATTGGTATCGGGAGTCTCGCTGCTCGCTGGCGGAACAGTGGTCTCTGTGAGGCGTTCATGACGGACCGGAAGCGCATCGCCGCCGGTCAGCGCCGAGGCGCACATCCGGAAGGACACCCCATGGCCAATCGCAGCCCCTCGCTGATGCTGACCGCCCCCTCGACGCCGCTGTTCCTGGTGGCCGTCGTTCTGGCCCTGGCCGCCGCCATCGCCCACTACGGCAACGTCGGCATCCCGCTGATCAGCGCCAATGTCATCGAGACGCTGTTGCTGGCGTTCGGCGTCCTGACCGCCGGCGTTTTGATGCGCGGGGCGTAGGCGCGCTCAGCGCGCCGTCGCCAACCAGTCGATCACCATGGCCTCGTAGTCTGCGTATGGGATGTTGATCGGGTCGAACCCGGCAGCCACTGCGATGCGGGGCAGATCCCCGCGGAATCGGCCCCAGGCATCCACCGCGGAGACAGGTCCGGCGATCTTGCGGCCCGACACGTTGCGCAGCCAGGTTCGAACCTCGCCGACAGCGACGCCGGCATCGCCCCGATGGCTCTTGGGGTCCATGCCTGCGAGATCGGAAATGAACTTCTGGTACCGATAGGGCTCCACGTCCAAGATCAGGGTGCGCTTTCGCTTCTGCTCTGAATCGCCAAACCGCTTCGCCCCGAGAAACAATCCCAGTTCGAGCGGCATGTTGAAGCGGGGAAGCTGATTGTCGTCGTCAAGCTCGGTTCGCGACAGATCGTGGACGCCGTAACGGCACTGTTCGATGATGTCGTTCAACTTCTCGATGCGGACACCGTCGTCCAGCTCGCGAGCGCATCTGGGGGTGAAGCCGCAGAAACGCACGGCAAATATCAGCGCCTGAAATATCTCGGCATAGTGGGGGTCGAACGGGCAATTGATGAAGACCTGATCGGTCGATCGCTCAGAGCCGTCGCTCAAACCTGCTGTTCCGCAAGCACTTTCCGGACGGCGTCACGAATCCGACGGGCCCGCTCGGCTGTCGTCTTTGTGACCGGCTTTGTAACCCATTGACCGCTGATCGCGCTGCGCCCGAGGCGGACCGGCTTCCCCGCCCTGACTGGCCTTGCAGCGCCTATGGTCTTCGACATAGCCAGATATTACTCAACCTATCCGACTTCGCAAGCACGTTCGGGGACAGAAAGTCGTGCCCTCAAGGGACACGAAATCCTGTCCCCTGAACCCTACGAGTCCAGGAAGCTGCGCAGCTTCCGCGAGCGGCTCGGGTGCTTGAGCTTGCGCAGGGCCTTGGCTTCGATCTGGCGGATGCGTTCGCGGGTGACCGAGAACTGCTGGCCGACTTCTTCCAGGGTGTGGTCGGTGTTCATGCCGATGCCGAAGCGCATGCGCAGGACGCGTTCCTCGCGCGGCGTCAGGGACGCCAGCACGCGGGTGGTCGTTTCGCGCAGGTTGGACTGGATCGCCGCGTCGATCGGCAGGATCGCGTTCTTGTCCTCGATGAAGTCGCCCAGGTGGCTGTCTTCCTCGTCGCCGATCGGCGTTTCGAGCGAGATCGGCTCCTTGGCGATCTTCAGGACCTTGCGGACCTTTTCCAGCGGCATGGCCAGCTTTTCGGACAGCTCTTCCGGGGTCGGCTCACGGCCGATCTCGTGCAGCATCTGGCGGCTGGTGCGGACGATCTTGTTGATCGTCTCGATCATGTGCACCGGGATGCGGATGGTCCGCGCCTGGTCGGCGATCGAGCGGGTGATCGCCTGGCGGATCCACCAGGTGGCGTAGGTCGAGAACTTGTAGCCGCGGCGGTACTCGAACTTGTCGACCGCCTTCATCAGACCGATGTTGCCTTCCTGGATCAGGTCGAGGAACTGCAGGCCGCGGTTGGTGTATTTCTTGGCGATGGAGATCACGAGGCGCAGGTTGGCCTCGACCATTTCCTTCTTGGCCTGACGGGCCTCGCGCTCGCCCTTCTGCACGGTCTGGACGATGCGGCGGTAGTCGTCGATCGGCACGCCGGTCTCGGTGGCGAGGGCGGCGACTTCCTGGCGGATGTCGCGGATCGAGGAGTCGTCGTTCTCGCTAAACTTGGTCCAGCGCACGCCCAGCGCCTTGACCTTTTCCGACCAGTTGGGGTCGAGCTCGGCGCCGAAATAGGCCTTGAGGAACTCGGCGCGGCTGATGCCGTAGCTGTCGGCCAGACGCAGCAGGCGGCCTTCCAGCGCGATCAGGCGACGGTTGATCGCGTACAGCTGATCGACCAGCGCCTCGATGCGATTGTTGTTCAGCTTGAGAGTCTTCAGGCGCGTGACGATGGCGAGCGAGGCGCCTTCATAGGCTTTGCGGTCCTCGTCCTTCAGGTCGCCGCCCTTCAGACGGCGCTCGACCAGCTTTTCCTGCAGGCGACGGAAGGCGTCGAACTCGGAGGCGATGGCGTCCAGCGTCTCCATGACGCTTTCGCGCAGCTCGCCTTCCATCGCGCTGACCGTCGGACCGGCGCCGTCATCGAAGTCGTCGTCGTCGTCCTCGCCCTCGGGCTTCTCCTCGCCCTCGACCGCTTCCTTGGGCTCGGCCGGCTCGGCATCCTCGGTGGGCACGATCACCGGCGCGGCCGGGAACATCACGCCGTAGGTGCCTTCCAGGTCGATCACCTCGCGCAGCAGAATCCGGCCGGTGCCGAGCTCCTCGCGCCAGACCATGATCGCCTCGAAGGTCAGGGCGCTTTCGCACAGGCCGCGGATCATCGTGTCGCGACCGGCCTCGATACGTTTGGCGATGGCGATTTCGCCCTCGCGCGACAGCAGTTCGACGCTGCCCATCTCGCGCAGATACATCCGCACGGGGTCGTCGGTGCGGTCATAGGCGCCCTTGGTCTCGGCCTCGGTGACGATCGCCGTCTCGCCGGCCGCGACGACTTCGCCGCCCTCGCCCTCGGCCGCGTCTTCTTCGGCCTCAACGACGTTGACGCCCATCTCCGACAGCATGGCCAGCGTGTCCTCGATGGACTCGGAGGTCACTTCCTCGCTGGGCAGCACCTTGTTCAGCTCGTCCATCGTGACGTAGCCGCGGGCTTTCGCCTGCTTGATGAACTTCTTGACCCCGGCGTCGGTGAGGTCGAGCAGCGGGCCGTCCTTCTCGGGGGCCTCGGGTGCGTCGGTCTGGTCGGTGGCGGTCGTGCTCATTGCGATCTCCAGCGTGCCGCGGCGGGGATGCGGGACGCCCAAAAAATTCGGTCGTGACGCGACAAAGCGTCTCAGGGAGAGGTTTCACCGTCCGTCCACAGGGCTCCCGAGCGAACCGTGCGCTTGAGGGTATCCCGCTCGGCCTTGAGCCGCTCCAGCGCCGCCATGTCCGATCGCCCGCCCAGGTTGCCCTTGGCGGAGGATACGGCAGCCTCGAGCGCAGCCAATCGGTTCAGAACCTCAAAAGCGTACGTCCACTGGGACCTGGCGGTGGCGAGGGTGACATCCTGTTTCAGGAAGGGCGCGCCTGCTTGAGCAGCGGCCCGGTCGATGTCAGTCAGCAGCCCGGCAAATCCACGATCCCGCAGATGGCGTGCGAGAGCCCCTGAGTCAAGGTGATCAGCGTCAAGACGAAGCCGAATGATCTCGGCGGCCAGGGCGGAAAGCGCCGGATCGCCGAAGCCGTCGCGCTCGAACGTCTCCAGGTGATCGTCCAGCCGGTGCGGGTCATCGAGCACGCCGCGGGCCAGGGCGGCGGCCAGTGGATCGAGCGCGGTGGACAGCCGTTTGGCCGCCGCCTTGCCTTCCGGCGTCGGGAAGCTCGCCTCGAACATCTGCCCCGGTCGCCCGCCCGGCTTCCACGGCCGGTTCGGAACGAACGGCTGCCGCGCGCCCTGCTGCGGCTTCTGGAACAGGGCGTCAAACCGGCCCAGCAGATCGTCGCGATAGGCCTGGGCCAGGTCCTTGTCGGCGATGGTGTTGGCGCGGTCGCGCAGCCGTGCCTTCAGGCCAGCCTTGCGCTCCGGCGAGTCCAGCGGCTCCTGGTCGCGCTCGCGGACGAACAGGG
Source organism: Caulobacter sp. FW305-C-30-S16 (assembly GCF_058783025.1). NCBI lineage: Bacteria > Pseudomonadati > Pseudomonadota > Alphaproteobacteria > Caulobacterales > Caulobacteraceae > Caulobacter > Caulobacter sp. FW305-C-30-S16. Next base: position 992,663 of record NZ_JBYSYH010000001.1, on the reverse strand, counting down.
CGTCGGCGAAGGGCGTCGTCTGGGCGAGCTGGGCGCGCAGGGCGGCCGGGCCCTGTTCGCGCAGGACGTCATCGGGGTCCTTGCCGCCGGTGACGATGGCGAAGCGGAAGCTCTTGCCCGGCTTGAGCAACGGCAGGGCGCGGTCGATGGCCCGGCTGGCGGCCCGCCGGCCGGCGCCGTCGCCATCGAAGCAAAGCGTCGGCTCCGGATGCAGGCGCCACAGCACCTCCATCTGCTCCTCGGTCAGGGCCGTGCCCATCGGCGCCATGGCCGCGACGCCCGCCCGCTGGCAGGCGATGACGTCCATGTAGCCCTCGACCACCACCAGGGCGTTGTCCTCGCCGTCAGCAGACGGCGGCCCCGCGTGGAGGATCTTGCGCGCCTCGGGCAGGCCGTAGAGCAGCCGGCCCTTGGAAAAGATGCTGGTCTCCGGGCCGTTCAGGTATTTGGCCCGCGCCTCGGGATCCATCGCCCGGCCGCCGAACGAGACGGTCCGGCCGCGCTGGTCGGCGATCGGGAAGATGATCCGGTCGCGGAACCGGTCATAGGGGGCCCCGCCATCCTCGGGCGATATGAGGAGACCCGCCTCGACCAGCTCGGCCGGGCGGGCGCCCTTGGCGATCAGGTAGTCCTTCAGGGCGGTGCGGCCGGACGGCGCGAACCCCAGCCGGAAGCGGCTCCATTCGGTCTCGGGCAGGCCCCGGCGGATCAGCGTTTCGCGGGCCTCCCGACCGGCCGGCCGGCGCAGCTCGCCCTCGAACCAGGTCGCGGCCAGCTCCAGCCATTCGGCCAGGCCCTGGCGCTTCTTGTCCTGCTCGGCGGCCTGGGGATCGGGCGCCGGCATCTGCATCCCGGCCTCGCCGGCCAGGCGCTCGACGGCCTCGACGAAGCTGAGCCGTTCGGTCTCCTGCAGGAAGCTGATCAGGTCGCCGTGCTTGCCGCTGGAGAAGTCGTGGAAGAAGCCCTTGTCGTCGTTGACGAAGAAGCTCGGCGACCGCTCCTTGGTGAACGGCGACAGGCCGACGAACTCGCGTCCCTGACGCTTCAGCTTCACGGTCTTGCCGATCACGTCCGACAGGCGGAGGCGCGACTTGATCTCTTCGAGGAAGCGGTCGTCGAAACGCATTTGGGCAGCATATCGCGGAAGGCGCTGCGTGGCGCTAGCCGCTCTGCAATTCCTTCTGCCGGAGGGAGACGGAGGGGCCCGCCCGCGAGCTTGCGAGCAGGGTGTGAGGTTGAGGGATTGCGGCTCGTGCAGGCTCGGCCATGCCGCAACCCCTCACCCTCCCGTCGCTTCGGCGCCGGGCCCTCCCTCTCCCTTCCGGGAGAGGGTCACGGTGGAGGATCAGGCCGCCGCGCTGGGCCGGGCCTTCATCCGCTCGAACCAGGCGTTGACCCAGGCGGCTTCGGCCGGGATCGGCTGGCCGACGGAGGCCCCGAAGTCGAGGAAGGCGAACAGCAGCAGATCAGCAAGGCTGAGGCGGTCGCCGCAGACGAAGGCGCGGCCGGCCATCTGGCCGTCCAGCCACAGGATCCGGTCGCGCGCGATGTCCTTCAGTTCCGCAGCGCCTTCCGCCCCGACCAGCTTCATGCGCGGCGCGAACAGGCGACGGCCTTCCGAGGCGCGGAAGCCGCTGGCCAGCGGCTCGCAGATGTTGAGGTCGATGCGGCGCGTCCACATGCGGGTCTCCGCCCGCTCCTCGGCCGTCGCGCCGATGAGCGACGGCGTCGGGTGCTTTTCCTCGAGGTACTCGCAGATGGCCGTGATCTCGGCGACCACCTGGCCGTCGGCCAGCTGCAGCGCCGGGGTCTGGCCGGCGACATTGACCGCGCCGGCATAGGCAGGCTGGCGGTTCTCGCCGCCCATCAGGTCGATCTCGACCGTGGGCAGGGTGACGCCCTTCTCGGCGGCGAACATCCGGACCATCCGCGGGTTCGGGCCGACGGAGTTGTAGAGTTTCATGGTGCGTTTCCCTGATGTTGTTTTGAGTCAGACCGGCGCGGCTTCCGCGTAGCCGGCATAGCTGTCCTTGAGCGTCGCGTGGTTCAGCAGCATCTCGGCCAGCTGGCGCGTGCCCGTGGCGTCGAAGATCCGCGTGCGGACCCAGTAGGACTCGGTGCGGCGGCTGTCGGCCAGGGCGGCGATCTCGCGGCGGATCAGATAGGTCTCGCCGACGAACAGCGGCCCCTCGATCATGCGGATTTCCTGGTCGGCGAACAGGCCGACGGCCGGGCCCTTCACCGGGAACTTCGCGCTGTGGCTCGAGTATTCCGCGAGCACGCTGACCATCTCCAGCGGGATGATCGCACGTCCCCAGGGGGAGGCGTCGGCGTCGCTGTACCAGGGCGAGGTCTCGGTGATCTTCGCCAGCTTGTCGTTGAGGGAGAACGGGTAGAGCGCGCCCATGTGCTGGTCGGGCGCCATGGTCACCAGCTCGTCGACGGCGCCCTTCAGGCCGACCTTCAGGTCTTCGAGGATCAGCAGTTTGCCCGGCGGACGCAGGCCGGCCATGCGAGCTTCCAGCAGGGTCTGGCCGTGATCGGGGCCGAGACTGGCGGACGCTTCCAGCACCGGCGTGCCGTCGGCCTTCTCGGCGCGGACCAGGGTGCGGGTTGCGCCTTCGGCCGGGATCTCGACGATGGCCCGGACCTCTTCGCCCTCGACGACCATGTTCTGGTAGTGGGCCGACAGGCAGCCGCGCTCGAACCAGGCGTTGCCCCAGATCTTCGCCAGCAGCGGCGGGAACAGACTGAAGTGCGTCGGCCCCTCGATCGGCCCGGCGCGGAAACCGAGCTTCTCGGCCATGGCGTCGTCGTGGATCGAGCTGTGACCGCCGTATTCCTGCTCCTGCAGCATCTGGCGCGGCGCGCGCAGGGGACCCACCAGGGTCAGGGGCGTGTCGAAGCTCATGGCGGTCTCTCGCAGCTGATGCCCCGCCTTTGAGCGCCGCCGGGCGCGGGCCGTCAAGCGAACAACGGTCGTTGACGGCCCGCTCAAACTGCGAGCCACTTCGCTCATGACAGACACGCCTTCCGCCGCGCGACGCATCGGCCCCCTGCTGGCCACCGTCCTGGTGGCGGGCAACATGATCGGATCGGGGGTATTCCTGCTCCCCGCGACCCTCGCCGCGATCGGCTCCTCGACGATCATCGGCTGGGTCATCGCCTCGGCCGGCGCGATGCTGCTGGCGGGGGTGTTCGCCCTGCTGGCGACGCTCAGGCCCACACCCGACGGCATCGTGGATTACCCGTCGCAAGGGCTCAGCCCGTTCTTCGGGTTCGCCAACTGGCTGCTGTACTGGCTGTCCTGCTGGGTCGGCTCGCCGGCCATCGCGCTGGCGGTGACCGGCTATCTGGCCTTCTTCTTCCCGGTCCTTTCCAATCCGCTGATCTCGGTCTGGACCACCATCGGCGTCATCTGGCTGATGACCCTGGCCAACGTGATCGGCGCGCGCACGGTCGCCAGGCTCGGCGGCCTGACCCTGGTGATCGGCCTGGCGCCGGTCGCCGTGGCGACGGTGCTGGGCCTGCTGGCCTTTGACTCCGCGACCTTCGCCGCCGGCTGGAACGCGACGGGCAAGCCGCTGGCCCAGGCGGTCGGTGGCTCGCTGGCGCCGATCTTCTGGGCCTTTCTCGGCCTGGAAAGCGCGACCATCGCCGCCGCTGTGGTGCGCGACCCGCAGCGCAACGTCGCCCGCGCGGCGCTCGGCGGCGTCGGACTGGCGGCGCTGATCTACATGGCCGCCTCTGTCGCGCTGATGGGCTCCATTCCAGTCGCCGTCCTGGCGAAGTCGACGGCCCCCTTCGCCGACTCGATCCGGATTCTCGCCGGCTCCACCCTGGCCTCGGTGATCGCCGTTTGCGCCCTGCTCAAGGCCGCAGGGACCATGGGCGGCTGGCTGCTGCTGACGGCCGAGACCAGCCGCAGCGGCGCCGCCTACGGTTTCCTGCCGCGCGCCCTGACCAGCCCGGACCCGGCCCGCACGCCGGTTCGCAACCTGCTGCTGTCCGCCGGACTGATGTCGCTGGTTATCGCCTCCAGCATGTCGCCGACGCTGGGCAAGCAGTTCGGGGTGCTCATCAACATCGCCGTCAATCTGAGCATGGCCATGTACGCCCTCTGCGCGCTGGCGCTGGTGAGCTTCGCCCGCCAGATCGCCGACCCGGGCAAGCGCCTCGCCGCGCGGGCCATGGCGCTCGGCGGCGCGGCCTTCGCGGTCTGGGTCGTGGCGGCCTCCGACCCGGGCATGCTGGCGCCGAGCCTGTGGGCGTTCGCGGCGACCGTTCCGATGTACGGGTTGGTGTTGCTGGCGCGGCGGCTGAAGGCGAAGGCCTAGGCAGCTTGCGTGGTTCGAGACGCTCGGCTGAGGCCTCGCTCCTCACCATGACGAATAGCGGTGAAGCGCACCAACGCTCGTCATCCTGAGGAGCGATCCCTCAGGATCGCGTCTCGAAGGACGCACTCACCACGCCCAGGTCCAGTCCTTCGCGCTGGCGCGGCAGCCGCCGTCGGGCCAGCCTTTCCAGCCTCGGCCGCGGACGACACGGCCGGTCGCCAGCGCCGTCGGCTCGCCCTCCTTCAGCGCCACGCCGCCGTTGACCAGAACCCAGCGGACACCGGTGGCGAACTGCTTCGGCGACTCATAGGTGGCCGTGTCGCCAATGGTCGCCGGATCGAAGATCACCACATCGGCGAAATTGCCCGCCTTGAGCAGGCCCCGATCCCGCAGGCCGAGGTTCTGCGCCGGCAGGGCCGACAGGCGGCGCACGGCGTCGGCGAGGGTCAGCGCCCGCTCGTCCCGCACATACTTCCCGAGCAGCCGGGCGACGTTGCCGTAGGCGCGCGGGTGGGTGCTCGACTGGAGGAACACGCTCTCCGGCGCCAGGGCGGCGGCGTCCGAGCCGAAGCTCATCCACGGCAGGGCGACCTGTTTGCGGACGTTCTCCTCGCTCATCAGGAAATAGACGACCTGCACGCGGCTGCCGTCCTCGATGACCAGGTCGATGGCCGCGTCCTCGGGGCTCACCTTCCGTTCGGCCGCGACCTGCGCCAGGGTCTTGCCGGTCAGGTGCTTGAGCTTGGGATTGCGGAAGCCGACCAGCAGCGTCCCCTCCGGACCGGCGAAGCGGTAGAGGTTCTCGAACGCGGGACTGTCGACGCGCATCTCGGCGATGACCTCACGGCGGGTGGCCGGGTCCTTGAGGCGCTTGATCCAGGCCTCGCGGCCACCGGCCTGGACCCAGGTGGGCATGGCGGCGTCCAGGCCCGTCGAGCCGGCGGTGTAGGTGTACATGTCGGCGCTGATCCGCAGCCCGGAGGCGCGGGCGGCCTCGATCTTCGCGATGGCGGCGTCGATCTTGTACCAGTTGCCCTTGCCGGCCGCCTTGAGGTGATAGATCTCGGCCGGCGCGCCGGAGCGGCGGGAAATCTCGATCAGCTCGTCGACGGCCTCCAGCAGCCGGTTGCCCTCGCTGCGCATGTGGCTGGTGTAGATCCCGCCGCAGCGACCGGCCTCGGTGACGAGCGCGACCAGTTCGTCGGTGTCCGCATAGCTGCCCGGCGCGTAGATCAGCGACGAGCCGACGCCGAGCGCGCCGTCCTCCATCGCCTGGACCACCAGAGCCTGCATCTTCGCCAGCTCGGCCGGCGAGGGATCGACGTCCTCCTCGCCGAGCACATGGGTGCGCACCGTCTCGGCGCCGACCATCGAGGCGACGTTCTGGGCGATGCCCATCGTTTCCAGCTTGCTCAGATACTCGTCGAGGGTCGCCCAGGTGACCTGGTACTTGATGTCGCCCTGCCGCTCGGTCTCCTGGCGGCGCATCTTCTCGTTCCAGGGGCCCATCGAGGAGCCCTCGCCCATCACCTCGAGGGTCACGCCCTGCTTGAGGTCGGAGAGGCCCCGCCCGTCGGCCAGCAGGCTCTCGTTCGCCCAGCTCAGCATGTTGATGAAGCCGGGCGAGACGGCCAGGCCCGTGGCGTCGATCTCGGTCAGCCGCGCCCCGCGCAGCTTGCGACCGACCGCGACGATCCGGTCGCCGCGGATGGCCACGTCGCCGACGAACGGCTGCCCACCCGAGCCGTCGTAGACCGTGCCGCCCCGGATCACGATGTCGAACGGCGCCTGGGCGGCCGGCGTGGCGCAGGAGAGGAGCAGGAGGGCGCCGGCGAGGGCCGCGATCGGGGCAAGTCTCAAGTCGGATACTCCCTGCGTGGTTCGAGACGCTCGCCGGAGGGCTCGCTCCTCACCATGACGAACCTTAGTGCAGCACAACCCCGTTCGTCATCCTGAGGAGCGGCGAAGCCGCGTCTCGAAGGATGCACGCCTAGCGCGGGAGGCTGTCGATCCATCCCGGAAGGTCGGCGATCGCGGCCAGTTCCACATAGCGCGGGTGGTCGGCGGGTGCGTCGGCGGCTTCGTGGGCCCAGACCAGCGGATAGGGAATCAGCGCGCCCCAGCAGCCGGCCTCGAGCGCTGGGATGACGTCCGACCGCATCGAGTTGCCGGCCATCACCGCCTGCTCCGGCCCCGTGCCATGGCGGGCGAAGACCCGGCGGTAGGTGTCGGCGTCCTTCTCGCTGACGATCTCGACCGCCGCGAACAGGTCGCCCAGGCCGCTGGCCGCCAGCTTCTGTTCCTGATGCAGCAGGTCGCCCTTGGTGATCAGGACCAGCCGGTAGCGCTCCGACAGCTGCGCCAGCGCATGGTCGACGCCCGGCAGCGGCTCGACCGGCTCGGTCAGCATCTCGCGACCGGCGGCGAGGATCTCCCGGATCACGGACGTTTCGACCGCGCCGTCGGTCAGCTCCATCGCCGTCTCGATCATCGACAGGGTGAAGCCCTTCACGCCGTAGCCGTAGAGGCGAAGGTTGCGCTTCTCGGTCTCGGCCAGCCGCGCCTCGAGCGTCGCCTCGTCGCAGTGCGGGCTGAGCAGGTCCGTGAACCGCTTGTGGGTCAGACGGAACAGCGTCTCGTTGTGCCAGAGCGTGTCGTCGGCATCGAGGCCGACCGTGGTGATGGTCATGGGGCGGGTTCTAGCGTCCTTCTCCCGGAGGGAGAAGGTGGCCTGCGGAGCAGGTCGGATGAGGGATTACGGAGAGGATCAGTTCACACCGTAACCCCTCACCCTCCCATGCTCCGCATGGGCCCCTCCCTCTCCCGTCCGGGAGAGGGGACTAATGCGCCTTCTTCACCCGCTCCGTGCTGCCCGGGAACTTCGCCAGCAGGGTGGTCGGGCGGGGCGGGCGGACGACCAGGTCGCCGCCGCAGTTGGGGCAGCGGCCTTCGAAGCGGTCGCCCGCGCAGTCCGCGCAGAAGGTGCATTCGAAGCTGCAGATTCGCGCGTCGCCGGCGTTCGGCGCCAGGTCGCGATCGCAGCATTCGCAGTTGGGGCGCATCTGGAGCATAAGCCCTCCGATAAGCGTTTGACCGATCTGGTCCGACTCACTACCAACGCGCCCGTTTGTCCATCCGCCAGGAACCGATCCCATGACGCAGACCCTTCTCCCCGGCGTCACCGGCGTTCTGGCGCTGGCCGACGGCACGATCCTGCAGGGGATCGGGGTCGGGGCGACCGGGGCCGCGGTCGGCGAGGTCTGCTTCAACACCGCCATGACCGGCTATCAGGAAATCCTGACCGACCCGTCCTACATGGCCCAGATCGTCGCCTTCACCTTCCCGCACATGGGCAACGTGGGGACCAACGTCGAAGACCTGGAACAGATCAGCGGCGGCAGCGAGACGGCGGCGCGCGGCGCGATCTTCCGCGATGTGCCGACCGACCCGGCCAACTGGCGCGCCGACAGCGATCTGGCGGGGTGGATGAGCCGTCGCGGCGTCATCGGCCTGGCCGGAGTCGACACCCGTGCCCTGACCCGGCTGATCCGCGAGAAGGGCATGCCGCACGCGGTGATCGCCCATAGCCCGGACGGGACCTTCGACCTCAACGCTCTGGTCGCCCAGGCCCGCAGCTGGTCTGGCCTCGAGGGGCTGGACCTGGCGAAGGACGCCACCACCCGCCAGACCTTCGTCTGGGACGAGCAGCTGTGGGAATGGGGTGAGGGCTACGGCAAGCTTGAGACGCCGAAGTACGAGGTCGTGGTCCTGGACTACGGCGTGAAGCGCAACATCCTGCGCTCGCTGGCGTCGATCGGCGCGCGGGCGACCGTCGTGCCGGCCGACACCTCGGCGGAAGACATCCTGGCGCGCAAGCCTGACGGCGTCCTGCTGTCGAACGGGCCGGGCGATCCGGCCGCGACCGGGCAATACGCCGTGCCCGAGATCCGCAAGCTGGTCGAGAGCGGCACGCCGGTGTTCGGCATCTGCCTCGGCCACCAGATGCTGGCGCTCGCGCTGGGCGCGAAGACCGTGAAGATGGAGCAGGGTCACCATGGGGCGAACCACCCGGTGAAGGACCTGACCACTGGCAAGGTCGAGATCGTCTCGATGAACCACGGCTTTACCGTCGACCGGGACAGCCTGCCGGCGCCCGTCACCGAGACGCATGTGTCGCTGTTCGACGGCACCAACGCGGGCCTGGCGCTGGCCGACCGGCCGGTGTTCAGCGTCCAGCACCACCCGGAAGCCTCGCCCGGTCCGACCGACAGCCTCTATCTGTTCGAGCGGTTCGCCGGGCTGATGGACAAGGCGAAGGCGTAACGCGAGGGGACATGTACCCTCCTGGGTACGTGTCCCCTAAACGTGTTCCGCTCGATTGGGAGACACGTACCTGCGGTACATGTCTCCTGCCCCTACTGCTTGCCTTCAACCAGCTGGACCGTGAACGGGCCGCTGGTCCAGCTGTCGCCGACATTGCGGGCCGAGACCGGCGTGCAGATCGGGTTCGGATAGCCCGGAGGCGGCTCGGTGCTGAACGTCAGGCAGACTTGGCTGCCCTTGACCGCCCAGGTCCCCGCCAGCTGCAGGTCGCCCTGGACGCCCGTGAAGCTGTGGTCCGCCTCGTAGTAGATCTTCGAGGACATGCCGCTGGCGTCAGTGGTGATGGTTGTATTGCCGATCCGCGAGGCCATGACGTCCTCACCGGCCAGAACGGCAGAAGCCGAGAGCGCAAGCGCCGCGATGGCGCCGAGCAGAATACGCATGAACTTCCTCCCTGTTGTTTTCGTCCCCTGGGCGAGTCGTAGCGGGCGGGAGAAGGCATGGTCAATTCCCCGCGGCGCTTCCTCCCCTCGCTGCGCTCCGAAGAGACACTTTGGAGGGTTGTCGCGAAGCGACTCCCTCTCTAAACCGGCCCCTTAACCAGCAGTTTGAACGGGGCCGGGCGCGCAGATCTGCGCGACCGCCCTTGTGCGCGAGACGAGCATGCCCAAGCGGACCGACATTTCCTCGATCCTGATCATCGGCGCGGGACCGATCGTCATCGGCCAAGCCTGCGAGTTCGACTATTCCGGCGTCCAGGCCTGCAAGGCGCTGCGGGCCGAGGGCTACCGCATCATCCTGGTCAATTCGAACCCGGCCACGATCATGACCGACCCGGATGTGGCCGATGCGACCTACATCGAACCGATCACCCCGGAGATGGTCGCCAAGATCATCGAGAAGGAGCGGCCCGACGCCCTGCTGCCGACCATGGGCGGCCAGACGGCGCTGAACACGGCGCTGGCGCTCGACGCCGACGGCACGCTCAAGAAATGGGGCGTGGAGATGATCGGGGCCAAGGCCGACGTCATCGACAAGGCCGAGGACCGCCAGAAATTCCGCGACGCCATGGACAAGCTGGGCCTCGAAAGCCCCAAGTCGAAGGCCGCCCACACGCTGGAAGAGGCCCGCGAGGGCCTGGCCTTCGTCGGCCTGCCGGCGATCATCCGGCCCAGCTTCACCCTGGCCGGCACCGGCGGCGGCATCGCCTACAACCTCGAGGAATTCGAGGAGATCGTGCTGCGCGGCCTGGACCTCTCTCCGACCACCGAGGTGCTCATCGAGGAGAGCGTCCTGGGCTGGAAGGAATATGAGATGGAGGTCGTCCGCGACACGGCGGACAACTGCATCATCGTCTGCTCCATCGAGAACATCGACCCGATGGGCGTGCACACCGGCGACTCGATCACCGTCGCTCCGGCCCTGACGCTGACCGACAAAGAGTATCAGCGGATGCGCAAGGGCAGCATCGACGTGCTGCGCGAGATCGGCGTCGAGACCGGCGGGTCGAACGTCCAGTGGGCGATCAATCCGGCGGACGGCCGGATGGTGGTCATCGAGATGAACCCGCGGGTGTCGCGGTCCTCGGCCCTCGCGTCCAAGGCCACCGGCTTCCCGATCGCCAAGGTCGCCGCGCGCCTGGCCGTCGGCTACACCCTGGACGAACTGGCCAACGACATCACCGGCGGCGCGATGCCGGCTTCGTTCGAGCCGAGCATCGACTATGTCGTCACCAAGATCCCCCGCTTCGCCTTCGAGAAATACCCGGGCGCCGAGCCGCACCTGACCACCTCGATGAAGTCGGTCGGCGAGGTCATGGCCATCGGCCGCACCTTCGCCGAGAGCCTGCAGAAGGCGCTGCGCGGCCTGGAGACCGGCCTGTCAGGACTCGACGAGATCGACATTCCCGGCGCGGACGATCCCGACACCGCCCACGGCGCCGTCCTGCGCGCCCTGGCCATGCCGACGCCCGACCGGCTGCTGGTCATCGCCCAGGCCTTCCGCCACGGCCTGACCGTCGAGGAGATCAACGGGGCCTGTTCCTACGAGCCGTGGTTCCTGCGCCAGATCGCCGAAATCGTGCGGCAGGAGGGCGTCGTTCGGGCGCTCGGCTTGCCCGCCGCGGACGGCCTGCGCAAGCTGAAGGCCATGGGCTTCTCAGACGCCCGGCTGGCGAAACTGACCGGCCTGACCGAGATGGAGGTTCGCGCCCGGCGCCACGCCATGGACATCCGCCCGGTGTTCAAGCGCATCGACACCTGCGCCGGCGAGTTCGCCGCGACCACGCCCTACATGTATTCGACCTATGAGACCGGGGCGCTGGGCCAGCAGCCCGACTGCGAATCGGAGCCCTCGAACCGCAAGAAGGCGATCATCCTCGGCGGCGGTCCCAACCGGATCGGTCAGGGTATCGAGTTCGACTACTGCTGCTGCCACGCCGCCTTCGCGCTGGACCAGATCGGCATCGAGTCGATCATGGTCAACTGCAACCCCGAGACCGTCTCGACCGACTACGACACCTCCGACCGCCTGTACTTCGAGCCGCTGACGGCCGAGGACGTGCTGGAACTGATCCACGTCGAGCAGAAGAACGGGACCCTGGCCGGGGTCATCGTCCAGTTCGGCGGGCAGACGCCGCTGAAGCTGGCCCATCCGCTGGAGCAGGCCGGCGTGCCGATCCTGGGCACCAGCCCCGACGCCATCGACCTGGCCGAGGACCGCGAGCGCTTCCAGCAGCTGCTGCATCGCCTGGACATCGCCCAACCGGTCAATGCCCTGGCCCGCAGCGCCGAGGAATGCTTCACCGCCGCCCATGAGGTCGGCTACCCGATCGTAATCCGTCCGTCCTACGTGCTCGGCGGGCGGGGCATGGAGATCGTCCGCGACGACGAGCAGCTGGAACGCTACGTGCGCACCGCCGTCGAGGTCAGCGGCGACGCGCCGATCCTGATCGACCAGTATCTGAGCCGCGCCACCGAGGTGGACATCGACGCCCTCTGCGACGGCACGGACGTGTTCGTCGCCGGGGTGCTGGAGCACATCGAGGAAGCCGGCGTGCATTCGGGCGACAGCGCCTGTTCGATGCCGCCCTTCTCCCTGCGCGCCGAGACCATCGCCGAGCTCAAGCGCCAGACGGTCGAGATGGCGCTGGCCCTGAACGTCCGCGGGCTGATGAACGTGCAGTTCGCGATCGAGGATCCGCACGGCGAAGCGCCGCGCATCTTCGTGCTTGAAGTGAACCCGCGCGCCTCGCGGACCGTTCCGTTCGTGGCCAAGACCATCGGCCAGCCGGTGGCCGCCATCGCGGCCAAGATCATGGCAGGCGAGACGCTCAAGAGCTTTGGCCTGGTCGACAAGCCTTACGACCACATCGCGGTGAAGGAGGCGGTCTTCCCGTTCGCCCGCTTCGCCGGGGTCGACACGGTGCTCGGCCCGGAAATGCGCTCGACCGGCGAAGTTATGGGCCTGGACTGGAAGCGCGACGGTGAGGCCGACATGGCCCCCGCCTTCGCCCGCGCCTTCGCCAAGAGCCAGCTGGGCGGCGGCGTGACCCTGCCGACGGCGGGCGCGGCGTTCGTCTCGGTCAAGGACAGCGACAAGGTCTGGATCATCGAGCCGGTGAAGCTGCTGCAGGCGGCCGGCTTCAAGGTGCTGACCACCGCCGGCACCGGCGAATGGCTGCGCTCGCAGGGCGTCGAGACGACCCACGTCCGCAAGGTGCTGGAGGGCCGGCCGCACATCGTCGACGCGATGAAGAACGGCGAGGTCCAGCTGGTGTTCAACACCACCGAGGGCAAGCAGTCGCTGTCCGACAGCTTCGAGCTGCGGCGCACGGCGCTGATGATGAAGATCCCCTACTACACGACGAGCGCGGGGGCTCTGGCGGCGGCGCAGGCGATCACAAGCGCGCCGCTGGCCGCGTTGGAAGTGCGGGCGCTGCAGAGCTACTAGGGGTCACCCGCCGACGCGACTCTGGGGTGTGAGGGCCGGTCGCGATCCGGACCCGCGGCGGCGGCGCTACAACGCCGTCGCCTCGAAGGTCAGCACCCGGCTCGACGACCGCACGCCGCGCGAGCGGTTGTAGTCGCCGGTGACCCGCACCTCGCCGAAACCACAGTGCGCCAGCGCCAGTTCGAACTCCGTCCGGCCCCAGGCGCGCTGGATCATGGGATCGATCTGGGTCTCGACCAGCCGGTGGTCGCGCCAGCGCTCGTAGCGGTAGCGAGCCTCGTACGTCTGGCGCAGCCAGTCCGTGCTCGTGCCGATCCCTTCAAGGGTGAGCAGGTCGCCGTCCGGCGTCGTCCAGCTGCGGCGGTCCTGGATCGGCCTGCTGAGCATCGACAGTGGCGGCAGGTCGATCATCAGCAGGCCGCCGGGCTCCAGGGCGGCGTGGAACCGCCTCAGCACCGCCAGCGCCACCGCGACGTCGCCGATCAGGGTGAACGACCCGACCGGCAGCACGACGGCCGCGAACGGCCGGTCATAGGCGAAGTCCTCGAACCCCTGTTGCGACAGGTGCGTCGTCACGCCGGCGGCGTCGCAACGGGCCTGGGCGCGCGTCAGCATCTCCTGGCTGGTATCGAAGCCACTCACGGCGTGGCCGGCCTGGGCCAGTGGAACCAGGGCGCGTCCGGACCCGCAGGCGGGCTCGAGGATCGGGCCGGTCACACCGGACAGGCGGTCGAGGTAGAAGGCCGTGTCCGGCAGGGCGCCGACCGGCTTGTCGATGTCGTAGATTTCCGCGGCGATGGAGCCGTAGAGATTGGTGGTCTGAATGGACATGAAGGGTCTTTCGCAGTCCGCGACACGCGTCGTGTTCAGCGGACGAGACTGGGATCGCGCCGACGAGGTCGCCGGAGCGGGCGTCATGCCGGCGGATATCCGCGGCGCATATGTCGCCTAGGCCTTCATGCGGGGCAGTCTAGGCGGGCACTGACGACGGTCAAGCCGCCCGCAGGATATCGGGCTGGACAGCCCGGCCGGGGGCTCTAGCTTCGCGGGCCAGTCCGGGGTTCCGCCATGCTCACTGTCCATCACCTGAACAACTCCCGCTCACAGCGCGTGCTGTGGCTGCTGGAGGAACTGGGGCTGCCGTACGAGATCAAACACTACCAGCGGGACGCCAGGACCATGCTGGCGCCGCCGGAGCTGAAGGCGGTGCATCCGCTGGGCAAGTCGCCGGTGATCACCGACGGGGCGGCGACCCTGGCCGAGACCGGCGCCATCGTTGAGACCATCGTCGACGCCTACGGCGCCGGGCGGCTGAAACCCCCGCCGGGCAGCGAGGACCGGCTGCGCTGGCTCTACTGGCTGCACTACGCCGAGGGCTCGGCCATGCCGCCGCTGCTGCTGAAGCTGGTCTTCACCGCGCTTCCCGAGCGTGCGCCGGGCCTGGTCCGCGGTCTGGTGAAGGGCATCTCCAGCCAGGCGTTGAAGAGCTTCGTCGACCCGCAGTTGAAGGATCACTTCGACTACTGGGAGGCCGAGCTCGGCAAGGCCGAGTGGTTCGCCGGCAAGGACTTCAGCGCCGCCGACATCATGATGAGCTTCCCCGTCGAGGCCGCCGCCGACCGGGCTGGCGCGCTTGAAGGGCGACCGCGCCTCAAGGCGTTCCTCGAGAAGATCCACGCTCGCCAGGCCTACAAGGCGGCGCTGGAGAAGGGCGGGCCCTACGCCTACGCCTGAGGCCGATCAGACCTGGCTGGCGCGCTCGCCGTGTTCAGCGAGGTCGAGCCCGTCCTCGATGTCGAAGTCGCTGGCGCGCAGCCCGACCAGCCTGCGGGTGAGGGTCAGCAGCCCCCAGCTGGCGACCACCGACCAGGCGACCACCGCCGCCACGCCGAGGACCTGGACGCCCAGTTGCGCCGCCATGCCGTGGCCCAGCGGGAAACCGGCGCCGCCGAGCCCCGGACTGGCCAGCACCGCGACCAGCAGCACGCCGAGAATACCGCCCACGCCGTGGACGGCGAACACGTCCAGGGAGTCGTCGATCTGCAGCCGCTCCTTGACCAGGCCGACGCAGAAGAAACAGACCACGCTGCCCGCCGCGCCCAGAACGAGACCGCCCGCCGGGCTGATGAAGCCGGAGGCCGGAGTCACGGTGGCCAGGCCGGCGACCACGCCGGTGACCGCGCCGATCATGCTCGGCCGGCCGAACCGGATCCACTCCAGCCCGCCCCAGACCAGACCGGCCATGCAGGCCGACAGATGGGTGGCGGCGATGGCCATGCCCGCGTCGGCGTTGGCGGCCAGGGCGCTGCCGCCGTTGAAGCCGAACCAGCCGACCCACAGCAGGCCGGCGCCGAACATGGTCATGCCCGGATTGTGCGGCGGGATCGCCGACCTGGGAAAGCCGTCGCGCGGGCCGGCCATCCTGGCGAACAGAAGGGCAGAAGCCCCGGCCGTGGCATGCACCACCAGGCCGCCCGCGTAGTCCATGACGCCCAGCTTCGCCAGCCAGCCGCCGCCCCAGATCCAGTGGGTCACCGGGGCGTAGACGACCAGCAGCCAGAGGCCCGAGAACAGCAGCACCGCCCGGAACCGCACCCGCTCGACCACCGCCCCGACGATCAGCGCCGGGGTGATCACCGCGAACGTGGTCTGGAACATGAAGAACACCGGCTCGGGCAGGGCGCCGACCAGACTGCCGCGCGGCGCGGCGCCCAGGAAGGCCTTGGCCAGATCCCCCAGCACCGGGCCGGAGCCGGAGAAGGCCAGGCTGTAGCCGAGGGCGAACCACAGCACCGATCCCAGACAGGCGATGGCGACGCACTGCATCATCACCGAAAGCACGTTCTTCTGTCGCACAAGGCCGCCGTAGAACAGGGCCAGTCCCGGCAGGGTCATCAGCAGCACCAGGGCGGTAGACGACAGCACCCAGGCGGTGGCGGCAGGATCGCTGGCGACCGCTTCCGCGGCCTGCGCCAGACCCGGAGCCAGCACCCCCGCCACGAGAACGAGCGCCGCAGCGGCGCCGCGCCAGATGCGTTGTGTGGTCATCTTCGTTTCCCCGCCCCGGAGCCCTGCAGGCCCTCTTGCTGTCCGGCATAGCTACCAGAGGCGTGGCCACAGACAACCGCCAACCGCCCAGGCCGGTCGGGCGGTCCGCCCGCCTGCCCGGGGAAATGGGCGAACCGTCCCCCACTTGCCGGCGATGACTGGACGCGCCCCCGACTCGCCGTCACCTTATCGCTGATAACAAAACAGCCGTGGGAGGCAGAGATGACGGGTCGGGTCGCGGGCAAGGTCGCGCTGGTGACAGGCGGGGCGAGCGGTATCGGGCAGGGCTGCGCCGAGCTGCTGGCCGGCGAAGGGGCGAGCGTCGTCGTCACCGACCTGCAGGACGACAAGGGCCGGGCCGTCGCCGCGGCGATCGGCGGGCTCTACCTGAACCACGATGTCACCGATGAAGACGCCTGGATCGCCGTCATCGCCGAGATCGAAAAGCGCCTCGGCCGGCTCGACATCCTGGTCAACAACGCCGGCATCGCCATCGGCGGGCCGGTCACCGAATACAGCCTGGCCGACTGGCGCAAACAGCAGGCGGTCAACGTCGACGGGGTGTTCCTGGGCGTGAAGCACAGCCTGCCGCTGATGCGGCGCAGCGGCGGGGGCAGCATCATCAACATGTCCTCGGTCGCCGGCATGAAGGGCTCGCCCAACATGAGCGGCTATTGCGCCACCAAGGGCGCGGTGCGGCTGTTCACCAAATCGATCGCCATGGAATGCGCCGCTGCCCAGGACGGGGTGCGGGTCAATTCCGTGCATCCGGGCATCATCGACACGCCGATCTGGGACGGCATAACCCGCACCATCGGCGGCGAGGCGGGCAACAACGCCCCCGCCAGGCCGGCCACGGTCGACGACATCGCCGCTCTTGCCGCGCCGCTCGGGTTCAAGGGTCTTCCGGCCGATATCGCCGCCGGGGTGCTCTATCTGGCGTCAGAGGAGTCCCGCTATGTGACCGGCATCGAGCTGGTCATCGACGGCGGCATGATCACGCGCTAAAGGCCGCCCGCTGAAGGGCCGGGGGCGCATGAAGTACAGGGCGGATGTCGATGGACTGCGCGCGGTCGCGGTGCTGGCGGTGGTCGGTTTTCACGCTGGCGTTCCCTGGCTGACCGGCGGATTCGCCGGCGTCGATGTGTTCTTCGTCATCTCGGGATTTCTGATCGGCGGGGTCGTCGCTGAGCGACAGGCCCAGGGCGACTTCTCGCTGGGCTGGTTCTGGGAGCGGCGCATCCGGCGCATCTTCCCGTCGCTTATGGTGGTGCTCGCGGTGACGACCGCGCTGTCCGCCTGGCTGCTGCTGCCCGGGGATTTCATCCAGTACGGCCAGTCGATGGGCGCGGCGCTGGTCTCGCTGTCGAACGTCTTCTTCTGGAGCACCAGCGACTATTTCGCCGACGAGAACCTGATCCGGCCGCTGTTGCACACCTGGTCGCTGGCAGTCGAAGAGCAGTTCTATCTGGTCTTCCCGGTTCTGATGCTGCTGACCGCGCGGTTCGCGGCGGGGCGGGTTCGGACGGTGCTCGGCGTGCTGGCGGCGGCGTCGCTGGCCTTCGGCGTCTGGCAGACGTCCAGCCATGCCGAGGCCGCCTTCTACCTGCCCTTCGCACGGGCCTGGGAGCTGCTGGCCGGAGTGTTGCTGGCCGTCTGGAAGCCGGCCATCCGCCGCCCGGCGCTGCAGCATGCGACCGGCGTCATCGGCCTGGGACTGATCGTCGTCGCCTGCCTGCTGTTCACCAAGGATACCGACTGGCCGGGCGTGGCCGCCATCGTGCCGGTGCTGGGCGCGGTGCTGGTGATCGCGGGTGAAGGTGGGATCGCCGGACGCCTGCTGGCCGCAAAGCCGATGGTCTGGATCGGCCTGCTGTCCTACTCGCTGTATCTCTGGCACTGGCCGCTGCTGACCTTGCAGCGGTTCGTCTTTCCCGGCGGCTGGCCGACAGTCTTCACGGTGCTGGCGTCCTTCGTGCTGGCGGCCCTGTCGCTGCGCTACGTCGAGCGGCCGTTCAGGAGCAGCGCCTTCCTGACCCGCCGCCAGGTCTTCGCCGCCGGCGCGGCGTCTATCGCCGTTCTGGGGCTGGTCGCGGGCGGCATCCTGCTGGCAAAGGGCTTCCCGGCGCGTTTCGACGCCCGGTCGCTGGCGATGGCGGATTCCCGGCTGGAGCGGTCACGCGGCAGCTATCGGGACGGGACCTGCTTCATCTCCTACCGGTTCGACGCGAAGGACTACCGCAAGGACCTGTGCAACCGGCGCGACCCGGCAAAGCCCGACTGGCTGCTGGTCGGGGACAGCCACGCGGCCCACCTGTGGTCCGGGTTGAAGGCCGCCAATCCCGACCTGAACATCATGCAGGTGACCTCCTCGGGTTGCGAGATCACGCTGACCAAGGACCCTGTCGAGCGCGATGTCTGCACCCGCA
The DNA here is from genome assembly GCF_058783025.1 of Caulobacter sp. FW305-C-30-S16. Taxonomy (NCBI): domain Bacteria; kingdom Pseudomonadati; phylum Pseudomonadota; class Alphaproteobacteria; order Caulobacterales; family Caulobacteraceae; genus Caulobacter; species Caulobacter sp. FW305-C-30-S16. The sequence goes on along the minus strand of NZ_JBYSYH010000001.1, from coordinate 974,575 downwards.
TGGCGAAGCTGGTGTACGGCGACCTGCTGATAAACAGCCGGCCCGACGGCGTCATTCTGGCCGGACGCTGGTGGGGGAAGGACCTGCCGCGCCTGACCGAGACGCTTGACTGGTTCAAGGCCCGCGACATCCCGGTGATCCTGGTCGGCCCAATACCGCAGTACAGCAGCGACCTCACGCGACTGCTCATCCTCTCATGGCGATTCAATGATCCGGGACTGCCCGCCCGGCGCCGGCTGGACTGGCCGAAGACCGTCGACGCCGACCTCCGCACGCTCGCGGGGGACAGGGGCGTGCCCTACATCTCGCTCTACGACCTGCTGTGCGACGCGAAGGACTGCACCATGCTGGTCGACGCCGAGACGCCGCTGCAATGGGACTACGGCCACATGACGCCGGAGGGCTCGCGGTTCGTCGCCGACCGCCTTCGCGCCCGGGGCCTGTTCCCTAGAGGTCCAGCGCCAGCACCCAGTCCTGGTAGTCGTTGACGCCGACGTGGAACAGGCGCTCGCCGACCTTCCGGAAGCCTGACTTTCGGTAGAAGGCGTTCGCGCGGTCATTCCGGCTGTAGACCGCCAGCAGCAGACGCCGCCTGCCCGCCGCCCGCGCCGTGTCGATTGCGGTCTGCATCAGGCGCGCGCCCAGACCCTGGCCGTGGAAACGGTGCAGGGCGTAGATCCGGGTCAGCTCCATGTCGCCAGGACCGGTCGCCACCGGCAAATCCGGCTCTCCCATCAGCAGGAAGCCGACCGGCGCCTCGCCCGGGTCCATCACCGCAAGGAACAGCCGTCGGGACGGATCGGCGAGCAGGCCCGCGTAGGCCTCCGGCGCATGGGTGCTGTGGCAATGGGCGATCAGGTCGTCGCCGTCGACGATGCCCGCATAGGTCTCGATGAAGGTCGCGGCCGCTACCACCGAGAGGCGGGCGGCGTCAGCGGATGTGCAGGGACGGATCGTGATCTCGCTCATGGGCGCCTTCTAGCCGGGCGGTTGCATCGGGGACAGGCCTTGCTGTCCCTTGGCCGAGCAACAGCAGCGCCGCGCCGCCGGCGATGGCGAGCGTGCCCGCGATGCGGCCGGGCGTCAGCTTTTCGCGCAGGAAGAAGACCGCGATGGCCACGCCGAACAGGATCGAGGTCTCGCGCAGGGCCGCCAGCCGGGGCGTATCGCCGAGCCGGTAGGCCCACAGCGCCAGGCCGTAGGTGACGATGCTCAGGGCTCCGGCGATCAGGCCGGGCTTCCACTCTTCGCGCGCCGTCAGCAGGAAGCGCGGGCCCCGCCAGAGCGCGAACAGCAGGCCGATGCCGCCGCCGAGGCTCAGGTAGACCCAGACGATGTAGCTGAACGCTGACGGCGCTGCCCGCACGCCCTGGGCGTCGATGACCGTGTAGAGGGCGATGCTGACTCCGGTCGCTGCGGCCCAGCCGAGGCCGCGCCGGTCGACCTGGCGGCCAAGGCCGACCGCCATCACGCCGCAGGAGATCAGGCCGATGCCGCAGGCGACCAACACCGTGATCGGCTCGGCGAACAGGCTGACCGCGACGACCGCCGCCAGCGCCGGCGCCACGCCCCGTGAGATCGGATAGGCCACCGACATGTCGGCCCGCTCGAACGCCTTGATCAGGCAGACGAGATAGACCAGGTGCGTCGCCCAGCTGCCCGCCAGCCAGCCCCACGCGCCGTGGGGCTGCGGGACGATGAAGGCCGCGGGCAGCACGAGCAGCGCCGAGAAGCCGTCGATCAGCGCCCGGCTCGACATCTTGTCCTTGCCGGCCTTGAGGATCGCGTTGACCACCGCATGGGTCGCGCCCGAGGCGATCATCATCAGCGCGGCGGTCTGGGCGGCGGTCATGGTTCAGGACCTGACAGGCTTACCCGGCGGCGCGCAACTCTCGCCAGAACGGTTAACCACAAGACTCATCCGGCGGATGAAGGTCAATGCGACTTTCGGGCGAGCGGCCTAGCGTGTCATCGGAGGGGTACCGCCATGGTCTCGATGATCATTGTCGTCGCGTCGTTGTTTTCAGGGCTGCTGTTCCTGTTCAGCGCCTGGGTGACACGCGCCGGATACTGGCGGACGGCGGCGGCCCTTCTGGGGGGATTGGCCGCCGCCGGCTTCCGCTTCGGCGTCGACATGATCGCTTATCGTTTCGACTGGTGGACGTTCGGCGACACGCCCTACGCGCCGGTCGTCACCTATGCGCCGGTAATGTTCTGGTTCGGCGCAGGTCTGGGGCTGATCGGCTGGCGGATGATCCGCAACTGGGGCGCGGCCGGCGAACTGAGCTTCTTCGCCGCCTTCGTGGCGATGGGCCTGGGCCGCGACCTGCTGCTGACGACCGGCGACGGCGCGTTGAAGATGGCCCTCGGCTACCTGCCGCTGGCCATCGCCGCCGGCGCCTGGCTGGTGATGGCGGTGCTGGTCCAGATGCTGATGCAGATGCTGGTCGGGGCGGTCGACGCCGACGAGCTCGCGCCTGAGCGCATTCCGCAGCTCGACGAAGCCGCCACCCTGTCCTGGACCCGCGACGGCGGCGACCCGTTCAGCCGTCACGCCTGACCCGTCGCGGTCAGAACGCGGGTCGCCGGAAACAGGGCCTCATCTCGCCCTGAAGCGACGAAGACCGTGAATTACTCCGCCTGGACCGCCGAACTCTTTCGACCAGCGCCGCGCGACTCCGCTGCATCGCAGCATATCACTTGTAATTCCAGACCCGCCGGACTAGTCTTGACGCCCCCGGACGTCTGCGCCCGCGGCCGGCTATCAACACCTCCCCAGGGCGAACCCGAGCTAATCTCCTAATGGAAAAAGTGCCGATGACCGCCGGGGGCTATACGTCCCTCGACGAAGAACTTAAGCGTTTGAAGACGCTGGAGCGACCGAGCGTGATCGCGGCCATCTCCGAAGCGCGTGCGCATGGCGACCTCAGCGAGAACGCCGAGTACCACGCGGCCAAGGAACGTCAGGGCTGGATCGAAGGCCGTATCGCCGAGATCGAGGACAAGATCGCGCGCGCGCAGATCATCGACGTCTCCAAGCTTTCGGGTTCGCAGGTCAAGTTCGGCGCCACCGTCACCGTGGTCGACGAGGACACCGAGGACGAGGGCCGCTACCAGATCGTCGGCGAGCACGAAGCCGACGTGAAGCAGGGCCGCATCTCGCTGTCCTCGCCGCTTTCGCGCGCGATGATCGGCAAGGAAGTGGGCGAAGTCGTCGAGGTGAACACCCCGGGCGGCGTGAAGGCCTACGAAATTCTCAAGGTCGAGTGGGTCTAGGGCAGCGCGCCTTCGCCGGCCATCATTCCACCGTCATCCTCGGGCTTGTCGTGGGGCCTGCCCTCGGGTCGGATTTCATCTGATCCCGGGGGACCCAAGCACACTTACGTCTGGCGGTGTTCATGGGTCGTCAGGACAAGCCTGACGATGACGGGTATTGAACGCCGGTGGTCAAACAACCCTCCCCCCCTCCTCTGACGATCTGGGCCCTGTCCGACGGGCGCGCCGGCATCGAGGCGCAGGCTGTCGGCCTGGCCGAAGCGGTCGCGCGGCACCGCAAGGCGAAGGTGATCGTCAAGCGGATCGGCTGGACCGGCCGGATCGGTCGCCTGCCCTGGTGGCTGAACCTGTTTCCCCGCCGCTGGCTGACGCCGGAGAGCGAATTCGAAGCGCCCTGGCCTGACCTGCTGGTCGCCGCGGGTCGCGCGACCCTGCCGCTGTCCATCCGCATGCGCCGCTGGACCGGCGGCAAGACCTATGTCGTCCAGATCCAGGATCCCCGCGCGCCGGCGGGTCTGTTCGACCTGGTCGTTCCGCCCAACCATGACCGGCTGAAGGGCGACAATATCGTCTCGATCATCGGTGCGCCGCACCGGGTGACGGCGAAGAAGCTGGCTGACGAGTACAAGCGGTTCGCCGCCGCCATCGATCCCCTGCCCCACCCACGCGCCGCGGTGCTGATCGGCGGCCGGTCGAAGGCCTTCGACCTGTCGCCCGAGCGGGCCTCCGCCATCGCCCAGGAGATCCAGCTGCCGCTGGAACAGGAGGGCGGCTCCCTGCTGATGAGCTTCTCGCGGCGGACCCCGCCCCAGGCGCGCGCGCTGCTGACCGCGCGACTCAAGCACCTGCCGGGGATCATCTGGGACAACGAGGGCGACAACCCCTACTTCGCCTTCCTCGCCGGCGCCGACTACATCCTGGTCACCGAGGACTCGGCCAACATGGCCACCGAGGCGGCCGGCACGGGCAAGCCGGTGTTCATCCTGAAGATGGACGGGCAGAGCCTGAAGTTCCGCCTGTTCCACGAAGAGCTGGAGCGCCACGGCGCGGCGCGGCCGTTCGGCGGCGCCTTCCACGGCTGGAGCTACGAGCCGCTGGCCGAGACGGACCGCGCGGCGAAGGAAATCCTGGCCCGGATGGACGCGGCGAAGGCCGGCTGACCCCCTTTATTCGGGGCGCGGCGGCACGCCAGTCCAGCAAGGATGCGGGCCACTGACACCGGAGTCGCCCATGTCGCTGTCCCTGATCCGCCGCCACGCCGCCGCCCTCCTCCTGGCCGGTGTCGCCCTGGCCGCGCCGGCCGTCGCGCACGCCGACTGGGAATGGACCCGCTGGGGCATGACCGTCGACAGCGTGGTCGCCGGGTCCGCCGGCGCCGTGAGCCGGGTCGAAGGGCGGCCCGGCGACCGGGTTCACGACTTCGACCTCAAGGCCACGGGCGAGATCGTGCGCTACGGCATCCGGCTGAACGCACAGTTCTATTTCGATCCGGCCGGCGCCTCGCTGAAGGTCATTCGCCTGTCGGTCATCGACTTCGCAGACTGCGACAGGCTCAAGCAGGCGGTCCGCCGGGACCTGGGCGCGCCGGACTCGCCGGGGTCCTTTCTGGAATGGCGCAATGACGGTCGCGGCAACTATGTCGGCGTCACGGGGGTGAAGATCGGTGCGACCGACGGCATCTGCTTCGTCCGCTACCGTCCGGTCGCCGACGGCAGCGGGACGCCCTGACGCGACCGCGGCCGCTGCGCTACAACGGGCGAGTCGCGCCACCGGACACCGTCCATGATCCTCGCCATCCTCCAGGCCCGCATGAGTTCCACCCGTTTGCCGGGCAAGGTGCTGATGCCGCTGGCCGGGGCGCCGATGATCGTGCGGCAGATCGAGCGGGTCGCCCGCGCGCGCCGGATCGACAAGCTGGTGGTCGCCACAAGCCTGAGCCCCGCTGACGACGCCATCGAGAAGGCCGTTCGCAAGGAGGGGATCGCTGTCCATCGCGGTTCGCTGCACGACGTGCTGGCCCGGTTCCTCGGCGCGCTGGACGAGCATGGTCCGGCTGACCACGTCGTGCGCCTGACCGCCGACTGCCCGCTGGCCGATCCGGACGTCATCGACGAGACGATCGAGACGCATCTGGAAACCGGCGCCGACTACACCAGCAACACCCCGCCGCACCGGACCTTTCCCAAGGGCCTCGATATCGAGGTGATGAAGGCCGACATCCTGCGCCGCGCGGGCGCCGAGGCGGCGACGCCCGAGGAGCGCGAACACGTCACCTGGGGGATCTGGAACAACCCCGACCGCTATCGCCTGGCCTTCCATTCCCAGCCGGCCGACGAGGGCGAGGTCCGCTGGACCGTCGACCGGCCGGACGACTACGCCTTCATGGCCACGGTCTACGACGCCCTCTATCGCGGCAACCGCAACTTCACCTCCGACGCCGTTCGCCGGTTCGTCCTTGGCCGCTCCGACCTCGCCGACTACGGCGGAGACCGACGCGTATGACCGCCCCGACCGTCACCCTGCGCGACCTGACGCCGGAGGACAGCGGCCGCATCCACGCCTGGCGCAACAGCGAGGCCGTGCGGTCGTACATGTACACCGACCACCTGATCAGCCCGGACGAGCACGCCCGCTGGTTCGCCGGCATCGCCGGCGACGACCGCCGCCGCTACTGGATCATCGAGCTCGACGGCAGGCCGGTGGGGCTGGCCAACCTCTATGACATCGACCGCCGCCACGGCCGCTGCGCCTGGGCCTACTACCTGGCCGATCCGTCGACGCGCGGCCTGGGGCTGGGCAGCTATGTCGAGTTCTGGATGATCGAGCAGGTGTTCGGGCCGCAGGGGCTGGGCAAGCTGTGGTGCGAGGTGCTGGCCAGCAACGAGGCCGTCTGGAAGCTGCACGAGCGTCACGGGTTCGTCCGGGAGGCCTGCTTCCGCCGGCATGTGATGAAGGACGGGATTGCGGTGGACGTGCTGGGCCTGGGTTTGCTGGCCGAGGACTGGGCGCAGCGGCGGGATGCGATGGCGGCGCGACTGGCGGAGAAGGGGTTTGAGGTTCCCTAACACACACTCCTCTCCCGCCAGGGAGAGGGGGACCAGCCGGAGGCTGGTGGAGAGGGAAGCGCGGAAGTTGGCAGGGACGTCCCGATCAATCGCTCTTCAGCGATCAGCCGCCGGCGCCTCCCTCTCCACCATGCTCCGCATGGTCCCCCTCTCCCTCGCGGGAGAGGAGTGCGAATAGCCGCTCCGCGGCCCGGTCCGCCCCCAGCCCGTCGCAGAGCGCCGCCGACTTTGCTGACAGTCCTGCCCGGAGCGCATCGTCCCGAACCAGCCGCCCGACAGCCTCCGCAAGCCGCCCCTCAAGCCCCGGCCATCTCGCGTCGAGCGCCAGGGTCACGCCCGCTGCATCCAGCTTCATCGCCATGTCGCGCTGGTTGTCCGCCAGGATCAGCGTCACCGTCGGCAGGCCGAGGCAGGCCCGCTCCCAGACGCTCGACCCGCCCGCGCCGATGCACAGGTCCGCCCGCGCGATCAGGCCGGCCATGTCATCGGTGTCGATGTGCAGGGTGACGCGGCCGTCCGCCGCCAGCGCCTGCAAAGCCGGCAAGCTGGGCGCGCCGGCGCCGACCACCACGTCGAGGGCCAGGGCGCCGTCCGCCAGCGCCGCCGCGACCCGGCCGGTGATCCCGCCCACATCGGTCAGGCCCAGCGAGACCAGGCAGCGCCTGGCCGGCTCGCCCCGCCGGGCCAGCGCCGCCGACCGCGCCGCGACGAACGCCGGCCGGACCAGCGCATAGGCCGGCCCCGCCAGCACGACCGGGGCGGCGTAGTCCCGCGCGTCACGCCCGAACGAAGGGTCCAGCACCAGATCCGCGTCGTGCGGCCGCATAAGATCGTCGAGCACCGCCAGCCGTCCCGCCCGGGCGCGCCAGACCACCTCGGTCGCCGGCGCCATGCGATAGGAATCCAGCACCACCAGGTCGGCCGTGGCGTCCTCGCCGACCAGCGGCATGCCCGGCGCGTAGCGGGCAAGGATATCGGCCGCCTCGGGCGTCCGCACGAAGGCGCAGCCCGCGCCCTTCGCCGCCAGCGCCCCGGCCAGGGTGAGACAGCGCATCACATGCCCGCCGCCGACGCCCGGGCCGGCGTCGCAGACAAAGAGGATGCGGGGTGAGGTCATCGGGGTCCGGGAGCGGTGAGTCGCGTTAGTCTAGGCCAGCTTCCCGTGACACGGCGCGTTCGATTATCCCACGGACGCGGCACTGGCGAACGCCGGTCATTGGTCTCATATGGTCTTCAAAGCAGACGCACTAGCGCACCCCGGAGGCGAGCATGGCCAGTCAGAAGAAATCCGTCGTTGTCACCGGCGTCTCCACCGGCATCGGCTGGGGCGCCCTGAAAGTCCTGGTGAACAAGGGCTTCCATGTCTTCGGCAGCGTCCGCAAGGCGGCCGACGGCGAGCGGCTCAAGGCCGAGTTCGGCGACGCGTTCACACCGCTGCTGTTTGATGTGACCGACGAGGCGGCGGTCCGCGCCGGCGCGCGACAGGTCGAAGCGGCTCTGGGCGGCGCGACGCTGGCGGGTCTGGTCAACAATGCCGGCATCGCCGTCGCGGGCCCGCTGCTGCATCTGCCGATCGAGGAATTCCGCCATCAGATGGAGGTCAATGTCACCGGCATCGTGACCGTGACCCAGGCCTTCGCCCCGCTGCTCGGCGCGGAGGCTCCCGCCCGCAAGGATCCCGGCCGGATCGTCAACATCTCCTCGGTCGGCGGCAAGACGGCCAACCCGTTCCTGGCCCCCTACTGCGCCTCGAAGTTCGCCGTCGAGGGGTTGTCGGAATCCCTGCGCCGCGAGCTTCTACCGTTCGGGGTCGATGTCATCGTGGTGGCGCCGGGCGCCGTGGCCACGCCGATCTGGGCCAAGGCCGACGAACTCGATATCAATGCCTACGCCAACACGGTCTACGCTGGCCCGCTCGCGCGGCTGCAGGCCTACATGCAGGGGCTGGGCAAGTCAGGGCTGGCGCCCGAGCGCATCGGCGAGGCGATCCACACCGCCCTGACGACCGCGAAACCCAGAGTTCGCTACACGGTTTCGCCGGAACCGTTCCAAGTGTTCATGTCCGAGCGTGTGCTGTCCAAGCGCGGGCTGGACGCCATCGTCGGCAAGCGCCTGGGCCTGCTGCCGGAGTAGGCCTTCCCGAACTAGGAGACCATCGACCAGTCCAGCGGCTCGCCGAAGGCGAGGTCGCGGCTGGCGACTTTCCCAAGCACCCTGTCCAGATCCGCCGGCGGCAGGCCGTTGCCCGGCCGCACCGAGCGGACGTTGGCCTTCGTCAGCACCTCGCCGGCCTTCACCGGAGCGGTGACATAGAGCGAGCGGCGGAACTGGCGGTTGGCCTTCTCCGAACCCAGCACATCGTAGTGCGCCTGGCCGAGCGCCGCCCAGGCGTCGCGACAGTCGCGCACGAGGGCGGTGAATTCGGCCGGCTCCAGGCTGAAGGCGGAGTCGGGCCCGCCGTCTGACCGGGCCAGGGTGAAGTGCTTCTCTATCACGCAGGCGCCCAGCGCCACGGCCGCGACCGCCGTCGCCGTGCCCGGCGTATGGTCCGAAAGGCCGATCACAACGCCCAGCCGCCCGGCCATGTCGGGGATCGTCCGCACGTTGGCGTCCTCGAAGGTCGCCGGATAACTGGACACGCAGTGGAGCATCACTACCCCGGCCGCGCCGCCGGACAGGGCGGCGTCGCGGGCGGTCTTCATCTCCTCGAGATTGGCCATGCCCGTTGAGATGATCAGCGGCTTGCCGTGCGCGGCCGCGTAACGGATCAGGGGCAGGTCCACGGCCTCGAAACTGGCGATCTTGTAGGCAGGCGCGCTCAGCCCCGCGAGCAGGTCCACCGCCGTCTCGTCGAACGGACTGGAGAACAGCGTCACGCCTCGCGTCGCCGCCCGTTCGAACAGGGCGGCGTGCCATTCGTAGGGGGTCTGCGCCTCGCGATAGAGGGCGTGCAGCGTCTGGCCGTCCCACAGCCCGCCATGGATGACGAACTCAGGCCGGTCGACGTCGAGGGTGATGGTGTCGGCCGTATAGGTCTGGATCTTGATCGCGTCACAGCCGGTGTCGGCCGCCGCGTCGATCATGGTCAGCGCCCGGTCGAGGCTGCCGTTGTGGTTGCCCGACAGTTCGCAGATCACATAGGGCGGATGGCCGGGTCCGATCTTCCGGCCGGCGATCTCGATCTCGGGGATGGCGGTCATGGCGAGGCTCGACGCGGCTGAGTCGGAGCCATCCTAGACCCGTTCGGCATGACTAGTCGCCGCCGCCGCCATCGCTGCCGCCGTCTGAGCTGCTATCCGAACCGCTGTCGCTGTCGTCGTCGCGCGAACGCCCGCCGTCCCCGCCGCCGGCCGCGCCGTCGCCGCCCGATCCGTCGCCCTTGCCCTTTTCCCTGCCCTTTTTCGCCGACATCGCCACGCCCATGCCGCAACCGATCGCGACCCCGAGACTGAGGCCGAGGGCCAGGTTGTCGAGCGCCAGACCAAGGCCGACACCGATGGCGATCCCCGCGCCGATGCCGATGGAAAATCCCGCGCCGTTCATATCCAGCACCTCAAAGCCACGCGCCCATCGCGCCGAAGCGGAATCATCCCTAAATTAGGGCCCATGTCGACCTCCGCCCCCCGCACCACCCGCTGTCTGATCATCGGTTCCGGCCCCGCCGGCTGGACCGCCGCCATCTATGCCGCCCGCGCGCTGCTCAAGCCGGTGCTGATCCAGGGCATCCAGCCCGGCGGCCAGCTGACGATCACCACCGACGTCGAGAACTATCCCGGCTTCGCCGACGTCATCCAGGGGCCCTGGCTGATGGAGCAGATGGAGGCCCAGGCCCGTCACGTCGGGACCGAGGTCATCAGCGACATCGTGCTGGAGGCCGACCTCTCGCAGCGGCCGTTCCGGATCAGGACCGACAGCGGACAGGACTGGCTGGCCGAGACGGTGATCATCGCCACCGGCGCCCAGGCCAAATGGCTGGGTCTGGAGAGCGAGGCGAAGTTCCAAGGGTTCGGCGTCAGCGCCTGCGCCACCTGCGACGGCTTCTTCTATCGCGGCAAGGAGGTCATCGTCGTCGGCGGCGGCAACACCGCCGTGGAGGAGGCGCTCTACCTGACCAGCTTCGCCAGCAAGGTCACCGTGGTCCACCGCAAGGACGAATTCCGCGCCGAGAAGATCCTGCAGGAACGTTTGCTGGCCAATCCGAAGATCGAGGTGATCTGGGAGCATGCCATCGACGAGATCCTCGGCGACACCGATCCGATGGGCGTCACCGGCGCACGTCTGAAGCATGCCGTGACCGGTGAAACCCGGCTGGTGAAGGCGGACGGCGTGTTCATCGCCATCGGGCATGCGCCATCGTCGGAACTGTTCAGGGATCAGCTGGAAACCCATGCAGGCGGCTACCTTTCGGTGCTGCCGGGCACGGCCTCGACGGCCATCGCGGGCGTCTACGCCGCCGGCGACGTCACCGACGATGTCTATCGGCAGGCCGTGACCGCCGCGGGCATGGGCTGCATGGCCGCGCTGGAGGCGGTGCGCTTCCTGGCCGAACAGGATCACGAGGCCGCCCATCACCCGATCAGCCACGGCGAGGCCCTGAAGATCGGGATATGGTGATCCGCCCCGCGACGCCCGAAGACCACGCCGCGATCCGCGCCGTCGTCACGGGCGCCTTCACCGCCGAGTTCGGCAAGTCCGACGAGGCCGGCCTCGTCGACGCCCTGCGCGCCGACGGCGACGCGCTGGTGGAACTGGTGGCGATCGAGGATGACGCCGTTGTCGGCCACGTCCTGTTCAGCCCGCTGACGACGGACACCGGCGCGCGGTTCGCCGCGCTGGCCCCGCTTTCCGTGGTCCCCGGTCGCCAGAAGGACGGACTGGGCACGATGCTGATGCAGGTGGGGCATGAGCTCTGCCGCGCGGCCGGCGTGGAGGCGATCATCGTCCTCGGCCACCCCGCCTACTACCCGCGCGTCGGCTACTCCGGCGAAGCCGCGAAGGCGGTAACGTCGCCGTTCGCCGGACCGCATTTCATGGCCCTGGCGCTGAAGCCCGGCGCGCTGGATGGGCCGGTGACCGTGACCTACGCCAGAGCGTTCGGGCTGCCCCCGAAGACATCCGCGTAGGGCGACCGCCTACTGGCCGCGGCGTGTCGCGATCGGCAGGTCGCCGGCGTTGGGGTCGGGCGCGGGCGGAGCCACAGGCGGCGGCGCGGTGCTGACCGGCGCGTCGGGATCCTCCATCGCCTTGAGACGCGCATTGATGTCGGCGATTTCCGACGGCGTCGGCGGGCGGCGGGCAGGCTGGAGCGCGCCATCGATCCTCACAGGCTCCTCGCCCGGCAGGCCCGGGACCTGAACCTGGATGGTGTAGCTGCGGCTCTCACCGTCGACGTCCAGGGTCACCGTCTTGACCTCCTCGCCCTCGTGCAGGTGGTCGCCGAGCAGTTGATTGCCCTGGGTCCTGCCGTCGACGCCCTCGAGAATGGCCAGGCTCAGGTTCGTTTCCCCGCCTGCGTACTTGCCGGAGAAGGCGCGCGGCAGGCCTGAAGGCCCCGTCCAGCGGTAGAAGATATGGCGGCCGATCTGGGCGATCTTGTAGAGGGTCGGAGCCCAGTAGGGCGCGACATAGTCGGCATGATAGTGGGTCGCGGTGCCGACGTTCTTCAGGACGAAGCCGTTCAGGGCATTCAGGGCGACGCCCCGCGCCCGCTCCCACAGCACCGGGTGAGGCACCCGCATCAGGGCGCCGTCGCAGGTGAAGCTGAACTGGCAGCCGGTCGTCCGCTGCGAGCCCTGATAGACCACGCCGCAGATTGATTTCGGATAGCCCGGGTGACGCAGCCGATTGAGCACGGTCTGGGCGACGGCCTGCATCCCTTCGACCGGCTCGACCGCCGCCTCGTAGTAGACCGCCTGGGTCAGGCATTCCTCGGCGCGGGCGCGATCCTCGTCCGACGCCTTGAGAATGAACGGCCTGGCCGGCAGGGGCGGTTCCGAGCCGAACGGCCGCAGGGCGTTGATCAGCATCGCGTCGCCGGCCTCGAGTTCGAGACTGCCGAGGGTCGGAATCCGCGCCAGGTCATAGCTGGTCCAGCCGACCACCCGCCCCCAGGGATCCGACGCCCGGACCGGATCATGCCGCTGCGCCAGCGCCAGCATCGCCGGGTCCATGTCGGCGGTCAGCCGCGCCAGGGCTTCGTTGGAGAGGCCGCGCGCCACCGCCAGAACGCCGCCGATCCGGCCGGTTCCAGGCGCGACCCGATAGTTGGTGACGCAGGCGCCGAGCGTCGCTGCGATCACCACAACGAACAGCCATCGGGCGACAGGGCGCAGGTCTGCGATCAAGCGGGCATCCGTTCCATCAGCGCCTTGCCTGACAGGATCCATGGCTCCCCTTGAACCCGGGTCCGGCGCGGCGAAGCTCCCCGTTTAGCGCCGCTCTGTGAAAAACCCTAGCGCCCGGATGCGGGTGATGAGCGTGTTGCGCCGGGCAGACAAGGTCGGCATTGATTGCGGCAAGGTGTCGCGGCGCGTCGGGGGCGTTTCGGCAGAGCGAGGACGCATGGCCGACCGCAATCTTCCCCCCGCCGATGGAGACGCCGAGCCCCTTTTCTGGCGGGCGATTCCGCTACAATCTCCGCCCTGGCCGCAGGCGCTGGCGGTGATGACCGTGGCGCTTCTGCTCTCCATCGCCATGCGGCTCGCGGTGCTGGGCTTTCCGCAGGGCCTGGGCCCCTCGTCGACTTTCTTTCCCGCCTTCATGGCCGCCACCCTGTTCGGAGGCCAGCGCTGGGGCTGGGCGGCGCTTGCAATCGCCCTGGCGATCGGCGGCTTTTCGCCCTGGAACCCCGCCTACAATCTCCCGCAGCAAGGTACGCTCGCTCTGTTCGGGCTTTCGGGAATCGTCACGGTCGTGGTCGCCAGCGGCCTGCGCACCGCGCTGGTCCGGCTACGCCGGGAAGCGACAGCGCGGTCGGAAGCCGAGGCGATGCTGACGCTCGCCGAGGAGGCCGGCGGCATCGGCCTCTGGGACTGGGACATGGCGGCCCCCCGGGTGCGCTGGTCCCCCGGCGTGTTCCGGATCATGGGCATCGCGCCCGCCGACGCCCCGCCTTCGCCGAGAAACCTGCTGGGCCGCGTCAACCCGGACGACCTGGATCGACTGGCCGACGTCAACGCGCAGGCGATCCGCCATGGCCAGGCCTACACGGTCGACTATCGCTCCAGGGGTGATGACGGTCAGGAGCGCTGGCTGCACGCCCGGGGCCAGATCCATCGCAACGCCGCCGGACGCGCCGTGCGTCTGGTCGGCTACATCCTCGATGTCACCGAACGTTACCGGGCCGCCGAACAACTGCGCGAAAGCGAGGCGCGGTTCCGCAATCTCGCCGACAGCGCGCCGGCCCTGCTGTGGATTTCGGAACCGGCCGGCGCGCGGGCTTTCGTCAACTCGGCCTATGTCGCATTCCTCGGCGGTTCCTACGATGACGTGCTGAAGGTTGACTGGCGGACGCGGCTGCATCCGGACGATCTGCAACGGATCATTCGCGAACAGGTCGCTGGTGAAAGCTCACGCAAGCCGTTCACGCTGGAGGCGCGCTACCGCCGGGCGGACGGCGAATGGCGCTGGCTGAGGTCGTTCTCGCAGCCGCGTATCGATCCGGCGGGCGCGTTTTCCGGGTTCGGGGGCATCGCCTTCGATGTGACCGACGCCAAACAGGTCGAGGCCGACCTGCAGCACATCAACGAGCTGCTCGAGGACCGGGTCCAGCTGGCCGTGGCCGAGCGTGACCAGGCCCAGGCCGCCCTGCTGCAATCGCAGAAGCTGGAGGCCCTCGGCCAGCTGACGGGCGGCGTGGCCCACGACTTCAACAACCTGCTGACGGTGATCATCGGCGCCCTGGACATCGTCCAGCGCCATCCGGAGGACACCGGCCGCACCGCCCGGCTCGGCAAGGCGGCGCTGGACGCGGCCCAGCGCGGCGAGCGCCTGACCCGGCAGCTGCTCGCCTTTTCGCGACGACAGCCTTTGCGCCCGGAAGTGACGATCATCGACACCGTGCTGCGCGACAGCGAGACCCTCTATCGCGGCGCGCTCGGCGAGCGGTTCATGCTCGACATGTCGCTGGCGGCCGGAGACGCGCCCGTCAGCATCGACCCGGCCCAGTTCGACGCGGCGGTGATGAACCTCCTGGTCAACGCCCGCGACGCCATGCCCAGCGGCGGCGTCGTCTCCATATCGACCCGCGTCGGGCAACGCCCGGCGACCGGCGACCTGGCGGCCGGGGACTATCTGTCCGTCAGCGTTCAGGACACCGGCGAGGGCATGGACGACGCGACACGCGCGCGCGTGTTCGAGCCCTTCTTCAGCACCAAGCCGGTCGGCAAGGGGACGGGCCTGGGCCTTTCACAGGTCTATGGCTTCGTCCATCAGAGCGGCGGCGGCGTTGCGATCGAAAGCGCGCCCGGGCAGGGCGCGACGATCACGCTGCTGCTGCCGCTGACCCAGGCGGCGCAGCCGGTGAGCGAGGAGGACAGGCCTGCGCCGCACACGCCGACCAAGGCCCTGGATGTCCTGCTGGTCGAGGACGATCCGGCGGTCGCGACGCTCGCGGAGGCCATGCTTCGGGAGCTCGGGCATTCCGTGACCCTGGCCGTGCACCCGGCGGACGCCCTGGCGCAGCTGGACGGGCCGGCGCGCTTCACCCTGCTTTTGACCGATGTGGTGATGCCCGGCGAGCTCACCGGCGTTGACCTCGCGCGCCAGGTGGTCGCGGCCCGGCCGGACCTGCCGGTCCTGCTCAGCTCCGGCTACACCGGGGACATCCTGGCCTCGGCCGAGGACGCGCCGTGGCCGCTGTTGCGCAAGCCCTACACCCTCGACGCGCTCGCCGCGGCGATCGCCGAGGCGGTCAAGCGGGCGTAGGCAACCCCAGACGCCGTCGTCTGGGCCCCGTGCCCAGGCCCCCTCTCCACCTGTTCCGAACCCGTCAAGTTGGAGAACCGCCCCTGCGACTGAACGCGGGATCCTCGGGACGGGCCCGAGGATGACGGTGAGGATGGATGGCCGCGGATCGGCGAATTTACCCCTTGCCTCTTATGCTCATATCTAGCATAAGTAGCTCACCGCCGGTGTGGATCGGTCCGCTGCCGGCGTTTTACAGGCCCCTGAAATGCTCAGTTTGAGCATAAGGAGGATTGAGATGGCTGACGGTTTCGCTGCTCTCGACTTCACCCCTGAGGTGGAAGCCGCCGTCGCCCCGCTGTGGGAACGGGTCAAGGGCCGGGTCACGCCGCTGGAGTGGCGCGTCCACGCCCCGCTGATCGCCGAGATCAACCGCATCAAGCGCGAGAAGAACGCGGTCATCCTGGCGCACAACTACATGACGCCCGAGATCTTCCACGGCGTCGGCGACTATGTCGGCGACAGCCTGGGCCTGGCCCGCGAGGCGGCCCGGTCGGATGCGAAGATCATCGTCCAGGCCGGCGTGCACTTCATGGCCGAGACCAGCAAGGTGCTGTGCCCGGACAAGACCGTGCTGATCCCCGACCTGCGCGCCGGCTGCAGCCTGGCCAGCTCGATCACCGGCGCCGACGTCAAGCTGATCAAGCAGCGCTATCCCGGCCTGCCGGTGGTCACCTATGTGAACACCACCGCCGACGTGAAGGCCGAGACCGACATCTGCTGCACCAGCGCCAATGCGGTGCAGGTGGTCGAATGGGCCGCGAAGCAATGGGGCGTCGACCGGGTGATCCTGATCCCCGACGAGTTCCTCGCCCGCAACGTCGCCGCCCAGACGGACGTGAAGATCATCGCCTGGCAGGGCCGTTGCGAGGTGCACGAGCGCTTCAACGCCGCCGACATTGCCGAGATGCGGATCGCCTACCCGGGCGCCGAGATCCTCGCCCATCCGGAATGCCCGGAGGAGGTGCTGGCCGCCGCCGACTTCGCCGGCTCGACCGCCGCGATGAACGACTACGTCGTCACGCGGAAGCCGAAGCAGGTGGTGCTGATCACCGAATGCTCGATGGCCAGCAATGTCGCCGCCGATGCGCCGGGCACCGAATTCATCGGCCCCTGCAACATGTGCCCGCACATGAAGCGGATCACGCTGGCGAACATCCATGAGGCGCTCGTGAAGGAGCAGTTCGAGGTCACCGTCGAGCCGGCCCTCGCCGCCCGCGCGCGTCTCGCCGTGCAACGGATGATCGACCTGCCCCCGCCGGCCCAACCCGCGCGTTACGACCTGGTCAAGGCGCGCCACCACGTCGCTGTGGAGTTGATCTGATGATCGCCATCAACAAGCTCGGCGTCGCCTACATGGTCAAGGCGACCCCGCCGGAAGTGACCAAGCCCTGGGGCAGCCTGCTGCCGCTCAACGCCCGCAACGTGGTGGAGGAACTGATCCGCCACGGCTGCAGCCTGCAGGACGCGTTCGACGCCATGGTCACGGCCGATCCCGCCCGGGCCGCACTGGAGCTGCGATGATCGAGCGTATCCACCACGACGGCGTGCTGGTCATCGGGGCCGGGCTCGCGGGTTTGACCGCCGCCATGGCCGTGGCGCCGCGCCGGGCGCTGGTCCTGTCGCCGACGCCGCTGAACCAGGGTTGTTCCTCGGCATGGGCGCAAGGCGGAATGGCCGCGGCGCTGGGCGAGGACGACGCGCCCGCCCTGCACGCCGCCGACACCCTGGCCGCCGGCGCGGGACTCTGCGACGCCGACATGGTCGACATCCTGACCCGCGAGGGCCCGGACGCCGTGCGCCATCTCGCTGAACTGGGCGCGCCGTTCGACCGGACCGCCGAGGGCGGCTTCGCCCAGAGCCTCGAGGCCGCCCACAGCCGCGCCCGCGTGGCGCGCGTGAAGGGCGACCAGGCCGGCGCGGAGATCATGCGCGCCATGACCGTGGCTGCCTATGTCTCGCCGCTGATCAACACCCGCGCCGGAGTCCGCGCGCGGCTGCTGCTGCAGGATGCGACGGGCCGCGTGCGCGGCGTGCTGGCCGAACAGAAGGGCCGGCTGATCGAGATCACCGCCGACGCGGTCGTGCTGGCCACCGGCGGGATCGGCGGCCTCTACGCCGTCACCACCACGCCTGCGGAACTGAAGGGTGAGGGCCTGGGCCTCGCCGCCCTCGCCGGCGCGGTGATCAGCGACCCCGAGTTCGTCCAGTTCCACCCGACCGCCATCGACATCGGCAGAGACCCGGCCCCGCTGGCCACCGAGGCCCTGCGCGGCGAGGGCGCCCGGCTGCTCAATGCGACGGGCGAGGTGTTCATGGACCGCTACGACCCGGCTGCCGAACTGGCGCCGCGCGACGTCGTGGCCCGGGCCATCCATGCCGAGATCCAGGCCGGACGCGGCGCGTTTCTCGACGCGCGCGCGGCGGTCGGCGACCACTTCCCGGACGAGTTTCCGGGCGTGTTCGCCGCCTGCATGAGCGCCGGCATCGACCCGCGCTATCAGGTCATTCCGGTCGCCCCGGCCTGCCACTATCACATGGGCGGCGTGGTCACGGACGCCGCCGGCGCCACCAGCCTGCCCGGCCTTTATGCCGCCGGCGAGTGCGCCTCGACGGGCGTGCACGGCGCCAACCGGCTGGCCAGCAACTCGCTGCTGGAAGCGGCGGTGTTCGGCGCGCGCGCCGGGGCCGCCGCCCGAGACATCCCTGCGCCAACCGCACGGCTGGTGCGGGGCGAGGCTCTGCCGGACCTGCCCGCCAAGGCCCTGGCCGCGCTGCGGCGGGCCATGAGCCGTGACGCCGGCGTGGTTCGCGACGCCGACGGCCTGACCCGGCTGATCGAGACCGTCGAGACGATGAAGGCCGAGCACGGCGAGGG
This sequence comes from Caulobacter sp. FW305-C-30-S16, assembly GCF_058783025.1. Classification (NCBI taxonomy): domain Bacteria; kingdom Pseudomonadati; phylum Pseudomonadota; class Alphaproteobacteria; order Caulobacterales; family Caulobacteraceae; genus Caulobacter; species Caulobacter sp. FW305-C-30-S16. The sequence continues at coordinate 956,392 of NZ_JBYSYH010000001.1, read as the reverse complement.
ACCAATCCTCGCTGCCGCCGGACTGGTCGCGGGGGCCGCGCTCGCGCGTCGGGAAAGCCGAGGCGCCCATTTCCGCACTGACTTCCCCTTGTCGGCCGAGCCGCCGACCCGCACCTTCATCACCCACCCGGGCCAGCAGGCCCTCAAGGTCGCCGCCGAATGATCGCTCCCCTGCCCGACCTGCTGATCGACCCCGTTGTCCGCGCCGCCCTGGCGGAGGATCTGGGACGCGCGGGCGACATCACGGCGCTCGCCTGCATCGACGCCGACGCCCGGCTGGAGGCGACCTTCGGCGCCCGCAAGGCCGGGACCATCGCGGGTCTCGCCTGCGCTCGCCTCGCGATCCTGGCGATGGATCCGGACGCGAAGTTCAAGGCGCGTGTCGCGGACGGCGATCAGGTGAAGGCCGGCGCCGTGCTGGCGAAAGTCTCGGCCAACGCCCGCGCCCTGCTGTCGGCGGAACGGACGGCGCTGAACCTGCTCGGCCGGCTGAGCGGCGTGGCGACCCTCACGCGCAGCTACGTCGACGCCGTCGCCGGCACGTCGGCCCGCATCACCGACACCCGCAAGACCACCCCGGGCCTGCGGGCGCTGGAGAAGTACGCCGTCCGTTGCGGCGGCGCGCTGAACCACCGCTTCGGCCTGGATGACGCCATCCTGATCAAGGACAACCACATCGCGGCCTGCGGCGGGGTCGGCGAGGCCATCCGCCGCGCCCGCGCCTTCGCCGGGCACCTGGTCAAGGTCGAGTGTGAGGTCGACAGCCTGGCGCAGCTGGTCGAGGCGCTCGACGCCGGCCCGGATGTGGTGATGCTGGACAACTTCAGTCTCAAGACCCTGCGCGTCGCCGTCGGCATGGCCGCCGGCCGGGTCGTGCTGGAGGCCTCCGGCGGCGTCAATCTCGACACCGTCCGCGACATCGCCGAGACCGGCGTGGACGTGATCAGCGTCGGGGCGCTGACGCACTCGGCGAGCGTGCTGGACATCGGCCTGGACGCGGCCTGATCTATCCTCCCCAGCCCGCTGGGGAGGATAGGCGTGAGTTGAAAGAGAGCCAACGATGCACATCGACCTCACCGGCAAGACCGTGCTCGTCACCGGCGCCAGTCGGGGCATCGGCGCAGCGATCGCAACAGCGCTCGCGGGTTCCGGCGCGAAGGTCGCGGTGCACTATTCCGCCTCGCCGGACGAGGCGGCGCAGGTTGCAGCCGCCTGCGGGCCGGACGCCCGCACCTTCGCCGCGGACCTGGCTGACCCGGCCGCCTGTCAGCGGCTGTGGACCGAGGTCGTCGCCCGTTACGGCCGCATCGATGTGCTGGTGAACAATGCCGGCGTCGCAACCGCCGTCGATGACCCCTCCATCGACCGCTGGCTCGAAATCTGGAACCGGACGCTCGACGTGAACCTGCGCGCCACGGCCTTGCTCTGCCGGCTGGCGACGGACCATTTCACGACTCACGGCGGCGGGCGGATCATCAACATCAGCTCGCGGGCAGCCTTCCGCGGCGACCAGCCGGACTACATCGCCTACGCCGCCTCCAAGGGCGGGATGGTCGCCCTGACCCGCTCCATCGCGCGCGGCTTCGGCAAGCAGGGGATCGTGGCGTTCAACGTCGCGCCGGGCTTCACCCGCACCGCCATGGCCCAGGACTTCATCGACCAGTACGGCGAGGACTACGCCACCAGCGACATCGCCCTGACCCGGCTGACCGAGCCGAAGGACATCGCCCCGACCATCGTGTTCCTCGCCAGCGGCCTGGCCGACCACGCCACCGGCGCGACGATCGACATCAACGCCGGCTCCTACGTCCATTAAATTTGCGTCATGCGCCTCCGGGCGGGCGGTTTCGTGCCTCTCTATCCTTCGGGAACCCATGGGAGGGCGTATGACAAAGCTCGATCGCCGAGGTCTGCTGACCGGGCTCGGCCTGGCTGGACTGGCCGCCGCCGCGACGCCCACCGCCGCGCAAACGCCGCCGCCGGCAGCCGCCGCGCCGAAACCGACGCTTGCCCAGCGGTTGGCCGCCGAGGCCCCCAGGCACCAGCGGGCCATGTCGTTCGACGGACAGAACTGGTCCGGCCCCGGTCTTGACTGGCTGGTGGCGGAGGGGACTGCCGCACAGTTCTTCCTGTTGGGCGAGGAGCATGGCCTGGCGCAGGTTCCGGCCCTCGTGCGCCAGCTGCTGCCGGCGCTGAAACCGGCCGGCTATTCACGGCTGGGGCTGGAGGTCTCGCCGCCCGCGGCGCGCGCGCTGGACAAGGCGGCCGCCGGCGGGCTCGACGGGTTGAAGCGCTACTTCGACCAGGTCGGCGAGGGGCCCGCCTTCTATACCATGAGGGAAGAGGCGCAGATGCTGGCCGCTGTCCGCGCGGCCTTTCCCGGAAAGCCGCCGCTGCTGTTCGGGCTGGACTACGAGATCCTCCTCGACCGGCCCTTCATCGCCGACCTTAAGGCCAGGGCGCCCGTTTCCGCCCGCGCGCCGCTGGCGGCCCTGGAAGCGGCCTCTCTTGCCAGCTGGGCGGCCTACGCTGCGACGAAAGACATCGGCAAGATCTTCTGCTTCAGCGGCGACCCGGCCTTGGTCGAGGCGGTCAAGGCGGCCTGGTCCGACCCCGACCCGGCCAGCGCAGAGATCCTGGAGACCCTGCACCAGAGCCTGATCATCAACGGTCACCAGACCGCCGGCCGCTATTTCCAGTCCAACGACAGCCGGGCCCAATTCAACCGGGCCAACTGGGCAAGGTTTTGGCGCGCTGAAACCGCAGCAGGCCGCCTGCCCAAGGCTATGTTCAAGTTCGGCGCCGGTCACATGGTCCGTGGACGCAGCATGACCGAGGTCTATGACATCGCCAGCATCGTGTCGGAGACGGCCGCACTGTTCGACGGCCATAGCTTCCATCTGGCGGTTGTGCCGCTGGATGGCGGCCGCCAGGCGGTGCTCAACCCGGAAACGATCACCTATGGCGACGCGCCGGTAGAGACCGTGGCCGAGATGGGCCTGGAGCCACTGGCGGCGCTGGCCGGCCCGACAGGCTCCACACTGCAGGACCTGCGTCCGCTGCGGCGGCTGATGTCTGCCTCGGTGACCGCCACCGCCGATCCGCGGCTGGCCCGGGTGGTGCACGGCTATGACGCCGTGTTGTTCGTCCGCGACGCGGCCCCGTCGGGCAATCTCTAGGCCGCCGACGAGGCTTCCGCCGGCGCGCGACCGGCCGGCCGGCGCCGGGTCAGCCACGCCTGTAGCGGCGCGTCGAAGAAGCGGTGGAACAGGCCGGCGGCCATCAGGGACAACGGCAGCGACGCGGCCCACAGAACCCAGTGCAGCCAGGCGGGCAGCGGCAGGACGCCGGACAGCAAGTTGAGCCCGGCGAACCAGATCATGCCGGTCAGGGAATGGGTGATGAACAGGGAGAAGGACAGTTTGGCCCCCTGTTCAATCAGCGCGGAGGGTCTGGTCACGGGCAGCCGGCCGAGGGCCAGCACGATGGTCGCGATGGCGATGATGCTGGGCAGATCGAAGCGACCCTCGATCTGCAGAATGACGATAGCCGCGACGGCCAGGCCGGCGAGCCAACGGGCGACGGCGACGCCGGGACGCCCCTGTTCGACCACGCGGGCGATGCAGATCCCCAGCAGAAACAGGGGTGCGGCCCGGATCACGCCCAGACTGAAGTCGAGATCGTAGATGCTGTGATGAAAGACCCGCAGGCAGACGAGGTCGCCGGCCATGACGGCGGCCAGTCCGAGCGCGAGCAGGGCCGAGGGACTGGTGATGCGGCTGATCCAGCGCCAGGCGAGCGGGAAGGCGGCGTAACAGACCAGCAGCGCCGACAATGACCAGCTCGGGAGGTTCCACCCGCCGCCGCCGGGGAGACCCCAGCCCTGCATCAGGAACCCCTGCATGAGAAAGGCCGTCGCCGTGTAGTTTTCAGGATGCCGCACGCCGATCCCGACCAGGGTGGCCAGCCCCAGGACGATCCCCAATGCCGCCAGCACCATCACCTGGGCCGGCCAGATGCGCGTCAATCGCTTCCTGAGGAAATCCAGCAGGCCGACGCGGCCCGACAGGATCTGGCCGCCATAGGCGCGGCCCAGCACATACCCCGACAGGATGAGGAAGAAGTCGGTGGCGAGGTAGCCGCGGCCGAACACCGGGTGAAGGTCCGCCAGGGCGATCGGCGCTTCGGCGCCGTAGTGGTACAGCACGATCAGCAAGGCTGCGGCAAACCGCAGCAGGTCAAGCGCGCCGCCGCGACCGTCCTGCCCGGAATGGGTCACAGAATGGGACATATCTCGCTTCACGGGCGAAGCCTCCGGGGAACTGACAGGATGACTTGCATCTCCCGGGCCGCTGCCTATCTGTATCAGTAGCAGTTACTTACGGAGTCGCCATGACCGCTCGCATGCCGGTCCTGTTCCTCGGCCACGGTTCGCCGATGAACGCCATCGAGGACAACGCCTGGCGGCGCGGCTGGGCGAGCGTCGCCACTTCCCTGCCCCGCCCCAGGGCGGTGCTCTGCATCTCGGCGCACTGGGAAACTTCCGGCGCCGCGGCCGTGTCGGCGGCGGAGCGCCCCGCCACCATCCATGACTTCGGCGGCTTCCCCCAGGCCCTGTTCGACGTGCAGTACGCGGCGCCGGGCGATCCGGCGCTGGCCGCGCGGGTCGGCGACCTGCTGGCGCCCGACGCTGTCGCTCAGCACCCGACACGCGGCCTTGATCACGGCGCCTGGAGCGTCCTGCTGCCGATGTACCCGGACGCCGACGTCCCGATCGTCCAGCTCAGCCTGGACCGGTCAAAGCCCAATGCCTGGCACCACGCGGCCGGCGTCCGGCTGGCCGCCCTGCGCGACGAAGGGGTGCTGATCGTCGGCAGCGGCGACATCGTGCACAATCTGCGGGACGTGAACTTCCGCACCGGCGCGACCCCCGACTGGGCGCCGCGTTTCAACGAGACCGCCAAGCAACTGATCGGGGCGGGAAACCACGGCCCGCTGATCGACTGGGAATCCCTCGGCGCGGACGCCCATGCCGCGATCAACAGCGCTGAACACTATCTGCCCCTGCTCTACGTCCTGGGGGCGACAGACCCTGGCGAGCCGATCAGTGTCTTCAACGATGACGTCTTTGCCGGGATCTCGATGACCAGCCTGCGATTTGGCTAGGGCCGGCGCCGCGACCGGCCAGATCAGCACCCGGGCGGTGGTCGGAAGTCGCGGGTCTCCATCGCCTGCAGCCCCAGTTCCGCCCGGCGTGCATCCAGTCCGGCGGGGTCCTCGACCACCCCGACGGTCCAGGTTCCGGCCTTGCAGACCGGCTGGGTGCCGAACCGTTGCGGCCGGCCCTCCAGCACGGCCAGCCGATCGACGACGCTGGCGTACCAGGCCGGCAGCACCTCGGCGTCAGCGACCAGCGGGGCCATCCGCATTGACGCCTCGCGCATGAGCTTGCGGTCGTTCACCGCGTGCACCGTGATCAGCCAGGCTGCACGCGCCGCGTCTTCGCCGTAGGCCGTCCGGCCGAACCAGCCGCCGCCCTGCGGCAGCATCGCCTTCAGCCCCGCCTGGTTGCGGCGATCGACTGCCTCGACGAGCGACCAGGCCGCACTGAGGGTCGCCCGCTGCTCGTCGAAGCTCATGGTTTCGAGATCGAGGTCGTACAGGGCTTCCCTGGCGGTCTGTTCGATCCCGGCCATCCGCGTCAGTTTGTCGGCATCCGACGTCGCCGGCGGCAGGGCGTCCATCTCCGCCTGTTTCGCCCGGATCGTCGCCTTCAGCCCGCGCACGAGCTTCTCGCCGCGCGGCGACAGACCGGGGCCCGCGTCAGGCGCGTAAACCGGAGCCGCCGCCAGGGCGGGCGTGGCGGCGAACGCGAGGGCAGTGAGCAGCAGGCGGCGGGTGAGCATGTCCGGACACTCCGAAGGAAGCGGAGACTGTCCATCATCCCGCCAGGAGCGCAACCGGACCGCCTTCGGTCGCCCTAGGGAAAGGAAGGCGCCTAGTCGGTCTTGCCCTGCCCCGTCTCGACCCGGGCTTGCTCCAGCGCCTCGCCTTCGGGACCGTCGAGGGCCTGCTCGGCCTCGCGGGCTTTGGGCTTCACCTGACCGGACTGGACGAAGGCCCGCTGTGCGTCATCGAACCGCTCGGCGGCCTCGTAGTCGCCCTCGCCCTGAATTCTGGTCTTGTCGGTCATGTCGACCTCCGTGGGTTGCCTGGAAAGCAAACCCGCACCTGGCCGGACCGGTTCCCGTCCGCCCGGTGGGAACAGACTGGGCCTGCACAGGGTTGTGTTCCCATCACCAAGGGAGACACCCATGCGCACCACCCTGACACTCCTGGCCGCCTCGGCCGCAGCCCTGTCGCTCGCCGCCTGCAGCGGTCCGGCCGAGGACGCCGCCCAAAAGCAGGCCGACGCCGTGGAAGCCGCCGGCGACGCCAGGGGCGACGCCCTCGACAAGCAGGCTGAAGCCGTCGAGCGCGCGGCCCCGGCCCAGGCCGATGCGCTCGAGGATCAGGCCGACGCGGCCCGCAAGGCCGGCGATCAGCAATCCGACGCCATCAAGAAGGAAACCGACCGCGCCTACTGACGCGGTTCGACCTGCGTTCCCCCTTCCCCACCGGGAGGGGGAGCGCCCATCAGACGCAGTCCGGCGGACGCCGGTCGCGAGGCCGGACACGTGAGCGAGTCACGAAGGACTTGTGTCGCGGCGGCCTGGTTGCTGTAGAACAGGGACTTCACCGCTGGCCGACCCTCGCCGGCGTGTTGCCTGCCCCGGGCGCCGCGTTCCGGAGACGGTCATGGCCAAGGGTCAGAAGAAATCCAACAAGGAAGTCCGCAAGCCCAAGGCGGACAAGAAGGCCGCCGCCGCGCCGACCAGCCGGTTCATCGAGGTTGCCGGAAAGAAATAGGGTCCGCAGGGGACATGGACCGCAGGTACGTGTCCCTCAATCGAGCTTCTGCGGTTTAGGGGACACGTACCTTCGGTACATGTCCCCCTCAGCTCAAATCCCGCGCCAGTTCGGCCCGGCTCGCCGGGCTGAGCATCGCCATGTGGGCGTAGTGCTCGTGGTCGCAGCCCAGAGCGATCGTCACCGTCGGGTCCCGGAATACCGTCTTCATCGCCTCGGTCAGCGGAAAGCGCAGGAAGTGGATGGAGGACGTCTTGCCGTCCTCGCGCGTGCGCTCGACATTATCGCCCTCCTCCGGCACGCCGGGCGTGCGGGCGTCGGCGCCGAACTGCAGGAAGAAGCAGTCCTCGACGCCCCCCAGTCGCGCCAGGGCCGCCGCACGACGCACGGGCTCGTCGATCTCGAACATGATCGTTGCGACCAGCTCCGACCCCTGCGGGATCAGCGGATTGTAGGCGGCCAGCTCATCCGGGATCTGTTCGGCGCCGCCCTTCTCGGTGAGGAGCATCTCCTGCACCTGGAACAGCATGGTCTCGTAGCTCTCGAAGATCGCCGTACAGAACGGCCCGAGCGAAATCCGCCGCAGACGCTTGGCCGGCAGAAGGGCTGCCCGGCGTTCGCTCCGCTGGCGGGCGTGCTCGGCGTCGCTGACCAGATCGGCGGGGGTGATGCGGCGTTCAGAGAGGGGCACTATTTTCTCCGCTCATCCCGGCGAAGGCCGGGACCCAGATGACAAATCTCGATGTCAGTCGGTTCGAGAAACGCTCTTTGATCTGGGTCCCGGCCTTCGCCGGGATGAGCGGATCCTGAATCACCGAGTGCACCCTCACAAGCCATACGCCTTCGCCAGCACCTCGATCGGGTGCCCCTGGTGCATGACCGCGCCGCCGGCCTCCGCCGCGACCATCTGGCCGAGGTGACCACAGGCCAGCGGGCAGTCGGAACAGAGCTCCTCGGTCTTCTTCGCCGCGACCTGCCTGGCCGCCGGCTTGCCGACCTTCAGCGCCATCGGCCGGGTTTCCTTCATCACCCCGAAGGTGCCGCCGTGACCGCTGCAACGCTCGACCAGCTCGATGCGGGTGTCGGGGATCAGCTTCAGCATCTGGGCCGACTGGGCGCCCATGTTCTGGGCCCGGGCATGGCAGGCGTGGTGGACGGTGACGCCGCCCTCAATGGGCTTGAGACCCGGCGCGAGACCGAACGCCTTGTTCAGGCTGACGACATACTGCGAGACATCCTTCGTCGCCCGGGCCAACGCCTTCACCGCCGCGTTGTCCGGCAGCAGCAGCGGCCACTCGAACTTCATCATCAGGCCGCAGGACGCGGTCAGAGCGATGACGTCGTAGCCTTGCGCGATGTACGGCGCGAAGGCCTCGGCGGTGCGCGCGGCCCGACCGGCGACATCGGCGAGGTCGCCCGATTCCAGCTGCGGCATGCCGCAGCATTCCGGATAGCAGAAGGCTGTCTCGACCCCCTGTTTCGCCAGCACCTTCGCCGCCGCCTGGGCCGTGCCCGGGTCGTTGTAGTTGCTGAAGCAGGTCGCGTAGATCACCGCCTTGCGCTGACCGAAGGCCGGACCGGCCGGATCGGCGACCGGCATGGTCTTCAGCCGGTCCTTGGCGGTCTTGCTGTGGAACTGCGGCAGCCCGGCATCCTTGTCGATGCCGGCGATGGCTTCGAGGAACCCGCGCAGCGGCGTGTTCTCGCGCGCGGTCGCCCAGTTGGCGAGACCGGCGACCGGCTTGGCGAGCGTGCCGTTGCGATCGGTCTTGCCCAGCTGATCGCGGACAAAGTCGCCGCCGTCCTGTTTCCGCTTCGCCGCGCGATAGCGCAGGATCAGGTGCGGGAAATCCAGGTCGAACTCGTGCGGCGGCACATAGGGACACTTGGTCAGGAAGCACATGTCGCAGAGGGTGCAGGCATCCGCGACCTCGGCGTATTTCTCGGTCGGCACGCCGTCGAGCTCGCCCGTCGGCCCCTCGTCGATCATGTCGAACAGCTTGGGGAAGCTGTCGCACAGATTGAAGCAGCGGCGGCAGCCGTGACAGATGTCGAAGACCCGCTCCATCTCCTTCTCGATCGCGGCCATGTCGTAATAGGCCGGATCCTGCCATGCGATCGGATGCCGCATCGGCGCGTCGAGACTGCCTTCGGCCTTGGGGGCCGCGGGCGGGAGAGCGGTGGGTTCGTCGGTCATGGGCGCCTCGGAAAAGGGAGTAGCTGTTAGGGAGTAGGGAGTAGCCAAGCCGGGTCACGGCGCCGACGGCGCACAAAGGTCGAACTACGCCCTACTCCCTACGCCCTACTCCCCAAGCCCTAGTCCAGCGTATCGAGCGCCCGCTGGAAGCGGCCGGCGTGGGACTTTTCAGCCTTGGCCAGGGTCTCGAACCAGTCGGCGATCTCGTCGAAGCCTTCCTCGCGGGCCGTGCGGGCCATGCCCGGGTACATGTCGGTGTACTCGTGCGTCTCGCCGGCGATCGAGGCCTTCAGGTTGTCGGACGTGCCGCCGATCGGCATGCCGGTCGCGGGATCGCCCACGGCTTCCATGAACTCGAGGTGGCCGTGCGCGTGGCCGGTCTCGCCCTCGGCGGTCGAGCGGAACACGGCGGCGACGTCGTTGTAGCCTTCCACGTCGGCCTTTTGCGCGAAGTACAGGTAGCGGCGGTTCGCCTGGCTCTCGCCGGCGAATGCGGCCTTGAGGTTCTCGAGGGTCTTGCTGGTGGCGAGCGCCATGACGTTGAATCTCCGGTGATGGGATCGGGCCGGGAGTCCGCGCATTCAAAGCGGACCCCACCGCTGACGCGGACAGGTTAGGGCGGTCACATGGCGCTCGCCCAATCAATTGTTTCTTGGAACAGGATAGAGAACGACTATGTGCCGGCGAGTATTGACGCCCGATACCTGATATTGCGATTTATTCGCGTCTGGCGAAGGGCGCGGCTAGAGCTTGTCCTTCTCGGCCGCCGCGTCCAGCGGGACGACCTGGCAGGTTCCCTTGTGTTCGGACGGCGTGGGCGTGAACACCGACGAGACCCGCGCCGTCAGGGTGCGGGTGGCCAGGGTCCTCAGGTCGATGATGTTGCGGATGGTCGATACCTCGTCGCGGACCTTGGACCGGTGCTCGGCGCGCAGCACGAGCTCCTCGTCGGTCCAGGATTCGATGGTGCGCACGGTGGTCATTCGCTCGCTTCCCTGCGTGGCGCCGGCGGTGGTGAAAATGGCGTCCGCCTCGCCTGTGACCCGACCCGCGCTCCGGTCAAGACGATAGACGGTCACGACCGACCTCGAACCGCCCCAGTCCACCTCGCAGCTGATGCTCCGGGGCGCCTCGGTCGCCAGGGCGACACCGGGTCCCGCCAGGCCGAACGCGAGCAACGTGGCGATGAGCAGACGGGCGGACAGGCTCATGGAGGAGTCTCCGAAAGGTCAGCCTGCAACGCTAGCGAGGCCGCCCTTCTTTGCATGCCCCGAAAGGGGGTCGTTGACCGGCGGCTATCCTTCGGCCGTCGGCGCATGCAGACCCTGCACCGGCGCCCCATGCAGGGCGATCCGCTGGTCGCCGGCCTCGCGCATGAAGGGCTGGGTTCGCGCGAAGTATGCGCTCGGCGACATGCCCAGGTAGTGGTGGAACTCACGGATGAAGTGCGACTGGTCGACGAAATGACTGTCGATCAGACCGCTCCAGGCGCCCTGGGGCGTGTCACGCATCGCGGCCAGGGTGCGCAGGAACCGTTGCCGACGCAGCAGCCGCTTGGGCGAGATGCCGAAGTAGCGCTCGCACAGGCGTTCCAGCTGACGGCTTGAGAGCGCCAGATCGTCCGCCCAGCCTTCGACGGACCGCGGCTGGGACGTAACGAGCCCGGCATGGATGCGCGCGATGATCGGCGGGGCCGGTGGACGCGCGGCGATCAGCGCCTCGAACCAGGCATCGAGCATGCCGACCATTGCGCCCTCGGTCTGCGCCGTGCGCAGCATCGCCAGGAGCGTTTCCACCCCCGGCCCCAGCGCATCCGCCAGCGGCCGCAACCGGTTGGCGAAGTCGCCTGCCGGCTGGCCGCTGAGCCGCACCCATCCCGCTGGAAGGATGCCGAGGCCCACAAGCACGCCCGGCGAGCCACGCACCACGGCGCCGCGTTCCAGCATCCCGGTCAAGGCGGCGTCGGGCAGGGTTTCCAGTTGGCTCTCGCCGCCGAACCGCACCTGCCACTGGCCCGACAGGACCAGACGCGGGTTGGCCCACTCCGGATGGATGATGTCCTCAACCACCCCCGGACCGAGAATGCGCAGGATGTAGTAGCTGGAAATCGCGTCCCGGAGCGGCGCGGCGGGAAGATGAAAGCGTACCGTGGCCGACGTCATGCTGCGCTCCGGCTGCGTCAAGCGCCCACTAGCCGCCGATTCACGCGATGTCGGAAACCTACAATCGAGGCCATGGCCGCGTCCCTATCAAGGCAGGGTCCCCCGAAACAGGATCGGAGCAAGGCGTCCAGACGATGACGGGCGCCCGGCGGGGGAGCTTCCGGTCCGCCAACGATGCGAGGTAGACATCCATGAAAGCTCTGTTCGCCACTACGGCGGGAATCCTGACCCTGCTCGGAGGAACGGCCCAGGCCGCCGAGACACCCCTCGGCTTCATCGGCGTATCCGCCGGTGGGGCTTCCCTCGATGCGGGACCGGCCGGAGAGTTCGACGCCGATCTGACCGGCCTTCAGGGCCTGCTGACCCTGCGATCCGGCTCCGGCCTGAGCGTCGAGTTGGCCGCCGAAGGCACGCAGTTTGACGGCGAGTCGGTCACGTCACCCACGGCCCGGCTCCTGTTTGGGATCGGCGGCAATCGCGTCGGCGCATTCGTCGGCGGAACCAGCGGCGGCGGCGTCGACCTCTCCGGCGGCGGGCTGGAAGGGCGCTTTGAACTGGCGCCGAACTGGCGGCTGGACGCCGCGGCCGGCGCGGCCTCGGGCGACGTCGACGCCTGGGCCGGCAGGGCGCAGTTGCGCTTCTTTGCGTCGGACAACACCCGGATCGACGGGTTCGCCAATGCCACCAGCCTCGACGCCGGCGTCGGTGACGCGAGCGGCTGGCTCTTCGGCCTCGGCGCGGAACACCAGTTCGACGGAGCGCCCTGGTCCGTGTTCGGCAGGGCGGAACACGGCGAACTGGACGAGGCCGGCGTCAGCGTCGACTCGTTCCGCATTGGCGTGCGCTGGAATTTCGGGGGCGGCACGCTGCGTGACAGGGATATGGACGGCCAGTCCGCGCCGGGGTTCACCGACGTCTTCGGAGGCGATCTGCTTCGCGGTCTCGCCGCCGCTCTGGCTGTCCCGCCCCCGCCTCCGCCCCCGCCCCCGCCGCCGCCCGGCGAAAGCTAGCCAGGAGATCCGGCGGCGGGTGGATTTCAGCCTGCCGCCGGATCAAGGGCGACGCGCTTGCAGCGTCCGGGGTGAGCCCCCGGGCTCGGCGTCACGGCGCCAAGGTTCATCACGCTCTCCACGCGCAAGGTCAGCGCTTTAAGGTTCAGGACATCCCGGAAGCTCGCGCTCTGGGGTCCGGTTCTCGATCGCGTGTCCCAGCGGAACACGATTTCGTCCGCCGTCCAGGACTCGATGATGTAGACCCCGATCAGGGCCTCACTCTCCTGGGGCGTCCCGGCGCGGGTGTAGCGCGCACCCGGCTCGCCCAGCACTTCGCCCGCGGCCGGGTCGATGCGGTAATACTGCACCGTGGGTTCGGCGTTGCCGAAGTCGATCTCGCAGCGCAGACGGAACGGCGCTTCCGGCGTCGCCGCAGCGACGGGACCGGCCATCGCCGTCGCCAGCAGCGCGGCGGAACACAGGCGGGCGAGCAGGGTCATGGGCGGGTCCGGAGGGGAACGGGTTCAGCGACTCTGGCGCCTCCGCCCCGCTTCGCATGCCCGAAAAGGGGGCATGTCGTCAGGCGGCGGCTCCGGCCCGGACGTCGCACTCGATGATGCGGGATATCTCGGACAGCAGCGCCGCCGGAGAAATCGGCTTGGCGACCACGCCGTTCATGCCCGCCGCGCGGTACTCGGCGCGCTGATGCACCATCACATTGGCGGTCAGCCCGATGATCGGGACGTCGGCGGCCGGCCCCTTGAGCGCGCGGATCGCCCGAGTGGCGGTGACACCGTCCATGTGCGGCATCTGGACATCCATCAGCACCAGATCGAAGGCGCCTGAGCGAGCGGCCTCGAGGCCAATCAGGCCGTCTTCCGCCTCCGAGACCGCCGCTCCCAGCCGACCCAGCATCGTGCGGGCGACAAGGCGGTTGGTGGGGTTGTCTTCCACCAGAAGAATCGAAAGTCCCGCCAACGGCCCTCCGTTCGAATCGTCGACCTCGACTGCCCCCGCCCCCGGACCGATGGCCAGAGCCGGGGATTCCGCGGCGGGCGCCTCGAAGGTCAGCCAGAAGGTGGATCCCTTCCCTTCGACGCTGGTGAAGCCGATGTCGCCGTTCATCATCCCGATCAGCGCACGCGTGATCGACAGGCCAAGGCCGGCGCCTCCGAACCTGCGCGCCGTACTGCTCTCGGCCTGTCGGAATCGCTCGAAGAGATGGGCCTGGGTTTCGGCCGTCATGCCGATGCCTGTGTCTTCGACCTCCAGCCGGACCCGACGTAGACTGTCACCGTCCGGAATCACGGAAAGGCGCGCGGTCACCTGCCCGCGGGACGTGAATTTCACGGCGTTGCCGATCAGATTGAACATGGCCTGCTGCAGGCGGACGGGATCGGCGTCGATCAGCAGGCCGTCGCCGACAATCTCGCAGTTCAGGCCCACGCCCTTTGCGCAGGCCTGCCCCCGGAGCAGGGCGACCACCGTGCGGAGCGCCTCGCCCGCATCGGTAGGTTCGGGCGTAAGGTCGAGCTGGCCCGCGTCGATCCGCGAGAAGTCGAGCACGTCGTTGAGCAGCTGGGACAGCATGCGGCCACACGCATTCGCCTGACGCATGAGCTCACGACCCTCGGCGGAAATCGGCTCACTTTCCAGCAGGTGGAGCGCCGCCAGCACGCCGTTCATCGGCGTGCGAATCTCATGGCTGACGTTGGCCAGGAACTCTGACTTGGCCTGGTTGGCCGCGTCCGCCTGGACCTTGGCCTCCTTCAGGGCCAGATCAGCTTCCACGCGCTCGGTGACGTCGCGGCTGACATTGATGATGCCGACCGGGACGCCGCGCTCGAGTACAAGGCTGACATTGCTCTGGATCCAGATCCAGCGGCCGTCCTTGTGGCGTACTCGAAATGTCAGCGCCTGCGATCGGGTTGGGTCAGCCTTCAGTCGGCGCAAGCCCTCCGCAAGGTGGGCCGTACTGTCGGGATCGATGGTGGAGAAGCGGGCCCGGCCCAGCATTTCCTCGCTTGTGTAGCCAAACACAGCGAGGCTTGCGGGCGAGACATACTGGTTCACTCCGTTCATGTCCCAACGAGCGATGACGTCCGGTATGTTGGCCGCCATGGTCTCGAAATCCCGGAGACTGGCGTTGAGACGTCGTTGGTTTTCCTGCGCTGACGGCGTGTCGATCGCGCGGCCGATATTGAAGGCCATGGTCAGGCAGATAGCGATCCAGATCGGCGTCATGGTGCGCCAGTCGTGCCCGCCAGCCACCGCCATGACGGCCAGCGCGGCGCCGGACGGCACTATGCCGGCCACCAGGAACACCACCGGCGTGTTGTAGAACAGCAGCACGAGAACAGAGACAAGGGCCGCGAACACGACGGCGCCGCTGGCCTGACCGGCCAGTCCTCCGCTGCTCCACAGCAGCGCGCCCAGCACCAGCCAGGACAGGTTGTTGGTCACATAGTTGGCGACGAAGCTTGCGCGTGTGGCGCGGCTGACCAGACCACCCGCCGCCTGGGTTCGTGTCGCGAACCAGCACCAGACCTCCAGCACCAGGTTCGCCGCCACCCAGGCCAGCGCCGCCGGCCATGGCACGACCATGGTCGCGATCAGTCCACCGGCCAGCGTCAGGCCGACCTTGACCGGAATGACCTGATGGATCGCCCTGGCGGCTTCGTCCATCAGGCGTGAGAAACCCGGATGGGTGATCGGGTCGACGGCGGGCATCGCGGAACTCCGGCTTAGCGATCCGCGACTAGGCCATGCGGGACTGGCGAGAAGCCCTAACGCCTCGTGCGGCATAACCGCCCAGCCCAATTCCCGGTTGAGTGGGGCCAGTCCGGCGGCGCCTACCGCTCCCAGCCGGGTTCGAACGGAAACCGCTCGGCCCAGAACCTCGCCAGCCTGGGGTCGGCATCGACGCGCCGGACCACCGGCGTCATGCCCGGCGCCTCGCGGTAGAAGCGGTTGCGGCCGGGGCCCCACCGGCTGACGACGGCGACATAAAGGTCGAGCACGCTGATTTCGTCGCCCAGCAGGTAGTCGCCGGCGGGCCTGATCTGCTGATCCATCATGCGCCAGCAGTCGGCGATCCGTTCGGCGGTCGCGATCTTGACCCTGTCGCCGGCGGCCTTGTCAGGACCGGCCAGACGCGACGGCTCGTCCCGAACCCAGAACATCGAATAGATCGATGCCGGGATGTAGGTCATCCAGCGCAGGAACTGCCCCCGTCGCGGATCGTCGATGGCCGGGCCGAGGCGCGCTTCGGGGTGCGCGTCGGCCAGCCAGACCAGGATCGCGCCGCTCTCGGTCATGATCTCGCCCGACGGCAGGACCAGCGCCGGGATCTGGACCAGCGGATTGACCGCCCGGACGCGGGCGAGGATCTCCTCGTCATGTTCCCAGGTTGCGCCTTCGATGACCTCGAAGGGCCGGCCTATGAGCGTCAGGGCCGCCTCGACGGGCACGCTGCCCGATCCCAAGGCGCCGTAGACGGTCAACGATTGGTTCATGGTCTTATCCACAATCTCACAACATCTTGTGGGCAGCGTCAGTGTGACCACTAGATGTGTCGCTGCAGTTTGATACGGTTGAGATCATAACGCGCCACTTCGATTCCCGCCCGCCTCCCCCCGGAGTTCGTCACCGTGACCGCCTCGTCCAAGCTGATCACCCTTCCCGGCCTGCTCACCCCGTCGGCGGCCTACAAGCCGTTCCGCTACCCGTGGGCCTACGACATGTGGAAGCGCCAGCAGCAGGTTCACTGGATGCCGGAAGAGGTGCCGCTGGGCGAGGACTGCAAGGACTGGGCGGCGAACCTGAACGACAAGGAGCGCAATCTGCTGACGCAGATTTTCCGCTTCTTCACCCAGGGCGATATCGAGGTCCAGGACAACTACATGGACCGCTACGGCCGCGTGTTCCGGCCGACCGAAGTGAAGATGATGCTCTCCTCGTTCGCCAACATGGAGACCATCCACATCGCCGCCTACGCCCTGCTGCTCGAGACGATCGGCATGCCGGAGAGCGAGTTCGGCGCCTTCATGGAATACGAGGCCATGAAGGCCAAGCACGACTACATGCAGCAGTTCGGCGTGGAGTCGAATGCCGACATCGCCCGCACCCTGGCCATGTTCGGCGGCTTCACCGAGGGGCTGCAGCTGTTCGCGTCGTTCGCGATGCTGATGAACTTCCCGCGCTTCAACAAGATGAAGGGCATGGGCCAGATTGTGTCGTGGTCGGTGCGGGACGAGAGCCTGCACTGCGAGGGGATCATCAAGCTCTACCACGCCTTCAACGCCGAGACCGGCGCGGTGACCAAGGCCGTGGCCGACGACATCATCGACTGCTGCAAGCATGTGGTCGATCTGGAAGACCGGTTCATCGACCTCGCCTTCGAGATGGGCGACGTCCAGGGCATGACCCCGCACGACATCAAGCAGTACATCCGCTTCATCGCCGACTGGCGCCTGCGCCAGCTGAAGTTGCCGGAAGTCTATGGCGTGACGGAGAACCCGCTGCCCTGGCTGCAGTCGATGCTCAGCGGCGTGGAGCACGCCAACTTCTTCGAGGCCCGCGCGACCGAATACTCCAAGGCCGCCACCCGCGGCCAATGGCACGGCGAGACCGGCGTCTGGGGCGAGTTCGACAAGCTGATGGCGCGCCGCAACGAAAACCTGCTGCCGGCTGAATAGCTCCGCCGCCGCCGCCGGCGCCTGATTTCGAGTCACCGGAGCCCCGTTTGGCCGGGCTTTCCAGGCGTAACGGCGCCCATTCGTTGGGCGTTGCGCTGAAACGTCATCCACACGCCTGAATGGTCAGGGCTGGCTAACCTATTTGCCCTAGTCGACAGGGCATGATGGCGGGTGCGAGGAGCTTTTCGACGGGCCGGGGCGGTGGCAGCCTCCAGAGCCTGATGACGGCGCGATCCTCGTCGCGGGTCCTGAATCTGGTTCAGGCGCACGAGGGCGCCGCGAAGTCCGGCGCGCCGATGGACCCGCCCCTGTTCCAGAGTCCGGTGCTGGCGCGGTCGTTCATCATCAAGCACCGTCTGCGCCCTGACGAGCGCCTGAACTTCCCGGGAATCCGGCCGACGGCGACCAAGGTCGTCATTCCCATGGACCCGCGCAACCTCGCGCTCGGCGGCAAGTCCGCATTCATCAGCGAGGCCTGGTTCGGCAACCTGATGACCGAGGCCACCGGAATCCCCGACTTCCTCAACTCACCGGATGGGATCCTGATGCGTGAGTTCGAGCGGATCCCCTCGTTCGACCCCTTCCTCCTGCGCGAATGGCTGGCCCGAATGGGGCGGACGGCCGATGCCCGATATTTCGAACTGACGCCCTCGGTGATCGCCGGGATGGAGGCGTTCGTTCTCGAGGAAATCAGCCTGCTGGTGTCAATGGCGCTCTCGGGCAAGCCGGCCACCGCCGCCGTGCTTCGCCTTGCACGCAAGATGCTGTCCAGCCAGTACGACGACGACCTGCGGCCACTGCAGGAAGTGCTGCGCATGACGCCTGACGATTTTCGGGACGGCATGTTCGGCTGGAAGGGCCTGCTCTACTACAAATGGCTGTTCCGGCGCGTCGACGCCAAGGTGCCGGCCCTGGTCAGCGGCCTGACCGAGATCCGCCCGCGCCGCCAGATCACGCGAGACCAGATCGATGAGGCGAACGCCATGATCAGGTCCATTTCCACCGGCGTGCTGGCCTGTGCGAAGTCGGTGCAGGCGAGTCTCCTCGCCTACGACACCGCCTATCGCGGCCTGACCCAGACGCAGGACCCGGTCGGGTTTCGCCAGTTTCTGCTGCGCGCGCCGCAGATGTTCCTCGATCTCGGGGAAGCCGTCGGACTGCTGGAGCATTCCGTCGACTACTGGGGCTACCGCTCGAAGGCGATCGAACCGCGGCGCTTCAGCGGCGACGACTACCTCATGCTGATCTCGGAACTGAAGGAAGGCCTGGGCGTCTAGTCAGCGTCGGCCTGTGCCGCCCCGGGACAGCCGGGCCATTCTGAACGTGCCAAAGTCTCACAGTCCGCAAGACGGCGCGCCACCGGTGCGGCCGGATGCGCGGCGCGCTGTAAACCATCCGCGGCCCGCCACTCGCCCTTCCGGGGAATCGCGCGATCGGGATTCCCCGACAAGCAAACCTGACGCAGGCGACGCGGTTACCGATGTATTAATTGGCCGAATTATTCGAACTTCAAGTTAACAATAAGAAAATGTAAATAAAACTGGCCCTTCGATTGCTTGTATTCGTTTGCCGAATAAACGGCCAAACGGAGAATACGAAAATGAAGAGCTTGTATTTCGCGGCCGTCGCCGCACTTGTCATGGGCGGTGTGTCTCAAGCCGCCGAGAGCAACGTCTCGACCAACCAGACCAACAGCGCCAACATCAAGGCCAGGCTGAACGCTACGGTCGAGGATGTTCAAAAGGACGTCTCGCTGACGTCGGCGGCGATCGCCAATACTGTCACCGTCGAGGGCGGTGCGGCGGGCTATGTGTCCAACACGCAGCGGTTCTTCGGTGACGTGAACGCCGAACTTAACGGCACCATCCGGGACGTGGCCGGGACCGTCGACCTGACCGCCGCCGCGATCGCCAACAGCGCGACGATCAACGTGGACTACGCCGGCTCGGTCTCGAACACCCAGTTCGCCAACTATGACCCGACCGCGACCGTCAACGCCACCGTGTCGGACGTGGCCGGCGACGTCAGCAGCACGGCCGCCGCGATCAGCAACACCGCCTCGATCACGGGCGACTTCGGCTACCTCGGGTCGACCCAGATCAACAACGCCGCCGTCAACGCCGTGGCCAATGTGGGCGTGCGCGATGTGACGGGCAGCGTCTCGGCCACCGCGGCTGCGATCGGCAACACCCTGACCGTCAAGGGTTTCTGACGCCGTCTGCCGGGCGCCCGCTCTTGCCCGGGCGGGCGCCCTCCCCCCTTCGCATTGGACATCCGGTCATGCCCCACCCCGCCATCACCTTCGCCAGCCTCGCGCTCTTTCTCGCAGCCGCCCCCGCGGCGATCGCCCAGACAGCGCCCCGCCCCCTGCCCACTGTCGGCTCGATGACCAGCGGCGTCGGCGGCGGAATGAGCAGCCAGCCCGCGCCGTTCGCCCTGAGGGACAGCGCCGGCAATCTGGTCATCGTCAACGGGATGCTGCAGCCCGCCGGGCGGACCGGGGGCCTCGCGGACAGCCCGTTGCCCGTGGCCGGCGGCCCGACAGCCACCGCCGTCGCCAACCAGCTGACGGTGCTGGCGACAGGCTCCTGGAACACCATCATTGTCGATGCGGTGCAGACCAACACCGGCGACATCACCGCCAATGCCGGCGCCGCCGGCAGGAAGGCCGATCGATGACCCGCGCCATTCCCCGCACCCTCGCGGCGCTGCTGACCGCCGTCGGCCTGACCGCCTGCGCCTCGACGCCGCCGAAGGTCGACACCGCCGGCTACTACGCCCGGCCCATCGGCTCGGCCCCGGCGACCGCGAATGCAACGCCCTACTCCCCGGGGCTCGTCTGCCTGGCCATGGCCGCGCGCAGCGCCGGTCGGCGCTCGCCGACCATCGCCGTGGGACGGATCGCCGACTACACCGGCAAGCAGGAGGAAGGCCTGGCCGGGCCACGCCTGACGCAAGGGGCGTCCCTGATGGCGATCACGGCGCTGGCCAAGGCCGGAGCGGAGATGGTCGAGCGGATCGACACCTCCGTCCCCGAACTGGAGCTGCGCTTCGCCAACAACAAGCTGCTGTCCGACAGCGGCCAGGCCGCCGGCGGCTATCGTCCGATCCTGGCTGGCCAGTATGCGGGATCCGACTATGTCATCGCCGGGGGGATCACCGAGCTGAACTACAACATCCGCTCGGGCGGCCTGGAGGCGGGCGTCGCCGGCTCCGGCGCGAACTCGGCCAAGGCCGTGTTCAGCGGCAAGACCTATGTGATGAACATCGGCGTCGACCTGCGCCTGATCGACACCCGCACGATGCGTATCGTCGACGTCATCAGCTACCAGAAGCAGATCATCGGGCAGGAGGTCGGCGGCGGCGCGTTCAGCTTTCTGGGGTCAAACATCGTCGACATATCCGCCGGACGGGGCGAGATGGAGCCGCTGCAGCTGGGCGTTCGCACGCTGATCGAACGGGCGTCGCTGGAGTTCATGGCCAACCTCTACGGCGTGCCCGTCCAGGGTTGCCTGCCGGCCAACGATCCGATCGGGACCTGATCAGACTGGAGGCTGCGCGCCGGCCGGGCTAGGCTGGCGCCCACCCAAGGGGAGACACCCGATGTTGCTGATCAGACTTTTCCTGCGCACCCTGGTCGGCATGGCCGGGCTGTGGCTGGCGCAGAGGTTCGTTCAGGGGATCCAGTTCAGCGACACCCAGAGCCTGGTGATCGCCGCCCTGCTGCTCGGCGTGGTCAACGCCGTGGTGCGGCCGGTGGTGTTCTTCTTCACCCTGCCGATCACCTTCATCACCCTGGGCCTGTTCCTGCTGGTGGTGAACGCCGGGATGATCGGCCTGACCGCCTGGCTGATGGACGGCTTCACCGTGGCGGGCTTCTGGCCGGCCCTGTTCGGCGCGGTCATCGTCGGCGTCGTCAGCTGGCTCGGCCACATGCTGATCGGGCCGCGGGAAGAGCGGGACTAGCCCTTCAGACAAGAAAAAGGGCGGCTCCGTTTCCGGAACCGCCCTTCATCATTTCAGCGAAGTCGACTGGACTAGAAGTCCATGTCGCCCATGCCGCCCATACCGCCGCCGGGCATGCCGCCGGCGCCGCCGCCCGAGGACTTCTTCGGGGCTTCGACGATGGCCGCTTCGGTGGTGATCAGCAGGCCGGCGACCGAAGCCGCGTCCTGCAGAGCCGTGCGGACAACCTTGGCGGGGTCGATGACGCCCATCTTCACCAGGTCGCCGTACTCTTCCGTCTGGGCGTTGAAGCCGAAGGCGGCGTCCTTGCTTTCCAGCACCTTGCCGACGACGATCGAGCCTTCAACGCCGGCGTTTTCGGCGATCTGACGGATCGGAGCCTGCAGGGCGCGGCGGACGATGGCGATGCCCGCGGTCTGGTCAGCGTTGTCGCCGATCATGCCTTCGAGGATCTTCGAGGCCTTCAGCAGCGCGATGCCGCCGCCGGGGACGATGCCTTCTTCCACGGCCGCGCGGGTCGCGTTGAGGGCGTCGTCGACGCGGTCCTTCTTTTCCTTCACTTCGACTTCCGTCACGCCGCCGACGCGAACGACCGCAACGCCGCCGGCCAGCTTGGCCAGACGTTCCTGCAGCTTTTCCTTGTCGTAGTCGGACGAGGTGTCTTCGATCTGGCGCTTGATCTGCGCGATGCGGGCTTCAATGCCGTCCTTGTCGCCAGCGCCGTCGACGATCGTGGTGTCGTCCTTGGTGATGGTGACCTTCTTGGCCTTGCCGAGCATCTCGAGGGTGACGTTCTCGAGCTTGATGCCGAGGTCTTCGCTGATCACCTGACCGCCGGTCAGGATGGCGAGGTCTTCCAGCATCGCCTTGCGGCGATCGCCGAAGCCCGGCGCCTTGACCGCCGCGACCCGCAGGCCGCCGCGCAGCTTGTTGACCACCAGCGTGGCCAGGGCTTCGCCTTCGATGTCCTCGGCGATGATCAGCAGGGGGCGGCCCGACTGAACCACGGCTTCCAGCACCGGCAGCAGGGGCTGCAGGCCCGAGAGCTTCTTTTCGAACAGCAGGATGAGCGGCTCTTCGAGCTGCACTTCCATCTTTTCGGCGTTGGTCACGAAGTAGGGCGACAGGTAGCCGCGGTCGAACTGCATGCCTTCGACGACGTCGAGTTCGGTCTCGGCGGTCTTGGCTTCTTCAACCGTGATGACGCCTTCGTTGCCGACCTTTTCCATGGCGCGGGCGATCATCTCGCCGACTTCGGCGTCGCCGTTGGCCGAGATGGTGCCGACCTGGGCGATTTCGCTGTTGGCCGAGACCTTCTTGGAGGTCGACTTGATCTCCTCGACGACCTTGATCACGGCCTTGTCGATGCCGCGCTTCAGATCCATCGGGTTCATGCCGGCCGCAACCGATTTCAGACCTTCGACCACGATGGCCTGGGCCAGAACGGTGGCGGTCGTCGTGCCGTCGCCGGCCTTGTCGTTGGTCTTGGAAGCGACTTCGCGGATCAGCTGGGCGCCGAGGTTCTCGAAGCGGTCAGCCAGTTCGATTTCCTTGGCGACCGAGACGCCGTCCTTGGTCGAGCGCGGGGCGCCGAAGGACTTTTCGATCACGACATTGCGGCCCTTGGGGCCGAGGGTCACCTTCACCGCGTTGGCGAGGATGTTGACGCCGCGCAGCATGCGGTCGCGCGCGTCGGAAGAGAAATAGACGTCTTTAGCGGCCATTTCGGAGCTCTCTTTCTTGGCATCCCTCGATCCGCTCACCCCGGCGAATGCCGGGGTCCAGATCGTAGAGGGACTAGGTTCAGGTCAAATTGCGCTGGTCAGCGGCTGTATCCGGGTCCCGGCTGTCGCCGGAGGGTCTTACTTCTCGACCACGCCCAGGACGTCGCTTTCCTTCATGATCAGCAGGTCTTCGCCGTCCACCTTCACTTCGGTGCCGGACCACTTGCCGAACAGGATGCGGTCGCCCGCCTTCACGTCGAGAGCGTGGACCTTGCCGGCGTCGTCGCGGGCGCCGGGTCCGACGGCGATCACTTCGCCTTCCTGCGGCTTTTCCTTGACCGTGTCGGGGATGATGATCCCGCCCTTGGTCTTCTGTTCTTCCTCGACACGCTTCACAAGGACGCGGTCGCCAAGAGGACGAAACTTCATCGGGTCGTCTCCGTATGCGAATTGCTTGTTTGAATGGTCTTCGCCGACCATCGGGGGGCCGCTGTTAGCAGTCTTGATCCCCGAGTGCCAACGACGGTGGGCAGTTAGGTGCGCGGACCTGTCGAGTCAAGGGAACGGCCGGCGATTGAGGCCCTCCCGACGGCCGATTTTAACCGATAAGGTCGGGGCCGCATGAGGAGCCCCCATGCATGATCCTGTCAGCGCGACGGTCAGCGACCTGACCGGGCCGCCTGGCCGTCACAGTCCGGAGCAGACCCTTGATTCCCTACGTCCTCGCCGTGTTCGCCTGCTGTCTGGCGGGAGGTCTGGGCGGCTATGTGCTGGCCCGCCCGCATGAGGCGCTGGCGAAGCGCGGCCTGGCCTCGCTGGAGGGAACGCCGGGCGCTCTCCCAGCGGCGCGAAGCTTCGGGGCGATGCTGCTGATGTCCCACGCGGGCGCCGCCGGGCTGCTCGGCTACTACCCGTCGGTCGGCGCCAGCATGGCCCTGGCTCTGTCGCTGCTGTGGGCGGGTTCAGCCATCGGCCGGCTGGCGTCCAGCGTGCTCGACGGCCAGGCCGACCCGGCGGGCATCCAGGGCCTGCTGCTGGATGTGCTGATGGGACTGACCCTGTCGCTGCCCTTCTGGGCCAGCCGCCAGCTGACCGCGGGGCCGGTGTTCAACGTTTGAAGGCGTCCACCCTCCCCCCAAGGAGGAGGCAAAGCCCACCCTTGACGACAGATCACTTTGCTTTTTAAAGTGCCTTATCGGAACAAGGAGACACCCCATGACACGAGTTGGATTGAGCCTGGCCACGCTGCTGATCGGCGCAGGTATGGCGACTGCGGCGGCGGCCGCGGATGTGACGGTGACGCTCACCGGCGTGCAGGCGCAGGGCGGCCAGATGCTGGTCTCGCTGCAGACGCGGGAGCAGTTCATGAAGCCGCAGGGCGCCAACGGCGCCACGGGCCCCGCCCAAGCGGGCGCCCAGGTGTTCACGGTCCAGGACGTCGCGCCCGGCGACTATGCCGTGATGGTCCTGCACGACGCCGACAACGACTGGTCCATGGACCGGCAGGCCAACGGCATGCCAGCCGAGGGCTGGGGCATGAGCGGCCAGGCGCCGACCAATCGCGCGCCGACGTTTGACGAAGTGAAGTTCACGGTTCCCGCCGACGGCGGCGCCGTGACCATCGCGCTGGTCTATCCGCAGTGACCGGGAGCCCGGCCATGACGCGTGCCGTCATCGCGGCCGTGGCCGGGCTTTCCCTGCTTGCGGTGACCGACCGGGTCGTCGCGGCGGATGAGGCCGACCTCCGGGTGAGGATTCGCCTTACCGCGAATTAAGCGGCAGCGAGCGTCGCCCTGTGTTTCCTTCCGCGAAACAAACCGCTGGAGGGCTGTCCATGCGCACGCCGATCATCGCCAGTTTCCTGCTTGCCCTTGCCCTGGCCGGGACCGCCCAGGCGCAGACCGCCCCCGCGTCGGTGAGGACGTTCCCGCACGCGCCGCTGCACATCTATCCGCTCGACAGCGCCCGCGGCGTCCAGAGCCTGCTCCTGCCGAACGCCGCCATCATCAATACAGGCGCCGCGCCGATCACCGTCGACAGCCTGCTGTTCGAGGTGATGCGCGGCGGCGATGTCATGGAAACCCGGACTCTGCACGCCGCCGATCTCGACCGCACGGCGAAGGGCGGCGCCGGCCTGCAGGCCTCCGGCATGATGGGCCAGCTCGGCTTCCTGTTCGGCGACGTCCTGGGCGAGCCCGCCTCGGCGCTGGCTTCCAGCCCGGCGCTGGCGCCCGGACAGGGCCTGCTGGTGACGAACCAGCTGTTCGCCTGGACCGGTTCGCGGGACGCCTTGCGCATCACGGCCCGCGCCGCCGACGGGACCCTGCTCGGCCAGTCGACGATCGCGATCGACAGCACGCCGCCGCAAGCCCGCTACATCTTCCCGCTGGCCGGCCGGCTCTACGTCCAGGCCGGGCCGACCCCGCACACCCATCACCGCTGGGCGCCCCCCGAAGCGTTCGCGTACGACATCGTCCGTCTGGCCGACGGAGGCGCGACCCACCGGGGCGATGGCGTGAAATTCACCGACTACGCCGTCTACGGCGCGAGTATTCGGGCCGCCGCGGACGGCGAGGTCGTCGCCGTGGTCTCCGACCAGATCGAGGATCCGGCGCAGTTCCGGCGGCCGGACGAGACAACCGAGGCCTACGCCGAACGCGTCCAGGCCTGGCAGGCCGAGGGCATGGCCAAGGGATCGGCGTTCCTCGCCGGCAACTACGTCGTGATCCGGCATCCGTGGGGGGAATTCAGCGTCTACGCCCACATGAAGCCGGGCTCTGCGCGGGTGAAGCCCGGCCAGACCGTCCAGGCCGGCGCGGTGATCGGCCAGGTGGGAAGCTCAGGCTCCTCGACCGAGCCGCATCTGCATTTCCACGTCTGCGACGGACCTGGACCGATCGACTGCGTGGGTGTTCCGGTCGCCTTCACCGGCGTCGAGGTTCCGTGGGCCTTCACGGCCGGCGCCATCCAGAGCGGGGACGTCGTCGAGGCGAAGTAGCTCTGAGGGGCACGTGCCTTCGGTAGGTGTCGCCGCGCCAGGAAAAACCCCGCCGGCGTTTCCACCGGCGGGGCTGATCAGGTTAGCTGGATCAGGGGACACGTACCCTCGGTAAGTGTCCCCGTGCGTCCTAGCGGATGCCGGCGACTTCCAGGCTGCGCTCGCGCTCGGCCTTCTGCTGCATCTTCAGGTCGCCGTACTTGCCGAATTCATCGCGGGCGATGGTGCGGCAGTGGACTTCGTCCGGGCCGTCCGCCAGGCGCAGGGTGCGCTGGTGGGCGTAGGCGGAGGCGAGACCGAAGTCGGTGGTCACGCCGGCGCCGCCGTGGGCCTGGATGGCGTCGTCGATGATCTTCAGGGCGATGCGGGGCGCCGCCACCTTGATCATGGCGATCTCCAGACGGGCCGACTTGTTGCCGGCCTTGTCCATCATGTCCGCCGCCTTGAGGCACAGCAGACGGCACATCTCGATGTCGATGCGGGCTTCGGCGACGCGCTGTTCCCAGACCGAGTGATCGGACAGGTACTTGCCGAACGCCTTGCGGCTCATCAGACGCTTGCACATCTTTTCCAGCGCGACTTCCGCCGTGCCGATGGTGCGCATGCAGTGGTGGATACGGCCCGGGCCAAGTCGCCCCTGGGCGATCTCGAAGCCGCGGCCCTCGCCGAGCAGCAGCGCGTCCTCGACCTTCACCCGGACGTTCTTCAGCAGAACCTCGGCGTGGCCGTGCGGGGCGTCGTCGTAGCCGAACACCGGCAGCATGCGGACGATCTCGATGCCCGGCGCGTCGAGCGGCACGAGAACCTGCGACTGCTGGGCGTGACGGCTGGCGTTCGTCGGGTCGGTCTTGCCCATGACGATCGCCACCTTGCAGCGCGGATCGCCCACGCCGGACGACCACCACTTGCGGCCGTTGATGACGTACTCGTCGCCTTCGCGACGGATGTCGGTTTCGATGTTGGTGGCGTCCGAGGAGGCGACGTCGGGCTCGGTCATCAGGAAGGCCGAGCGGATCTCGCCGTTCATCAGCGGCTTCAGCCAGCGATGCTTCTGCTCCAGCGTGCCGTAACGCATCAGCACTTCCATGTTGCCGGTGTCCGGCGCGGAGCAGTTGAACACCTCGGACGCGAAGCCGATCTTGCCCATCTGCTCGGCGATCATGCTGTATTCGAGGTTGGTCAGCTGGATGCCTTCGAACTGGAAGGTGTCATCCACATGGGTCTGGCCACTGTGCGGCGGCATGAAGAAGTTCCACAGGCCGGCGGCCTTGGCCTTGGCCTTCAGCTCTTCGACGACCTGCACGACCTTCCAGCGCTCGTCGCCGAGGACGTTCATTTCCTCGTTGTAGCGGGGGATCGCCGGGGCGATGTGCTCGTCCATGAACGCGACGACGCGGTCGAGGAACTGGCGCTGTTTGGGAGAGATATCGAAGTCCATGGGTCGGCCCTGCCCTTTTCAAACGGTTGTTTGAGCGCAAGGTAACGGCGGGTGACGTCAGGGGCAAGCTTCAAACCAATCCTCCCCCCACAGCGGGGAGGACTACGGTTCTTCAACCACCGCCGCCATGTCCCCCTCGTCATACCGGTAGTCCAGCAACTCCCCGGGCGTGCACTCCAGAACCGCGCAGAGCTTGGACAGGGTGTCGAACCGCATCCCCCGCACCTTGCCGGTCCGCAGCAGGGAGAGCTGGGTCTCGGACAGGCCGATACGCTGGGCCAGATCCCGCGCCTTCATCTTGCGGCGGGCCAGCATGATGTCGAGGGTGACGATAACGGGCACGGGCCTAAATGATCTCGTCGAGTTGGGACTGCAGCCGGCGGGCCTGGGCCATCATCTTGCCGAGGATCAGGATCGCCCCGCCGATCACGGCGATCACCCAGGTCTCCATCTCGAGATGGAAGCCCGCGAAGCCGTACTCGCCGTCCAGCCAGCTCTTGATCCAGGGCACGATCACCGCACTGGCGGCCGCGCCCCACAGCAGGGAAGAGCCGACTTCGGCCAGACCGTCGGAGTTGGCGCGGGAGAACAGCTCACCCCTGGCCACCCGGCCAAAGATGCGCGCCGCCGCCAGCACGCCGCTGAGGTAGATCAGCGCCGGCAGCACATCGACCATCCGCGACAATACCGGCGGCAGGGCCAACCTGAGACCGGCCCAGTCGCCGTACCTGATCGCATCGTTCGCCGGACCAATGAGCGTGAACAGCTTCAGGAAGACGAGGAACTGCAGGGCCAGCGTCACCACCGCGATCCATGCGATCACTTCGAAGGTCTTGGCCTGGTCGGTCAACTTGGCGTTGGACATGTGATTTCCCCCTAGATGATTTCGTCGAGCTCGGACCGCAACGCGGTCGCCCGGGCGTGAACGAGGCCCAGCATCTGGATCAGGCCGCCGATCACCGCGATGAGCATGTCCTGCGGCTGGGTGCGGAAGCGCAGCGCGCCCAGGTCGAGCCAGTCGACGACGGCCGGCGTCACGATCATGGCGACGAGCGCGCCCATCGACAGCCAGCCTCCGACCGCACCCAGCGTCGCGCTGTTGCGGGCGCTGAAGATCTCGCCCGTGGCGATCCGGCCAAAAATGCCGCCCGCCGCCAGCACGGCGCCCGCGTAGCAGAAGCTGGGCAGCGCCAGGGCCAGCCCCTTGAGGCAACCGTCGATCTCCAGCTGGGTGAGACCGCTCCCGAACAGGGCGAACAGGAAGGGGATCACCTCGCCTGTGCGCAGATAGTTGAGGACGGTCCCCACCACGATGATGGTCGCGGCCGCCTGCAGGAAGATGGCCTGCCGGCGAAGAAACTTGTCCGAGGCGTCGTACGGCATGGAGGCCGCTCCAGCTGTGATGTTGATATTTTTATATAAGACATAAATTTTCTGAGACGCCACATTAAATCTTCGTAGGCTGTTCACAACCGCCTTCGCCTTCGGCAAGCTGTCGCCATGAACCTGAAAGCCAAAGTCCTCAAAGGCCGCTACGTCCGGCTCGAACCGATCACCGCCGAGCACAGGGACGAACTGCGCGGCGCCATCGATTGCGACCCCGAAGCCTGGGAGATCATGTCGGTCAACGGCTGCGGCGAGGGCTTCAGCGACTGGTGGGGCGCGCTGCAGGGTGAGACCGGTCGCGGCGAGCGGATCGGCTACGCGATCCGCCGACTGTCCGACAAGAGGATCGTCGGAACCTCGAGCTTTCTCAACATCCGTCGCCTGCACAAGGGCGTCGAGATCGGCGCGACCTTCCTGCATCCGGACGTGCGGTCCGGTCCGGTGAACCCCGAATCGAAGCGGCTGATGCTGACCCAGGCCTTCGACGCCGGCGCGATCCGGGTGGAGTTCATGATCGACGAACGCAACGCCCGCAGCGAGGCGGCCGTGCTGAAGCTGGGCGCCACGAAGGAAGGCACCCTGCGCAACCACAAGATCACCTGGACCGGTCATGTCCGGGACACGGCCGTCCTGTCGATCTGCGACTACGACTGGCAGGGCGTGAAGGAGCGGCTGGACTTCCGCCTGCAGGAAATCGTCACCTAGCCGGCGTCGCGGCCTGCGACCTGACGACGCAACCAGTCATTGTGCGACAACGCGTCACACGCAACCAAGGGTTTCTGGTAACTACCGCGAGCCAGGGTGTGGTCATGACCGCACTCGCCTGTCTCCGCATCCTGATTGACCCGGCCGCTGATGGCTGCGGCGCTTCGAGCCTGATGGTTCGGCGCGTCGCCGCCGCCTTCCTGGTGAGCCGATGGTCGAGACCGCGTCGCTTCGGCGAAGTCGCGGCGGGCGTGTTCCTTCTGACCGACCCGGGCGCCGCCAGCATCGATCCGGACGAACTGATCCCCCTTGCGATGGAACTGCGCCAGGAGGCGGTCACGCTCGCCCTGCTTCAGGGCGACGAGGCCGCCGCAACCTGTTTCACCGCCCTGCACGACTCTGACCTGCGTTCGGTGCTGGCCGGCCGGCTGGTGGTCGACGACATGCCCGGACAGTTAAGTCAGGTCACGGCGGACGGCGTACGGGCTGTCGAGCCTTCGCCCGACTTCCCGCCGTTGCACCTGATCATCGAGAGTACGCCGCTGCGGTCAACGCCGGAGGGCCTGCGCCTGGCCGGTTAGGGGACGCGGCGGTAGCGCCAGTCCATGCCCTGTGTCTGGCCGTTGATCGCGCCCTCGATCCGCGCGCAGAGATCCTCGCCGCATTTCCGGTAGATCACCCGCTGCGGGAAGTCGTGATCTGGGTTCTCGAACACCGCCTCGCCCGGCGCGCCCGGCCGGAGCACGAAGGCCGTCGGAGCCTGGCCGGCGACATAGGCGGTGAAGGTCACGCCTGCGGACCCGGTGGTGATTGTGCTGAACTCGGTCGAGGCGGGTTTGCCCGGGCGGTGGGTCTGGGTGACGCCCGCCATGGCCCCCTGGACAGGCGGCAACCAGGTTTCGCGAACGACCTTGCCGCCCGCCTCCTGCGTCCAGCTGCCGGCCATCCAGGCGAGGTCCTCGACCTTCGACGCCTCTCCGGCCACGGCGGGCGAGGCGGTCAACAACAGCACGACGAATGCGATGGTCTTCATGACGATGCCTCCGGCGTCCGGGGCAGTGTGCTCCGATCAGTCCCGGACGTCACTTCCCGCGCCGGGCCCGGAAGAAGCCGCGCAGCAGGTCGGCGCTTTCGTCCGCCAGCACGCCCCCGGCGACCTCCGGCCGCCAGTGGCAGGTCGGCTGATCGAAGAAGCGGGCTCCATGGATCACAGCCCCGCCCTTGGGGTCGTCGGCGCCGAACACGACCCGGCCGATGCGCGCGTGACTGATCGCGCCGGCGCACATGGCGCAGGGCTCCAGCGTGACCACCAGCGTCAGGCCGGTCAGGCGGTAGTTGCCGAGGCTCGCCGCCGCGCGCCGCATCGCCACGATCTCGGCGTGCGCGGTCGGGTCATGGGCGCCGATGGGACCATTGCCTGCGCGCGCCAGCACCACCCCTGTCGCCGGATCCAGAATCACTGCGCCGACGGGCGTTTCGCCGCGCGCGGCGGCGTCCCGCGCCTCGGCGAGGGCGATCTGCATCGCGTCGTGATCGCTCAAGGTCGTCAGGGGGCCGTTTCCGTGCTTAAAGGGCCGGGTATCGCCGGGAGGCGACACAGCCTTCTAACGGAGCCGGTCACATGACTGCACAGGATTCTTCCCAACAGAATGATCGCGTCGCCAAGGTCCTGGCCAGGGCCGGGGTCGCCTCGCGCCGCGAAGTCGAGCGGCTGATCGAGGAAGGCCGCGTGGCGATCAACGGCCAGACCCTGACCACGCCGGCCGTAAAGGTCGAGCCCGGCGACATCGTCACCGTCGACGGCGAGGTGGTCGGCGGCAAGGAGCCGACCCGTGTCTTCCGCTACCACAAGCCGGTCGGCCTGCTGACCAGCCACAACGACCCGGCCGGCCGGCCGACGGTGTTCGACGCCCTGCCCGAGGGCCTGCCGCGCGTCATCTCCATCGGGCGGCTGGACATCAATTCCGAAGGCCTGCTGCTGCTGACCAACGACGGGGAGCTGTCGCGGGCGCTGGAGCTGCCGTCGAGCGGCTGGGTGCGCCGCTACCGGGCGCGCGCCTTCGGCTACACGACCCAGGAGAAGCTCGACACGCTGAAGAACGGCATCACCGTCGAGGGCGTGCGCTACGGGGCGATCGACGCCAACCTCGACAAGGCCACGGGCGACCGGGACGGCGCGCGCAACGTCTGGATCACGGTCACCCTGTCCGAAGGCAAGAACCGCGAGGTCCGCCGCGTACTCGAAGCCATCGGGTTGAAGGTGAACCGCCTGCTGCGCCTCAGCTACGGGCCGTTTTCGCTGGGCACGCTGGCGGCCGGCGAGGTCGAGGAGGTCGGGCCGCGGGTGATCCGCGAACTGCTGGCCGACTTCATCCCCGCCGCCAACATGCCGACCGGCGCTGCGGTGCAGTTCAGGGCCGCCCTGTCAGCGGGTCGCCGCAGCGGCGCGGAAGACGGCGTCGGCGGCGCGGCGCCCGCGGCGAAGCCGCATCGGAACGCGCTGCGTCCCGGTCAGGAGAGCGGCGAGCTGAAGGGCGAACGTCAGGCGAAGAAGCCCGGCTGGGCCAAGGCCAAGCCGAGGAAGCCCGGCGGCCTGCGCACGCCGAAGAAGGCGGCGCCGGCGGCGAAGGCCGGTGCGAAGAAGCACTGGAGCGAAACGCCCAAGGCGGCGCGGGCGGCCGGAGCCGACAGGCCGCGGACCTACGCCAAACCCACGGGCGCGGCGAAGCCCGCGGGACCGCGCGGACCGCGTCCGACAGCGGCCCCCAAAGGCCCTCGCAGCGGCGGTCCGGCGAAGCGCAAATAGAGCCCTTCTCCCGCGACAGGAGGAGGACTATCGCGTGCGTTCCTGCTCCGACTGCCGCTCTTCCAGGCGCAGGGCCAGGGTCCGGGTCCGGCGGATCAGGGTCCAGACGGTACCCGCCGCGATCACCCCAAGGCCGATCATCAGCACCTGCCCCTGCCCGCCCCACAGCGGCTCCAGCGCGCTGACCACGCAGGCGACCGTCAGGGCGAACATGCGGTGGGGCTTGGCCATCGGGCCGGAGAAGTCGGCGGGAAAGTCGAGGCCGCGCCCGAGCTCGCGGACATAGGCCGTCATCACCGCCAGCAACGCCGCCAGCCAGCCCAGCCAGGAGCCGGCCGTCAGCCCCATCGCCCAGGCCCCATAGCCCGCGCCGACGAGGAACAGGGCGTCGGCGACCCGGTCGGGCAGCTCGTTCCAGATCGCCCCCGCGCTGGAGCCGAGGCCATGCTCGACCGCGACCATCCCGTCGAGCATGTTGGCCAGCAGTCGCAGCTGGATGCAGATCGCCGCGCCGATCAGGCAGGCGGCGCGCAGCCCGGCCTGGTCCTCCAGCCCGCTGATCATCAGAAGCCCCGCCCCGAGCACGGCGAAGACGACCGAGAACAGCGAGATGATGTCGGGGCTGATCCGCGCCCGTCCAAGCCGCGCTGCGAGCGCGCCGGCCCAGGCTTTCGACCGGGTCTTCAGCGGACGACGGTTCTCGGGGGTCTCGGTCATGCGGCGCTCCGGCGGGCCCGGACCAGGCCGGCGTTGTAAACGATGGCGTAGAGGGTCGAGACGCTCCACGGAAAGGCGATGGTCGCAAGGAGCTCGGGCGTGCCGATCAGCGTATGAACGAGCACCAGCAGCACGAGAATCGAGCCGGCCGTCACCGCGGGCGGGATCATGTAGGCGAAGAGACCGCCGAGCCGGCCATCCAGCGCCTCCAGCGTCTTCTTGAGCGCTCCGGTCAGGGCGCCGGACAGCGTCCCCTGGGCCAGCGCGGGCAGCCAGGCGGCGCCCAGACCGTGCGCGCGATTGGCGAACAGGGCCCAGCCGCCCATCAGCAGGAAGCCGAACGCGACATGGACCAGACTGGACCGGAGCAACCTCTGCATGCGCGAAGCCTTGACCGGATCGCTCCGCACGGCAAGGTCTCCCCGGCGCGCCCTTCGGGGGCCGGCCGGATCAGGACCTGACCATGGATATCATCCGGCTGATCGTCGACTTTCACAACGCCCAGCCGATGTCGCTGCTGTGGGGTCTGGGCGGGATCTTCGCCCTGCTCGTGCTCGGAAGCCTGGTGGCGGCGGTGCTGACCGTGGCCCGCCCGTCGAAGGACTACCGCGAACTGCGCCAGCGGATGTCGAGCTGGTGGGTGATGGTCCTGTTGCTGGCCGCCGCACTGCTGGCGGGATGGCAGGCGACCCTGGCGCTGTTCGCCGTGGTGTCGTTCATCGCCCTGCGCGAGTTCCTGTCGCTGGCCCCGACGCGGCGCGAGGACCGGCTGATCATCCTCGGCTGCTATCTGACCATCCCGGTCAGCTACGCCTTCGTCGCCGCCGACATCTACGGCATCTACCTCGTCATCATCCCGGTCTACGCCTTCCTGATCCTGCCCTGGCTGATGGCGGTGATCGGCCAGACGAAGGGCTATCTGTCGAGCGTCGCCCTGTTCCACTGGGGGCTGATGACCTGCGTCTACAACATCGGCTACGCGGCCTTTCTGATGCGGACCCCGGCGGACCAGGCGCCGGCGGGCGCGGCGGGTCTGGTGTTCTTCCTGCTGGTCGCCACCGAGTTCAACGACGTGGCGCAGTATGTCTGGGGCAAGCTGTTCGGGCGCAACAAGATCATCCCCAAGGTCAGCCCCAACAAGACCTGGGAGGGCTTCCTCGGCGGATGGGCCAGCACCGCGGCGCTGATCTGGTTCGTCGGGCCGCTGTTCCTGCCGCTCGGCGGCGTCGGCCTCGCCACCCTCGCCGTCGTGCTGCCGGTCTCCGGCTTCGCGGGCGATGTGACGATGAGCGCGATCAAGCGCGACATCGGGGTCAAGGACACATCGCACCTGATCCCCGGTCACGGCGGCATCCTCGACCGGATTGACAGCCTTACCTTCACCGCGCCGTTGTACTTCCACCTCCTCGCCTGGTTCTCGCTGGCGAAGTTCTGAGGGGACGCGTCGTGACCTGGGTTCGCTGGCTGCTTCTGTTGCTGATCGTCCGGCCGATCGCGCGATTCCTCACCGGGGCCGACGTGAGCGGGCGCGAGCACCTGCCGCTGAAGGGCCCGGCCATCGTCGCGGCCAACCACAACAGCCACATGGACACCCTGCTTCTGCTGAGTATCTTCCCCAGTCGGGCGGTGATGCGGGTGCGGCCGGCGGCGGCGTCCGACTACTTTCTGCGGGATCCGGTGATCGGCTGGTTCTCGCGCAACCTGATCGGCATCGTGCCCATCGCGCGCGGCAAGGCCGGGACCGGCGAGGATGTGCTTGCCCCGGCCCGCGAGGCCCTGGCGGCCGGCGACATCATCGTGGTCTTCCCGGAAGGCACGCGCGGCGACGCCTCCGACGAGATGGCGGCGCTCAAGAGCGGCGTCGCCCGGCTGGCAGAAGCCTTTCCTGACGCCCCCGTGACGCCGGTGTGGATCCAGGGCGCCGGCCGCGTTCTGCCCAAGGGCGAGGTGATCCCCGTGCCGCTGAACTGCGCCGTGCTGATCGGACCGCCCGTCCACTGGGAGGGCAAGCGCGGCGAATTCATGGACGGGCTGCGGACCGCGCTGCTATCGCTGAAGGCCGAAGCGCCCCCGCTTCGCTGGAGCTGAAGCGTGCGTATCGTGTCCGGCGCCCATCGCGGGCGGCCTCTCAAGACCCCGCCGGGCGAGGCGACCCGTCCGACAAGCGACCGGGCGCGGCAGGCGGTGTTCAACATCCTCGAGCACGCCCCCTGGGCCGGCGACCTGCCCGGCGCGCGGGTCATCGATCTGTTCGCCGGGTCCGGCGCGCTGGGGTTCGAGGCTGTGTCGCGCGGCGCGGCCTTCTGCCTGTTCGTCGAGACCGACGAAGCGGCGCGCGGCGCGATCCGCGAGAACATCGACGCGCTGGGTCTGTTCGGGGCCACCCGCATTCACCGCCGCGACGCGACCGACCTGGGCCAGCGCCCGGCGAGCGCGGGTGAGCCGTTCGACCTGGCCTTCCTCGACCCGCCCTATCGCAAGGGCCTCTGCGAACCGGCCCTGGCCGGGCTGGCGAGCGGCGGCTGGCTCAAGCCCGGCGCCGTGCTGATGGTCGAACGGGCCAGCGACGAGATCGACCTGGCTCCCCCCGGCTTCGAGACGCTGGACGCGCGCGACTACGGGGCCGCCCGGGTGCAGTTCCTGCGCTACGCCCCGGGCGACTGACGTCCGACAGGGCGACGAAGGCGTGTCGCTCGCCGGGCCCGTCGTCCGAAGCACCGACAGGTGATCGCCGGGCCGCAACCCTTGTCGATGCATGGAACCGATTGACGCGATGACCTGAACCGGCGGTGAACGACCGCTCGAACCTGTTTCTCTACTGGCGCGCAACCTATGCCGCGCAGGGCCGTTTCCGAGGCAGCCACGAACCGACACTGCCGCGCCACGCGGCTCCGGCCGGCATGTGACC
This sequence comes from Caulobacter sp. FW305-C-30-S16, assembly GCF_058783025.1. Taxonomy (NCBI): domain Bacteria; kingdom Pseudomonadati; phylum Pseudomonadota; class Alphaproteobacteria; order Caulobacterales; family Caulobacteraceae; genus Caulobacter; species Caulobacter sp. FW305-C-30-S16. The sequence continues at coordinate 920,787 of NZ_JBYSYH010000001.1, read as the reverse complement.
CCCTCGACGCTGGTATCCGGCGCCTTCTCGCAAAGAGACCGTTATGACGAAATTCAACACCATGGCCTTCCTGGCCGCCAGCGCGTTGGCACTGACCGCCGTTCCGGCGCAGGCCCAGTACCGCGCCTCCCCGGCCCAGAGCCTCTCGGGCTCGTGCCAGGACATCGAAACCCTGAACAGCGGCTATGTGACCGCCGTCTGCCGCGCCAACGACGGTCGCTGGCGCTGGAGCTCGATCTACTATCCGCACTGCCGCAGCGACATCGCCAATCGTGACGGCGTCCTGTCCTGTGTCGGCGCCCAGGGCAGCGCCGGGTCCTACATCGAGCCGCGTTCGTCCGGCCAGGCCGCCGTCGGCGCGATCGTCGGCATCATCGCCGGGGCGCTGCTCGGCGGCAGCGACCAGACCCTCTATGAACCCGGCGCGCGCTACCCGGTCTGGGGCGAGCGCGGCTATGGCGACCCCCGCACGGATCCGCGCTTCGGCGAGCAGGGCTGGGGCTACGGCTCGCAAGGCCAGTGGGTCTCGATCTCCCGGCGTCAGGCGTGGCTGGAGCGTCGCATCAGCCAGGGCGAACAGCAGAGGACGCTGACCCGCTCGGAAGCCGGCGTCCTGCGTCGCGAACTTTCTTCGCTGATCACCCTTGAGCGCCGGTACAGCGCCGGCGGCCTGTCGGTGCGGGAGCGGGCCGATCTGGACCGTCGCTTCGACGCCCTCAGCATGCGGATCAGGCTTGAACGCCAGGACAGCGACGGCGGCTGGACCAACATCAACCAGCGCCAGGCCCAGCTTGACGCGCGCATCGACGCGGGCGTCCGCAATGGCTCGATCTCGAACCAGGAAGCGACCCGCCTCCGCGCCGAGTTCCAGACCATCGCCCGGCTCGAGG